>NZ_JBFANY010000001.1:0-107756 GCF_040674975.1 Amycolatopsis sp. NPDC049688
CGGGCGCTGTCTCGATTCTTTGTTGTGGGGGTTTTTCGGATCGTTCTGGTTGGGGGGGGGGGGGGGGGCCCGGGCGCCCGCCCCCGCCGCCCCCCCCCCCCCCCCCCGCCCCTCGTGTGTGTCGGCAGGTCAGCGCGTCGCGGTCGGCTGGTTGGCCTGCTGCTGGGCGAGACGCCGGGCTCGGCGGGCCAAGGTGGCGCGCTTGCGGCGCTGGTAGTAGACGATCATCGCGGTGATGCCGCAGCAGAACGCGATCCCGGACGCCCACTGGCTGGCGGTGCCGCCTTCGGTTGCGCCGGGGAAGTGCCCGATGAACAGGTAGCCGGGCAGCGTGACGGCGCCGAGGATGGTGCCGCGGCGGTAGCGGTGGGCGAGTTTCGGCTTGATGCGGTTGCGGCTGAGGTAGGCGACGACGCAGCCGAGGAGCGCACCGAACATCACGGCGCCGGGGAGGGCAAGCAGGCCGGCTGGGTCGGTGAAGGGTGTGACGAGGAGTCCGATGTAGCCGAAGGGCTGGATGCCGAGGTAGAAGCCGGTTCCTCCGGCGAGGACGAGCCCGGGGATCGTGACGCCGTAACGATTGCTCATGTTTCGAGCGTAAGGCGATTCTCCTACTCTGAAGGGTGATTTCCGGGCCAAGGCACGCAGTATCCGCTCGCGCGCGACACGGCGTTTCGTCGGCGCATCGGATCGGGCGGACGGCGTGGTGTTGAGAGCGGCGGGCATAGTGACCTCCCGGGTGCGGTGGTGTGACATGGGAAAGGCCGGGGCCAGCCGTCAGGCTGGCCCCGGCCTTTGGGGTGGTGCCCGGCCGGAGGGGAAGGTCCGGCCGGACACCGGGTCTCATCAGAACGGCGGCTCGTCGCTGAAGCCGCCGGCGGTCACGCCGACCAGGTCGCGGCCGGCGTCGGCGCTCCACGGGTCCTCGGCCGGGGCGGTGCGGGTGCTGGTGACCAGGTCCCGGTTCACCTTGGCCTGGGTGGCCTGGGTGCTCTTGGTGACCTCGGCGGTGGCGTAGCGCAGCGACGGGCCGATCTCGTCGACGTTGAGTTCCAGGACGGTGCGCTTCTCATCGTCCTTGGTGGTGTAGCTGCGCTGCTGCAGCCGGCCCTGGACCATGACGCGGTGGCCCTTGCGGAGACTGTTGACGATGTTCTCGCCGAGCCGGCCCCAGGCGTTGCAGCGCAGGAACAGCGCGTCGCCGTCGTCCCATTCGCCGGTGGCGCGGTTGAGCTTGCGCGGGGTGGAGGCGACGGTGAAGTTGGTGACGAAGGAGCCGCTGTCGAAGAAGCGGCTGGTCGGGTCGTCGGTGAGGTTGCCGATGATGGTGAGGGTGGTGTCGCCGGCCATGGTGTGTCTCCCTGGTGCTCGTTGGGGTGTGGAACGCGGCGCAGCCTGAGCACGCGGCGGCCGGGGGTCGCCGTCAGGCGACGTCCCCGGCCTGGCTCATCCGCCCGCGCGTGAACCAGCTCGCGCGCGACCGGCATCGGAGCTCGTCTGGGTGAGGGGCTGGTTCACCCGGGCGGATCGGGCCGGGCTTCGGGGACGCACTGCCCCCGGCCGGGGTGTGCTTACCTTCGGGCGATCCACGACCCGGCGAGCCGGGCGAGGCCACCGCCGGTGACACCGACCCACCGTCACGCCACCACCCACCACGCCCCTTCGCCCGTGGCGGGCCGTTGGCCACGGGTCGATGCCCTCGCACCCAACGGCTCCGGCCCCCCAGCGCGAACGGTGAGGAGGGGTGAGCGTCACGCCTGGTCGGGCACGGGTTCGCTCAGCAGCGTGCGGCGAGCATCGGCGCTGCCGTTCTGGACCAGGTCGTAGATCTTTGACGGCGCCACTGCGTGGCCGAGCAGGTGTGAGAGCAGGTCCGCCAGGGGTTGTTCGGGGTCGGCGTTCGCGAGCGCGATCCGGGCACCGGCTCCGTCGCCACGCAGGTAGGCGTGTATGCCGAGGACGGTGGCGAGCTGACTGGCGATGGGCTCGTCGGTGTGGCGCCACAGGTGCAGGAGCAGGTTCTCGGCGGCCAGGCGCGCGGTCTCGTCGGGGACGGCGAGCAGGGCGTCGCGGAACAGCAGCGTGGCGAAGGTTGCGGCGAGATCGGCGATGGCGGCATCGTCGGCGGGTAGCTCGCCGTGGCAGGCCGCGCGGATCGCGGCGTCGGCGCGGGCCAGACGGCGGTGTGCGGCGAGGTTCGAGTCCTGGTCGATGACGGCATGTTCGACGGCGTCGGCGATGTGGGGCTGAAGACAGGCGCGGAGGTTTCCGGGTGCTGGGGTGAAGCGCGCCGCGAGGTCGTCGCGGGAGGCGGCGATGGTGTGTCCGGCGGCGATGGCGGCGGCCGCGGCAGCGGTGGATGCGGGGTCAGGCAGGACACCGGTGCGGCCGGTGTCGCGGTAGGAACGCCAGCGCGCGCCTTCGGCGATGGCCGGCACGGACACGACGTCGACGTCGACGAATCCGCGCTCGGCCAGCTGCGCGATAACGCTGTCGACGTCGGCGCGCGGCGGCAGCGCGCCGTCGTCGGCGGTGTCCTCGTCGTCGGCGCGGACGACGACGCCGGTCACGCAGGAGACGGCCAGCTCACCGCATTGCCGGCTGAACAGCTGCACGCAGTCGTCGGCGTGGCGGGTGAGGTGGGTGAGGTCGATTCGGGTGAGCGGGCCGGTACCGGCCGACCCGTCGTCGTTGGTGAGCGTGGCGATCAGCACGAGAGAGTTCTCGGGAGTGAAGCCGATCAGCGCCGGGATGCTGGCGACTACGACGCTGGTGCTGGCGAGAGTGAGCGGCATCGACGATCGTCCTTTCAGCGAAGAGCGAGCACGGACTGCCGGGTGAGAGCCGGGTCGGGGAGACCGGCGGCCGAGTTCGGCGTGCAGCGTCCGCGTGGCGGGAGGCTGGGATGAACCCGTCGACGGTGCGAGAGTTGTCAGCTTTCGGTGGACGTGGTGAGAGTCGCTCGCAACTGCTGTGCAACGTCCGCGATGTCGGCGTGCAGAGAGGCGAAGTCGACACTCTCGCGCATCCAGCGGTGTACCAGCCGGGTGAGCTTCGTAGGATGCGGACCGCGCTGGATGATGAGCCCGGCGACGACGCTGTCCTTACGCAGGAATGCGGTGACGGCGGTCAGTGCGGTCATCGTGGGCGCGTATCGGTCGCAGGCGTGTCGCCACAGGTGCAGCCACAGTGCCTGGGCTGCCCCGCATCGCCGTTCGGTGTCCTGGATGAGGTGGATGTCGCGCAGGAGAAAGCTGGACAGGGCAGCGATTAGTTCCGCGATCTCGTGGTGGTCGGTGGGGAGCCGGCCGTGGGTGGCGGCGGTGACCGCATCGTCGATCAGCTGCAGGCGCCGGCGCAGCCGCGGGAAGTCACCGGCGAGTTCTTCGGCCTGGACGTCCTCGGCGATCGGGTCGGCCAGAGTGGCGATGCTGTCGCGGACGTCGGCGGGCGCGGGAACGAATTGAGCGAGGAAGGCGTCGCGGTTGCCGTAGACACGGTCGCCGTGGAGTACGCGGTCGGTGGTGAGCGGGGAGATGGCGGGGTCGGGCAGGGTGCCGGTGTGGTCGGCGACGTCGTAGCACGACCAGGGAGCGCCGGCGGTGAAGGCCGGCACGTGCAGGAGCTCGATGTTGGTGAATCCGGCCTCGTGCAGCCGGTGGGTGAGTTCGTGCAGTTGAGCCCGGTAGGGCAGATCGTTGTTGCCACTGGTGTTGTCGTGGACGACGGTGCCGATGAGGCGCTGGACCGGCTGGTCGCCCAGCGCGCGGCTGAGTTCCGTCACGACCGCGCGGGGCAGCCGCATGGCCAGGTCGAGATTGAATCGGGTGGTGCGGCCCAGGCGGACGGTGCCGTCGGTGTGTACGACGGCGGCGACGATCACGAGCGAGTCGGTGGGGACGAACCCGATCAGGGCGGGAATGGCGGCCAGGAGATCCTCGTCGGTCAAGGAAATCGGCTCGGGCATCAGGGAACCTCGCTGACTACAGTGGACGAATGGTGCGGATGAGAGGAACGTGCCGGCGGCCGGTGGCCCGATCGGTCGCTGGTAGGTCGGCGACGTCGCCGGTGAATCGACGGCGGATGTCCCCCGCACGAGCGCCTTCCCGGCAAGGAACAAGGGCGCAGACGACTGGAGACCAGAGGTCACCGGCCGAGTTCAGTGCGCAGCGTTTGCACGGCGATGTGGGCGATCCACGGCGGTGACGGCCGTCGGACGTTCCGGCCGAAGGCAGGGATGAATCCGTTGACCGCGACGCTCCAAAACTCCGGCCAGGGTTCGGCGTCGGTCCGTTCGCTGCGATAGATCACGCGCACGTCCTGCCCGTCGGCACGCCGGGCGTGCGCGGTGATCCGGATCGCGATACGCATCCAGTCGCGGCGCTGCACAGGCTCGTCGTAGAGCAGCGAGACCGGCGTCGCGGGCAGCGCGTGGCACAGCTCGACGAGCACACCGCGCGCGAGGTTCCAGGCGCCGTAGCCGTCGAGGCTGCCGCGGCGGGGGATGTTGCAGGCGACCGACTCGGGCAGCACGTAGGAGCGGCTCCAGTCGTATGCGGTGAACCACAACCGGTCCTCAGGCATGGTCGGCCACCGCCGTGTTCGCCTCGGCGAGCGCGCGGGTCACGCACTTGTCGGTGAAGCAGCGCCGCTCGTCCTGCAGATCCTCGGGCCAGGTGCCGGCGTCGGGTTCGAGGATGTTCCAGGCGGCGGTGAGCGCGGCGTCGGTGCAGAGCCCGTCGGGATCGAGGTAGGGGTAGACGGCTTCGACGACCCGGCAGGCTTCCACGACACCGGAGGGGAAGCAGGTATTGCAGACTGCGGTGATGAACGCGGTCTTGTGCCGCCGGGCGCGAGCGAGGTCCTCGAGCCAGGTTCGGGGTTCCGGCGCGAGCCGGCGGCCGCCGAGTTCGGTTTCGATCAACCGGCACGCCCGGGCGTAGGCGGCTTCGGTGTAGTCGGACGGCGTGCTCTGGGCGGTGGTCGAGGTCATGGCGTGCCTCCGGGTCAGGTGCGGTGAACCCGACCTCGGTGAGCGCACCCGTGGTCCTCGGGCGCCGGTCAGCTCGCGTGACGTGGCGCGGGAGTCGGCGCCCGAGGGCTCGGGTGTGCTGTGCTGGCGGCGGTCGTCCGCACCGGCCGGAGTGCCTGAGCGCGGCTACGGTCAGTCGGCGGGCGGCGGGGAGGTGAGGCCGACCTCTTCTTCCAGCGCCTGCTGGGTCCGGCGCACGAAGTCGAGCAGTTCGGCCCGGTTGCCCTCAACGGTGACCACCGTGACGTTGCGATCATCGGTCAGGACGAGAGCGAAGTCACCGTCGGCGAGCAGTTCGACGCCGGCCTCGTCGCCCGGGCGTGCCAGCGTGACGTCGCATCCTGCGGGGATACCGGCGTAGTCGCTACTCATCGTGGGTCTCCTCGGACTCGGCGGTGTCGGCGGGTGCTGTGGGCGAACCCGCGAGCGTCCGGTGCCGGGCGCGGATGTCCCAGAGCATCTGCGGATCGATTGCGGGGTAGGTGTTTTCGGTGACGTAACGGATCACGGTGTCGACGTGGATCGGATCGTCGTGTGACAGGAGGGCCAACGCCTCACAGGTGTCCTCGTCGAGGCGATCGAGGTCAACGTCGGGTACGTGCCACAGCCAGGTCGGGAAGACGTACCGGCCGTCCGCGTCGGGCCGGAGGCGCTCGACGGCGGGACCGCTTGCCGGATCGGTGTCGTCGCGGAGTCCGTCGTCATCGGTGACGATCAGGTCGTCACCGTCCCAGCGGAAGCGCAGATGGTCGGAGGTGGCTTCGACGATGATGGCGATCCACTCGGTGACGACACGACGAAACCGCAGTGTCACGGAGTAGTAGCGGCGGCCGTCTTCACCGTCGGCCGCGAACTGGGGCTCGCCCAGTTGCGCGGGGAAGTAGGGCTGCTCGTCACCGCACACCAGTCCTTCGTCGACGCGGAGAACGGCGGCGGGGAGGCCGTGCGGCTCAATGTTGTCCGGCATCGGGTCACCTGCCTCTATCTGAAGTGGACGTGAGGGTGTTTGGTTCGCGGGTGTCAGGTGCAGTCCAGGCCGCATCGGCAGCACAGCAGCGCGACACCCTCAGGCGCGCTGCGGTCTGCCGGGTCGGGCTGTGGGGTGCCGGTGGCGTTGAACCAGAGCCCGGGGCACGTCTGGTCGTCGTAGTCCTCCGGGCGCCCGATCGGCCAGGGCCAGTTCGGTACCTCGATCACGGTGCGGCCCGGGTGGACGTACTCGCGGGTCATCTCGTTGCGGCCGTGCCAGCGGACGGGTTCGTCGCGTCGGCGCAGGGCCCCGAGCCCGTCGTCAGCTTTAGCGTCCACCGACCGGCGAGAGGAAGCGGCCCCGGCGGCGCGGCGGAGAACGTCGGGCAGAGAAGGTGCGGACATCGGAATTTCCTTTCAGTGGGCGCAGAATGCGTGGTGGACGGTGCGGACGAGCGCAAACCGAGAGCGGCACAGCCGGCAGGAGACCGTGGCGGGGTAGCGCAGTTCCGGCGGTGCGGGAGCCTCGCCGGGCGACCGCGCTGGTGGAGTTGTGCTGTCGTAGCGCGGATTCCACGGTGTGCGGTGGGTGTTGCGCTGCGAGTTGTCCCAGCGGATCGTGATCGACCAGTCCGGTTCGGTCAGGTCGCCGTCGCGGAATCGGATGGTGACGGTCTCGACGAGGTACCGGCGATGCCAGTACCCGTCCCAGTAGGTGCCGCCGACCTGGCGCGGGCCGATCGCGTCGAAGACCTCGCGCATTCGCTCCCGATGTCGCCACAGGCGGATTTGTGCCGCGTCGAACGCGCGTAGCTCGTGCGGCGGCGGTGCCCAGAGACAGTCGCAGGGCTGCGGGTACCACGGTTCGGGCTCGTCGGAGTCCCACGGCTCGATGGGGTCGTCGCGGTCGCTGACCAGGAATTCGCCGTTGCCGCCGCAGTCGCGGCAGCGGGCGAGAGCCCACAGCCCGCGCAGGTGGGTTTGGCGGTATCCCTCGGGAACGTGGATCGTCGGCTCCGTCATGTGCACCTCCGTGAACGGTCGGTCACCGGCGGGCGGGGCCCGCCGGTGGTGAACGGGGCCTCGCGAGCACGGCGCGGCCCGGGCCGGCCACCGCCGGACAGTAGATCGGCGTTCTGGCAAGGTCCGGGCCGCGCCGTGCTTTTCTGGTGACCGGGTGCGCCGCGCGGCGTCCCGGCGAGGTCGGCAGCTGGCTACTTCTCGTGCGGCACGTCCGGGATCGGCACGAAGTGGGCGCAGACCACTGGTTGCCGTTGCCGAGCCTCGGAAATGACGATGCCGATGGCGTCGCGCAGGCAGCTGCGGACGGCGTGGTGGCTGGGACGGCTTGCCGGGTGGTGATGGACGACGACCGGGTCGAGAGGCCGCTGGCGCTCGCGGTGCTCGCCGGCCTGGTCGTGTTCTTCGACGCTGGACAGCGTGGCGGTGAACCCGATGTCGGGCTGGAAGGCGATGTGCAGGCGCGCCCGGGGCAGCCAGCCGTGGGAGGTTGGGCGGCCGAGGTTCCAGTAGGCGGTCGCGGTGTGGCCTTCCCCGCGGATGACAGGGTGGGGATGCGGGGTGATCGCCGAGACGATGACCGGGTCGACCGGTGCGGCGGGTTCGCCGTCGTGTGGGCGGACGTCGGTCTTGTAAATGGTGAACCCTGAGCCGGGGCGTTCGCCGGCGATGGCTACGCACATGCCCTGGTCCTGTACGACCGTGCCCGGCTGTTGCACCCCGTCCCAGGTGAAGTCGATGCGGTCGCCTTCGGTGTAGCGGTGCTGGAGCATGGGCAGCCAGCCCGCCGGGATCAGGTGGGCGGGGATGAGAGCCTTTTCCAGGTCGGTGCTGTCCGGTTGCCGCTGCCAGAGCCAGACCAGCTCCTGTGTGCCGGAGGCGGCGGGATCCGATGGCGCGGTTTCGGGCATGGCGGGTCTCCTTCTCAGCGGATGGCGAGCTGCAGTCGGGGTGCCGGGCGGTCGGTGAGGATGCGGGGGTGTTCGCGGCCGGCGGCGATGCCGTCGCGGATGGTGGTGGCCAGTTCGCGGTCGTCGAAGTCGGCGACGCCGAGGTGGTGGCGGGCGGCGTTGGTGAGGTGGTGGGTGATCGCGGCGGCGCTGATCCAGCCGTTGCCGTGCAGTTCGCCGAGTGCCGCGGCGGCGGCGTAGACGGTGATATGGCGATGGCCTTCGGTGGCGGTGGCGACGTTGCGGCACTCCGCGGTGACGGCGGCCTGGACGTAGGCGCTGACCCGGCGGCTGGTCGCCGGCAGCGGCGGTGGTGGCGGATGCGCAGCTGGCGGGGGTGCCGGTGGCGGGGTGAGGGCGGTGACGAGCCAGGCGGGCAGGACCGCCACCGGGAGGTCCCAAGTGATGGCATAGGGCACCGGCACGCCGTGGACGACGGCGAGAGACCCCGGGGCCGTGACGAGCGCGCCGGGGCCGCGGGTGTCGACGTGCCAGCCGAGCCCGCGGCCGCGGGCGCCGACGGTGCTGCGCAGCCGCGATCCGGACGGCCGGGAGAAGAACCGGTGTTCGCCGCCGCGTGGGGTCGCGACGGTGAACGTGTCCACCGGGTCGGGTTCGCCGGCCTGCTGGGCGAGCAGGGCGAGGACGTCGCGGCCGTGGGTGATGCCGCGGCGGACCCAGTGGAGGGGGATCGGTCCGTGGGCGGCGTCGAGGTCGAGCACGAGCAGACCTGCTGGTCCGCAGGCGATGCCGACGTTGTGTCTCGGGTGGCGGCGCCACCAGCGGCGGATGCGGTCGGGATCGCAGGTGGCTCGCTGCTGCCAGTCGGGAATGGCGGGCCGCTTGCTGCGCGGGGCGAGCGGGAATACCGGCCATCCGCGCCCGGCGGCGCCCAACGCGGCTGCCAGCAGTCCGTTGGTGGCGGGGACGAGCGCCCGCGTCGGCGTAGTCGTGGTGGTCATGGCACCAGCTCGGCCGCGATCGGGGCTGGGACGGGATCGATGACCATGGCGGCGGCGTTGTCGGTGCCGCCGAAGTACCGGGCGGCGAGTGTCAGCCGGTTCGCGCACGCGGCCGGGGCGCGGAACGTGCGGCACGCGCGGACGAGGGAGGCGTGCGGCACGGGTTTGTGGACGCCGTCGCTGGTGAGGAGCAACCGGCGACGGGGCCCGGTCGTGGTGATGTGGCCGATGGTGTTCTCGTCGGCGGTGGCCACGGAGCTGGTGACGACGTTGTCCGGCCGGGCGGCCAGCTGTTCGAGGTCCTGCGGCCGGTCTCGGTAGTGCTCGGCGAGGCTGTCGCGTAGGTGTTGTCCTTCGGTGTGGTCGACGGTGAGCTGGGTGAGGACGCCCGCGTCGGGGTCGTATTCGTAGGCGCGGCAGTCCCCGACCCACGCGATGTCCCATCCGCCACCGTGCTCGGGCGGGCGTGGGGCGGCGACGACCATGACGGTGTCGCCGTCGTGGACGGCCGCGAGGGTGCCGGCGGCGGTGAGCAGCCCGGCGACGGCGCCGCGGTCGGCGGCGACGTAGGCGGCGGTGGCGGCCGCGCTGCCGGCGGCGTGCACGGCGAGCGGGGAATCGCCGATGCCGTCGGCGACGGCCCAGCCGTGGCGGGTGCCGACGAGGGAGACGTGGGTGCCGGTGGCGTCGGCCTGGTGGGTGCGGCCGCCGATGCGCAGCGCCGTTCCGGGGAGGTAGGTGGGGTGGTCGGCGGCGTGGCGGCGGTGGTGGCGGGCCAGGGCGCGGGCGTCGCTGTGGGATTCGGCGATTTCGGCCCAGCCGCACCGGCAGGTGGCGTGGGTCCAGCATGGGCCGGGCGGCAGTGGGGCGTACGGCCAGACGGGGTGGTGCCCGGCGGCGTAGGTGCTGGTGCGGTGGATGGTGTCGAAGACCGGAGGAAGGTGCGGATGCATCGAAGGAACTCCGTTCACGCGCGGGGCTCGCGGCGAGCCCGGCGGGAGGCGAGAGAGGACGGGGCGGGGCGGGAAGCTGGGGCGGGCCCGGCTGTAGTGAGCGGGCCCGCCCCCGGCGAGGAATCGGGTGCGGCGGCGGTCCGGGCGGCTAGATCGCGGCGCCGATCAGCTCCGCCTCGACCTCGGTGTCCTGCTCGACCGGTTCCGGAGCGGTGCCGTCCGCGGCGTCGCCATCGGCGTGGTCGGCTGCCGTGTCGCTCTGGTCGTCCGTGACCGCGCGGTCGATGCCGTCGACCCCGGCGGTGGGGTCCTCGACTTCGGTGTGGTCGGCGTCGTTCGGGGCCTCGGCACCGCCGGCCTCGTCACCCGCGACGGTCGTGCCGCCGTCGCTGGTGGCGTCGGTGGCGAGGTCGCCGAGCTGCGCGGCGATAACCTCCTGCTCGGTTTCCGGGTCGATCACCTTCCGCTCCACATCGGAAGCCGGGTAGCCCCAGCCGATGATCGCGGCCATGTACGCCTTCGCGGAGCCCCACGGGCTGCGCCAGGTGTTGCGGGAAAGGTCCGCCTCGATCGCGCAGAGGGTGAGGAACAGGTCGTAGAGGGTGGCCTTCCCCGCCGTGGGGGCCTTGGCGACCTTGGCAGTCAGATCGGCGAGCGTGGCCCCGTCCCGCAGACCGAACAGCGTCATGGCCAGCGGGTGGTTGCGCTCGAACGCGCGCCGCAGCTCGTAGCCGCCGTGCGCCTTCTGCAGCGCGAGGAACAGCTGCGCGCCCTTCGGAGCGGTGCTGCGCTGCACCAGCGCGGCCAGCCATTGCCGCCGCGTGGCCTGCGAGGCGTCCCAGTCCTTATTGTTCTGGATCACCCACTTGCGGATGATCGCCGCCTTCCGGCGCTCGAGTTCGGCGGCGGCGTGGGCAGCACGCGCGGCCGCGACCTCATCGGCCCGCTCGGCTGCATCCTCGTCCTCGGAGGACTCGTGGTCGACGGAGGTGCCGGCGCTGGTGGACGCGGGGGTGAAGTCCGCGCGGCCAGCCGGGGCGTAGCTGAGGGCGTGACCGTGGGCGAGGAAGTCGGCGCAGCCATAGACGGCCACCGGGATCTGGTTGCCCTGCTCGTCGTGGTGATCGGTCTCGATCCAGGCGCCGTGTCCCGGGCAGGACGCGTGATCCTCCGCGGTCAGCTCGGTGTGGGGCTCGTCCTCGGGGGTGGGGCGCAGCCGGTCCAGCGAGCGCGCGTCCCCGTCGTGCCCGGGCAGGCTCGCATCGAAGATCGTGACGCCCGCGGCGGTCAGTTCCTCGGTGAGGTCCTCGGTCAGGGCCGCGAGCCGCTGCTTGTCCGCGCGTTCGGTGCGCTTGCGCTCGGCGAGCTGGGCGAAGTTGTTCGGCGCCGTACGCGCGGTCAGGATGAGCTCCTTCGCCGTGTCGGTGTCACCGGCTTCATCGAATTCGGCGATGACCGCGGCCTGCAGCAGATCCAGGTCGTAGCGTTCGCTGGCCTTGAGCGCCAGCTCGCTCTGCCCGGCCCGCAGGACGTTCTCGACGTAGGTCTTGCCCTTCCTGCCCAGCGCGAGCTTCCGGGCGATCCCCGCGGGCTTGAGATTGAACGCGGCGAGCTGCTCCAGAGCCCGTGCGGTGTCCGCCAGCGTAAGGGACCTGCGGAAGGCGGGATCGTTCTCGATGAACTGGTTGACGATCCGCTCAATGGTGGCCTTGCGCTCGTCAGCCGGCGGCGGGGTCTTCATCCAGACCGGCACCTGGCAGCCGGCTTCACGGGCGTTGAGGACGCGGCGCTGCCCTTCGGTGACCACGACGGCGCCGGTGTCGTAGTCGCGGTAGCCGTTGACCGCGGTCTTGACACCGTGAGTCTTGAAGTTCGCTGTGGTGTCCTCGTCGGCTTCGGCGTTGTCGGTGCGCACGTTCTCGGCGAGCAGCACCTTGTCCGGGTCGGCCCGGACGATAGTGTCGATCTCGGCGTCCCACTGCGCGTGCAGCGCCGCGCGGTCCGTAGCGGACAGCTCGTCGAGCGAGGTCTCCTCGACCTCGGTCGAGGACGTGTCGCCGTCGGGGGCGGTGCCGACGGTGACGGCACCGCCCAGCTCGTTGGTGGGGAGGTCGGTCGTGGGGAGGTCGGTGTCCGGTGCGGCCGTCGGGCTATCGGTGTCGCGCTGAGTCGGCAAATCCATCGTGCTGGTCACGAAGGCGCTCCTTCACACGGGCCGGCCGGTCACCGGCAACGAATCCGATGACCGGCCACGAACCCCGCACCACCTCCTTCTCCATCACCAAGTCGCGGTGGAGAAGAAGGGGAGTGCGGGCGTCCCGGTCGGGACGCACTCGCCCAAGCGGGGCCGCCCGCGTCGGCGGCAAGCCCGCCCCGACCGCACGACGGAAAGCAGAGATCGTGATTGGGCGGGCTTCCGCCGACGCCAGGCTTCGCTAGAGTGCGTCGGCCCGACCGGACCACCCGCACCCCCTTTCTCAGCGCAGCAACACTTTCCTCATCTTCCTGCCAAGTTCATTGCACCGGTTCGTCGCCAACGGGCTCTTGCCTCACAACTCATCTCCTGTTGCAGCTCACCTGGGAGCCGGATTCCGCAGCAGGCACAGCATTCCGCTGCGGTGGTAGAACGTCAGCCAGATATCGGCGATGTCCGGGTGCGCCCGGCCGTCCAGGTCGGTACGTGCCAGGCCAGCCGCAGGCACCGCGCAGCCATCCGGGGAGTGATCCGGCCGTCTCGTATCGCCTCATCCAGCTCCCGTACCGCGTTGGCGGGAAGGCCGGCGACGGCTTGGATGTAGTCGATTGCGGCGCCGGGTTCAGGTGCGGCACCCCATCGGTAGCGCGCGCGTTCCCGAGCTCGGGCGACGCTGTCCCGCAGCGACTCCAGCGACGGCAGCGACGGATCGGGCTCGGCGACGGTGACCTGCCGCACGAACAGGTCGACGCGGTCGAGCAACCACTGCGGGATCCGGGCGAGGTAGCGCGCACGCTGCGCCGGGGTGCAGCGGCACTTCTTGGTCCGGACGCTGCTGGAAGGGCAGTCGCGGGCGATGAATACCATGCGTGCTCCGGCCGGGCGGGATTCGGCGCCTGCCGCGGCGGTGATGCCGATCGTGCCGTGCTCCAGCGCCGGACGCAGGACCTCGACGATGCGGGCGGAAAGCTCGGGGACGTCTTCGACGGTCAGGACGCCGCGGTGGGCCAGCGTCAGCAGTCCCGGGCGACTGAGTGATCCGGCTACTGCGGCGACCGTGTCGTCTGGGCGCAGGCAGCGGCAGGTGGCCGGGTGGGCGCTTCGTTGCCGGGCCAGGGGTGCTCGGCCAGGAAGTGCCACGTGCTGACCTCGAGTGCCTCGGTGTCGGTGAGGTCGGCCATCAGCGCTCGGATCAACCGTGGCAGCAGGAGGACCGGGGTGCCGGGGGCCGCGACGTGCAGGGTGTGGTGACCGCCGGCGGCGGCGACTGCGGCGGCCCGGACCGCCGTGGGCGACAGCCGGGCCCACGCTTCAGGCGTCCAAGGTGCGGTAGGCGATGCTCCGTCGCGCGACTCGGGCCGCTGGGTCTGGTTGGGTCCGCTTCGCAGCCAGCTGACCAGGTCGTTCAGGCAGGCGACCGGGACGATGGTGAGGCCGGGGACATCGCGGGCTTCGGCAGCGCTGGCGGCTGGCACGACCAGGTGGGTGAACCCGGCCCCGGCGGCTGCGATCGCCCGCGTCCGCACGTCGGGGACCGGCCGGGCGGTGCCGTCGAGACCGAGTTCGCCGATCCAGTGCCGTCGCGGTCAGCCGCCGCGCCGGCACGGCCTCGGCAACCAGCAACGCCGCGGCCGCGGCGGCGAGATCGACGTCAGAGCGCGGGTGCGCAGCGGAGGCGGTCAGGTGCACGACACCCTCGGGCCACGTCAGGCCGGAGCGGCCGCCGTGGTCCCGGGCGGCGCTACCGTGGGTCGCCGGACGCGCCCGACCGGTCGCCGGCCGCTGTGGTGGGCGGGGTGCCGGTGCGGCGAGCGGCGCGGGCGGCCTCGACACCGGCCTGCCAGCGGCTCCACCGGCGCCCGGCTTGGCGGGCCTTGAAGTGCGCGATGTTGTTTGCCGGGATCCCGACCGGCGCCGGCCCGAGCACGGCCAGCAGGTCGGACTCTTCTTGCGAGTGCCAGCCGGCGGCGGTGATGGATTGTTCGTCGGGGAAGACGTCGGCGACTCGATCCACGGTCGGGTCCAGTGTGGAGTCTTGGGTTCCGCCGTAGGAGTAGACCCACCAGAAGTTCCGTGGCGGATTCGGCTCAACCAGCTCCCGGAACGCCGCGACTTCCTTCGTGTAGGTGTAGAAGCGGGTGCGCTGGCGGGCGCGCATGATCTCCAGCCACGCCGTGAGGTAAGCGCGGGAGTAGAAGTCACCGCTGTCGTGGATCCGCACCCACGCGTCGATGAACCGGTTGTGCGACAACTCATCCAGCATCGCATGCTGCCAGCCGGACAGATCGTCCATGGTCCAGCGCAAGTTGTCCTGATGGCGTGCTTTCACCTGGGGAAACAGGTAGGTGCCGTTGCGGGCGTAGCAGGCTTGCGCACAGATTCCGGCCGAGGGACAGGCATTGTAGTTGCGGCCATCGGGAAGCTTGCCCGCGAACGCGGGTAGGGACCAGTTCCAGATCCCGAGCCGTTTCAGTTCGCGGTTCTGTCGCAGCAGCGTCATCGTGTCCACCGTCCTCATGCCACTCGATGCATGGGGAGGCCACACCAAGATCCGGTTCCTTCCACTGTACACCTGTTACGCCACGGCGACGAGACTCCGGCGGCCCGTGGGGTTGGACTGTCCTATCCGGATTCACAAGCCGGTTATCAGATTAGCTCGGCGAGTCGCGACGACGGGATGGCACTCCGATGACGTCCACGCCGGCGGCATCTCGGACAGGCAGTCGCGCGGGCTGGTCGGCGGCGGTGCGCCGGCTCGGCGGACTCGGCGAGGTGCCGGTCGAGCGCGGCCAAGACCTGCCCGGTCCAGCCGGGATCGGACAGCCGGAACGGGGCGGGCGAACCCCAGCTACCGAGGACATCGGCGACGACCCGGGCCGAGACGCGCCCTTGGGCAAGCCGGTGCGCGGTCTCCCGGCCGGCCGATGGACCGCCAAGTGGCGCAGCCGCGCTGGTGGCATCGGTGGAGATCCAGTTCCCGGCCTGGTAGATGCCGCCTCGTGTCCCTGGGCGGAATCGACATACGACACGATCAGCCAGAGACGGGGGCAGACAGCGCGGAGCTGACGGAGGCTAGTGGCGACCATCTGCGTCATCGGGTGCTCGTGCGGGCGCAGTGCGACGCGGAGCAGCTCCACGCACTCGGTCTGGTCCAGGTCGTAGGGG
Organism: Amycolatopsis sp. NPDC049688; assembly: GCF_040674975.1. Taxonomy (NCBI): domain Bacteria; kingdom Bacillati; phylum Actinomycetota; class Actinomycetes; order Pseudonocardiales; family Pseudonocardiaceae; genus Amycolatopsis; species Amycolatopsis sp. NPDC049688. The sequence continues at coordinate 15,246 of NZ_JBFANY010000001.1, forward strand.
GCTGCCGAGCGCGGCCGTGGCGGATCGGCCGAACATGATCACGTCGGTGAACTCGCCGTGCTCCCAGACGCCGAACGGGGCGATCTTGCTGGGCGGCATCTTCTGCGAGTAGTACCAGCGCAGTACGGCGTACTGCGCGGCGTGCCAGCTGCAGGGCGCCACGAGCAGCGGCACGGCCGGGTCAGCGTGTGGCCGCCCGGCGGAGGCAGCTCCGCGGCTCCGACGGGAGAGAGTGCACGCCGAGAACTGGTCGAGGCGGCGCACGTCGGTAAGCGGGCGGAAGTCGGATTCAGGAGCGTCACTCTTCTGGGGTGTCTGGTATGCGCGGACTCACCCACCTCTCATGCGCTCAGCACTGAATCAAGATCAGCATGGCGCCTTAGCTGCGAACAAAGCGCAACGGAGAATGCGGCGCACGCTACGTAGTTTTTGCGAGTTGCGGGCAAATACGGATCGTCATCATCTTGTTATGTTCCGGCCATTTTCTGGCGGGGATCCCGCGCGACATGTTGCTGGAAATCGAAATCCACCAACTAGGGCGCCCTTGTGGGATGTGCTAACTTGTAGCTGACCGCCTGCTGGGGGCGGTGCAGAACTTGATCATCCAAGAAGTACGGTGGACTTTGCACTCGAAATAGAGGCCAAATTGGTCATGCAGGTTAATAATTTACATTTATGAACAACGTCTCCGAATATAACGGTTGAATATTTTTTCGGAGAAATGGGTGGCGCCTGAACTGCTGTAACAGTCCAGGCGCCGGAACAAACCGAGTCGAATCCGAGCCAACAAGGTCGTTCCGTTATGAAGTCTAACAGTATTGGCGTCATCTCACGCAAAGAGTTGACTGCTCGACGCGCCTGGTCGCGACTGGCCTCTGGTCGTCCGTGGAGTAGGCGCTCGCGTGCGCCGCACCCTACTGGGGGTTTCAACACAGAGCGTGACGCGTTTTGGCGGGCAGTAGTCGAACTCTTCGCGGACGAGCGGGCTGCCGACCGCCTAATCAAGTTCACGATAGTTGTCACCGTTGGCCTTGTCTTCGTGGCCGGCATTGCCGGAGCTGTGCTGATCGTGCGTCCAGAGGTTATGGACGTGTTCACCTCTGGGCGCTGAGTCCCACCTGGCTGGCCGTGGGTCAACCACGGCCAGCCAGTGCCAGCCCGGCAACGCTGCGAAGCGTCGAGCTTCGTACAGACCGTGAGGTGCTATGCCTAACCGGTGCGGTGGCCGGGGGGCAGGCAGGGGCACCCCGGAGTGGCGGTGCGTGACGGGCGTCGACCGCGCTGTGCGGACTCGCTGGTCGCCGGCTCGTCCGGCGCCACGGCTCAGGCTCGACGGGACCGGTCGACTCTGAGTTCTCCGGCTCGGACGGGTTGTCAGGCTCGCGGTCAGCGTCGGGTGCAGTGACAGCCAGACCCGGTGCTGGAGATGCCTCCCGCCGTCGTGGCCAGGCGCTGGGCTATACCGCTGACTGCGCCGAAGACCACGCCATCCTCGCCGGAGCGACCTGGGCCAGCTACCCCTCCCACCGGCGTTCACGCGCAGAGCTCGCAAACCGTGACGGGATGCCGGACCCGCCTATCGGGTCCCGGCGTCGGCGATCGTCGCCTGATCAGCTGTCGTTCGTTTCTACCGTTTGACGCGGGCGCGGATCGCCAGTGCCGCGAGTGCGAGCAGCAGTGGGCCGAACGCTCGACCGGCCATCACCGTCCACACTCCCGCAGGTGTGAGTTTCTGGTCGGTGTCGCGGAAGATCACCGAGCCGAGCGCGATGCGGATCGCCTTGCGCATGCGGTCGGTGGTCCACAGTTGATCTTGGGGAGGGAGTATGGCGGGGGCGGGTGTCGTCTCGAACGTGATCTGCTGAGGCTGCCCGGCCGCCGCGGCTGGGACGGTGCCCGTCATCTGCTGTAGCGCCGTGCTGTCCGGCAGGCCGTGCTGGGTCAGCAAGACGAAGAGCACGCCGATCAGCATCACCAGGGCGGCGAGTGCGCGGGTGGCGCGTTGCCCGTAGCCGGAGATCAGCCAGTAGGCCGTGAGCAGTGCGCGCTCGGCGCGGCTGGTAGACGGGGCATGGCGGCGGGCTTCCATTTCGCCGTAGTAGAAGTCCCCGGCCCCGGCTTCGTTTTTGGCGTCCTCGAATGCCTTTCGGAGAGACCGGTACAGCACCGCCAGCCGCTCCGGTCCTACCGGCGGCACCTGGGCCGCACCGTCGAGGTCGGGAAGCTCCTTGCTCCAGCCGCCGGACTTGCGCCGCCCAGCGCGCCATGGGTGTTCCTCAGCGAGCACCCGCCGTGTGGTCCACCGCCACACCGGCGGCCAGGCCCATCCAGCCTGCCAATTGGGCGGCCGGTTGAACGGACTCCGCCCTTCCAACGACAGCTCGTCCAAATGGTGTGTGCCGGCGAAGCGGCACCACCGCAAGTCCACATCGGCCAGGGTCAGCTGCGCCACATCTGTTTCCTGCACCGACAGCAGCCGCGGAACCCACGCCTCAAGACCAACAGGCCGCCGGTCGTCGGAGGCGACCACCGCCACCGTGCTGCCTGAGCCAGCCGTCTCGGCGGTGAGCTGCTCCGGAACAGCCGCGACAGACCTGCCTTTAGGGGACTTGAATGGTGCTGGCATACCGCTCACTGATGACGGCCCACCGAAATGCGTCCGCCGCATACTCACTTCCGGACGGCGTACGCGGAGCTCGACGCCACGTTCGAACCGGGCGTCGTCGGCAGAGAGCCTGTCAGCCTCTACCTCGACGATGACTAGCTTGGCAAACGACGCACGATCCACATCCAATGCTCTCGTTGCCAGCGGTCCGAACTTCGTGGCTACCTCAAAGCGCGCGTCGGCAAACTTCGCGTCTCCGCTGAAGTGGGCGTCGATGAACTCCGCAGCCCCGCTGAACTGGGCGCCGTCGAACGCGGTGCCCAGCATGAACCGGGCGCCGACGAACTCGGCGTCCCCGCCGAACTCGGCGCCATCAAACCTGGCATATCCGCTGAACCGGGCGAGGCCGAACCCAGCGAGGTCGCCGAACCGGGTGCGGCGGAACAAGGCGTACCCGTTGAACTGGGCGGAATGAAACACGGCATTCCCGGCGAACCGGGCGCCGCTGAACTTGGCGTCCAGGCCGAACCGGGCGCCGCCGAACCCGGCATATCCGCTGAACTGGGCACCGTCGAACACGGCGTACCTGTCGAACTGGACGTCGCCGAACCTGGCGTCTCCGTCGAACCGGGCGTGGTGAAACCCGGCGACTCCGTCGAATCGGGCGCGGTCGAACCTGGCGTCCCCGTCGAACCGGACGCCGTCGAACCAGGCGTCCCCGCTGAACTGGGCGTGGCCGAACACGGCGTTCCCGCTGAACCGGGCGCCGCTGAACACGGCGTCCCCGCTGAACCAGACGCCCTTGAACCGAGCGCACACGCTGCCGGTCCCGTCGTCAACCGCGGCGTCCTCAGGGCGCTCCGTGCCCGAAGCGTCATCGTCGTCGTGGAAGTGGCAGTAGCGGAAATCCGCGCGGCCGAGACGAACAAGGGCTGCTGGATCGGCCGGGTCTTCGGACATATGAGTCAATAGCCGCTCAAGAAGCCCGATGGTCAGCGTCGTGCCGCGCAGATCCACATCATCGCTTGGAGCGAAGCGGCGAAGGACATCGTCGCGCTCGTCAGTTCCCAAATGCGCGAGACACCGCTCGAATCCCTCGATCTGCCGGCCAATGCACACGTCAGCTGCGCACGTTGGCCAGTCGGGACCTACGTGAGGCATGGCGTCGCTGTTGTCCTCAGGCACCGACGTAGTTCTAGGCGACTGGGCACGGTGCACCTGCTTCCGACATCAAAGTCATACCCGAACGGCGCAATGCTGGACGGCCGCAGCTCCCTACCTAACCCGCTGACCCAAGTCGGCAGTGAGCGCCTGGGGCGTCGCGTGCGTCCCAGGCGCTCCCGCCGCAGTCAGTCGCGATCACTAGCAGGCCATGATCCCGGACACCGGGCCCCAGTCCATGCCCGTGAGCTGCATGGAGTAGGCCGCCGGCAGCGATTCGAATCGAATACCGTAAAAAACGTACGGCCGTGTGCCGGGTGTCTGGTTGTTCTCCCACGAGCCCGTCGTATACCAGGGAATGGGCTTGTACTCGCCGCAGTTGTAGAAACCGATGTTGTCGCCATGGAAGGACGCATACTCGTAGGCGCAGAACCATCCGTAGTTCGCCCGGAGCTGACACTCCGGGATCCCCGATGCTCCCAGCGCGCGAGGTGCAGTCTCGCCGGGAACGGCGACGTTCAGCACGGCCCCCGGTAACTCGATCCGGTTCGGCGCGGCCTGGTGGGCCTGATTGCCCAGCTTCGCCAGGTACCCGTCGACCTTGTTCTGCAGACCTGTCGCTTGGCCGGCGGACAACCCGGCGGCCTTCGCCTGCGCGACGAAGTCCGCGGGAGCGTCTGCCGCGACGGCGGGTATCGACATCAACACCGAGCTGACGATCGCCACCACCAGGGCCGCGAGCGTTGTGGATTTCGACCGCACCGTTCTGCTCCTTCCACGCACGATCTTTTGCTATTTTTGGGGCGGCCCGCCCCCCAGTACTTCTTCGAGCCGCCTTGGGTTTCACGGTGGGCGGCCGTTCGTGTGAACTGCTGCAAGGTTTCTGCATTGCCCTGGTCACTGCGCTATCCCAGCGCTATCCCTGGGGGTGAGACGAGGTCGCTCCAGGGGGCGGGCATGGTGGTGGAGATCGTTTTGCTGGGCGAGGTGACCGTGCGCGTCGACGGGCGGCGGGTGGATCTCGGGCCTGCCCGTCAGCGGTGTGTGCTGGCGGCGCTGGCGGTGGACGCGGGCCGGCTGGTGCCGGCGGATCGGCTGGTCGAGCGGGTATGGGGTGCGGACACGCCCCGGCGGGGACGGGCGGTGCTGCACAGTTACATCTCACGGCTGCGCATGGCCTTCGCGGGTGCGCTGGAGGTCGTGCACCGCTCCGACGGCTACATGCTGGTGGCGCCACAGGCGGATCAGCCGGTGGATCTGCTCCGGTTCCGTGCGCTGCGCGGCCAGGCCCGGCACGCGGACGACGACACGCGCCGGGTGGCGCTGCTGTCTGATGCACTGGCGTTGTGGCGCGGCGAGCCGCTCATGGGTGTGAGCGGGCAGTGGGTGGACAGCGAGCGGGACCAGTGGCAGCAGGAGCGGGAAGCGGCCGAGCAGGACCTGACCGAGGTGCAGCTGCGCTTGGGCCACGGTGAGGATCTGACGACACAGCTGTCGGTCCAGACCGCACGACATCCGCTGGACGAGCGAGCAGCCGGCCAGTACATGCTGGCGCTGCACCGCGCCGGACGCACCGCGGACGCCCTGGCTTGCTACCGGCAGCTGCGGGAACGCCTGGTCGAGGAGCTGGGCACCGACCCTGGCCCGGCCCTGCAGGAGTTGCACCAGCGCATCCTCGACACCGACCCGACCCTCACCCCATCCCCGGCGGTCCGCGGCGACGCGAAGACCGACACACGGGTGCCACTGCAGTTGCCCGCGCCGCCGCGATGGTTCACCGGCCGCGGCACCGAACTGGCCCGCCTGGACGAGGCGCTGACCGCCGAACCGGACGATCGGCCGTCGGGTTCACCAGCCGCCGGAACGGTGGTGATCTCGGCGCTCGGCGGGGCGGGCGGGATCGGCAAGACCTGGCTGGCCCTGGCCTGGGCGCACCAGCACACCGACCGGTTCCCCGACGGGCAGCTGTTCGTGGACCTGCACGGGTTCAGCCCCACGGAAGAGCCGATGGCGTCGGCGGTGGCGGTGCGCGGGTTCCTCGACGCCCTGGGAGTCGATCCCGGTCGGATCCCGACTGACCTGGACGCGCAGGCCGCGCTGTACCGGAGCTTGGTCGCGGACCGTCGGATGCTGGTGGTGCTGGATAACGCCGCGACCGCTGAGCAGGTCGTCCCGTTGTTGCCGGGCAGCCCGTCGTGCACGGTGCTGGTCACCGGTCGCACCAGGCTTGCCTCGTTGATCGACCGGCACGGCGCCCGCCAGCTGCAACTCGATGTCCTGACCCATGACGAGGCCCGTGCCCTGCTCGCCGCACGCCTCGGCGCGGACCGCGTCGCCGCCGAACCCGCCGCTGTGGAGGAGCTGGTCGCGTTGTGCGGGGGCTATCCGCTGGCGCTGTCGATCACCGCCCGTGACGCCGCCACCCGCCCTGACGTCCCGCTGGCCGAGGTCGCCGCCGAGCTGCGCGAGCTGGGGTTGGAGATGCTCGACCACGACACCGACCCCGCCGCCAGCCTGCCCGCCGTCCTCTCGTGGTCCCTGCGGCGGCTCACCGACGAACACCGCACCGTGTTCGCGCTGCTGGGCATCGCCCCCGGCCCCGACACCACCCTGCCCGCCGTGACCGCCCTCACCAACCTGCCCCCGGCCCGCGCCCGCAAAGCGCTATCGGCGCTGGGGGAGGCGTCCCTGCTCGAGCGACGACCGGGCGGCCGGTACGCGATGCACGACCTGATCCGCGCCTACGCCGCCACCACCGCCCACGACCTACCCGACGACGTGCGGGAGACAGCCTTGGTGCGGGTGATGGACTTCCACCTGCACACCGCCCACACCGCCAACGACCTCCTGGCCCCCGCCCGCGCACTCGTGCAACCCGATCCCCCCGCGCCCGGCGTCCACCCGCACCCGCTGTCCGACGCCGCGGCCGCGCTGGCCTGGCTAGATGCCGAGCACGCCACCCTACTGGCCACCCAACGCGCTGCGGTCGCCCTTGGATGCCACCATGTCGTCTGGCACCTCGCCCAGGCACTGGACACTTTCCATTTCCGGCGAGGGCATCAGCACGACATGCTTACCGCGTGGCGGGCCGCGCTGGACGCTGCCGCTCACCTGCCTGATCCCGCCACCCGCAGCCGCGCTCACCGAATCCTCGGCAACGCCTGTGCGAGGCTGGGCCTGCATGAGGAGGCTATCGGGCACCTGGACCGGGCGCTCGACCTAGCCGTGCGCCACGACGACCCCACCGAACAGGCACACACCCACCGGGCGCTCGCCTACGCGTGGGTACGAAGAGGGGATGACCGGCGGGCTCTGGGCCACGCCCGACACGCCCTCGACCTCTACCGCACCGTCGACCTGCCGGTACGAGAAGCCGAGGCGCTCAACGCGGTGGGCTGGTGCGCCGCGCGCCTGGGCGACTTCGACACCGCCCGCGACCACTGCGACGCCGCTCTCACCCTGCACGGACACCACCACAACCTCGAAGGTGAGGCGACCACGCTGGACAGCCTCGCGTTCATCGCCCACCGCACCGGCGACCACCAGCAGGCCATCGACCACTACCACCAGGCCCGCGCCCTGCGCCGCACCCTCGGCGACGCCTACGAGGCCGCGGACACCCTCGACAGCATCGGTCACCCCCACGCCGCGCTTGGACAACATGAGCGGGCCCGCCAGGTGTGGCAGGAAGCGCTGGAGCTGTACCGGGAACAAGGCCGCGACGACGACGCCGAGCGGGTGCAGCGACAACTCGACGACCTCGACGACCGCCATGACGGTGACCAACCAGCCCCATCCGCCGAAACCGCGAAGTAGTTTCGCCGAGTTGTCCCGGCGCGGGATGTGCGCCCGGCAGGTCTGGCCGACCCGCAGATCCTGGGCCTCATGCCACCAGGGTGTCGCGCGTGCACGACGGCGGACGAGTCGCTTTCGCCCGGTGCGACCGTGATCCAGGCACTGTCTGGCAGTTGGTGGCGAAGCGCGCACCTACCCTGGCGTATGGGACTGCAAGTTCGGCGCGGACTTGAACAGCATTACCTGCTGGTTTGCGTGGCCTCGGTGTGGCTCGCTACGGCCCGAATCACGGTGGGCGCAGCAGCCCGACTGCCAGCCGGTGACCGACCGCATCCACTCCTCGGCTTGGGCGAAGTCGATCCGACCGGCGGCGACTCGGTCGAGCAGCCACCTCACGGCCGGGGTGTTGATCAGCCACCACACGTCGTCGGTCCGTTTACTGGGCTTTGACTTCCACCTCGTGGAGGAAGCGGTGCGAGCCGATCTGCAGCTCGACGCGGCGAGACATTCCGGTGGACATGACCGGGAATCATTCTCACCGATGGTGTCGCCGGTTGCGCACCTTTGCCAGCGTGCCGTTCCCGCGGTCACCAACCCGCCGCGACGGCACGGGCTGCCTAGCTCGTCCGGTCGCACGAGGCCTTACCGGTCGCTGTTGAACAAGGCAGTCGTCGTGCGGTCGACGGCTGTCCGCTGTCGGTGGAGGTCCTCCAGTTCAGCGTTGCGGAGGGCAAGTACCTGGATTTGGTTGGCGTAGAGCCGGATCGTGGCCTCCAGTTCGTGCACGGTTCGCGTGTGGTCGCGATCGGCTTCCTTCCGCGCGCGTTTCAGCGCGGAGACCTCCTCGCGCAGCGCGACCAGCTCCGGTTGCTGGGCCTCGCGGTGCGCGAAGGCGGCTACGACGCTGTCCTTGAACTGTTGAGGTGACCGGTAGTAGGAGTCCCTGCCGACGCCTGCTTCGCGGCACAAGGTGGAGATCGTCAGGTCGCCGTCGCTCGCGGTCGGTTGGCCGGCGAGCAGCCGGTTGAGCGCTTGTTCTAGGCGCGCCTGGGTGGTCGAGCGGGTCACCGGCTGGCCTCCGGAGAGTCGAGTTCGGCGATGAGGTGGTCGAGTTCGGCGATGAGGTGGTCGAGTTCGGCGAGGTGGCTGTTGAGGGCCTGCTGCTGGAACTGAGGGACCGGCCCGGCGTCCGCCGCCGCGGCTGCGAGCTCGGCGGCCTGGCCGCGGGCGAGGGTCAGGCGCGGCAGGTGCACGGTGGTGGAGCGACGCGCGTTGGAGCAGCGCAGGCACATGTTGTGCTGGGGCACGGGTCTTCCGACGGCGGTGGCGCGCTTGACGCATACTGCGGTGGCGGCGTTGAAGAAGCAGTCGTTGAGCACCCCGGGATGCAGCGTCTTGGTCAGGTGCACGAGCATCGTGCGCAGCCGGGGCGAATCTGCGACGGTGCCGGGCAGGTCGCCGAGTTCCCGGCGGATGCGCTGGAACTCGGCGTCGATCCGCTGGGCTCCGGCTCCGCTGGTGCGGGCGCCGCCGTTCCAGTCGCGGTAGAGGTCTTCGACGTAGTCGAGCGCGGCGACGGCTTCCTCGGCCGCCACCTCGGAGGCGAAGCCGGACGCTGAGGTGCCGGCGTAGCCCTCGAACATCGTGAGCTTGGCGTGGTGGTATTGCCGGGCGCCCGCGACCATGCCGAACGGCTGGTGGGCGATGTGCCAGGCGAGGGTGCGGCGGAACTGCCGGGTCGTGAAGTTCCACGGTGCGTCGCCGTCGGCGGGGATGAACGGGTTCTGCGGTGTGCCGAACAGGTCGTTGACGTGGTCGTGGAACGCCGTGATTCGGTTGGTGATCTTGCGGGCCAGCCGGGGTGGCGTGGTCGGCCAGAGTCGGTAGCCGAACAGGTGCGTCGGGTCGTCGTTGATGTGCACCAACAGGTTGACGGCGTCGTGGACGACGTCGAGCACGACCCATTCGGCCTCGTCACCGGAGAGCTGGCGGCCCTTGAACACTCGGCCGCGCAGCTTGTGCCGCGTACGGCCGTCGGGGGTGGGTGCGGTGAAGGCGCAGTCGCGGCGGAGTTCCATCACCTCCATGTGGCGCATGCCAGACAGGTAGGCGATGAGGATCCAGCAGGCGGTGCGCAGGTGGTGCACCTCGTCGTAGAGGCTGCGGTGGTTGAGCCGGGGCCGCCACGGCCGGCCGGTGCCGGGCCACTCGGAGATCGCCGTGTCGAGGCCGCCGTCCTCGTAGCCGAGTTCCGCGCCGTACTGCTCCATCAGCCGCGTTGGCGCGTGCTGGTAGCTGTTGGTGCCGCTCATGAGCGCGATCAGGCTGGCGTTGGGTGCCTGGACGACGCCGTCGACTACCGCGGCGTCGGGCCGCTGTGGCAGGCAGTATAGCGGCAGGGCGGGAACGCCTCGGCCTGCGGCGCGGCGGCGTTCCATGAACGCCTGGATCTTCTGGACGACCTCGCCGCGTTCGCAGCGGATCCCGGCTCGTGCTGCTTCGAGCTCGGCGAGTTCACGTTGTGCGGCCAGCAGGTCGGTGCTGGCGGTCTGGACGTAGAACAGCGCAACACGCAGCAGCGGAGCGAGGATGGGCTCCGGGATGCGGGGCGTGGCGTTCTCCTCGTCGACCAGGCGCCCGGCGACTTGTGTTGCCGGGCGGCCGAGCCATGGCACGATGGTGAGCCGGTCCCGGCTCAGGTACCGGCCGTGCGCCTCGACGTGCTGGATCACTCCGATCCGGACCGTGATCGTGTTCGCGCTGCACCGCGTGCGCCAGGCTCGGACCACGGCGTCGGCGTGTCGTTGCCGCGCGTGGGCGAGCCGGGTGACGCCCTGCTCGCGCAGCTCGGCGTACAGCAGGCTGAGGATGTGGACGTCCGTGTAGGCATTGGTCAGCTTCATCAGCTGCGCCGGCCGCTTGCCGTACGCCGTCGGCACGGCGTGCCGCAGACGCGAGTACAGGAACTCCTTCGCGGTGAACGCCGCGTCATCATCGGGAAACCAGCCGAAGTTGATGCGCAACGAGCCGTTGCTGCGCGGCGCGAACGGCCGCAGATCCCAGATGTCCTCGCTGAATTGGGGTCCCCGCCCGGTTGCCGGGGTCGTCAGCGCCTCGGGAAGGACCCACGGGTCGGTGTCCATGTCGGCGGCGGTCGAGGTGGTATCGACGGAGTGTGGGCGGGTCACGTGCGGCTCCAGAACTCGGGCGGCAGCAGAAGGCGAGCGCCTCCGGCCTCGGCGACTGCTTGGGCGGTGGCGACCTGTTCGTCGCGGAACTTCGCACGGATGCCGTGCACGATCCGGTTCCAGGCGAGGCCGAACCGGACAGTCCATTCCCGGCTGGAGTACTCCTCGCGCTGTCGTTCGAGGAAGTCGAGGAACGTGAGCACCTGCGGCAGGTGCCGGGTGGTGAACACCGCGTTGGTGCACTCGAAGCATCCCCACAGCGCCACCGGGCACGGCTTACCCCGCACGCCGAACGGCGAGTCGTTGAAGTCGCGGCACGAGGCCAGGAACACGTCGCGTTCCCGCGTGAGCGCGGCGTCGACCTCGTGCGCGGTCAACGTCTCCTGGCTGTCGTCGAGTCGGGCGCCGTCGTCGTCGAGCACGACAGGCGGCGGCAGTGCCACGCCGAGCGCGTCGACGAGGCCGTCTTCGACCGCCTGGTCGTGCAGCTCGTCGTGGGCTGGGATGTCGGCGTAGTGGCGGGCGGCGACCTCGGTGGTGTGGCCGCGGGCGAAGTCGGACAGCACGCCGGCGGCCTTGAGGTACTGCTGGGACTTATACGACTTGCGCAGCCGTCGCAGGTCCAGCCGCACCGGCGTCCCGTCGGAGTCGGTGAGCTCGGTGATGCCGTGCCGGACCTGCCAGGCGTGTAGGTGCTGCCACGCGCCTTGCCCGCCAGGCGGGAACGTCTCACGCAGGCCCAGATCGCCGTGGTCAACCCACAGGTCGGTACTGCCGCTGTGGGCGCGGGCCCGCGCGGTCAGCCGCTGCGCCAGCCTCACGAGCCCGCCGGGGTGGTGCAGCGCGCCACCGTCGCTGATCCGCATGCTCTTGGCCCTCGCCGAGCCTGCCCGGCGCTTGACGTAGTTGATCGTGACGAACCCACGCGCTGGGCTACTCAAGCAATCCAGGCGCAGCCGCTTGGCGCACTCCGGTTCCATGCCGGTCAGGCAGATCAAGGCCACGAGCAGGACGCACACATCGGCACGGGTCAGGTACAACTGGGCGTTGAGGGTGCGGCCGTTGCCGAGGCGCTTGCCGATCAACGGCCGCAAGAACGCCATGGTCAGCGGACCGTGCCGATCGATGTGCCACAGCGCGTTCTCCACCCGGTCCCAGCCGCCGATCTCCGGGTCCTGCCCAGCCACCGCCAGCGCCTCCCCGGCCTGGATGCGGCGCTGGATCGCCCGCACATCAGCCAGCGCAGCGTTCTTGATCGCCTCGAACACCTGAGGCGGGTAGGCATCCAGCGGCCGCTTGCCCCGCGGGTGATGTTCGCGCGCGGCGAAGCGCAGCCGCTCGGCAAACTCGGGATCGAAGGACTCCGGATGCCGATCGAACTCGAGGCGCAGCAGCCACACGATGGTGGCGACCGCTACACGCGGATTCCGGTGACTTGCGCCGTAGGTACGAATCAGCGCCTGCTCGATGCAGCACCCGGCGCGACACGTACACGGTGCGAGCGCGTCGACGCTTCGTGACCGTCGCCGCGAGGTGCAGGTCTCCGGTCAGTCTGCGCGGCGAGATCAGCGGCAGCTCGGTCACCAGCAGACTCGACGCCTCCTGCAACCGCATTCCGGTGCATACCAGCAGGTCGGCGAAGACCGCGTTGCGCTCGCCGTGCCGTCCTCTCCACGGCGGATCCGCTGCACCGCTGGGAAGTTGGCCGCGCAGTCCGACATCACGCCAAAGCAGATAGTCCTCGTAGGACAGGAACCGGACTTCAGTGGACTCCTCGTCGAGCTCCCGCTCGGCGTTGTGCAGCACAACCACCGGACCGGTTGGCGTGAACACCGCCTTCTCCAGCAGTCGGAACGGACGCTGGTCCAGCAGCCGCTCGTGCATCGCCCACGCCACCCACTTGTCCAACGCGGCGATGAATCGGTTCCACGTCGACGCCGACACCTCGAACCCCGGTGTTCGGCGCCGTGCCCGCTTGTACGCGCGCAGGTCTTCCTGATCGGCGTGCCAGATCGATCGACCGCCGCGGTGCTGGTGCAGAAACCGGCCGAACAGCATCAGGTCCCGGGCATAGGCGGCTCTAGTGTGTTCCGACCTCGCGCCCCAAGTAGCTAGCTCGCGAATGAACCGGTTGAGGTGCACGTCGTACGAGCCGTCCGGCTCGAGTACGAAGGGCATCCCTTCACCGATCCCAGCTCGATCGAGCACCGCAGCACCGTCGACCGCCAGCCAGCCCACGTCTACGGAGGTCTTGTACATCAGCACGCGCAGCAGCCCTCCTGTCACAGCCGTTCAACACCAGAGAGCGGTGAAACTGCGACAAGGCGAAAGCTACGACATAACGGAGCTTTCCACACCGGCACCCCAGGACACCACGTCGAGGGGACGGCTCCCGCGCTGGTTCTCGAGCGAGAACAGCGCTGGCTCGGTCATCGCGACCCTCGCCTGTGGCGCACGCCGTGACGAGCAGATGTGACCGCCGCCCGGCCCGGCTGCCCGGGTTCGCACCTCGCGTGGCCCGGCGGCGACACCCGCCGCGGTATCTCTTGCGTCGTCGGCAGGTGCGGTAGCGGACACCGGAGGATGCCGGTCTCGTAGGCGATGGCGACGGCGTGCGCGCGGTTGCGGGCCTTCAGCTTGGCGAGGATGTTCTTCACGTGGGTACGGATGGTCTCGTGTGACCGGAACTGCTTGAGCGCGATCTGGATGTTGCTCAGGCCGCGGACGACGTCGTCGAGGACTTCCCGTTCGGTAGCGGTCAGTGTGGCTGGCTGGGACATGCTCGGATCTCCGATGGCAGGTGGCGAGCAGAGGGGGCTGGCCGGGCAACGCGGCGCGTGCGCTGGCCCGGCCAGCCCCTGAACCGGGAGTCGGCTCGCCCGGGGGAAGGCGTGCCGCTCGGGGATTCCCGGTTCATTCAGGTGGCCTCGCGTGGGGTGGTGTGCGGACGACCGCGGTCACCCAGGTCCCGCCGTGGCGCCGGTCAAGGCCCGTGCCTGCGGCCGGGAAGTCGATGTGTCGAGGTGGGGCCTTGGCCGGTGTCGCGGGACCTGGTCGCGTGATTGAGGTCGCACGACACCGCGAGGTCGCGGGTGTTCGGTAGCCACGGCATCGGGTGTGGGCTCGCGATCGGCGGTCCATGCGATGAGAGCGTCGGTGGCGGAGTGGACGGAGTCGTAGCGGGGCTGTTCGTTGTCGGGGAGGGCGGGACGTAGCACGGATCCGGTGAGGGTGCGGGTTTCGTAGCGGTCGAGCACGCCGGCGGTGACGCGACGGACGGTCCCGACGGCGCGGCCGTCGACACGCACCGTCCAGATGTGATCGAATCGGTAAGCCGCGCGGGCCGGTGCGGTGCGCGGGTGGTGCTCAGTTATCTGCACCATCTCCCACTGGTTGATCATGGCGCTTCACGTCGTGATCAAGGAGAAAGCCAGTGGACCTTCGTCGTCAGCTCATGGAAGGCCGTGTGTCCGTGCCCTGAGTCGGGTCAGTCTTGAAGGTGGAGCGGATCCATCCGCCGTACGTCGTCATCGACCCGGCAGCCGTTGAGATCGCCGATGTCACGGAATACCTGCGAGATCTGGCGCTGGGCGACGGCAGCCCCCTGACCGGACGCAGCTACGCGTTCGGGCTGCTGCGATGGTTCCGGCTGCTGTGGTTGCTCGAAGTTGCCTGGGAGAAGGCGACCGAGGCCGAGGTTGCCGTAGTGGTCGGCTGGCTACGCACTGCGCCGAACCCGCAGCGACGACGGAGCACAGTGGCCCCCGGTCGGCCCGGCGGGATCAATTCCCGGACCGGCAAGCCGACGCTGGCAGCCGGCTACGCCCGCACGACGATCAACCATGCTCTGTCGTCGGTGAGTGGCTTCTACGAGTACCACGGCCATCATGGTCGGGGCCCGGTCGTGAATCCGGTGCCGTCCTCGCAGCAACGCCGTCGTGCTCTGGCACACCTGAGTCCGCTGGAACCGAAGCCGGTCGTGGGCAGGGCGCGGTTGCGGCAGCGGGTGGTGCAGCGGCCGCCACGTGCGATCCCGGACCGGCTGTGGGACGAGTTGTTCGACGTGATGGGCTGCGAGCGCGATCGCGCATTACTGGAGTTCTTCGTCTCCAGCGGCGCTCGCGCCGCCGAGCTGCTGGGCGTGACGCCGGAGGACCTGGACTGGGCCGGTCGCCGGATCTACGTCGTGTCCAAGGGCACCCGCGAGCGTGAGGCGATTCCTGCCTCGCCGCAGGCGTTCGTCCGGCTCGCGCTCTACTTCGACGAGATCGGCACCCCCGCGCAGGGCGAGTCGATTTGGCGCACCCGGCGCGGTGAGGACCGGCCGCTGTCCTACGGGCGCTGCGGCGGATCTTGCAACGCGCCAATGCGGTCCTGGGCACGAATTGGACCTGGCACGACGCCCGGCACACCGCCGCGACCCGGATGGCCAACAGCGGGACGCTGACGCTGGCGGAGGTGCAGGCCATCCTGCGGCACGCCAACATCCAGACCACCAGCCGCTACCTGACGGTCGCGGTGGAAGAACTGTTCGACAAACTCACCGAGCACTACAGCCGCCCGAAGCCACAGACCCACTTCCCGGCCGGCTACGCCGCCGCCGACATCGAGGCGGTGTTCGGTGCCTGAATCGCAGACGAGCACGACGACCGGTCTGAGCCGCCGGCACCGGCACGGCCCGATAGTGGAGGAGCTGGGTTTCTGCAGCCGCTTCGTGTCGGGCAAGATCGAGCCCCAACCGGCGACCGCGTCGACACCTCCGCGGCCGGCTGGCGAACTCGCAACCGCGTCTGTCGACCGCATCGTCCGGCTCGTGTTCAACGCCTGGGAAGGCGCGCCGATAAGCTGTCAGCATCGCGGCCAGGCAGCCGAGATCATCCTCACCTACCTGACCGAATTCCCGGGCCAGACCTGGCAGCAACGGTGGGACGCCAGTCCCGTGGGCCGTGGTGAGGCCGAGATCGGCATTCTCGGGACATCACGTGACGGCGGCTTCGCCGTCGGGCGCGGTCTGCGATCCCTGTTCTGCCTACGGGTGGTGCAGCCTTCCCTGCTGGCGTTTCGCAGGAATACGTTCCACGAGTACGGGCAGTTTTTCGTTGCAGTGCAGGGAGATCCGCTGCTGGAGAAGTTCGCCGAGCAGGTCGCCGCGTCCGACATGTCGTGGTCGCACCGCCGCGAAGCTCTGTTCGACGTGTGCTGCCTGCTGACCGTTCAAGGCGTGAGCCTCGCTGATCTCACCCCGGCGGCGTTGCTGCACTACGGGCACGAGACCCGTCGGGCCCGCGCGATCCTTCGTCCCGGGAAGAGGGACGTCAACCGGTTCGCTGGCCCGTCGGCCTGGAACATCCTGCACCATATGGGTCACTTCCCGCCCGACACACCGTCCACGATGCGGGCGGCGCTGGCCCGCGGCCAGCTGAGCATCGAGCAGCTGGTCGACCGCTACCCGATCCGCAACCAGGCGGTGCGGCAGCTGCTCATCGACTACTTCACCCGTCGTTCCGCCGACTCCGACTACGCCTCGATCTCCAATATGGTGCTGGAGGTCGCTCACCACTTCTGGGAGAAGATCGAACGGATCAACCCCGACCAGGCGGACCTGCGCATCGCCCCGGAGGTCTATACAGCCTGGCGGCACATGATCAGCACCCGCGAGGATGGGAAGAACGCCGGCAAACCACGCGCTGGTGTCGACGGCATCGTGATTTGCGTCCGCAGCCTCTACTACGACTTGCACACCTGGGCCAGCGATGAGCCCGAACGTTGGGCCCGCTGGGTCGCGCCCTGCCCCGTGCCACCGAGCGAAATCCGCGGCCTGGGCAAACGACGACGCCGGATCAACGAACGCTCCGCCGACCGCACCCGGCAACGCCAACCACTGCTGCCGGCCCTGGTCCAGCACGTCGAAGAGCGCTACGACAAGGCGCGCACTCTGCTCGATCATGCCCGGCAAGTCCAGCCGGGCGAAACGTTCCTTCTCGACGGGCGCCCCTACCAGCGGGTGGTCACCAGCCATGACCACCACACCCGGCGCCGATCAGGCGGCAAGAGCCCCATCCGCGTCGTCGAGGAAGCCACCGGCGAGCTCATCCACATCGAGACCGACGAGGAGGCCGCGTTCTGGGACTGGGCCTGCGTCGAGACGCTGCGCCATTCCGGGGTCCGTATCGAAGAACTCTGCGAGCTGACCCACCTCAGCATCCGCCAATACCAGCGGTCCAACGGAGAAGTGATCGCGCTCTTGGTGGTTGCACCGTCCAAGACGGACCGCGAGCGGGTCATCCCGATGAGCGCCGAACTGTTCCACGTGATCGCCTCGGTCATCCGCCGCCACACCCAGGGCGGCCGCAGCATCCCGCTGCTGAGCAGGTTCGACCCACACGACAAGGTCTGGAGCGCCCAGCTGCCGTTCCTGTTCCAGCGCCGGATCGGCTCCACCGATCGGGTCATCGCCGGCGGCACCGTCCTGAACATGATCAAACGGCGCTGCGACGCGCTGGCCGAGCAGCATCCCGGCTTCCGCACGACCCGGTTCACACCCCACGACTTCCGGCGGATCTTCGCTACCGAGCTGGTCAACAGCGGCCTGCCCATCCACATCGGGGCGGCCCTGCTCGGTCATCTCAACATCCAGACCACTCGCGGCTACGTCGCCGTCTTTGACGAGGACATCGTCCGCCACTACGTCGCCTTCCTCGACCACCGCCGCGAGCTCCGGCCGACCGACGAATACCGCGACGCCACAGGCGAGGAATGGGCCGAGTTCGACGAACATTTCGACAAGCGGAAGGTCGAACTGGGCTCCTGCGGACGTCCTTACGGCACCCCCTGCCAGCACGAACACGCCTGCATCCGCTGCCCGATGCTGCACGTCAACCCCAAGATGCTCGCCCGGCTCGACGAACTCGAAGCCGACCTGCTCGACCGCCGCACCCGCGCCGAGACAGAGAACTGGGCCGGCGAGATCGAGGGCATCGACATGACCCTCACCTTCCTGCGAGCCAAGCGCGACGACACCCAACGCCGGACACGGAGAGCAGCCGTCGACCTCGGCATACCCCTTCCACCCAGCGTCCCCCGCTTGGAGGCCGACTCATGACACCCGAGACCGTCAGCCCGCCAGGCCACGTTCATGCTGCGACAGATCCAACGTGCTACCAGATGATGACCCCGCCACCCACATTGACAGCCCGTCGGGCCGCGTCTTCGATGTTCCCAAGGCGACGTGAGATCGCAGCAACGGTCTCGCCGTGCGTGTCCTGCGGCCGACCCGGGTCCGGATGGGGCGCGACCGCATCGATGTTGGCCCGCAACCACGCGCATTCGTCCAGGAATCCCTGGACCTCATTCGGCGAGACCGTCAGATCGGCGCCAGCCAGCACCGGGAAGTATCGCGCACCCAAAGCCCGGACCGCGTCTGACCCCCAAACTGCAGCACGCCAGTACTCCCACCCGGCAAGCTCGGCCC
The DNA here is from genome assembly GCF_040674975.1 of Amycolatopsis sp. NPDC049688. Lineage (NCBI taxonomy): Bacteria > Bacillati > Actinomycetota > Actinomycetes > Pseudonocardiales > Pseudonocardiaceae > Amycolatopsis > Amycolatopsis sp. NPDC049688. The sequence continues at coordinate 33,466 of NZ_JBFANY010000001.1, forward strand.
CTATCTCCGGGGTGTCCAGTACCTCAGGCTTGCCGTCCTCGCCAACGACGAACACGTGCACCGACAGAGTCACGCTCCCACTGGACCACGTCGACAACCTCCGAGTCCAGCGATATCAGACCGCCCCGCCTGGCACCCTTGGGATGCGACGGCCGCCCGGAGACCGGCGTAGCGCGTCAAACGTGGTGCAGATAAGCTCGGGGTAGCGGTAGGCGGCCCACCGGTTGGTGATGGAGCAGTCGATGATGTGGTCGCCGGCGTTGACGATCGCGGTGACCGTGTCGCGGGCCAGTGCCGGGCCGACGAGGTCGGCCAGCATCGTGAACGCATCCCGCGCCGCATCGATCGCAGTCAGCGCCGGTGCGGCCTGTTCCCGTAGCGCTGTCGCGTTCAGGTGCCCGAGTTCGGTGTTGCGGTCGGCGTAGGCACGCTCGTCGGTGAATCCACGGGTCCAGCGAGGGGCGAGCGCGTCCAGGCAGGCGATGCAGTCGTGGCAGCGGTAGATGCTCGGCGCGACACCGCGATCGAGATTCCGTGACCGGGGTTCGTGCAGCCGTCGGTGCCGCACGTCATCGGCGTGATGGTGCTGGTGCTCATGACGAAATCTCCTCTCGTGAGCCGGAAGAGTGAGCGAGGGCGGGGACCGGCGTGCGCTCAAACGGCGGCGAGGACCTTGTGCAGGGTCGCGGCGGCGGTGCGGTCGTGCTTGCCCAGTTCACCGGTCATCACCCGGGTCATGTTCCGTTCGGCGCGGCCGGCACCGCGGATGACCGCTTCGTGGTTGAGGTGGGTGTTGACGGCCTGCACCACACCCCACCCGGTGTTCTTCCACGGGCTGACCCGGCTGTCGCTGGTCCACAACCGGGTCAGCGCCGAGCGCTTCTTGGCGGCGTTGGTCCGCCTCCGGCCCGGCTGCTCGGGGATCGGCGTGTGGGCGTCGAGGAACGCTTTCCAGGCTCGGTCGGTGACGGTGGTCTGGCACAGTTTCTTGACTTCGGCGGCGAAGTCGTCGGCGACAGTGTGCACGATCTGCAGGGCCTCGCGGGCGGAGAGCAGCTGCAGGTTGCTGTTGCGCTTGTGGACGACGGCGACTTCCTGGCCGTCCTCGCGCAGGCCGATGTTCATGGTGTTGTCGCAGACGACGTTGGTGACGACGCGCTTGTAGCGGGTCTTGAGGCTGGCGTCGTGGCTGGAGCAGGCGAGCAGGTTCGGGCGGAACTCCACCCCTTCGGGGGTGGTGATGTTGTCGGGGACTTCGACGCTGACCCAGGCTTGCTTGCGTTCGCGCAGCAGCCCGGCGGAGCCGATGGTGAGGCCGTCGTCGAGCAGGGCGGCGACGTTGTCCAGCAGCCAGGTGTCGTACTGGTGGATGCCGTATTCGTCGGTGTGGATGGCGAGGATATCGCCGGTGTCGGAGGTGGTGACGCCCAGGTGGTGCTCGGCGAGGCGGAGCCCGAACCGGTCCTCGACGAACACCCGGGCCGGTTCGGCGGTCCAGCCGAACAGGCGCCGCTTGACCTCGGTGATGGGGATCGGGCCGGGGTAGTGATTCAACTCGGCGCCTTGGTCTTCGGCGCGATAGTGCCAGGCGTGGCCGCGTTTGTCGGTGAATCCGACGAGGACCTTAGTGTTGAGCCAGATGCTGGTTTCCTTCGACACGGTCCGATTCCTCTCTTCGTAGCCGGTGCTTGCCCCCCGCTCGGAGGCGGCGGGCTCGCGGGGTGGACGGCTACGGCTCACCAGGCCGAGCGCCGGCGGTGCACAGGCCCCGAAACGTGGAGCGCCGGTGTCGTGGGCTGGTGGCTGTGCACCGCCGGCGTGGGCCTGGTTCGCTGGGCTGGTTCCCGCCGCGACGCCCAGGCACGGCGGGCTCGGTTGCCGGCGGCGGGGCGCACTGCGGCGTAATTTGCACGTCGTCAACTGTGTTGTGCGTCTCACTCGACGGTGTAACGAGGGTGTGAGGTTCTTCCGATGTGATCGACGAATCCTGGCAAAACACCAGGTCAAACGGGTGAAACGGACATACGTCTGTTTGCTCGCGTTCTACCCACCGGGCGAGTGCTCGCAGTGGGCGGTTGAGGTGCGGCGCGCGTCGCGTGTCGTGCAGGGGAGGGTGGGCCGTGCTGCGGGTAAAGCATGTTCGGGGACTGGGCCGAGCGAGATCGCTCATCGTGCTGCTGGTGCTGGCGTTGTTGGCCGGCACCGTGGAAGCCGTGGTCACGGCGCCTTGGGCTGCGGCTGCGGCGTCGCCGGTCGATCCGCGTGAGGTCGGGTTGCTGCCGTCGGCCTCGCCGGCGCCAGTGGCGCCCCAGGCGCCGTCGAAGGCGGATTTCTCCGCTCAGTCCCGGTTGGACGGGGGTGCGGGCTCGCATTTCGACCCGCAGCGGTCGAGGCCGGTGTCGCGGTCGACGTACATGACCGAGTACGTCAACGTCGATGGCACGCATTCGGTGCGGCAGTCGAGCCAGCCGATGAACGTGCAGGATGCGGCCGGGAACTGGCAGCCGGTCCAGACCACGTTGGAGACCGATCCGTCGACCAAGCGCGCCGAGGCGGACCACCATCCGTTGAGCCCCTCGCTGGCGACCAAGGCCAACGACGCGGCAGTGCTGCAGGTCGAATCGGGCGGGCACACCGCGGGCCTGGCGCTGGACCAGGCGGCGCCGGCGGCCGCTGCGGTGAAGGGTGATTCGGTCACCTACCCCGAGGTCGCCGCGGGCACGGACCTGGACTACGAGATCACCCCGGGTGCGGTCAAGGAGTCCATCAAGCTCAAGCGACCCCCGGCCGATGGGCGTTCGTCGTGGAAGTTCAAGCTCACCACCGGTGATCTGACGCCGAAGCTGGAAGGCAACGGCTCGGTCACTCTGGCCGACAAGAGCGGTGCGGCGAAGTTCGTGCTGCCGCCGATCGAGACCTGGGACTCCGCCGGCGGCGGGGTGACGGCGCCGGCGATGACCGGCGGCACCTACACTCTCGACAAGTCCGGCAAGGACTGGTGGCTGACGGTCGCGGTCGACGCGAACTGGCTGCGTGACCCCAAGCGCGTGTACCCGGTGTTCGTGGACCCGACGGTGACGTTCGGCGTCCAGTTCTCCTTCGCCTACCGCTCGGACGGCACCACCTGCACCAACTGCGGGCTGCGGATCGGCAACAGCCAGGCCAACGGGGACACCTACAACCGGTCGGTGGCGCACTTCGACTACTCGCCGCTGTGGGGCAAGACCGTGGTCGGCGCGAGTGTGGACGTCACCCGCAACACCAGCGTCGTCGGCTCGGTTAAGACCTGGAACGCCAACCTGTACCACGCCCTGGACAACAACTACAACGCTGTCGGACCGTTCCTGGCCAGTGCCCTGGTCGGCGACGTGGGTTCGTTCTCCAGCCAGGCGTTCACCGATTTCCTGCGGACCCGGGTCAACGCCCGTGACAGCAACGTCTCGTTCATGCTGATCGGTGCCGAGAACCCGGGCACCTGGACCTACAAGAACCTCAACGCCACCCTCACAGTGGACACCGGTTCCCCGGCCCCGGCCACCACGCTGGTGGGGCCGGCGGACGGGACGGTGTCGACGTCGGTGACGCCGACGTTGTCGGTGGCGCCGGTGACGGACCCGGACGGTGATGCGGTGAAGTACTGCTTCCGGATCGCCACCGGCGCCGACGGCAAGTCGGGTGTCGTGGTCGAGTCCGGGTGCCTGACCACTCCGACGTGGACGGTGCCGGCGGGGGTTCTGCAGGACGGTGTCGCCTACACGTGGCAGGCGATGACCTACAGCGGCGCCACCACGATCACCCCGACCTGGATCGGGCATCTGAAGATCGACCAGCGGATCGGTGACCACGGCCCGTCGCCGGTGGACACTGCGGGGCCGGTCAGTGTCAACCTGGCCAACGGGAACGTCTCCACCGCCGAGCAGACACCGTCGTTCACCACGGTCGGTGGCAATGCCGGGCTGAGCTTCACCTACAACTCGCAGCAGGTGGAGAACAAGGGTCTCAAGGCGTCCTACTTCGTCGACCTGTCCCACAACGGGATCATCAACGATGCGCAGCAGCCGGTGCTGGTGCGGCCGGAGCCGCAGGTCAACGTGGACTGGGGCACCGACTCGCCGTTCGCGCCGGCGTTGCCCGCGGACTGGTTCGTCGCCCGCTGGGAGGGGTTCTTCCAGGCTCCGGTGACCGGGACCTACCAGTTCGCCGGGGTGCACGACGACGGCGGCACGGTGTGGATCAACGGCGCCAAGGTCTACGAGGTCAACACCGCCAGCGACCTGAACTGGACCCAATCCACGAACGTGTCGCTGACCGCGGGCCAGCGGGTGCCGATCAAGGTGGAAAACGCCGAGGCGATGGGCGCGGCGAAGATGCGGTTGTTCGTCCGCACCACCGACAACACCACCGTCGCTCCGCAGATCGTTCCCGCCGACTGGCTCTACACCTCCGACCTCCCGGTTCTGCCGCAGGGCTGGGCGCTGTCGGCCGACTTGGACGGCGATGGGGCGAGCTACACCGAGGCCAAGGTCACCGACCAGAACATCGTGCTGACCGACGCGTCGGGCGCCAAGCACACCTGGACCAAGAAGAGCGCCGGCGGCTACACCGCACCGGACAACGAGGACGGCACGATCGCCCTCGACACCGCCGGCAAGGTCACCCTCAACGAGGGCGGCGCGATCTACGTCTTCCGCGCCGATGGCAAGCTGGAAACCCAGACCAGCGTGCTCGACGGCCGCAAGCCGGCGACGTTGCAGTACCTCTACGACGGGACGCCGTCGCGGCTGCGGGAGATCAAGGACCCGGTCTCGCAGCGCTCGCACGTGCTGCACTACAACCGCCCGGGCGATGACTGCTACGGCGGTGTCACCCCGCCGCCCGGCGCCGCGGGGTTGCCGCCGTCGCAAATGCTGTGCCGGATCACCTACTGGGACGGCACCGAAACTCGCCTCTGGTATTTCGGAACCGGAACACTCAATCTAGGGCGCATCGAGGACCCGGGCTCGGAAATCACCGACTACGGCTACAACGCCCAGGGCCTGCTCGGCGCCACGCGCAACAGCCTGGCCAACGACTGGATCGCCGCCGACCCCGCCAACCGTCAGGCCAACGCAGGCGACCTGATCACGTCAGTCGGTTACGACACCGCGGTCAAGCCGAAGGTCACCGGTATCACCTCGCCCCCACCCGCCGTCGGTCAGCCGCATCCGGGCCGGGCGTATCGCTATGATCCGGCCAACCACCAGACCTTCGTCGATGTCCTCGGCCTCAACCCGGCCACCGGGTTCTTCTCCAAGGTCACCTACGACGACGCCGACCGTGCCCTGTCGACCACCGACGCGACCGGCCGCACCACCAGCGAGACCTGGAACGTCAAGGACCAGCAGCTGACCTCGACCGACCCGGCCGGGCGGGTGTCGACCACGGTCTACGACTACGCCGACCGGCCCACCGATACCTACGGGCCGGCGCCGGCGGCCTGTTTCACCGGCCAGAACCCGACCGCGGCTTGCGCGGCCACCGTCCCGCACAGCCACACCGGCTACGACGAAGGCATCAACGGTCTGTCCGCGTCCTGGTACGACAACCTCACGCTGACTGGTGCGCCGAAGGCCTACACCACCGGCATCGGGACCACCGACGGCACGCTCAAGAGCGCGTGGGAGTACAGCAACGACGTCACCCCGGGTATCTCGAGCGACGGGTTCTCGCTGCGGCTGACCGGCGAGATCGCGTTCCCCGCCGCCGGGAACTACACGCTGCGCGCCAACGTCGACGACGGCATCCGCATGTGGATCGACGACCAGCTCGTCATGGACTACTGGCAGATCAGCAACGCCACCGAACGCCAAGCCGTCGTCCACAGCGACACACCCGGCCAGGTCAAGAAAATCCGCATCGACTACTACGACAACGGCGGCTACGCCAAACTCGACCTCAACTGGACCACCCCCACCGGCACCCAGGAACTCGTTCCCGGCACCCAGCTTCGCCCGCGCTACGGAATGACCACTTCCACAACGACATCCGAGTCGAACGGTATTCCCGATAAGGTCTCCGCAGTGAAGTATGGGGAGAACGGCCTCGACCCCATCTTTGGGCGGACAACCAGTACCACAGCCAACCCCTCAGGCCTGAACCTGACGGGTCGCGCAGGATACGAAACCCCCGGAAGCGGTTACCTGCGCCGAACAAGCAAAACGATGCCTACCGGCGCCCAGTACAACTACGTCTACTACGGCGACACGGAGACTCGCGCCAACCCCTGCGTGCCAGGAAGCCTGCTGATCAACCAGGGCGGCATGACGAAGCTGACCACCTCACCCACCCCTGCGGCCGGCGGTGCACGGACTGACGAACAGGTCTACGACGCCTCCGGACGCGTGGTCGCCAAAGCGACATCGGGCGACTGGATCTGCACCAGCTACGACAATCGTGACCGACTCTCTCAGATTGCCTACCCGGCGAACCCGACGGTCGGCGCCCGTACGGTGTCCTACAACTACGCCGTCGGCGGCGACCCGCTGACCACCTCGGTCACCGACTATGCCGGAACAGTGACCTCGAAGACCGACCTGCTCGGCCGTGTCGTGTCTTATACCGATGTCCACGGCACCACGACCGCCACGACCTATAATCAGGTCGGACGACCCACCCAGCAGGTGCTGACCCCAGCCAACAGCGCCGATCCGGTGCAGACCACGATCGATACCTACGATGACGCCGGGCGGATCTTGTCCACTACGCTCGGTACCACGACGTTGGCCACCGCGAACTACAACGCAAACGGCGAACTCGCTAGTGTGACTTACGGCAACGGATCTTCGCTCGCGAGCGTCGACCGCGATGACGCCGGCCGGCTGACCGGGCTGACCTGGAAGACGTCCGATTCGGCAACGACTGCGGTCTCGGTGAGGCGCACTCGTGCCGGCACCATCTTCGATGAAACCCTGCCGGGCGATGTCGGTAATCCGTCTGGCTCGGACTATTCCTACGACGCCGTGGGCCGGCTCACCGACGCCTGGGTTCGTGGGCATCACTTCAGCTACGACTTCACCTCGAGCGCTGCCGCGTCCTGCCCCGCCGGTGCTGTCGCGGCGGCCGGTGCGAACAGCAACCGGATGAGGATGAACGACACCGTCGGCGCCTCCACCACAACCACCGGCTACTGCTACGACAGTGCCGACCGGCTGCTGGCTACCACTGGGTCAGCGCCGATTAACGGCATCGTCTACGACAGCCACGGCAACACCACCCAGCTCAGCCAAGGTGCCACCACAACCAATCTCGGCTTCGACTCCGCCGACCGGCACCTGACCGCCTCCACCACCAGCCCGGATCCGGCCCAGGTGGCGACGATCGGCTACACCCGCGACGCCACCAACCGGCTGGTGCGCCGTGACGCCAACGCTGGGGACCAGCAGACCACCGTGCTCTACGGCTACACCGGAGGCGGTGACTCCGCTGCAGTCACTTACGGCGGAGACAAGCGACTGCTCACCCGCAGCGTGTCGCTGCCCGGTGGGGTGCTGATGACGCTGTCCTACCCCGGCGGGACGGCCAGCGCCGAGTATGACCACCCCACCGTCCGCGGTGATATCTTGCTGACCACCGACGCCGCCGGCAAACAGGCCGGCCAAACGTTCGCTTACGACCCGTTTGGCCAGCCGCTGCGCACCGACGGAACCCCGGATGCCAACGCCGTCCCGGCCAACCAGCCCGGCAAACTGGACTACGGCTGGCTCGGCGAGCACCAACGTCCCTACGAACACGCGGGTGCCTTGTCCCTCGTCGAAATGGGCGCCCGCCCCTACAGTCCTATCCTTGGCCGATTCCTCGCCGTCGACCCTGTCGAAGGTGGCAACGCCAACGACTACATCTATCCCCAGGACCCCATCAACCAGAAAGACCTCAACGGCGCGTGCTTCTGGGATGCATGCATCGCCGAAGGAATCGGCGCCTTCGAGTTGGGTGCCGCCATCGTCGCGGGTGCCGGTGCGCTGTGGATAGCAATGCATCCCCCGCACATCAGCATCCCGATGCCGCATTTCGGCGGCGGCGCCGGAAACAGCCCGGCCGCGCGGGCGGGTACGTTCGAAGACGAAGCAGCGGAGCTCAGGCGACTGGCTGCGCGTATACCCCGCGTCACCCCCCATATTCCGATCAAGGTGTGGCACCGTGAGTACAGTGACCACGCGCACCGTAGGATGCGTGATCGAGGAATTTCTGAAGACATGGTCGAAAACGCCATCAAGAGTGGCAGGCGGACGAAGAGTAGGGACAATACTTACAAACACCGTGGACGACGCATTTGGGTTGTCACTGACCGCAGGTCTGGTCGGGTTGTGTCGTTAGGTTGGAACTAGAGGAATTGGGTTACATTGTCAATCGAAAGCGTCTATGATGCCGAAGTCGATGCACTGTATATTCGCCTGAAGGAACAAATTTCTCCAGGTGAAGCGGTGAGGCAAGTTTCGGTCAAGGGAACGCCTGGGGATAGCGAGGTAATTCTCGACTATGACGTGAATGGCATTCTTCTTGGTATTGAAATACTAGGCGCCTCAGGCGGGGTGCCGTTGTCAATCCTGGGCGGGAAAGAAAAGTAAATTTGATCTGCTGCTGGAAAGAAGGGGTGCGGCGTCTATTGGATAGTCGGGTAGGCGTCGCGGCCGGCGAGGGAACGCCGCGACCGAGCGAGAGGTCGGGGACGTGGTTACCAGCGGATTGCGCTGACCCGGCCGGCGAACAGGTCTCCGAACGAACCAAGCCGGGGAGGACTTTTATGGTGGTTCGCGCCCTTTTCGTGGTGCCCGCGTTGCTGGCGGGCGTGCTGCTGGGCACGGCACCCGCCCAGGGAAGCACACCGGCACACCCCGAATCCGACTTCATGGGTTCGATGGCGCATCGTGTCGAAGGGCACAGCGTGGCCCGCAGCGCTGCCCGCGCCACCGGCGCCGCGGCAGCCGGGTACGCGCCGGGCATGGACGTCAGCCACTGGCAGAACTCGGTGGACTGGACCACTGCCGCCCGCAACGGCGCGACCTTCGCTTACATGAAGGCCACCGAGGGCACCACCTACGTCGACCCGCAGTTTGCCGCCAACTACACCGGTTCGGCGAACGCCGGGCTCATGCGCGGCGCCTACCACTTCGCGCTGCCGGACACCTCCTCCGGTGTCGCGCAGGCCACCTACTTCCTCGGCCAGGGCGGCGGCTGGGTCGCCGACGGGCACACCCTGCCGCCGGTGCTGGACATCGAGTACAACCCCTACGGCACTGCCGACTGGCCCGGCTGGTGCTACGGCCTCACCCCAGCGCAGATGACCGCGTGGATCACCGACTTCACCACCACGATCCACGACCGCACCAACCGGTGGCCGGCGATCTACACGACCAACGGCTGGTGGACGAACTGCACCGGCGGCGACACCGGCACCGCCACCACCAGTCCTCTGTGGATCGAGCACAACGGCACCGACCCCGGCACCATCCCCGGCGGCTGGAACGCGTTCACCTTCTGGCAGTACGCCGACTCCGGCGTCTTCCCCGGCGACCAGGACTACTTCAACGGCACGGCCGACCAGGTCCGGGCGGCAGCGCTGGGCAGCGGACCGGACAAGATCGCCGAGCACTACGCCGCGCTGGGCGGACCCGCGTCCTACCTCGGCACCCCGGTCGGTGGCGAAACCCCGGTCGCGGGCGGCTGGGAGCAGAAGTACACCGGCGGCGTCATCGACTACGCCCCGAACACCGGCGCGTGGGCGGTGCACGCCGACCTCTTGACCGCCTATCAGCGGCTCGGCGGCCCCGGCGGCGCGCTCGGGTTCCCGGTGAGCGACGAGACCGCCACGTCGGACGGCGTCGGCCGCTACAACGACTTCGTCGTCGGGTCGATTTACACCTCACCGAGCACCGGCGCGCACAGCGTGCAGGGCGAGATCCGGAAGAAATGGCGGGCACTCGGCGCGGAGAAACGCCTGGGCTATCCGACCACCGACGAGACCGCCACCCCCGACGGCGCCGCACGGTACAACCACTTCAGCATGGCCGCGTCGATCTACTGGACCCCGGGCACGGGGGCGCACAACGTCCAGGGTGAGATCCGCAAGAAGTGGGCGGCGCTCGACTGGGAACGCGGTCTCGGCTACCCCATCACCGACGAGTCGAGCACTCCCGACGGCGTCGCCCGCTACAACCACTTCACGGCCAACTCGTCCATCTACTACACGGTCAACACCGGCGCTCACAGCGTCCAAGGCGAGATCCGCAAGAAGTGGGCGGCGCTCGACTGGGAACGCGGTCTCGGCTACCCCACCACCGACGAATCGGGTACCCCCGACGGCGTGGGCCGCTACAACCACTTCACGAACTCCGCATCGATCTACTGGACCCCCGGCACGGGAGCGTGGTCGATCCGCGGGGCAATCCGTGACAAGTGGGCCTCACTCGGCTGGGAATACAGCGCGCTCGGCTACGTCACCAGCGACGAGTACGCCGTGTCCGTCGGCCGGCGCAACACCTTCCAGCACGGCGGCATCACCTACAACATCACCACCGGCGCCACCCAAGTCACCTACAGCTGACGGTTCCGAACCTGCGTCAGATAATAGATGTAGATTCAACCTGGGATATTGGCCAAATTCCCGATTTGCCGGCCGATTCGGGATCCTCAACCTAGTCTTCTTTCCCCATGCGTCCCTGCGACCTGGGGATGCGGCCAGATCCGGCGGAGTCGCTGGCCGCGGTCGCCTGGGCCGCGGCCAGCGGCAGCTTGTCGCGGACCTTCAGCCGGGAAACGCGTGCCTGCGCCTGTCCGACGCGCCACTGCCGACGTGCCTTGGATGGATCGAGTGCCGTGAAGGGGCGGCGAGCGCTAGTCCGGTAAAATTGTTGTCACTGAGCCGAAGCGGTACAGCCGCGGCGGCTCCAGCCTGGCGTTGCGACACCAGCCCAGCAGATCGTCTTTGGTCAGAAAAGGATGGTGCATCAGCGGGTACTCGACCCGCCACGGCCGCCACCCAGCAGTGATCGCCGGAGCCCGGCGCTGCTCGCCGGGCTCAAGCCCGACGTAGAGGACGGTGTCGGCGGGCTCGGTGTGCTCGGTCAGCCACCGCCGACAGGGCTTCTGCTTGAGCAGCTGCGAGCACGGAGCAATCCGGGCGTTGCCGAGATAGCTGCGCTGCACGAACAGCTCGAATGGTGTCCGGCCGTCGCAGACCCGGGTGATCGGGATCCCCAGCCGTATGGAGGCATCGGCATTGAACCGGTAGAGATCGGTGTCCTCGATTGTCGTGTCGGCGAACAGCAGGGTGATCGAGTCGTCGGGATGATCCCGGCGGACGAGTTCGGTGGCGGCCCAGGAGCCGATGCCGCCAGACCACTGGATCACGTGGTGCATCACAGGACCTCCTGCAAGGAAAGGGCCGCGGCGCCCCGGAGCGGTGCCACGACGCCCGGGACACCGCGGACCAGCTGAATGTCAGGGACCTCGGCTACCAGCGCGTCGCGCCGACCCGGCCGGCGATCTCGTCCAGCTCGTGCTCGACGACGTCGGCGCTGGCGTGCTGCTGGAACAGCAGCCCGACGGTGGATGCGCCCGGCGCGCCGTGGGCGTGCACCAGAGCACAGGCGGTGAGGTGGTGGTCGCCGCGGCGCACGGCGCTGGCGGCGATCAACGTCGCCAGCCGAGCCCGAGTGTTGTGATCGGTGCTGCCGCGGTAGAGGGCCAGCCACAGTTGCTCCATTCGCTGCGGGTCGAGATCGGCCGGCGGCAGCAACAAGGGTCCGTAAACGGCGTTGTCGGCCAGCGCGGTCGTGACCGCCAACGCCGCGACGTCGTCGATGAACTCGCCGCTGCCGGCCCGGATGGTGGCGTGGGCGACGATCCGGTTGGCCTCGTCGCTGCGACGCACCAGAAACGGCACAACCCGGCGGGCGAATCGGCTGAGGCCGGCCGGCAGGGTTTCGCCGGGCTCGGCGAAGGGCAGGCCCCAGGTCGGCGTAGGGGCGTCCCCGCCGAGCTGGACGGGCCCGGCGAAGTCCAGTTCGGGACGTGGCGCGATGGCGGTGCCGAGGTGGGTAGGGCGGCGGTAGTCGCGCCACGGGGCGCCGGGACGGGTGTGCGGGGCCCAGTAGCGGCCGAGGACGGTGTGCCCGGCGAGGCGCAGGTCGGCCTCGAGCGCGGCGATCGCGGCCCGCAGCGGAAGCGACTCTCGGGCGCGGTCCTCGGCGACCACGACGACGACCAGGTCCGTGTCGCGATCGGCCGGGAGTGCGGCCTGCACATGCCCGGCGATCTCGCGGGTGGTCATGCCGCGGACCCGGGTCACCGGGAACGCCGCGCCGGTCGGGGCGGTGAGGCGCCCTGGGCTGGTGCGTGGGTGGGATGGCAGGACGGTGACGTGCAGGGTGTCGGCGCAGGTGTCGGGAAGGGATCCGATCAGTTCACCTGGGGTCAGGTAGGTGGTCACGGTCGGCGCTCCTCGGATCGGCCTCTGCGGCCGTGTGGGCCGGGGGAGGCGGTGGCGGCCCACGCAGGTGTGAGCCGCCACCGCCCGGGCGCGCGTCCCGGCGGCGGCCTGTGACAGCCGCCCGGTCGGCAGGTCCGTGTCAGGTCGGGGCCGCCGCCGGAGCGTGCGCTAGCGTCGGCCGGCCTCAGCTGCAGGGACGGCCGTCTCCGGTTCCGTGTCCGCGTCCTCGCCTTCCTCGATGACGGCGACGACGTCATCGACGGAGGTGACCAGGCGGGCGGTGCCGTCCTGGATCAGCTGGTGACACCCTGCCGATGTCACCGAGGACACGGGACCCGGCACGGCGAGGACGGGCCGACCGAGCTTGTCGGCCAGGCGCGCGGTGTGCCGGGCGCCGCTGCGCCGCCCGGCCTCGACCACCAGGGTCGCGGTGGTGAGGGCGGCGACGAGCCTGTTGCGGTCGAGGAACCGGTGGCGCGCCAGCGGGGTGCCGGGCGGGTATTCGCTGACGACCGCGCCGCCGGAGCGGACGATCCGGTCCAGCAGACCGACGTGCCCCGCCGGGTAGCCGACATCGACAGCGCAGCCCAGCACCGCGACGGTCACGCCGTCGGCCGCGAGCGCGCCTCCGTGCGCAGCGCCGTCGATGCCGTAAGCGGCACCGGAGAACACCGGCACCCGCCGGGAGGCCAGCCCGTAGGCGAACTCGGCGGCATGGTGTTCGCCGTACTCAGTGGCGGCCCGGGAGCCCACGATCGCGATCGAGGGAGCGGCCGCCAGCTCGTCCAGCCGTACGTCGCCCTGAACCCACAGACCCACAGGGGGCCCGCCATAAGTGTCGCCGCTGGGGGCCAGAGTGCTGAGCCCGGCGAAGGCGACGGCCGGCCACTCGTCATCCTCGGGGACCACGAACCGGCCACCGAGACTGGCTACGGTCTGCAGACTGGTATCGGCGAGCTGCCAGCGCACGTGGCGACGCGACTCGGCGAGGACGTCGGCCGGTGCGGAGCACTCGGCGATGTGGTGGGCGGCATCGACGGGCCCGACGTCGGCGATGTAGCGCGCGAGGACCGGGGTGGTGGGTCCGGCGGCGTGCTGGAGGAACGCGCGGGCGCGCCGCGCGTCGGTGGAAATGGACATGAGCACTCCTTCAAGCGAGGTACGGGGCTGGTGGTTGCGGTCAGGTCAGGTCGCGGCGGGGAATTCGCGCACGCGGATCTCGTGGCATCGGCGTTCGACGACGGTGCCGACCGGCCACACAGCCGCCAGCCGCAGCAGCTCCGTTGCGCCGTTGCCGACCTCGGCGCGCAGCTCGGGAGTATCCGCACATCCCATGGCCACGAAGGCGGCGTGGAAGCGGGCGACGAATTCGACTGCGGTCATGTCGGATTCGACGATCTCGGCGGTCGTGGTGGTCTGACGGCTGGTGATGCCGACGAAGCTGCGCGCGCAGCCGCAGTACGGGTGGTCCGGGTCCTCGTGCGACAGGCTGTCCAGGTCGACGATCTCGGTCTCCGGGATGCTGGTGGAGTCGTTGTCCCGTTCGACTTGGGTGCGGTGGGTGGAGACGAAGTACTTCAACACGGACTCCTCCTGAGTGGACACGCCCGGGATGGGCGGTGGACGCGGCCTTCGCCTGCGGACCCCGCGGGCCCGGGGCAAGCCGGCCGCAGGCCGGCGGGGGTGTCCCTCGTGGACTGTGGGCTTGCCCCGGGTCGCGGGTCTGCTGTACTGAGCTGCAGCCACGCCCAGCCGGTGCTGGCAGGGGGAGGACGTCGTCGGGAGCTGCTGTTCGCGCACGCTCTGCCACCCAAAGTTATTCCCAGAAAATCCGCCACAGTTGTGGCGAATTACTGGTTTGTGGGGCACTCTGGTTTCAGAAGGTGATCCACGGTGGTCCACAGGGAGCGGCCACAATGGACCCTTCTGGGGATCCGGTCCGCTTCACCCCCAGCGGTAGAAGGGTTCCCGGCTCGGGAGAGGGCACTGGGGAGGGCGCCTCTCCCGAGTCAAACTTTCCGTGTCCGACGTCGCCTGGCCGGCTTTACCAGTGGCCACGCCTCAGGCTGAGGTGATGGGACGGCCTGTATCGACGGCCGGGTTTCATTGCGCACGTTGATGAGCCGTTGCCACCAGGCTCGAATGAGCCTTTTGTTCAGGCGGCCGTGAGCGCGCCCTGTAAGACGGGAGCCTTTCCATGACCGCGAGTCTCTTGTGTACGAAGCGAAATTCGGCGTCGCTGCTGACATTCGGAGCGCTCGCGAGTGCGACGATGGCGGCCGCGGAGCCGATTTAGGAAGCGGAACTCTGGCCCACCGTCGACGTGGTGTCCGCTCAACCGGTCGTCGGCACGGTCGGCGAGGGCGAGGCCAACGCGGCATTCAGGCGGTGGCGCCGACGGCACCACCACCTGGTCCATGCCTACCTCGTCGATCGTCCGGTCAATGGCGGCCGCGACCGCGCAAAGCTGGATCGCGATCATCGTGACTGCGGACGGGTGCGCGCATCGGGTCGTGGCCCGCTGACGGCGCCGGTGCTGGGCACGTCCGGCTACGGCGCTGAGTTTTGGCGGCCCTATTCGGTCGGGCCGAGGAACAGGCAGGTGAGAGGGCGGCGCGTTACGCTGTCAGGTTGTTGACGGTGAGGGCGGCGACCTTTTTCGCGGCGCCGCACGGGTCGTGCTGCCACGGACCGGCTTCGGATTCGTTGGCGGTGGCGGCGTTGATGTAGACAAGGGTGATGTCGTCAGCGGCGAGTGCGAGGGTGCAGCCGAGCGGGCCTTCGGCTTGCTTGCTGGGGACGTTCTGCTCGATGGTGAGGATGACTGCGGGGTAGATGGTTTCGACGGTGATCGGCTCCCAGTGGTTGCCGGTGTCGTGGCCCAAGGCATGCTCTTGATACAGGATGCGCAGGCTGTCACCTCGGTTCGAGGTGCTGACGCTGGCGACGGCGCCGAACGTGGTGACGCATCGGTTCCCGTCGCGGCGGCGTTCACCGCCGGAGAAGCCGATGGCGGTGAGCTGTTCGACGGTGACGGCGGCGCACGGATCGGCGCGGAACCGCCCGGCCCCGCTCATTCCGATCCCGGGGATCGGGGGGACTGCCACCGACGGCTCTGCCGGAGCCGGTGTCCGACCGGGCGCGCAGCCGGCACCCAGCCCGAGATTCAGCACGGCGACGACAACGCAGAAAGTCCGGCGACCTGTCATGAGTGAGTAGCTCCGGGCTTGACCCGCCAGCGGCCCGGGTCGTCGATGACTTCGTTGCTGTCCCCGACGTCGGGGAGCCTGGTGAAGGTGGCTTCGATCGTGGTCAGCTGGATGCGGTTGCCGAGCAGTTTGCCGATGTTGGTCATCAGCCCGCCGAGCAAGGTCAGGCAGTCGTTCCAGAATGTCGCGAACGCGGAGTTGATCGCGTCGGCGATGTCTTTGAACCCGATGATGGCCAGCGGCGGCAGCGCAGCCGATTCCACAATGGCGATGCCGATCTTCCCTCCGAGCTGGGTGAGGTTGATCGCGCACTTGCCGATGGCCATGAGCAGGTTCTTGTAGGTGTCGATGATCGTTTCGGCAACCGCGGACATGGTGCTGGTCAGGGTGACCATCGAGCTCTGGTTCTGGCCCAGGGCGGTCACGGCCTTGCCGGCGTAGGCGTTGAACTGGTCGGCGGCGTCGCCGTGCCAGGCTTTCGCCAGGGTCAGCTGGGCGGCGTTGAGCTGCTCAGCCGCTTTGGTCAGGGCCGTTTCGGTGGCGAAGGTGTCGGCGAGGTTCAGGACCTTGCCGATGTCGCCGGCGATGAAGACACGAAGCTTGTCCAGCAAGGTGCTGATGCCGTGTGCGCCGATGAAGTCGGCCCAGTATCGGATCTTCGCGTCGGCCTCGGTGGGGTAAGGCATGTCAGCCTGCGGCGGCGTGACCGGTGTCGGAGGCGCGGCCGACCATGACGGGGGAAAGACGCTCACGGGAGGCCTCCTTCGAGCTTCTTGAGCCGCTCGTACTCGGCGGCATCCTGCTGTTCGTAGTAGGAGGCAGCAGTCTGCAGAGCGTGGGCCAGCTGGTGCAGTGCTTCTGCGTTCTGGCTCGAGATCCCGCGGATGGTCTCGATGGCCCGGTTGTACTGCTCGACCGTCCCTGCGCCGTTTCTGTTGGGCATGATCGTCGTCAGTGTCCCGGGTAGCCCGAGATCGAACTCGCCGAGCAGTGTCCCGGCCAGGTCCTGCTGCGCGAATGTGGTGACGAGCTCGGCGGCGGTGGTGACGTCGTCGGCGGCTTTGCGCAGGGATTCGGGGTAGACGCGGTAGCCGCGGCCGGTGATGTCGCCTGCGTCGAAGGTCATGCCAGCCCCGTCTGGGCCACCGCGGCGGCGATGGTGTCGGCGCGGCGGCGTTCGGCCTGGGTCTCGGCGTCCTGGATGGCGTGGAGCAGGGTGCGGGAGAGGGCGTCGGCGGTGTATTGGTGCAGCTCGGTGCCGTCGAGGGTGACGGCGGTGAGTTCGCCGGCGCCGGAGACGGTGATCGTCCCCAGATCACCTGGTAGCGACAGCTGCAGCGGCTGGTGCTCGGTCTGCTGGGCGGTCTGGGCGACCGCCGCCGTGGCGGCGTCGATCTCGCGCGCCAGGTTGTACAGCTCGTCCTGGTAGTTCACCAGCGCCCCCGGTCGTCGCTGTCGTCGTCGGTCAGGAAGTCCAGCTCGTCGAAGTTCTCCTCGACGACCTCTTCCCGCGGCCGCTGTTGGGCAGCCGTGGACATCGCCGGTGGCGGGTAGTCGGCGGCGGGCGCGGGCTGGTCCGGACGGGCCCCGGCGGGTTGGGGCTGCCATACCTGGTCTTTGTCCAGGACGGCGCGCATCTTCGCGAGAGCGGGGCCGGCGGCGGCGCGGCGGGCGGCCGACACCGCTTCCACCACGTGGGGACCCATAGCCTGCGGATGTGCTCCGCGCATCACCGCCGCGCTGATTCTCAGGTCGATCAGGCGGCCGTGCCCACTGACTAGCGCGGTCACCGCGCCGTCGCGGGACTGGCCGGTGAACCGGGCTTGCTCGAGCTCGGCGTCCAGCTCATCGGCCTGGCGTCGCATCACGTCCGCGTTGAACACCACGTCGGCATCGCCTCCCCACGCTCCCGACCGAGCACCGCTACCTGCAGCAACCACGTTCCGTCGCAGTGTAGCCAGCGCTCGAGGGCAGCGTAGCCGATCAACAGCGGTTCCGCGGCCGTTTCGCGGGTTGTGGTGAACCGGGATCACGCGCGAACGATGATTGGGGCCAACGACGCGGCAGAGCGGGAGGCGACACCGACCAGGTCGCCGGGGGAATGCGACACTGATGGCGTGTCCACCCTCCGGTGGCTGGTGCTCGCGGCCCTGCTCGGCCTCGCGGCGTGTGCCGTGCTGCTGATTCTTCTTAGCGCCGCTGGTACGCGACCAGGTGCCACGCTCACCTGCGGGAACGCTGTCGTACGGTCGGATCAGCTCATCGGGTTGAGCAACCCCGGCGGTGATGCTTCGACCGCGTCGGCTTGTCTGGACGAGCTCGGACTCTTTCAACGCTCTGCGGCGCTGCGAACGGCTGCGCGGCTATGCCGGGGCCGGCGCCGTCGCACTCGCCGTGCTGGCCGCCGGGTCCGGCTGGCTCCCCTGTCGCCGACACACCCGGGTGCCCGGGCGGTAATCGCCGCAGGACGGCTGCGACTATGTCGCCATCGCCAGCCCATGATCTATTCGGGTAAACCCCGGCGGCCGGTACTACGTCCGTCCGTGGCGAGGTCGGTCGAGGAGGACTTAACCGTTCACTCACTGCGTGGGTCAACCGGCGAGAGCGAAGCTTTGACGAGGCGCAGTATCGCAGGTGCTCATCGAAGTTGCAGCAGCTCTGACTAGCTAAACGCAAGCGGCGCCTTTCCAGTAGTCCTGGAGTGACGGGGGCAACTAAGACGGCGGTGTCATGAGGCCTCTGCTGCGCCGAGCGGCTCAGATGACTCCGCCGTCGCGGGTAGCGGCGTGTCCTCGACGGACTGCAGGTCGACCGCATGGTTGAGCAGCATGCGCGTGAGGCCCTTGTAGGCGGCGAGGGTGTCGTGGCCGGTGAGGTAGGTGCTGGCGCGATGGTGGTGCACTGCAGCCGCGAGCGTGACGTTGTGGGCACCGTAAAGGGTGAACGGGTTGATCAATCCAGGTGGGCACACGTCCGTTGGGACTACGCGCAGTGTGATGTTCGGCCGGGCGGCCATGCGAACGAGTGTGTCGAGCTGGCCGGCGCGCAGCTGAGCTGGGCAGGTGTGCAGTGCGGTGTCGCCGACGAGGAACGTGTAGCGCCGGTCGCTGTCGGCGGGGCCGTTGCGGCGTGGGGGCTCGGTGGACTGCGGGGCGTCGGCGTGGCCGGTGCCGGCAAAGGGGTGCGTGAGCAGGTGAAGATGGTATTCCGGGGTGCGCAGCAGGTAGGGGACGAGGGTGGGCGCCCACACGAAGACGTGGGTGGCCAGGTGTTCGTAGTGCGAGGCGAGGATGGTGTGGTCGCGGCCGTGGGTGTCGACGAGGGCGGGGTCGTCGATGTGGCGTGCCTGGTCCAGGATGCGCTGGATGGTGGCGCGGTCGGCGTGGTGTGCGCCGAGGAGGTGGGCGACGGCGGTGATGGGGGGGTTGCGTTTGGCGGTTTCCCAGCTGGACAGGTCTGCCGCGCGAAGGTCGAGCGTGGCGGCGAGTTGACGCAGCCCGATGTGTCGGGCGGTGCGGAGGGCGCGCAGGGCCAGGCCGACGGCGACCGCCGCGGGGGTCGGCACGGCGCACGCGCCGTAGGGGGAATCCTGGATTTTCGGGCGCATGCGGCTTCTTTCAGGGTGTGGTGTGCTCACGTGGCTCGGGATGGGCGCGATAGTGGGGTCAAAAGGGCGTTGGTGGCGGTGGCTTCCTGTCAGTCCGGGAAGCGTGTGCTGTCCGGGTGCTCGGTTGGCCTCCGTGGCCTCGCAGCTGCGGGTAATTGCGGGGGTAGGTGGTGCAGGCCGTACAGCACCCGGGCCATGACTTCGGTGTCGGGTTGAGGAAGAGGATGGGGCGGGATCTCGGCAGGACTGCCGTAGGGGTGTTGGCGGGGGAGGGGCACCGCGGGGAGGACGTCGGTGGGTTCCTTCGCGGTGGCGGGGTGAATGACCGGCAGGACTTCCGTCGGGGCGTTGGCGGCGTCGGCCTCGGCACGTTCGGCGGCGACCTTGCGCCGGATGTTCGCCACGCTGTTGGGGCTGCGTTGGATCTGCCGGTTGTGTGTGATGTCTCGGCGGATGTGCGCGGCGACCAGCAGCATTGGAGAGGCCAGGCAGGCGAGCACGACCAGGACGCCGACGTTCATTGATCTGGCGGCTCGGGTGGGTCAGTCGTGTCTGCGGGGGCCGGGGGCCCGAGTTTGTCGCCGTAGAGCTGCAGCACGTCGGCGAGTGCCACCAGCAATCCGGCCGTCTCGTGGAGTTGGTCTGGCATCGCGGTCTTGGTGCGCAGGCGCACAGCGATGGTGACGAGCTGTCGGCCGGTGATGCTGACGCGGTCCGCCAGCGTCAGCGGGCCCGTGGGTGCATCCCGGTCATCGGCGTGGGCCATCAGCACGTCCGCCAGTTCCATGAGGAGTGCGGCGAAGGCACGCTCCCGATCGGCGGGCATGGTGTCGGTGAGGAGTTCGCGGCTGACTTCCGGTACGTGCTTGGTCACGCCGGCCAGTGCCCGCACCAGTTCCGCTGTTTGCTGGTTCATGGGGTGGTTACTCCGCCGTCCGGCTGCGCATCGCGTGTACCTGTGCTCCGGTGTCGAGGGCGAGACGTTCGCGCATCGCGTCTTGCAGGAGGGTGTTCAGGGCCAGGTGTCGCAGGCTCGGCACCACGACGTGCCGGGCGTCAGTTCGCCGGAGTTCGGTGATCAGGTCTTCGAAGCCGTCGCGGGCACCGCAGTGGAACTCGAAGAAGAAGCGGACGAAGTGCAGGCCGAGGTCGTGCGCGTATCGGATGACGGCCTGCTCGAGGCTGTATACCTTGCGGTCGGGCAGGCCGTCCGGGACGCGCATGTAGCCGTAGGCCAGGGGAGCGACCGGGCTTCCCGTGGAGTTCGCGCGCTGGGGCAGCAGGGTTGCGGTCGGCATCAGAAGCCGTCCCGCAGGCGTGCGGCCTGGCAGACTTTGGCGCACGGCCACGGCGTTCGGCACATGGCGCAGCCACTGTCCTTGGTCGACGGCCGGTGTACGACAAGGTAGACGTGCAGTAAGGCGTACATCTGCAGGGGCTTGACGCCGAAGTCTGCAGGTCGGCGCACAGATTGCAGGACGGGGTGGGACACCGGTATCGCCTCGTCTGTTGTTCGAAATTGTCTTTCGGCATCTCGTCGACGGAGACATTCGACGGCGAACAAGAACTTGTCCCGGTCTGAAGTCTTTCGTGGCTTCGGTGATGAATCCAAGGCTGAACCGGCCGCCGCGCGAGTCATGCGGTCACCTCGCCCGCTTCGAGGAGGGCCGCAAGCCGGTCGCGGATCGCCGTCGCTGACTGCTCCGGCGGGTGAGTACTGCAGTCCAGCCGCAGGACCTCGAAGCCCGCCTCGATCAGGGCGTCGGCTGCATGGCGGTAGTACGTGACCTCCGCCTGGCTACCGCCGGGCGTCAGCTGGAAGCGGTTGTGCGGTCCGCGTTCGCTCAGCCGCTCGGAAATCACCGTGGGGTCTGCTTCGAGGATGACCGCCAGGTCTGGTCGTTCGACTTTCTCGTTGAGCAGCCACAGGAAGGCCGGGTCGACGCCGTCGAACCGCTGGACGACCAGCCCGGAGGCCACGTAGCGGTCAGAGATGACGATGTCGCCATCTCGGACGCGAGGTCGGATCTCGGTCTCGACGTGGTGGTAGCGGTCAGCGGTGTAGAGGCAGGCCAACGCATGTCCCGTCACCGTCGGCGTCAGCTCGGAGGCCAGCCGTCCGATCGCGCTGGTGGACGGTTCGGCCGTGACGTGCACGTGTTCACCGCTCGCTACCAGCATTTGGGCCAGGTGGCGCACGATCGTGGTCTTGCCGGCCCCGCCCGGTCCGTCGACGCTGACGAACAGGCCGTGCTGACGGTCAGAAGAGCGCCGGGATGTCATCCTGGCTCCCTTCCGTTGGGGGATCGCGCAGTTCTTCGAGCGCCCGCCGACCCGCCAGGTGGATGAACAGCCTGGCTGTCACCGTCGCGTCGTAAGTCGCACGGTGCGGCGTGAAGTCCGGCGGCAGGTCGTCCGCCAGGTCGAAGGCGTCGACCAGCGCGCCGAGCTTGTAGCTGGGCTGTCCCGGTGCCAGTCGGCGGGCGAACTTGAGCGTGTCGAAGACCTCGGGGCAGGCCCAGTCGTCGAGCTTGCGCTGCAGCACACCGACATCGATGTGAGCGTTGTGCGCGATCAGCGCATCGGCGTCGAGCGCCTTCAATACCTCTGCCGCGATATCCGCGAAGGTCGGTGCTTTCTCGACCTGCTCGTTGCGGATGCCGTGGATGCGGCAGGCGAAAGGCGTGATCGGCTGGTCCGGCTTCACCAGCCAGCTCGACGGCTCACCGACCACGCCGGCCACGATAGGCACCGCGGCCAGTTCCACCAGGTCGGGCGGCTGCTGGCCGTTGCCTTCGACATCGACGACGACGTAGCTGAGGCTTGTCCAGTCCGTCATGAGCTGGCCTTGTCCTTCCATCCGATGTCCGCGCGGCCATGTCGGCGTGCGTGGTGCGGGTGGCCTGCGTCGTGGACCTGGAAGCCGAGCGCGTGCTGCAGGAAGTAGCGCGGTTGCTCCACGGCCAGGCCGGTCACGACGGCGGCCCGCTCGGTGATGTCTACGACCCGGAGGCGGTCAGCCTCGGGCAGCACGCGGGCAACTTGGTGTATGCCTTCGCGCGTCGGCACGCGATGGGCGCCGGCGCACACCTCGAGCTGGCTCAAGGGGCAGATGTCGCACAGCTCGCGGATGCCGTAGTGACCGTTGTAATCCGGCAACCCGTGGGCATAGCTGACCGCGCACGACGTCTTGCGAAACAGCACCGACGAGTTCGAGAACGCATCGAGGACGCGCCGCTCCAGCGTCTCCGGAACGATCTTGCGCCGCGCCGTGTCCTCGTAGGGCTCAGGTATGGCGTTGGCTTTGTAGTACGCGGCGATCTGGTCGCGGTAGAATAGGCCAGTGAAGACCGTAGCGTCGGCGTGCTGGCTCAGTTCGTAGGCGGCGGCCAGGTGTTCGTCCGTGTCGTTGAGGCCTGGCACCAGCGGCCGCCAGTACAGCACCGTGCGGTATTTCCGCAGCTGCGGTGCGCTCATTAGCTTGAGGGAATCGGCCGCGACCTGCGACGGGTACGGCTCGATCTTCGAGTTGTCGATGCCGGAGTAGGTGAATAGCAGCGTCACCTTCACGTGCCGCAGCCGGTTCAGCCGGTCGATGTCGTCGGGCTTCATCTGGTGCCGGCTGATGATGAGGACGTGGTTGGTCAGGGCGCGGGCGTCGAGGTCTTCGAGTACGGCGAAGGTGTGCGGGCGGACCTTCGGCAGGAACGGCTCGGTTGCCCGGTTGAACAGCTGGATCGGCGTGACGTGCGGCTGGAAGTACCGGTGGTTGACCAGCTCCTTGACGGCCGCCGCGTCCGTCATCAGGGCGCGCGGCTGGTTCTCGTCCCACAGGCCGTAGGTGTGGCGGATGCAATAGGCGCACCCGAGCGGGCAGCCCTGAATGTGGTTGAGGCTCAAGCCGCTCTTGCGGTACTCCACCACCTCCCGGGCGCGTGCGGGTAAGCGGGCGATGTGATCGGCGTCGAGCAAGGGCACCGGTGTTATCACTGGCTCTTCTCCCAGGTCAGCGAATGGCGTTCCTGGAGAGTAAGCACGCGGCTACCCAACCGGACAGCAAGTTGCTCACTATTGCTCGCAACCGCGAAACTAGTCGACGATCGACGCAACCCGCCGCTACGCCGAGGGCAGTTGCTGCGCAAGGTCGTCGATGACGCGCGTGACGATGGCGCGAGCCGACCGGCCGTAGCTGGCTACCGCGGCCAGTGAGTCGAAGATCGTGCTGTACAGACTCGTCTCCTGGGGCTGGGCGAGGTTCAGCTCCGCCGAGAACGTTTCGACCATGACCCGCTCGTCGTCGAGCAGCCAGAAGCCATGCGCAGGCGCGACCACGTAGGCCGTTTCGAAGCCGATGATGCCGAGCTTGACGTTGGGCAGGGACGTCATTGCGACTAGCCGGTCGAGCTGGCCGAGCATGATTTCGGGCGGGCAGAGCCGGTAGCGCAGCGCGGCCTCGGTAAGCACGAAGTGGAACCGCTTCTCCGGCCGGTACAGCACGTCTTGGCGTTGCATCCGCGCTCGCACCGCTTCGTCAATGTCGTTGCGCACCTTGAAGACGGTGATGCTCTGGGCGAAGCGCGACCGGGCGTACTCGCCAGTCTGCAGTAAACCGGGAATGTAGGTGGACTCGAACACCCGGAACAGGCGGGTCCGGGCGTTGATCTCGGCGATCTCGTTCTGATGCGGCTTCAAGCCCGTCCGAAGCTGCCGCTGCCATTCCGCATGCTGCACCTCCAGCGTGTGCAGGGAGGCGAGGAGGTCGGCTCGCTCCGGTTCGCTGCCGGTCGCCTCGGTCCACGCCACAATGTCGTCGTCGCTGGGAGTCTGTTTGCCGTTCTCAATCTTGGAGACTTTGGAGGCTTGCCATGACAACGACTCCGCGAGCTGCCTGCCGGTCAGGTCGGCCCGTTGGCGCAGCTCACGGAGTCGGGTGCCGAGTGCGATGCGTGCCTCGTGAACGTTCGACACGCCCGATGCCCTATTTTGCGGCAAAATTATCCCGTCGCACTGCCTTGTGCCAAGCAGCATCACGCCAGTAGTTGTGGTTCACGATGACGCTCGGATCATCGATGACCTCGGCGCCGAGGAAGTTCTCCTCGTCATCGAACAGCATCTTGACCAGCTTGCGCGAGTCGAACAGCCAGAAGTCGTAGTCGGGCAACTCGCCGGCCTGGTCTCGGGTGAGGTAGCGAATGTCTTCACCCGCCGCGTTGGTGTACTCCGAGCAGAAGATGCCGAAGCGGCTGTAGTCGGTCAGCGGCGTGCTCACCACCCGGACACGGCTGAACCGGCGACCTTCCTGGGTGGCCTCCCTGATCATCGAGAGCCAGTTCGAGAACCAGCCCATGTCGATTGGCTCGCCAGCAACGAACTGACGCAGGGCCTCGGCCTCGTTGGCCGACTTGTACTGGTCCCTGGTCTCCAGGCGGAACGCCGTGTGCTCGAACGTGCGGAAGAGCTGGCCGAACTCCGGGCCGGGCTTGATGAGCTTGGTCAGCTGCCCTCACCCTCCTGCAGGTAGCGCCGGGCATAGAACTTCAGCACATCCTCCGGGATCTCGATCAAGGCCTCGTGGTCCGGCACCGGGCCGACGTCAGCCAGCACCTGAGGATCGGTCACCTTCCAGCCCTGCGCGATGTAGGTGATGCGGTCGGTTCGGTCAGTGGCGAATAAGGTCGGCGACTGGCCTTCCTGCGAGTCGGGGTCTTTACCGAGGAACCTGGCGCGCATGCTGTCTCCTTGCGAGCAACTTACTGGATGTTGCTTTGGTTGCACCCATCGTGACGGAGGTCGGCGCATCCGTCAACGGAAGGCGACGGGCATCAGGTGCGCTACGACTCAGCCGTCGCACGGCGGTGCTCGGCGAGACGGCTCGGCGCAACACCGATACCTACCGCGGACACACGCTTGCCGGTTAGGTCGCCGCCGACCGGTATCACCACCTCGAGCAGGAGGTGCGGCCGCACCTCGCCGCGAGGGCTCACCAGATCCAGCTGCGCCCCCGGATCGGCATCGCCGAAGCGCGGCCCGCCGACACCCTTGACGATCTGCTCCGCCGCACCCGCCGCACCCGCCGCGCCCTGCACGACGGCGCCGACGTCCGCGCCCCCTGGATTCACGCCGACCCCCACACCCCGTTATCGGGCGAGGACGACCATCACCGCGTCGAGCTGCTTGCCGAGCTGACCAGCGCGCTCGACACCGGCGCCCTGGAACTGGACTACCACCCCATCCGCACTCCGGCCGGGGCGTTCGCCGCTGTCCGGCCCCACCCGTACTGGACCGGCCCCACCGGAGTTCGCCGCGACCTGGATGCCATCACCGATTTGGCCGACCACACCGGTCTGCTCGCCGCCGCCCTTCCGCACATCCTGACCACCGCCGCCAGCTGGCCCGTCGGCCCTATCCCCGGGCCGGCGATCCTGCTCAGCCTGCCGGGCAGCACCGTCCACGACGACGTGCTGCTCGACACCCTCACGGCGCGGGCGGCCGACAGCGGCCTCGCCCCCGGACAGCTGCAGCTGGCCATCCCCGCTCACGCCCTCACCGGGCAACCCACGGTGCTGCGGCGGCTGCGGGAACTCCCGGCCGGCCACAACGGCATCCACTTGGCGCTCACCGACGTCCTGGACGACCACGTCCCCATCCAGGCGTTCACCACCGTGCCGTGGACGACGATCAGCATCAACGCGGCCACGGTCACCGCCCTCACCAGCACCCCTGCCGGCGCCACGCCCCTGGTCGCCGCACTGGCCACCATCCACGCCTTCGGAGCCAGCACGCTGACCGACGACACCCCACAACACGCCCGCGGTTTCGATCTCTTCCAAGAACCAACGGCCGTCTCCGCGGCAGGAATACACACCCGCATCGGCGAGAGTCGCATGCGTTAGGGGGCTACGCACTCCCGCAGGTACTGGGCGGGGCCGGTGGTGAGCCAGCGGGGAAGTTCGCCGAATTCACGGCGGTCGCCGAAGCGTGGACCGCCCGTGGCGGGGCCGGTGGGCGGGTTATCGGGAAGCTCGATCATGTCGACGGAGTGTCGGTCGAGGAGTGACTCCAGCTGAGGGCGGCGTGCCAGGCGGTGAGCAGTGCCTCGTCGTCTGCGTACGTCGGTACCGGCCCGAGCGGAATCCACGTCTGCTCGACCACGGCGCCGTCGTCGATGTACTGGATGGTGATGCCTGGAAAGCGAAGCTCCTCGCGGGGTGCGGTTGGCGACGACCGAGACGGTGCGGACGTCGTGGCGTAAGCGCACGTGCCTGACGGCCATCAATCACCTCCCTGAGGTTCAACGTGAATATCGCGGGGCGCTCGTGGCCTGTCACACGATGAACCACGCAACACCTCAATCGGGTGAACCCAGTCGAAGCGATGAAACGACGAACCGGCTACGGGACACCCGGCAGTCGCCGCAGACACACCGGTCAGCGGCGGCTAAGAACAAGCCCCGGCGTAGTCGGTTGCTGCCGGGCGTAGCACTCGATCAGGTGGCGTTCCGGGATTTAGTGCATGCGTGAACTGCAGGTGGGGACACTCGCCTGGACGGAAGCAAGGGGGGTGATCGTGTGGGCGTTTTGCTGGAACCGACTCCGGAGATGGGGACCTGGTCGGTGGAGGTGTTCACCAGTAGTGCAAGTTTTCGCTGTAGCGCGCCGGCTGACTGCGTCGATGGCAGTGGCGTCGAGGCCCCACAGCCGGGACTTATCGCGGATGCCGAACTGCCGCCGCTCGAGCCTGGCGGGCGCCGCGCAGTGTTCGAGGTGCCGGCTCGCGAACTGCGGCCGGTGATTGCGGCGATGGACCAGGTGATGGCTGAGCCGCTGTACTTCGACCACGTTCAGCACGGAGACCTCGACCTCGGGCGCTGGACTGAACCGGTCTTGGAAGGCAGTTGGCTCCGCGTGCCCGGGCCGGTCTTGGAGTCGGCGGTTCGCGTCGGCTACCGCTCGATCGAGGTGAGCTACAACCACGTCGCCGAGCTGCGCCATCACCTCGTGGACTTCCTCAACCGCAGATGCTCGGACGACGTCATGTAGCAGCGTGCCAGCTATCGCCTCTCAAGGATCGACAACTCCGGTGGCAGTGCGCGCCGTAGCGGCATTCGCTGCGAGAGCCCGCGGGCGAGCCGGTGAGCGGCGATCGACCCTCGGAAATCGGCCGACGGTGTCACGTCCGGCCAGCGTAGCGAAGGCCCCGGGGGTTCTCAGGCCCAGGCGGCGCAGCAGGCCGACCAGTCGCCGCGATTGTCGCCGGACAGGCCCAGTTCGGTGATCGGCAGCGGCGCGGGGACGCGTGCCACTCTGCCCGGCAACTGAGGTTTCAACCCCGCGAACCGGGGTGTGTCCTGCGGGTTGCGCCCTCCCCGGCGCTGGGGCTCCGCCGGTCGAAAACACGGCCGGCGGAGCCCTCTTCTCCTCCGCAGTTCCGTCGGCACCTATGTCTACGCTGGTAGCAGCGGTGCCGATGTGCACCATCTCGTGGTTCAACCGGAGCCGGCGCGGCCGCGGGCGCCAGCCCGTCGACGGTGGCACCGGGGTGAAGCTCGGCCGGGTGGCTCGCCGAGCGGGCGGCCCGCGCGATCGCGGCCAGGTCGGCGCGTTCGGTGTCGGTGGCCACGACCCACCCTCCGTCCGTCAGCGGCACCGGCGGTTGTCCGGCCGCGGCGGCGAGCCCGTCCAGTCACGCCGGGTACCGGGCTTAGGCCTTGAGCCGCTGGCTGACCGCCAGCTCGACTCGCTCGTCGGACTGGGTGGCGTTGACCTCGGAGAAGGTCGACAGCATCGCGCCGGCCGAGGTCGGCGGGTGTGTCACCTGTCGGCGGTGCGGGGAGAACCTGCCGGAGATCGTGGCGGGCAGCCCGCGACCGGCCGAACACCTCGGCCGCAGTGTCCGCCCAATCGGGTCGGGCCAGCCCGGCGGCGAACCGGGCCGAGCAGCGCCGCGACCGGGGCGCTGCCGTCGATCAGCAGCCCGAGCCGCTGGGTGAACGCGGCGTCGACCTCCGCCTGGTAGCCGGGCTCGGTCGCCCGCGCCGGAACGGGTGGGCCGGCACCGCGGAGTCGGCGATACACGGCCGCGGCTAGGTTCGGCACGCCGGGGCAGGTCTGCTCGAACCAGCTGGCCAGTTCCTCGCGGGCCAGCCGGGTAGTCAACGACATGTCACACACCGCGTTCCGGCCGGTGAGGGGGTTCCTGTGAGCGGGGGAAACCAGATTTCTGGAAGTTTTTCGTCGAACCTTCGACGCGAGCACCACCTCCGGTGGAGTACTCAGTAACAAGCTGGAGGGAGGTCCCCGACATGGTGGATCCCGAAGACACGATCTACCTGGACGCCGACGTCGTCCGGATCCCGCGGCCCCGTAGCCTGCTGCGGATGCTGCTGAACCTTTTCCGCCTGCGCAGCGAGCGGCTCAAAGCCTCCGACCGTGGCGACACGATCATCGAGGTCGCGCAGGTACTCAGCGGCTCCGGCCACGGCGGGCGGGTGAGCAGCCACGGACCCGACGGCGACCGCTGGACGGTGAGCGTTCCGACCGCGCCCACCGCGTCGCCGGCCCCGACCGCGGAGGCTCGGTGACCGACGATGACCCGGATGCCGTGCCCTACTCCGAACGCGCGGTGAACGACCTGATCGCCCGCTGCGGCGACGCCGCGCTGGCCATGGCCGGCCGCCAGATGCGCAGCCGGGCGGAGGCGGAGCCGATCGTGCAGGAGGCGTTCCTGGCGGTCATCAAGACGTGGCGGCGCAGCAGGCGGCTGGTCGAACCCCAGGCGTTGTTGTTCACCACGGTGCGCCGGCGGCTGGCCAACGAATTTCGACGCCGGGACCGCAAACCGGCCAGCCTGGTCGACAGCGCGGAGAGCATCGACGCGGCCTCGAAAGCCCTGTGGCGGACCGAGTTCGCCAACGACATGATCACCAGGTGGGACGTCGCGAAGGCGCTGTTGGAGCTGCCGCACCGGCAGCGCGCGGTGCTGGTGCTGCGGTTCCTGTACGACCTGGAGGTCGAGATCGTGGCCGAGATGCTGGGCTGCAGGCCCGGCGTCGTGAAGTACGCGCAGCAGAAGGGCCTCGAGAACATGAGGAAGTCCCGGTGGCTTGCCGGGCACGCGGGGACCGCGGAGGTGCACCAGTGATGATCAACGACACCGTGGGGCGCCCGGGCAGCTGGCTCGACGCGCGTAGCCTGATGGACCAGGCCGCCCGGGAAGACGCCGCCGAGCTGGAGGAGCACGGCGTCTACCAGCCCACGCTCGCCGACGACGCGAAGCGGGCCTACGAGCACTTCAAGATCGGCGTGTGGCACCTGGAACAGGACGACCCTCGCGAGGCGTTGCGCTGGCTGCGCGCCGCGGTTGAGCTGGATGTAGTCGAGGCCGAGCCCCTGCTGCAGCTCTGCCTGCAGGCGCTGGAGTCGGTCCCCGCGGGCCGCGAAGCGCACGACGATGAACACGAGGCCGAGGCCGCCGAACTGCAGGCTTACCTGTCCGCCACCGAGTGCGACTGGGGGCCGGATGACGAGCCCTCGGGGGAAGCCACCCCCATCTACGATGCCGTCGCCGACGGCGTCGGTGACAACACCGTCCGGTTCTGGAAAGTCGGGTCATATTCCACGTCGACGAGGATTCCCAGGCTCGATCGCACGGTCGACCGCACGGTCTGGAACCCTGCGGACGAGGCCGCGCCGCCGTTGGACGTCGAGTTCGAGGTTCTGCACACCGAGAGCAGCCGACCCTTCGTCTACTTCGAGGGCCACACGCCCGGGGTCGGCCGGCTCGACTTCGTGCTGCCCGGCATGTTCGACTCGGGCCCTGCTGCACTGGGAAAGCTGCCGGAACGGCTCGTGGTGCTCTACGCCTGCGTGAGTGCGGCACCGGACCTCCGGCTCAGGCACTGGTGCGATGACCTCGCGCAGGGGCGGAGCGGGCTTACGACATGGTCTGAGGGACGGACGGAGTCGGGGCTTCTGCTGCCACCGGGCGGCGAAGCCTTGACCTTGCCGCGTGTGCCGGCCCAGCACGCACCTGTCGCGCTCGACGGGGTCGAGCGTCGAGTCGCCTTCCTGGTAGCCCGGGGTATGTCCGGTGTGGACATTGCCGACGAGCTCGGACTGCCATACGCAACTGCGATGGCACACTTCGCCCGTGCCTGCAGGAAACTGGGCGTGACCGGCCGGGATGGACTGCGCGCTGCACTTGGTTCTGGCGATGAGTGGGGCTGCCGGCCCGACGGGCGGGTCGCAGCGCCGAGAGGAGCCTGACGGACGCCTCCGCCGGCGCGGTGATCCGCGTCGGCGGGGCTCCGGCTGGTGCGCGGGCATCGTGGAGCCGCTGGCGCAGTTCGCAGCGCGTTGCCGGGCATGACTTGCTACCACCACTTCGGCCAGCGGGGCTCGATACGCGGCCCGGCGGCTTCCTGGTGCGAGCACGGGTCCGCTGGCGCGCGTGGCGCTCGGACGCTGGCCCAGAACGCGGCGGCGTCGGGCTCGTCCGGTGGGTTGGCGCTCCAGGCGTATCCGGTGCCGCGGGCGGCTGCGGCGCGGGCGAGTACGCGGCGTCGGTGCAGGGGCTCGACGTGCAGGTCGAGAAGCAGGCCGCGTCGGTCGATCGGGCACAGCGACAGCTCGACCTGGCCGTAGATCGTGGCGCCCCACCGCAGCTGGATCAGCCCGACGCCGGGCCGGACGGCGGGCGGGACGACGACCAGTTGCAGGCGGCGGGGCTAGACCTGGTCTTCGGTGACCTGCGCAGCGGCGCAGCGGCAGAAGGGGTCGATCAGCGCCCACCGGCCGCCGCGGTTGGGCTGGTTCTCGCAGTGCCGGCCACTTGTGCACCGCTGGTCATGACCAGGTTTGACGCTGCGTCCCGTCGTAGTCTGCAACATCCTGGTCGGCCCCAGCGAAGTAGGTGAACATGACCGATGACCCCACGTCACCGCCATCGAGCCCCGGCGTTCCTGCCGTGCCACAGCCCGACACTCCGGCGCGGCGAACACGTCTGCCGGAGCTGTCTCCGAGAACGATGTGGCTGACCGCGGCAGTGATCGCGGTGGTCACCGCGGGTGCGGTGGTCGCGCTGTGGTGGCCGGCGACCGCCGGGCTCAACGGCGCCGAGCTGGTGTCCGCGCGGCTGGACGCGCTGAAGGTCGGCTTGAGCGTCGCGGTTGGCAGTGGCGGCGTCGTAGCGCTGTACCTGTCCTGGCGGCGCCAGCACTCCACCGAGGCCGACCTCGACAACCGGGAACGCGCCCTCGCTCATCAGGAGCATGACGCGGCCGAGCGGCGACTGACCGAGCTGTACCTCAAGGCGGTCGAGCAACTCGGCTCGACGCAGGCCGCCGTCCGCCACGGCGGTCTCTACGCCCTCGAACGCGTCGCCCAGAACAATCCTCGCCAGCAGCAGACGGTGGTCAACGTGATCTGCGCCTACCTCCGCAACCCCTACACCCCACCGCCGGAAACCCGCGGACTACGGCCGCTGGGCGTGCGCCGCCCCCTGCTGAAAACCACCGGCCGCCCCCGCCCACCCGCGGCCCCGTCCAACGGAGGCACCCGGGAAACCCAGCTGCAAGAACGAGAAGTACGCCTCACCGCCCAACGCATCCTGCACCAGCACCTACGACCCGGCCAGGCCCCTGACCCGCGACCCGAGTTCTGGCCCGACATCGACGTCGATCTTACCGGCGCTACGCTCATCGACTTCTCTCTAGCCCATTGCAGAATCGCCAACGCCTCATTCCGAAGTACGAAGTTCGGCGGCGGCGCCTGGTTCAGCGGGGCGACGTTCGGCGGCGGCGCCACGTTCGGCGGAGCGGAGTTCGACGGCAGGGCCACGTTCCGCGGGGCGAGGTTCGGCGGCGGCGCCACGTTCGGCGGGGCGAGGTTCGGCGACAACGTCTCATTCCTAAGTACGAAGTTCGGCGACTTCGCCGGGTTCGGCAGAGCGAAGTTCGACGGCTACGCCACGTTCGAAGGGGCGGAGTTCGGCGACAACGCCGGGTTCGACCGGGTGGAGTTCGGCGGCGACGCCTGGTTCGGCGGGGCGAGGTTCGGCAGCGGCGCCACGTTCCGCGGGACGGAGTTCGACGGCAACGCCGGGTTCAGCGGGGTGGAGTTCGGCGGCGACGCCGGGTTCGGCGAGGCGAGGTTCGGCGGCTACGCCACGTTCGGCAGGGCGAGGTTCGGCGGCGGCGCCACGTTCGGCGGGACGAAGTTCGACGGCAACGCCGAGTTCGGCGAGGCGAGGTTCGGCGGCGAAACCACGTTCGACGGGGTGGAGTTCGGCGGCGGCGCCGGGTTCGGCGGGGCGGAGTTCGGCGGCGACGCCGGGTTCGACGGGGTGGAGTTCGGCGGCGGCGCCTGGTTCGGCGGGGTGAAGTTCGGCGGCGACGTCAGGTTCGACGAGGCGGCATATGACAGACGCGTGTTCTATCCGGTTGAGCATGGTTTATCCCGCGCTGGTGAGTCTGATCCCGCTGGAGGTCCAGACCCGACGTAGCGGAGCCGGAGACCCGTCTTCATGAGCGTTCAGTGGCCGGGTGCTACCACCATTCGGCCAGCGAGGTT
Source organism: Amycolatopsis sp. NPDC049688 (assembly GCF_040674975.1). Lineage (NCBI taxonomy): Bacteria > Bacillati > Actinomycetota > Actinomycetes > Pseudonocardiales > Pseudonocardiaceae > Amycolatopsis > Amycolatopsis sp. NPDC049688. Next base: position 66,316 of record NZ_JBFANY010000001.1, read on the forward strand.
CGATGCGCAGACCGGCATCCTCCTGGTGCGACCATGGGTTCGCCGGCGCGCGCGGTGCTCCGACCCAGGCCCAGAACGCGGCGGCGTCGGGCTCGTCCGGTGGGTTGGCGCTCCAGGTGTATCCGGCGCCGCGGGCGGCGCGCGGACCGCCCAGTCCGCCTGTTCTAGCCCAGCGCACCCGGCAGGCCGCGTTGCCGCTTGCGAGCTTCGCGATCGCCGGGATGGACCGCTTGACTTCAGAAGCGTGCTGCCCGGCAGGCCTGGCCGACCGGCGGCGGGTCGGGGGGATACCCGCATTGCCGAACGACGTCCGTCGAGGATGACGATGGTGCGGGATATCGACCAGAGTCGAACGGCTCTGGTCGTCGCAGCCGTACGCGTGAGCTGGTCGGGGCCCGGCTCGGGCTGCCGGTGGTCGACAGCGACGGCATGGGCCGGGCGTTCCCGGAGCTGCAGCTGGAGACGTTCGGCGTCTACGGGGTCCCCGGGTCGCCGACGGCGATCGGCGGCGAACGCGGCGAGATGACGGTGATCGACACCAGCGCCGACAACCGGAGGATGGAGTGGCTCGCCCGCGGGGTCGCGGTCCGGCTCGGCGGGGTCGCACATCGCCGAGTACGCGATGAGTGGCGCCGACGTCAAGCGCACGGCGGTGCCTCGGACGCTCTCGCTGGCGCTGACGGTGGGCCGCACGATCAGGGAAGTGCGGGCAGCGAACGAAGACCCGGTGGCGCGGTTGACTGTGGCCCTGACCGAGACGCCGTACCACGGCATCGACTGCGACCCGGTGCGGCCGGCATGAGCCTGCGGCGGGTGCTCGCGCTGCCGGGCCACGGTCGCGTGTCACTTCCACGGCGGTGGACCCTCACTCCGGGGTGAGCTGAGGGACTGAATTTGGGCCGCTGTCGCGGGTAGCGAGGCGGTGTGATCGTCACTGGGCGGCGACCCACCGGGCCGAGCGACGTAAATGTTGGCGTAGGCCGTCCGGCCGCGATGTGAAGGCTCAATCAGATAGAGGACCCCCGAGGTGTAGTGGCGCCCGTGTTGGCTGCGCCGGGGCCGCGCGCGGACCGGTGGACTCGGTCAGGTCGACGCCTGTCGAACGTGTGTTCTATCGTTTGCTAGGTTCGTGTCCTTGGGTGACCGGGAAGCTGGGGGAGGCCTAGTGGCGTGGTTGGTGCGCGAGCGAGCCAGCGGCCGCGAGTGGCGGGTGGGCGATAGCGACCTGGCTTGGGACATCGGCGGTTACGACACCGCCCGTTTCGAGCTTCACGTCCTGGACGAGAAGGTCGTCGGCGCGCCGGACGGCATGCCTGACCCGACCCCACACTGAGTCAGAAGCCTCGGCTCGGATCCGCTGGAGTCGACACTCACACGGATGTGGGTCGGACGGGCCGAACACTTGCCCGAACGCTCCGTAGCTGCGTCCGCCCACCGGTATGAGCCCCGCCGCGCCACCTGTCGTCGACCGCTTCGCGACTACTTAACACTGGTCGGCAGGACCGGGTCCGGCCAGACTGCGGTCCAGGTGCTCGGTGAGTCGCTCCCACATTGCGGCTGCCTGCCGGTGTCATTGGTGTGGCTCTCTCATGGCATGCGTCTCGCCGAGCACCGCGCGGGGAGTGGCTGGAAAGGGGTTTGCCCGGCTCGAAGTAGCGGTGCCCTCCTTGCTGACATCGTCACGTTGAGGCAAGGAGAACTGGATGCCCGTGATTATCGGGATGGATCCGCATAAGCGTTCGGCCACGATCGAGGTGATCACCGAACTGGGTGATGTGGTCACGGTCGGGAAGTTCGGCACTGACCAGTCCGGCTATGCGGAAATGCTGTCGTTCGGACGTCGGTTCCCCGAGCGGATCTGGGCAGTGGAAGGCTGCCAACGGTGTCGGCCGGCATATCGCCCACCGGCTGGTCCACGACGGCGAGACCGTGCTGGATGTGCCGGCGAAACTGTCAGCTCAGGTGCGGGTGTTCGCCACCGGCAATGGCCGCAAGACTGACCCCGTGGACGCGCACTCGGTCGCCCTGGCCGCGTTGCGTGCCCCGAACTTGGTCCGGGTCCAGGTCGACGCCGAGTTGGTTGTGACGACCATGCTCGTCGACCGTCGTGACGAACTCGGCCGGGCCAGGACCCAGACCGTCAACCGCCTCCACCGGTTGCTGCTGGAGCTTTTTCCCGGCGGAGCAAAGAAGTTCCTGTCCGCCACGCAGGCACGCGCGCTGGTCGCGACGACCAAACCGCGGGACCTGGTGGGCAGGACCCGCCGCAGACTGACGGTCGAGTTGATCGCTGAACTCGAGACGATCGACAAGAAGATCAAGACCGCGGATGCCGACCTTCGCGAGGTGGTCGTGGCTCGTGGATCCACTCTGCTGGACCTGCACGGCATCGGTCCTTCCGGCGCTGCGCGGTTGCTGGCCGATGTCGGCGATATCCGGCGGTTCGCCAACCGAAACAGGTTCGCCTCGTGGAACGGTACTGCACCGTTGGACGCTTCCTCGGGGGAACAGCAACGACATCGCTTGTCCCGTGCCGGCAACCGCAGAATCAACCGGACACTGCACATCATGGGCGTCGTTCAACTACGAAACCCGACCGCCGGTCGAGCCTATTTCGACGTCAAGAAATCCGCGGGCAAGACCTCGATGGAAGCGATGCGCGCCCTCAAACGACAGCTGTCGAACGTCGTCTACGCACGCATGCTCGCCGATCAGAAACGACGTGAGCGACAGGCCCGGGAGGGCACTCGGGGACGACTCTGCAATCCAGCGTGACCGGCCTGACCCCGGACACCGGCCCTTCGGACAAGCCACAACCCGAACCTGCCGCCGCTCAGCCTACGCCCGTCGCCACCGCCCCTTGACATAAAGGGGAGCCATGACAGGACGTTCGCCGGTGGGGAGAGTTGTTGTCATGGCAGCTGAGGTGACGCCGGGACGTGGGGTCGTGCTCGAGACGGATCGCTTGTTGCTCAGGCCTTGGCGGGTGGCTGAGGCTGTTGTCCAGCGTGAGGTGTGGACCGAACGTGATCCGCGGGTGCCGTCGCACCGCCGGATCGATGCGGATGGGCGCCCCACGGTTGCGGAACTCGATGATGCGATCCGCGCCGGCTGGCCCTGGTCGACCGGGTTGCTGGCGGTCGAGCGGAAGGCTGCTGGTGACGTCATCGGCTACTGCGGGCTGATCGACGGCGACCTGCGGTGCGCGGGGGAATCGGAGTTGGCATTCGAGCTGCTGCGTCGGGTTTGGGGTCGGGGATATGCAACTGAGGCCTCGAAGGCGACCGTGGCCTGGGCCAGGTCGTCCGGGCACGTACGTCTGTGGGCCACGGTCTGGGAGTGGAACACCGCTTCTCGTCGTGTTCTGGCCAAGCTCGGGTTCACCGAGACCGGGCGGAAGGAAGTGGACGCGGTCCGCGGGACCACCCTGGACCTCGCGAAACGGCTCTGACGCATCCGGTGTCGCCCCTTCGCCGGGGCCCGCTCGTCGGTAGGTGAGGAAGTTTCGATCCGGGTTGTCGGACGGCCGGGTGTGGTCCTGCATGCTGATGATGTGACTGAACTGGGCGGCGCTCGTGACCAGAAGTGGGTACAGCTGACTACGGCGCGCACCGCGTACGAGCAGCAGGTGGCGTCCGCCTACGACGAGGTGCTGCTCGAGGTAGCGGAGCGTGTTCGGTCCGAGGGAAGTATCGGCAAATCGGACATCGGTGCGTTGCTCCTCTGGAAGCGACTTCGAGCAGACTCCCCGTGGGCGCGCCGGCTGATGAGCTTGCCGGACGTAGAGGTACGCGCCACTACAGCGGAGGTCGTGGGCGCAGTTTGCGACCCTCATGTGTTGATACCGGCTGCGGCGCGCGAGGGGCGTCGACTGTTGACTTCGCTTCCGGGATTCACGAGAGGAGATGCTCTCGCCTCCGCGGTGCTGGTCGCCGCCGCCCCGCACCGCATGGCCGTGTACGACAGACGAGCCCATCGTGGCCTGGAACTTCTGGGCGAGACCCTGTCCTCGTCGCCCGGTCGATATGGGCGCTACATGCAGCTGATCGATGAACTGCTCGTCTTGGCTCACCGCCACGATGACAGCTGGCTAGCCCGTGACGTCGATCTCGCCCTCTACTGGATTGGAGGAGCGTAGTGATGCTCGCGCACTCGGCGGCATGGGCGGACGTTCACTTACGGTGACTGGACGTGTAACATTCGCGTGAATCGAGCTGTCGTCGCCAGACGACCTCGCGATTCCTTGGCCGAGGTGGCGTCGTTCAGCCCCGCCGGAGTCACGCAGAGCCCAGATCCGTACCCTGAAGTGCAGGGAAGCTCCTGCACCCCACCCCTGATCCATCCGTTGGATAGGCCGACCGTCCATGATGATCGACTACAACCTCAGTGACCACTGGTCGGAGGATGATCCTGACTGGTTGAAGTCTTTGGTGTCGTCGCTCGATCGGCATCACGGCGTCAGCACTGTCCTGCCTCTCACAGTCGTCGTCGAGGAGATCGCCGAGTGGGTCGAACTTGCCAGCGGCACCGACGCCTGGAAGAAGGCAGCCAACCGGGCCTCGCTCCAATGTGATCTCGATGAGTCGGTGGGTGCAGTCGGTTCATCGCTTCGTGGGCGCATCGCCGAACCGCTCGTCGCCTTCCAGACGGCGTTTGCGAGCCTCACCTGTAGCTCCTCGGCGGTCCTCTGTCAGCCACCTGGAACTCGCACCGGCGCCATCTGGACGGAGGCGCTCTCGACTGCCCGCAACTTGTTGAACGCTCTCGACTCGGATCAAGCCGTACGCGCGAGCTGGGACGACCTGGTCGCGACGGTCCAGAACCGAACCCGTGTCCGACGCGAGTACCGCCCGATCGCGGAACTGTTGTTCGACCAGTTGCGTCGGCGGGGCCTCAGCGCAGAGGGGACGTTTCGCGGTCTGGTCTCGATCGTTGCACACGGTCGCGCCCCTGAGGAGATTCCCGTCGGCACGAGGTACGCACCGCTCGCAGAGCGGCTTGCGAACGCCCGCGTCTTCGTCGGGAGACCCGCCGCGGTCGAGCCGATCGTCGTCTGGCTCGGGTACCAGGGGCGGATCGATCTCCACCTCTCCGCAGGGCGCGTATCGTTCATCAATGCGCACTGGGCGGTGCCGAACGCAGGGCCAGGTGGGCAGGACTTCGAACACAGGGCAGAGCTCCGGGAGCTTGTCCAGCACGGCGACTTCTTCAAGGTCGCTAAGCTGGTGGACGAGGAGTCTGATGTCGACTTCCTGGTGCGTGTCGACCTCGGTGACACAACGGCCGCCGGTGCGGTTGCGCGCGCCGTCGACATCGTGAACACGATCCTAAACGTGGCGATCCACAACGCGGGCGGGATTCGTCCACACCTTGCTCAGCACGGCCTCATGCGCTCCGGTAAGCCTGGCTCCTTCAGTTTCATGGTCGCCAGGCGCGAGACCGGGTTTACAGACGACCACTACGGAGCACATATCACCGCCGACGCGATCGAGAAGCATGGGCTGCGGATTGCGGAGGCACTTGCCCGCGAGGAACTTCCCCGGTTCCTCGCGGCGGCCATTGAGGTACAGATAACGGCCGATCACCCGTTCAGTCGCGATATGGCGCTGCGCAGGCCATCTGAAGCCGACATCAGCAGCGTGATACCGCTCGCCGACCGCGTCGTACAGCACGTCGCGGCGCACGCGGCGATGAACCCGAACGATCTCTTCAATCTGCTGCAGGAGCGCTGGCCGCAGGCCCGGTGGTTTACAGACCTTGAGCGTGCGGCGGGGATGTGCCTGCTCGGCGGCGGTCGGCGCGACGAGCTGCGCAACACGCTTGTTGCAGAATGGTTTTCAAGTAAACCGAAGCAGCCGTGGATCCTGTTTCTCGCGGATCGAGCCGGCGACTTTATCTCGCTATGCCGCTTGGAACACGAGCGTGCCTGGATCGCTCGAATGTTCGCGAGCATCAGTGATCACGCTATCTACAGCGTCGTCATCGACGAGTACGCAGCCGAGAGCAAGGTTCTGGAAGCGCGCCGCCGCCGCGTCCGCAACGCATTGGTCCACGGCAACCCCGCCAGCTTCACGGTGGTGCAGTCCGTGCGCGATTACGCCGAATTCCTGGGCGGCAGCGCCCTCAGTCAGGGGCTCGAATCCTACGTCGAAAACACCGCGCCTGCCGCGGCATTAGCGACCAGAACGGACGAGTTCATCGCGATGCAGGGCGGACAGGATGCCGCGAGCTACTGGCGGGCTCGCGTTGCGGCGGACGGATGGCCGCCCCCTAGCTCGAGTTGACCTAGACGAGTGATGCGTATGTCTGGGTGGCGACCGGAGACGGGCGAAGGGTGTTCAAGATCCGTTTGTGACGACAGGCCTGAACATGGTCCGGACACCCGCCGTCCGGCAGGCACAAGGGATCGCTTTCGAAGCGCGAACCACGCCCACCGCTCGCGGCGCCGGAAGGGCGCCGCGGCCAGTAGGACGCCGAACAGGCCCAGCCCGATCGAGGTGAGTCCCGTCCGCGCGGTACAGCAGCGCGTCGCTGGCCGGTGGCGCGATCGTGACCACGAGGCCGAAACCTGCGATCCCGAGGCTGACCGCCGTCAGGCTGAACCAGGCGGCCCGCAACTCAAGCCGTTGTCGCCCCATCCGCCGAACCTACCGCCGCCGACCTGAGAACGTGCCCGCGCTTCGCCGCCCCGCCGAAGGTCGGGATGTTCCGGACGGCGTGACAGGAATCCCTCGCGGTGAACAGTTTCGCAGTGGTGTGGTCATCTGGTGGCTTCTTCACTGTCATCGTGGCGTCGCCGACGCTGCGCATGGTGATGACACCAGGGAAAGCCGGGCCATGGGGCTCGCTGTTGTTCTGCGAAAGGATTCGGATGAGCCGCATCGTTCTTCGTGCCTGCGTGACCGCCGCCGCTGTCACCGCCACGGTCGGCCTGATCGGTACCCCCGCCTACGCCGCCGGCTCCGCGGCCGGAGGCGCGTTGTCGACGACCGCGTCGTGCTCGCAGTCTTATCTGCCGCTGCCGGACCCGGCCTGTACGCCGGGGGCGAAGAACCCGGACGTCACCCAGTCGACGATCGGCTCGACGATCTGTGTCTCCGGCTGGACGGCCACGATCCGCCCGTCAACGACCTACACCAACGGGTTGAAGAAGCAAGGCATCATCGACTACGGCTACAGCGACACGAACATGTCCGACTACGAGGAAGACCACTTCCTCCCACTCGAGCTCGGCGGCGCCCCGAAAGACCCGCGCAACCTCTGGCCCGAGCCGCACGCGGGCAGCCCGAACTCCTCCAGCAAGGACTCGGTGGAGAACGCGGTCAAGAAGGCCGTGTGTGCCCACCAGGTCACGCTGTCCGCGGCGCAGACGGCGATGCTGGACAACTGGACCACCGCCAAGTCCGTGCTCGGCATCGGCTGACTGGGCCTCAAGTTCCCACCCAGCTTCATCGCAGGGACACGACCTCGCGCCGCCGGTTTGCGGATGGCCGTTGGGGCCGTGCCGCGGAGGTGGATGATGGCGTCGAGGCCGCCCCGGGTGCTGGGTGGAGGGTGAGGTCGCCGTCGGCGGCGCGGGCGAGCTGGGCGGCGATGGTCAGGCCGAGGCCGCTGCCCTCGCCGGCATCGACCGCGGACGGACGTTCCTGTCCGAGCGAGCAGCAGCGACGCGTCGACGGCCTTTTGTTGCCGTGCGGGCGCAGCACTGCCGCGGCGATGGTCTGGGTGGCGACGTTGAGGGCGATGGTCAGCTCGACGCGGCCGACGACTCCGTCGTCCGCGGCGTCGGCGGGCGGTGATCTCGTGGTGTTTGCCGAGCTGGGTGATCGCGGTGGTTTTGCACGTGCCAGGCTCTCCGGACACGATCAGGCCGCGTACTTCAGTCCCTCGACCACGACGTTGGGACGGCGACGACGCGCCGGACCTCACCAAGGCCACCGTCTACGCGGTGAAGGGCAGCACGAGAGGTGACCGCTGGTACGTCCTGCCCGACGGCGCCGTCCGCTATCGACGAGCTGACGGAACCTTCGCCCCGCTTGAAGATGCCGGTGGTGCCGCCGCTGTGGATCACTCTGCCGATGATGCTCAGTTATCCGGTAACTGCCTGGTAGGCAGCGTCGTGGTTCAGGTGTGGTCGAGGTCGTCGAGTTGGTGTTGGACGCGCTCGGCGTCGGCGTCTCGGCCTTGGTCCCGGTACAGCTCCAGCGCCTCCCGCCACACCGTGCGGGCCTGCTCGTGCTGGCCGAGCGCGGTGTGGGGGTGGCCCACGCTATCGAGGGTGTCCGCGACCGGGTAGGCGGCGCCGAGGCCGCGGTACAGGGTGAGGGCGTGGTGGTAGTGGTCGAGGGCCTGGTGGTGGTCGCCGGTGTGGTGGGCGATGTAGCCCAGGCTGTCCAGTGTGCCCGCCTCACCGTCGGGGTTGTGGTGGTGGCGGGTCAGGGTGAGGGCGGCCTGGCAGTGCTCGCGGGCGGTGTCGAACCGGCCCAGGCGCGCGGCGTACCAGCCCACCTGTTGGAGCGCGCCAGCTTCCTGCACCGGCAGGTCGAGGGCGCGGAAGAGGGCGAGGGCGTGGTGGGCGTGTTCCAGGGCCTGCCGGTCGTCCCCCCGTCGTTCCCGGGCGATCGCGAGTGCCTGGTGGGTGTGGGCCTGTTCGGCAGGGTCGTGGTGGCGATGGGCCAGGTCGAGTGCCTGCTCCAGGTGGGTGGTGGCCTGGTCGTGCAGACCCAGCCAGGAGCAGGCATTGCCGAGGTGCCGGTGGGTGCGGCTGCGGGTGTCGGGGTCGGGCAGGTGGTCGGCGGCGTCCAGTGCGGCCTGCCACGTGGCGACCGCGTCGTGTCGGTGTCCCCGCCGGTAGTGGAAGGTGGCCAGGTTCCAAGCCAGGTGCCAGACGGTGTGGTGGTGGCTGAGGGTGGCGGCGGTGCGCTGGGTGGCCAGCAGGGTGGCGTGCTCGGCGTCCAGCCAGGCCAGTGCCGCGGCGGTGTCGGGCAGCGGGTGCGGGTGCACGCCGGTTGCGGGTGGCTCGGGCCGCACGAGCGGGCGGTGGGGATTCAGGAGGCGGGCGGCGGTGTGGGCGGTGTGCAGGTGGAAGTCCCCCACCCGGGTCAGGGCTGCGTCCCGCACCTCCCTGGGCAGGGTGGTGTGGGCGGTGGTGGTGGCGTAGCGGCGGATCAGGTCGTGCATGGCGTAGCGGCCGCCCGGCCGCCGTTCCAGCAGCGAGGCGTTCTCCAGCCCGCTCAGCGCCTGGCGGGCGAGGCGGTCGGGCAGGCCGGTGAGGGCGGCGGTGGCGGGCGGGGTGGTGTCGGGACCGGGGGCGATGCCCAGCAGCGCGAACACGGTGCGCTGGGTGTCGGTGAGGTAGCGCAGGGACCAGGACAGCACGGTGGGCAGGCTGGCGGCCGGGTCGGTGTCGTGCTCGAGCGCCTCCAGTCCGAGGTCGCGCAGTTCGGCGGCGGCCTCGGCCAACGCGACGCTGGGGCGGGTGCCGGCGGTGCGCGCGGTGATCGACAACGCCAGCGGGTGCCCCCCGCACAGCCCGATCAGCTCGTCCACCGCCCCGGGTTCGGCGGCGACGTGGTCGGCGCCCAGGCGGGCGGCCAGCAGGCCGCGGGCCTCCTCTGCGGACAGGACGTCCAGGGGCAGGTGGCGGGCGCCGTGCCGGTCGATCAGCGAGGCCAGCCGGTGCCGGCCGGTGACCAGCACCGTGCAGGACGGCGAGCCGGGCAACAGCGGGGCGACCTGGTCGCTGGTCGCGGCGTTGTCCAGCACGATGAGCATCCGCCGACCGGCCACCAGGCTGCGGTAGAGGGCGGCTTGGGCGTCGAGGTCGGTGGGGATGCGGTTCGCCTCGACGCCCAGGGCATCGAGGAACCCGCGCACCGCCACCGCCGGCTGCACCGGTTCGCCCGCCGGGCTGAAGCCGTGCAAGTCGACGAACAGCTGCCCGTCCGAGAACCGCTCCAGATGCCGGTGTGCCCAGGCCAGGGCGAGCCAGGTCTTGCCGATGCCCCCGGCACCGCCGATCGCCGAGACCAGCACCGTCCTCCCCGCGCCCGCCGGGCCGGTGGTCGTAGCTGCGGTGGTCGGTTCCCGTGTGTCGGTGCCTGGTCCCTGAGGTGCAGCCGCGTCGGTCAGGGCGCGGTCCAGGCGGGACAGTTCCGCGGTCCGGCCGGTGAACAGTCCCGGTGCGGCGGGCAGCTGCCGCGGGATGACCGGCGCGGGTCGAGGCGGTGGCGGGTGCAAGTGGAGGTTGCCGTGCACCACACCGACGGCGGCACCGTGATCGGTGGCGACGAGGTCACCGTGGATGCTCGTGGTCACCGCGATGCCGGCGTCCGGAGTGGTGCCGGGGTGGGGCGGGTCGGCCGCCGCCGCGGTGTGCCCGTGATCCGCGTCGGCTAGCGGGGGTTGTGCGGCTGCTGCGCAGAAGGTGGTGGTGTGCCGATGGTGAAGTGGTCGCCGGTGGCCGCGCCGATCGTGATTCCTGCGCCAGTGCCGTGCACGCCGCCGGTGACGTTCACGCCGCGCGGCCCGGGAGCGTCAGTGATCGTCGTGTCCGGGGCGCTCGGCGCGCTTGAGGCCGCCAGGGCGAGTGTGGGCTCGACTTCACACAGCTGGTGGATCAAGGCGCTGACGTCGAAGCGGGTATGACGCCGGCGCACGGTCACAGCCTGGCAACGCGCGAGTGCCTGCAGGTCGGCGGGCAGCTGCCCCTCGGCGGGCGTGTCCGTGTCGTCGACCAGAACTGGTACCACTCGAACTCCGGCGGCGAATGCCTCGACGATCTCGCCGCGGATCCAGTCAGCGGGGTCGTCGATTCGTCGACCGCCGGCAGGTGTGGTGACAGTTAGCCAGTCGCGGTCGATCACGACCAGCAGAACCCGGCAGCACCGGACTCGTGTCATCAGTTCTTGGACGAAGTCGGCACCTGGCGGGATGGAGTAACAGTCCAGGAACACCTGCTCCCGGCCGAACGTCGCGGCGAGATCGCGGTCGAGCAGCTCGCCCATGGCGCGGCTGTCGTCGCCACGGTAGTTGATGAACACCCCGCTCACGGCGGCTCCCATCCGTACCTGTCCTGTGTTGGCCAGCTGCCGATGAGCAGGATGCCCTACCACAGGTGCATACGCCGCTTAGCAACCTCGGCGGGTAGGAACTGTCCACTATTTGACCAACAGCTGACGGCTATCTACATGCGGCTACGAGGCGTCGAGGAGAGCCCGGCCCCAGCGAGGACCTCGATGAAAAAGGTCAAATAGTTTGACGCGATCGGCGGAAGTTCGCGTCAAACTATCTGGCCTGTCGCAGCTCGCCGTGCCGCGGCAGGCCAGCCTTACTGTCGGTCGACACGGGGTGTCAGGCGACAGTGAACCCGGTCCATGCGACACCGAATCTGGTCCAGCCTGAAGTTTCCGACAGTCAACCTGGCTTGACCTGAGCGCGGATGTCCTGCGGACTCAACTGGAGGCGGACTGTCGCGACTGTCGGACGGGAAGAAAATGATCTTGGAGGTAAGCGTGGAGGCGCCGGACCTGACCGGAGCGAAGGTGTACGAGGCGGCCGATAGGCCGTCGATCGGCGGCGGCCGGTGGTATGTCCTTCCCGACTACAGCATGTTCTTCCTTCCGGTCTAACGGGCCGAATTGCATTCAATGCAACATTGCCGCGATTAGCCTGTGCAGTGAAGTTGCTGGTCAAAGCGTCAGCTCGACTCGCTCGGCTGTGACCCGTCCTGCGGTTGAGCAGGCACGGGTGCTAGCGCATCATTGTTGCGTCTGATACAACCTGCGGGTGGGTTCCGACGCGCCCGGCTCGGTTCACCTCGTCTTGGCCGACAACGTCGTCCACCTGGATCCTGAGCCGGCAGTGTTCGCGGCGATGCTGGAAGGCTGGCGTCGCCAGCAGTCGGCGGCGTTCTTCAGCCCGTCGACGATCCGGCCGCGTCTGCGGATGATCCGACGGATGGAGGAGTTCACCGGTCAGTATCCGTGGCAGTGGACACCGGCGGAGGGCGAGGCGTTCATCGATCACCTGCGTGGCGGGGAGCGGCCGATCACGGTCTCGACCGCGCGCTCATACGAGGTGGCGATCAGCCTGTTCCTCCAGTATCTCTTGGATTCCCGCTATGGCTGGGTGGAAGCGTGTCAAGAGCGGTTCGGTGAGGTGCCGCAGCTGGTGTTCCACGAGGGCAACTCGATCGTGCACCGGGTGGAGTACGAGGGCGACCCACGGCGGCGACCGCTGGACTACGACGAGATCCAAGCCCTGTTCGACGCTGCCGACGCACGCCCCGCCAAGATCCGGGAGTTGGGGCGCAAGGGTGCATTGTGTGCTGCGCGGGACGCAGTGGTCCTGAAAACCATGTATGCCTATGGATTACGGAGAACGGAAACGTCCAAATTGGACGTTGTAGATCTGCGACGCAATCGCAGTGCGCCACGGTTCGGACGCTGCGGCAGAGTGCAAGTGCGGTTCGGGAAGGCGTCGAAAGGATCACCACCCAAGCGGCGATCGGTGTTGCTGGTGCCGGAGATGGACTGGGTCGTCGATGCGCTGGAGTTCTGGCTGAGTGAAGTACGGCCGCGGTTCTCGCCGGGGAGTCACCCGGCGTTGTGGATCACGGAGCGAGTGGGGCGGTTGTCGCCTCGTTCGATCAACGAGGCGTTCGTGGCGGCCCGCAACGACGCCGGGCTGGACGAGCATCTCGACCCGCACTGCCTGCGCTACTCATTCGTCACACATCTGACCGAGTTCGGGTATCCAGCCCGGTTCGTGCAGGAACAGGTCGGACATGCGTCCGCCTCGACCACGGAGATCTACATGGGTGTCTCGGACGAATTCCGCAACCGGCTGCTCGAGGCGGCGCTGCGGGAGCGGCTCGGTGACGACTGGGAGGTGACACCGTGATCAAGAAGATGGGCTACCGGTGGCAGCTGCGGCACCGGATGGCCGAACAAGGCATGTTCCAAACATCGGACCTGGTGCCGCTGCTGGCCGAGCGTGGTGTCGTGCTGTCCCGCGAGCAGGTGTACCGGCTGGTCACCCGGCCGCCGCAGCGCCTGAGCATGGACACACTCGTAGCGCTCTGCGACATCCTGGCCTGCACACCCAACGACCTGATCGAGCCCGAGGTCGTCAACACCCCGGTCCGCAAGACCGGTGATGGGGCGGACGCCGACCCGGCGCCGGTCACGCCCCGCCGCTCGGTGGTCCGTCGCCCCGGCCAACCATGATCCCGTTGGCCACCGCACAGGCACGAGCGTCGGACTTGGCGGCTGCCCGAAACCAGCTCGTCGCCGCCGTCCGCGCAGTGGTGGGCGAGACAATGACCGCCGAAGCAATCCAGGACCTGCTCGGCCGGGCCCGCGCCTGGAGCCCGAACGCCGCCCGAGAGCTCGCCGCCCACCTGGCCGACGCCCCAGACGCGCTCACCGCGCCCTCGCCGCGCTGCCCGGCGTCCTTGCCGCGGCTGCTGCGGTTGCTGGACGCGGCAGGTCACGGTGAGGCGATCACCCTGCTCGGCTGCGCACGGTGCGGCCGGACCAACGGGGCGCTGGACCGCCCGACGTCCGAGGGCCGCTGTTGCGGCTGGTGTGCGACGCGGAACAACCGCCGCCGCTGCGCCCGGTGCGGACAGGACGGCCACATCGTCACCCGCCACGCCACCGAGGGACCGATCTGCCGACGCTGCTACCGCAATGACTCCACGTTGTTCACCGTCTGCGCAGGCTGCGGCCGACAGCGGATGCGCGCGTACCGCCGCGCCGACGGAGCGATTCTCTGCCAGACCTGCGCCCCCAGACGCCTCTACGAGTGCGTCCGCTGCCACCGTCAGCGGCCGGCTGCAGCGCACACCGTCGACGGCCCGCTCTGCCCGTCGTGCTACGACACCACCCCGCGCCGCTGCGGGAAGTGCGGCGAGGTCCGATCGATCGCGAAACGCGCCACCACCGAGGAACCCGACACGTGCTACCGCTGCTACCGCCACCTCGGAGCCTGTGTCGTCTGCGGCCGCGTCCGCGACGGAAGCCTCGTCCACGGCAGGGGATTTCACTGCACCGGCTGTTACCCGTATCTGCGCCGCCAGTGCGACGAGTGCGGCCGGACCGCGCGGACCGCCGCATTCTGGCCGCGCGGCGCGCTGTGCCCGAGCTGCTACCGCCGCCACGTGCGCACGCCGGGCACCTGTGCGGCGTGCGGAACAATCCACGTGCTGGTCGGACGTTCCCCAGACGGTGCTGAGGTTTGCGGCCCATGCTGCGGCGTCGACATCGACTTCGCCTGCCGCCGCTGCGGTCACCCGGGTGACCTCTATGCCGAGGGCTGCTGTGCTCGCTGCGTCATGCGCGACCGCGTCCACGACCTGCTCAGCCAGCCCGACGGGATTCTCGACCCGCAGCTGCGGCCGCTCGCCGAAGCGCTCGGCGCGGTCGAACACCCGCGCTCCATCCTGAACTGGCTACGCAAGAGCCCCGCCGCGACCCTGCTCACCACGCTTGCTGCTGACCAGGCCGAGATCACCCACGACCGCCTCGACCGACTTCCCCAGGACCGGGGCACCCACCACGTCCGGGCCATGCTGGTGACCACCGGCATCCTCCCCGAACGCCCTGAACACCTTGCCCAACTCACCCTCTGGGCCACTACACAGCTCGAAGCCCTCCCACCCGCCCACACGCGGGTTCTGCGGCCCTTCGTCGAGTGGGACGTGCTCCGCGCCGCCCGACGACGCGCCGCACGCGGCCGCCACACCGAGCGTTCCGCGGTCCACGACCGCCGTGTCGTCCGGGCCGCCACCGACTTCCTGAACTGGCTCGATTCCCGCCAGCTCACGCTGGGCACGCTCACCCAGGAACACCTCGACCTCTGGCACGAGTGCCACCCGGCTCAGCGGAGCGAGATCCGTCGGTTCCTACGGTGGGCCGCAGCCCGCCACCTCATCGGCCTGCTCACGCTGCCGCCGCGGCACGCCACCCGATTCTCCCGATTCCTCAGCGATGCCGAACAGCACGAGCAACTCCTGCGCTGTCTCAATGACGACACCTTGCCCCTGCAGGTCCGTATCGTCGGTGCCCTGATCCGGCTCTACGGCCTGCCCGTTTCCCGCATCGTCGCTCTCACCGCCGACCGATTCCACCGCGACGAGAACCGTGCCTACCTCAACCTCGACCGCCATCCCGTCCTGCTGCCCCCAAGACTGGCTCGCCTTATCGAGGAACAGATCGCCCGGCCACGCCGATACTTCGTGCTGCAGCGATCAACCGACTCCGACTGCCGGTATCTGTTTCCCGGTCAGCCGCCTCACCTGCCACGCAGCGCCAGCAGCGTTTGCCACCTCCTGCGCAGACACCATCTGCCCGTCGCACCGGCCCGGAATACCGCCATGCTCGAAGCGGCCACCACGCTCCCGCCGATCGTGCTTAGCGACCTGTTCGGCATCAGCACTACCACCGCCAACGCATGGTCTACCTACAGCCAGACAAACTGGGTGGAATTCCTCACAGCGGGCGAAACCTCACCGAGACCGCAGCGCTAATAGCATCGAGTGGACTCGATGCCGTGCGGGCAACCAGCACGGAATCCAGCCGCAGCTCGCGCGGCGGCCGGCCGGAAGGGTCCGAAGCCGGGGCGCGGTCCTGCTGACCACCGGTCCGAGGTCGGGCGCTGATTTCGAGTTCAGCGTCTCGCAACGCCGGTGGCGCGGCCTCGCTCAGGACGGTTTCGCCCACCTGGGTGCCGCGAGGTCGTCGCGACCAGCGGGCGTGGGGCCGCTGCTCGCCCGCGCAGCGTCGCGCTGCACCTCCCTGAGCCGGCACCCGAATCCCGCCGGCGCCTCCAGCGAGGCGACTTCGATCAGACGAGCGTGTTCCCGGGCGGTAGGCATGGCGGAGGCCGACGAGGTTCCCGGCAACGTCCCCCCGCGATTCGTGACAACCGGAGGGCCATGACGGTGAAGCCCACCGTCATGGCCCTCTTGCTGACAACGATCATCCGCCGCTCAGACCGACCGTTGCCGAACTGGGTTCACCGATCAGGGAGTAAAGGGATAGATGTAACCGGCAAGTTGGTAATCGGGGCTGCTATGGTCGAGGACCACCCACCAAGTCTGCCCGTTGGATTGGACCGAGAACTGTGGCTGCATCCAATGGCCCTCATTGATCACACCATAACCACAACTCGCCAATGGACAGCTGTGCGCCCAGTAGGTGGTCGGCGCAGACCGACTGGGCAGCCCAACATTGGCGCAGTTGTCGAAGTCTTCCGTGGGAGACAGGGCGTCTTCGGAAACGTAGCCGACGATCTGCACCGCCGGGTCCCACGGCGCCGAGGTGGTGACGAGGTCCCAGAGGATTCCCTCATGGGACACCCAGCAGTACGCCTTGGCCGCCGTATGTGCTCCAACCGCGTGGTAGCCACAGTGCATCGCCGCACACTGGTGCACCCATGCCGGCTTGGTGATTTCTGTAGGTGTTGTATTTGTTCCTGCCGGGGACTGCGTTGCCGCGCTCGCGCTGGACGCGACCATAGCCCCCGCACTGAAAATGAGCGCAAAAAGAACAGCCAAGTGTTTCAACCTGCCCATACTGCCAACTCCTCATGATTGTCGACTGCCGGTCGACCTCAGGTGCTCGGCCCGCCGAGGCGATCGACCGGAACTCGTAGCGGGCGGGCCCGTTCGCGTGAAAAGGGTTTGCGTGATCGGCCAAAGACCTCGGCGAACCCGCCATCGCGCCGAATTAACTCAACATAGCTGCACGAAATATTTCTGCCCCACTCGTCGATTCACCTATCGCACGACCGCGGGTGGAGGCTCTGTCAGTCAATCGGTTCACGCTCGCCGAGGCCAGGTCGCGGACCGGCCACATATGGCCGGTTGTGCGCTATCGTCGACGGAGAGGGAGATATTGGACCCTTCGAGGGGATGAGGGTGGAGGACGAGAACGGCTCGGTGGTGCGGCGGCTTCGGTTGCGGGCCGGGTTGACGCAGGAGGGGCTGGCGGAGCGGTCCGGCGTGTCGGTCCGGACCATCCGGGGGATCGAAACCGGGAATCGGCGCAATCCCCAGCTTGCTTCGTTGGTGCAGTTGGCGGATGCGCTCGAGCTTTCGGCGGACGATCGTGACGACTTGTTGGTGGCGCTGGGTGCGGCGCCGTCGCCGGCCATCGCACCGCCGGTGCCCCGGCAGTTGCCGTCCGCGCCGCGCGGGTTCGCTGGACGAGCCGAGGAGCTGACAGCCCTACAACAGACAGCGGATACTGCAGCTGGTGACAGGCGGAGCGCCGTCATTACTGTGATTGCGGGTGCCGGGGGCATCGGCAAGACGTGGCTGGCGCTGCGGTGGGCGCACGATCATTTGGACTTGTTCCCGGACGGGCAGCTGTTCGTCGATCTGCGGGGGTTCAGTCCCGACGGTGATCCGGTGGACCCGCTGGCCGTGGTGCGCCGGTTCCTCGCCGCGCTCGGCGTGGATCCGGCAGCGCTGGTCGGTGGTCTAGATGAACTCGCCGCCCTGTATCGCAGCCAGGTCGCCGAGAGGCGGATGCTAATTGTGCTGGACAACGCCGCCACCGCCGACCAGGTCATCCCGCTGCTACCAGGCAGCCCTTCCTGCACCATCCTGGTCACCAGCCGCCACCGTCTACCGACGCTGCTCGTCCGCCACAGCGCTCGATCACTGTCCCTGGACGTGCTCACCGCGACGGAGTCGCGCGCTCTGCTGACCAACGCTCTGGGAGCCGACCGCGTCGCCTCCGACGAGCAGGCCGTCGCCGACCTGGTCGCCTTGTGTGGCGGCTTCCCTCTCGCTCTCGGCCTGGTCGCTGCCCGCCCCCATCTCCCGTCGGCCGAGTTGGTCGCCGAACTGCGCCAGACCGGGATCGAAGCTTTGGACGGCGAAGCGCCGTGGGTGAACCTGTCAGCGGTGCTGTCCTGGTCGCTGCGCTACCTGACCTGTGAGCAGCGCACCGCGTTCGCACTGCTCGGCGTCGCTCCCGGACCCGACCACGGACTACCCGCTGCAGCCTCGCTCAGCGGTGCGTCGCTCTCCCAGGCCCGCAGGACGCTGCGTGCCCTGGAGGACGCCTTCCTGATCGACCGCCGCCCGAATGGTCGCTACGGCATGCACGACCTCGTTCGCGAGTACGCCATCACCGCCGCACGCCACGAAGTGACCGAATTGGCAACGCAGGTGGCCCTGCGACGAGTGTTCGACTTCTATCTGCACACAGCGCACAACGCCTACCTCGCGTTGGCCCCCACCCGCGTCCCCATCCCCATGCCCCGTCCCGCGCCAGGCTCGGTTCCATTGAGACCCGCGAATACACGCGCCGAAGCGATGCGCTGGTTCGACTCTGAGTATCCTACGCTGCTCGCCATCCAACGCTCCGCCCTCGACCGACGAGAGTACGACCACACCTGGAAGCTTGCCGTCGTCCTCGGCAAGTACCTCCTGCGCCGCGGCCTGCTCCAGGACTGTCTGACCGTGTGGCGTCTCGGTCACGCCGCATCACCGCATTCCGACGATCCGACCGGTGAAGTCACCACCTTGCGCGGCCTCGGCTTGGCACACTCGCGTACAGGCAACTACCCGGACGCACTCGTCCATCTCCACCAATCACTCCGGGTCGCACAGGACGACATCGAACGGGCCCACACCCACTACGCCCTGGCGGAGGCGGCCTTGGCCCATAACGACGTGGACCTTGGCCTCCGCCATGCCCGACACGCCGTGCGCGGCTACCGCCATGTCGAGCAGCCGGTGCGCGCGGCCGCAGCCCTGGGCATGCTCGGCGCCCTGCGCAGCGCCGTCGGCGACCACCGCGCGGCCGAAAGCCGCTGCACACGAGCGCTGAGACTGCAACGCCAGCACAACGACCACACCGGTCAAGCCTCCACGCTAAGCATCCTGGGCGCCAGCGCCGACGCCACCGGACATCACCACATCGCCCTTGACCGCTACACCGAGGCGTTGACCCTGTTCCGGGAGACTGACAACACCCACCAGGTGGCAGAAACCCTGGAACACCTCGCACGCACCCACTCGAAACTCGATCAGTCTGACCAAGAACACGCGGTACTGCGGGAAGCCCTCGAGCTATATCGGCAACAAGGCCGCGACGCCGACGCCCGGCGAATACAACGACAACTCGACGACCACACCATGAGAAGGTGCCGTTGAGAGTCTCCAGGCGCCGTCCACCGTCAACCCAGCCGACGGTTACCGCCCGATCAGACCAACCCTACTTCTCGTGCGAGCATGCTGCGAGGTTGTCTGCAGTCGCATGACTTGCACAGACGAATACTGCCGGTTTGAATACCGCACGTCCGCCAGTCGGTGGCGAACTGCGTCAGTCGTTGATCGCTGCGCACACGCTGCGCGACCGCCCGGCCTGGACCGAGGTCTCGGAAGGCTGAGGCCTTCGCAGTGTTCAGCCCAGCGTCTCGCCTCGGAAGAACTGTCGGCTTGGGAGAACGAGACCAATCAGCGAAAGCGCGATGAACACGACCTGGTGGACGTGGTCCTTTCCGGGCGGCAGGCTGCCGAGCAGGTGCGCGAGCCAGAACGCCGGATAGAACCAGAGCGCGAACCACGCCCACCGCTCGCGGCGCCGGAAGTGCACCGCGGCCAGTAGGACGCCGAACAGGCCCAGCCCGATCGAGGCGAGTCCGTCCGGCCCCATGGCGGGTCGCTGCGCGAAGCACTGCGGCTGCTGCCCGACGTGCTGCGGCTCGTCCGGCGCCTCGTCGGCGACAAGCGTTGCCCCGGGGCGTGCGGGTCCGGCTCGGCCTGCTGCTGGCCTACCTGGCCCTGCCCATTGACCTTGTCCCCGACTTCAATCCCGTGCTCGGCTACGCCGACGACGCCATCGTCGTCACCGCGGTCCTGCGCAGCGTCGTCCGCCGCGCCGGGCTCGAGGCTGTCCGTGCGCACTGGCCCGGCACCGACGACGGCTTCGACGCCCTTGCCCGCCTGACTGGAATCCGGGCCTCATCAGGCTGATCGAGCGTCGCCGTGGCCGACGTCGGACTCTGCGGTCGGTCCCGCTACAGTCGGCCGCCTTGACGGGCGGCACGGGGAAGTGGCGGTGGGGGCTTGGGCGTGGCTGCCTCGACGGAGGCCGACGGGTTCGACCTTCGCTTCCGGGCCGGTGATGGTGTACGGCGGTGCGAGCTCGCTCAGGCTGCCGAGGTCGCCTTTGAGACGCTCGCGCCGGTGCGGTCGTTTCCCGCGTTTCGCGGCCAGCGCAACAACACCGGCTGGTGGTGGGTGGCCACGACTGCCCGGCATGTGGGCTATGAGTCCTGGCTGGAGCGCGATCACCTGATCCGGCTCGATTTCACCCCGCGTGTTGTGGGGATTGCGTCGCAACCGTTCTGGCTGTCCTGGCCCGAGGGCGCAGGTCGACGTTCGCACGTGCCCGACTACTTCGCTCGGCTCGCCGATGGCACCGGCATCGTGATCGACTGCCGACCGCGGCAGCGAGTAGGACCTCGGGATGCCGCAGCCTTCGCGGCTACCGAACGCGCCTGCGCTCAGCTGGGGTGGCGTTACCAACTGGCTCACGAGCTGCCGGCCACGCGGATGGCCAACCTGCGATGGCTCGCCGGCTACCGGCATCCTCGCTACCGGCGCGGTGAGGTCGCCGCCGACGCTGTCCAGGCCGCGACCGCGCCGCTGTACGTTCTCGACTTGGCTCAGCGTCTCGGCGATCCGATCGGCACCTTGCCTGTGCTGTTCCACCTGCTCTGGAGCGGCGAGCTGGACGCCGACTTGTCCTTGCCGCTGCACGGGGACACGATGATCGTCGCGCCCGGAGCGTCCAGTGACTGAACCTGGTACTGCTCTGCGGCCCGGAGACCGGCTACAGACGGACGGCAGAATGTGGACGGTCACCGCGATCGGCGCCACCGTCCGCTTGGTTGACGACGCCGGCCACACAGAGCTCGTGCTGCTCGCGGCGTTGCTCGCCGCACCTGACCTGGAACTGATCGACAGCGCGCCCGCGCGCGGGACTCGGCTGACCGCGGTCGGCCTGCTCGAACAACTTTCCACCGGGGTGCTGGAACGCGCCCGCGAATGGGAACGGCACGTCATCGAAGCCGAGACAGGTTTCGCGCCGGACGCCACGACCGCACGACCCGGATTCGAGCCGTCCCGGACCACCGTGGCCGAGCGCGACACGGCGAAAGCCGGCGAACTGACAGCAGCCGGCGTTCCGACGACGGCGCGGACGATCAAGCGGATGCGGCTGCGCTACCGCGCTCAGGGATTGCTCGGCCTGGTCGATCACCGCTCGTTGCGCGTCTCCAACCCGGTCGGGCGGGTCGACCCGCGGGTCGTCGCCGCAGCCCGCGCAGCGATCGGGCGCGAAACCCGCCGCTCGACCGGCACCAAGTCGCGGCTATGGCGGGTCGTGCAGGCCGATCTGGCCGCCGAGCACGGTTCGGACGTGGTGCCGCTGCCCTCGCAACGGACCTTCGAACGGCTCCTCGACGTCCTCTCCGCCGGTCAACACACATTCGGATCGGCGACCACCCGCCGCACACAGGCCAACCGGCCGGTCGGCCCGTTCACGCCGACCGCGGCGAGCCGCCCGGGCGAGGTGGTGCAAATCGATACCACGCCGCTGGACGTGATGGCGGTGCTCGACGACGGCGTCGTCGGACGAGTCGAGCTGACCATCGCCCTCGATGTCGCCACCCGGACTATCGCCGCGGCGGTGTTACGCCCGTACGGCACCAAGGCCGTCGACGCGTCGCTGCTGCTCGCGCGGACACTCGTGCCCGAGCCCATGCGGCCCGGCTGGTCGGACGCACTGGCCATGGCTCATTCCCAGATCCCGTACGAGCGCCTGCTGCCGCTGGACACCCGGCTGCAGCCGCCGCGGCCAAACCGGTGATCGTGCCCGAGACGGTCGTCATCGACCGCGGCCGGACGTTCCTATCCGAGACGTTCCTGAGGGCCTGCGAACGGCTCGGAATCTCCGTGCAGCCCGCGCACCCGCGAACCCCGACCGACAAGGGTGTCGTCGAGCGGACGTTCGGCTCCATCAACACCTTGTTCTGCCAGCACGTCGCCGGCTACACCGGTCCCTCGGTCACCCGCCGCGGCAGCGACGTCGACGAGCGGACCGTCTGGACACTGCCGCAGCTGCAGGACCTGTTCGACGAATGGGTCCTGGCCGGGTGGCAGCCCCGCCCGCACGACAGCCTCCGTGACCCGCACCTGCCCGCCCACCCGCTGTCCCCGAACGAAATGTTCGCCGCCCTGGTCACTGCCGCCGGCTATGTACCTCTGCCCTTGGTCGGCGAGGACTATCTCGAGCTGCTGCCGGTGGCCTGGCGACGAATCGGCGCCGACGGCATCCACCTGGACCACCGCACCTACGACAGCAAGCACCTAAACCCGTTGCGACACCAGCACTCCGGGAACACGACGCAGGACGGCCGCTGGCCGGTGCACCACGATCCCTATGACCTGTCCACGGTCTGGATCCGGGACACCGCAACCGGAGGCTGGATCACCGCGCAATGGACGCACGCCCACCTCGTCGGGCGCCCGTTCGCCGACTTCACCTGGCGAGCAGCACGCAAGATCGTCAGCGACCGCGGCGGCGACCCGACCCACCAGGCCGCGGTCGCGGCCGCGCTGGACACGTTGCTCACCCTCGCCGACCGCGGACCCACAGGCCAGCGGCGCGCCGCCGCCCGCACCCGCTCGGCCCCCTCCGGGCTACCCGCAGCGGAACTCGGCGCCCTGCGGCCGTCACCCCGGGATGAGGCGCCGGCCATGGAGGACCTCGCGCCCTCGCGGCTCGCCGAGGTCATCCCGTTCGGCGTGTTCGATCCGGCCGCCGAGGAGCCGAACTAGTGCCCGAACCCACGATCGCTTCCCGCGGCGGCAGTCTCACCACGCGGCATGGCTGGAGCAGCTTCGTCGACGACACTCCGACGCCACCGGAGTTGCTACTCGAACTGCAGTGGCGCGAACTCGACAACACCGACCGCGAAGTTTACGACGAGGCACGAATCCGTCACCACGCTCGCCTTGTTACCGTCGCGACCACGCTGGTCAGCGACATCACCCGCACCGGAAGACGTCTGACGCTCCTCAACCGCGACCAGACCTCAGCGCGACGCGGCCTGATCGTGTCCGGCGAACCCGGCACCGGCAAAACCACCGCGATCACCCAGCTCGGCAAACACCACGAGATCACCGCCCGCCGACGCCGCGGCGATGTCCCCGGACCATTTCTGCCGGTCGTCTACGTCACGGTCCCGCCGGCGGCGACGCCGAAGATGTTGGCCGGAGAGTTCGCGCGCTTCCTCGGCCTCCCGATCCGGCGCTACAGCAACCAGGCCCAGATCACCACAGCGTTTGCGACCTGCTCAACCGCGCCGGTACTGACCTGGTCCTTGTCGATGAGATCCATAACATCGCCTTCCACACCCGCAACGGCGCCGAGGCTTCCGACCAGCTGAAGTACCTCGCCGAACGCATCAACGCCACCTTCGTCTACGCCGGCATCGACGTCGAAGCACAAGGCCTGTTCACCGGCGTCCGCGGCCGCCAGATCGCCGGCCGGTTCAGCGCGATCGCCACCCGGCCGTTCGGCAACACCACGACTGTCGAACGCGACCATTGGCGAGCCCTCGTTGCGACGCTCGAACAAGCACTGCGCCTACATCGCCTGACGCCCGGTGACCTCCTGCGCCACGCTGACCTGCTCCACGACCGCACCGGCGGCATGATCGGCAGCCTGTCTCACCTCATTCGCGACGCCGCCGTCGATGCCATCCTCAGCGGCTCGGAAACCATCACGAAGACTGCCCTCACCGCGATCCGACTCGACCATGCAGCCGAGGACCGCTCCGCCCGGTCACGCCGACGCTCACCAGCAGCCTCTTGATCACCGATGTCGAGCCGGTGCCGGGCCCGTACCTGTTCAGCGTTCGACCTGCCGACGGCGAGTTGGGTGCCTCCTACCTGGCGCGCCTCGCCGCGGTCAACAACCTCCACCCCCGGCAGGTGCTCAACCAGATCATCGGGACCATCGACGGCCCACTGGTCGACAACCAGCGCTTCTCCCGACGACGTCTCGAACTCAACCGGCTCGCCCTTGCACGACTTTCCCAGCTCAGCGGGCGTACCGGACGCGCACTTCTGCTTGCGCTGACCGTCACGATGCTGCCCGGCAGCTGGAATCGTCCCGTCGCGCGCCTGCGGCAACAACGGCAGCGGCGACCGTGGGCGTGGTCGCCGGTGAATGGCTGTGCACGCTGCTCGACCGGCATCGGCATCGCACCGATGCCGATCATCGAGTTCCGCGACGATCTGGTCTTCTGTCGTCGACATTGGCTCTGGCTCGCCGACCAGCACGATCAGCGACCGTTTCCGATCGACGCCGATCCGGAGCTTCGTGCCGCCGTCACGTTG
This sequence comes from Amycolatopsis sp. NPDC049688, assembly GCF_040674975.1. Taxonomy (NCBI): domain Bacteria; kingdom Bacillati; phylum Actinomycetota; class Actinomycetes; order Pseudonocardiales; family Pseudonocardiaceae; genus Amycolatopsis; species Amycolatopsis sp. NPDC049688. The sequence goes on from NZ_JBFANY010000001.1 coordinate 90,749, forward strand.
CTGCGCCGGACGTTCCGGCTCTACGGGCTCAAAACTCATCGCGCCTTCAACGTCGCCCACGCCATCTGGGCCACGCATCAGTCCGACCATGGACGGTCTGACTTCGTCCGAGATCGGTGGGCGAGCCGCGCGAAGAGCTTGGGGATGAACTCCGGCGTCACGACACTGGCACCCCGATACCCCGACATCGCCGCCCTTACCGCGATGATCGCCACGCCCGCCTGGAAAATCGCTGCGGGCCATCGCCGTCAAGATCCAAACGATCCACGCCCCGGCCTTACCGAGTTCGTCACGGAACTGGGCCGGCGCATCGGTCACCCAGATCCCGGGCGCTTCGCCACTTGCCCCGGCGCGATCGGCCAATGGGCTCTTACCCTCCGCAACTTCCACCCCGACCGCGATCGCCTCGAGCTGGCGGGGCCGATCGACATCAACCTTCATATCCGCCGGAAGTCACTGAAAAAGGCCAGGTAGCTCGATGTAGAAGTCGGTCAGCTGCGACGGAGGATCTGTCCCGGCTCTGCTCAGCGGGCTGGACCAGCTCAAACTTCAGTCCCTCGACAACGACGTGGGACGGCGACAACGCGCCGGACCTCACTAAGGCCACCGCCTACGCGGTGGAGGGCAGCAGGAGAGGTGACCGCTGGTACGTCCGCCCGACGGCGCCGTCCGCTATCGACGAGCTGACGGAACCTTCGCCCCGCTTGAAGATGCCGGTGGTCAGCGCCGTTCCCAGCCCGCTCTCGTCGACCACGCCCGGCCGCCGCTGCGCGGTCGCAGGAGCGAGATAGCCAGCCGCCGACCAGACACGAAATCGGGCGTGCGAGCCCGGAGCGGGCGTACCTCGTCCTGACAACCCGGGCAGCGCCGGAAGGGTGGCGTGCGGCAGCCGGACGGATACCTTTCGCAGTCGGTGCTTCCGGCGGAGCTGCGAGTGGGTATAGCGTCCAGACGAGCCTCAGTTCAGTGATACGCGCATCCGTCAAATTCACCCAGGGTGCCCTGCAGTCGGCGCCGTGATCGTGCGAGGCCGCCATGCCATCGGTCCGTGGAACAGTGATCCTCAGCGAAACCGGAGCCGGTCTCGACGGGCTCGTGGTCGGCGTCGTGGACGTCGGCAACGCCGTGGTGCGGCTGTCGCGGCGCAAGCAGGTGAACGGCAGGCGGCTCGGATCTGTCGTCACCGCGGGCGGCGGGCGATTCACGCTCACCTTCGACGAGCCCACTGGCACCGGTTCGCCGCCGCCGAAGCGCAATCTCGTCGTGGTGGTTTCGGCGCCGGACGCCAACCGGCAGACACGGCCGCTGTTCGTCTCGCAGGTCGCTCGTGTCGACGCGGGTGACGTGGAGGAGTTCGTCATCGCCGTGTCCACGGCCGAGGCATTGGCCGGTGGCGTGCGCGTGCCGACCGAGATCCTGGGCGGGACGGCCGCACTGACGACTGGTCTGCTGAACGACCGGCTGACGACACAGCTCGGTGCCACGCTTCGCCGGGCGTCGCGAGCCCGTATCGCGCAGGAGCGCAACACCGCGGCCGCGTTCCAGAAGTTCCGCAAGGCGCTCATCGCGCACCTGTCACCGGCGCCTGCGGATGTCCGCGACACGGCCCGGCGGGTCACCGGCCCGGCGGAGGTGCTGCCCAAGAACCGGGCCGCGATCGCCGACGGTGTGCGTGACCGGTTCCAGCCGGGCGCTTCCCGGGAGTTGCGGATCACCACGCGCTTCCACCTGAACCCGAGTCAGAAGGCCAGGCTCGACGCGATCCTCCAGCGCTCGTCCGGGACCGGGACGGATGCCACGCCGACCGGCGCCGCGCCGGCCGACCGCACGCCTGTGGCTGTCCCGCAGGGGTTGGACCAGGTGGAGATGGCGACGGTCCTGGCGGACACCGGACGGGCCGCCGAACCTCCGGTGATGCTTTATGACCGGCCGCCGGTGCTGCGCCAGTCGTTGTCGATGACCACTCGGGAGGCGGCCGCCGCGGCGCTGCTCGACCCGGCACCACAGCAGGGAACGGGCAACGGTGCCGGTCCGGCGGCGCCGGGCAGCCTGACCGCGCTGCTGAGCACCAACCCGCCGGCGGGTGCAGGCGAAACGCCGACGGCAGAAGACGACGGCCCGGGCTCACGCACGCGCGCCGCCGACGGCAGCATCCAGGATCACCTGTTCCGGCTGCTCGACGGCGTCACGGCACCCGAGGACCCGATCACGCCGCCTGGCGGGCCCGCCACGGGCAGAGCCACCCAGAGCGACCTGCAGGCCGCGGTCGACGGCTTCGCAGTACGTCCCGGCCCGGCCGACGTCCCGGCCCTGTTCGACTTCCACAAGCTGCAGATTGTCTTCGAGCACATCTGGCAGGACGTCGTCGACGAGGACATCCTGGACCTCGCCGCAGAGGCGTACCGCGAGATCCGCCAGTCTGGCGGATCGCCGACGCTGACCAAGGGCGCCGATCCGGTCCGGGCCCTCGAGGATGAGGCGATGCTCGTGCGCCGCGCGAGCGGACAGCCGGTGTCGGGCGGCGACATGTTCCGCGCGCTGGCGATGCAGCCGTTCGGTCGCCCTACGCTGCGAACACCCGTGGACCAGGCGTCGACCGCTTACCCGGGCGGCGAGAAGTTCGCCCCGCCGGACCCTCCCGCGGAGCTGCTGGACCGGCTGAAGCGGATGATCGACCAGGCGTACCCGTTCACGGTGTACGGTGCCGGGGCCGGGTCGCGCAGCGTCAACTTCGGCATCGTGCTGACGTACCGCCAGACCTGGACGCCCGTCACGTATCAGGTCGGCCGGCTCGTCGGGTCGCTCCCGCTGGCGCCGGGGGAGTCCCGCAAGGTTGTCAGACGCGACGTCGTGCGGCGCAAACGTGCCGAGCGGACGGCGCAGCGCTGGGACAGCGCCGAGCGCGACGAGTCGACCAGCACCTCACGCGCCGAGTCGGAGATCGTTGCGAAGGCCATGGCCAAGACCAACTTCCAGCTGACCGCGAACGGCACATACAACCTGGGCATCGCCGACGGGGACTCCTCGACCGTGCTCGGCCGGGACGCCGCGACCGACAGCGCGGACACCAAGCGCACCTTCCGCGAGGCCGTCGTCCGCGCGGTCCACGAGTACAAGCAGGAGCGCAGCACCGAGCTGACCACCGACGACAGCACCGAGACCGAGAGCAGCACCACCCACGAGATCAAGAACGACAACAACGAACTGCACGTGACGTACCTGTTCTACGAACTGCAGCGGCGGTACCGGCTGCACGAGCGACTGCACCGCGTCACGCCGGTCGTGCTCGTGGCACAGGAGGTGCCCAACCCGCGGTCGATCACCGACGAGTGGGTGCTCGCGCACGACTGGATCATCCGCCGGGTGCTGCTGGACGAGCAACTGCTGCCAGCCCTGGAATACCTGGCCGCCCGCGTGGCCGGTGACCGCGTGGCGGTGCAGGCGCTGTTCACCGATGTACAGGCGCAGCGAACCCTGGTGACCACGCTGCAGGGCAACGTGACCACGATGCAGCGCGAGGCGAGCACCCGGTACGAAGCCCTGCTGACCGCCATCGAACAGCGGGCCGGCGAGATCGAGAGCGAGGACGAGGACGGGTTCCTCAAGGACACGGCCCAGTTCTTCGGCGGCGGCGGCCAGAGCACGGAGGCGGCGAAGATCCGCGAGGACGCCGCAAGGGACGCGCAGCAACGGGCGATCGACGAGCTCAAGGAGCTGCAGATGCGGCTGCAGCGTGAGGTGACCGCGCTCAACGAGCTCACGGAGCGCTACGCGCGGCTGTCCAGCGACCATCGCAACCGGGAGGTACAGGTCGCCCGGCTCCGGCTGCACATCAAGCAGAACATCCTGCACTACATGCAGGCCGTGTGGTCGTTCGAGGTGCCGCACCAGCGGTACCTGCGGCTGCATCAGGTCCGGGTGCCACGGTTCGTGGACAGCGGCACGACGAGCACGCCGACCGGTCAGCATCCGGACGGACAGCTCGTCGGCGTCGATCCCGCGACCGGCGCGCTGATGACGACCACCGGGGTCGAGATGACCGTGACGCCGCACCTGTCGATCGACACCACCGACGACCTGCTCAGTGAGATCGCCGACATCGACCAACTCCTGGGCTTCCACGGCAACTACATGATCTTCCCGTTGAAACAGCAGAACCCCCTCACCCGCATCCTGACCGTCCCGTACGTCGACGCGGGCTGGCGATTGATGGACCCCGACGAACCGCATGGCATGACGCTCGACGAGTTCGCCGAGTACGTCCAGCTGCTGCATGAGCGGCTGTCCGCGGCGGAGTTCGACAAGGCCCGGCCCGCGCTCAAGGACGCCTACGCGAAGCTGCTGGAGACGCCGCTTCGGCAGGGCGAGGAGGTGGTGGTGCCGACCGACTCGCTGTACATCGACGCGCTGCCTGGCACCCGCCCCGTGCTCGAGGACTTCAAGCTGCTGCACCGCGGCCTCGACGTGCGGGTGGTGCGGGCGCAGGCGCGGCAGGCGGAGATCGAGAATCTTCGCTACGCGGCCAGGCTGCTGGACGACCGCCTCGACGATCCCGAGGTCGACAAGCGCATCGTCGTCGAGGGCGGGACCGCCACGGTAGTGGCGTCGGAGTGACGTCGCCGAACGGCACGGCGCCGGCGCCCTCACCCGAGGATCGCTCGACGCCCGTCGCCGCGAGGGGGACGAGCCAGCCCGCGAAGGCGGCCGCGACCGTGCAGCAGGACCGGGGCACCGACCCGGTGATCGCGAGCAGCTACGCGACGTCGTGGGCAAAGCTGGCGAACGAGGCACTGACGCCACCGGAGGGGTACGGGCCGCCGCCCGTCGGCACCGCCACCGCGCGGGCGGGTGCACCGGCCGGGAGTGGGAACACCGCAGTCCCGGCGACGCGGTCGCCGGCTAGACAACCCCTTCCTGCGACGCCGGCCCGGGGTGGACGGCCCGCGCCGGCATCGCGAGGACAGCAGGCTCCGAAGGCGCCGGCCGGCCGCGGAACCGTCTCCCCGGGCACGCTGGGAACCGCACCGGCGCCGCCGCCAGCGCAGCCACTTGCGCGCACGCAGGAGCAGCAGCGTTGGGCTCGCCGGTACGCCAGCCTCAGCAACGGACCGATCTCGCTGAAGCGGGCGATCGATGTCACCCGGACGTTCACGGTCGGTGACCTGCGCGCAGCCGGCATGCGGCTCGCCGAGGATCTGCCCGACAGTGCCCGTCTGCGTGACGTCCCACACCTGATCGCGTACGTCGGATCGGATGTGCTGGTGTCGTTCGACCGGTACGGCCAGCTGCACGACACGATCGTCGGCTCGGGAGCCCGCGCCTATCCGGTGCACACCTGGATCGTGCAGGGCGTGACCGGCCTCGCGGACTCGAAGGGCAGCGAACGGCTGCCGATGCCGGGCGTGTTCATCGCGACGCAGCGGCAGTACGCGATCGTCGACACCGTTGCGGGCGCCGGCTCCGACCGATCGCGTCGGATCGCGGTCCGCGACGGCAGCCACCGGATCGTGCTCATGGCATCCCAGCCGGAACGGGACGCCATCGACCGCGAAAGCGCCGACCAGCAGTTCCTGCTCGCGATCGTCAGTCCCAGCTACTGGCAGCGCCTCGACAGGATCGATTTCAGCCTGGAGACGCTGCCGCGGCTCAACCGGCTCCGCGAGATCCTCCTGAACACGGACTACGTGCGGGAGGCTCTCGGGCCGCGCTTGCAGCAGCTCAGCGCAGCCCGCCTCGCCCTCGAGGTGGCGAAGTCGCTCCTAGCGGACCTGATCAAGAGTCCGCTGCCGGGGCAGGCCGAGGACTTCCTGGACGCGTCACTACGACAACTGGCCGCGAGCCACCTGGCCCATTCCGGAGCCGTTAACGCCGAAGCGGACCTGGACGTTGCCGCCCGGGTCGTCGCGCCCGAGCTTGCCGACCTGGTCGTCGGTGCGCTCAGCGGTGCGGCAGGCAAGGCTCGCAAGAACTATGCGGCAGGCCGCAGGGCGCTGGCCAGGGCGACCGACGCCGCTGCTCCGCCACCGGCGATCAGGGGGACGCAGGTCGGAACGGGCAACGGTGTGCCGCCGCCTGTGGGTGGCGGCGATGGTGTGTCACCGCCTGCGGATGGGGGTGGGCCGGTCGGCGCCAGTGGCAGTGGTGGCCGCCCGCGGGCGGGCAGTGCGGCCGGACGCGGGACCTCCGAGGCCGCGATCGAGTTCGCCGAGCAGGTGACGCGGCAACGGGGTGTTCGACGCGAGCGCGCAGTGCGGGACGAAGCCGGGGTCTCCGTGACCGGGCCGCCGGTAAAGGGGACCGGCAGAACCAAGATCCCGCGGTCGGACGGTGGCTGGGACGGCACCCCGGGCGACTCGGGATGGGTCTCGTTCAATCTGGAGGTCATCCGCGTCACCAGCCATGAACCCGTGCCGTTCCGCAACGGGGAGCCGGTGTTCAAGCAATGGGCGGTTGCCCAGGTCGGCCTGCCCCGGATGACCGGCGCCGCCGGCAAGGATTTCCCAGCGGCGCGCATCAGGCTGCTGTGGCGGTACCCCGGCCGCTGGAAGAACCTCGAGCACGTCGAACGATGGGAGCGGGACGGCGTCGAGGACAACTTCGGGCGAAAGCTGGCCGAGCGGCACACCTGGCACCACGAACCGGATGTGGAAACGATGTCGCTCGTCCCAACGGCGCTCAACGACAACGTACCTCACCTGGGCGGAGCGTCGAAGGCGCGAGCCGGCGAGAAACCGTTCCGCTTCACGCCTGACGACTGACGGTTCCGCCCGCGGCCGGCCTTGCGAACGGGACGACCAGGCCGATCTGGACGACGCCTTTCCGTCTCCGGGCGTAACGGCGCCGCAACGGCAGGGCCACGATCGCGGGCGCGATCCGCGGCACGCTGCGCCAGATGACGGTCTCGTTCGGTCGGCGGCAGCTTCGCCCACCGGGAACCCACCTCACCCATCACCCCGTCGTGACCGGTTGACGCCCCTGGGTCCAGCACCGCTTACCCCGTGCGGGCAGCTCAGAGTTTCCGATCATCGAAGCTGGGTGCACGACCAAGAGCATCCGTAGCGGGACTTTCCCGAACGTTAGTCCTCACGGGCCGTCTATAACCTCCCCGCGAACGCTCACCGTCTGCTCCACCACCTGCGCCCGTCAGTTCGGCATCAGCCCAACCACAGCCAACGCGTGGTCCACCTACACCCAGATGAACTGGACGGAATTCCTCACAGCACAGGACGCTTCGCCGAGACCGCAGCGGTAACAGCACGGAGCGGACTCGAGGCTGTGCTGCTGCAGCCTCAGCTCTGAACACCGAAGAAGGTGTGGGCACAGTGCTAAGGCTTCTCCAGCGTCCGACCTTCTTGTTGATCCGCTTGACAGGCCGCCCGACACATTCCGCAGCGCGGTAGATAGCCGCCGTAGGTGGTCAAAAAAACTTTTCAGTCAGATCGAACCCCTTGCGGCCTGGAGGAAATTGGGCACGCCAGGGTGCTGATCGCCGGATCTTGTCTTGCCGCCCGTGTGTCGTACGCCAGGCTTTGGACTCCTCTCTGAGCTGATCGTTGCATGCGAATTAAGCGTACGCCAGTAGTACGCTCACCTGCGCCGCTGAATGTGCGAACGGCATTGGTCTCAATGTACTAATATTGAACAATCTAACAAAGCAACGGCGATTAGAGGAAGATTCACATTCGGGCCGAAGTTGTTCGGCCGACACGTGCAGTCACATCGTTGATACACAAATCGCTGGCAGTAATCAGTCCTCGCGGTGTAACGAGGTCTTCCCGAGATGCGACAGCAAGTACGCGGCCTCAACTCGTCAGCAGGGAACTCTGGACCGTGCCCAGACGATCAATAGCGAACGCGACGGCCACGAACCTGTCGATCTCGAAAGCCGACACATCCGCTGTGAAAGTCTGGGCGAGGAGGTCTTCATGGTCGTTCAACCGCTCGCCTCAGATATCCGACGCCTAGGTCTCCGGCGGGGGCGCCTGGGGCGCCGAATCTGCGCAGGCGCCGCAGTGTTCGTGCTTGTGGCCAGCCTACTGCCCTATACCCCGCGTGCCGTGCCAACAGATGTGTCGAGTCACGCGGCCAGGGGGTACGAGCCCGACCTGGACAACGACCCGCGACCGAACCCAGAACTGGTGGGCGCTCCCAGTTCGCGGCTTGTGCCCGGCCGAGTCGACCCGGTCGGTGCTTACACCACGGCCGTCGACTTCGACGTGCCGACCTACTACGGTGTGGAGCCGCTCGTGGGGTTGGCATACAGCTCGGCCGGCGGCGACGGCCTTGCTGGACCCGGTTGGTCGCTGAAGGGAGTCTCCACGATCGTTCGGACATCCCCGCGGACGGGTGCACCGAGGTACGACGGAACCGATCATTATCTGCTTGACGGTATGGATTTGTTGCCGTGTCCGCGACTAGGTGTGACGGCAGCGAGCTGTCGAGCAGGCGGCACCCACATGCCTCGGGTAGAGAACTTCACCAAGGTCAGCCGTGACGGTGACGTCTGGCGGATTTGGACGAAAGAGGGAGCTCGGTCGACGTACTCGCCGGCGCCAGGTGGCGTCGGCGGGAAACCGTACCGGTGGGTGTTGAGTCAGGTAGTAGACACCCATGGGCATGAGGTGACGTACCAGTGGTCCTGTACCCCACCGTACGAGTGTGTGCCGGCCCAGATCACCTACGGTCCGAAAGGCATCTACAGGGTGAGCTTTCGGTACGCGACCCGTGGCGACGGCTACAACTACGCTACTGGCGGCGGCCTCATCCTTGTCGGTCAGAGGCTGACGGCCGTAGCCGTGGACAGCGTTGGCGGTGTGTTACGAGCTTATGCGTTGCGCTACCACAGCGAGTCGGGGATGACGGACACATTGCTCGCGTCGGTACAGGAGTTCGGTACCGACGCGAGCGTCGCCACAGATGGCACGGTCACCGGAACAGCCCTGCCTGCGCACACCTTCGAGCCGCAGCCCGCGACTCAAGTGCCGTCGCCGTGGACGAAAGACGAGGGTCCGAACAACAGCATCGGTTTCACCGTTGGCACGCCCGTTGACCACGGTGGACCATCTGGATGGGATGCGGAGCTGAGTCTTGAAACGGGAAAGTCCGGTTGGTTGACCGCCGATGTCGACGGCGACCGACGCGCGGACTGGGTTTCGGCACACTGGCGCAACACTCCCGACGGGAACCGGACCGACCTGCGGGTGTTGCGCCCGAAACGGGACGGCGGGTACGCCGAGCCGGTCATCACCGAAACCTCGTGGCCGTTCGCCGCAGACCCAACGCATTTCCCGCTACCTTGGCGGCTGTTGCCAGCCGACGTGAACGCTGACGGTCGCACCGACCTCTTCCGAGTCAGCTATGGTTCGGCTGGCACCGTCTGGCTAGAGACAGCCGTCGCGAGCGGCGGGGGCCGCTTCGAGGTACTGCCAGGCATCGACCTACGTATCCCCTGGAACGAGAACAACCAATACATGATCGGCGACGTCAATGGCGACAGTCGTGCCGACCTCGTCGCTGCCATACCGCATGGTGAACTCAGTCAGATCGCAGTGGTCATGACGACGATCCCGGGGCAGGTGTCGATCCACACCACCTCGCTGTCGCTTGCCTGGGGTGGCGACATCGACCCGGCAAATGGACACCAACTGGTGGCGCCGCTCTGGCGGGTCGCCGACGTAAACGGCGACGGCAAAGCCGACGTTCTGCGGGTCGAGGCACGTGCACCCGACGCGGCCGTCGGGATCCCGCACCTGGCTGTCCGGACCCTACTCTCATACGGCGAGGGGGCGTTCGAGATCGCGCATGAAGCCGACCTGCCGGTGCCGTGGACGCTGCCTGGCGCGCGGGCAGCCGAAGACCGTGCCCACGTCGGCGATTTCAACGGTGACGGACGCGATGACTTAGCCTTCCTCAACGTCTACACGGACGCGAGTGGAGGCCGGACAGTAATGGTGCAAACATTGTTCGCCCAAGGAAACGGCGGATACGACCGTCCAGTGCCATTTGATACGCAGATGGGCCCGCTTCTACTCGCTGCGGGCCGGGAACCGTTCCTCGATCTGAACGGTAAACCTGCGCTCAGCGATGCATTCCCGGGTTGGCAGACGGGCGACTTCGACGGAGACGGTGCTACAGACCTGCTAGTCACCACGCCGCCGCCCGGCGGACTCGCGTTCGCCAACTGGCCAAGTACCGTGACCCTCATCCGGCTGATATCGAACCGCCGAGGCGACTTCGCGCCGCAACCTGCGGCGCCGACGAACTGGCGGGTGGAAAACCACATCCGCTGCTCGACGGATATCAATGGTCAACTCGTCTGCCGCCGCGAGAACCAACTGGCGTTCGACGTATCGGCGGCGGATGTAAACGGCGACGGACGTGACGACATCGCATACGCCGGGCTGACTGGCAACAAGACTGGGTTCGTGACCGGCCTGCACACCGTCGTGTCGCCGAATTCCATGGCGGACACCTCGCGCTGGCTCCCAGCCGACATCGACGGCGACCTACTGCCCGACTTGATAAATATCGTTTACACCAATCCTGGGTTGACTGTCTACACCTCGCTGGATACGAACAATCTTGGCCGAGTCAACGTAGCTGCCGAAGTATTGCCCACGTTCCAGGAGCAGGACACGCGTGCCTGGCGGGTGGCGGACGTAGGCAGCCCCAGCGGGGGGCTACCGGACGGACGCGCGGATCTCGTCCTGGTGACGCCAGCGGGCGGCGTACTGCCTTCCACCGGCACCAGGGTCACCACGCTGTTTTCCAACGGAGATGGCACCTGGACCCCCGTGGACCGAACCTACGAGAGCTGGCCTTTGCTGGACATGGCCAACTGGCAGCCGATCGACGTAGACGGCGATGGCCGGACAGACCTGGTCGATACATGGATGGATCAGGGCCAATTCACTGCAGTCACACTGTTCTCCGCCGGTGACGGCAGCTGGACCCGCGCGGCGACGCCGCACTTCGCGGGATTGCCGGATGGCGCGTCGACCTGGCTGCCAGCCGACGTCGACGGTGATGGTGACAGCGACCTCGTTGGGCTCCACCATCCCGGCCCCGGCGCGACCGCAGTTCTGCGCACGCTACGCGCTGAGGGAAGGGCCGACTGGACGGAGGAGTCCTCCCCACTGTCCGGCGACGGCATCGGATCAGACACCACAGGCTGGCAGGTGGGGGAACTCAATGGGGATGGCAAGGCGGACCTACTGCGGGTGCGCGTGCCCGACGTCCTGAACCGCAAGTTCCTCTCCGGTCCTGTCCAGGTGGTCAACCTGCTATCAGCAGGAGACGGCAAGACTTGGGAACGACACGTTGACTGGCCGCAATATGACTTCACCGGCGACGCGGAGGTCGCTAGGCTAGAGGCGAATACAGCACGCTGGATCGTCCTGGACGTCGACGGCGACAATCTAACCGATCTGGCACAAGTCGACGCGTACAAGCCCATGGCAACCCAGGACTATCGGGTTTCTGTGCACACGCTGGTTCGCCGCGGCCGCGGCTGGCGTGCCGATCGGCAGACTGACTTACTAGTCGACCGGCCAGACACCAGCGGCTGGGTCGCATCTGACTGGAGCACCGAGAGCAGAGACGGCTTGATCCTCATCTCCCTCTCCGGTTCGTCGCCGGTAGTGAACTTCCTGCGCTCGATCCGACGCATCCCACGGATTGAACAAACTGGCAACGGCCTTGGAACGACCGAGTACGTCACCTATGGCAACGCCACAGCCGGCAATCCCGGCGAGCGCCACCAACTACCGTTAGGCAGCCGGCGGACCGTCGTGCGCGAGGTCTCGACCAGGGTGCAGCCGCAAAACGTCTCCGCGCGAACGGAGTACTACTACGCCGGCGGCCGGTGGGACTATGCTTCCGCATTGTCACTCGGGTTCGGGCAGGTCGTCGCACGCGACGGAACCGGCACTTCCCTCACCGTGGACTACGCCCAATCACAGGGCTGCGTAGACATGCCACTGGCGACGACCGTGCGAGCCGATGCCGCCGTTGTACACCGAACACGTTACGAGTACCAGCAGGTAGCGGGGCCGCCGTACTCTTGCCTGCTCAGTCGGCAGGACGTCGACGAATTTGAGTACACGAGCATCGCCCGCACTGCCTCGTCACGTTACTTCTACGACGAATTCGGCAATGAGGTTCGCAAAGAAGACTTCGGCGAGTTCCGCGACTCGGACGGCGACGGGGCGGACGATTTGCCAGCCGACAACCGAATTGATAGCCACCTCTACCTACCGAACTACAGCGCATATACAGTGGGGCTGCCGAGTGACGCGAAAATCTCTGACTACACCGGCGCGCTCGTCCAGTGGGAGCGGTTCGGCTACGACCACCAAGCGATTGGTGCAGCGCCGACGAAGGGTGAATTGACCCTGTCGCAGCGATGGGACGATGTGAAAAACGCCTGGGTCCCAGTCGGGTACGACTACGACAGTGACGGTAACCGCACGATCGAAGTCGACCAGATGCAACGAACGACGACCACGCACTACGACAAGACCTATAACTACTTTCCCGAGAAGACCTGCAATCTATTGATCTGCACAAGTCAAACTTGGGACCTCCTGCTCGGCAAGGTGCACACGACGACGGACGCCAATCAGAACGTCACCACACATCACTTTGATCGCCACGGCCGACCTTTGCGTGTGGACTACCCAGGCGGCGGCTGCGTAGCATACGGATACGTCGATTTCGGCGATCCAAGTAAGCAACGGGTACTCGAACAGAAGTGCCTCACCCCGAACCAGGACCTACTCACCCAGCAGAACACACTGTGGCTCGTTCGATATTTCGACGGTCAAGACCGGACGTGGCAGATCGACCGGGTTGGCGGATCCCGCAAAAATATTGCCTTCCGCGGCACCACCGAAATGGTTGCATCCGAGACAGACTGGTTTGTCCCGTCCGCCACCGGAGTTCCATCCGCCCGGCAGTTTGGGTACGACGCAGCCGGACGAATGATCCGGATGACCCATCCGGACGGCGCTACGCGAGAGACCAGGTACGGCCCGGGCACACGCCTCACTGTCGACGAACTCGGCCATGCGCGGCTGGACCATCTCGACGTGCGTGGCTTCCTCAGCACGGTCGAGGAGCGTGTCACAGTTGGCACAACCTTGACCGCTTTCCGGACCAGCTATCGTTACGACGCCCTCGACCGAGCCACAGACATTGTGGACGATGCTGGCAATGCAACTACCACCCGCTGGACCAGCCTCGGCACCCAGAGGCAGAGCTGTGACCCTGACCGCGGTTGCCACAGTTTCGCCTACTACGACGACGGGTCGTTGCGTACCCAGACCGACGCCAAAGGGCAGCTAATCGAGTACGGCTACGATCAAGCAGGCCGACTGGAGAACAAGACGTACGCGACGACCGGCCGCTCCGCCCGATGGTTCTACGACACCGATCCCATTAGCGGGAAACCGCTCGGAGCCAGCGCAGGCCATATCACCCGGGTCGAGGACCCCGGCGGCATTGGCTCGGCTACCTTTACCTACGACGTACGAGGGAACGTCTCACGCACCGACCGCTGTCTCGGTCCAACGTGCGTGAGTTGGGCCACGGCGTACGACGTTGCTGGGCGGCCAGAACTAGTGACATATCCCGATGCATCGGGCACTCTCACCGCTGCTTCGGAGCGAGTGCGATACGGCTATGACACCACTGGACGGCTCGCCAAGGTGGCGCAGGATGGACCGGGCGGGCAACTCTACGTCGAGTTCAACGGATATGCAGCAGACGACCAGCCGCTAGACATCACCTACGGCAACGGAACGACGGCGATCATCGCCTATGACCAACAACGTCGATGGCCCGACTCCTACCAAGTGATCGGGCCCGGCGGGGGCGTATTGGTCGACGAAACCCTCGGACACGACGCGGCCGGACGAATCAGCACGCTTACCTCGGCAGGTCCCGCACCGGCGGCGCTCACCATGGGACACGATGAGCTGGACCGGCTCACCAGCGTGAGCGGATCTTGGAAACAAACATTCCACTATGATCCGCTCGGCAACATGACCTTCAACTCACAGCTGGGCACCCTCGCCTACAAAGATCCTAAACATGCCCACGCGAGCAGCACAGTGGCCGGATCGCCGTACGCATACGACGATAACGGCAACCTGACCTCCGGTGGTGGACGGGCCATCAGTTGGACCGACGAAGACCAACCCAACGCGGTGACCACCGCCGCAGGAACCACCAGATTCACATACGATGCTACGGGATCGCGTACAAGCAAAACCGAGGCTAGCGGCGCTCAAACGGTCTACGCTGGCCCGTACGTGGAGATCAAGCCAGGGGGTAGCCACGTCCTGAGCTACTTTGCTGGCGACCGCCTTATCGCCAAACGCGACGTCGGTGGCCTCACGTGGTATCACCACGACCACCTAGGATCGCCTCAGGTGCTGACAGATGGGCAGGGTGCTGAGGTTGCCCGCTTCGGCTTCGCACCGTATGGCGCCAACAATGGAACCGTCGGAGCGCAATCAATTGGGTACGCCGGGCACCGCAGCGACCCTGAGACCGGGCTAATTGACATGGGTTCCCGTCTGTATGACGCCGCGCTCGGACGCTTCATATCCGCGGACAGCGTTATCCCGGACGGCACCAAGCCACAGGCGCTGAACCGGTATGCCTACGCATTCGACAGCCCCTACGACTTCGTCGACCCTGACGGCCACGCGCCAAAGACATGCGGTCAGTTCGAGACTTGCGTGCATGGCTCGAGGGAATCGTATCGGCAGATTACAACCTTCGTCTGGGAGCAGTGGGGTGTCCGCCGTCGGGGCGAGCGTGAGCACGAGTTCCGCACCGGTACCCAGGAAGTCCTAATGCAGCGTGGTCGCCACGTTGTGCGCTATCCAAACGGCCCAGGGTCAGGCAAGGAATTTCAGTATGTGGGCCCGTGTCCAAGCTGTCACGGCGTCGGTCCGAGGTCCGGCGAATGGAGTCGCGAACTCACTTCCCAGGAGGAGAGGGAGTTGTACGCCACGGCGAAAGCGGGCGTGTTGGTTATCGGTGGAGCGGGCATGATCGGACTTGGCGGAATGGTTGCTGGCGCGGCCGGTGCTGCGGGGGGAGCCGGCGCTGGCGGCGCATCAGTTTCAATCGCCGCCACCGCTGAGGGCGAACTCGTGCTCGCCGGTGCCGCGGAGGGTGCCCTTGTGTTGGACAAAGTCGTGACTGTCGGCGGCGTGGTAGCGGTAGCGGCGATGAATGGCAGTGGACCGAACGACGTTAATGGCGTTCCGGAGGGCAGTTTCAGCATCTGGGACTGGAGTGGCTACCCTGCTGGAGTGCCGAAACCCGACGGGCCGTTCCGGCTTCTTCCCAAAGGGGCGGAGTACGACGCAGCGCGCGACGCGGCCGACGCCGCGAACAAAGCGTTGCATGGAAAAAATCCATCTTTTTCGGAGAACGGTATGCAAATCCACGAGAATCAGCCGGTCAAGTTCGGTGGCGACCCGGTAAATGCGGCGAACAAGACCGTGCTTCCTGCCAATATACACCGAGCATTGAATACCTGGTGGCGATCCTTGCAGCGCTACCTTCAGGGTGGATAGGCATGCAGCAATCGGTGGCACACTTGCGGCACTGCGGATCTTCTGTCGCGGACCGGATCCGGCGACCGGCGAGTAGGGTGAATGCCGACTATGGAGACAAAGACCGCGACTAGCTGTTCTGTCCCGGGAGGTTGCGATCGGTGTGACTCGTGACCAGATGATCTTGACATGTGGAAGGCCTCCAGGTTCGGTGTAGATTGCGACACCTGCCCCGGCTCCAGGAGGGCCGTCGTGGCCCCACGCTAGCGCACTCCTGACCCCGACCGGCAGACTGCGCCTGGTCGCTGCGTCATCGACGAGGGCTGGCCGTTAGGACGAGCCGCGGAACGGTTCCAGGTGTCGGCCTCCACCACCGCACGATGGGCCGGCCGCTACCGCGACCACGGAGAAACGGGCATAACCGACCGCTCCAGCTGCCGCGCCCCAGGACAGCCGAGCATGAGCCGCCCAGTACGAGCTGCGAGAAGTCTCGTGGCGTGATTGGCTGCATCTGCTGGTCCACCACTCCCTCCTGCTGGCCGTAATCCTTTCAGCAACTCGCTGCGACCGAGCACGCCGCCGACCACGACAACAACGCCCGCGAAGCGCCGATCAGCCAATAACACGACCTCCGCCGCCGCAGTCAGGCACTGGGCAATCGCGTCGCACACGGACGGCACGCACTCTGGGGCTGGCTCGGCCGCTACGACGCCCGCCGCCCTCGCCACCGCACTAACCACTGCCGCCACACCCCACACGGTTTCAGACCTCGGCAAACGAATGCCGCACCTTCGAATACCGCCTCTCCGCCAGTCTACCGGCGCTAACGGGCGGCGGTCGGCGATCAGATGTCACATTCCGCAGTGCGCGATCGACTGTGGTGATGTGGACGAGACGCAGCCTTCACCCGTGCTGACCGACCTGACCGAGTTCGAGCAACAAGTGGTCAACGCCGCCCGCCGCGGGGAAGTCGCCCAACCCGCCACCGAGATGACGGTGGAGGAACTGGCGGTCACCGCCGACCCCGGACTGCGGGTACGGGCCGATCTGATCCGCGAACTGCTCCGCGGCCTGCACGGTGACCTCGACCCCCACGGAATCCAAGTAGTCGGTTTGCGGGTCGTCGGAAAGCTCGACCTCAACTACGTCACCACCGTCGCGGGCCTGCGCTTGGAGCAATGTGCGCTGCCGGACGGCATCGTTTGCCGAAACGCGCACCTTCGTGACCTGCACCTGGGCCGCTGCCTGCTCACCTACCTGGAAGCCGACCGCCTCCACACAGACGGCAACCTGTTCATGTGGGAGGCCACCATCACCGGCACCGGAAAATACAGCGCGATCCGACTGCTCGGTGCCCACATCGGCGGCCAACTCTGCCTCAACAGAGCCACCATCACCTGCGTCACCGGTCCCGCACTGCACGCCGACGAACTTCG
>NZ_JBFANY010000001.1:107854-902767 GCF_040674975.1 Amycolatopsis sp. NPDC049688
CGCACCGACAGCGACCTGCACATGCGGCACGCCACCATCACCGGCACCGGAGAACACGGCGCGATCCGACTGCGCGGCGCCCACATCGACGGCCAACTCATGCTCAACGGAACCACCATCACCTGCGTCACCGGTCCCGCACTGCACGCCGACAACCTTCGCACCGACAGCGACCTGCACATGCGGCACGCCACCATCACCGGCACCGGAGAACACGGCGCGATCCGACTGCGCGGCGCCCACATCGACGGCCAAGCTGACCTGCTGGTGTCCAAGCTGGACAACAGCTCGGGTCCGCTCCTGATACTGGATGAGGCGCAGATCACCAAGGTGTTGCTATTCCCGCTGGAGGTGGTGTGTCCCTCCGGCCCGCACGGGACGAGCCGCGATGGGTGTCCGAACAGCGACCGCACCATCACCGCCCACGGCCTGACCTACCCCAACCTGCACGAGATCTCGTGGCGGCAGTGGCTGCACCTGCTGGTCCACCACACCGAGACCTACTGGCCCCAACCATTCCAGCAACTCGCGACGACCGAGCGCGCCGCCGGCCACGACAACAACGCCCGCGAAGTCCTCATCACCCAGCAACACACCCTCCGCCGCCGCACCCCAGAGGCTCTGGGCAACCGGCTCGCACAGTGGCGACACGCGCTCTGGGGCTGGCTCGGCCGCTACGGCTACCGCGCCCACCGCCTCGTCACCGCCCTCGCCGTCGTCCTCACCCTCGCCGCCACACTCAGCCTCATCGCCGGACACGTCACCACCCACCCCGGCCACCACGCCGCCGAACGCGTCCCACCCGCCACCGCCAAACCCGCCGACCCCGGCACACCCTGCTCACCCGTCGAACTCATCGGCCTCGGCATCGATCGCGGCCTCCCCCTCGGCACCACCGGCATCCGCACCCACTGCGACCTCGACACCACCACCGGCTGGGGCCAAACCTTCACCGCTGCCCTCTGGGTGCTTCAAGCCCTCCTATGGGGCCTGGCCACTCTCGCCATCGCCGCCTACACCGGCCTCGTCCGCAAACCGACCTGACCACCACCGCCACGCTGGCAAGGGCTCGGACCTGGGCAAACGAATACCGCAGCATCGAATACTGCCTCTCCGCCAGTCGATGGCGAACTGCGTCAGTCGTTGATCACGGCGCACACGCTGCGCGACCGGCCGGCCTGGAGCGAGGTCTCCGAGGGCTGAGGCGTTCGTGATGGACAAGATCGCCGCTCGCGACTACTTCGCCGCCCCGGCAGGCCAGGACTCCCGCGACGCCGTCGAGCAGGGCTGAACCGGCTGCTCGAGGCGACGCTCACCGAATCCGGGTTGTGCGACGCGGCCGGCGCGCCGCTGGTCTACACCCCGCATGACTTCCGGCGGATGTTCGCCACCGAGGCCGCGACCGGCGGACTGCCCGTGCACATCGTCGCGCGGCTGCTGGAGCACGCGAACATCAACACCACCCAGGCGTACATGGCCGCCTTCGACGAAGATCTCGTCCGCAACTACCGAGTCTTTCTCGACCGGCGGCGAGCGATCCGCCCGGAAGCCGAATACCGGGAACCGACCGAGGCCGAGTGGCGCGAGTTCCAGCAGCACTTCCAAGCCCGCAAGCTCCAGCTCGGCGAATGCGCCCGCCCCTACGGCACACCCTGCCAGCACGAATTCGCCTGCATCCGCTGCCCCAGCCTCCGGCTCGACCTCGCCGCGCGACCACGCCTGGTCGCGATCATCGACAACCTCAAAGACCGCATCCGCGAAGCCCAGCTGAACGGATGGCTCGGAGAGGCCCCCGGCCTCCGCAGCAGCCTGGACAAGGCAGTACAGAAGTTGGTCAGCCTCGACCGCACCCGAGACCGGCAACCCCCTGGACCGGTCAACCTCGGCATTCCCACCATCAAGGACAGCTAAATGCGCCCTGAACAGGACAACAGTAGGCAGTCCGTGCAGTCGATCAACTCAATGACTCGGCTGAGGACCCCCTCCGCCGGCTACAGTCGCAGAGCGGAAAACCGGTGAATCATTTCCCGACAATCGCCCGGTTTGGTTTCTGGCTACGCCGGTTGGAACCGTGATATGCAGGTCGGGAACTCGCAAGTGGCTACGCGACGTTCAAGGCAAGTGAATTGTCGGATGGACCGCAGGGAGGGCCGGTTGAGCCTGACGCATCTGCTTGTGATCGTTCCCGGTATTGGGGGCAGCGTCCTCGAGCAGCACGACGGCCGGCCCGTGTGGGGCCAGAACCTGTCCGGAACGATCCGGGCAGCATTTGCTCCCGCCCAGATGGCGATGTTAGAGCCGGTGGTGCCGGTCGGGCTGCTGCCGAGCATGGGGGTGCTGCCGTGGATGAAGGTGGCCGGGTACGACAGGCTGGTCCAGCGGCTGATGAACCGGCTCTCCCTCGGACCCGACGATATCGACACTGCACATCCGCACAAGCCGCCGCGGGCTGGAGCGAGCGTGTTGTTGTTTCCCTACGATTTCCGTCAAGGAATGGCCTGCAACGCCGAGCGATTGGGGCATGAGATCCAGCGGCGGGTGGGAAATCGGCAGGTGATCGTGATTGCCCACTCGATGGGTGGTGTGGTGGCCCGCTGGTGGTGGGCGGTGTTGGGCGGGCACCGGATCTGCCGGTCTCTGATCACGGTGGGCACGCCGCACCGCGGGGCGCCGAAGGCGATCGACTGGTTGCTCAACGGTGTGCGGTTGGGTCCGGGGCCGATGGCGGCGGTGTCGAGTCGGTTGCTGCGGTCCGCCGCCGAGGTGGTGTCTGGGTGGGAGTCGACGTGGGAGTTGCTGCCACGCTATCCGGCGGTGTTGGATGTTGCCGGCCCGGCGTATCCGCACGAGGTTTCTGTAGCCCCCGAGTCGTTCCGTACGCGGGCAAAGACCGCATACGGAACCCACCTGGAGTTGGAGGCGTCCTGCGCGGCGGTGTTCGAATCCGCACCGCAGGCACGCGCGCGGTTCATGGCCTTCTACGCCACCGGACACGCCACCGCCGGTCGCGCTGTGGTCGAGGGCCAGCGCGTGCTGGTCAGTCGTGCGGACGCCGAGTGGTTGCCCAGCCAAGGTTGGGAAGGCGGAGACGGCACGGTTCCCGCTATCTCCGCCACTCCGGTCGAATATGCGGCTGAGGCTGACGAGGCGATCTATCACCGGACCTGGTGGCCGGAACCACATCTGCCGATTGCCTCGGCACAGGGTGTGGTGGAGTTCGTCGCCCGATTCGAATCCGCCCCGCTGGACGCGGTGCGTGGTGAATCCGGGCCCGACCGCCCGTGGGTGGGGTTCGACGTGGACGAGGTCACCGCCGCCGGCGAGCCGTCCACGGCACGGGTACGGCTGTGCGGAGCAGATCCCCAGCGGGTGACAGCCCGGGCCAGGCTCATCGCCGAACCCGGTGCGCAGGTCGAGCTACCGGAGCATCTCCCAGTGGACTGGCTGGAGGGAAGCTGGCAGGTCGAGATCCCTGGACTGCCGCCGGGTGCGCACCGGCTGCGGGTCGAGTTCGACCACGTGCCCGACGTGGACCGGGTGGTGGGCGAGGACGTCATCGGGGTGATTCAGCCGTGACCGGGTGGCGCTGGAATCGCGCGGACGATCCGGGGGAGCTGGCTCGCTACGTCCAGCAAGACCTGGCCCGGAAGCTCCTGCCTGCACGCCTGGCTCGGAGGCTGCCCGGACCGCACAGCCACGCGCCGGCCGAGCGAGCGCAGCGGATCTACGAGGTGTTCGCCGAAGCTGGGGTGCGCTACGTCGGCGAGCCGACCACCAGCGGCGCGGGGTTGCAGACCGTCCGGCCGGTCGACCAGGTGCTAGCCCGGCCACGGCACGGAACCTGCCTGGACGTGTGCGTGGCCTACGCCGGGGCATGCCTGGATGCCGGGCTGCATCCCATGATCGTGGTGCTGGACCCGCGACACGGCGGGGCCGGGCACGCGATCGCGGTGATCTGGCTGGACGGCTCATGGCCGACGTCGCAGGCCGACTACCCGCTGCGCAACGTGGTGCATGCCACCGCGCCGGTAACCGAGGACGGGTTCCCGCTGGCGCGAGAGATTCGGCCTGCGGCTGAGGCAGCCGGGTCCTTCCTCGCGATCGACGTCACCGGCGCGACCCGACCGGCGAACGCGACGGCGGCGGTCAAAGACTGGGCCACGGCCGTGGCCGACGGCGCGGAAATGATCACGTCCACGGGTACCGCCGGTGGGCGGTGGCGATGGGGGCTGAGCGTCGACGTCGGGCTGTCCCGCCGGACCGTCCCTGCCCTGGAGCTGGAGGACTGGCGGACCCCGGGTTTTCAGCCGTTGACCGCCCCTTACCTGGAGCCCAACCCGCAGGCTGGCCCGCTGACCCAGATCAAAGCGCGCCAAGGCGTAGTCCCGTTCTACGCCCGCGACGAACTGGACCTGCTGCTGGAATGGGCCGAGGCCCACAGCAGCGCCCACGACGGTGTCGAACTCGCGGTGCTGCTCGGTGTGGGCGGCGCCGGCAAAACCCACCTAGCCGCCGAACTGTGCCGCAGGCTGGACGCAGCAGGCTGGTACGCCGGGTTCCTCGCCAAGCACCCGGCACCCAGCGGCGAAGATTTAGGCTGGCTGGTTGGGGTGGAGTCAGCCGTTCTGGTCATCGTGGACTACGTCGAGGACACCGTCACTGAGGGCGTCATCGCGATGCTCAAGGCACTCGGCGGTCGGGAAGAGCCGACCAGGGTGCTGCTGACCGCCCGGGCGACCGGTGACTGGCTGACGACCATCACCAGCGGCGCCGAGCGCGACGGCCTGAGTTCCGCTACGCCGTTGCTGGTTCCGCTGCCCAGGAGGCACCCGGCTTCAACTGGCGTGTTCCGCCGCGCCGCGCAACGCTTCGCTGAACTCCCCGGCAGGTCGACCGCAGCCGTCGAACAGCCACCGGCGAACCCGCGCTGGACCACTCTGGACCTGGTACTACAGGCGTGGCTGGCCACCGACAGCGCTATCGACGACGTGCTGCCGACCCAGCGGGACACGCTGTATGACCTTGTCCTAAAGCGAGAATTCGAATACTGGCAGCGGACGTGCAAGAAACGCAAACTGCCTGAATATCCCTCATGGCTGCTCGCGCGGGTGGGTGCGATCATGACACTTCTCGGACCAGTCACTGCAGATCGAGCTACCAGAGCTGTCACGGCCGTGGATGAATTTGAACATCCCACGCCCGATCGAGCTACCTTCGTCGACGTGCTCATCGGACTGCTCGCTTCGGACACCGTCGACGAAGGCTTCGCAATCCGGCCTGACCCCGTCGGTGAACGGCTAGTCTTACGAGAACTCACCGCCACCCCTTACCTGCTGGATCGTTGTATACCGGTTGCCCCGGCGAGAGACCGACAACTGAATGAGCATCCGAGCGCACCGCACGTCGATGCTGATGTGCAGGCCGCGACTGCGGAAGGCTTCCGGGCATGTTCGGTACTTACCCGCGCGGCAGAACAGGATACCTCGGCTGCCAAAGATCTGACTCGAAGACTGCTCGAGCACCATATCTACCTGTGGTCGACGGGCCTTGCGGTTGCCCTGAACCAAGGCGGACCATTCGCCACCACGCTGACAGAACTCGCCGAGCGAAAAGACACACCGTTGCCACTTGCCCAGCTCGCCACCGCGATACCCCTAGGACACGCGGCGCTCCGAACGCTCGCGCTCACAGCCACGCAACGCAGCCAACCAGAACCGGATCCCGCAAACACCGACGACAACAACCGCGAGGCTCTCGCCACGTGGTCGAACAACCTCGCTGTCCGACTCGGTGACGCTGGTGACCACGCGGGCGCCTTGGCCGCGATCGACGAGGCCGTCGCTGTGTGGCGCCGGCTGGCCGAGGACAACCCGGCTGCGTTCCTGCCCGACCTTGCTGGGTCGCTGAACAACCAAGCTGCCATGCGGAATGCGGTAGGTGACCGTCCGGGCGCCCTGGCCGCCATCGACGAGGCCGTCACCCAATACCGCCAGCTCGCCGAGAACAACCCGGCCGTGTTTCTGTCCGACCTTGCTGGGTCGCTGAACAATTTAGCTGCGATGCGGAGTGATGTTGGTGACCGTCCGGGCGCCCTGGCCGCGATCGACGAGGCCGTCACCCTGCGCCGCCGGCTGGCCGAGGACAACCCGGCTGCGTTCCTGTCCGACCTTGCTGGGTCGCTGAACAACCAAGCTGCTACGCGGCGTGATGTTGGTGACCGTCCGGGCGCCCTGGCCGCGATCGACGAGGCCGTCGCCGTGTGGCGCCGGCTGGCCGAGAACAACTCAGCTGCGTTCCTGTCCGACCTTGCTGGGTCGCTGAACAACCAAGCTGCTGCGCGGCGTGATGTTGGTGACCGTCCGGGCGCCCTGGCCGCGATCGACGAGGCCGTCACCCTGCGCCGCCGGCTGGCCGAGGACAACCCGGCTGCGTTCCTGTCCGACCTTGCTGGGTCGCTGAACAACCAAGCTGCTGCGCGGCGTGATGTTGGTGACCGTCCGGGCGCCCTGGCCGCCATCGACGAGGCCGTCGCCGTGTGGCGCCGGCTGGCCGAGAACAACTCAGCTGCGTTCCTGCCCGACCTTGCTGGGTCGCTGAACAACCAAGCTGCTGCGCGGCGTGATGTTGGTGACCGTCCGGGCGCCCTGGCCGCCATCGACGAGGCCGTCACCCAATACCGCCAGCTCGCCGAGAACAACTCAGCTGCGTTCCTGCCTAACCTCGCCAAGTCGCTGAACAACCAAGCTGCCATACGGAGTGATGTTGGTGACCGTCCGGGCGACCTGGCCGCGATCGACGAGGCCGTCGCCGTGTGGCGCCGGCTGGCCGAGGACAACCCGGCCGCGTTCCTGTCCAACCTTGCTGGGTCGCTGAACAACCAAGCTGCTACGCGGCGTGATGTTGGTGACCGTCCCGGCGCCTTGGCCGCGATCGACGAGGCCGTCGCCGTGTGGCGCCGGCTGGCCGAGGACAACCCGGCTGCGTTCCTGCCCAACCTCGCCATGTCGCTGAACAACCAAGCTGCCATGCGGAATGCGGTAGGTGACCGTCCGGGCGCCCTGGCCGCCATCGACGAGGCCGTCACCCAATACCGCCAGCTCGCCGAGAACAACCCGGCTGCGTTCCTGCCCGACCTTGCTGGGTCGCTGAACAATTTAGCTGCGATGCGGAGTGATGTTGGTGACCGTCCGGGCGCCCTGGCCGCGATCGACGAGGCCGTCGCCCTCCGCCGCCAGCTCGCCGAGAACAACTCAGCCGCGTTCCTGCCCGATCTCGCCATGTCGCTGAACAGCCAAGCTGCCATACGGAATGCGGTAGGTGACCATCCAGGCGCCCTGGCCGCCATCGACGAGGCCGTCACCCAATACCGGCAGCTCGCCGAGAACAACCCGGCTGCGTTCCTGCCCGATCTCGCCATGTCGCTGAACAACCAAGCCAACCGGCGGAGTCCGGTTGGTGACCACGCGGGCGCCCTGGCCGCCATCGACGAGGCCGTCACCCTGCGCCGCCGGCTGGCCGAGGACAACCCGGCCGCGTTCCTGCCCGACCTCGCTGGGTCGCTGAACAACCAAGCTGCCATACGGAATGCAGTAGGTGACCATCCAGGCGCCCTGGCCGCCATCGACGAGGCCGTCACCCAATACCGCCAGCTCGCCGAGAACAACCCGGCCGCGTTCCTGCCCAACCTCGCAAAGTCACTGAACAACCAAGCTGCCATGCGGAATGCGGTAGGTGACCATCCAGGCGCCCTGGCCGCCATCGACGAGGCCGTCACCCTGCGCCACCGGCTGGCCGAGGACAACCCGGCCGCGTTCCTGCCCAACCTTGCCAAGTCGCTGAATAACCAAGCCAACCAGCGGAATGCGGTTGGTGACCATCCAGGGGCCCAGGCCGCCATCGACGAGGCCGTCGCCGTATGGTGCCGGCTGGCCAAGGACAACCCGGCCGCGTTCCTGCCCAACCTTGCCAAGTCGCTGAATAACCAAGCCAACCAGCGGAATGCGGTTGGTGACCACGCCGGCGCCCTGACGGCCTTTCTGGACGCGTGGCGCGAGCTTACCCCGGGACCGCGAGCCGAGTTGATCGCGATGCGCTCCCGGTGGCGCCTAAGAGGAATCGATGTCCGCTCTGCCGCCGCATCGGCGGAGATCGATGGTGCTCTTGATGATCTGAGGTTGGCCGCATCGACTGCCATCGAGCCTGACTTCCCTGACCGCAGTGGCGCCGCCCGCCGCAAAATCCGCGATACGATCAGCGAAGTGTCGGAACTGCTACCCGACTCCGAGGACCTCCGATCGCTGCTGCCGAGCTGGGCGATCACAGACATACCCGAATCACTCATAGTTCTTCTGAACCAGTGGCTCAATAGCCGCGGTTGGGACGCGCGCGAGTCATTCGTCCGCGACAACTGCACGACTTTGCTCACCGACGATGGGCAGGCCAATATCGCGTTAGCCCGATTCCTATACCCGGAAGCCGATGCCCTCGCCGACCTGCACGTCCTCCTGGAGCAGGTGCGCACCCGGGGATTAGACGACACTCTGGGCGACTACCGCGCCGCGCACGCTCACGCGACCGACCTGCAAGCCTGGCTGACCGCACCAACCTGGGAAACATCACGTGCATTCCTGAAGGAACACCTGGATCTGATTGCAGACTCACGCACACTCACCGTGCTGGAATCCGCCAGCGAGCACCCGGTGGCGAGCCAGCATCTCGGCATCCTGCGGCTCATCCAACAGTCAACGATCAGGTCGATCGACGACGTCTACGACGCGGTCGTCGACCCATTGCTCGCCACCGACCAAGCCATGCACCATCTAGAATGCCTCGATGCGGGACTACTGGACGACCTCCTCCGCGCTGCCCCTGGCCTGCTCCAAATACCATTCATCGGCCCGTACCTGCTCGCTGCGCGCGCCACTATCTCCGCGACCGAATCGTCGGCCGACGAGAAACCTCCTGCGGGGGCGCGAACAGCGATAGCGTTGGCTGCCCAGACCGGCACGGCCACCCAGTGTGCCGCGGGTGCCGCCCGCTTACGTCGCATAGCCCGGCGCGAACCCAAAGTGGCGAGCCTATTCGAGTACCTCGCAGAACAATTGAACTCCGCGGCAACCAAAAATTCGAGCGAACAGCCCCAATGAGCACGCCGAGACTTCTCACCATCCGGTAAATCACCCTAGTTGGCCACCTTGAGCTGCACAAAGGCAGTGCAATCCTCGACGGCCGGGTGGAGTGCCTCCATTTGACCTAGGCTCGACTGCAAGCGGCGGCGCTCGGGCGCGGATACTTTAGTTCGGTAAAGGCACCGGCTTCACTGAGACCGCCCGAACGCAGCTGCGCGCCCGACTGGTAGCCCTCGAGCAGCGCCGGCACCCGTTCGCGGTGAGGCCGCCGCGTGAAGACACCGTCCGGGTCCACTGGGTGCAGCCTGAGCTCGTCGGCGAGGTGGTGTTCTGGCAGTTCACCCGCGGCGCCGGTCGGCTGCGCCACACTGCCTGGCGCGGCCTGCGCGAAGACCGCAAACCCGCCGACGTCCTGGCCCCACGTGCCCGTGAACGCGTCGACGCCGAAACCATCCCATCGCCCGGTCAGCGGCCGACACCGCGCGCGGACGAGCCAGGCCCGGCTGCGGCGACGCCGGCACCGCTGGGGTCGAAGGTCACCGTGCAGGCCGGGAACCGGCGCCTCACCCTGTCCAACCTCGACAAGCAGCTGTATCCGTCAGGCTTCACCAAGGGCGAAGTGATCAACTACTACTCCCACGTAGCTGAGGTCCTGCTGCCGCATCTCGCCAGCCGACCGGTCACGTTCATCCGGTTCCCCGACGGCGTCGGCGAGGGCAAGCAGCAGTTCTTCGAGAAGAACGTGCCTAACGGCGCGCCGGACTGGCTGCCCACCGTCGCGCTACCCAGCACCGGTTCCCGCTCCGGCCGCAGCGAGGACAGCATCACCTACGCGCTGCTGGAGGAGCTGCCGGCGTTGGTGTGGGCGGCGAACATGGCCGCGCTCGAGCTGCACGTTCCGCAATGGCAGATCGACCCCGTCGGCGGGCGGCGACCGCCGGACCGGCTGGTGTTCGACCTCGACCCCGGGCCCGGGACCTCGATCGTGGACTGCTGCCGGGTCGCCGAGGGGCTTCGCGTGCTGCTCGACGCCGATGGGCTCACCGCGTTCGCGAAGACGTCCGGGTCGAAAGGAATGCAGCTCTACGCCGCGATCAGCACCACCGACCCGACCGCACCGTCGGCCTACGCCAAGAAGCTCGCCCAGCAACTGGCCCGCGAAACTCCGGACACGGTCACCGCGGTCATGGCCAAAAACCAGCGCAACGGCCGGGTGTTCATCGACTGGTCCCAGAACAACCCGGCCAAGACCACCATCGCCCCGTACAGCCTGCGCGGCCGCGACCACCCGACCGTCTCGACACCGATCACCTGGGCCGAAGTCGAGAACTGCTCCCACGTCACCCACCTCACCTTCACCGCCGACGACGTCCTCGACCGCGTCCAGCAGCACGGCGACCTCCTCGGCCCGCTCGGCGACAGCGAGACGCCGCTACCTGAACGGTGACGTCGGGTTCGCAAGCACTCCAACCACGGTGTGGAGGTTAGGGCTCGGCGGCACACGGGGGCGCTGTGCCGCCGAGCCAAACTGTCGGCGATCGGGACGGTCAAGGGCGTGCCGGACCGATCACCTCAGCACCGGATAAGAGGGCCGGCCACGGCCGGCATGACGTCCCGGACCGGAGATCGCCGAGTCGAGTGACGCGCCGGTGCCCGGAGCTCGGCAAGGCATCCCCCGTGGACCTGCCGAGATGCCGGACACCGACCGCCGGCGCTTGCTAACCCTTGAGGGCGCGGAGGGCCAGCACGAGACCGACCAATTGTCGACATTCATTTGGGGGAGGGGCCGCCATGGGGCGAAGAACGATCGGAGACGCCGACGGGCAGCCGTCTGCCGACCCCGGTCGAGGCCACGGCCTTGACCGAGCTGGTCGCCGCGAGCAGCGTGGATGCCGAGCCGGTCGACGCTGCAGCCCAAGCCGGACGTCGATTAACGATCATGGCGCGGGGCGCGGCATATCGGCAACGCAGCTTTCACGAAGCAGTCCTGACGTCAAGGAGGAGCGGCCTCATGACCCAGATACCTCCGCTGCCGCTACCGCCGGTTCCGCTGCCGCCGCAGCCGGCAGCGGCGCCCACGCTGATTCCGGCCAAGTTGCGTCCGGTCGAGCATCCGGATCTGTCTCCGGCCCTGACTCACTTCTGTAGCCGGGGTCGCCCGCTGAACTCGTCGGTGCCACCCGAGATCGCTGCGATGAGCGCGCAGCGTCGCCTTGAAGAGATTCTGTGGTCGGGGACGATCAAGGCGTTCGTTACCTACTCACAGGGTGACCCGGCCGTCTGCATGACCGAGACGAGGAAGGCCGGGCTGGACTTCCTGATCCGCGATCGCTACTACGAGCCCTGGGCACTGATCTTCCAGCGGCAGAACGTCTACGACGCGGGTGGCGGGCCGGTCTGGTATGCCCGGCCGGAGGAGTACGCCACGCTTGGGCAGATGGATCCGAAGCTTCGCTCGTGGGCGGTCCGACTCGACCCCGGCTCCGACTGGCTCGAGGAACGCGAATGGCGGGTGCCTAGGCCGAGGGATCCCTTCGGAGAGGCACCGAGCATCCCACTTGCCGAACTCGGGCTCGTGGGCCTGATCGTCGGGGATCTCAGCTGGAAAGCGGGTCGGTACCTCGCGACCGGCACGTCTGACGGCCAGCCACCGGGTACTTACCTGCCCGCCGCGATCCAGGGCCTGTCTCGGTTCTTGTGGAACCGACCACGAGACAGCTTGACCTCTTCGGCCCCGTCGCGTAGGGCCGATAACGGCCTGACCTGGGACCGGCGGGGTGGGCACACAAGCCGGTCAGGTGCCGACGGCCGTGCCGGCCGGCGGCTACCGGGACACCGCAGGTGACCAGCGCGGCAGCTGACGTGCGGACCTCCCTGGGTTGTGCGGACTAAGTCTGCACAGCTGCGTGCTAGCCGGCGAGGTCCATGTTGGAGAGCATCTCGGATGGGGTCGGGGTAGGGTCTTCCGTCGTGACTCAGCCGCTGCCACCGCACGTCGTTGAACGGCTTGGCTATATCCGTTTCCTCCACCAAGAAGGCATCGGTCAGTCTCGTCGGCCCCACCCGATGTCCTCGGCGGCGATCTTGTCGTTCCACGACGCCGTGGAACTTTTCTACGTTCTCGCGCTCGACTACCAGGGTGTTCAGGTCCAACCAAAGACGTCGTTCGACAGCCTGTGGCCTGAGCTGGCGAAGAAGGTTCCTAATCTGTCCGGGCGTCGAGGAATGGAGCGGCTGAACAGGATTCGCGTCGGTCACAAGCACCACGGCTCGATCCCGGGACCCCAGCAGATCGCCGACGCCCGCACCGATGTGGACGCATTCCTGGCCGCGAACACCCAGGCCGTCTTTGGAGTCGACTACGACACCGTCACGATGGCGGATGTGGTGCCACAGCAGCCAGTTCGCGACAAGCTGCACGCCGCAGCGGCGGCCGATGCGAGCGGCGACCGCATCGAGGCGATGGGTTTGCTCGCCGAGGCATTCGACGAGTTGTTCAACCCGCACCACCACGCCTATGTCGAACCGTCACCGCTGAGGTTCGGGGAGAGCTTGACGTCGGTCGCTCGTCGTCGCGGTGGCGGGGACACCGCTGCAGTCCTGTACTGGCTGAGAGGCGACTCGAAAGGTGGTGGCTACGAAGACCCGCGCGGACTGGCGACTCAGCTTGACGCGACCATCGAATTCGCGGCTACAGCACAGACAGCGCTGCGCGTCATGACGCTGGGCATCGACTTCCCCCGTTACCTGCGCTTCGACAATCTGACGCCGTTGATCGTGGGAACCTTCGGCGACCCGCTGGCCCGGTCTTACCCCGACGGCTACGCGCCGACTGAGGAACATTTCAGTTATTGCCAGGGATTTGTCATCGAGGTCGCCCTGCGAATGGCCGAGGTGGACGCATACCTGGGCTAGATGCCCGCAGCCCTTTCGGCTGACCTGGATCCAGGCGGCCGCCCACGATCGCAAACGGGAGAAAGTAGTCATGACCACCAACGGAGCCGATCTACACTGGGCCGGCAACAGCTGGGAACCCTACAACGCCTTCGCCGGAGCGCCGGATGACGAGCACGACATCGAGAAAATTCTGCGCTCCCAGGGCTGGGAAACGTTTCTGAGTCTCGGGCATGGCGAGACCATAGGGTTCGAGCTGCGCGTGCTCATCCGCCATAGTGGGCGCGGTGAGACGAGGGAGCACCCGGAGTTCCTGATCGAGGTGGGCGGCCCGTCAGCGATCGCGCCGTACTTGAAGGTGGACGATCTGCCGACCGTGATGGACCTACTCGCCCGCTGGGCACCGGTGTTGCAGGCGGCCAGCATCGCCAACCTCACCCACGACCTGACGAGCGGGGCTATCGAGCCGAACGGCATCGTGGAGACGGTCGCCGCGCGGATCACGTGGGCCGCTGAGAACCGCACGTCCTCGATGAAGTCGGACCTCGAGCGGCTGGAGCAACTCGAACGCGAGCGCCGGCGCGGATAGGAGTGCCCGAGGACTTCCGCCGGACCACCCGCGGCGCGGCAGCGCGTCGACCTGGCTCGGTAGCCCGCAGGAGGACAAGCAGGGTGACCGGTCACTCAGCGCTGTGTGGGGTTGGCGCCCGGCCGGCCAAGTGCCTGCCGGACGGCCGGGATGATCTGGCGCAGTACGCCTTCCACCTGGTGACAGGTGGTTTCGAAGTTTCGTAGGTCCCGGCCGTAGAAGGCACCCACCGACTTGCCGGCGGCGAGGACGACGGCGGCTACGTCGGCAGCGAGTTCGAGGTGCTTGTCCTCGAAGTTCGGAGTCGAGAGATACATCCCGGTGGTGTCGTCGCGCAGGCGCAACGCGGTCCAGGGCGAGACGGCCCACGACGCGTGGTGGGCGATCCCGCTCCACCAGCGGTAGAGCCGCCGGCCGGGATCGCCGAGGCTGCTGGAGATCGCGCTGGACGTGCGGAAAGTCTTCACCACGCCGTCCAGGACAACGCCGAGGTCGTTGTTGCGGCCGCGCTCCCGCACCTCGAAGCCTGCTGCCTCGATGGTCTTGCGGACCTCGTCCACCGAGCCAGGGCCGCCTGGGGCGGGACCGAGGTCACTCTTGCTGCCTTCGTTCGCCGACCAGATCTGGAATTGAGCGCAACGGCGAAGCCGTTCGGTCTTGTCCGGTGCCAGCGACCAGCTCGTCAACGCGGCCGCTTCCAGCAGCGACCGGGCAGAGGGGAAGGGAGCCAGCCCGGGCCACCCGTCTGGGTGAAGGCCGGCGTCGGTCATGGCTTCCGGCGGGTATGTCAGCGCCAGCAGGCGCAGGTGGTGCAAGACGGACTTGGCCGCGTTGCCCGCCGCAATCGCGGCGATGTGCAGGAGGATGCCGACCTCGTCGGGGTCGGTGTCCGCGAGACCCGAGGTTTGCCACGGCGCCGTCGCGTCGCAGTTCTCGTCCAGCAGAAGTCCGGCCCAGGCGTCGCGCAGGTGCTGGTACGCCGTAGTGAGCAAATCCATTGTCGACGGCTGTTCGCCGCCGTCGGCACGCTCGCTAGCAGCCAAAACGTCATCGGTCACCGGTGTATTGAACCGCGTGGGGCCGTTAGGCGCCTGCGATTTTCCACCGATCTTGCTCCTTTGAAGTATCACGAGCTATGGTAAGACTGTTACTTGAAAGGAGCAAGATCGGTGTGGTCGTGCTCCGCAGCGAAAGGGGTGGACATGGCCGCCCAGTCCACGAGGTTCACGACTGACTCGTGCATGGACAACGTCATCGAGCTGCTGAAGCTTGCTCGGGACAAGACCGATCCGGAGAAGCGGGCCGAGATCATCACCCGAGCGCAGCACTTCCTGGCTTGGGGCCTGCGGTCAGCGATGACGGAGTGCCAGGAGGCTGGCGCGGCCTGGCGCAGCCTTGGCCCGGCCGTCGGCATGCCGCACAACGTGCTGTACAGGCAGTATCGCGCGGGCGGCCCGGTCGTCGCGGCGGAGCCGCGGTACACGCCGGAGCTCCAGGTTGCGCTCGGATTCCGTACCGTCGGAGACGTCGATGACCGGTGGCGGGTGATCAGCGAGGACGACGCGACAGACTCGAACTTGAAGTCGGCGACCTTCTTTTTCGACCCGGTCGTCACCGAGGGGCGGCCGCACCCGTTCGCTGGTCGGCGGCTCGAGTTCAAGTACGCGACGTGGCCGGCGGAGGCCGTGGATGCGCTCGGGCGCGGTCGTCCCTACCCGCTCTGGAACCCGGAACTGGGCCGTCGTCCGATCCATATGACGGAGTCCGTCTTCGACGAGCTGTTCGGGCCGCCCGACGTGTCCAGCCCTGAACGGGAGCGGTGGGAGCGGGAGGCCGCCCGGCTCGCGCGGCTGCGTGAGGAGGCGGGCAAGCTCTGAGTTCGAACACTGACGGCGCGGGAGCCTGCAAGCGCTCAAGGGCTGCTGGATCATGCGTCGGATTCCGCGCGAGGGTGTACCAGCCAGGCCATGGGGCGAACTGGCGTCTCACGTGGACAATGGGTTCAGAAACATGAGTGGAGGATGAGGCCTGTGACAGAGTCTGTGCCGGAGGCCGAGGCTTTCATCAGGTTTCGTCTGGGCGAGTTGTCGTCGAGGAACGAACATCATCGATTCGAGGAGATCGCGACCCGGATCGCGCAGAAGCGCGTCAGCTCGAACATCCTCATCGCAACCGGGCCGGTGAGCGCCGGCGGAGACCAAGGGCGCGACGCCGAGTCATTCACCACGCGGCTGCCGGACGAACTGCCGCACTCGGCGGGGTTCGCGGCCGCAGCAGCGACGGCGCCCGTCGTGGTCGCGTGCACGGTTCAGAGCAGTAGCCTCAAGCGCAAGGTCCTTGACGACCTGATCGGCATCTGCGCCGACGGCGCAGACCCGGTCGACCACGTCGCATTCTTCAGCGTGCACCCGATCTCCGCAGGGGTCACGCACGAGCTCAAGCGGACCGCGCGGAACACCTACGGGGTGACGCTCGACATCTTCTGCGGCGACAGCATCGCGATGTTCCTCGCCGAGCCGGACCTGGTGTGGGTGGCGCGGCACTACCTCGAGTTGCCCGAACAGCTCGTTCCGCGGCCGGAAGCTGAGCCAGCGCCGCAGTGGTACGCGGATCTCCTCGACGGCCTGCGCCGCAACAACGGACCGGTTGCGTTGACCCCAGCGGTGCAGGGGGAGATCACCCGCGGGCTTCGACACGCCACGTGGGACGAGGATGCGAACGCCGACCTGCCCGAGTGGTTGGACTTCATGGGCGCGTTCCTGGCCGACTCCGAGGACGGCGCGGACACTGAATTGGTGTTCCGAGCCTGTTACGAGATGGGCGTTGCCCGGCTCCGTGGCATGGGGGTGGCGGCCGGCATCGAGGACCTCATCCGCCGCGCCATCGACTTCGCGTGTACGAGCAGCCAACCGAACGTGCTCGACGACGCCGTGGTCCTGGCGTCGTACTGGGGCTCGGCGTGGAAAACCGGCGTCGCCAGGGCAAATTCGTCGGAGATCGTCGCGGCCATGGCACAACTGCGGGCGAGGCTCGTCGAGTTGCTAAATGCCACCGACCCGACCACCTACCCCCTGCGTGCCGCGACGCTGACCGGGGCACTAGCCACGGTGCACCTGACCCCGGACTGGGAGAAGGCAGAGACCATCCTTGGTCGGCCGGAGCAGGTGGAGGTCGATCCCCTCGCGGGTGAGCGGTTGGACGAGTCCGCCATCGACGTGTCCGGTCTCGAGGAACTCGACTTGATCGACTTCGGGGCCGCGCTGAGGTACTTGCTCGCGCTGGCCGACCTTCTGCCGCGGGCTCGGGTCTACCCGTTCAATCAGCTCGCCCGCGTGTTCGCCCTATTCGCGCCCATCGCGTGCGAGTACCCAGGCTACGAGCAGGTGCGCGACGGGCTGGATGCCGCGCTGGCTCAGGTGCGGGGTGACTCCGCGACCGCGGTACGTTGCCGCGACCGCGGCATGGCGCTGGTCAGAGCGGGCAAGCCGTTGCAAGCTCTCGCCGAACTGCACAACGCGAAGGCGAAGTGGTTCCACGGTGACGCCCTGTACGGCGCAATCCTCACTACTCGGTACCTGGGGTTGTTGTACGCCAGACTCGGGCTGACCTATGCCGCGAAGATGTACGCCTGCGCGGCTGTGGTTTTGAGCGATCAAGCCGATGACCGCTCCGTGAAGGAGCACATACCACACGCGCTCCTGGAGGCAGCGGACTACGCGCAGCAGACGGGAACATGGGTTGATGCGGCTGCGTTGACCGAACTCGCGCTTCTTGCCCGCGCGTTGATGCTGACTGACCCGTTTGACTGCGAGAGGCACCCAGAGCTCGATGTCCACAATACGAACGCGACGCGGGAGCTCGCAGCCATTCGCCAGTTCTGGCCCGAGATCGAGCCGCTCATCGAGGCCGCGCACTCCATCACGGACTGGTATGACGGCCTCGTCGAGGTGATCGAAGAGGCTGGCGGGGGATTGGACTTGACCGAGAAGGAATTCCAGACCGAGGCCGCCATGCAGCTCGACGGCCCGATCCTGGGCGACGTCGGGCCGACCAGACGCATTGATTTTCGGGCTCTCGGGATCCGGTGGGTCTTCGAATTCGGGAACGACCGGGCAACCGTTCTGGCGGCGGAGGGCCTGGTCGCCGCTTTGCAGGTCGTCCTCGCTGACGTCGCGCGCATGAATCCCGTCCTCACAGACGCCACTGTTCGCGTTACGGTTGACACGGAGCAGGGAGAAAGCGAGCAGCCCGACAGGATCGACATTGACGACTCTGGACCTGAGATCATGGCTCGTGCGGTGGTGTCCACGGCGCCGGGTGACCTGCAGGCGCATCACCGGTCGGTCATCGTGACGTGTCTCCAATTGCTGCACGCGGTCCATGTCCGCCCGATGGACGACCTCCAGCCTGTCACGGAATCGCTGATGAGAGGCGGTCTCCCCCATAAGACGTCAATAGGCCGGCCGTACGCGGAGGCGGCAGGGCTGCTAAACGAGGATCACTACCGTCGGTGCGCTGCCGCGATCAGGCCGCCGTCGTCCAGCACGTTCCGGCCGGTCGGCCGGGAGGCACTCGGACCGTCGACCGCCACCGGGGTCGGCTACGACAGGGATGAAGCACTCCTCGCCATCCGGAAGCAGTACCAGAGCGCTAACAGCGTGTTGAGGTACACGCTCCCGCGCCTCCTGGCCGACGAGGGTGGCCGGGCGACGATCGTGCGCTTGCGCGAGTCCGGCTGGCTCGATTGGCAGGTCTTGGCGGCCTTGCAAAACGCTGTGCTCAACTGGCGGATAGAGCAGGCCGGTATCCAGTTCGGCGTCGACGACCCGGGCCGGATTCAGCAGCTCGCCTTGCAACCCGAGACTGCGGAGTCACGGGAGGTGCCCCTGCAGGTCTTCGCCGGGAACGACGTCGACGTGCATATGACGCTCCAGATGGTCGCAGTTGCCCGCAGCTGGCGCTTGCGCGTACGGCCTGAGGCACTCGGCGGAGGTGAACTGCGCGATCTCTTGACCCGCCGGTACCAATACGCGGTCGACGACGTCCCGCACCGTGACCTGCTCAACTGCCTCGACGAGGATGGCAAGCCGGCGTTGCTGGACGTGCGTGCTGGCCACGACGGCGACGGCTGCGGCTAGTGCTGTGTCCATGAACGTTGGCCGGTTTGGTGACACGCCGGTCAGCGTTCGCAGCTGGTGACGGGGTTGAGGCCAGGGTGGGTGGATGGCAGGTCCAGTCCGGGTGCGTCGGCTGACCGATCATGAGGGGCAGCGGTTGCAGCAGATCGTGCGAAGAGGGACCGGCTCCGCGGTGCGGCTGCGCCGGGCGATGGTGGTGCTGGCGTCGGCAAGTGGGAATACCGTCCCGGCGATCGCGCGGCTGGTCAGGGCGACGAGGACGCGATCCGGGGTGTGATCCACCGGTTCAACGAGACGGGCATGGCCAGCCTGGACCCTCAGTGGGCGGGTGGCCGTCCCCGCCTGATCAGCCCTGAAAACGAAGCCTTCATCGTCGCGACGGCCACCACGCGACCTGAGGCACTCGAGCAGCCCTTCACCCGCTGGAGCCTGCGCAAACTCACCGCCTACCTGGCCAAGAACCCGCAGCGAGTGGTCCGCGTTGGGCGGGAACGGTTGCGACAGTTCCTGCACAAACACGAGATCACCCTCCAGCGCACCAAGAGGTGGAAGGAGTCCAACGACCCCGACCGGGACGCGAAGCTCGCCCGGATCGAGCACGTCACCAGCAAGTTCTCGGACCGGGTCTTCGCTTTCGACGAGTGGACCTCATCGGAGGAGGCGCCCCATGGTCCCGACACGGTAACGCTGTGAGTGTGCTGCGGGTTGGGCGGTGGCTGTGCCGGGCTGGGCTGAGCCGAGGCGAACCCGACGTCTCGGACAGGGCAGGGGACCCGGTCCGCACTATCGCAGGGAACGACATCCTACCTACCACAGTCGCCACTCGAAGTCGCGTCTCGCGCATGGCGCCGTTGCGGATGTGGTGGCGTTGTCAGCTGGGTTTGCGGACGAGGCATGTGTAGGCGGCGATGGCGAGGGTGGCCAGGCTCCAGAGGAGCGCTTGGAGCCCCCAGCGGGCGGCTGTGAAGGTCTGGCCCCAGCCGGTGGTGATGTCGAAGTCGCAGTGGGTGCGGATGCCGGTGGTGCCGAGGGGGAGGCCGCGGTCAATGCCGAGGCCGATGAGTTCGACGGGGGAGCAGGGTGTGCCGGGGGTGTCGAGTTTGGCGGTGGTGGGTTGAACGCGTTCGGCGGCGTGGTGGTCGGGGTGGGTGGTGACGTGTCCGGCGAGCAGGCTGAGGCCGGAGCCGAGGGCGCGGACGACGGCGAGGGCGGTGACGAGGCGGTGGGCGCGGTAGCCGTAGCGGCCGAGCGAACCCCAGGGCGCGTGCCGCCACTGTGCGAGCCGGTTACCCAGGGCGTGGGGGGTGCGGCGGCGGAGGTCGTGTTGTTGGGTGATCAGTATTTCGCGGGCGTTGTTGTCGTGGCCGGCGGCGTGCTCGGTCGCGGCGAGCTGTTGGAAGGGTTGGGGCCAGTAGGTGGGGGTGTGGTGGGCCAGCAGGTGCAGCCTTTGCCGCCAGGAGATCGCGCTCAGACTGGGGTAGGTTAATCCGTGGGCTTTGATGGTGCGGTTGCTGTCAGGGCAGCCAAGGCGGCTCATCCCCTCCCGGCTGGCCGAGCACACCACTGCTGGCGGGAACACGAACGCTCCGGCGATCTGCGCGTCATTTGGCACCAGGAGCGGACCTGAACTGTTGCCCAGTTTGGAAACTGGTAAAACGGCTTGACCACCGATGTGAGCACCGATCAGCCGGATCGCGCCGAGTTCGCCAGCGCCGGTGATGGTGGCGTCTTCCATGAATAGGCCGTTGTCGGCGCGGAGGCCGTCGGCGTCCAGTGCGGGGCCGGTGGGGTTGGTGATGGTGGCTCGCTCAAGGCCGAATTGGCCGCCGATCTGGCTATCGGGTAATCGAACTTCGTCGAATTTCCCGGTGCCGGCGATGACGGCGTCCTGCATGAACAGGTTGTTGCCGGTGCAGAGGCCGTCGGCTTTTACCGCAGTCTTCCAAGAGATCGACTTCGCCCTGTCGGCCTGGGTGCTCGCCCGCCTCGAACACCCCTCCATACCGACGGTCATGCGCGTGGCGAAGAACAAGGTCGTCGACTACTGGCGCGAGTACGGGAAGCGGAAACCGGGCGTGCTCACCGAGCCCTCGGACCTGCAGCTGCTGTCGGCGGAGCTGGCCGCCTCGCCGAAGCTGACCGGCTCGTCGCTGCGGGTCGACTCGGCGGAGGACATCGAACGGCGCGTGGACGTCGAACGCGCGCTGGCGCCCTTGGACGTCGACGAGCGCAAGGCCCTGGTGCTGATCTGCTGCTTCGGCTTCACCCAGGAGGAGGCCGCCGCGATGATGGGTGTTGACCGCGGCCAAGTACGTAGGCGGGTCGCCTCGGCCGCCAGCAAGATCGTCGCCGACGGCCGGCTCGCCGGCTACGGCGGAAACCAGATCCCCGAATCCGATACCCGGAGGACCACGCAGACCGGCACCCCGGAGGCGCACGCATGAACAACGAAGAGGTCTTCGACCGCCTGACCGCGCTGCGCGGGCGAGCCGTTCCGCGACGTCCCGCACACCTCCGCCTCGACGCAGAACAGATGGCGGCCAAGGTCGAATCCATGCCCGCCGAGGTGCGTGAGCGCCACATCCAGTACGTCGACGAGGTGGCCATGGCCGAGCCGTGAACGCGGTGCTAGAACGAGTCACCGTCGAGAAGGAAGCAGAGGACCCCGCCGGCAACCAGGCCGACACCTCGTCGGACACCAGCCCGGCCAGCACGAGCTTGGGGGGCGAAAGCACGCCGCCGACCGACACGCCCGGGAAGACCGGGACGCCGACGCCCGTCGTGGTGCCGCCGACCAGCAACGCGGCCCCGGAGATCACAGGCGTGAAGGGGCCGTCACTCGTGCTGGTCGCGGCCGTCTGGATGGTGGGCGTGGTGGGGTCAGTGCTGGTGGTGGCTCTCGTCGTCTTCGGGGGGTGGCACCCGTCCACGGTGCCGACCGCGTTGCTTCCGTTGCTGGCGGCGGAGACGCTCTGGCACCTACGGCGCCGCGTGCGTACCGGAGAACACCTGCCCTTCCGATCTCCACACTCTCGACGCGACCTACACCGCTGACCAGGCACAGCTGATGCCCGCCGGCACGCCCGGCGGGCATCAGCTCGTGGTCGAATCGCCGAGGAGAGGCAAACCGCCGACGCCGTCATCGACGGTGACAGCGAGCCTCAGACAATGTCGTGGCCAGGCACCCAGTCGCGCAGCGCCACCGTGCGGGCGGAGACGGTGTAGAGCATCTCCGGGCCGATGCCGAACTGCACGCACACCGGCCTGTCGGCCTTGAACACCGTGTCGTAGAGCGGCGCCTCGGTGCCGTCGAGCTTGGCGAAGACCAGCTTGGTGCCGCCGGCCTCGCCGGGGAAGGCGATCTCCTTGACATAGGAGCGGTAGGCGCCCCACGCGATGGTGACCTTCACCGGGGCGGGCTTGGCCATGGCGGCGCCGGGCACGCTGAAGCGGACGAACACTTCACCGACCCAGTCCCACGGGTACCGGGTCGCCCAGCGGGTGTCGGGGTTCGAGCAGGACATCCGGTCCGGCTTGGCGACCGTGGTGGCGGCGTCGGCCGACAGCGGGGCGGCGGCCACCGCCAGGACGATGCTGGTCGCGGCGGCGAGCCGGACACGCCGGACGGGCTTGCGGTCGCCGCGCCTGCGCGCGGGCGGGATCGGCGTGGTGTTCGGCGCGGCGACGCGCTCAAGGACCTGCAGAGTCATCTGGTTGTCTCCTTCGACTCGGCGGAACGGTTCAATGGCAGCACAACGCCGGTGGGAGGGCTGGATGGATGAGGACGAGCACCGCAGACGGATGCTGCAGAAGTTCGGTGGCGAGCTTCGGCAGCTGCGCGAGGACCACGACCCGAGGCTGACCCAGCAGGAAGCGGCCGACGTCGCCGGCGTGAGCCGCCCGGCCTACTCCCGCTGGGAACGCGGGGAGTCGCTGGCCGAACAGGACGGCATCGCGCGCCTGGACGAGCACTACGAGCTGGCCGGCAACCTCGTGGCGCGCTGGCAGTTCCTGGGCGAGAACCAGCGGATGGTCCCGCAGCTGCGGCAGTGGGCCGCGCCGGGGAAGCCACCGCTCTACGCCGGTGAGATGTACCTGCTGCTGCGCACGATGCTCGGCGCGGCGCCGTTGCCGGCGGTCGAGGTCAGCGTCGACGTCGATGGGCGATGGCGGCTGGTGAAGACCCTCGGCCCGGTCGACGAGATCGGCGTGGCGATCGCCGGGACCGACCCGGACGCGATCCGGCGCAACATCGAGGTCGTGACGTCTGAGCCGGTGCTGATCGGCCTGTACCGCGGCTACCCGGCGCTGCCGCCGGAGCGGGTGACCGGTGTCCGGATGGTCGACTGGCTGGTCCTGCCGCCGCGCGGCACCGCTCCGGACTGATCTCCGAGGACGTGGTGCCCGGGTTGCTGCGGCGTTCCCGGGCACCGCGTGCCTGCTCGTCGGCTATCCGGCGCGGGTCACCAGGTACCGGCGCGGACGCGCCCGTCGGTGTAGAGCTCGGCCCAGACGCCGCCGGCGTTGGGCACCTGCGACACCGCCTGGTTCACCGCGGCGCCCAGCGGCGGGCAGACGAACCAGCCGATCTCGGGGAAGGCCAGCTTGCAGGCCGTGGAGACCCCGACGCCCATGATCTCGCCCATCGAGATCTTGATCCACCAGTGGTCGCCGTCCTTGCCGCCCTGCACCTGCGTGCTGGCCGTGCCCGGCTTGCTCGTCGAGACGGTCCCGAGCGCCTTCTCGATCTGCGCGCGCCCGGACGGGGAGGACAGCACTGCCTTCAGCGCGGCCTGCTGCTGGGGCGTGAAGTGGCCGTCGACCTCCACTACGCCGCCCGGCGCGGACACCGCCGACGCGGACGGCGCCGGCGTGGCGATCGGCGCCGCCGAGGCCGCCGGGGCCAGCGTGCCGAACGCGATCGCCGTGCCGGCCACCACGCTGCCCGCCCGAACCAGCGCGTCGCGCAGCATCCGATCACTGCAACGGATCTTGGGCCTCATATCCAGGGTTCCTTCCGGCTCCGGCTCCGCACCGTGCGGAGCGACCATCAGGAACTTTCCAGCAGAGCACGCCGGATCCGGTGAATTGCTCACCGCGCTGAGCAGCGGCGAGCACCGTGGGACACCTGAGACGACGGGACAGGCGAATCCGGTCGTGGCCGGGACGGTAGGTGGAGCTGGTGCTGGTCACCGCCGCGATGCGCGCGGCCGACGCATGACCGGCGACGACCCACTCGAGCAGAGGTTCCTGGCGGCCGGTCCAGCGCGGGTCTCGGTGGTCAGCGCCCGTCCGCCGCCGTGTCGAAGAGGCCGTCTTCTAGCGTCGCAGGAGAAGCTTGATGATGCGCTGCCAGCGCCGCCGACGTCACCGATTTCCGCCAGGGTCGGCGCCCGCGACCGCGTGAAGCATCTCGGGCCCATTCCGCACCAGGAAGATCGCTGCTCCGACGACGAGGATCAGCCCGACTAACCGGCGGAACCTGGCACGGCTGCTCAACGAACGGTCGATCACCGTGGTCACCAGCAGGGCAACCATCACGATCGCGGTCGTCAGGCCGCGTGGCGCCGGCGGCCGCGCGGGCGGTTCAGCCGGGTTCTCCCGGGCGGGCGGGATGGCTACGCTCATCAGGTGTCTCCGTCGGCAGTACTGGGACCTCTGCGGCCCTACCCGTTCGCACCGGGTAGGGCCGCCCCTGTGAAGGGCAATGCCATTGGAGCAGACGCCCCCGACATCGTGGATGCCCTTAAACTCCTCACGTGAGCCGAGGCCTCGGAAACGCCCAGCGACTGATCTTGCAGCGGCTGGCGTCGCATAACCCGCAGCTGCCCGCCGGTCGCGGCAAGGGGAATCGGCCGGTAAGTGTGCTTGATTCCTCCTGGGCCAGCCTGGCCGAGCTGGGCCTCCCCCCTGAGCAGCGTCCTCGCAGGCCAGCGAAGGGAAAGACGCTCACCGAGACGGCGCGGGACCTCAAGCGGGCGCACGCGGCGACCTATCGTCGCGCCGTGCGAGCCCTGGCAACGCGCGGACTCGTGGAATGTGCCACGGCCACCATAGATGTCGACCCGCATCACCGTATCTCCTGGTCCGGGCTCCGGCGTCCCGTGCTGCACCTGCGTGTGACCGCCGCCGGCCGCGCCTACTACGGCGATCGGCTGCAATCGGGCGCCACTGCCGGCCGGAGTAGAACGGCAGGCCCACGGGCTGGTATCTGAGAATCGAGTAGACGACGGCAGACACCTGCCAAGTGGTCGTGTAAGCCCTGTTCGGGGTTCGCGCCAGGCTGGGGTGGGTGGCTCATTAACGCGTCATCACTGACCTCTTGCGAAGCGCGGACGTTGGCGATAGATGCCGCCGTCGTCCATGTTGAACTGCAGGAGGCGATGGGTGGTCCGCCTACCAGAACCTGGTCGCCGACCTGGAGCGGCTCGTGGCCGCCGGCGCGGAGGTGGACGCCTTCGCCGCGGGGAGATGGCTAGGCCCGGCCGGGCACCAGGTGCAGGTCGGAGAATTGTCGTGCATCAGGTCGCCGGCGGCCTCGTCGTCGCGTGGCGCGGACCCGGCTGCAGTACCCGGGCGGTGGTCTCGTCCCAGCAGACCGCGCGTTGCAGTGCCTTGATGAGCAGCTCGTCGTCGACCGAGTCGGGCCGGTCACCGGCCGGAACCCACCCGTCGCGGACCTGCCGCGCGGGTCCTGCGGATGCCGTCACCGGTGTCCGAGCGGGTGACGGTGCATCGGAACCTCTCCCTGAGAGCGTTGACTTCGGCCCAGGTGATGGATGGTTCTTGACCTGCTCGTATTCACGGAAGCTGAGTGTCTTCATCGGGGCTGCCGGTCACCTCCGCCCGCAACTGAGCCAAGGACAGTTCGGCGAGTACGGCTTCGCGTCCGTGAGGGTGGTCGCGCAGAGTGGGCAGCACCGCGTGCTCCCAGACCAGCTCGAGCCAGTTGTCGTCGATGGCGGTCGAGCGGAAGAAGTGGCTCGGGCCGATCGCGGCGTTCGGGTCGTTGATCTTCTCGTTGGCCTTGCCCGCGGCGTCGGCGAGCCACTCGAAGCCAG
Source organism: Amycolatopsis sp. NPDC049688 (assembly GCF_040674975.1). NCBI lineage: Bacteria > Bacillati > Actinomycetota > Actinomycetes > Pseudonocardiales > Pseudonocardiaceae > Amycolatopsis > Amycolatopsis sp. NPDC049688. The sequence goes on from NZ_JBFANY010000001.1 coordinate 133,665, forward strand.
GCTGCCGCTTGTTGAGGTATTAGCGGAGCACGCCGGCGACCGGGTTGGCGTGCGGGGTGAAGTCGACGAAGTGCGAGGTTGAATGAGCATTCGACGCCGAGCACCGCGGCGCGGGCGACCGCGCCCGGGTACCGGTGCTCGAACGCCCGCAGCTGCTCGGCCCCGAGCGCAGGTACGCCGTCCTGGCCGCTGGCAGCCAGCCTTCCAGGTCCTCGACCGACCTGTGCGCGCGGATCGCGGCGACGGCGTCGGCGTGCCACCTCTCGTCCGTGCCCGCGAAGTGCACGTTGTTCGACACCACTGTCGGCAACTGCAGCTCGCGGGTGGTCGGCGCTCCCGGGATCCCCGTCACTGGTAGCCTTCACACCGCTGGTGTTTAGGACCCGCAACGCCTTCCGGCGGATCCGCGAGTCTTACGCCGATGCCCAGGACGCCGAGCGGGACGATGTTGAGGCAAGGGCCGCACTGGCACAGCGCTCGATTGCGAGGCAGAGTCGGCCGCGCCCGACAGGCTCGTCCACCGGGTGCGCGACGATCACCGGCACTCACGGCGGCTCAGTAATTCAAGGAGTGATGTGATTGTCTACAGTGACGGCGCCGGCTTCTGAAGACCCTGACCGGCACGCGCACTCTGGGGCGACAGGGCGTCTATATGGATTCATTCCCGAGTTGAGTTCGATTATCGTTACGATTGTACCGACTCTGCTCCTTATCGTTGCTATTTCGCTATCAGGTGACCCTGCTCTTATTCGCGCGCTGGTTGCTAGCGGAAGTTTTGCTAGTCTGGTGGTTAACATGACTTACCAGTTCCTTCCGCTTGTTGTTGGTACTACTGTCTATGTCATGCTGGCCAGATTGACATCGTTCAGTCGGTTGCGCGCTCTCTTTATTACTGGCAGCGTTGGCGCTGTCGTGGCTCTAGTTGCTACGCCACTAAGATCGATAATCGTTATTGTAATCGCAGTCTTAACGATCTTAATAGTCGTGGTGGGAGTAGTGGTTTATCGAGAAATGTTGCGACGCAAGAAATCGGATGGGCCCCCTGAGTGGCACCCGGACTATGTGCCTGCGCGCCGCGGTCTCAAAGCTGGCAATGTTGCCCTGTCTCCGATAATACCTATTCTAACTCTCGTCAACCAGGCATTTAGTGCGAACCTGGTATCTGGTCAGGGGGTGGTGGATAGTATTACTTCTATCGTCATGGATGCGCTGCCAGCTGAGGTCGTCGTGGTCAAAGATGACAATGGAGTCAGACGACCTATTCGCTCGCGCGTGATTCAGGCTGGCGACCAGGTGACTATCATTGTCAATGACCAGGGTGCGGTTCAAAATATCTGGAACGGTGATATTTTACGTCGGGAAACATGTATTGATAAATTAGACATTTGGAGTCGTTCGCCGATGTCTAGCCTAAGTCGACAGCTTCCGAAAACGCCTGTGTGCGATGAGATGATTCACGTTATTTCTGCGGATATATTGACGCGGAAATGAATCCTATCAAACCAGAACGTGCCCTGGAGCGCGTCGCTGGACACCACCATCGAAGCCACGCGGCCGGCTTCGCGCTGTTCGTAAGGCGAAACTGCCTCGAAGCCGGGTGCCCTCCAGGTGGGACGAAGGTGGCGCGGCCGGCGGCGACGGTCGCGGCGAACAGGCCGTCGGCGATCCCGATCTGGTACTCGACGCCGGCGTGGGCTTCGACTTCGGTGATCAGCAGCTCGGCGAGGGCTTCTTCGCCGCTGAAGTATCCGGCCGCACCTGCGACCGGGACTGCGACGATCCTGGCCCGGACGACCTCGAGCCCGACCGCGTGCTGTTCGACGGCGGCGGCGACGGGTTCGAACAGCCGGACTCAAGAAGCTGCTGGTCGAACAGCTGCGGGTACTGGAGCTCGATCACCCCGATACCCTGACACCCGCCCTGGGCAGGCGCACGACGTGTGCCACGACGGTGGGAGGACGCGAACATCTGCCGAACAGCATGATCGCGACGACCAACCGCGACGAGGAGGTGTTCACCGACCCGGACCGGTTCGACCTGCACCGCGACCTCCACACCCACCTCGGCTTCGGCACGGGTCCCCATTACTGCCCCGCGCACCTGCTGGTCACGGCGTTGGCGCGCACGGCACTGGAGGTGCTGTTTGAGCGCCTGCCCGGCACCCGGCCACCAGCCGGCCCCCCATGGCTAGAAGCTGCGGCTGCCGGGACCGCTCGAAGTGGTGTGGAACCAGAGATAGCGCCCCTCCGTCTCGCCGGCGTGTAACGCGAACGTCTGCTCGAACGTACGAGTCATCGGACACGCGAGCCGACGAAGGAGACCTGCTACCGATGCCCCGTGACGACGGCGACCTCCTCATTTTCGTGCACGGCACTTTCGCTGACAGCGAGGACGACGAGGGACCGCGCTGGTGGCAGCGCGGCAGCGACACCTGGACGTGGTTCGCAGACCACCTGCCGGACGGTGTGCGCCTGCCGGACGAGTCGACAATGCACCTGAAGTGGTTCAAGTGGTACGAATCAGCCAAGTTCGACGGCGAAGACGAGAAACCTCAGCCCACGTTGTTCCACTGGAACGGCAGCAACACCCAGGTCGCCCGCCTGGAGGCCGGCAACCGCCTGCTGGCGTTGCTGATCGAACTGGAACGGCAGGGACGCGGCTACCACCTGGTCGGCCACAGCCACGGCGGCTCGATCATCTGGGAGGCGTTGATCAGCGCCGAGGTCACCCGCCGGTTCAAGACAGCCGACCCCGATCTGCGACGTTCCCTAAACACGATGAGGCTCACGAAGACGCCACTCATCCGGCTCCGGGACGACGAGTTCGCGCCGTGGTGGGTCAAGCACAAGTCCAGGTACATACCCCGGAACTCGGAGTTCCGCGCCGTGGAGCCGCACATCGAGCTTCCGGGGCTGCGCACCTGGACGACCGTCGGCACCCCGTTCCTCCACTACCTGCCCCGGCGACGGTTCCTCGTCAAAGGCTGGCCGCATCCCCGGTTCACGCTCAACCCGTCGGCCAACGAAGTGGCCCGATCTGCCTTGGGACACGGAATTTTGCAGTTGCTGGTCGCAGCTCCCTTCTTCTTCCTCGCCTACCTCCTGTTCTTCGGTCGGCATGGAGATGTCCTGCCTGCCGACTGGCTGGCCATCGTGGCGGCGGTTGTCTGGGTCGCTGCGTTCGTCACCCTCGGAAACCGGGTGTACGCTGGGGCTCTCTTCGCTCGCGCTCGATCGGCGCCCTACGCGATGAAACGCTTCCACGACCGCTGGCTGGGCCTGTGGGCGCCGGAGGACGAAGCCATCGCCGGTCTTCAGGGGCTCGCTCCGGACGTCGGCGGCTACGGGTACGAGTGGTTGTGGACCACGCCCAGCAAACGTGACGACCGCAAAAGACCCCGGGAGCCGGAATACAAGGTCGCCCGGAGATTCCAGCCGCTGCCGATGCCGCTCACGGACGCCTACCTCATTCCCCACGTCCAACTGCTTGCTCCTGCTCGGATAGCGAAGTACGTCATCCTCGCGGTCAACAAGTTGGCCGGACCGATGATCGGCCGGAAGATCGTGAAAATGCTGGTGTCGAACGCGCACGGCGCCAATCTGCCGCACCGGGCACCGCTGGTCTACGTGTCTCGATGGCCGTTGCCGCTCGAACTCGACTGCCCCGGGCTGCCGCCAGACGTGGTCGCGGAGATCCAGGACGACTCGGCCAAGGATGCCGGCCGCCTGGGCGAACTCGCCAGGCAGTACTTCATGCTCGCCGCGCTCGACGGCCTGGAGGAGGCGAAGAAGGCCTATCAGGAAACGTATGACGGCAACCCGCTCGTGCACGCTTCCTACTTCGAACGTGAAGCAGTCAGGCGCCTGATCCGATTGCACATCACCAAAACCTGCGGGGATGAAACGGACCGCCGACTCGCCGACTGGCTGGCGGCCAACGCAGCCGCCGTCCGAACACGGGTGGACAAGTTCGTGGCCGGAAGGCTGTGAACCGCGCTGCTGAGCGTCGCGTTCGCCACGATGGCCGACGGGATAGTCGCGGCTGCCTCGATCCTGGTACGCCGCCGGGGGCCGCAGCGCGCCGCTGCTGGGCTCGGCCGTTGCGACTTTCGGCGTTGTCGTGCTCTCGTTAGCCATCCGCTGCCGGACCGTCCGGAACAGCAACCGCTCCGGCTCCACTAGGCGTCCGACCTGCGCCCACTTCTTGATCAACGCCTTGTACTCCTCGCTGACGATCGCCTCGGCATCCTCCCGCGGAAGCCCGCACTTCACCACGACCGCCAACGCAGTCTCGCCATAGCGGGTGACCAGCGCCTGCACGCTGCACTCCCCGAAAGGCACGGCATCCAGGGCATCGTCGGTCACCGGGCCTCCGCGTGGGTTCCGCCCGGTCGCGCGACGCCCGAAGCCGGCACGGTGACCGACCAGCGATCGCCATCGGAGCCCTGGCTGACCACCCGACCGCCGCGGCCCGAATCGCTGAGGACCTGCACGACGTCGGTGATCGTCGCACCGCGGTCGCAGGCCGCCAGACGATCGCTCCGCAGGTGCAGCAGGCCGAGCAGCATTCCGAAGACGCTCTTCGGTCGCAATACCCTGATGACGTCGGCGTCCGGGTCCCTCATGCCTACGGGGTCCGCCATGGTGGGGACCTCCCTCCAGCTCGTTGACCTCTTCTCCACCGGAGGGGTCCGCCACGATGAAAACTCGGCGGACAACTTTTAGGAATTCTCTTATCGCTGGTCACGGGGTGGAACACGGTACTCGCATGCTTCGAGCTAGCCGGGCGAACGGGGGAACCCAACGCCACTGGCCCCACGCTCGCCACGAACTGGCCCATTGGGTATGACCGCCCCATATTTGCCCCAGGATGAGCTGGTTGGTGCAGGTCAGCCCAGTACGTAATGAACCACTGGGACGTCCCTCTCGTTGCGGGGCCAGGTGCTGAAACGCAGAGTTCTAGTCCTCGGCGGGTATGGCAGTGCCGACCGGGATGTCGTGCTGTGCCGGTAGGGGGACAGGATGGCGCTGGGCCTGTGGGCGCGTCCCCGGCCGTGTCCACAGGCCCCTGTTCTCGCCTTCGCTGGCGGCGGGATCGTGGTCGCCGTGATGCGGCTGCCTCGACCGGTGCGAGGTGTGTCGCTGCCGAGTCTATCCCGTGCCGTCGAGTGGGCCGAAGGCCGCTGTACGCGAGCGACGGCATCGCTCCCAGGCTGCTGTCGATGTTCCTCACCTGCCGCGGGGACGTGCAAAAGCCGTCACTGTGCGCTACTGTGACGGCATGATCTCCCCAATCACGGGAGATATCCCACGTGTGGGGGTTCAAGTCCCCCCTCGGACACACACGTTACCCACACGGGGAGAGGCAGTCACTGCGACTGCCTCTTTTTTGCTGTCGTAGACCACCTGTAGGCCCAGGTCGCGGTAGACCTGCGTGATCCTCTCCGGGCTCCGCGAGTTGAGGTGCCTGGCGACGTCGCCGAGCTGGTCGAGCATCGCGTAGACCTCGGCTACGTCGACCGCCTGTGCGTCCGGCAGGTGCTTCAGTTCCTCCATGGCTGCCTGTCGCTCGGCCTGTGCGCGCTTCATCGGCTCGACGAAGTTGACGGGGTCTACGCCCGCCTCGATAGCCGCAAGGTGCCGCCGTAGCTTCTCCTCGGCCCCCTTCAGCCGCTTCTCCGCGTTGGCTCGACGGCCGTCCACCCGGCCATCCTGCGACCCGGTCAGCAGTCGTACCGTGTCGTCGCGGTTGTCCGGGTCGAAGACCTGGCACAGCCACTCGTTGATCGGTGGGACTACGACGTCCTCTCGAAGGTTCACCGTCTTCGGGTGATCGGCCAGCGCCGCCGAACCCGGCGCCATCGTTCGAGCAATGCACCGGTAGTAGACGCCCTTCCGGATCGCCGCACCCTGCATCTTCCGGGTACAGATCTCGCACCGCACCAGCCCCTTCAACAGGTACGTGTGCTTCGTCGCTGCCCGATTCCGTTCGAGCTTCGCAATCCCGGGCAGTCCGCCGGCCGCGCGGGACCGGCGCATCAACTGCGCCTGCGTGAACGCCTCAACAGAAACAATCTCCGGGTGCGCGGGTCGCCGCGACCGAACGACGCGATCCGGCGCTGCCCGCTTGAACCGCACAACATGCCCCGCACCGACGTCATCCGGATTCAGCAGCGTCTCGTGCTTGGTCCAGCGCCCGAAGATCGCGTACCCGGTGTACCGCGGATTCTCCAGAATGGACCGGACGGTGCTCCCTTGCCAGCCATCGGCGAGCCGGTGCCGGTTCTGGTCGGGCCGGCGTTCCGAAGGGCAGGGCACTCCGTCCTCATTGAGCCCCTTCGCGATCGCGCGGTCACCGACGCCTTCCATGTACTCGGAGAAGATCCGTTGGACCACCTCGGCTGCGTCGGGATCGATGGCCAGCACGCGCAGCCGGAACCCCTCGGCCGCCTTCCGCGGATTCGGGTGCGGACCGCCATCAACGACGACGTAGCCGTAAGGCGCCCGGCCGCCCTGATGCCGCCCTTCGTTGACAACCTGCGCGTCCATCGCCGCGCGGACACGCGCCTGGACGTGCTGGCGTTCCGATTCGCTCATCCCACCGAGCACGCTCATGAGCATCTTGTGCGACGGGTTCCGCGCGTCGTATTTCCCGCCCAGCTCCGGCACCCACAGGTCGACGCCGTACGCGGCGAACCGGGGCGCGATCAATGAGAACTGATTGCCAAACCAACACCGGGTGCCCTCGCCGACCACGACGGCGTTCCACGTTCGCCGCGGATTCTTCAGCTCGGCGAGCAGCCGCGCGGCCTCGTTCCGACGCTCCCAGGGCACCGACCGTGACTGCCCGATATCGAAGTACTCCGCCACGATCCGGCCGCCCAGCGGCTCGACGAACTTCCGAGCGTTCCCGAACTGCCAGCCACGGGACGTCTCGGGGTCCTGGTTGTCCTCCGTCGAGCACCGGCCGTAGACCGCAAGCTCACCGATTCCGTCGTCGACAGGCTCGGCCACCTCAAGGCCCAAGATCTCGTCCAGCGTCGACCACGGATCGTTGCTGATTTCAGCCGTCACGGTTCCTCCTCTGCCGGTCCGTCCAGCACCGGCACCTCTGTAAGCTCGATCAGAACGGCCAGCAGCCCGCGTGCCACGGCTGGCGTCAGATCCGGTAATCCTGCAGGTAGGATAACCTGGATCGGTCGATCCTCGGAGTGAGTGGCGCTCATGACCGACCTTCCTGCCCGGTCGGCTCGCCGCATTCCCCTGCGCGGTCGATTGCGCTCCTGATTTCAGCCGTCCGGTATCCGCGAACCTGCCTCGTCTCGCCGTCTTCGCCGGTTACGCGGTCTCGCGTCGGCCGGCATCCCACCTCGGCCATCTGCTGTGCGAACGTCCGCGAGTCGACCTCCAGTACGTCCAGCAACTCAGCTGTCGGCACAAAGTCTCGGCCGTCCGGCCCGAGATCGTCTCCCAAATACTCGACGAGCGACGCGAGCACCTCGGGCAGCTCACCGGGCGGCTGAGCCTCGCCAGCCGCGTGACCTGCACCGAGTGCCTTGACTGCGGCCGCGTGGTCGAGCACCGGCATGGTGTCCTGCCCGGCGGCGTGCCCGGTGAGTGTCCCGGCTGCCTCGCGCAGCGCCCGGCCCTGCTCGCAGATGGTCCGCCAGTCCTCGTTCGGCATGTAGTACGTCCGAACCGTCATGGCCAGCACATCGGCGCCGGCTGACGTGTCGCCGTCCGGTCGCAGGATGCCAACGCCCTTGTGCGAGGGCAGCAGCCGGCTGGAGTCGAACCCACGCGTGTTCATTTGCTCGCCGAGCACGATGTTCGAGTCGCGCCAGTCCATCACCCGCAGCGCGAACCGCGATCCGAGCACAGCTCGCAGCCCGGACGGGATCGTCTTCGAGTCCGGCCGCTGCGTCGCCAGCACGAGCACGATCCCGGCAGCCGGCCCCTTCTTCGCCAGCCACGTCAGCAACTCGCCGACGTACTCACCTGCGGTGAGCTTCTTCCCTTGCACGTCAAAGGGCGTGCGGTCTTCCAACGGAACCTGGACCTCATCGACGAAGATCGCGGTGATCGGCATGTTCAGCGCCTTGTCGCGGGACATCTCCGGCGTAACCTTCGATTCCGGACACGTGAGGTCGTCCAGGTCGCGCATCCGCCGAAACCGCGTCTGAACCTCGCCGACCAGCTCAATCAGCCAGTCCACAAGCGCCAGAACGTGTTCGGACTCGTCACCGGACATGAACCGATGTGCCACCAATCCGGCCGCGTCCCAGTCCTTCCCGGCCTTGAAGTCCGCCACGTACAGCCGCACCCAGGCGTCCAGGATGAGCCCGGCCGCCGCGAGCCGGGCGGCGAAGGTCTTGCCCTGCCGGGGGATGGCACCGACCAGCAGGGACGTCCACACCAACGGCAGGTCAATCCGCCGGTCCCGCGCATCCCGTCCGAACGGGATCGGCCGCCACGCATCCCACTGCGCGACGCCGAGCAGCGGTGTCCGCAACGGCGGCGAGGCGTACGGGTCCTCATCGGCCACCCACATCGACACCCGCCCGGCGTGCCCACCGTTCCCGCGGACCCGTTCGACGATCAGCTGGACTTCATCGACGGCCAGCGCCGACGCTAGCGCGTCTCGGTTCTTCACCACGTCGGCCGCCTTGCGCGTAGCCGGAAGGTCGACGGTGATCGCCCAGCCGTCGCCGACACGCGTCGCGCGCTCGACGAGCCGCAGCACTTCGTCCTTGCCGATCAGCTTCGCGTCCCGGAACGCGTCCACCAGTACCTGCGGGTCCATCGTCCAGGTCAGCGTCCGCGGCCCGGCGAGCGCCGGCTTTCGGCCGGGACTGCCGTCCTTCTTACGCCCGAGAATCGCGAGCGCCGCGGAGGCAGCGACCCCACCAATCCACAGAGGATCGGTGCCGTACACCAGGTCAACGATGGCCACCCCGACGGCCACAACGACCAGGACAGCACCGGTCACCTTCCAGCGGAACAGCGTGAGCGCCCGAATCTCGGTGAACTTGTCGGCAAGCTTCTCGGACTCCTCGGCGGCCGTTCGGTAGTCCCGGACGGTGACCCACCTGCGCCACCACCGCACCCCGACGACCAGCCCGCGAACAACGGCGCCGACGTACCGCCACGGCGACTTCACCAGTCCAACGACGGCGTCTTTGCCCGCTTGGACGGCTTGAGGCTTGCTCTTCAGCCACAACGGCACCCGCGGCGAATGCCGCCACCATCGGACGAAGCGGTTCGTCTTCGACTCCCGCCGACGCGGCTGAGGCAACGTGTCGTCGACCAACTCACCGTCGAACACGGGATCGGCCTTGACCGGCAATGAGTCAGCCATTGCCGACCTCCGACCGCAACGCCCGCGCCAGCCGGGGCGACAGGCCCCGCGAGCAGCCGGTAGCCCGCCGCACCCACGCCGGCGTGATCTCGACGTCCGGCGTCCAGGTCTCCCGAGCGATAGCGAGGTAATCGGCGAACAGCACCCGTCGCCCGGTCTCCTGCTGGACAGGACGCCGTTCAGCCGCAACCAGCACAGCATCGGTGAGCTTGTCCCGCAGGTCGGTGATCGCCTCGACGGCGACGAACACCACGAGCGGCGGCACCGAGTGCAGCACGATCGCCGCAGCCTCCCCGGCGGCAAACGACGTCCAGGTGTTCATGACGTAGGTAGCTGCGAGCGTGAACCACTTCGCCCGCCGCACCCAGACACCGGTCCGTACCTGGTACCGCGCGGTGACCTGCTCGGCCCGCAGAATCGCCAGCAGAACGAGCGAGACGGTCGGGTCCAGCACCCAAGCGGCCAGCCACGGCAGCGACCCTGGCCGTGTGCCGGACGACGCGAAGCCCTGGACGTTGGTCATCGTGAAGGCGAGCCCGAGCACGATCCCGGACCAGCACATCCAGTCGACCTGCCGCCGCACTCGCTCGATCCGAAGCGCCACGACGTCCGGATCGGTCTGGTAGGCGCGCACCTCCGCGGCTTCGGCCGCGTCCTGCGCGAGCCGTTGCGCCCGGTTCATCGCCGACCACCCCGCTTCGAGGTGTCGACGGTGGTAACCGTCATGGCCCGCGTGAGTGCATAGGACGCGAACAGCGCCGGCAACCCGAGGACGGCGAGCAGCAGCCACGGACTACCCGGGTGAGCGATCACCACCCACTGGACGGCGACGATCAACCCGGCGTTGAACAGCACGCGCCCGGCCAGCGACACGAGCCGGGCGCCGCTCCGAGCGGCTTCGACGGCGGCCTTCGCCCGGCGGGAACCGGCCCGCCAGACCCAGAACAGCACGAGCAGGACGCCGACACCGGCGAGAATCTGCGTGGGCGTCACGGTGAGCCCGTTCATCGCGCACCCCGATCGGTCCGTTCGCCACGCCGCAGCCAGACGGGGTGCAGGGCGCGCCGATCGTCGTCGGTCGTCCCGCCCCAGACGCCGACCGTGTCGGCGCCGGCCGTCCGCAACTCCAGCTCCAGGCACTCGTCTCGGACAGGGCACCCGCCGCAAAGTCGCTCGGCCAGCTCGCCGTCACAGCTCGCGTCGGGTGGTCCGTCGTCCGGTGGAGGCCACATGCAGACTCCTTCGCTGGTCACGACGTCGGTCAGGACCTCGGTCGGAACCCAGCGCAGCCGGTCCAGCCGCCAGGCGATCCCAATCAACTGCAGGTCGTCGGCGCTCATGCGGCACCCCCGGCCTGACGCGACCCGAGCAGACGGGCCAGCTCGGTCGACGACACACGGAGACCAGAACGGCAGCGAGTGGCGCGCAGCTCGCGGGTCCGGATCGCCCGGCTCACCGCGGCGCGGGACACGCCGAGCAGCCAGGCCGCTTCTCGAATGGTGTGAAAGGTGATGTGCGAGTTCATGAGAAAAACCAATCTGATGATTTCAAGACTATATTGTTGATTTCAGCTCTTCGGCGGGCGCGTTTGTCCGACGCGCCGCCGACGAAGTGCTAGGCGACGTGGTGAAAGCGCGAAGAACCGCTAATCTCGGCGCTGAGGCGGAGCGCGGAGGAATACGTGACGGAGGACTGGGCGGCAGTCGCCAAGGCCATCAACATGCGCGTGAACGAACTCGGCTGGCGGCAACGTGAGCTGGCCGAGCGATCGCACGTGTCGCAGGCGATCGTGCGCGAGCTCCAGCACCACACGGTCGAGCGCCGCCGAAGCGCGCGGACGCTCGAAGCCCTGTCCACCACGCTGGGCTGGCACCCGCAACATCTGCTGGCCGTGCTGCAAAACCGCACCCCGCCGCACCCAGACGAGCCGGCTGACGACGGCCACGAACTGTGGTCCCGCCTGGACGCGCTGGAACAGCGCCTGGCCGAGATCACCGACCGGCTGGAGGACGTCCAAACGAGCCTCGCGACCGTGGTCGAGCACGTGAAGCCGAAGCGTTAGCGGAGGGCGATTTGGGCTGGTGAACCAGGTGATTTTCATACCTAGAATTCAAGGCCGAAACGACGTCCGTTCCCATGCACAACCAGTGCAGAAGCAGTGCGCAACCACTGCATATCCGCTGCACAAGAGCGCTTTGGGGCTGCAATGAGCGGGGTAGGCGGCTGGACCGGACGGTCAGCGTCGGCGCTGCAATCCGCATTGCGGTTGAGCAATGAGAAATTCGCCGAGAAACTCGGAATCGGCGCGCGGACGGTCGCGTCCTGGCACCAGAAGCCGGACCTCCGCCCGCAGTCGGAGATGCAACAAGTCCTCGACACCGCGTATGAACGGGCCTCGGACGCCGAGCGGTCCCGCTTCGCCGAGCTGACCGGCGACGGGCCGGCCGCCCACACGAGGCCGGACACGAAGGAAGCCGACCGACGACTTGCCGCGGACCCCCACATCGGCGCGGCTCTTGAATGGCTCGACCAGCACGCCTATCGGAGCCCTGGCGCCGCGCGCCGTGCCGTCGCCGAGCAGGCGGCGCACGTCGACGCGCAGGAGGCGTACGCCCGGGCCACGCGCCGCGCGTGGGTCGACCAGCGCGCCGTGACCGACGCACTCGCCGAGTACTACGGCCGGCACCACGGTGACCACGGCTTGTACGCCGGAAGCTGCGGTGACCAGGCCGTGAACACCAGCATCCTGACCTGCGCTGATTGGCTCGACCTGGCGTGCGAGCTACGCCCGCCGCACGACGGGCTCAGGATCGCAAGCGCCCGGCCAGACCCGCGGGAAGTGCTGGACGAGCACGCGACGAATGCAGCGGTCAACCGGCTGGCTGAGACGGTAGCCATGAACACGCGTCTCATGAACGCGCCGCTCTACCGACTGCTGAGCACGGACATCCATGAACGCCACCTCGGCGGCACGTTCGGAGTGGACCACTTCGTCCACTACGCCCTGACGATGGACCTGCTCGAAGGCGAGTTGCTCGACGCGCTCGCGGCCGGCGACACAACGTCGCTGCCCCTGCGTGATCGCTACCTCCCAGACGTCGGCGCCGTCCTGGACGTCGGCGGCCGACTCTGCGCCGGCGGAGCCCTCGCCTTGACGGCCATCGCTCGGCCGGCCGACCCCTACCGCGGCGAAGCGGACTACGTGCTCTTGGTCCAGGAACGCTCCGGCCACGTACTCAACGCCACGCGCCGACTCGCCGTCATCCCGAAGGGCTTCCACCAGCCGCTCACGGACATACGGCGTGAAACACAGATCGGCGCCACCCTGCGCCGAGAGATGGAAGAGGAGCTATTCGGCAGGCCGGACGCTGACAACACCGTCGCCGACACGTTGACCGCGGACCCGATGCACCCGACCAGGCTCACGCAGCCGATGCGCTGGCTCCTCGCCGAACCCGGCCGGTTGCGCATGGAGTGCACCGGGTTCGGCCTGAACCTCGTGAGCGGGAACTATGAGTTCGCCAGCCTGATCGTCATCGACGACGAAGAATTCTGGACACGCTACGGCGGAGTGGTCGAAGCAAACTGGGAATCCGCGACTCTTCGTCAGTATTCGACTACTGATGCGGAACTCGTCACCGAGTTGTTGGGTGATGTAGCGTGGAGCAACGAAGGACTGTTCGCCATGACGCAAGGACTCCGACGCCTTGCGGAAATGGGCGGAAAGCGCGTGAACTGCCCGCGATCGAATGGGAGATAGGCCAGTGAGCGACGGTTGGACCGCCGGCAACGCCAACGAGGACGCGGCCGACACGCGCGGCTGGTTGGTCGGCCACTTCATCGACCCGTCGCAGGGCGTCCGAGCCTCCAAGGACGTCGAAGTCAAGTGGGCCAACCATCCTGCGGGGGACAAGCGCCCCGAGTGGACCTCCGACGATCAGCGAACAACGCTGGTGATGCTGATCTCCGGCGAGTTCCGTGTAGAGGTCACAGCTGGCGGCAAGATTATGACGCGTCAGGGTGACTACGTGATGTGGGGGCCCGGGGTCGACCATTCTTGGGAAGCGTTGGCGGATTCGGTCGTCCTGACGGTTCGCTGGCCTTCAGCAACCTAATTCGACGGCGGGAATCTTCACCCGATCACCGCCGACCTCGGCGAGTCGACGTAAACCCTGGAGAAACGCGAACAGTCCTTCGTTGCTCCAGTTTTCGTCACCGATTAGTTCCGTGACCAAGTCGCCGTCGAGCGTCGAATACTGCTGTAGCCCGGCTGCCTCCCAGTTCGCCTCCACGTCGCCACCGAACCGCGGCCAGAAGTCCTCATCCTCGATCACGACCAGGCTGGCGAACTCGTAGTTCCCGCTGACCAGGTTCAGGCCGAACCCGGTGCACTCCGTCCGCAGCCGTCCCGGCTGCTCGGTCAACCACCGCATCGGCGCGGAAAGCCTGGTCCGATGCATGGGATCGGCGACCCGGAGATCTCCGGCGGACCGGTCGACGTCCGTCCTGCCGAACAGCTCCTCCTCAAGCTCGCGGCGCAGGGTAACTCCGATCCGGGTGTCTGCCCGCCGGTCCGCGAGCGGCCCATGGAAGCTTTTCGGGATCACCGACAGACGATTGGCCGTGTTCACGACCTGCGCTGACCTCTTCTGCACCAGCAGCACGAAGTCGGCGCCACCACGGAACGGGTCCGCCGGCCGCGCGATCGCTGTCAACGCCAGCACGCCACCCGCGCAGAGACGGCCGGGCAGGTCGAGCACCGCGGACACGTCGGGCAGCTGGCGGTCACGGAGTGGCATGCGCCCTGGACGGGCGCTGCGACCGCTCGCCAGGTGCTCGATCAACTCGCGTTCCAGCAGGTCGACGCCGAGCGCGTATTCGACAAACGACGCGATCCCGACCTTCGCCCTCAGTGCTCCGGGCTGCGGGTCGACCTCGAGCAGCCGGTAGAGGGGAACGTCGGTGATCCGGATGCCGCCCGCTGCTGCGTCCGCGAGACGCTGCACCGCAGCTCGCTTATCGACCACCGCCGATGGCCTCGCTCTGCCACCCTCGAAGGTGGTGTGCTCGCTCGTGGGCGTCAGCGAGCAAGCGAGATCCAGCCACGCTGGCCGCGTAAGGACGCTGGTGGTCACCTCCACCTGACCGCAGCGCGCGACGTAGGGCCGGTGGTCGCTGGTCGGCGGCGCGTAGTAATCAGCCAGGGCATCCGCGATGACGCTTCGCGGCGGATTCGGCCGGTTCCGAGATGAGGCGGCTGCGCTCGCGTAGACCTGCTCACGGGCTCTGCCCAGCGGCCACCCGGCACGCCGATCGAGCCAAGTGAACACCGGCTCGAACGAGTCGTTGGGGTTGAACTCCCGCGTGACGGCGCTCGGACCGATCAGGGCCTGCAACTCGTCTCGTGAACGACCGAGCACGCTCGCGAGCTTCGGCCAGAGGTAGGGGAGTGGCACGTAGTTGCCGGCCTCCCAGCGAGCAACGGTCGACCGATCGACATGCAGCACCTCCGCCAGGCCCTCTTGGGTGAAGCCGGCGACCTTACGAGCTGAGATCAGCCCATTCCGACGTCGCCCTATGGGCATGACCAACCTCCAACCCTGCGTGACCAGATCAATGTAGCACCAGTAACTGCAGCTCAGACCGGCTAGTGCGACGTACGCGCCACACAACTGCCGCACTGCTGCTCTGGTCGTCGAATCTGACTCCCGTTTGACTGATTTCATCAGTCGCGAGGTCGAAGGGAGGGGACGTGACAGGCACTAGCTGCAGGTCGGTGCACTCGGCGCTCTACATCAGCTGGTACCGGTGCGTGCTCGACGGCCTGACGCACGCGGTCACGGACGACGAGTTCCTGCGCGGCATCCGCCTTCAGCAAGGTCGGTACCACTCCCTCTGCGGCCACGAAGTGCTGATTCACTCCTGCCTGGCACCGGCCGACCGTTCATGTCCGACGTGTCGTGAACTCGTGAACGCATCCGCCCGCGTCGCGGTGAGCCGACGATGACGCCGATCTCGCCCACATCGCGCACTGACCTCGACGCGCTGTTGCTCCAGCCGGTCCGCTTGTTCATCGCCTGCCTGCTGGCCGATACCAGCTGGCGTTCGCAACTCGCCGTTCAGCAGGCTTTGGGGCTTCCCACGCCCGACCTGGAACTGCACATCCAGTTCCTGCGCGCTGCTGGCTACCTCCAGTGCCGTGCCGAACCCCGCGAACTCCGCCTGACCCCGCTGGGTCTGAACCGGCTGCTGGAGCACATCGATGCGCTAAAGACGGTCGCGGCAACGGCTGGCGCTCTGGTAGCGGAGGTCCGAGCTGTGCTTTCTCCCGAGAGCCCGCCCTGACAGCAGGCCACCCAACGCCCGTCCTCAATCCGCAGCTCCCATGCGCGCACCTGCCGCCAACAGCCCTCAGCAAGGACCCGAAGATGCCCAAGCCGATCATCCGTCCGCCCGCGACTGTTGCTGTCAGCAGCAGCCTGCGCGACGCCCGCAAGCGCCGCGGAATTGGCCTGCGCAGGCTGGCAGAGAAGATCGGTGTTCACCCCGCCGTGCTCTCGGCGTGGGAGCTCGGCAACAGAGTCGCGCCGGAGACTGCCGTGGCATGGATCCTCGGGTACCTCCGGGTCGAGCCGGCCGAGTACGACCGGGTGATGGCGCTCGCCCGGCACGCCGGCGACGCGAACCTGGTCGACCAGTCTGACCCGCAACTGGGGCACCTGCTGTGGACGTACGAACAGCTCTCCAGCCGCGTCGTGGAGTGGGCACCCTCGTGCATCCCCGAGCTTCTCCAGACACGGGCGTATGCCGAACGAGCTGTCGACAAAGCCGTGATGCAGGACGACCGCAGGGACATGGATCTGCTGAGCCGCCAAGTCCGCCAGCAAGCACTGAACGACGGAAACCGTCGCTACGTGTTCGTGATCGCTGACCAGGCACTACACGGCATGGACGACCTAAACAGCGAGCAAATCGAGCACCTCCGCGCGGTGGCGCAGCTAAAACATGTGACTGTCCGGCTTCTGCCGTCAACGCAGACCGCGTTGAAGTCGTTCGGCGCCTTCACGCTCTTCGAGGATCGAACCGATCCGATCGCTGTGGTGCTCAGGCACCACCACTGCAACACCTACCTGACCGACCGCAAGGTCCTGAGCCGCTATCACGACACGTCAAAGACCCTTCTACGGCGCCCTTCCAATGAATCTTGGACTGCTGGCATCTTCCCTCCACCGACGCTGCTTCGAGAAGCGCCATGACTGCGGCGATCTACATCGACCCGCTCGCTATCCACCCGGTGATCGATGGCGAGTGGCATCGAACCCGCCTAACGGAGATCCCGGCACCCGGGCAAGTCATCACGATGCTCTGCGGAGTCTCCGGCGCCGCGGTATTCCAGCCATCCGGTGAGCGTCGACAGCGTCGGATTCCTCGACAGTGCGAACGTTGCGACGTCATTTATCGACGAGAGCAGGGAATCCCACCCCAGCGAGATCGGATAGGTCGTCCTTGAGCCCTTGACCGCAAACTGCAGCGAGACGTTCGGCGCTGGCGACTCGTCCCTTCGATCGCCGGCTGTGACATGTGGCCTGTCTCGGGGTCAAATCAGGCGCCACAGAGCCCATAAAGTGACGGCTGTGCTGGGTTCATATCAACCCGGCACAGCCGTCACGAGCGACATCTTCGCAGGTCAACCTGCCTCCTTGGCGTCACAGTGAAGGGGACGCCAAGACGGTCCGCGGGGACGGCTGTGACGGCCAGATACGTGATGCGTTTCGTGACGGTACGGCAAGCTCACCGCGCCATCGTCACGAATTTGGTCACGAACGGGGCAGCGGGATCAACATGACCGAACTGGTCTGCGCTGGCTGCGGCAAGCGGCTGACCTGACGCAGCAGACGGGATGCCTGGCGGCGTATCACGGCTCGGCGTACCGACAGCGCGCCGTCACGCTCGGCTCGCCGCCGATCCCGCAGTTACGAACTGTTGGCCTGGCTCGACCAGGCCGGACGGGCTTGGGCAACGCATTCCCGCTGTTACGTTCGGCGAGGATGCCCGCGCCGCGCTCGCCGAGTTGGCTGGTGGCGCGCTCCCGCTTGGTTACCTCGCCCCGCGACCGGCGCCAGCGCTGGGAGGTGCGGACGGCGGCAACATGGCTCGCCGTGCCTGGCGGACTGTGGTGCACGCGTCAAGACGCGCCAGCCGGTCTGCTACACGATGTCCGACGTCTGGTCGCGTAATCAAGATGCCAGCCTCGACGGTCGCTGCCCAGTACGACAGCAGTCTGACCGTTCGCACGGTCGCCGAGTTGAAAGCCTGTCCTACACCAAATCTACCGGCCGCCTTAGGTTTCGTAGCGTACAACTGCAATCGAGATGCGGCATCTCCAAGAAAGTACCAACGTGAGCGGCCAGGTTCAGACGTCTAGTAGTGTCTGAGGGCTCTGGTCCTCCGTAGATTCCGAGCCTCTTTGACGAGGCGGTTTACGCATCTCTGCTGGTGCCGGCAGGGCCCCCTCGCGCACCAGATCGTCGACAGTAATCAGAGGTTCCAATAGGACTTTTTCTAATAGTTCATTCTGTCTTGGCTCTAGTGCGACACATCGGCCAAGCACCTCAAGCATTTCGAAAAGTTCGTCTTCGAACTGTGCCGTCCAATGTATCGGGTTGATGTTGTCGAGGTCTGAGGTCCTGCGCTTGTAGCGGGGTGCTGCACGTCGGTAATCAAACCATTTTCCAAGTACATGCATGCCGCCAACGGTGTAATTCCACACGTCGCGTGGAACAGGGGCGATTCGGCCACAAATCTCTGAGGGGAGGTTGCTTCCTACAATTAAGGTTTCGGTGGCCTCGTCATACGTAACTTCGCTCGGCGCGAGCTGATCGGTTTCAGGAATCGGAGAAAGCAGGCGTGGGCGGTGGCATCTCGCCATTCTTGGTGGTCCTGGGGGGCGTTCCATTGAGGCGTCGACGAAGCGCTCGCCAAATGTGTGAATCCAGATCAGCTCTCGTCCGATTTGCACCCCTTCCCGCCATAGTTTGCGATCCAGGGTGAGGGGCACTCTGATGCCCGGCGTCTTAAGTTGCTCGTTGAATTTCCTGGTATACCCAGGATGAGCAACCGTAGCTGCTATGTAGGCCAGTAGATCCTCGGCAGTAATGGTTTCGCCGATAAACCTGGAAAGCAAGCTCAGTAGGTTGACTGAGCAGTTCGGTATCGTTCCTTCGTTATCGCGAAAAAGTGGTAGGACCCGACCGCCATGGTGTCCCATGAAGCAATCTACGTTCGGTACAAGAGATGAAAAAACAAGTCCGGGACCAGCTTTGACATGCTGCGTATGTTGCTCGCACGTATATATCTGTCGAGGACCTAGGCTTTGCCACAGCTCCGGACGCGGAAAGTCAATTAGCCTTCGGTCAAGAAGCAGGTGCTGCCGATCGAAGCTGCGAAAAGCCACTCTCACGGAAGTCGGAATGATCCTATCTTTTGCTACAGGCAGGCTTCCTGAGGGTACGCCGGGTTGACTTGGGTAACATCCAGATAATGTGCGATCGCGTGTCTCTTTGAATAATTCCCGTGCCCTGGACTCTTCCGCGTGCGTGAGCTGCTGCCACCGGTTTGAAAGCGTCTCCCTATCAGGAGCCCAGACCCAGTTTCGATTGGAAGTGACGCCGGGCTGCTGCCATGGGAAGATATCGCTCAGTGCAGGATATTGCTCCCAATTATCGTCGCCAGGGCGAAAAGCAGCATCCCAATCTTCGCTGCAAATCACCCACTGCCTACTCTTCAGAGTCACTTGGGACAACATCTGTAGCTTTTGTTCTTTAGTGCCGGCTATGGACATATGGTGTACGCGAGCTGACTTCTTTGGATTTGGCTTCCCTGAACGCATGAAGATGCCAATGCAGATAGGCTGTTGAGTTGCGGGAAAAATACGAGTGTTCACATCGGCTCGATGGTCTTCGGGAGACAGATCTATTATCCAACCTTCATCCGCGACCTGCCGTAAGTATCTTCGCATTCCAGTGTAGGACTGAGAGGTTAGGTATGCGCTTGGTGTAATCAGTGCAACTATCCCGGTCGGATCGTTTGCCTCGAAAGCCTTCCATGCGGCCCAGCGCCAAAAGAAGGTCCACATATTGTTCAAGTTGAAGGCTCTTCGTCCTTGGCCTGAGATTCGGAATTCATCGAGCGACGGCCTTGATCTTCCGGCATCCTTGCCGGGAGTCCGTTTCTCCTCTAGCCAAGGTGCTGCGCCTCTTGCCCTCTCGCGCCATGGAGGATTCCCTATGATAACCATCACTGGCACGTCTCTTTTTATCCGGTTTGCATTTTCTCTCGATAGTTTTAGTACCTCGTATAGCTGTCCGAAGTCCAGTGGCAGTTCATCTGGATTATCCAGGGCGTTAGTAAGAAAGCGGGGCTCGTCCTTGGGTAGTTCGACCTGATATCGGTTTCTCAAGGCACTGTGAAGGCGGAGTTCGGCGACGGCGAACGGAGCAGCTTGAATCTCAAAACCAGCGAGACGCTTTGCGAACATTTCGCGGATGTGGGCCGCTGGAACTCGCTTGGATCTGCGTTCCTCTTTAAGAGTATTCGCTGCAACTTCGAGGACCTCAGCAAGAAAAGTGCCGGCGCCCATTGCGGGATCGAGGACGACGACGTCATTTGAGGCGAATCCGCGGGCCTTGTGTAACTTTTTCTTAAGTATCTCGTCGACAAAGACTGCCATTGCTCGTGCTACTAATGCCGGCGTGTAGTACGTTCCGCTGTGGCGCCGAAGGCTCGGGTCATAATCTGCCAGAAACGTTTCGTAGAGATGTGCGTAGCTATCGTCATCTCGCAGACCGAGCGTAGACCAGTCGATTGCGCCTATTACCTGGACCAATGTGTCGACCACATTCAGATGATCGACCCACTTTGAATTTGCTAGTATCCCAAGAGCTTCACCGAGCAATGAATGCTGTTTTGCCAATTGTTCGGCAATTCCAGACGGCGAACGCCCGTCGAATGATATACCATCTACACGTGCTAAGAGTAGTGCAAATGTCACGGCTTGGGCATAAGAATCGGCGAAGGTTGCATCTTGCGTTTCAAGGTCCTGAATCGGAAATAGTATGTTCCGCCACTCCATTGCAAGCCGAGTGAAGGGTTTTCTTCCTGGGTGACTCTTTTCGTACTCTATAGTCTCGAGCACCTGCTCTCGCAGAAGGTGGCAGAGAGGGGCAACTTCTGCAATTACAGACCGGAGGCTGCTTGGGCGATCGGGTCGCCAACGCAAGAACTTCTTGACCAATCTTTCAAACGATTCGTCCTCAGGCGTGAGGCGCTGACCAGCGCTCGCCAGATCTCCACGAAGGCGACCCACGGGTGCGGCTAATACTCCCCTTTTGTATAGGGCCCATTCGTTTCCATCTGTGTAGATAATGTTGGGCAAAGCCTGTAGCTTCTCCCACTGTTCTCGATCGTGTTTGTCTGGTCGCCAGTTTTCGGGAGTTCGCTTGCCTGGCGACTTGAGTTCAATGTAGCCTATTCGGCCACCGGGGGAGTCGATCGCAATATCTGGCCTTGAACGTATCTCCGATATAGTGACCTCGTCGTGCACGACGAGACTAAAGCCCATGCTGGCGCCGATTTGTGAAACAAGGTTGCTAACGGGTGAGCGCAATCGGTCTTCTTTACGACCGTCTCCTCTCATGCGTGGCCCGAGTTCGATGCCGAATTGTGAAACGGCCTCATTGATTGTCGGCTTCCCAGGCCTGGAGGTCCCGTGTGATCGTCGTGAATCTGTCACGGCGCCCTCCTGGGTCGGGGTCGATCTATCATGATTGACGTTCACTTGTGCAGTTGGCAACGTCAAGATCCGCGAAAGGAAGGGAGGTAATCTTCGCCCAGATGGCCGTAAATCACATGGCTGTGATTTACTGCATGTGACCGTCGGTCATCTCTTGGCGGAATATCGATCAAGTTGGAGATATGCGCACGGGCCTGATATGCCGCCTTGTCTGAGGCGCGTTGATCTTACGATGGTTCAAAGGATAGCCTCGATCCTCTTGAGAATCGGTTTCCATGCGTCGGTTGCGTCGGAAGTTGCGCTTGCAAGCCCGTTTGCAGTCGACCCCCTACCGTGCGATGTGGTGAGAAATCACCATGCGAGCTGAACCTGGTGCCCGATACGTCCCTGAGACCTTGCTGCCGCCGCTGAGGCCAGCTGACACTGCCTAGCCTGTGCGAGTATCATCTTCTCAAGAAATTACGATATACCTGTCGTGAACACGTACAAGCGGGATGTGGGTAGTCGGCCAGCCGATGCCGGGAAGCTAACCCGTCTGATGAGCGAAGCGTGAGGACGGGTATGGACGACGACGCTCTACAATCTCTCCTGTCTCGCCTCGTCGTGGGACCTGCGTTCCTGCTGCTCGGGCAAGCGTCCGCAGCTTGGACGAGCCGTGCTGAGTTGTCCATGACGACACCGCCGCTGGGCAGTACCGCCGACGTGTACCGGCACGCTGCAGAGGTCTTCGCGGCTGCTGAGACAGCCGAGCAACTCGCGGACGTGGCAGGTTTTCCGTGGAACGGCGTCTTCACCTCACGGATCGATTCCGCACTTGAGCGGGCGTTTACTGCCAGCTGGCGTCGGGTCAGGTCTATCGGTGTGCCGCAGCTCGGACGGAACCCGCGAAGTGTGACCGATTTGCAGATTCGTCATCTTTTCGGGGGAATGTTCTTGCCGGAGGACGAGCGTCCACCATCCGATCTTGTGGCTGAAGTTGAGGCGACCGCCAGGGCAGGCGAGATCTTAGGTGTTCTAGCCGAGCGCCTGGTGACCCCTCGTGGGGTGGTGGTAATCGACGGCTATCAGGTCGATGACTGGCTGACCACCAAAGATCTTTATATTTTCTTGGCTAAGCTCGGGGCTGATCAAGCTCACCTGTTCTCCGCGACGCCAGAGTTACTGGAGGACAAGTTCGTTCACGCTGCCATCGAGCGTGGCCTTTTGCGCAGTCACCTCGACCCAGTCGGACTGGTTCTCCGAGAAGCCGAGGCTGCAGGCGAGCTAGACCTGTCATCGGCCGGGCGTGGAACCGGCGGCCGGAGGTTGATCCCGGCCGGCAAGGGTTTCGTTGAGCTTGACATCGGTATGTGGAATCAGGTGATTAGCACTGCAAGACCAATCGACACTAGCTTGCTGGAACCGTTCCCGTCTGCGTCGCCGCAGATCGACTATGAGCGTTTTCGGAACCTGATTGGCTACAGCGACGGGGCGCCACCGTTCAAGGCGGTAGCAAGTGGATACAAGCTTCGTCGCGACTTCGAGGATGTGCTACTGCAGCGCGTTACGCAAAATCTCAACGATCTTTCAACGCTTGATCCGATAATTGTGTCTGGACAGACGGCCACCGGGAAAAGTCTGGCATTATGCGGGTTGGCGTTAGACGTATCGCGGAGCGGGCAGGCCGCTGTGCTGCACCAGGCTAGGCGCGGTGACCGCCCCGCGGCGGCCGACGTTGAGCGGTTCGCGCTGTGGGCGGAGGAGGTGGCGGGCCTGCCGACCGTCTTCATCTGGGACGGCATGGTCGATGATGACGATTACTACTCGCTTCATAAGAAACTACGTGCACGCGGGCGCCGAGTCTTGATCGTTGGCAGCAGCTATCGCGTTCTTGGAAAGTCGACTCAAAATCTGATCGTCAGCGTTAATCTTTCGAGGAAAGAGATTAGAAGGGCTCGAAACTGGCTCGGCAGGTTCGGCCTAGAAATTACAAGCAAGGACGGGGGCAAGGTTGACTCGTCCTTCCTTGCAATTCTTTATCGCCTGGTACCTGATTCACAGTTCCGCATTCAGAGGGGGTTGACGAGGGAAGCCCGGCACTACGAGGCCGCGTTTGAACGATTGGCGAAAGAGAGCTCTCCCGATCGACACGGGTTGACCAGCCTAGCCCAGGCGCTGGCGGATGCCGGATACGACATCAACTCTCTTCGGCCATCCGAGCGCCCTCACGAGGAGTTGGTCGATCTATCGTTCTCGGACCGGAGTACTGCCGAGCAACTGACCGCCATCGTCCTAGTTGCTGGCAAGTGGGGCCTCACTGTCCCACTCGAGCTAGCTCTTCGGGTGATCGGGCGAGACGGCTGGAACAATCTAGCTGAAATTGTCTCGCGTTTTGACCTGTTCCGTTGGGAAGAGGATGACAACGGCGAGCAGGTACTCGGAGTTCGCACTCAGCTTGAGGCCGAGCTGCTCGCCAGGGAGGATCTCAGCACAGACGCGGAGATCAGCGTCATCTGTGAGATGATCGAGAATGTGCGTCCGGAATACTCCAAGTGGGGTGGGGTTGAAGTTGACTTCATAGTTACTCTTGTCGACAAGATTGGCCACAAGTCACCAGACGTCCCCCGGTACTCCTCGCACTGGCTGGATGTGGCTGTGGCGTTCAAGAATCTCCGTGAAAAGCTCGGCGGTGCGCACCACCGTCTAGTGCTTCTCGAGGCCAACTTGACCCGCGAGTTTGCAAAGCGGCAAAAAGGCGACCCTCAGAACGACCAGGCGGCACGTCTGGCTTTGTTGGTCGACAAGCAGCACCTTCTTGAGGAAACGATCGAAGATGTTGAGCTCACTGGCATAGCTAAGCGCAACCTCTTAGTAGAGCTCGGTGCAACTGTCGGTACGCAGGTGTACGAACAGGCGCCTACGGCGGACAGTGAGCACCTGTCGGCGTTGATGAAAGACGTCACAAGAACGCTGTTGGCTGCACGCCAGGTCGATCCTGAGAATTATCATCCGGTTGACGTAGTGGCGTGGACGACATCGAAAGCCTTAGAGAACGCGCAACTTGAGGACTCAGTTAAGGTTGACTTGTTGGCTAACGCGTTAGCGTCGTTGGACTCAGTGGATCCCGAAGTGCTAAGCCCAAGTGAGCGCGCCCACTACGATCTCCGACGGCGCGACATGGCACGGCTGCTGAAGGATCCGGTCGTGGAGCAAAGGCATCTGGATTCGTTGAAGTCGAACGATGACCCTGCTGCCTTCTACTTTCTCGCCCGGTTTGACGCGGAAAAGGGACAGGAGGGCAAGCGGGCAGCTGTGCGTAAACTCCTCGAAGCGCCGCTGGAGATTCGTGAGGACTGGCGGTGTTCTCGCTTGCTGCTCGACCTCTTCTGGGAGCTGAAAACTGGCAAGAAGTTCCTTCGTGGAGAGCGGGAAGCCTTGGCATTTTCTCAGCGCGACTGGCGTGAATGCGTTGAAGTTGTGCAGTCTGCATCGGCGGCCACGTCTTTTGACCAGTACCGATTGGAATTCCTGCACGGTCTTGCGCTCTTTCATCTTGGTCAATACCGTAAGTCGGACGCGGTTTTCCGAGAACTTGACCGTCGCACGGTGGAACTATCGTCGAGGGTTGTAGCTACCTATCTCGCCTCCACGGAAGACGGGAAACCGCAGCTATACAGCGGACGTGTCACTTGGACCTCACCAGACGGCCGTCGCGGCAAAGTTTGGCTGGACAAGCATGCTATCGAGGTGGCATTTCTGCCGAAGCGCTTCACAGTCTTTGAGCCCCCGCGACGTGGCGAAACTCTCCCTGACTTCCATATCGCCTTCAACATGCGCGGTGCCCTAGCGGATCCGGTGCGTGGGCTTCGCCGGCCGGATGGTGGGCAGCACCATGCGGGATGAAATCACGCGATTTGAGGCGGAACAAGAGCGACTTTCGCTGCACAAGTTGCTCTGTACCGGCGAGCCGCTGTCTGCCCTGCCGCGTGAGGTGCTGTCCGAGGCTGTCCATAGCCTTGCTGCCTTCAAGGCGCTCGTGTCGCAGCTATATGTGCTTTGGAAAGAAGAATGGGGGCGAGACGTGGGCTTCCTGATGGGAATAGCACGCCAGGCAACGCCGCGGGCGCAAAGCTTCGGACAGACGCTTACGCGAATCCGGACCGCCCATCAGCATTCTCCCGCCAAGCAGGATGTCTTAGCTCTCGCCAGTTGGTATAGCTCGGCTTGCGGCACCCAGTCACCGAGTGGGCCCGATGAGTGGACGACGTGCGCGAAAGAGTTGATCGTTGAGCTGACCGATGCGGTGTCCGAGTTAGCCGACGCGGCGATGACCGTGCAACAACGCGATCGCGACCGCCGTGCGTGGCAGGAGCGCGTCGCCGAAAGCGTCCGATCGGCCGTCGTTAGGGTTGCGACCGATCTCGGCCTGCGGCTTTCGGAGAGCCAAATCGACTACCACAAGCGACAGGTCGATGGCCGGTGGCGCAACTGGCAGGTGCCCAGTGGCCGGGATGCGCGCTCGGAGCTGGACTCACTGGTTGAACGGAGTCTGATGGCTCAGTCGCCTCGGCTGCCATGTGACCATCTTGAAGTGTTGCGTGAGCTGGAAGTTATAGGCTCGCCCTCGGCTTTCGCGGGCATTCAGCTCGCGCACGCTGTTGCCACCGTCTCCCGAACGAGAGGGGCAGCCTTTCTGAAGCTGGTCGTTGCGACATGGAGCAGTGTACAGCCGACGGGGCCTAAAACTTCGCGCCAGTGAGGCGGTAGCACACCGTTGCCTGTCAGAGTGGTACTCGCTCTGAGCGTCCGCAGGCAGTTGGGCTCGCTTTTGGAGTTGCCCCGTGGGGCCGGATGGGTAAGTCGCGCTGATCAGTTATAGAAGGGCTGCGTGGGTGTCGAGGTTCTGAGCTAGGCGGCCGACGGTTGTCTGAAGGCCGCCGCGCGTGCCGCTCGGCTGGGCATCGCTGAGCGTGTATAGCACGGGGGACCCTCCATGATTGGCCCTCGACCCGTGACAGGGGGCTTCGTCGACTCTTGGTCGCTTATTCGAGGAGTTTCTTAGAGGCTAAGGGTTGTTTCCATCGAGCAAGATCGTCCTCGGACACCCTGTGCGTTCAAGTCCCCGGTGACACATCGCGGTCGGCCTAGCCCCGCGTTGGTCCCTTGTGTGCGGTGAATCGATTCTCATCGGAGGAGAGCGCAAGTCGCGCAGCTTGCTCGGTAGTTGTTTGCCGAAGATTGCTTAAACGCTAGGCGTCGCATCAGGGGCTTCTCCGTCCTGGGTTCCGTCGTCCCAGTCGACGGTCCGCCGGTACTCGGGGTGGTTGCGATCCATCAACGCCGCCAGGTGAACCGGCGCCGGATAGCTCGTTCGCCCGTCCCAGGACACCGCGTGGTCGCACAGCCGCGCCGCTGCGACGGCGTAGCGTTGCGGGTCCGAGTCCGATCCGACGACCATGATCTCGGTGCTGGTGTGGGCATACCACGGGTGCTTGCCCGTTTCCGCGTCCGTGGACCAGCGCCCGCTGTCGAGGCCCGCTCGGCTGTGCCGTCCGCCGCCGGCGAACTGACGAGGGATGTTGGCCAAGATCCACGTGTTGGCGGAGACCGAACCGTCGAGCCGGTACAGCGACCGTGTCGTCTTCACGGTGCGCGGGTCTTTTCCCGCCTCGGCAGCGGGTTTGCGCACCTCGACCGGACGTGGCAGGTCGCGCGTTCCCGACGTGACGCGGACGACGGCTCGCGGCCGATGCCCGAGCGCAGGATCCCAGCCGGGCAACGCCGGTCGCCCGCCGACCCGGCCCGCGGCGTCTGGTTCGACGTCGAGGTTCTTGTTCGCCAGCAGCGGCCACAACGAGCGCGAGCTGTCGCCGGAGATCATCACCACGTAGCCCGCACCGGTGGTCACGTGCGGGCGCAGCTGACCAAGTGCGGTGTCGATCGCCGCGACGAGGCCTTCGTCCTGCCGCTTGCCGCCAGGCAGCGGCTGGGCGCGGAACGCCGTGTTCGCGATGAAGTAGTCCTGCCACCCGGTTCCCCTGCCGGTCTTCGGGTGCGGCGAGAATTGATAAGCGAGAGTCCGCCAGTGCTCCCCGTCGGGAATCATGGCGACGAGCGACCAGCTGAGCTTCGGTGCGCCCTTGGTCCAGGCCGCCCCCCGCTGTGCTCGCACGTGCAGGCCGACGTAAGTGACTGGATCAGTCGTCCCGAGGCTGCCCGAGGCCAGCGCAGCGGTCAACCTCGGGTGAACCAGACCAGCGGCCCGCAGCAGGTCGGCCACCGCGTTGTTGCCCGCATGGTCTTTCGCCGGATCCTCCGCGCCCTCGGCCGTCGCGAGGAACTGGGCCAAGACACCGCGCTCGGCGAGCATCCGGCTGACCACCGGCTTCGCGTCCTCGTCGATCGGCCGGCCGTCGTACTCGGTCTCACACAGCGCGAGAACCCGCGTCCCATCCAGAGCGACGAGGTGCGGGACCTGATGGAGTGCCGCGGCTCGCTCGCGGTGCCCGCTGCCGTGGGCCAGCAGCGAGGCCGCATGGTGAAACGCGACTTCGACGTGTGCGCCGGCTTCGACCACCGTGTCCTCCGGGACACCCTCCGAGAGGTCTGGCCGGGCGAAGTGATGGGCCAGCAGCCGCTGCAGCCGAGCGCGCGTGCGCTGGGTGCGGTAGAGCGCCAGGACGCGCAGCCGCTCGCCGCCGGAGGCCTTGATGATCGCGGGCAGTCCGCTCTCGTCGAGCAGAGCCGCGTCCCGGCCTGCGGTGACGACCCGCTTGGCTTGCCCGGAGAACCGGTGGCCCCGCACTTCGCAGGCGGTCACGTTCGGCACCTCGAACGCTTCCGCGGCGTGGCGGCTCAGTTCGCGCACGGTGTACATGCCCACGCCGCGGCCGATCGGGAACCGGACCGATTTCGGCACCAGGGCCCGCAGCCGTCCCGGGACGCCGGCGAGGTCGAGGTCACCGGGCTCGAGCAGGTTCTCGCCGCGGAGACGATGCGACACCGACAAAGCGATGCCGCTCGTCACCTCGATCCTGGCGCCGCGGCCCTCCATGGTGAGGCAAAGCAGTGGGTCGTCGCCGCGGCGCGGTGCCAACCAGGCACTGCGGGCGCCTCTGAGCCACCGGCTCAAGCGCGACACCGACGGGTCGACCACCACGACCGGGGTCCGGACACCTGGCAACGTCTTCATGACCAGCCGGACTCGTAGTGCCGCGTAGCAGAGCTCTCCACCCTCCTTCCAGGCGCTGGACCACAATGCCTGGTGCGTCCAAACCACCAGATTTCCGTCGGTATCCATTCGCAACGGTATCTCGCGGCCGTCTACCCGCCACGGCACGCCAGCCAACCTGCGAGCACACTCCCACGTGGCAGCGTCGTAAACCCAGTTCGGCGCGTCGGGCTGGTCACCGACGTGGTGCACCTGCTCGGCGAGCGACACCTGCTCAACCGGGCTGTCGGCGACGAGGTCCGCCAGCTCGCTCGGGTAGTCGAAGACGATCTCGTCATCAGGTACACCGAGCACCGCCTGCTCCCACAGCACGAAGGCGTCGTGGATGTCACGCCGGTCCAGAGGCGCGCTCGAAACGAGCCGCTGTGGTGCCTCGTGTTTGCTGGCGGGAAACAGGTTCACGCAGGCGCCGCTGTAGCCGCGCAGTGCCGTGGCCAGACCCGAGTAGGGAAGATTGACGTTCGCGCGCACCCTTATCCGGTAGCGGGCCTGAAGCCGGCTCCACGCATCGTCGACGCTGCCCGGCAGCCGGTAGACGTGCGCTGTCCCGTGCAGCACCTCGGTGAGCGGATAAGCCAGCAGGGAAAGCCTCTTGTCGCCGGTCATGGCCGGACCTCCTCGACGCCGATCCCGGCGAAATCCAGCCAGGAAACAAGTGTCGAGCCGTAAATGCGGCGGAGCTCCCGCTGTTCGACCGGCTTGAGGTCTTCGTGGTAGTAGCGAAGGAGGCCCGGGATGTCCGTGCCGTACTTGGGGTCGTGGAACGCTCCGTCCGTGAGGTACAGCTCCACGGGAGTACCGCCACGCCGTGCCCGGCCCGCCAGCTGGATCATGTCGACGAGCATCCCGGCGACCACCTCTGCCTTGAGCGTCCGGTTCAGCCTGCTGAACCGTGGATCACTGGTGAGTATGCGGAACAGTCGTGAGAACGCGCGTCTGCGCTGCTCGGCCCACGTCGCCACCGGATCGACTCCAGGGCGGCTCTCGCCCAGAGCGTGTGCGTTGACGCTGGCGAACATCTCCGCGGAATCGGTCAGCTGGGTCGGTGGGCGCACGCAAACCCACACCGAGGCCAGGGCGGAGCGCTGGTCGTCGGGCACCAGGATGTTGAGACCCCGAGCCACGAGGCTCAGCGGTGCGATGCACACCTTGACCTCCGGGTGCAGTTCCGGCAGGGACTCCAGTTCGTCGATGGTCAGCGTCACGACTTCGGTGGGGAGTACCACCGATGACGGGGAGCCACTCCGGGGAACGATGACCGCCAGCCAGCCATGATCGGGTATCCGGCTCGCGATCCCGGCGGCGAGCAGCGCGGCGTGGCGGTAGGAGTTGCCGACCAGCATGCACAGCTCGCGGTCCGGATCGGTGGCGGCCAGCAGTTGCAGGTGCTGGTCGAGGTGCTGGTCCCAGAGGAACTCACCGAGCTCGCGGATCGCCGCCGGTTTCCCCGACTCCCCGCGGCCGCCGATCCGGATGGTCTCGGTGCGAGCGTCGAGGGCTTGGCCGGCCCTGGTCGTGAAGGCGCCCGGCTTGGCGTCGGTCATCGCGTAGGTGACATGCGTCCGGATGTGCTCGCGAGCGGCGCCGGGGAAGTACGCCGTGGCGGACAAGCCGAGCACCGGCCGTTCCACAGCCGCCGCGGCAAGAGCGACCGTACCGCCCAGCTGGACGACTGTGGTGTGCGGGTCGCCTCCCACCGCCTGCACGGACAGGATCCCGCCGGGCCGGGGGTCCTCGACCCGCTCGATCCGGAACCCGAACAGTAGGTAGCCCAACGGCCCGTACGGGATCGCCTGGTGCTGGGCCACGGTCCCCAGCTGCTCGGCGAGTGCCCGTGCGGCAGGCATCTCGGTTCCCGGGGCGGCGACGGCGAAGGTGAGCCGGGTCAACGCCTGGTGCAGCGCGCCCAGCCAGGTGCGCACCAGCAGCGCATTGATCACGTCGCGGCGGTCATCCGGCGACGCGACGTGCTTGGTGAGCACCTCGTGGAGCCGGTGCCGAACCTCCTGGATGCGATCTTGGCCGCTGTCATTGCTGACGGCCGAGGCCAGAAGATCGGCGACTTTGCCCAGCCACGCCGGCAACTTGGTGCCACCGCTTCCACCGGTGTCCGGGAACAACGTGTTGAACTGCTGGTAGACCTCGGCCGGTACGTCGTCTTCGCTGCTTTCGGCTATTCCGAACAGGTGTGTGAGAAGCATCCGGTCGCGTGAACCGGGGAGGTGCCACCCCGAGTCGACGCTGTCGGGCGCGGACCTGCGCGAACGAGGAGCGGCTGGGCGCTCGTCGCCCAGCCATAGCTCGCCTTCCAGGACGTAGTTGAGGAACTGGTCGGCCAGGAACCGGGTGCGTGTGAGCGGTGGCACGACCGCGCGGTCTTCGGCCGGCAACAGCATGCTCCGTTCGGTGTCCAGCCGGACGAGCGGGAGCTCGGTCGTCGTCCCGCTGGCCGCGAGCTTGAGTTGCCGGGCACCCGCGTCGAACATGTTGCTCTGCAGCAGGTCCACCTCGTCGACCAAGAGCACCGCGCAACGGCGCAGCAGGAACTCTCGCACCGGCAAGCGGTTGAGATCGACCCCGTCGACCCGCACCGGAACGGGCACGCTGCCGTCGACGAAGTTGTGGTGGTTGGTGACGATGATGTCGGCGGACGCCGCCTCCCGGAGACCCTGGTGCCGGCCGCACACACCGAGGTACGGGCAAGCGTGCCGGGGCGAGGGTTGTCGTTTGCGCTTGGGATCAGGCTGCTCGACCGTGGGACGCAACCCGGTGCACGGCTCGTCGGGGGCAAGGGGCTGCGGCCCGTCGACCACCAGGGCCGTGAGTGCGCAGCCGTAGCCCAAGGCGTCGAACCGGTCCCACTGTCCGCGCTTGGCCGCGTGCTCGGCCTTCTCCGCGAGGCGCCGGGGCGACACCAGTGCTCTACAGCTCCGAGGTGACTGCAGGACCTGAAGGTCCTCGGTGATCTTGCCGGCGGTTTCCATGGCTTCGTGGACAGTGCCGACCACGATCGCGACGGGAATGCCGGAACGGGCCAAGTGCTCGGCGAGAAGCCTGATCAAGACGGATTTGCCGACTCCGGTCGGTGCGTTCAGGAGCCGGGTTGTGCCGGACCGCAGCAGAAGCTCGGTCACTAGGACGTCCTCGTCGTCACGCAGTCCGGCGAACAGCTCCCGGAGGACCTTTTCCTGCCAGTTTTCCTTGCCACGGCCTTGTGCGATCTCCGCGGCCAGTTGCAGCAGTTGCTCGGGCTTGACCGCCCAGTCGGTCAAGGGAGGCGTGGTGTCGAGGGTGATCGGGTCGACAGCGGCGTTCGCCACCGCAACTGTCAGCTCCACAATGGACTCTCCGCGCCAGCCGAACGTCCACCTGCCCGGTCCCGCCACGGGCAGCGGGCTCCTGTTCTGCGCGTACTTGTCCTCGGCTTCCCGCACCAGATGTGCGGCAAGATCTAGCGGGCGCTGTCCATGCCGCGCCACCACTGTCACGATCTCGTCGTCGGGAACGTCGTCCGGGCCGGCGTACGGGCTGTCGGGGTCGGTGCACAGGGCACGCGCGGCCTCGAAGAACCGGCGAGGTGCCCCGATTTCGTTGGGCCTGATCCGTAAGAACCGTCCCACCAGGCGCTTGGTGGCCTCCGGCTGCCCGGCCCAGGCACGCCACAGGTCGAGCCGTCCCCCGGCGATGAGCGCGGCCGCGTCCAGGGGCACGGTCATCCGGTCGTCGGGGCCTGGAAACCCGAAGAACTCCTCGGCGAGCGCACAGGCGATCTGGGTGGCGATGCCGCTCGGTGTGGTGGTCATGCCGACACCGTCGCAGCGTCGTCGAGCTCGGCCAGGAAGCCCTTGACCGTGGCGGCCCGGTACCCGGAGCCACCGATCATGTGCTGTAGCAGGTCCAGGCTCGAGCGCTGGTGGTCGGGAACGACGATGACCAGGTCCGGTGCCGCGGGACGGGTGCCACGCAACGCCTCGCCCAGAGCGACGGGAGATGCCCACGCCTTCGCGTCCACGCGCCACGACTGGCCGCCGAGCTCGATCGCGAGATCGTAGCGATCGCGGTGCGGCCACATCTCCACGTCCGCTCCCAGGCCGAGTGCGTTATCCCGGATCCCGCATTCCAGTAAGCCGGGCAAGGTCACGTATCGCCAGACGACGCGAGTCACTGCCAGCGACTCCTTCGTGGCGGGCTGCGCGGGCACCGGCCGGGCGCGTTCGCCCGCGGGTTGCAGCTCGGGTGCCTTGTCCGCGCGGTTTTCGACCCGGCAGGTGTACGTCACTCCGTGGCGAGCGTGCGCCTCGCAGCGGACGTCCACGATCGGGCCCTTTCCGAGCACCCGCATTGGCCACCGGCAATCCGGGCATGCGAAGAACCAGCCGCGTACCTGCCGCCACGGGCAGTCCGCGACGGGTTCGTAGAACTGGGGCAGCAGGCTGTCCCAATCGCGGCGCAGTGTCCGGAGGTCGCCGACCGGCTGCTCGACGAGCTGGGCACGCCGCCGCACGTAGTCCGCCTCGGTGAACCTGCGCAATACTTCGTAAATTCGCCGTTCCTCCTGTTCGGAGGCCATCCGGTCCCACGGCCAGAGCTGATCGAGTGCTGCCGACGGCACCAGGAACTCGGCGCACAAGTCCTCGGCCTCGTCGGTGAACCGGCCGTCCGCGTCGAGCAGCACGACTTCCGCGATGCCGCTGGTGTCCACGTCGCGGGGGAGCAGGGCCCCCACCGGTTCGCTCAGCCCGGTGCGGAATCGGGTCATGGAAGGAGCTTGGCCAAGGGGGTGCGTCGCGGTGAGCACGCCGAGGCAGGTCATCAATGCGCGCGCCTTGCGGTCCCCCGGGAGATCGGGGTCGCCGAGTACTGCCGCCGCGAGGCAACAGGCCGTGATCGCCCGGTCGCGGCGAGGATCCGCAGGGGTGGTGGTCAGCGGATCGGTTGCGGCCAGGACATCCTTCACGAACACGACCTTCCTCGGGATCGTCGATGAGCGATGTGATTTCGGCGAGGAGCCCGTCGCACGACCGAAAAGGAAACTCGGACGATGCGGCACCGGCGCGGTGATCGGCAGCAAAGCACAGGACGACGCCGTGGTCAAATCTGCTGACCTGCACCGACCAGTCAAATACATGACATTTCCAGGACACCTCGGGTCCGCTCGCGGACGTGGTGATCCGGCTGTTTAGCCTGTCGCTCGTGTCGCGCCGATCGGAAGGAGCGGGCATGCAGCCCGAAGAGGGAACCGACGTCGAGCTGGTCCTCGTGGACGTCGGCGGCCGGCGGATCGACAAGGGACCGGCGGAAGTGGTCTTCGGGTCGGTGCGTCTCGGCCGCTGGCACGTGCACCCGGTGGCGGGGGCGAACCGAGCGTTTCCCGGTACCTCGGCGCACCTGGTGAAGATCAACTACGACTTGCGTGTCGATCCCGGTGTGCCCGCCGTGCGCTGGTTCGAGATCGGCTTCGTGCTGGCGGACTCCGATGCCACCGTCGTCGCCGCCCTGCCGCACGGGGCCGCCGGGCCCCGCCCGGCGACATCGTACCGGCTCAGCCGCAACCTGGAGTTCGTTCCCGTCGAGAACGGCGCCGCCGAAGTCCACGTCCCGCCGGTCGAGGGGCCGGTGCACGTCTACGGCGCGTCCGGTGATGCGATTCGGTGGCTGCACGTCGCTCCGGGGAGGGCGGGCGTGCTGCCGGGTTCCTATTCGGCGTGGATCGTGCTGCTGACGCCGGCTGGGCGGACCGAGCAGAAATTCCGGCTGGCCGCGCGGTTCGAAACGGAATTCGTCGACGGAGAAGACTTTCGGCCGGTGCCCAAGTCGACTGAGTTCGGTATTTCACTGATCGGGTCCGGTCGCTCTGCCGCAGTCGAGGCCGAAGAATGCGATGAGCCCGGTGTCGGACTTCCCGGCAGTTCACCTCGCGTCTTCATCTGCTATGTGCACGAGGACGAAACGCACAAGAAAAAGGTGCGTGATTTCGCCGATCTTCTTCGCGAAAACGGCTTGGACCCGCGGATCGACGAAGGCCAGGAGGGACCTCGCACCGAGTGGGACCACTGGGCATTGCGCGAGATCAGGGAAGCGGACTTCATCGCAGTCATCGCGTCACCGACCTGCCGAGCGGTTGGTGACGGGACCTATCGGGGCGACGATCGCGCAGGCATCCGCAGCGAACTCGGCGTGATCAGGAACCTGCTCCAGAAACACCCTCGGTGGGCGAGCTACCTCCTGCCCGTCGTCCTGCCCGGCTGCTCGGTCGAAGACATCCCGATGTTCCTGCACCCGGAGACCATGGACCATTACGTCGTCGAGGCGCTGACCAAGACCGAGATCGAGTACTTGCTGAAGACGATTCGCGTGACGCCGCCGTGGCAGGGTTGGGACCGGCCGTGACCGGCACCTTCCATGGGCTTTTCACCGGGATCGACCGCTATCGCGACCCCGGCTTCCGCCGCCTGAACTTCGCGGCGCGGGATGCTGGCGTCCTCCATGCGCTGTTTTCCGACAACGTGAGCGGGGACTGCGTCCTCCTCGAGAACGAGGATGCCACCCGTGACCGGTTGACCGCCGAACTCAGCCGCCTCGCCGAGGTCGCCGGCGGCGATGACGTGGTTGTGATCACCTTCTCCGGCCACGGCACCCGGTCACGGGAGCTGGCGACCCATGACGCGGTCCCGGGAAACTTCGCCGAGACGGCCCTCCCGCTGACCCGGTTCGTCGACCTCGTCCGGGCGATCCGCGCGCGGCTGCTGGTGGTCGTGCTCGATTGCTGTTTCTCCGGTGGAATGCTGGCGCGGGCCTTCGCCGAGCCCGACGGTGACAACGCGCGGTCCGACGGAGCGGGTGCATGGGAGATCCTGCAGTCGATCAGCGGTGACGGCCGAATCTTCCTTGGAGCGGCGTCGGCGGACGAAGAGGCGTTCGAGTCTGCTCGCTACCGGCACGGGATCTTGACCCATCACCTCGTTCAGGCGTTGATGGGCGACGGCGGTGTCCTCGACCGTGGCGCGGTGTGCCTGTCATCGCTGGTGAAGCAGGTACTGGACCGGGTCACCGCAGAGGAGACCGGGATCGGGCGTCGCAGGCAGCACCCCACGTTCGAGGGAACCATGCGCCGGACTCGGTTCCCGCCGTTGGCACCGGGGCCCCGCTACTGCCAGATCGGCGGCCACACCCAGCCGCCTCCGGTAACCAAAGACCTGATGTCGCTCCTGCCCCACGGCATCCCGGAGCAGGTGGCCGAGCAGTGGCGTGCTCAAGTAGACAAACTCAACGACGTGCAGTTATCCGCCATCCACCGCGGGCTCCTGCGTGGCTGCAACGTCCTGGTCAGCGCCCCCACCGCAAGCGGTAAGACCATGGTTGGCGAGCTCGCCGCGCTGCACGCGACGACGCAGAACCTCAAGGCGGTGTTCCTCCTCCCGAGCCGCGCTCTGGTGAACGAGCAGTATCAGCGATTCCGGAAGACGTATACTCCGCTCGGGCTCCGGGTCGTCCGAGCGACTGGCGCCCTGCGTGACCAGGTGAGCGACCTGATGACCGGCTCATACCACCTGGCAGTGGTGACGTACGAGACCTACATTGGCCTTCTCGCGAGCCATCCGCGCTTGTTGGCGGGGGTCGGAGTCCTAGTCGTCGACGAGCTCCAGTCCCTGCTGCTGAGCGACCGCGGTCCGCGACTGGAACTGTTGCTCACCCGCCTGCGCCGGGCCGCGCACCGTAATCTGCCCACCCCGCAGCTGGTGGGGCTTTCAGCCGTGCTGAGAGAGGTGGACCGGCTGGCGGCCTGGCTCGACGCGAGCCTCGTGCGAATCACCGACCGGGTCATTGCGCTGCGTGAAGGCGTTCTCGGCCCGGACGGCACTTACCTCCACCGGCTCCACGGCGGCAAGCAGGCGCAGGTGGCGGAGGGTGAAGAACAGCTGCTCGAGACTTCCGGGGTGGTGACTGGTGACGACCTCGCGGAACGGCTGGTCGGAAAGCTGGTGGCACAGGGCGATCGCGTCCTGGTTTTCCGCTCCAGCCCCCTCCGCGCCCGCGCTTTCGCGCGCCGACTCTCTGGCCGCCTGGATTTGCCTGCCGCCGAATCCGTGCTGAGCGCGCTTCCGCAGGGTGACGTGTCCCGAGTGGGGGAGATGCTGCGCGACTGCCTTGGCGGAGGTGTGGCTTTTCACAGCACCGATCTTGGTGAGGCAGAGCAGCAAGCGGTGGTGGAGGGGTTCTGCGGGAAGGAGGGGCCGATCCGCGTCGTGGTCGCGACCACGACGCTGGCCCAAGGTGTGAACCTGTCGGCTGACTCGGTCGTGGTGTGCGAGCTGGAGCACCCCGGTCGGCCATACACCACGTCGGAGTACAAGAACATGGCGGGTCGGGCGGGCCGCGACGCCGCCAAGGATGTGCCCGCGAGGGCGATCGTCTTGTCGGCCGGTGGCGTCGACACCCAGCGGATCTGGCGGCGCTACGTCAACGCCCGGCCAGACCCTGCACGCTCGGCGCTGTTCGGCGCCGACCTCGCTTTGCCCAGTTTGGTACTCACCGTGCTCAAGGGCCTCGCCGAGGAGCCCGACGGTGCGGACGCGGCCGGGGTAGCGGATTTTCTGGCCTGGACTTACGGCGCCTTTCAGAGCCAGCACGATCGCACCAGCGGACCGCTTTCGTTCGCGGAGGTTCAGTCGGTGATCGCCTCGCTGATGGAGGACGGGTTCCTGATCGCCGCCGGCAATGGCTACCGGCTGACTCCCCTCGGTGAGACGGTGGTTCGCAGCGGCCTGGACATCGAGTCGGCTCGCGTCCTGGCCGGCGCCCTGGGAACGGTGGCGGATACGGAGCTGACCAGGATGACCTTGCTCGGTGTAGCGCAGCTGATCACCGAAGTCGATGACGTGCGTTTTACCAAGCCATCCGTCAACTGGCAGCGCGAATACGACGAGTTCGCGCGGCAGCTGCCGCGGCAGCGATGTGCGCCCGCCGTGGCGGCCGCCTTGCTCGGCCCCCGCAGCAAGGGCGGCGCCGAGATCGGCCGGGTTCGGCGCGCGCTCGCGTGCCTTATGTGGTCGAATGGCCGGCCGATCTCGAAGATCGAGACGGCACTGACGCTTCACCTGCGCCCGCAGGCCGGTATTCGCGACCCCGGCCCGATCGCCCATGCGGCACAACGGACTGCCGACGTGATCCGTGCGGTCGTCGACATCGCCCGCCACTTGCACCCTGAGGCAGAGCTCGCCGAGCTCGCTGAAGTTCTTCCTTGGCAACTCTCGCTGGGGATAGTCAAGGGCCTGGTTCCTGTCGCTCGGCACTTGGACCGTCGTGTCGAGCGCGAGGTCTACCTGCGGCTGGATCAATTGGGCCTAACCGATCCGGAGGGCGTCGCCGCCGCCGACACTGCGCAGCTGCTGCAGTGCGCAGGTAGTGAGGATCTGGCGGACGCCGTCCGGGCAGCGGCTGAGGCCGCTGTGGCTGAAGCGAACCAGCCTGCTCTCGACGACCTGATCGATCCGCCGGCGGACTGAGCCGTGTCGGCAGCGGGCCAGCGGTGCACAGAAGCCAAGGCGAAACCGCAACGCTTGACGAAAGCTCAGGCCGAACTGTCAGTTCAGCGAGATCGTTGTGGTTAGCGAGCAAGATCGTCCTCGGACACAGTATTGCCCCACGGATCGCGTAACGCGATCTTGAAGCCGGGTCATCGTAGTTCAGCTTGAGTCGATCTCTTTCAGTCGCCATCCGTCGATGTCGCAGACGACGTACTGTCCCGAATCGCGCAGTGCTATCGCGACGCGACTGCTCAGTGCCCGGGCAGACTTCAACCTGGCGTGGCCGTCACCGTCTTGAACGCCGAGCCGGACACGGATCTCGTCGACGAGGTGGTCCTCGCGGATGTAGAGAGACTTTAGCCGAGGCTGGCCCGCGCGTTGAGTGCTGGTGTGGCCGTGACGGCAGCGGTACGTCGGTCGCCCGTGGTTCCAGTGCGAGTCCAGCCGCCGGTTGCAAACGCCGCAGTGGATGAGCCCGGCGAGGGCGAATCGGCGAGTCTGGCCGTCGCCGGCGGGGCGCGCCGCCCGGACTTGCTGCGCAGCGACGAAGTCCTGCTCTGTGATCAGCGCGGCATGGGCAGCCTTCGCTGACAGCGCGGGCGTTGAGGCTGGGCCTTCGATGCCGGTGGCCCGGCGGTTCCAGGTCTGGCGGCCGGTGTAACGCGAATTTGCCAAGATGACGGCGACGGTGCGTAGGGTCCAGGCACGACGGGTCCGATGCCGGTTGCGGTCTGGATCGGCACTGGACGGACAGGGGATACCGCGCTCGTTGAGGTGTCGGGCGATGCTGGCGACGCTGTGCCCGGCGAGACGCTGTCGGAACATCCAGGCGACATGGGGTGCGGTTCGGGAATCGGGAGCGAGGCGCCGGAGGCGTCGGCCCCAGCGGGCGTCGGCGGGGTTGGGGTGCGGTCCGGCATCGACGAGCTGGTAGCCGTAGGGTGGTCGGCCGCCGAGGTAGCAGCCTTGCTGGGTGGCTTGGTTGTGCATCGCCGCCAGCACCCGGTGGCGGGCGCGCAGCACCTCGCGCTGCGACTGGGTCGCGAGAAGCGCCGTCAGCGCCCGATGATCGTGGTTAGCGAGATCGACTGGGCCTCCTGTCTCGGGCAGCCACAGCTGGATGCCGTGCCGGGTGCACCAGGCGTAGGGGGTGGCGAACTGCGTGCCGGTGAAGGCGCGCTCGTACTCGCCGACCACGATCGCATCGATCACGAATTCTGGACTCGAGGCCGCGGTCATGAGCTGGGCAGCCTGCGTTCGCTGTCGCCACGGGATGCGGCGTGAAGTGCCGGCGTCGAAGTAGGCGGTGACGACCTGGCCGTGGCCCGCGACCAGCTCGTCGGCCATGTCGCGTTGCCAGCCGTGTGACGATACGCGGTCTTGGTGGCGGGTGGTCGAGGTTCGGCCGTAGAACGCGAACCGTAAGCCACTGCCATGGTCGGGGCGGGCAGTGGTGGTTACCAGTTTCTTGCCGTTCATCCACTGCGCCAGCAGGTCGGCCGCGCCGGCAGGTGGTGCGGCCACCTGAGGTGAGGGCGGGTGCGGTGGGATCACACTGGACGGATGTCGCGGCCGTTGGGTCATGACGGCGCGCTCCGAGCGGTTCATCCGATCAGCGCAGTCGCGATGCGTCATTGGGGACTGTATAACGCCCTATGCGGCGACGGCCTATAGTAATTCCGCTGTCTGCTGGGTCCGCATGGCGCTCGACTGCGAAACGTTACCGATTTCCTTCGAGGGGTTGTAACAGCGGATGGCCAACCGCCGACCCATCAACCGTACGTAGAGGAGATCGTCGATCTTGCTGGGCGGAGCGGGATTTACTAGGCCGTCCCAGTGACTTGGTGTTGACGTTGCACCTCTCGTTCGGCAAACGTGAAAAGTAGCCACGATCCTGTGGTTGAGACGACTTCGTCGGAGGTTCCCATAGCCGCAGGAGTGAGCCAGGCCGAGGAAGTCGCTGAGATTCTTGCTCGTATCGGTCCGGTCGACGGAAGAGCGCTGTTGAGCGAAGCTCAGCGTCGTTGGCCGTCACTGACATTGCGACGTCTGCGTACGATCGTCATGTCGGCGATCCAGGCCGGCTTGGTGCTGGCTGACGGTGAAATACTCTCTGCTGTTACAGAAGCGGCGCAACCTGACGACGGACGGCGCGATCTCTTGCGGGCTGTCATCGTGGATTTCGAATCCGTGGTTCGTCCCAGCTCGGAGAAACCGGACGGCGATCGCCAGGTGTATCAGATTGGTGCCGCTCGCCTGTCCGGTGACTCGGATTGGGTTGGCAAGTGTGAGCGGTTCACGGCCTGGGTAAGGCTGTCGGACGAAGGCTGGGAAGCGGAGATCAGATCGGAGCGCGTTCGCGCGTCATACGAAAGCCATGCAGTCAGTCCGGTGGAAGCGTTCGACGCGCTGCGGCAATTCTGCGCCGACGCCGACACCCTGGTTGCCTACAACGGCATACAGGCCGACTTCCCTCTGCTCGACGAAGCAAGCGGCAACGCGGGCATTCAGGGTTTCGGCGGCCACCGCCGGGTCGATGCGCTCTACCTCGCTCACGCTATCTGGCCGACAGCTTCCTCCCACCGACTGGCCGAGCTGGCCACTGAGGTCGGGGTCGACCGCACGGGGCTGCGCTGGCATGACGCCGAGGCAGACGCAACACTGACGGCCCGCGTGATCCAGCTCGCGGCGTCGACCGTGGCTGCGTGGCCCGAAGCAGAGCGTGTCCTGGCGTTGAGCGCGGGCACCGGAAGCGCGGCCTGGGACCTGCTGGCTTCCTTGCTTCCGTCCGATTTGGCCACCCACGAGCACGACGATGCGGAGGTTGAGCGGGTACTGTCCGACCTCATCCCGGCGCCGTCACCGAGCCGCCGGAACACCCCGCTGGTCGTGCCGGACGAGCTGCGCGATGACTCGGGGCGGGTCGATCCGCACCGCCTTGCCCAGGCGGCAGCCTCGGGGCGAGTGGAGCGTCGACCGGCGCAGCAGGAGATGTCCGCCCAGCTGGCCGCTCAGGTGACCGCCGGCCGGGACGCTCTGTGCGAAGCTCCCACCGGGACCGGCAAGAGCCTCGCCGTCCTCGCCACCGGTCTCGACTGGCTCGCCGGTGCGCCGGGCCGACAGGTCGTCCTCTCGACCCACACCAAGCAGCTGCAGTCCCAGCTCGCCGGGGACATCGCCAAGCTGGCCGCGGTGGTGCCCGGTCTTGAAGACGTCGCCGCGCTGGTCAAGGGCAAGCGGAACCGGCTGTCCCTGCGGGCGCTGGTCACCGCGCTGGCCGACGCCACCGGCGTGACCGCGAGCTCCCGGCCCGAGCAGTGCACCCGGTTCGTCACCGACCCGAGTTACCGTGAGCTGCTGATCTACCTGGTCCGGCGCTTGGCCGAGGCGAAGACACTCGACGACCGCTGGTCGTCCAGGAGCGGGGACCAGGCCGATCTCCCGACCTTTATTTCCGAGTACTTCGAATCGGGTGCCCGGGTCTCGCTGACGCTTTGGCTCATCGGCCTCAGCCAGGAGAACGGCGACTACCGGCGCAGCTCGTCGTCGCTTCTCGGCCGGCTCTCGGAGACGGCGAGTGAGGCGTTCGCCGCGAGTCAGCTCATCGTCGCCAATCACGCGCTGCTCCTGAGCCAGCCCGACGTGGGTTCGGACTCGACGTTGCTCGTCATCGACGAGGCCCACTCGCTCGAGCAGGCCGCCACAGCCGCGGCGAGCGCCGAGGTCGACTACCGTGCTGTGGAGAACCTCACCGGTGAGCTGCGCCGCTGGTGCACGCGCGGGCGTGACGTCCCCGACCGGCTGGCGGAAGCCGTCGCCGACCTGGAGTCCCTGCTGGACACCGAGGCGCTGCCGCGGGCGGCCCAGGCCGTCTTCGACCGGTCCGGTGGCACGGTGGGCAGCCGCGTCGTCACCTTGGCCAGCCCGTTCGGCGGAGTCGGCGGCGAGGCGCCATCCCGGCAGCTGCTCAGCCGGCTCGACCGGCTGGCCCGTTCGGCGAACGCCGTTTCCGGGGCTTTGGCCGCGTACCTGGGTGCTCGCGCTCGGACCCATGCTTGGTGGGAGTACGAGCGCACAGCTTCACTCGCCGCGCGTGCTGAGGTGCTCGCGGACGCGGCAAGCCGGGTCACTGAAAACGCGCGGCAGATCTTGGACGGTACGCCGGACGATCCGCCGCCCGAAGAGGGCAACCGCGTCGTCTACGCCACCGAGCTGGAGAGCGAGGGGATCAGCGTTTCGGCTCGCCGATACGCGTTCGCGGTCGTGTCCGCCCCGATCGAGCTCAGCCGCGAGACGACCTGGGCCGACGTGCGTGAACGGTTCGGCCGGGTTTTCTACGTCTCCGCCACGCTCCGGGTGGCTGGCAGCTGGACGTATATCCGCTCGAGGCTCGGTCTCGGGGTGGAAGTCGACGCATTCGCCCTGACCAGCCCGTTCGATCTGGCCGGTCAGGCCCGGCTGGTCTGCCTGGCGGACTTCCCGAGCTGGGGTGAGCAAGCCGACGGCGCGGTACGCACGACAGCACACCAGCTCGCCGGCTATGCGAAGGAGGTCATTCGCCGCGAGGGCGACGCGTTCCGCGGCGGCGGACTGATCTTGACGACCGCGAAGAAGGCTGCGTCCGCCATCGCCGAACGGCTGATCGGTGAACTCTCCGGCCGGGCGCAGGGAACGCCGGTCACGGTGGCGCCGCTGCTGGGCAACACACGCGCCGCTCGCGCGTTCGCCGAGACAGGCGGCTTCTGTGTCGCGACGCGGGGGATGTGGCAGGGCGTCGATTTCGTAGCCGACCGGGTCTCCCTCGTGTGGATCAACAAGCTGCCGTTCGCTCCCTTCGCCGACCCGCTCGTCGCCGCCCGTCGCGCGGCAGCGGCGCGCCGAGCCGCCGACGCCGGCGATGCCGATCCGGAGCGTTCCGCGAACGAGAACTACTACTTGCCGCTGGCCGCGATGGATCTCCGGCAGGCCGTCGGCAGGCTGGTTCGCTCGACCGAACACCGGGGCATCGTGGTGATCAGCGACCGTCGGCTGGCTGGCCGGACCGCGCAACGCCGGAGTTATCGCAAAGTTTTCCTCGAGTCGCTCGATCCAGGACTGCTGGTCCCGGACGAAATGACTGGTGAACCCGCGGGCGGCAACGTGATGACCATGGCCGCAGGCTGGCGGACGATCTGGCAGTTCCTCGGCGAGAACGGACTCATCGAGCGCCAGCGAGCTGCCGAGCTGTGCGAGCCGGACGCCCTGCGGTCCCATACCCTGCTGCCGGCCACTCGCGAGATCCTCGACGCGGTAATCAACCCAGTCGAAGAAGCGGCCGCGCGGGCCGCCGGGAAGCTGGGCGACCTGCTGGTGGAGCGGTGCGGCCGGATCGCGGGCCTGCTCCGCTTCTCGGAAGAACCGTTTCGGCTTCGCGCACAACAGGAATCGGTGATCCGTGCGGTCGCCGAGGACGCCGACGTGTTGGCTCTGCTACCGACCGGTTTTGGCAAGTCGTACGCTTTCCAGCTGCCCGCACTGGCGCTTTCCGGAGTGACCGTCGTCGTCTCGCCACTGGTCGCCTTGATGGCGGACCAGGCCCTCGAGCTGAACGCCACCGTCGGCGGGGCCGTGCGCGCGCTGGTCGGGCCGATGCCCGAGTCGAACAGCCGACGCGGGAAGACCGAGGTCGCCGAACAGCTGACCGGGGTCGCGGACCACGGTATCCGGCTCGTTTACGTCTCGCCGGAACGGCTGGCGAACCGCCGGTTCCAGGAGCTGCTGCGCGAAGCGGCAGAGAAGGGTATCCTCCGCCGGATCGCGGTGGACGAGGCGCACACGTTCGTGCAGTGGGGCGACGACTTCCGGCCGAGCTTCCGCCGTGCCGAGCGGCTCATCACCGAGCTCAGGAACGACGACCGGGTGCGGGTGACCGCGGTGACGGCCACCGCGAACCGGTCGGTCCGCGCCGGCCTGCGAGCGGGACTCTTCGGTGTGGCCGAGGAGCCTGTCGAGGGTGAGTCACTCGTCATGGTGACCGCCAGTCCGCTACGTCCCGAGCTGGCGTTGTACCGGCGGGTGATCCGCAACGCTGGACCTGCCACGGTCGCTGGGCTCGCCGAGGAGATTGCGACCGCGTGCGACGACCACGCGATCTTCTACTGCCTGACCGTGAAAGAGGTCGAGGCTCTGCACGCCCATCTCCGCCAGTTCCTCGGCGACGCCGGTGTCCGGCAGGTCCGGCGCTTCCACGGTCGGCTGTCCGAAGCGGAGAAGGCGGCGGTGCTGACCGAATTCCGCGAAGCACCGGTCAAGGGCGATCCCGGTTTCGTTCCGCTGATCATCGTGGCGACCAGCGCGTTCGGGCTCGGCGTCAACCGGGTCGACATCCGGTGTGTGTTCGTAGTGTCGCCGCCGCCGGACCTCGCCGCGCTCTACCAGCAGCTCGGCCGAGCCGGACGTGATCAGGCCGGAAAGACCGCCGCCGAGATCAGTTCGCCGTCCTACGGCCTGGCTCTCGGGACCGGCCGCGGCTTCCGCACCCTGCGGTGGATGCTCTCGCAAGGCCTGTCGCCCGCCACCGAGAACCAGATCGGGAAGCTCCTGCTCGAAACCGCATCCAGGAGCGGCGTGCTGGATCCCGACGAGCTCGCGGACAGCTGCCTTCGGGCCGAGGTCGCGGCGGGACGACTGCGGCCCGCCGAAGCGCGGCATGCGTCCACAGTGGACGTCTTCCGGACCGCCGTCATCCGGTCGGTCGCCGTCCTGGCGAACAACGGCGTGCTCGACGACCAG
Source organism: Amycolatopsis sp. NPDC049688 (assembly GCF_040674975.1). Taxonomy (NCBI): domain Bacteria; kingdom Bacillati; phylum Actinomycetota; class Actinomycetes; order Pseudonocardiales; family Pseudonocardiaceae; genus Amycolatopsis; species Amycolatopsis sp. NPDC049688. The sequence goes on from NZ_JBFANY010000001.1 coordinate 178,321, forward strand.
GGCGACTTTCCGGCGACGGTCCTGCTGGCTCCGGTCGACGAACCCCTCGACCTGGGCGACGACGAGCTGGCGGCGGTTGCCCAGCGACTGCAGCAGATCGTTTCGGCGAGGTCGGGCCGGTACGAGATGACCGAACTTCACGAGAGACTCGCGCGGGAGGTGCCTCGATACGACCGGACATCCGGTGACGTCGCCGGTACTTGGGCCGTCCTTTCGACGCTCCACGACCGGGGTTGCCTCGACGTCTCCCAAGCCGGCAACTACCGGACGCTGATCTCGGTCCGGTCGTCCCGGACGGCGCCGGGAGAGGTGGTGGGTCACACCGTCGGACATCGAGCCCGGCGTGACCGTGAACTGGCCGAACTTCTTGCCTGGTATAACGAAGACCGCACCTGCGCCAACGCCGGCATGGCCGGGTACTTCGGCATGCCGGAGCACGCCCTGCCCGAGGATACGTGCACGACGCCGGCTTGCCGGTGTTCAACCTGCTGGCAACGCAACGCGGACCGGGCCCCGCAGCCGGACCTGCTTCGCGCGTTCAACACGGCTCGCCCCCGGCCCTCGGTCCGGCGAGACGGCTTGCCGTACCGGACGGTGACGGATCGCAATGTCCGCAGCCTTCTGTGGGACAACTACCGCGGGCTCACCGACGTGATGATCAACCGGGTGCTCCGCGGCGACGAGACCTACCCGGATACGGCCACGGGAAGGCAACGTCCGCTGTGGCCGAGGCTGCTGTACCACCGCCTTCGCGGATGTGATCCGGGCGCCCGGATCGATGACGTGCGCGCCGCGCTCGACCGGCTGGACGCCGCGGAGCAGGTCATCCAGACCGGTGACGGACTTTGGCGGCTGCGCAGGTACGCAGAAGCAGACGAACGCCGTGAGCGGACCACGGCCGGGCAAACCGCGGAGGTGGCGACATGACAGCGAGCGCGACCGAGATCTGGCGGCCGTTCCACGACGATCCGCTGTTCACCGCGGAGCTTTTGGTCGAGCCGGACGCACCGCACGAACGGGTGCTCGCCTATCTGGAACGGGTGGCCCTGGCGCGACGGGTTCCGCTGCACGTTGCGACGGCGTTCAACGCCGTGCATTTCGGTTTCGGCCCGGACGGCTCGGGCTACCGCGGAGAGCTCCTCGATCCGGAGCTGTTCTTCCGCCTCGACGTCGAGACGGCGACGGTTCCCGAGGTGGGCATGTTCGTCCGCGTCGAACGAGGCGGGCATACCCTATGGGCCGAAGTGGTCGGGCAGTTCGGAGCCCATCACGGCGTTGACGTCGACGGCTGGGTGTCACCCGAGCTCCCGGGCGCATCCGGGTGGAACGATCCGGCGCAGGCCGGGGAAGCCCGCGCCATCCTCGACTTCGAGGCGTTCGGCATCGGCTTGAACCACCGCGACCGGGCGGAGCTCGAACGACAGCGCCGCCGCGGCACGGTCCTCGACGCGCGAGGCCACGTGCTCGGTACCGTCCCGGTGGCGGCGCGGCCCCCGGGCACCGGCCGGTACGCCGACTGGCTGCTGACGAGCGCGAAACCGCTACTGCTCAGCGGACCGTTGGGCGGCCTGCTGACCGATCCCCACGACGACGGCGCGCTCGCCGCCGCGTTGGAAGCGGCTCTGACCGCGATTGACAGCCTCCTGACGCGGTCGGCGATCCTGCGCCGCTGGGGCCCGTACGCCACCCCCGCTGACCGGTTCGCCGAACGCCTCGCCTCGCCCGACGCCCTCGGCGGAGACGACCTGGGGGAAATCGTCAGGATCGTCACCCGGCCGGCAGGCGAACCCCGTTACACCGGCGTCTGGCCGTTGCTCGAGGCGAGGGCCCACCTCGGTGAGACGCCGGACGCGCTCTCCTACTCCGGCGCGGTCGAAGCCGTGGTGCACGCCAATCTCGCGATCGATGGCGAAGCCGCTCGGCTCGACGGGCTCGACGTGCGGATCGACGATCCGTGGCAGGCGGGCGGTGTGTGGCGCAGCGCGCCGTACCCCGCCCGGGGCGAGGAGCCCATCGAGGACGACGTCCTCCTGGAACACCTCGACAACACCCTCGCCGTTTTCACGGTCGCGTTGCGCGCGACGCACATCGACAACGGCGTGCTCCCGCTGCCCTCGTCCGCCATGGAGCTCTTCCCTCACCAGAACATGATCATCGACCTGTTCCACGAGGGCGAGCCGCTCGACGACGCGATGCGCGTCCAGGAGGTGGTTCTGACAGACAACCGGCTGACCGGCATCGCCTGGCCGTTCGGCTTCTACCCCGGGATCAAGGTCACCGTCGCCGCCGCGCGTGGCGCCCGCCGGGTGGCGCTTTCGACGACACTCCTCGACGCGCCCCTGTCTTACGGCGACGACTACCGGTGGGCGACCGACGAGAAGCTCCTCGCCGCCGCGCTCGGCCTGGCCGAGGCAGTCACTCCTGCGCCGGCGGCCGCCCGGAGTGTCAAGCCGGGGCGCGGGGTGGACGCGCTGGGCCGGTTCATCGTCAACGCACTGCGCAGACACGGCGAGGCGGGGCCGTTCGGTGCCCGGCAGCTCACCGGTCCTCAGCTGATGACGGCGCTGTTCGGGCCGGAACCGGTCAACCCGGTGCTGCTCTGGCAGGTGATCCACACCTGCGAAGATCTGGTGGAGGCGGGCAAGCTGACCTGCGAACCGGTCGCGGACCGGACGGCACCGGACGTCTTCGTCTGGTGGCCCGACGGTGCCGGAGCACCTCGTATCCCCGATCAGGCACGCCGACCGGGAGGCCTGGCCGGCCAGGTCAAGGAGCACTGGGTGCCGCCTGGTATGCGACAGCTACCGGACGGATTCCGTGCCAGCGACCAGGCAAAAGCCAACTACGCGAAGTACGTCCGAGGTCTCCGCGGACCGCAGGCATCCGTGGAACTGCCACCTGGTTTCACCTTTGTCCGAGGACACCGACGCGGCGACGAGCCGGGGCCCGTCTGGCTCGACGCGACTTCGAACTGAACTAACCCGCCCGCAACTTCGAAAAGGAAGGGGATCGGCAATGGCCACCCCGCACCGGCGGCACCGTCTCGACCCGGACTTCGGCGGACCGCTCGGGATTACCGAGCTCCTGGAATCGGCCGCTGTGGCGACCGACCCGGACGAGGTCGCGCGTCGGCGTGCTCAGGCGGAGCTGGCCGGGGCGCTCGACCAGCTCGGTGACGTCGCCGAGGCCGCGCTCGACCTCGTGACGCCGGAGGAGTTCTCCCGGCTGGTCTGGCGATTGCCGAATCCCAGCCGTACGGACTTCCTGCGGGATCTGCGTGTCCCGCCGGCGAAACGGCCGACGCCGATGGCGGCGCGCGACGGGCTCACCCGCCTACGGGCTTGGCCGCCAGACAAGCGCACGCGTGCCCTGCAGTTTCTCGTGTCTCCGGTGCGTCGAGCGCTGGCCCCTGCATTGACCGAATGGCGCGAGAGCCATGACGACGATGGCTTGCGGCAGGCTTTGACCGACGATCCGGCGCAGGCGAGCGCTGTCCGACTGACGGTCTTCGCCGACTGGCAGCGAGGAGCTGCTTCGGTCGCCGCGCTGCGGATCGCCATGCGCAGCAAGCTTGCCCTGCCCAGCTGGCCGGGAGAGCTCGTCGACACCGTCGTTGCCGCTTGCCGGAAGCTCGAAGGCTTGAGCGCAGGCGTCGCAGCCACGGTCCTCCCAGTCACCGCGCCTCCGGTGGATGAGTTCGTCAAGACGGCGAAGCAGCTCCGGGAAGCCCTCGCGGACGCCCAGAGTGCAGCAGCCACGGTTTCCGCAGCACTGGCGGATTCCCGAACCGCGGCGCCGGAAGACCTCGCGACAATCGCGGCGCTCAGACCGCTGGCCGAGTCGGCCCAGCTCCTTCTGGAAGGTGCGAGTGCGGAGCCCGAGTCCGCAGATTGCCTGGCGCTGGCCGCGCAGCTGGAGGAGGCTGCGGAACGGGCAAGCCGACCGGAGGAGCACCCCGAACTCGAACGCCTGGCCAGTCTCGTGGGCCCGCCGGAATACGGGGAGATGATCGCGAGCGTCCGCCGCGCAGCAGACGAGCTGCTCGGCAGAGACGGCTGGGACGACGCTCGGCGACGCCGGGCCGAAGGCTTGACCGCGTTGGCCCGCCTGGTCGACGCCACGGCTGCGGGGGAGCACGGCGTGGTGGTCGAACTCCACCAGACCGCGCAGGCGGCACTGCCCGGCAACCTCCAGCAACTGCTCGTGATCGCTCTGCTGGGCCGGCTCGGTTACCTCCCGGACGACGAGCCGGAACCGCGCGACGCGCCCGTGGCAGAGCCGTCGCCGGAACCTGAACCGCAGCCCACACCGCTCGCGGCGGCGCCTCCTGTCGAGGAAGCGGCCACGCCCGACGTCTCGGCTCCCACCGCTCAGCCGGACGACCTTGAACAGCCGGACGACGGTGAGAGCCGGAAGCTGATCGCGACCCTGCTGGGGACCGGCAAACTCGCGCTGGCCCACCACGCCGCGGCCATCGCCGGGGACGACCAGCTCGCCGAATCCGCCCGGCTGCTGACTCTGGCGACCGCGGTCCGAACCGAATCAGGTGCCACGGCCAAGGAGCTTCGAGGTTCGCTCGAGAACCTCGACCTACACGGCTTCGACGGCCATCAGCCGGCCCAGCTGGCATTGCTGATGGCGGCCGTACGCGCAGCGCTGGTGATGGCCGATCCGCACGCCGGTGAACTGGCCGATGAGCTGAGCGGACACTTCGAGCGACTGCCCCACCTGGCCGTGCTGACCTCGGCGATCGGCAAGGCGTCCGCGCGCGGACTGCTCTACAGCCAGGCCATGCTGGCAGAGCTGGCGCCGATCGCGACCGCCGACAACGACATCGCCGCTGCGGCCGAGGCAGCCGCCGCCGACCGCGACCGGAGCAGGAACTTGCGGTTCCCGCGGGCCAACCAGATCGCCGAAACGTGGTGGGCACCGAACGGGCTGATCGGGCGTGCGGTGGCGATCGCGGCGGCCGACCGGCGGGAAGACGTTGAAACCGCGGCCCGAACACTGCGCAAGCTCAGCCGGCGACAGGATCTCATCGCCGAGCTCAAGAGCGTCGACGACAGCCTGCGCAGCGCCAGTGCGCGGCCGCTCGAAGGCGCTTCCCGCCGCCGGATCATCGAGCAGGTCGCGGAGTCGCTCGACTTGGTGCGGGTGTGGGTGGACGCCGTGCGAGCGGAAGCCAGTGCGAGCCGCGGGACCCACCCGGTGCCGACACAGGTGGCCGAACTGCGGGCCCACGTCCTCGAGGAACGGGCGGCAGCAGCCGGTGAACTCGATGCACTGCGTCACGAAAGTTCCGACCCGGTACTGGCAGGGACGGCGGCCGCCTGCCTGGCCGTGCTTGACCAGAGCGTCGACATGCTCGATGGCGAAAGCCTGAAGGGCACTGAGCCTGACCCGCACGCAGTGCTGAACCGCGACCTGTTGCGCTGTGCCTCGCTGCGGCTTAGGGGTCAGTTCAGAATGAGTCGGCGTGTCCTCTTGTGCGGGCTGCCGAGGTTTCCAGAATCTTGGTATGCGTGAGGAGGTTCTGACCGACCAGCTGTGGGAGCGGCTCGAGCCGCTCCTTCCGGTGCACCCTCGGCGGTTCCGCTACCCAGGCCGCAAGCGTGCCGACGACCGCGCAGCACTCGAAGGCATCCTGTACGTGATTCGCACCGGTATCGGCTGGAACCGCCTGCCGACCGCGTTGTTCGGCGCGGCCGGGGCCACGTGCTGGCGGCGGCTGACCGAATGGCACGAGGCCGGCGTCTGGCAGCAGCTGCATGAACGCCTGCTCGCCGAGCTACGTGCCGCCGGCCTGCTCGACCTGTCCGCCGCCTTGGTCGACTCCACCCATCTGCGTGCCCTCAAAGGGGGGACCACACCGGGCCCAGCCCGGTCGACCGCCGCAAACCCGGCTCCAAGCATCACCTGATCACCGACGCCACCGGCATCCCGCTCGCGGTCACGCTGACCGGTGGCCATCGCAATGACGTCACCCAGCTGATCCCGCTGCTTGACGCCATCCCGCCGATCCGAGGTGTGGTTGGTAAGCCACGTCGCCGGCCTCGGCGGCTCTACGCCGATCGCGGCTACGACCACGACAAGTACCGCCGCTTGGTCCGCGCCCGCGGCATCACCCCGCTCATCGCCCGCCGCGGGACCGAGCATGGCTCCGGCCTCGGCAAAGTCCGGTGGCCGGTCGAACGCACCTTCGCCTGGCTCAAAAACTTCCGCCGCCTACGCATTCGCACCGAACGACGAGCCGACGTCCACCAAGCCATTCTCAGCCTGGCCTGCTCGATCATCTGCCTCCGCAAACTCATTCTGAACTGATCTCTTAGCTTGAGGGACCGCGTCCTGAGGTCCAGGCGTCCGCTAACACTGCGATCTTCAAGGCGAGGAGAGGTTCGTCGAGCTCGGAATGACATCAAGAGACTACCCAGCATCAGCGGTCAAATGCGCGGCTACGTCGGCGGCGTCGCTGCTCGGCTGTCATGAAGTGAGCCCCGAGGCTGCCGTGCCTACGGGATCCGTTCCGGGCCGACCACCCGGAACGCCCGATAGAGGGCACGGATGCGCTTCAAGATCATTGAGACGGTCAGCAGCATCTGGGCGCCGAGGAAGACGATCACCGCCGTGACGCTGGTCGGCAACGGTTGACTTGTGTCGGTAAACATGGTCAAGCCGCCGAAGCTGGCGGTCAGGACCAGGCCAAGCAGCACGGCATAGGAGATGTTGGCACGGAGCTCGTCGGTCAGCTGGTTGAGCGTCATCTGATGCGCCGGGTCGGTCTTGTCCGCCGCTCGCATCGTCAGATCGAAGAGCAGCACGAAGACGTTGAAGATCAGCCCGGTCAGGATGGCCACTGCGGCCAGCACCTCGGGGATGTGGTCGGCGTGTGCGCCGCATACTCAGGCGATCACTGCTAAGGGATGTCTCGTATCGCGTGTTGTGGTTGGTGGGGCTGGTGTTGTGGTCAGGCGGTGAGGGGGATGTTGTGCAGATGCGCGATGCCGGACACCGTATCGGCCAGTGTGCTGGCGGCCCGGCGGTAGTCGTGGAGGATCTTGAAGTTCTTCATCCGGGACAGGACGTGCTCGACCCGAGCGCGGATCGTGCGGTGCGTGGCGTTGAGGTCTTCTTTCCAGTCCGGCAGCTCGCTGCCGTCGCGGGGTTTGCGGTACGGCATGACGACCCCGGAATTGCCTTGGTAACCACCGTCGGCCATCACCGGCCGATCGGCGAGCTGGTCGGCGATGCCGGAGTCGCGGTAGACGGTGCAGTCGTTGCGGCTGCCCGGGCGCGGGTCACCGGTGGCGATCACCAGCCTGGTCTCGGCATCGATCGCGACCTGCACGTTGGTCGAATACCGGTAATTCTTCGACGGGGTCGCCAGCCGGTGATCCCGGGTCGGGACCAGAGGGCCGTCCACGATCGCCACGGAGTCGACCCGGCCTTTGCGGACCGGGGCCAGCGCCAGCAGCGGCCCGATCGAGTCAATCACTCGATGCGCCGCCGAATGCGACACCCCGAACAACGGACCGATCTGGCGCATCGTCAGGTTCGTCCGCCAGTAGGTCGCGACCAGCAGCACCCGGTCTGCCAGCGGCAACGCCCACTGCCGGCCAGGGCGCCCGTCTGCGATCTCGTCTCCGCCGCGCTTGGCGACCAGCCGCACCAGCTTGCGGAACTGGCCCGGTTCCAATCCGGTGAACGGGGCAATCCACTCCGGTCGCGACGCTGTGATCACCTGCACCACGACATGATCAACTACCACAACGACCCACCCACCCCGATGCCGGGGTTACGAGACATCCCTTAGCGAACACCCGAGTTCGCAGTACGCCCGCCACTTGATCACCTCCGACCAGGCCGGTCTGCTGCCACCAGCGATGTCAGCGCTCGCACTGACGGTTGGTGCGTTGGTCCCCGACGAATACCAGGGGGCCCGTCCTGCGCGTGAGTCGATTTCTGCTATGCCGCTCGGCAGACCGGGGCATCCCAGTCCGGTCACCCGCACGGGCCCGGGGATCGAGCTCGCGGCGACGCGGGTGACTGCCCGTGAGTTCCGCGGTGAGGTGCGGATCTCCGACGGGGCGGCAGAACGGGTGGACCGCAGTGCCGCGTTGCGCCGGCAGTCGGTCGAGGATGGGCAGCCCTGTACGGGGTGACCAGCGGCTTCAGCGTCACCGCCGGACCGGTGACACGCTCAGGAGGCGAGTGCTGTGAACGACACCCTGCTCGGCAAGCACCTGATCTACACCTACGACAGCGGGTGGCAGTACGAGCTGTACGTCAAGAACGCCACCACGATCGACTACCGCATCCACAGCGGGCCCGTCGGCGGGCGGTGGGTCAAGGATCAGGCCGTGCACGCCGCCCGTCTCGACTCCGGTGCCCACACCGTGTCCTGGACCGAACCCACCGGCACGTCGGTCGCCCTGGTGGTCGATCTGGCGCACCGCCAGGTGCACGGCGTGATTTTCTTCCCGCGCTGGGTGTGGGAGGACCCCGCCAAGACCGTGTGCTTCCAGAACGACCACCTCGACCGGATGACCGCCCTGCGCGACAGCGGACCGGCCTACCCGGTCGAGGTGGTCGACGAGATTGCGCGGATCACGTTCGTCGACCAGTGCGACACCGACGACGACGGCGTCATCGACCGCGCGCCCGGCGAACTGCCCGACGGGTATGCCGACCGCACCCGGTGAACCGGTCGCCTCAGGTGAGGTCGGCGCAGAGCCGGTCGACGAGCTCGGTGGTGACGTGCGGCATGACGGACAGGTGGGCGCGCCCGTCCACCTCGAGCAGGTGCCACGCCCGCATGACCTGCTCGTCCGGACGGTCGAACAGCACGACGTTGCCACCGGGGAAGCGGGCCGGGTTGCGCCCCGCCTCCGCCAGGCGCCGGACCGCGTGTTCGGTGACTTCCAGGCACTGCCGGACCCGGGCGGCGAATCCGGTGCGACCCAGTCCGCGCAGCGCGTACCACAGCAGCAGCGGGGACAGCGCGTCCCGGGACCCGCCGATCGTGTCGTCGTCGCTGCCCACCGCCACCCCGGGCCTGCGGATCGTGTCCGCGTCCACCTCCCGCACGAGGACGACACTGCTGGGCAGGGGAGAGCCGATGATCTTGTGCCCGCTGACCGACACGCTGTCCGCGCCGTCGGGGAACGACCAGGGGCGGCGCGGCTGCCCGAACTCGGCCAGCGGCCCGCCGAACGCCGCGTCGGAGTGGATGAACACCTCGTCCACCCCCGCGTTGGAGCAGGTCCGCCGGATGCCCGGGATGTCGTCGACCGCGCCTCGACCGGTGGAGCCGACGGTGGCGACCACGATCGCTGGCACGTTCCTGCTCCCGACCTCGCGTCCGAGCGCCGCGAGATCCATCGTCCCGGCCTCGTCCACGTCCACCGCCACGCAGGGGACGCGCAGCAGCCTTGCGATCTTCGGGATCGAGTAGTGCGCCTCGCGCGACGCGTACAGCACGCCGTCCGGGTACCGTTCACGCGCTACGAACGCCGCGAAGAGGTTCGCCTCGGTACCCCCGTGCGCCACGTGCCCGAACACCTCGCCTGGCTCGCCACCGGCGAGCTCGGCGAAGAAGGCGGTGACCGCCTGCTCGAAGGGTTTGGTGTCGAGGCCGTACTCACTCGCCTGCCCCGGGCTGCCCGCGTTGTTCAGGTGCACCGACAGGAACGGCGCCAGCGGGCGATAGTCGAATTCCAGGTTGACCGGAAACCCCGCCATGCGCCGGGACTGCTCCTCGACCGACGCCGCGAAGCGGTGCAGCAATTCGATGTCCGCGCGCTGGTCGCCGTCGCCGTGGTCCGGGATCCGCAGTTCTTCCGGTGTGAGCACGAAAGACCACCGTCTCGGACGGGGCACCGCGCCGGCCCACGTCCTCGCCCGCATTTCGCGATCAAAAGCGCCAGGAGCGATGTCGTTGGGGCAGGCCATGTCCCATCATGCCGGGAACCGCGATCGCCGCCAAGGCGAACTCGACGAAGGAAAGGCGGGAGCGTCTATCAGCGACGGTGACGCCGATAGACGGTCCTGGTAGCGAGGACCACGCAGAGCGTTGTCCAGCAGGAGATGAGGCCGAGCCGGATTTGCCGGTGAAGGTGGACAAGAACAACCCGGCCGATGTCCGGCGTTCCGGTCGCGGTCCCCGCCCTCGGCGCGGTAGACGGCGTTGTCGACGGCCGACAGCAGGTCGGGGAACACGGCCGCGCCGATCGAGGCGGTCAGGCTGATGCCGAGCCGGGCTTTGGCTTCAGTCCGAGAGGCGACGTGGGCCGACGGGTCAGCTGGGGATCTTGCCGAACAGGTGCGCTGCGGGGGCGTCCGGGTCCTCGCCGTAGAAGAATTCCCTCAGTGCGTCGTGGAATTCGGCTCGGTCCAGGCCGCCCGAGCCGTCCAGGTCCAAAGCCGTGAAGACCGCGGCACAGTCCTCCGGGGACACGTTGCCTGCCTGGCCGAAGATCTCCGCGAACTCGGCCCGGTCGACCCGGTCGTCGCCGTCGAGGTCGATCAGGTCGAAGTAGCAGTCGGCCACCGGGCCGACCTGCTGCGAATACCGGGCGGGGTCGGCCAGCGCCTGCCGGAACCCCTCGGTCATCTCCCGCAGGTCGACCTGCCCGTCGCCGTCCTGGTCCATTGGCGCGATCACGTTGGCCCAGAACGTGTCCAGGCCCTCGGTCAGCCGCCGGGCCGTCGCGGCTTCGGACGCGGCGCCGCGGGCGGCGATGTAGCGTTCGCCCATCAACCGGACGTCCTGACGCGTGATCACCCCGTCGCCGTCGACGTCTGCGCCCTTGAACCACTGGCGGTACTTGAGATCCCGGATGTCAGTCATGGGCCCGCAACGTATGCACGACCTCACGTGATGTCCAGCGAAGTTCCCCAAGGAGGGAACTGGATCATTCCTTCGGGTGGCTATCGGGCAGCACCAGGCTGGGTGGTGCGAAGGCGAGCACGTCGGGAAGGGGGCCGTCGTAGGGCTCGACGTCGACCAGCGCACTGAGGGCACTCGGTCCTTGGGACAGGCGCGAGCACGGCCGGTCCGCGGTGAGAACGTTCGGGTTGCCGTGGCGGTCCAGCGTTCCGCTCTGGCCCGGCTGGACCGGATCCCACCACGCGCCCGTGGACAGTTGCACGACGCCCGGCATGACGTCGTCCGACAGGACCACGCCCGCGAGACAGCTCCCTCGGTCGTTGTACACGCGCACGATCGTGCCGCTTTCGATGCCGCGCGCCGCGGCGTCCGAGGGGTTGATCGTCGCCGGCTCACGGCCGTGGATCTTCGAACCGAGGCTGTGGCCCCCGTTGTCGTACTGGCTGTGCAGGCGCGACGCGGGCTGGTTCGAGATCAGGTGCAGCGGGAACCGGTCCGACAGATCGGCATGCAGCCACTCCGCCGGCTCGAACCACTTCGGGTGCCCGGCGCAGTCGTCGTACCCGAACGAGTCGATTTCCTCGGAGAAGATCTCGATCCGGCCTGACGGCGTCGTGAGGGGAAACCGCCGCGGATCCGCGCGGAGGGCTTCGAAACTGCCGGGATACGGCCCGGTCGACGCCGGCAGCTCAGCGGTGGAGCTACGCCAGAAGTCGTCGAAGCCCGGTAAGGCGGCATCGTCGCCGAGCTTGTCCCGCGTCTGTTCGTAAAGGTGCCGGACCCATTCCATTTCCGACCGCGACTCCGTGAATTCCCGCTCGAATCCGAGCCGGGCGGCCAAGGCCGCGAAAATCGCGTGGTCGGTACGCGACTCGCCCGCCGGCTCGCGGGCTTTCGGCATCGCGATCAGGTGGGGGTCGGAGAACCCGGCGGCGAAGTCGTCCCGCTCCAGGCTGGTGGCGACGGGCAGGACGATGTCGGCGAACTTGGCCGTCGTGTTCCACCAGGTTTCGTGCACCACCACCGTGTCCGGGACTTGCCAGGCGCGGGCCAGCCGGTGGAGGTCCTGGTGGTGGTGGAACGGGTTCCCGCCGCACCAGTAGATCAGGCGGAGCTCGGGCAAGGTGAGGCGCCGGCCGTCGTAGTCGATGACCTTGCCCGGATGCAGCAGGGTGTCGGCGATCCTCGCGACGGGGATGAAGTCCGGGACCGGGTTGGTCACCTCCGGTACCGACGCCACGAAAGCGCGATCGGGGGCCACGCCGGTCGCGTCCATCGTCGCGTAGCCCGTGCCCCAGCCGCCTCCGGGCCGCCCCAGCGAACCGGCCATGGCGGCCAGCACGACCGACATCCAGACCGGTTGTTCGCCGTGGTGTCCCCGCTGGACCGCGTAGTTGACCATGACGAGGGAACGTCGGCTGGTGAGGCGCCGGGCGAGGTCGACGAGAGCGTCGCGGCCGATGCCCGTGATCTCCGCCGCCCAGGCGGCGTCCTTCCGGACGCCGTCGAGCCGGCCGGTCAGGTAGGCGGCGAAGCGGTCGAACCCGGTGCAGCAGCGGTGCAGGAAATCCTTGTCGTGCCACCCGTTGACCAGCATCGTGTGGGCGATGCCGAGCATCGCGGCGGTGTCGGTGCCGGGGACGACGGGCAGCCACTCCGCGTCGGCGAAGCCGGCGACATCGCTGCGGAGCGGACTGATGTTCACGAACCGCACCCCGGCCGCGCGGCACCGGCGCAACAGCTCCTGCGTGCGGTGCTTGACCAGCCCGCCGGGGTTGATCTGGCTGTTCTTGAGGGCCAGGCCGCCGAACGCCACCACCAGTTCACAGTTCTCGGCTATGGCGTCCCACATCGGCATCCGGCTCTGGTAGCTCCACGGATGACCGCCGATCACGTGGGGGAGGATGACCTCCAGCGCCGCGGTGCTGTAGGTGTTGCGGGAGTCGGTGTAGCCCCCGCCCAACGCCAGGAACCGGTGGAGCTGCCCCTGCGCGTTGTGGAACCTGCCCGCACTCGCCCAGCCGTACGATCCGCCGAACACCGCACTGTTCCCGTAGCGGTCACGAACTCGGCGGAGTTCCTCGCTCACCAGCGTGATCGCCTCGTCCCAGCTCACCTCCACGAAGGCGTCCGAGCCCCTGGCCGCGCCATCGGCGCGAGGCTCGCCGTTCAACCAGCCCCGGCGCACCGCGGGGCGCAGCACGCGAGCGTTGTCGTCGGCGGCGGTCACCATTCCGGGTCCGATGGGCGATGGCGCGGGGTCGTCGTGCCTCGGCTCGATGCGCACCAACCGGCCGGAGTCGACGACAGCGACGAAACTACCCCAGTGCGTCGCCACCGACACGCGTCGTTCCATCACGCATCAACTCCATCCCTGAGGTGTGCTCGGTCTTGCGCCCACGTCGCCGGAGTGTGTGTCACAACGGAAGGTACCCCGGCCAGGACGAGGTTGACGACGTCCGTGCGGGTCCTGATCGAGGCGCATGCAGTACACGTCAGCGCTACTCGTCCCGGACTCCCGACGCAGCGTGATCATCGGCTACACGCGAGAGTGTGCTCTTTTATCGGATGGGTGGGGAAGCTGGCCATCCATATTGCGGTCATGATTTTCGCTGGTTACGCTGCCGATATATCCGAGTGGGAGCGTGGTCCACCGCGAGTTCCGAGATTGGATTGCGCCGTGTCTTCTATCGACGAATTCCGGGTGGATTCGACAGGACGTGCATCGGGTCCGGACATGGCGCCCCAGTCATTTGCTCAGCAACGGCTGTGGTTCCTCGACCAATTCGCGCCGGGAAATGTCGAATACATTGCCCCGACCGCACTGCGGTTGCGCGGCGTGCTGGACCTGGCCGCGCTCGACCGGGCGTTGACGGGGCTTGTGGCGCGACACGAGTCGCTGCGAACGACGTTTTGCGAGCTGGACGGTCGGGGCATGCAGGTGGTGGGGGAGCCGTACGAAGTGCGCGTCCCCGTGTCCGACGGTGACTTGGACGAAATCCTGGCCGAGGAAGCTCGGACACCGTTCGACCTGCGCCGGGGACCGTTGCTGCGGGCGCGCCTGGTGCGCCTCGGCCGCGATGACCACGTGCTCGTCCTGACGCTGCACCACATCATCACCGATGGCTGGTCGACCGGTGTGCTGATCGGGGACCTCGGGGCGCTGTACGCCGCGGGCACGCCACTCGAGCCGTTGCCGATGCGCTACGTCGACTTCTCGATGCGGCAACGGGAACAACTTCTGGAAGAGCACCTCGACTATTGGGTGGGACAGCTCTCCGGGGTGACGTCGCTGAAGCTGCCGGTCGACCATCCGCGTCCGGCGGTGCGCACCTCGGATGGCGCTGTGTACGAGTTCGAGGTGCCTGGTCAGGTCGCGGAGGCACTGAAGGCGATCAGTCGGCGGCACGGCTGTACGTTGTTCATGACGTTGCTCGCGGCGTGCCAGGTCCTGCTGGGGCGGTCCTGCGGCCAGGAAGACGTCGCGGTCGGCACGGTCACCTCCGGCAGGGAGCGAGCCGAGCTGGCCGGCCTGGTCGGGTTCTTTGTCAACACCCTGGTGCTGCGTCAGCGGATCACTCCGGCACAACGGTTCGACGAACTGCTCCGCGAGGTCCGTGCCACCGTGCTGGACGCTTTCACGCACCAGGCGGCGCCGTTCGAGCGCGTGGTCGAGGCGGTGCAACCCGTGCGGGACGCCGGCCGAACACCCTTGTTCGACGTGCTGGTGTCGTTGCAGAACGCGCCCGAAGGGGGCGTGGACCTGCCCGGCCTGCGGGTGGAGGAGGTTCAGCTGCCGGTGGTGTCCACGACCCATGATCTCGTCTTCGAGTTCCAGGAGTCCGACCGGCGCCTGAACGGCGTGGTCGAGTACAGCACCGGCTTGTTCGAGGCGGCCACGATCGAGCGGCTCGCCGGGCACCTGGGCGTCCTGCTGGAAGCGATCTCGCTGGATCCCGGGCGGCCGGTGGGCGAGCTGCCGTTGTGCGACGGTTCCGAACTGCGCCAGGTTCTGGTGGAGTGGAACGCCACGGCCCACGACGTGCCGGGCGTGGCGTTTCCAACGGTGTTCGAGGCGCAGGTGGCGCGCACGCCGGAGGCGACTGCCCTGGTTTCCGGCGACCGGCGGCTGAGCTTCGCCGAGGTGAATCGTGAGGCGAACCGGCTGGCGCACTACCTGATCGATCGCGGGGTGGGCCCGGAGCGGCTGGTGGCGGTGATGCTGCCCCGGTCCGCCGACGTGGTCGTGGCGATCCTCGGCGTGCTCAAGGCGGGAGGTGCCTACCTTCCGGTGGACCGGGACCTGCCGGCCGAGCGGGTGGCCTTCATGCTGGGCGACGCCGATCCGTGCCTCGTGCTCGATTCCCTGCCCGACACGACCGGTTGTCCCGACCGTGATCCGGCCGACGTCGACCGGCGTCGCCGCCTCCGGCCGGAGCACGCCGCCTACGTGATCTACACCTCCGGCTCGACCGGGCAACCCAAGGGGGTCGTGGTCGAACACCGGAACCTGGTGAACCTCACCTGCGATCACGCCGGCCTGTTCCGGTCCGGGAAACCGCTCAGGTTCGCCTTGACGGCCGTGTTCTCCTTCGACGCCTCCCTGGAAGGTCTGGTGCTCCTGGCCTGCGGCCACGAGCTGCACGTCGTCGACGACGTCACCCGCATGGACGCCACGGCCCTGGCCGGCTACGTGGACGAACAGCGGATCGACCTGGTGGACGTGTCCCCGTCGTACCTGCCCCGGTTGGTCGAGGCGGGGCTGTTCGACGATGGTCGTCACCACCCCGGTCACGTCATCGTCGGCAACGAGGCCGTCCCCCCGGCGCTGTGGCGGCAGCTCACCCGGCTGCCGGCCACGACCGGCTACAACTTCTACGGCCCGACCGAGTGCACGATCGACGCGGTGTCGTGCCGGATCACCGGCGACGAGCCGGTGATCGGGCGACCGCTGTGGAACACCCGGGCCTACGTGCTCGACACCGGCCTGCGGCCCGTCCCGGTCGGCGTGCCCGGAGAGCTCTACCTCGCAGGTGGTCAGCTCGCCCGCGGCTATCTCGGCCGGCCGGGTCTCACCGCCTCCCGGTTCGTGGCCTGTCCGTTCGGGGAACCGGGCGAGCGCATGTACCGCACGGGGGATGTGGTGCGCTGGGGCGCGGACGGGCGCCTGGTGTTCGTCGGCCGGGCCGATGCCCAGGTCAAGATCCGCGGCTACCGGATCGAGCTCGGCGAGGTGGAGGCGATCCTGCTGCGCCAGCCGGGCATCCGCGAGGCCGCGGCCGTCGTCCGGGAGGGCCGGCCGGGCCGCAAGCGGCTGGTGGCGTACCTGGTCGGTGACCCGCCGCCGGACCTGCGCACGTCCCTGGCCACGAGCGTGCCGGACTACCTCGTGCCGTCGGCGTTCGTCACCCTCCCGTCGTTGCCGATGACACCGAGCGGGAAGCTCGACCGGCGCGCACTGCCCCCGCCGGACTACGCCGCGAAGGAGTACATCGCACCGAGCACGCCCACCGAGGACGCGTTGGCCCGGATCTGGGCCGAGGTGCTCGGGGTGGAACGGGTGGGTGTCACCGACAACTTCTTCGCCCTCGGCGGCGACTCCATTCTCAGCATCCAGATCGTCGCCCACGCCCGGCGCGCGGGTCTCCACCTGACCTCCCTCGACGTGTTCCAGCACCAGACCGTCGCCGACCTCGCGTTGACCGCGACCGCGGTGGCCGTCGCGGAGCCGGCGGACCCACCGGCGACGGGGCCGGCACCGCTGACCCCCATCCAGGAGTGGTTCTTCGCCACCCACGACCCCCAGCGGTACACCACGATGTCGATGTTCGTGGAGCTGACCGCTGATGTGGACGAGGACAGGTTGCGCGAGGCGCTGCACACCGTCGTCGACCACCACACAGCCCTCCGGACGTGCTTCACCCGCGGCGAGGACCGCTGGTCCCAGGTGGTGCTCGAGCGGGGGAGTGCGGAGGTCTTCCGGGTCGTGCCGGATGCCGGGACCGAACCGGAGGAGGCACTGGCCGCGCAACGGAGCCTGGACGTCGGGCGCGGGCCGCTGCTGCGCGCAGTGCTGTTTCGCGGGCCCCGCCCACGGTTGTTCCTCACCATCCACCACCTCGCTGTCGACGGTGTCTCGTGGCGGATCCTCCTGGATGGGCTGGAGGCCGCCTACCGGGGCGACGTCCTGGAGCCCACCGGCACCCCGTTCACGCACTGGGCGCGCCGGCTCGGCGAGTGGGTCCGCGCCGGCGGGTTCGACGACGACCTCCCGCACTGGCGGGGCATCCCGGCCGCACCGCCCCTGCCGGTGGACCGTGGCGGGGAGAACACCGCGGAGTCGGTTCGGTCCGTCACCTCGCGGCTGGGGCAAGCGGAGACCGGTGCGCTGTTGCGCGCGGTGCCGGATGTCTACCACACGCAGGTCAACGACATCCTGCTGAGCGCGGTCGGGGTCGTGCTGGCCCGCTGGACGGGCCGCAACCGGGTGTGGATCACCTTGGAAGGCCACGGCCGCGAGGAGGTCCTGCCCGGTGCGGACCTCAGCGCCACCGTCGGCTGGTTCACCAGCCAGTTCCCCGTGGTGCTCGACCTCCCCGGCGGAGGCTGGAGCCGAATCCTGAAGAGCGTCAAGGAGCAGCTCCACGCCGTGCCGCGCAAGGGGCTCAGCTACGAGGCGCTGCGGTACCTCAGGCCCGGGGCAGGCTTGACGGACCCGTTGCCCCCGGTGTCGGTCAACTACCTCGGGCAGTGGAACGACGGAGGCCGGGGCACCGGCCTCGTCCAGCGGTGGCTCGACCCGGTCAGCCCGGAGCAGGAGTCCGGCCAGACCGGCGACAGCCTCGTGGACATCATCGGCTCGGTCGACGACGACGAACTCGAACTGACGTGGCAGTACTTCGCCACCGTGCACGACGAGGCGACCATCCAGCGGCTCGCCGACGACCTCGTCGCCACCCTGCGCGAAATCATCCGCCACTGCCTGGAACCGGGCTCCGGCGGGCGGACCCCGTCGGACTTCCCGCTCGTCCGGCTCACCCAGGACGAAGTCGACGCCCTCGCCGGAGACGGCTCCGACGTCGAGGACATCTACCCGCTCACGCCCCTGCAAGCCGGCATGGTCTTCCACGGCCTGGTCGACCCGCTCGCCTACGTCAACCAATTCACGCTGGTGCTGGACGGCGTCACCGACCCGCGTGCCCTCGGGCAGGCGTGGCAGAAGGTCGTCGACCGCACGCCCGTGCTCCGCAGCCGGATCGTCTGGCAGGACCTCCCCGAGCCGGTCCAGGTGGTCCACCGCCGGGTGGCCGTGCCGGTCGACTACGACCGGCCACGGCCCGCCCCCTCGGTCGTCGACCTGAACACCTTTCCGTTGCTGCACCTGGCCATCACCGCGTTGGACGCCCACCGGGTCGAGCTGACGTGGACCTCGCACCACGTGCTGCTGGACGGCTGGAGCACCGGATTGGTGCTCGGCGATGTCTTCGAGCAGTACGCCGCGATCGCCGGTGGGGAGGCACCCGCCCTCACGGCCCGGCGGCCGTTCCGCGACTACCTGCGCTGGCTGTCCGAACAGGACGCCGCGGCGGCGCGGCACCACTGGCAGTCGGTGCTCGCGGGGTTCGACGCGCCGACCCCCTTGCCGTTCGACCGGCGGCCGCGGGAGGCGCATCGCACCGAGTCGACCGCGGCCGTCGAGATCGGTCTCGACGCCTGGGAGGCGCGGGAAATGGCGCGGCGGAACGGGCTGACGGTCAACACCCTGATCCAGGGAGCCTGGGCGTTGCTGCTGTCGCGCTGCAGCGGGGAAACCGACGTCGTCTTCGGCACCACCGTCTCCGGCCGGCCGGCCGACCTGGCCGGGGTGGAGTCGATGGTCGGGATGCTCATCAACACCGTGCCCACCCGTGTCCGGGTCGACGGTGGTCAGCGCATCGCCGGATGGTTGCGTGACCTCCAGACGGCGCAGAGCCGCTCGCGGAGCCACGACTTCGTCGCGTTGTCCACGATCCGGTCCTGGAGCGACCTGCCTGCCGGTCTGCCACTCTTCGAGAGCATCGTGGTATTCGAGAACTACCCGGTCGACGAGACGAACTCCGCCGCCATCTCCGTCTCCGAAGTGCAGGCGGTGGACACCACGAACCTGCCGCTCACCCTGACCGCGCACGTCGACGGACGGATCGGCATCAAACTCGCCTACGACCCGATGCTGTTCGACGAGCCGACGGTGCGGCGGATGGCGGAGCGGCTCTCCCGGCTGCTGGAAGAGATGGCCGCCCACCCCGACCGGCGGGTCGACCAGCTCTCCTGGATCCCGGCGGCGACGCTGCGCCGGATGTTGGTGGAGTGGAACGCCACGGCGCACGACGTGCCGGATGTGGTGTTCCCGGCGGTGTTCGAGGCGCAGGTGGCGCGGACGCCCGAGGCGACCGCCGTGGTCTTCGGCGATCAGGCGTTGAGCTTCGCCGAGCTGAATCAACGGGCCAACCGGTTGGCCCGTTACCTGGTGGAGCGGCGGGTGGGGCCGGAGCGGCTGGTGGCGGTGATGCTGCCCCGGTCCGCCGACGTGGTCGTGGCGATCCTCGGCGTGCTCAAGGCGGGAGGCGCCTACCTTCCGGTGGACCGGGACCTGCCCGCCGAGCGTGTGGCCTTCATGCTGGGCGACGCCGATCCGTGCCTCGTGATCGACTCCCTCCCGGACACGAGCGGCTTCCCGGGAGATGACCTGGCCCCATCCGACCGGCTTTCGCCCCTTCGCCCGGAACACGCCGCCTATGTCATCTACACCTCCGGCTCGACCGGGCGGCCCAAGGGGGTGGTGGTCGAACACCGGAACCTGGTGAACCTCACGCTCGACCACGCCGGGCTCTTCCCCGCCGAGCCGCGGATCCGGGCCGCCCTGACCGCCGTGTTCTCCTTCGACGCTTCCCTGGAAGGGCTGGTGTTCCTGGGCGGCGGTCATGAGCTCCACGTGATCGACGACGCGACCCGGCTGGATCCCGATGCCCTCGTCGGCTACGTCGACACGCGGCGCGTGGACTTCATGGACGT
Organism: Amycolatopsis sp. NPDC049688; assembly: GCF_040674975.1. Lineage (NCBI taxonomy): Bacteria > Bacillati > Actinomycetota > Actinomycetes > Pseudonocardiales > Pseudonocardiaceae > Amycolatopsis > Amycolatopsis sp. NPDC049688. Next base: position 198,257 of record NZ_JBFANY010000001.1, read on the forward strand.
GCCGCCTTCGTACCTGCCGCAGCTGATCGACGCCGGCCTGTTCGGCGCGGACCGCCACCACCCGGCGAACCTGATGGTCGCAGGGGAGGCGATCAACCCGGCGCTGTGGCGGCAACTCTCCCGATTGCCCCACACGACCGCCTACAACTTCTACGGGCCGACCGAATACACCGTCGACGCGGTGTACAGCCGGATCTCCGGGGACCACCCGGTGATCGGACGGCCGTTGTGGAACACGCGGGCGTACGTGCTCGACGCCAACCGGCAACCGGTCCCGGCCGGACTGCCCGGGGAGCTCTACCTCGCGGGCCGCCAGCTCGCCCGCGGCTACCTCCACCGCCCGGGGCTCACGGCGTGCCGCTTCGTGGCGTGCCCGTTCGGGGAGCCGGGTGAGCGCATGTACCGCACCGGGGACCTGGTCCGCTGGAACTCCGACGGTGAGCTCGAGTTCGTCGGCCGAGCCGACGACCAGGTCAAGGTTCGTGGTTACCGGATCGAACCCGGCGAGGTGGAGGCGGCCCTCCTCCGCCGGCCGGGCATCCGCGAGGCCGCGGTGGTCGTTCGCGAGGACCAGCCGGGTCAGCGGCGGCTGGTGGCGTACCTGGTCGGTGAGCCGGAGCCGGATCTGCGCACCTCGCTGGCCGCGAACCTGCCGGACTACCTCGTCCCATCGGCGTTCGTCACCCTCTCCGCGCTGCCGATGACCACGAACGGGAAGCTCGACCGGCACGCGCTGCCCCCGGCGGAATACCCCACGACGAATTACCTGGCACCGCGCACGGCCATCGAGGAAACCCTCACCCGGATCTGGGCGGAAGTCCTCGGCGTGGAGCGGGTGGGGATCACGGACGACTTCTTCGCCCTCGGGGGCGACTCCCTCCTCAGCGTCCAGGTCGTCGCGCACGCTCGACGCGCCGGTCTCCCCCTGGACATCAGGGACGTGTTCAGCAGGCCGACGATCGCCGACCTGGCGCGCGAGGTCGCTACCGGTCGACCGGGGTTCGCCGTCACCCAGGGGAAGGAAGCCGTTCGGTGAAAGACGACGTCGCCTACCAGGTACTCGTCAACGATGAGGGCCAGTACTCCCTTTGGCCCGCCGACCACGCCGTGCCGGCCGGGTGGCGGCCCGACGGGACCACCGGCACCGAGGAGGAGTGCAGCGCCCATGTCGACGAGGTGTGGACCGATATGCGACCGAGGTCGTCGGCCGAGGGCACGCCCGGTTCCGCGGGCGACAGGGCGATCCGCGACCGGAGGGGTGATCGCGGAGGAGCCGGGGTGCGGTGAGGTTCTGTGCCTGTTAGAACCTGGTTGTGCTGAGTAGCCGCCGGGGAGCCGAAGGCGAGAGTCCCGGAGAAAGCGACGGCCACCCGGCGACCGGCGAACCCGGCGGCGCGCCGCGTGCCGGGTGGCGCGATCTCGTGCGGTCGACGCACGGGCATCGCGCGGTCCTGGTCAGGGCGATGGTGCTGTCGCTGGCCGGCGGCGCGCTGGGGCTGGCGCAGCCGCTGCTGGCCAACGGGACGATCGACGCGTTCTCGCGCGGCGGTGCGTACGGCGGGTGGCTGACCCTGCTCGCGGCTGTGTTCATCGCGGAGGCCGCGGTCTCCGCGGTGGCTCACTACCTGCTCGAACGCACCAGCGACGGCATCGTGCTGGGACTGCGCCGGCGGATCGTGGACCGGATGCTGCGGTTGCCGATGAGCCGCTACCGGCGGCACCGGCTCGGCGACCTGATCACGCGAGTGGCCGGTGACACCACTGTGCTGCGGGACGCACTCGCCTACGATCTCGTCGAGGTGACGGTCAGCTCGTTCGTCACCGTGGGCGGCATCGCCCTGATGATCTGGCTCGACCCCGTCCTCTTCCTCGTGGTGGCGGGGATCGTCGGGGTCACCGGTGGGCTGACGCTCCTGTTGCTCAGAGGCATCCGCAGATCGGTCGAAGACGCCCAGGACAGCCTCGGCGGGATGAGCGCCGAGCTGGAACGTGCGCTGTCGGCGATCCGGACCATCCGCGTCCTGCGGGCCGAGGACCGCGAGCGCGACCGCATCGTGCGCTTGGCCGACAAGGCCTACCGCGACAGCGTCGCGGCGGCGCGGCGCAACGCCATCGTCGAACCCGCGATGACCCTGGCGGTACACGGCTCGATGATCGCCGTGCTCGTGGTGGGCGGCCTGCGCGTGGCCGGCGGCGAGGCGTCGCTGGCGGAGCTGGTCGGGTTCCTGCTCTACGTCACCTACATCGCGGAGCCGATGGCCGGGCTGTTCGAGGTGTTCGCGATGCTGCAACGAGGGCTGGCGGCGTTGCAGCGGATCGAGGATGTCGCCCAGCTGCCGACCGAGGCCGACGTGCTGGCCGATCCCGTCGCGCGCCCGGTCAACCGGCCACCGGTCGACGCGCGGACGCCTGCGATCGCGTTCCACCACGTCGATTTCGCCTACGAACCGGACCGGCCGGTGCTGCGCGACGTGTCCTTCACCGTGCCGCGCCACAGCCAGGTCGCGCTGGTCGGTGCCTCCGGAGCAGGAAAATCGACCATCTTCGCGCTCATCGCCCGCTTCTACGAGCCCACTGACGGGCGGATCCTGCTCGACGGGCAAGACGTGGTGCGGCAGATGGGCGTGGACGAGTGCCGGGCGGCGATCGGCCTGGTCGAGCAGAGCGCACCGATCATGCACGGCACCCTGCGCGAGAACATCACCTATGGCAAGCCCGAGGCCACCGGCACGGAGATCCGGCGGGCCGTGGAGCTGGCAGGCCTGGCCGATCTGCTCGACCGGTTGCCCGCCGGCTTGGACACCCCCGTCGGGGAGCACGGCGACCTGCTCTCCGGTGGTGAGCGGCAACGTGTCGCCATCGCCCGTGCTCTGCTTCCCCGGCCACAGCTGCTGCTCATGGACGAACCCAGCGCGCACCTCGACCCCACCAACGAGGCAGTGCTCCTCAGCACGCTCCGGCACATCACCACCGAGTGCACGCTGCTGGTGATCGCGCACCGAGCTGCGACCATCGAAGCTGCCGACCGCGTCATCGTGCTCGCCGAAGGCCGCGTCGCGGCCATGGGTTCCCACGACGAAGTGGCTGACCTGATCCGTGCGGTGCACGCGCGTTAGGCGCATGACGGCCATCGCACCCCTTCCGCAAGCTCGTACGGCTGGTGATGAGGCGGGGCGGGGACGAGATCGCGGACAGTTGTCCGGGCCGGCAGTGGGCGTTGCCGCTGGTCGACCGGTGTTGCCGGTCGCGGCCTAGAGGCGGAGGAATCCGATGCCGCGCCAGATCGGGCCGCGGTTCGGGGTGCCGCTGCGGCATACTCTCCGTGTGATCCCGACGGCGGAGTTCGATACAGAACGACAGCGGCTGTTCGGACTGGCCTACCGGCTGCTGGGCGTCGCCGACGAGGCCGAAGACGTCGTCGAGGACGCCTACCTGAGCTGGGAAGGAGCGAACCACGAGGCGGCCACGCACCCCGACGCCTGGCTGATCAAAGCCGTCACCCGGCTGTGCGTCGGTCGGCTTGGTGCGGTACGCGCGACCCGCGCGCACAACCTCGGCTCGTGGCTGCCGGCGCCGGTCCTGACCGCCACGCTCGGCCCACTGGCCACGGCCGAACAGCGCGACTCGCTTTCTCTTGCCCTGCTGGTCCTGCTGGAACATCGAACGCCGCACGAGCGGGCAGTGTTTGTGCTGCGCAACGCTGTCGAGTGCAGGTACCGCGCTATCGCGGAGATCTTGGAGCTGTCGCCGGGCAACTGCCGGCAGCTCTACCACCGCACGACACTGCACCTCGCAAACCGGAGAATGTCTTGCCAGCCGGTCCGCGCAGAGCGGGTGCGTCTCGCCGAGCAGTTCCTCGTGGCGATCAAGGCCGGTGACGTGATCGGTCTGGAAGCAATTTTGGCCGAGGACGTCACGGTGTGGGCCGATGGTGTCCGCCGTGTCGCCACCGTACGTCACCCCGTCGTGGGCCGGCACCGTGTTGTGCGCTACCTCGTCGCAGCGTTCCGGAAGATCGCGGTGCCCGTCAGGTTCGGGCTCGCCGAAGTCAACGCGAGCACAGCGATCCTTGCGCTGACCGGAGGGACGCTGCTGGCCGTGGTGGCGCCGGAGATCGACGGCGGCCGGATCGTCGGCCTGCGTATCGTCGCCAGCCCGGACAAGTTGTCGTCCGTGGCCAAGGGGTTGTCAGCCCCTACCGGGCGCATGTCGGTTCTCGGTAAGTGACGCAGAAGGGCGCCTGGGGGACGAATCCGGCGGGCAATGAGTGCGGCGCCGAGGCAGCCGGCGAGGAGTTTCATCCCGGCCAAGGAGTCGCCGCCTGGAGGACTGCTTCGGTCAGCGCTTCGGTGCGCAGGTGGGTGACCTGCGGGTACTCCGGGTCGGCGACCATCCGGCTGAACGCTTGCCGGCCCGGTGTTGCCGCATCACTCTGGCACCTCCGCCGCTACCGCCCGAAGCGCTGGCGCGGTGCGCCGAACGGCCATGTGCCGTAGGAGTGGGCGAGCATGACCGGTTCCTGCCGGCCCGGCGGCTGGTGTCGCTGGTGGCGGTGGTGGCCGGCTGACTCCGGCACGAGCGGTTCACGCCGGGCTGACGGCCGATGGCAGCCGTTGCTCCGGCGAATCCGTCCACTTTGGACTCGTGGGGCTGTCCGGCCGCGGAGTCGTCGCCCGTCCAGGTGATCGAGTTGGGCCGTTCGTGACCTTTGGAGCGGCGGACGGGGGCGCGCCGGGAACGTTGTGTGGGAGTCGCGGTCAGCCAACGAGGTCTGGCGCCGACCCGTCCGGGTTGTGCGTCGCCGATGCTGTTCCCCTGCATCCCGCCGGCTGCCACGATCCGAATACGCCGTCGCTCCGGAGGTTGCCATGAGTTTGCAGCGCGTGATCACCGATGACCGGGATCTGCAGATAGCTCCTCTGTTCGCCCAGCGGATCGACGAGGTCGCCGTCCCCAAAGGACGGCTCGCGGAGAACCCGATGCCTGCGGGCGTCGCGGCCGGCATCGTCCGCTCCCGGCTCCTGCTCGACGGGCGGGCGGCGCTCAACCTGGCCACGTTTTGTACTACCGCCGCCGAGCCGGAACTGGAGCAGATCTACGCCGAGACCGCGTCGATCAACCTCATGAACCGCGAGGAGTACCCGGCGAGCTCGCAGATCGAGCAGGAGTGCATCAACGCGCTCGCTGACCTGTGGCACGAGGACGACGGCTCATTCGTCGGCTGCTCCACCAGCGGGAGTTCCGAGGCGGCCATGCTCGCCGGCCTCGCGATGCTGCGCCGCTGGCGGGAACGCGGTGGCACCGGGCGGCCCAACATGGTGTTCGGCACCCACGTCCACGTCTGCTGGCCGAAGTTCTGCAACTTCTGGGACGTGGAAGCGCGGATGGTGCCGCTCGGGCCGGGCCGCACGACCCTGGACCCGGCGCTGACCGCGGACGCAGTCGACGAGAACACGATCGGCGTCGTCGCGGTCCTGGGCAGCACGCAGGACGGCCGCTACGACCCGGTCGCCGACATCGCGACCGCCCTCGACGACGTGGCCGCAGACCGGGGCGTCGACGTCCCGCTGCACGTCGACGCCGCGAGTGGTGGCTTCGTCGCGCCGTTCCTCGACGTCGACTTCGCCTGGGACTTCGCACTGCCACGGGTGGTGTCGATCAACGCGTCCGGCCACAAGTTCGGCCTCGTCTACCCGGGCTCGGGCTGGTGCATGTGGCGCGATCCGGAATACCTGCCGAAGTCGCTGATCTTCGACTGCAACGTGCTCGGCGGCCACCACCCCACGTTCACGCTGAACTTCTCCCGCCCGGCTTCCGGCGTGATCGCCCAGTACTACCAGTTCCTGCGCAACGGGCTCGCCGGCTACCAGTTGATCGCGCAGCGGTGCCAGGAGGTCGCCCGGCAGGTCGCGGCCGGCATCGGGCGCATCGCGCCGTACGAGGTCATCGCCGACGGCGAGGACCTGCCGGTGGTGGCGTTCCGCCTGCGCGACCCGGAAGACGTGGGCTTCACCGTGTACCACCTGTCCGAAGCGCTCAAGGGCGACGGCTGGCACGTGCCCGCCTACAGCCTGCCGCCGGATCTCGAGCACGTGGACGTGATCCGGGTGGTGTGCCGGCAGGGGTTCACCCTCGACCTCGCGGAAAGGTTCCTGGAGAGCCTCCTCAAGCACACCGAACGGCTGGCGGGCCACCCGTTCCCGCTGCCCGCGGTGGCCACCGCACTGACGTTCCAGGATTGACCCGGTGGTCACCGTCGCCGAACTCGAAGCCGACCCGTACCCGATTTACGCACGGCTGCGCCGGACCGAGCCGGTGAGCTGGGTACCGGAGGTCCGCCAGTGGCTGGTGACGGGCTGGGACGACGTCCGTCTCGTGCTGACCGACGAGGAGCGGTTCACCACCGACCAGCCGGGGTCGCCGATGCTCGGCCTGTGCGGGGGAACGCCGCTGCTGATGCGGGAAGGCGAGTCCCACCGGGACGTGCGAGAGGCGTTGGAGCCCGGCTTCGACGCCGAACGGGTCGGCGTGTTCGTCGACGCGGTCGCCCGGCCCGTCGCGTGCCGGGTCGCCGGCGAAGTGTTCCCCGCCGGCCGGGCCGACCTCGCCGCGGACTACTTCGAACCGGTCGCGGCGATCGCTGTGTCTCTCCTGCTCGGGCTCGGCTGGGGTACCGGCCCGGAGACCATGCGGCGGTGGGGGAATCTGCTGACCGGAGTGGCGAACGACTTCGGCCGCGACCCGGCGGCGGCCGCGGCCGCCGCCGCGGACCTGGCGGCCGACGGCGCCCTGACCGCGGTCGTCCGGCGGCTTCGCGCGGAGCCGGACGGATCGGTGCTCTCCGACCTGCTGCACGCCCACCGGCCGCGGGGCGACCCGAGGCCGGACGCCGACGTGGTGCCGGTGGTCAAGCACCTCGCGCTGAGCGCGGTCGAACCCGGCTGGCTCGCGGGCTGGACGCTGGCGGCGCTGTGGTCGTCGCCGGCCCAGCTCGCCGCGGTCCGCGCCGACCCCGCGTTGGCTGGCGCGGCGGTGGCCGAGGCGCTGCGGTGGAGTGGCCCGGTCGGCGTGCTGGGCCGGCGCACGAAACGCGCCACGACACTGGCGGGACGCGAAATCCCGGCGGACAGCATGATCGCGGCGGCCATCGCCTCGGCCAACCGCGACGAGACGGTGTTCACCGAGCCGGACCGGTTCGACCTGCGACGCAAGGTCCACGCGCACCTCGGGTTCGGTGCCGGACCGCACCACTGCCCGGCGTACCTGCTGGTCACCGCGCTGGCGCGCACCGCGCTGGAGGTGCTGTTCGAGCGCCTCCCCGGCATGCGGCCCGCCCCCGGTCCTCACGCGGCGCCTCACGGCTGGAAGCTGCGGCTGCCGGGGCCACTGGAGGCGGTGTGGGACGCGACGTCCAGCACGGTGCCGTGAACCGTGGTGTGGATCAAGCCCGGACCGCTCCGGACAGCTGGCCGAACGCCTGGAACCGTTGCGCCAGGTCGGTGGATCGTGTTTGGACAGTCGCGGAAGGGGCATCAGCCAGGCCGGACGGTCCCCACCGTGACGGCCGGCTCGCTCCGGCCGCGCTGGACAGAAAGAGCTGCCGTGATCATCCTCGGTGTCATCCTGCTCGTGCCAACCGCGCCCGGCACTTCCCCACCTGATCCGGAAGACCGCCGTGCGCGAGGGTAACGCTGGTTCGCCTGGCCGCTCGTCGTCCTTGTTCTGGCCGGAATGCGCATTGGCCTGGCAGGCGTGCTGCCGGCGCGTGCCGTGGTGTGGGGCAGGGCGCCCCTCTGCCACTCACCGGAGAGCAGCGCGGGGAGCCGGGCCAGGACGGCCGTGACGCGCCGCGGAAACCGGCGAGGTGACAGCGCCCGCGGCGCTCCCGTCATTCGGCCACGGCGGTACGGCCGCACCACCGCATCACCGCGGCACGGTCGCCGTCGACGATTTCGTATTCGCCGGTGAACGAGAAGTGCTCGTGTCCGCCGTAACAGGACAGTTTGACTTCGTCTGCCAGATCCTCGACGACCCGGCTGCGCTCGCCGGCGGCCACGTAGCCCGGCCCGCCGGAGAGAATCACCCGCTCGCTCATGGGCTTCTCCTCCTCCGTTTTCCTTGTGGAAACGTCGGATTCGACGATTCCCGCGGCGGAACGCAGTGGCAAGCCCGTTGCCCGCGTTTCCCAATCCCCGTTCCGTTCAGCGGTGCCGATCGGCGCCCCGACCGGCACCGCCGGTCCTGCGCGTCCGGAACGGCCCGCGGCGAAAGACCTGTATCGCCCGGACCATTGCCCGGACGCCGGAACCGGAAAACGATGAAAGGGTTCGTGTTGCCGCCGACGGCAGCCGGAAACGGTTCGTGTGATTTTCGGGGGTCGGCGGATTTCCCCAGCGAAGAGCACCCAGGAGTTCACGTGACCCCTTCTCCCTTCCGCCCGGACACCGGCCTGGCGGGCAAAGTCGCCCTGGTCACCGGCGGTGTCCGGGGCATCGGCTCGGCGATCTCCCGGGCGCTCGCCGAGGCGGGTGCCACCGTGGCGATCGGCTACCACACCTCGGTCGAGCACGCCGACGCCGCGGCCGAGCGGCTCGCCGGGCACCGGGCCGGCTTTTCGCTCCACCGCGCCGACGTCTCCTCGGTCGAGGACTGCGAACGCCTGGTCGCCGAAGTGACGGACCGGCACGGCGGAGTCGACATCCTCGTCAACAACGCCGGCGCCACCCGACCGGCCATGGTCACCGACGTGCCGGAGAAGGACTGGGACCAGGTGCTCGCGATCAACCTGTCGGGCCCGTTCTACCTCGCCAAACGGGTGCTCCCGCGGATGATCGAGCGCGGCGCCGGGCGGGTCGTCAACCTGTCGTCGGTGGTCGGCCAGGCCGGTGCGGTGGGCCAAGCGCCGTATGCGGCGGCCAAAGCGGGGCTGATCGGGCTGACGATGTGCCTGGCCCAGGAAGCCGCGCTGCTGGCCGGCAAGGCGGGCACCGTCACGGAGTCCGCGCCGGGGGTGACGGTCAACGCACTGGCGCCCGGGCTGATCGACACGTCGATGACGGCGAGCCTGACCGGGCGCAATCGGGAGCGGGTGCTCGCGGGCATCCCGCTGGGGCGGGTCGGCACCCCGGACGAGGTCGCCCGGGTCGTGGCCTTCCTGTGCCAGGACGAGTCGCGCTACATCACCGGCCAGGTCTGGTCGGTCAACGGCGGCCTGCGCATGTGAATTCCGGCGTACCACCAGGTTCCGCCCCCGATCCGAGGAGTTCCGGCGTGAGGCCGACGTCCCGTTCCCGCACCCCGTCCGGCGCCGCCACCGCCCGGCAGGCGTGGATCGCGCTCCGCTGGCTCGCCACTTCGCTGTCGCCCGTGGCGCGCGGCGTGGCGGGCGAGTGGCCGCGGACCGCCGAGGCGGTGGTCCGGGCGACGCGCGACATCGCCACCGCGACCGTGGCCACCGGCGTTTTGGGCCCGGGCCACCCCCACGCCACCCCCGTCACCCCGGCCGACGGCGACCGCCGGTTCCGCGACGAGGCGTGGGCCACGCGCCGGTACTTCCACGTGCTGCAGCAGGTTTACCTGCGCTCCGACGGGCTGGCACACGAAGCCGTCGAGCTCGCCGGGCTCCCCGACGGACCTCGCCGGCGAGCGCACCTGGCCGTGCAGCTGCTCAGCGAAGCGCTCGCGCCCACCAACACGGTGCCGGGCAACCCGGAAGTGCTCCGCACGGCCGTGCGGAGCCGGGGCCGGAGCCTGCTGAAGGGGGCGCGCAACGCCGCCGGGGACCTGTGCCACAACCACGGGCGTCCGCGCCAGGTGCCCGCCTCCGCGTTCGCACTGGGCCGCGACCTGGCCGCCACCCCGGGCCGGGTCGTCCTGCGCACCCCGCTGCTGGAGCTCATCCAGTACGCGCCGCAGACCCCGGCCGTGCACCGCATTCCGTTGCTGATCAGCCCGCCGTGGGTCAACAAGTACTACGGCCTGGACCTTGCTCCGGGCCGCAGCCTGGTGGAGTGGGCGATCCGGCACGGGCACACCGTCTTCGCGATCAGCTACCGCAACCCGGACCGCGAGCTGCGGGACGTCACCCTGGCCGACTACATGCTCGACGGACTGCTGGCCGCCTGCGAGGCCGCCCTCGACATCACCGGCGCTCCGCAGCTGAACCTCCTGGGCGCCTGCAACGGCGGCACTCTCGTGGTGATGCTGCAGGCGTGGCTGGCCGCGGGCCGCGACCGGCGCGTGCGCAGCACCACCCTGCTCAACACCTACGTGGACTTCTCCGACATCGGGGTGTGGGACAGCCTGGCCGACGACCACACGCTCGCCGCGGGCGAGCGTCTGATGACCGAACGCGGCTACCTCGAAGGGCACACCCTCGCGCTGCTGTTCGACCTCCTGCGCGGCCGGGACCTGTACTGGCACTACTTCGGCCGCAACTGGCTGCAGGGGGAGGACCCACCGCCGTTCGACCTGCTGGCCTGGAACAACGACACGACCAACGTCACCGCCGCGGCCCACCGCGACTACGTGCACGAGCTGGCGCTGGGCAACAAGCTCGCCGCCGGCGTCTGGGAGATCGCGGGGCGCACGCTGCGGCTGGACCGCGCCCGCCAGGACGCCTTCGTCGTCGCCGCCCGCAACGACCACATCGTGCCCTGGACGTCCGCCTACCACGGTGCGCGGCTCCTCGCGGGCGACGTGCGTTTCTCCCTGTCCTCGGGCGGGCACGTCGCCGGCGTCGTGAACCCGCCGCAGCCCAAGGCATCCCATTGGTCCGCCGCCACGCTGCCGGAAGACCCCGTGCAGTGGCTGGAGGGCGCGCAGCTGCGGAAGGAGTCGTGGTGGCTGCCCTGGGTGGCCTGGCTGTCCGAACGCGCGGGCGACCACGTCGAGCCGCCGTCCCTGGGCAACGACCGCTATCCGGCCGGCGCCCCGGCGCCCGGAACCTACGTTCACCTCTGAGAGGGAAGCCATGCCGACCGAGATCCCCCTGCCCCCCGGAATCCACGAACGGTGCGTCGACGTCGACGGCGTGGCCACCCATTACCTCGAAGGGGGCGCGGAAGGGCCGCCCCTGCTGCTGTTGCACGGCAACACCGGGGACGCCTTCGACTGGATCGCGGTGCTGGGGTCGCTGGCGGCGAACCGCCGCGTACTCGCCCTGGACCTGCCCGGGTACGGCCGGACACCGCCGCTGGAAGACGTTTCGCCCCAGGGGTTCGCCCGGTTCGCCCTCGCCTTCGCCGCGGCTGTGGAGCTCGACCGGTTCGACGTCGTGGGGCACTCGCTCGGGGGCATGATGGCCGTCCTGATGGCGCGAGCGGCCCCCGACCGGCTGCGCAGCATGGTCCTGGTGTGTTCCGGCGGGCTCGGCCGCGCCACGAACCCCATCCAGATCCTGCTCGGCCGGCCCGGCGTCAGGCGCGTCGCCCTGGCCGCCGGGCTCCTGCCCGGCGGGGCCCTCGTCAGCACCGTCGTCGGAGCGCTCTACGCGGCGCGGCAGCCGTGGCGGATTCCCGCGCTGTGGTACCGGGAACACCTCGAGCGCAGCCGGATCCCGCAGTTCGCGGCCACGTCCCTGGCGGTCATCGGCAACATCACCACGCTGCTGGGCCAGCGGTACGACTTCCGGCCGGAACTTTCCCACCTGCGGCTGCCCACCCTGGCCGTCTGGGGGATCGGCGACCCGATCACCCCGGCTTGGCAAGCCAGGTCGGCGCGGCTCGTTCCCGGGGGCAGCTACCGGATGCTGCCGGCCGGGCACTACCCCCACCTGGAGGATGCCGGGCGGTTCACGGCCATCGTCGAGTCCTTTCTCCAGGAGCCCGCCGCACCGCCTGACGGCGAGACCCCGCAACACCAGCCCGAAGCCGCTTCCGCCACGCCGGGGCGAGCGGCCCGCTCGAACTGACACGGAGTTCACCGATGCCTGCACGCACCGCATTCCTCTTCCCCGGTCAGGGGAGCTACCTGCCGGGACTGTTCGGCGCGCTGGCCGACCACCACCCGGTGATCGGCGACACGCTGTCCACAGTGGACGAAGTGGCCGGACGGCTGGGCCGGGCGCCGGTCTCGCCGATGCTGCTGGACCCGGGTTCCCGCACGCTGCAGGACCTGGTCGAGCACGACCCGCCCGCCCTGCACCTGGCCATCTTCGCCTCCTCGGTGACGACGTTCCGGCTGCTGACGGAGGAGCACCGGATCCGGCCGGACCTGTTGCTGGGCCACAGCTTCGGCGAGCTGACCGCGCTGACCGCGGCCGGGGCGCTGACGCTGGAGGACGGCGCCGACGTCGTGGCCCAGCGCGACGAGTCGCTGCGCCACGTCGAGGTGCCCTCGGGCGGGCTGGTCGCCCTGAACTGCAGCGCCCGGCGAGCCGAGGACGTCATCGGCGCCCTGGACGAATGGCACCTGGCGGTCGCCGCGGACAACAGCCCGGGCCAGGTGGTGGTGTCCGGCCCGGACGGCGAGCTGGCGCGGTTGCAGGAGGCCGCCACCGCGCTCGGGCTGACGGCGACGCGCTTGCGCATCCCCTACCCGTTCCACAACCCGCTGCTCGCGGACACCGCGGACGACTTCGGCGAACGAGTGGCCGGCGTGCCCAAGCGCGTCCCCCGGCTGCCGGTGTACTCGGCGCTGCTCGGCCGCTACATCCGCGACGTCGCCGAGGTCGAGCAGGTGGTCTCCGGGCACCTGGTCATGCCGGTCCGCTTCCTCGAAGCCGCGCGCGCCGTCCACGCCGACGGCGCGCGGCGGTTCGTCGAGTCCGGCCCGAAGGGGGTCCTGGTGGACCTCGTGGCGGCGATCGTGCCCGACGCGGTGACCGTTGCGCCGCTGCGGAAGCGGACCGACCGGAGCGGTCTGGAGTCCCTGCTGGACGCGGTGCCCTCGCTGGAACGGGACGGACGGGCCACCGTCAAGCGCCGCTCCGCCGCGGACGATGGCGCCCGGCCGCAGGCGGCGCCGGTGCCGCCACCGCGCGCGGAACAGTCCTCTGTGGACGACACCGCGCCCGCCGACGACCGCGAAGCGGTGTTCGACACGGTGCGGACCGTGTACGCCGACCTGCTGGGCTACCCGCCCGACGCCCTGGAACCCGACGCCGATCTGGAAGCCGACCTGGGCATCGACTCGATCAAGCAGACCGAGGCGTTCACGCGGACGCTCGAGCACTTCGGCATCCCGCCGGCGGAGTCCGCCGAACGGCTGACGAACTACCCGACCATGGCCGCGATCGTCGACCTCGTCCTGCGGCTGCGCAACGGCCGCCGTCCGGTGGGGAGCGAGGCGTGAGCGGCGAACACGAGACGGCGGGTGAGTTCGCGGGCCGGGTCGTCCTGGTCACCGGCGGCGGCAAGGGCGTGGGCCGGGCGATCGTGCACGAGTTCGCCGCCGCTGGGGCGCACGTCGTGATCAACTACTTCCACTCGGCCGAAGCGGCGCGGGACACCTTGGCCGGGGTGGTCGCGGCGGGCGGGTCGGGGGAGCTGGTCCGGGCCAGCGTGACCAAGCCCGACGACGTCGCGGCGATGATCGACACCGTGCGGCAGCGCGCCGGGCGGCTGGACGTGCTGGTCAACAACGCCGCCCGGGGCGTGCTGGCGCCGGCGGGCACGCTGACGGACCTGGAGTGGCAGAAGGTCTTCGACGTCAACGTGCACGGCGCTCGCCGTTGCGCGTGGGCGGCGCTGCCCCTGCTCGCCGAGAGCGGCGGCGTGGTGGTGAACGTGTCCTCCATCGGTGCGGGGATGGTGGTGGACAACTACGCGACGGTCGGGGTCAGCAAGGCGGCGCTGGAGGCGCTGAGCCGCTACCTGGCGGTCGAGTTCGCCCGGCACGGGGTGCGCGTGAACGTGGCCTCCGCCGGTCTGCTGGACAACCCGACGGCGGACCGGTTCCCCGGCGCCGCCGCGCTGCGCGAAACGTGCGGCGCGAACGCGCCCCTGGGGCGGCTGGGTACCGAGGCCGAACTGGCCCGGCTGGTGACCGCGCTGGCGTCCCCGCGGATGTCGTGGGTGACGGGCCAGAGCGTGCTGGCCGACGGCGGTCTCTCGCTGGGACACGCGATGCTCCGCGCCGAGCTGCCGCCCGCGGCGGAGCCGGCTGCTCCGGTCCGGCGCCCGGCTCGTGCCTCCGCGCGGGCGGCCCAGGAGCCCGCCGACGCCGAAGCGGACGCCGTGGCCGTGGTGGGCATGGGCCTGGTGCTGCCGGGCGCCGGCAGCCCCGAAGAGTTCTGGGAGCTGCTGCGCCGCGGGAAACCGGTGTTCGGTGAACCAGGTGAGCGGTTCCGCCAAGAGGCGTTCCTGGAAACCGGGACGGAAACGGAAGACCGGGGCTACACCTTCCGGGGCGGGTTCATCCACGGTCCCCGGCTGCACGAGGAAGCCAAGGCGCCGTCCTGCGCCCACGACAGCGCGGCGCAGTGGCTCCGGCACAGCGTCGCGCAGGCCTGCGATCCGGTCACCCGGGGGCCGGGGGACCGGGTCGAGTGCTTCGTCGCCAACACCGTCGAGGGCAACCAGCACCTCGACGAGTCCCTCTTCGCGGAGGTCGCCGTCCGGCGGCTCGTCGCGCACTGGCCGGACGCCGGGCTCGACCGCGCCGAGCTGTCCGGACGGCTGCGCGCGCTGCTGCGCCGGCACTACCCCCTCGTCACCGGCGACGGGCGGGACCACCTGCCCGACCGCGTGGCCCGGGCGGCCGTCGCCGGGCTGCTGCCTCCGGATTCGCCCGTCACGACGGTGGACACCGCGTGCTCGTCCAGCCTGTACGCGATCGACCTCGGGGCGAAGGCGCTGGCGGCGGGCAGCTGCGACCTCGCGGTGTGCGGCGGGGTGTTCACGAACACCCCGCGGTTCTCGGTCATGTTCAGCGCACTGAGGGGGCTGAGCCGCAGCGGCGGCGTGCACGCGTTCGACCGGGACGCGGACGGCACGCTGTTCTCCGACGGGGCGGCGGCGGTGGTGCTCAAGCCCCTGCGGCGGGCCCGGGCCGACGGCGACGAGGTCCTGGCCGTGCTGGGGGGCTCGGGGCTGGCGTCCGACGGCCGGGGCAAGGCCGTGTACGCCCCGAACCCCGCCGGGCAGGAGCGGGCGGTGCGCCGGGCCAGGGACGTCAACGGGACCGCTGCCGAGGCGGTGGACTGGGTCATCGCCCACGGCACCGGCACCCCGGTCGGCGACCGGGTGGAGCTGGGCACGCTGGCGGACCTGGCGCCCCAAAGCGGCTACGCGTGCACGTCCAACAAATCGCTCGTCGGGCACACCGGCTGGCCGGCGGGCGCGGTGTCGCTGATCCACGCCGTGCTCGGCCTGCGCCACGGCGCCATCCCGGCCCAGCGTCCCCTGGCCGAGCTGTCGCCGGACGCGCCGGGGGAGCGCGTGCGCGTCCCGGCGGCCGATCTGCCGCTGCCCGCGCGGGAGGACCGCCCCCGGGTGGTCGGGGTCTCGGCGTTCGGCTTCGGCGGCACCGACGCACACGTGCTGGTCCAGGACGCTCCGCCACCCGGGCGGCCGGGACCCCGTCCGGTGCCCGTGGCCGAGCCCGACGAGGTCGTGCTGGTCGCCTGGACGGCGCACCTGCCCGGCGACCCGGCGCCCGGCGAGATCCGCGCCCGGCTCGCCGCGGGCCGGGCGCCGGCCGCGGAGGCGGCGTTCCCCACGCCGTACCCGGTACCCGATCCCCGCACGCTGAAGATGACGCCGCGCACGGCCCGGACGCTGGACCGCACCCAGCTGATGGCCCTGGCCGTGGCCGCGCGGTTCGCCGAGGAGCACGGGCCGCTGTGGGAGGCCGTCCGGGACCGCACCGGGGTGGTCGCCGCCCACACCGGCCCGACCGCCGCCGCCGGGCTGACCGCGTTCCGCTGCTACGCGCACGACCTCGCGTCCCTGAACCCGGAACCCGGCGACGGAGTGCCGGCCGCGGCGCTGCAAGAGGCCCTGCGCAGCTGCCTGGCCGAGGTGCGCGGCGACCGCCCGGCCACCAACGAGGACACCCTGCCCGGCTTGGGACCCAACATCATCCCGGCGCGGCTGGCCCACCACTTCGACCTGCACGGCCCCACGTTGACCGTCGACACGGGCACCTCGTCCACGATGACGGCGGTGCACACCGCGTCGCGGTACCTGGCCACCGGTGAGCTCGACCTGGCGCTGGTGCTGGCCCTGAACGGCAACAGCACCCCGGAGTGGGCCGCGCTGCTGGGCGAACCGGCGGGGAGCCTGGCCGAAGGCGCGTTCCTGTTCGCGCTGGCCCGCCGGCGGGACGCGTCAGCGCACGGCTGGCCGGTGCTGGGCACGCTGACGACCGAAGCACGGCCCGCATCGGCGGCCGGGAAGGCCCGGCCCGGCCGCACCTACCTCGGCGCGGACGGCGCGGTCGACCTGCTGACCGCACTGGCCACGCATTCCACGGACCCGGTCACCGTGACCGGGGCGGTGGCTGGGCCCGCGGTGACTGTCCGCCCGGTGCGGGAGCCTGCGGATGTGGCCGGGGTGGCGGCGGGGCCTGCCGGGACTGTCCGCTCTGTGCGGGAGCCTACGGATGTGCCCGGGGCGGTGGCGGGGCCCGCCGTGACCGCTTACTCCGGCCGCGAACCCGCGGACCTGACCGACGCGAGCCCCATCGTCCCGGAGCCGCCTCGTGATCCCACCACGACCCGGCACGTGACCCGGCTCGAGCCGCTGCCGCCACCGGAGGAGACCCCCGCCGCCCTCCCCGACCGCTGCTTGGTGCTGACCGACGAGGTCACCGCGGCGGAGATCGCGGAGCCCGCGGCCGCCGCCACCACCGTGATCGTCCGGCCGGGCGACGACCCGGAGGCCGTGCTGGCGCCCGTCCTGGGGGCCGGCCGGGAGTACCGGCATCTGCGCGGCTACACGTCCCGGCCGGACCACGTGCCGATCCTGCAGGAGGCGGTGTTCGTGGCCGTGCGCCACTCGTCCGACGCTCTCGGGGACGGCGGCTCCGTCGGCCTGCTGGTGGCGGAGGAAGCCCCCGATCCGCGCGCCGGCCTGCTCACCGGCCTCGTGAACAGCGTGTCCTGGGAGCTGCCCGGGTGTGCCTGCCGGGTCCTGCTCTCCGACGAGGCCGCCGGGACCTCGTGGCGCCACCTGGAGGCGGAACTGGCCCGGCCCGGCGGGCTGCCGGTGGTCGTCCACCGTGACGGTGCCCGGTTCCGGCCGCGGCTGCGGCCCGCCCCCTCGCGCGGCGGCGAGCTGCCGCTGGCGCCGGGGGACGTGGTGGTGGCGACGGGCGGCGCGCGGGGCATCACCGCCGCGGTGGTGGAAGGCCTGCTCGACCGGCTGCCGCTGCGGGTGTGGCTGCTCGGGTCGTCGGCACCGCAGGACGTCCCGGCCGACCTGCTTGCCGCGCCGGACGGCGAACTGCCCCGCCGCCGTGCCGCGTTCATCGCCGCGGGCCGGCGCGACGGCACCTCCGTCCGCGAACTCACCCGCCGGTTCGACCGCCTGCTGCGCGCCAGGGAAAGCCGGTCGACCGTCGAGCGCATGCGCCGCACCGCCGCCGCCGTGCACCACCTCACCTGCGACGTCACCGATCCCGCCGCGGTGCGGGAAGCCGTGCGCACCGTCCTGGAGCGGGAAGGCCGGGTGGATCTGCTGGTCAACGGCGCCGGTGCGCACCACCCGGGCGACCTCGCCCGCAAGCGGCTCGCGGACTTCCGCCGCGTCGAGGAGGTCAAGGTGCGCGGCTACCACAACCTCAAGCGCGCCTTCGCGGATTCGCCGCCGCGGTTGTGGTGCAACTTCGGCTCACTGGCCGGTCTCATGGGCTTGCCGGGAGAAGCCGACTACTCCGCCGCCAACGACTTCCTGCTCCGCGCTGCGGAGCACGCCGGGCACCCGGGGGAGTTCACCATCGCCTGGACGGTGTGGGAGGGTGCCGGGATCAGCGGCGATCCGGCCACCCGCGCCGTGCTGGCGCGCAGCCGGCGCCTCAGCTCGATGAGCCGGGCCGAAGGCGTAGCGCACTTCCTCACCGAACTGGCGCAGCCCGGGCCGCGCGATCCCGTGGTGTCGTTCATCGGCCGCGCGGAACGGGACCTGCTGGCCCGGAAGTTCCCCGGCTACGCCGGCGACCTCCCGGCCGGAAACGGCTTCCTCGGGGAACCGGAGACTCGCGAGGCGTCGTCGGCGTCGTGGACCGTGGTCTTCGACAGCGGGCGAGAGCGCTGGCCGGCCGAACACCTCGTGGACGGCAAGGCGACGGTGCCGGGCACGGTGCTCGCCGGCATCGCGGTGGAAGCCGCCCGGGTGCTGCTGCCCGGCGTGGCGGTCCACGCGCTGCGCGACGTGGTCTTCTCGCAGTGGGTCCGGGCGATCCCCGGCCGGTCCGCCCGGTATCGCGTCTCCGCCGCGGTGGAGCCCGCCGCGGCGCCGGCCGTTCTCGTGCGCATCACCTCCGACGTCGTCACGCCGGGTGGCCGGGTGCTGTCCCGCGACCGTGAGCACTTCCGCGCGACCGTGCTGACCGGACCGCCGCGAACCCCGGACCACCCACCGCAGGCGAAGCAGGACGGAAGCCCGGTCACCTCGCCCTACTACCACCCCGATTCGCGGGTGTCGCTGTCCGGCGTCTTCCGCACGACGCACGAGTGGCTCGCCGGTCCCGCGGGCGCCGGGGCGGTGTGGCGGCCCGGCCGGTTGCCCGAAGCCTGGGGGACACCGGCCGTGCCGAGCCTGCTGCTGGACGCGCTCCTGCGGACCCCGGCGCTGCGCCCGGTCGACGGCGATGGGACGGTCCAGCAGGTCGAAGCACCGCGGTACCTCGGCCTGGTCGAATGGTTCCCGGAGGTCGGCGACGCCGAATTGGCCGCGCGGTACCCGGAGGGTGTCCGGCTGTGGTGGGAAGCCGCGACCGGCGTGTACTCCGCGATCGCCTTCGACGGGACGCCGCTCGCCCGCATCGAGAACGCCCAGTGCGCCGCGATGGGTCTCGTTCCGGCTTCCCGCGTCGCGGTGCCGGTGTGACGGGCCGCCCCCGGGCTGCGGATCGCGATCGCCCCGGTCAGGTATCGCGCAGCAGCCTGATCACGGCGTGCGTCCGGTCACCCACGCCGAGCTTGTGGAAAATGGCGTGGAGGTGATTCTTCACGGTGCGTTCCGATATTCCGAGTGACCGGGCGATCCGGCGGTTGGACAACCCCTCGGCGAGGAGGTCGGCGACGTTCCGTTCGCGATCGGTGAGATGCCACCGGCCCCCGGAGGAACGGTCATCGTTCCCGGTATCCGGACGCGATTGGCAAATCTGTTCCAGACGGGCCAGCAGGGCCTGCGCGATCTCCTGATGAGCGCGGATGAGGCGAAACAATTCGCCCGGTGAAACGTCATTCTGATCGAACACTTCGTGCTGCACTGACGGCCCCTCCTCGACCCTGAGCCTCCTCCGGAATCCACCGGTGACCTGGCGACCGGGCGCCCCGTCGGCCCGGTGGTGGACTGCCGGATCCGCCTCAGTCCGGCGATCGGGTCGGCATACCGGAATCCTCCTCGGGACGACTCGACTGGGCCGATCGGCCTACCGGCTGAGGCTACCCGGTCAGTCTGCGTACTCGCCGTCCGGCGCATAAGGTGCCTCTCGATTCTGCCCCGAAAGAGTGATAGTACGACGGTTTCCCCGGAATTTCCCGGCGTCCACCGGCGAACCTCCTCCCCGCGCGCCGAATGCGTGCCGGCGGCTGCGTCCTTCCGGTCTAGTGCGTGCGCACCACCGCATCCGGCACGGCAGGAGTTGCCCGGCAATTCGGAAGCGGCCCGGGCCCGGCCACGAACGGCCGCTCCCTTCTGTCCTATGGCGGCTTCTCCGGACCGGAAGTTGACTGGGAAGACCGCCGATCTTCGCGCCAGGGAGGGACCACCGTGACCACCGCACCGACGTACCCCCGCTCGCAGCCGCCGGCTCAGGTCCCCGGGGAACTGCCCGAACTGATCGAGTGGGCCGTGGACCGGCTCGAGCAGGTGCAGGACGTCCTGATCGGAGTGACGAAAGCGCTCTCCGCCGAGACCGGCGACGACCGTGCAGACCCGGGCGTGCTGCCTCGCCGGGCCGGGGCGAGAGCCGCCGGGCGGTCGCTCACCGACCGTGAGCAACGTGTGCTCACGCTCGTGTCGGCGGGCCTGTCGAACCGCGAGATCGCGCGGACGATGGGGATCTCGGACAAGACGGCCAAGAACCACGTCCGCGCGCTGTTCCTGAAACTCGGCGTGACCAGCAGGACGAAGGCGGCGTTCACCGCGTTGTCCGAAGGGCTGGTGGACGCCGGCGAATGCGGGCGAGCGAGCGACGGTGGCACCGGGCCGGTCCCCGTCCAGCGCCACCACAGCGGCGGCGGCGCCGGCCGGGTGCCGCCCTCCTCGGCCGCGTCGGGCGGCGAACCCGCGCCGTTCCCCGGCACGGACGGGCCGAGCCGGTGACCACGCGGCTGGCTTTCCTCTTTCCCGGCCAGGGCAGCTACGTCCCGGGGGTGTTCGGCCGGCTCGCCGGACGGTGCCCGGTGGTGGACGAGACCTTGTCGGCGATCGACAGGGCGGTCGCCGGGCTGGGTTACCCGCCGGTCTCGCCGAAACTCCTGCAAACCACGGCGCCCTCGTTGCAGCAGCTGGCCGAGTCCGACCCGACGACCCTCCACCTGGCCATCTTCACGGCGTCCGTGGTGACTTTCCGGCTGCTGGCGGACTGCGGTGTGCGACCGGACCTCCTGCTGGGGCACAGCTTCGGCGATCTGACCGCCTTGACGGTTTCCGGAGCGTGGTCCCTCGGCGACGGCGTTCGCCTGGTGCTCCGGGGTGATGAAGCCCTGCGCCGGCCGTCGACGCCCCTGGGCGGCATGGCCGCCCTGGCGTGCGGGGTCCGCCGGGCTCGTCACCTGCTGGGCGCGGTGGGAGAGCGTCACTTGAGCGTCGCCGCCGACAACAGCCCGGGCCAGGTGGTGGTCTCGGGCCCGGACGCCGCACTGGAGCGCTTGGAGGCGGTGGCTTCGTCGTTCGGCGTGCCGGCTACCCGGCTGCGGGTGCCGTACCCGTTCCACAACCCGATCCTGGCGAGGACGGAGAAGGACTTTTCGGCAGCGGTGACCACGGTCCCGCGGCGTCCGCCGCGGGTGCCGGTGTACTCGTCGCTGATCGATCGGTATGTCGCCGACAGCGCTGACGTTGACCGGGTCCTCACGCGACACCTGACCACCCCAGTGCGGTTTCTCGACGCCGTGCGGCGGGTGCACGCGGACGGCGCCGGCACGTTCGTGGAATGTGGCCCGAAGGGAATCCTCACCAGCCTGGTTGCCGGCAACCTCCCGGGCGTGGCGGTCATCGCCCCGCTCCTCCGGCGGACGGACTGGGAGACGTGGTCAGCCGAACTGCGGCCCGCCCTCGGATGACCCGCCAGGATCGCAGAGCCCGCGATGCGGTCGGCCCGAGCGTCGTCGTGCCGTCCGGTTGCCAGCAGAGCTCGGAGGTCAGGTCGCTGCCGAGCCTGCCGCCGACCAGCAGGGCGTCGTGTGGGGTTCGGACCTGCGCCGCATCGGCACGCTGGGGACGTCCGACGGCATGCTGAACCAGCTGCGGAGCAACGTCGTCCACCAACGGGGCGATCGACAACAGCGGCTTCGCCTATGCGCGCGAGTGCAGGACCGGACAACCTGGAGACCGGGCGGCTGACCTTCTTCCTGGCTGATGCCGGCACTGACGAACATCGGCCGCGACGACCTCGCCTACACCTTGCTGTCCCAAAAGGACTACCCGTCGTGGGGCTACGAGATCGGCAAGGGCGCGACGACCGTCTGGAAACGCTGGAATTCCATCCAGCCCGACGGCACCTTCGGGCCGGTGGACATGAACTCCTTCAACCACTACGCCTACGGCGCGGTCGCCGACTGGATGCAGCAGTACATCGGCGGCATCCGGATCGCCGAGGCCGGCTACCGCAGGAGCGTGATCAAGCCGCACCTCGGTGGTGGGCTCACCCACGCCGAAGGCGCCATCGACACCGCTTCCGCAAGAAGTCCGCGGCGCGTCGAGATCGGCCGCGCGTCGCCAGGTGTCAGCCGCCCGCTGGGCCCGGTTCGACCAGGGAAGCCAGGAGGGAGAGCTTCTCGGCGCTTTCGCTGCCCGCGTCGGCGTAGTAGAGCACGAGGAGCAGCCCGTCCACGGGCAGCTTGTCCCGGTGGAGGTGCAACCGGCCGAGGACGGGGTGGTTCACGGTCGTGGTGCCGCCTTCGAGCGCGCGGACGTCGTGGCGGGCCCACAGTTCGCGGAACCGCCCGCTGGTGAGGGACAGTTCGCCGACCAGTTCCACGAACCTCGGGTCGTCGACTTCGGTGCCGATCGAGTCCCGCAAGGCGGCGACGAACCCGGCCACGGCGGCCGCCCAGTCCTGGTGGAACGCCTGCTCCTCCGGGTCCAGCAGCAGCGAGCGCAGGCGGTTCTCGCCCGGTCGGAGGCGGGGCGAGAACGCGGTCGCCAGTTCGTTGGCCGCGAGGACGTCGAAGGCCCGGCCCTCCACGAACGCCGGTACTCCCACGGCCGCGAGCAGGTGGTGCAGCCGGGCCGGCACCTGTTCGGCCGTCCGAGACCGGCGGCGTCGCGGCCGCGGCGTGGCGAGGCTGTGCAGGTAGTCGCGCTCGACCTCGTCGAGGTGGAGCACGCGAGCGAGCGCGTCGAGCACCTGGGGCGAGGGGTGGTTGTCACGACCGCGTTCGAGGCGCAGGTAGTAGTCGGCACTGATGCCGGCGAGCATCGCGAGCTCCTCGCGGCGCAGGCCGGGTACCCGGCGGGTGCCGCCCGCCGGGATACCGGCCTGCTCGGGCGTGACGAGACCGCGGCGGGCGCGCAGGTAGGCGCCGAGCCGGTTCCCGTCGTCGTTCGCGGTCATGCGGGGGCGGTGGCCCGGGACGAGCGGCCGGGCAGCGTCGAAAGCGCCTGCGATCGTTGCGCCACGAGTTCGGCGTAGGTCCCGTCGCGTTCTGCCCACCGGTGCATCAGCACCCGCTGCACGAGAACCTCGCGTGGGGTCGGGTCCTGGGCGAGCAGGTCCATGACCTCGGCGCCGTAGGCGTCGAGGGCGAGAGCGTGCGGGTTGCTGCCGCCGATCGTGGTCGCGACGGCCGGCGGGACGAGTTCGGCGACCTCGACCCCGGTGCCGGCCAGCTGTTCCCGCAGCGCCTCGGTGTAGGCGTGCACGGCGGCCTTGGAGGCGCCGTAGGTGGGCATGAGCGGGAAGGGGAGGAAGCCGATCCCGGAGCTGACCGTGACGATGGTGCCGCTGCCGCGCGCGAGCAGGTGCGGGGTGAACGCGTCGATGACGCGGATGGTGCCCAGGACGTTGACCTCGATGGTCGTCCGGGCCGTGTCGAAGTGGGACGGGTCGTGGAGGTCCTCGGGCGCCCCGGTACCGGCCATGGTGACGACCGTATCGACGCCCGGGTGGGTTCGCAGCACCTCGTCACGCGCCCGGGTTACGGACTCGGCGTCGGTGACGTCGATCTCGACGGTGGCGAACCCTTCACCGGCGAGGCGGGCGAGGAGGTCGGTGCGCCGGCCGCCGACGACGACGGTGCTGCCGGCGGCGCGGAACCGGCGCGCCAGCTCGAGGCCGATGCCCGAGGTCGCGCCGGCGAGGAAAACGGTGCGGGAAGTGATGTCCATGGCTCGACGGTAGGTCGGATACCCGCGGGCTCAGGAGGTCCTGTGAGGACCCCGGAAGACCGGACCCCTGCCACGCCGGTCGCGTTCGGGCGGTGGTCAGGCGAAGGACAGGGGCAGGCGACGTGTCATCCACTCGCGGTTCGTTCGGCCACCAGCCCGTCGACGATTTCGGCGAGCCGGTGGACTCCGCGGGTACCGGCCATGTGCCCGGCGATGCGGCGCGCGGCGTCGCGGTAGTGGTGGTCGTCGAGGACGGCGCGGACGGCCCGGCGGATGGCCGACGGCGCCGGGATCCGGGTCCTGATGCGGCGTCCGACGCCGGCCCAGGCGACCCGGGCGATGACTTCGGGCTTGTCCTCCTGGCGGCCGGCGGCCACGATCGGCACGCCGTAGCGCAGCGCGTACTGCACGCCGCCGTACCCGCCGTTGGTGACGTAGACGCCGGTCTTCGGCAGCAGCTCGTCGTACGGCAGGAACTCGGCGGCCCTGGCGTTCGCGGGCAGCGGCGGCAGGGAATCGAGCGGGCGCCCGCCGGTGGCCACGGCGATCAGCACGTCCTCGTCGGCGAGGCCGTCGAGGGCGGGGGCGATGAGCTGGCCGTAGTCGCTGTTGCCGATCGTGCCCTGGGTGAGGTGGACGACGGGCCTGGAGCCGTCGAGTTCCGGCCACCACGGCGGAAGCGGGGCCTGCGAACCGGATGCCGAGATCGGTCCGGCGAAGTGCAGGGCGGCGGGGGCGTCGGAGCGCGGGTACTCGAACTCGGGCACGGTGAACTGCACGATCGCGTCGGCGTGCCGGGGCCAGTCGAGGACCGCGAACGGGATCGAGCGGCCGTGCAGCCGGTGGAACGTCCGGTCGGCGATCCGCTCCATGGACGGGAAGAGGACCTTGGCGGTGAGCAAGGCGAGCGCGGTGTTGCGGAGCCGGCCGAGCGGCCCCCGCAGCGGCGTGAGTCCCGTGCCGAACGGGGCCGTGTCCCGGCTGGCGATCATCAGCGGGCAGATGCCGCACATCACGATCGGCGGCCGGACGCCGAGCGGGTGGCCGAGGAGGAACGCGCCGCCGAGGAAGGCCGGGTCGGCCAGGAGTGCGTCAGCCGGTTCGGCGGCGTGCGCGGCCATGACGGCGTCGTGTTGCGCGCGGCCGGGCCGGACGAAGATGTGCTCGAGGTCGTGGGCGATCGCCCGGGTGCCGCTGAGCGCGGCGCGCTCGGGGAAGGTCCGGTTCCAGTCCTGCCGGTCGTCGAAGTCGGCTTCGGCCGGCAAGGGCAGGTGCTCGGCGCCGGTTGCCGTGACGACGTCGGCGAAGCGGGAACCGGTGAGGAAGCGCACCCGGTCTCCTCGCGCGGCGAAGTGCCGCGCGACGGCGAGCAGCGGGGTGACGTGCCCGTGGACGGGCATGGTCGCGATCATGATCGAGGGCATGACGCCCTCCCTTGGCCGCTGGGGAGATAGAGTTGGGTACTATGAAGCAGTATTCATCTGTATGGCTTGGTAGTCAATATGCCGGACGCTGATCGCGGCGCCCGCGCTTACCGGTCGGAGCTTCGGCAGCGCCAGGCCGCGGAGACCAGGCGCCGGGTGGTCGAGGCCGCCATCGGGGAGTTCGGCGAGCGCGGGTACCACGGGGCGACCTTCGCACGGATCGCGAAGCGGGCCGGGGTCTCGGTCGAGACGGTGCGTGCCAACGGGCCGAAGACGGCACTGCTGTGGGCCGCGGTCGCGGTGGCCTCCTTCGGGGTCGAAGGCGACATCGAGTTCTTGGACACCGAGCGCGGCAAGAACATGCTCGAACTCCGTGAGCCGTACGCGTTCGCCGCTTACCTCGGGGAGACGATGCTGGCGATCAACGAGCCCGTCGCCGGGGTCTGGACCGCGGTGACCGCCGCGGCCCACGGCGACGGCGAGGTCCGGGACACCTTGACCGAGCGGCTCGCGTCCATGCGAGAGCAGGTCGAGAAGGTTCTCCGGATGGTCGGCGAACGTGACTGGCTGCGGACCGACGTGCCCTTCGACGACCTCGTCGAGGCGCTCTGCGTCATCACCAGCGTCGAGGCCTACGTGCGTTATGTGTGGATGGACGGCAAACCGCGCGAGGAGTACCAGGCCTTTGTCGCGCGTACCGTCCAAGACACCATCCTCCGGCGCAGTTCGGGCGACGCTCCGCTTTCCTGACCGGCTCGTGCGTACGCGCGGCGCTGCGTCATGGTGACGACACACAGATTTCTGTGACGGATGGCGCGGGTACTCGAGATGCGGGCGGCAGCTGCCGCTGGCGATCCCGGGGCACGCCGGCGCACCGCACGTCGTAAGTTCCGGCTGGGCCGGTGGCGGATGTTCACGGGCGCGCGAAGAGACTGCTCCAGGGTGTGGCGGGCCGCCGGCTAAGCGGTCGGATCGGGCCCCAGCGCGATGGCCAGCAGGTCGCCCAGCGCGTCGATCTGGGCCGGTGACAGGTCCCGGAACGAGGACTCGACGACCTGGTCGACGAGCTCCTGCCCTTCGGCCCGCAGTCGCGCGCCCTTTTCGGTGAGCCGGTGCCGCACCGCCCGGCCCGGTCCCGGGACACGTTCGATCAGGCCCCGCTCGGCCATCCGCGTCGCCAGCGAGCCGAAGGACTGGTCGGTTTGGAACGTCAGCACGGCCAGGTCGTGCAGCGACGCGTCCGGGTTGCGGTGCAGGTGGCGCAGGGTGTCCCACTGCACGAGGGAAAGGCTCAACGGCGCCAGCGCGCGGCTCAGCGCGCGGTGGTGCCGGTGCTGCAGACGCTTGACGGCCAGCGAGACTTCGCCCGGGTGGTACTTCATGGGCCTCACTGTAACTCACCAAAGACAGGTTGCTTATATCAGGAAGCTTATATAAGGTTCCTGGCATGACCACGTTCCCCGCCGCCGGCTCGCTGCGGCCCACCCGTACCGGAACCCACACCCTCGGCCCGGTCGAAGTGACCGTCGAAGACCGCGACCGCACGCGCCCGTACCTGCTGCTGCACGGCGGAGGCGGGGCCGCGACGATGTCCGGCTTCGCCGACCTCCTCGCCGAACGCACCCACGCCCGGGTACTGCTGCCCACCCATCCGGGCTTCGGCGGCACCCCCAAGTCCGAAAGCCTCACCGGCGTGGCCGAGCTGGCACGCCTGTACGTCGCACTGCTGGAAGAGCTGGACCTCACCGACGTGACGGTGATCGGCAACTCCTTCGGCGGCTGGCTCGCCGCCGAGATCGCGCTGCAGGAGAGCCCGCGCGTCAGCGGCGCGGTGATCATCGACGGCATCGGCATCGAGGTCGACGGCCACCCGCCGGCCGACGTCAGCGGCCTGAGCGTCGACGAATTCCGCGCGCTCTCCTGGCACGACCCGGCGAAGGCGCCCGTCCCGCCGGGCGGTGGCACCGGGCCCAGCCCGGACATCCAGGCACTCATCGGCTACACCGGCCCGAGCATGTCCGACCCGACGCTCGCGAGCCGGCTCGGCGGCCTCGACCTCCCCGTGCACGTGGTGTGGGGCGAGAGCGACCGCATCGTCGACCCCGACTACGGCAAGGCCTACGCCGCGGCGATCCCGATGTCGGCCTTCACCGTGCTCCCGCGCACCGGCCACCTGCCGCAGGTCGAAACGCCCGAAGAACTGCTGGGCGCGCTGCTCGACCTCGGGGAGCAGGCATGACCACTTCGTTGACCGTGACCCGGATCGGGCACGCCTGCCAGTTGATCGAAATCGGCGGCAGCCGCGTCCTCACCGACCCGTGGTTCACCCAGACCCCGACCTACTACCAAGGCGAACCGGTCGCCGCGACCGTCGGGTCGCTCGGGCGGATCGACGCGGTCGTCGTCACCCACGAGCACTACGACCACTGCGACCTCGACGCGCTCGTCGACGGCGGGTTCGACCTCGGCACGCCGCTGATCGGCCCGGGCACGGTGGCGACCATCGCGCGGGGCAAGGGGTTTGGCGACGTCCGCGTCGTCGAGGCATGGGAAGCCGCGACGGTGGGCGACCTGACGGTGACCGCCGCGCCCGGCAAGCACGGCGTCCACGAAGTCACCTTCGTCCTCCAGGCGGGCGGGCGCACGGTCTTCTTCGGCGGCGATTCGTTGCGCGTCCCGGAGCTGGACACCATCCCGGACCGGTTCGGCCCCGTCGACCTGGCCATCCTGCCGACCAACGGCCTGTGCATCCGGCCGATGAACCTCGCCCAGGTCGTCATGGACGCCGAAGAAGCCGCCGGGCTGACGGCCGCGCTGAAGCCGGCGATGGCCATCCCGCACCACTATGCGTTCCACAGTGGACGCATGGGCGACAAGATGATCACCAAGGGCGACCAGGACCCACGGCACTACGCCGACGCCGTGGCTCGGCTCTCCCCGGAGACCGAAGTCCGCATGGTCCTGCCCGGAACCCCCGTGGTGGTCCCGTGAGCGAGCGCCGATACATGCCCGAGGTCGCCGACGACCTCCCGCCCGGCGAGCGGCCGATGGTGGCCGTCGTCCGGGCGATCCCCGGACACGAGGACGAGCTCGCGGCGGCGATCGCGACGCTCACCGCGGCGGTCCGGCGGGAGCCGGGCTGCGTCGAGTTCCGGTCCTTCCGGGACGCCGCGCAGCCGGGCGTTTTCCACCTGTACGAAATCTACGCCGACACCGAGGCGTTCCGGGCGCACCTGGCCACCGGCCACGTGGCGCACTTCTTCACCGAGCTGGCTCAGCACAGCACCGCCGACGCCGGTGCGCTGGTCCAGCTCGTCGAGCTGCCGGGCCGGGAGCTGTCCGGCAAGTCGCCGGAGCCGGAGTACGGACTGACCACAGTGGACAGAATGGCTACCGGCGCGAAGCCGGCGGCGTTCTGATCGCGGACAACCGGCCGGGCGCGGCGGCGCGGCTCGTTCCGTTCGTTCGGTGACCGACGATGGACTCAGGGCCGGGCCATCCGGTCGATCGCGTCCATGTCGTGTTCGTGGGTCAGCAAGGCATCGAGGAGACCGGGGAAGCGCTTCTCCACATCTTCCTTGCGCACCCGCACGTTGCGCGTGCGGCCGTCGACGACGGTCCGGGTCAGACCGGCTTCGCGCAGCGTGCGGAAGTGGTGCGAGACGGTCGGCGGGGTCAACCCCAGGTTCGCGCACCACGTGCTCGCGCTGCAGTCGAACGGTTCCGCCCCCCGGTACATCACGGTCATGATCGTCCGGCGCGCCGGGTCGACCAGCGCGCCGAGGATCGCCGTCAGGTCCAGTTCGTCGACAGACGGCTCCGGCAGCTTTCGCGACATCGGGACTCCTTCGCGCGGGACGGGCAGCAGACTTTGACGCACATCGAAGTCTAGTCTACCGTTGCCGCCATGATTCGATCACCGTCGAAGTCTCTCTCCTCGGCACGGCTTGCGGTGCTCGCCGCCGGCACGTTCGTGCTCGGGGTCGACAGCTTCGTGCTGGCGGGGCTGCTCCCCGCGGTCGTGCAGGACCTGCACGTCAGCCTCGCCCAAGCCGGGCAGCTGACCACGGCGTTCGCGCTCACCTACGCGATCGGCTCGCCGCTGATCGCGACCGTCACCGGCCGGCTCGATCGGCGCTTCGTGCTCGTCGGCGGCATGGTGGTTTTCCTGCTCGGCATGGTCGGCCAGGCGCTCGGCCCGACCTACGGGGTGGTGATGGCCGGGAGGATCCTGGCGGCATCGGGAGCAGCCGGGTTCCAGGCCAACGCGTACGCGGTCGTCGCGTTCCTTTCGGCGCCGGAGCGGCGAGCGCGATCGCTGGCGATGGTCGGCGCCGGATCCAGCCTGGCCATGGTCATCGGGGTGCCGGTCGGCGCGCTGGTGGGGCAGCACCTCGGCTGGCGCGCGGCGCTGTGGCTGATCACCGGCGGGGCCGTGGTGGCCGCGGCACTCTGCCTGGCGCTGCCCGGCGTCCGGCTGCCCGTCGCGTCACTGCGCGAGAGGGTCCGCATCCTCGGCACCCCCGGTGTGCTCCTGCTGCTCTGCGGCACCGCCCTCCAGCTCGTGCCGCTGTACGCCGTCCTCAGTTACGTCGCGCCCGTCATCGGCGCGCAAGGCCAGACGGCCACCTCGGCGGTCGTCGCGTTGCTTGTGTTCGGCGTCGCTTTCTTCGCCGGGAACCGCCTGGTGGGGCCCCTCACCGATCGCTGGGGCGGGCTCCGGGTGATCACGGTCGGCCTGACGGTCAGCGCACTGGCGCTGATCGCGCTGTGGATCGTGCGGTCGAGTCTCGTCCCGGCGATGGCCGCGCTCGCCGTGCTCGGCCTGGTCGGCTCCTTCCAGGTGACGCCGCAGCAGACCCGGGTGTTCGCGGCCAGCGGCGCGGCGGCGACCGTGGCGCTCGGGCTGAACGGCTCGATGATCTACGTCGGCAGCGGGGGCGGGGCAGCGCTCGGTGGTGGGGTCATCACCTTGGCCGGAGTCGGCTTCGTGCCCCTCGTCGCCGCCGGCGCGGCCGTCGTCGCGCTGGCGTTCCTGTGGGCTGTCGCGCCGGAACGCCGGGAGGCGCGCGATCAGCGCGTCGGCGCGGGCGCCGACCTGCACCCCGAAATCGACAAGGAGACGATCTAGATGTCCTCAATCCGTTTCACCCACGAGGTGACCTCGGCCGGGCCCGCACGGGGCATGACGTTCACCGGCCGACGGCGAACCGCCGAGAGTGACGAGGACACCCCGTTGGTCATCGCCGTGCACGGGGGTGGCTACTCGTCGGCGTACTTCGACGTTCCCGGCTACTCCCTGCTGGACCGGGCGGCGGCGCTGGGGGTGCCGATCATCGCGATCGACCGGCCGGGGTACGGCGGCAGCAGCCCGGTGCCGGCCGACGGGTCCGTCTTCCTGGCCAACGCGGCGGCGCTGGCGCACCTGATCGGCGAGTTGTGGCAGGCGCACGGCGCCGGCGCCGCGGGCGTGGTGCTCATCGGGCACTCCATCGGGGTGCCGATCTCACTGGCGATCGCCGCGAGCACGCCGGAATGGCCACTGCTCGGTGTCGCCGCGTCGGGGTGTCTGCTGCGCGAACCGGAACACTTCGCCGCCATCTGGGCGTCGATCCCGGACCGGACGCTGCGGTCGCCGGACAAGGAGAAGGCGGCCCGGATGTTCGGCCCGGACTGGACCCGGCGTGACGACATGCCGGAAGCGGCCTACTTCGCCAACGAGCCCGTGCTCAAGGCCGAACTGGTGGAGAGCTCCGCCGGCTGGCACAGCCTCTTCCAGGACCTCGCGCCGAAGATTCCGGTACCGGTCCACCTGCGCGTGGGCGAGTTCGACCAGCTGTGGATCGTCGACGACGAGCAGATCGCGGAGTTCGCTGCCGCCCTGACCTCGTCCCCGTTCGTCGACGCGGCGTTGTTCCCTTCGGCTGGGCACGCGATCGACTACCACCGCGTCGGCGCTGCGTTCCAGACGCAGCAGCTCGCCTTCGCGCTCCAACTCTCACCGCGGCGGCCACCGACCGATTCCCGGGTGGCTCAACGGATTCGTCCTCCGGGCCGGTGAGGCAATCGGTGTTGCGGCGAAACTTGGCCCGGAGGATCCCGGGGTGATTCCCACCCGGCCTCCCGGAGCCGGCCACTGGCGGAGGTGGGCTACCTGTCGGAGCAGAATGCGCGAAATCGCAGGCGAAGCCCGGGAGCTCACCATCCGGATGCGCTTTTCCGATGATCTCGCCGCGGGTCCTGGTTCCGCATGGGACTCGAATTGTCCTCGGTGTCGCCGCGGGCTCGCAATCACCGTGTCATTTCGGAGAGATGTGCGTCCGTTCGGGGGACAGTGGTATTGACCCGGGTGGTCGAAGGAGTAGATTCGTGGTTCGTTGCCCCGGACCTCGGTGACGTGATGTGTCCGCGGTGCTCGCGGAGTCAGATCACGAGCCGAGGTTTTTTGTGCCCGGGAAGCAGACGTCGAAACCGCGGCGGATGTGGATGGCTTGTGGTTCGCACAACTCAGTCACGTTGGCGCGGCGCGTCAAGGTGAGAAATCGCTGAATTGCGTTCCAGGGAATGAAGTCATGCGAATTCGACATGCTCGATTCCGTCGAGGGTTCGTCGCCGCGGTTGTTGCGGTCCCGGCCTTTTGGATGATCGCGCCGCCGGCCGCCGATGCCGCCGTCAACTGCGTCGTGGGCCCGGGTGTGACCCAGACCGACACGACGGTGACCGGAAGCCCCGGCAACGACACGATCGACTGCGGCGGCACGAACCCCGGCAAGACCATCAACGGCAACGGTGGGAACGACACGATCACCGGCTCGGACTTCGACGACACGATCAACGGCGGGGACGGGAACGACACCCTCACCGGCGGCACCGGTAACGACACTCTCACCGGTGGCCTGGGTATCGACACGATTTCCGGCGGCGCGGGTAACGATACCCTCGTCGGCGCGTCCAATGACGGTAGCCAGGACAGTCTCGATGGCGGTCTCGGTACCGACACCTGCCAGGGGCCCGCGCCCGATCCCGACATCCACGCCAGTTGCGAGAACACGAGCATGCCGCCGATGACGGGCCCGGGCTCGGGTACGGCGAACGCGACCCAGCTGTGCACCGCGACCGGCGGCGTGTTGTCCCTGACCGTGAACCCGGTCGGGTACGTCTGCGTGTTCAACCCGCTCAGCCCCGCCAATCGCCGCGTCGCGGAGGCGAGCGGGATCTGCACCGGGGCCGGCGGGACGTTCGTGAGCCTGCTCCCGCTGAGCTACGCCTGCCTCCTCCCGACGGCGTCGTAGACAACTTTGATCTTGTCGCCCGTGCCGGGGCGAACGGGATCGACCAGAACGGCCGCGCCGCGGGGGAGGGCGCGGCCGTTCGGCGTCGAGGGCCGTCGCTCGGCACGTGCGGAGCGTTCTCATGCGGGCAGCGTGGCTTTCGAGGTCACGGTTCGCAGCGCGCCCCGCAGCAGCCGGGCGATCTGGGGGGACGTCCAGCCGGTGCGGGTGGCGAGTTCGGCCGTCGTGAGGTGCTCGACCGCTGTCGACCACAAGGCGAAGCGCTGGCGAGGCGGCAGTAGCGTCACTTCGTCGAGCAGGACCGCGTCCCGCAGGGCGGCGTCCAGGCGTGGCCGGTCGATCCGGCGGCCCAGGTCGGCGCGCAGCTCGGTCAGGACGCGGGCGCGCACGTGCCGTCCGGCGTCCACGACCGCCCTTGGTTCGGTGGCATCCGGCTGTGCACCAAGGATCCGGCGGCACAACCTGACACTCGTCCGCCGGGACTGGCCGGTCTGGCACGCGACCCGGTAGACCAGCGTCAGCATCCGGCCGGGCAGGTCGACCTCCACGGATTCCCATGCCGGCACCGGGCCGGCCGTCATCCGGTCACCTTCGGGCGCGCTGACTGCGCCGGCAGGTGTTCCAGCAGCCAGACGAGTTCCGCGGCGTCGATGATCCCGGCGTCCGCGGCGCGGACCCAGGCGTCGGCCGCTCGCCGGATGAACTCGTGGGTGATGAGGGGTTTCGTGGTGTCCTGGACGCTGGTCATCAGCTGCTCCCGGTGGACGGGTGAGGCGTGTTCGGCCACCGGGGTCCGGGGTTGCCGCGAGGTGCTGCTCTCGACGAATCGTAGGCCGACTTCCACCGGCGAGCGAATCCGATGACCGACACTCCGCCCCTCCAGCGAGAGCCGGGCCGGGTGCGCCGAGGTTCCGCCGGTGCGGGTGAAACCGCCGGGTGCAGTCAAGGGCCGCCTGCGCAGCCGCGACCATGTCAACCTGATCGTCGCCGACAAGCAGGAGTACCTGCAGTACCTCGACCTCGAGGCCGTCGCCGCGGGAGCGTCCACATGGGACCGGGCCGGCACCGGGACAGCCGACGGCGAACCCGACGTCGTGCTCGCCGCCGGGTGACGTGCCGACCCCGGAGGTCCTGGCCGCCGCCAGGCTGCTGCACGGCCGCCCCGACCCCGGCCGAGCACTGTCACGCGATGCCGGCCCGCCACCACGGCTGCAACCGTGAACACTTCGAGGACAGGCCGGAAATCCGCGGCTGGACGTCGGCCGGTTGAGCGGAAGCCGGGTCAGCTCGGGACTGAGGGCCGCCGTCCGGCGCGGCCAGGCCGTCGGCGGGGTTCAGCCCGAGGATGGCGAGCAGCGTGGCGCAGTCGCCGGCGTCGTCCGCAGCCGACGCCACCACGCGGACACCACGCCGGCGTTGCTCGCGGCTGAGGGCGAACGGGTCCGGCACCGGTCGCGGTGCCGCCTTTGGCTGCCTCATCGGCGTGGGGAGACGAGAAGTGCGGTTCGCCGGGGACCCGGCGCGACCGCTGTCGCAGTGATCATCACAGTCCTCCGCCCGGTCCGGCCACTTCGGGGTGGCGCCGCCGAGGTCCGGGGCGGACGTCATCGAGGACAACCCGGTCGGTCCGTTCGGGGCGTCGGCGAACGGGGGGCCCGATGGCCCCGGGTCATCGCGTGCAGGAGCCCTTGATCATCCCCATCTCGCGGACAGCCGCTGTCGCAGCTCCCCGGTTCGGCGGCAGAGTTCAGGAGACGTGCCCGCCTTCGGCTTCCCAGTCGTCTTCGGTGGTGTCGTGCCGGGGCCGGGGTGCTGCCGGGACGACGAGTGCCCCGCTCGCGGCGAGGATGTCGGCCGGCCGGTCGGTGTTGCCCCGGCGAGCTGCGGTCATCAGCGCGCGGTGTCCCGCTGTGTCCACCGCCTCCGGTGGGATGACGAGGAGCGTGAGGTGGTTCGGTTCCGGGCCGGTGACGGACAGGACGTGGCCGTCCCGGTCGAGGAGACCGTCGAGCCGGATGACGTGTCCGCCGATCTCGAGCCGCCGCGGTGCACCGTCCCATTCGGACACGGTGTACGCCACCCTGGTGAGGTGGCCCATCCGGGCGGTGAGCGCCGCGGCCAGGCCCGGCAGTTCCGCCGTGAGATCGCGCGACCACGGCCACCAGCCGCCGTCGACGTGACCTGCCGGTCCGCTCTGTGGTTTCCACACCAGTCTGGGTGGCGGAAGAGGGCCCTGACGCGGCCGCGCGGAGGACGTTCTGGTGGGCGATTTCGGCGTCATGCCGCTGTCCCGTCCCGATCGCAGTGACCGGTGTGGAGGGAAACCCGAGGACGGTACCGGCTCTGCCGCCGGCGCGCGAAATGCTCTCGGTACCCCGGATTCTACACCCGCCACCACGCGATCAGGGGTTTGCGCAACGATGCCGGGCTGTTCAAGGGCGTCCGGGGACCGGTCGTTCGCCGGCCGGCTGCGCGGTCACGGAGATGATGTCCCGGTCGTCGATCCAGCGCACCGAGGCCGTGGGGCCGTCGTCGGCGATGACGGGGACGCGGGCGCCTCCGGGCCCGAACTCGGGCCGGCCGGCGAGGGCGCCGGTCCGCGGCGAGCGTGGGTCCGGGCCGGCGTAGGTGACGCGCCAGTTCCCGACGCTGAACGCGATCTGGCGCCGAGGTGGGCGGGGAGTGACATCGTCCACCGGCGCGACACCGTCCGGGTTCCGGTCAGTCATCCGTCGCCTCCTCGGCCGTGGGTGCGTTCCGCGCAGTGCGGGGAACGGCGGGCACGCCGAGGTCTGGGGCGGTCCGGACAGCCTAGGCGCTCTACGCCATCCACCAGAACCGAATCCCCCGGATGAGGGACCTCGAATGGAGGCGACGATTCCGCCTCCGGTCGGCGCGCCAGATCGGTCCGCCTTGCGGCGCCGCAGGCCCCGGAGCCGGCTCAGCCGTCGTGGACGGCCACCGGTCGTCGCTGCGGCAGCGGGCCGGAGCCACCTCTCTCGGCCAGAGTCGTCGAGGCCAGCTTCGCCACGAGCGCGGCCGGTGAGCCGGCTTCGGCGAACAAGGCGCGTTGGCGTGCTGCGCCGGTCTCCCCGGCCTGCACCACGGCGAGCTGCCGCTCGATCGTCGCGAAGTCCCCGTTGGCCTCCAAGGCCGGCCGGACGTACTCCAGGAGCCGGCCGACGAGTACGTGCTGCGGGACGACCTGCCCGGTGCCGGGGTCGATGCCGTGGCCGGGGTAGCCGCCGCGCGCCGCGGCGGTGAGCGAGGCGACGACCGGCGCGGTCCGGACCGGCCGGGGCGCGACGCCGGCCCGGGCCTCCGCGAGGATCGTGACCACGAGGGCGCGGGTCAGTCCGGCGAGCAGCACCGCGTCTTCGGCCGTCAAACCGACGTCCGCGATGCGGATCTCGGCCGTCGGGTACTTCGGCGAGAGCCGGGCGTAGAAGTAGACCCCGGTGGCGTCCAAGGCCTCACCACGGCGCACCGCGCCGTCGACGCTCGCGGCGTAGGCGGTCGCGTCCGGCCAGTCCAGCGGCGGGTGCGCGGTCGGCCAACGCGACCACAGCGGGTACCGGCCGCTGGCCCACCCGGAATCCCTGTCGTGGGCGAGCGGCGAATTGGCGCTGATGGCCAGGAGCGGGGCGAGCCAGGGGCGCAGGCCGGTCAGGACCCGGACGCCGAGTGCCGGGGACGGGATGCCGACGTGCACGTGGCAGGCGCACGTGCCGGCTTCCGGGAGGAGCGCCGGGTATCGGGCGGCCAGCGCCCGGTACCGGGGTTCGGCGGTGACGCCGGGCAGACCCGGCAGATCGCCGCACGGCGGTGTCCCGGACGCCAGCACCAGGCAGCCGGCGCGGCCGGCCGCGTCCGCCACGAGCCGGCGCAACCCGAGCAGCTCCGCCCGGAGTCCGTCGAGCCCGGTGTGGATCCCGGTGGCGGTTTCGATCTGGAACCGCAGGAACTCCGGCATCACGGCGGGTTCGCCGTCGAGCAGCTCCAGCACCCGGGGTGCGGCGAGCGCCACTGCGCCGGTCGCCGGGTCCGCGAGGACGAACTCCTCCTCTACGCCGATGGTGAGATCGTTCCTTTCCGGTAGGGAAAGTCGCACGTGCACGGCCGGGCTCCGTCCCTCGTTCGGATCGCCAGTCTCGCCGGTTCGCCCGGCCCTGCGTAGGGCCTCAGGTCACCCTTGGGGGAACTTTCGGCCCTTCCGTGAGACCGACGGAGTTTTCCGCTGCCGTTCCGGGTCGAGATGAGCGATCTCGAAGCGCTCGAGGTGACGACCCGCGCGTTCCGCTGCGCGAGGGATCCCCGTCGACGTGGCGGCGGAACTCGCGGCGGAGGCCGAGGACGACGATCTGCTCGCCAGCGTCAGCTACCGGCGCGGTCGTCTGCACCTGCACCGCGGCTCGGTCGACGACGCGCTGGCGAGGTCGGTACGGGGCGCCTGCGGCCGCTGGAGGCCGCGCTCCGGGCCGGAGCGGGCAACCGGGCCGACCGGGAGTTGCTGACTCGGATCGTCGAGTTCCGGGCGGGATCCGGGACGTCCCGGCCGGCCGAGCCCGGAGGCTGTCACCGCGGTGGACTTGAGAAAGGTTCCTTCGGCCCTCGGACCGGGGGCGGGTGGCCCTGGGCAGGCCGCCACCGGAGTGGACACGATGGCCGGAGGCCGGACACCCGCGTCGCAGACCCGGGCCGGCCGGCGAGAGGACAACGCATGCAGATCCAGATCAGCACGGATCGAACGGTGCCCGGCGGCGAAGAGCTGATCCGGCACTTCGAAGGGCAGCTGGCCGCCCAGCTGTCGCGGTTCAGCGACCACATCACGCGGCTGGAAGTCCACTTCAGCGAAGAGTCCGCCGCCGCCGACGGAATGGACCGCCGCTGCGTGCTCGAGGCCCGGCCGACCGGACGGCGGAAGGTGGCCGTCAGCCACCACGCGGGTTCGGTCGCCGAGGCGTGTCAGGGTGCCGTGCACAAACTGGAGAGCGTGCTCGAAGGCGTGTACGGGCGGAGGGACCACCACAAGGGCGG
Source organism: Amycolatopsis sp. NPDC049688 (assembly GCF_040674975.1). Lineage (NCBI taxonomy): Bacteria > Bacillati > Actinomycetota > Actinomycetes > Pseudonocardiales > Pseudonocardiaceae > Amycolatopsis > Amycolatopsis sp. NPDC049688. The sequence continues at coordinate 235,673 of NZ_JBFANY010000001.1, forward strand.
GGACTCCATCCGGCGCCATGGCGGAGGCACGGCATCATGACCGTCCACGATGGACAGAGTGCCGCCGGCGAGCCGATCGTGCCGTCCGTCGTCATCGACTTCCCGCGCCCGCGCTCGTTGCCGTCCCACCGGTACCAGGATCTCACGATCACCGTGGAGAGGTTCAGCGGGACGTTGGTCGTGGTCGTGGACGGTGAGGTCGACCTCTGCACGGCACCGATGCTCCACGACGTCCTGGAAGCGAGCTTGACCCTGACGCCGCAGCGGGTCGTCGTGGACTTGTCACTCGTCCGGTTCCTGAACACCGCCGGGGTGCAGGTGCTGCTCGACGCCCACCGCCGGGCCACCCCGGGCACCGACGTGCGGCTGGTGGCCACGACGCGCGCGACCCTGCTGCCGCTGCGGCTCACTCGCGCGGACGAACGCCTGGTCGTGCACACCTCGCGGGCAGCGGCCATCGCGGCGCCACGCTGGGCGGCGGCGGACACCGGCTGACCGCAGGACCCCGTTGCCGCCTGCCTGGCCACACCTGCGTGAAAGCGCGGCCCAACCGGGTGGGCAGCCACCGGCGTGGCGTGTGGGCTCGGCCCGGTACGCGCTCCTCGCGGTCCGTGCCGCCGGATACGGGGTGCGCCGGGCGAGTGGTTCTCCGCCGGGTGGCCCGGCTGCGCACACCCGGGCTGAAGACAGCGAGCAGGGGCACGGCCAGCAAGGCGCCCACGATGCCGGCGGTGACGAGCCCGATGGTGAGAGCGAGGACCACGGCCAGGGGGTGCAGCCGGACGGCGCGCCCGAGCAGCAGTGGCTGCAGGACGTGGCTTTCGAGCTGCATGACGCCGACGACGACGGCGAGCACGATGACGGCCGCCCACACGCCGTTGGCCACCAAGGCCACGAGGACGGCGATCGCGCCGGCGATCACCGACCCGATGACCGGGACGAACGCGCCGAGGAAACCAGCGCGCTCAGCGGAGCCGCCAAAGGGTGGTGAACCCGCTGGGCCCGGCCACGTCGACGCAGTCGCGCACGCGGGCCGGCACGGCCCGCAGGACGAACGCCCAGATCACGCGGCCCTGGGCGAGGAAGAAGATCAGGCAGAACACGGCGAGCAGGGCTTCGGCGAGCAGTTCCCCCACGGTCACCGCCGTGGTGAGCGCGCCCGAGGCGATCGCCGATTTGTTCCGGCCGAGCATGGCGGTCAGGTTGCCGAGCATTCGTCGAGCTGGCCGTGGCTCAGGTGCAGCGGCCCGGTGCGCAGCCAGGTGGGCAGGTCAGCAGCGCGACGGCGACCGGGACCAGCACCGAGGCCAGCTTGACGGCCACGAAGCCCACGACTGTCAGAGCACCCGCCACGAGCAGCGCGCGCCAGGCGGCCGCGACCCGAAGCCCGTAGGGAACCGCGGACAGCACCTCTTCGGAGGATTCGCGCTTCGGGCTCACCGGCCGATCGGCTGTCATGAGCGTCCGCCTTTCCCGTGGCTCGGTCCCCGTCCCGGCAGGGACGTGATCGGGCCCAGCGTGCCCCCGATGCCGCCACGCCGTCGGACGGCCGAACGCCACCGAACCCGGCGACCCCCGCCGCAGCCAGGCCCTGACCGACCGCGGCCGGGTACCGCTGGCGGGGTTCCTCGTCACGGGCCGCATAAGGCCGGTCACCGATCAGATGACACAGCGGGTTCACCGACCAGGTGACGTGGTGCGGCCGACGCAGACGCATCCGCGGTTGAAGCCACCCGCCACAGTCGCCCTGCAGAACCGGCGTGCGACAAGGTCATGCGTGTGCCGGGCGGGCCGGAGCACGGGCTGTTCACCGAGACGCCGGCACGCCGGCCCGGCGACGGGAGCCGGTCATGACTGCTGCGCAGCAGACGAGCGCTGGGCGGCCACCACTCTGAAGACCGCCGCGCCGAGCGGGCCGCCGGCGCCGGCGAACAGGTAGCGAACGGGCGCCGGGGGCTAGACTGGGCACAACGCCCCGGACCTCGGCGATCCTGGTTTCCCCGGCACGGCCTTCGCGGCCGGCGCCCGACCCGGACGGTGAGGCGCACGATGGTGGGACGTTCGGTGGTGGCCGTTCTGATCGGTCCCGTCAGTGCCCTGGCCGCGATCGGTGCACTGACCTTGCCGGGTGACGTCCTGTTCGGCTGGATCCTGCTGGGAGCCGGCGCGGGGATCCTCGTCGCTTTCGGCGCTTCGCGGCTTCGGCCCCGGGGTATGGCGAGTGGACCGGACCTGCCGCTGGGCGCGGCCACGGCGGCGGCGTTCGTCACGGCGTGCCTGGTCCTCGCCGGGTTGCTCGCGACAGTGGGCGGTGCCCTGACCGCGACCGTCCTGGTCCTGCTCGTCGCCGGCGGGCTGGGGGCCGGCTACCGCCACCGCGTCGCCCCGCCCACCGCACCCGAGCCCCACGGCGGCCCGGTCCCGCGTGTCCCGGTGACCGACATGACCACCGAGGACCTGTGCGTGGGGTGGCGGCGCAGCTACTTCCTCCTGATCCTCGCCACCGACGAGGAGGCGCGCCGGCGCGTCGTCCAGCGCCGGCAGGACTTCCTCGACGAGATCGAACGACGGGACCGCCGCGGGTTCCTCCGCTGGCTCGACAGCGGCGCCAAGGCCGGCAGCGATCCCAGCCCGTACCTGACCACGCGAAGCTGACCGAGGGGGAAGGACATCATGTGGGTCGACGGTGCACTCCTGGCATCGGCGGCGTCGGGCGACCGCACCGCGACGGGCGCGTTGCTGGGTCTGCTGCACCCGGGCGTGCTGCAGTACTGCCGTGTCCGGCTGGGGGACCGGTGGCACCGCGACAGCGACGCGGACGACTGCGCGCAGGAGGTCCTGATGGGCGTGCTGGGCGCGCTGCCGGGCTACCGGCACGGTGCCGGCAAGTTCGTGCGGTTCGTCTACGGCGTCGCCGCGCACAAGGTCGTCGACGCGCACCGGCGCCGCGGCGCCGACGTCAGCGTCCCGGTTCCGGAGTTCGCTCCGGAGCCCTCCGGGCAGTGGGGACCGCTTCGCCACGTCGAAGACCTCGAGCGGCGACAGCGGCTGCACCACTTGCTCGGCCTGCTGGCGCCGCAGCAGCGCGACGTCGTGGTCCTGCGGGTCATGTTCGGCCTGTCCGCCCACGACACGGCCGCGGTGCTCGGGGTCGCCAGCCCGGGCGCGGTGCGGGTGAGCCAGCACCGGGCGCTGATCGCGCTGCGCCGGCACATCGCCGCCGCGCCGGTGCCGTGACCGCCCGGCGCGGCCCACGGTTACGAGTACGATGGGTGACCGCAGCCGCGACAGCGGTGCTGTTCCGGACCTGGTCGATGCCGGGCACCCGGCTGCACGCCCGCCTGGACGCCTCGTCACCGGCGTCCTCCGGCGAAGCCGGCGGCTGAGGGACGTCACTCCGGGGAGCGGTTCCCGCCTGGCAGGCCGGGCCGGAACGGGATGCCCAGTGCCGCGAAAACGCCGAGCATCTTCGCGTTTCCCTCGTCCACGTCGGCGACGAACATCCGCACCCCTTGGTGTTCCGCCGAGACGACGAGCTGTTCGAGCAGCAGGGCCGCCACGCCGAGCGTCGGGCCGTGGCCGTCGACCACCAGTGCGACCGCCGCTTCGGCCGAGTCGGCGAGGATGTCGTAGCGGGCGACGCCTGCCAGCCGGGAGTGCAGGAAGCACCCCATCGCCGTGTGCCCGACGCCGGAGCTGTGGGACAGCTGCGCCGAAAGCTCGGCCAGCCCGGCCACGCCGAGACCGAAGAACATCAGGTGCCGGTCGTGCCGCCCGGAGAGGCGGGCCCGCAGCGCGAGGACCGCGGCGGCGTCGCGAGCTTCCAGCTCGCGCACCCAGGCGACTTCGCCGTCCGGGAGCAGGGCTCGTGCCGGTGGGGTGGTGGTGGACATGGTGCTCCTCACGGTGTCGACGACCACGGGTCCACAGTGCTCTGTCCTTTTCGCACAGAACACTGCGGAGTCCGTGGGCGCGGGTCAGCGCTCTTCGGCCCGGGTTCCGTTCACGGCCGCTTTCGCCGGCACGATCGGGGCCGTGGCGGCCGGTTCCGGCCGGGTCGCGGCGGCGCTCTCGCGGGCCAGGAAGGAGCCCAGCTCGCCGATGGTGCTCATCAGCGGGGCGGGGAACACGACGGTGGTGTTCTTGTCCACGCCGATCTCCACCAGGCTCTGCAGGTTGCGCAGCTGCAGCGCGAGCGGGTGCGCCATCATCGTGTCCGACGCGTCGCCGAGTGCGGCGGCGGCAAGGGATTCGCCTTCGGCGCTGATGATCTTGGCGCGCTTTTCGCGTTCCGCTTCGGCCTGCCGGGCCATCGCCCGCTTCATCGTGTCGGGAAGCTGGATGTCCTTCAGCTCCACCAAAGTCACTTCCACGCCCCAGTCGAGCGTGGTGACGTCCAGGATCCGGCGGATGTCGACGTTGATGCTGTCGGTCTCGGACAGCGTCTCGTCCAGCGTGTGCTGCCCGACGACCTTCCGCAGCGTCGTCTGGGCGATCTGGTCGATCGCGGCGTAGACGTTTTCGATCGCGACGACCGACTTCACCGCGTCCCGCACCCGGAAGTAGGCGACCGCGGACACGTCCACGCTCACGTTGTCGCGGGTGATGATCCCCTGGGACTGGATCGGCATCGTGATGATCCGCAACGGCACCCGGCGCAGGATGTCGACGACCGGGATGATCAGCCGCAACCCCGGCTCGCGCACGCCGATCACCCGGCCGAGCCGGAACAGGACGCCCTGTTCGTACTGCTTGACGATCCGCACCGCGGAGGCCAGCAGGAGCAGCAGCGCGGCGGCGATGACGATGATCACGAAAACGTTCATGGTGCTCCAGACTCCACGCGGGAGAAGGTTCAGCCCGAGAGCTTCACCTGGTTGTCGACCGCGGTCACGCCGGGGGCGAACCACGCGGTCTGCTCGGCCGAACGGCGTTCGGCCGGGGTGAGGACCTGGCCGGTCAGGGTGACCTGGCCGTCGTCGATGCCGACCTCGACGTGCTGGGCGAACCCCGGCGCGTGCCGGGCGAGCGCCGCGACGATCTGCGCCTTGGTCTCGGCCGGGGTGACTCCCGGCGAACGCCGCAGCGTGATCAGGTTCCGCACGCCGCTGATGCCGGGGAGCACGGCCACCGCGCGGCGGGCGGCTTCGCGCTGGTGGTGCCAGTCGACCGAGCCGCGCAGGGTGATCACCCGGTCGCGCACGTCGACCTGCACCGCGTCCTTCGGTACGAGGACCGTGTGGTGGTCGAACACCGCCATGGCGTCCCGGGCGAGATCCGCGTCCGCCGGAACGTCGTCGCCGTGCCGGACGATGATCTTGTCCGCGGTCGCCGTCACGCCCTGGACCCGCGTCGCGGCGCGCAGCGCCTCTTCCTTCTCGGGGTAGGTGCCGACGTGTCCGGACAGCGTCGCGACCCCGCCTGAGACGGTCACGCCGATCCCTTCGGCGTTGACGCTGGGGGTCCAGGCGAGTTCATCGGTGACAGCGGTCTTGAGGTGATGATCGGGCCTGTGCTGGATCTCTGTCATCCTTCGAGCGTGGTCCGGCCGCGCCGCGCGGCCTAGTGCCGCCGGACCTTTCTTCCGGGGTCGTTCGGCGCGGGCGGGCGTAGGCTGGCGGCGTGGATGACCGCACGAAGCAGGACCTGCCCGTCATCACGGTCTTCCTGGTCGACGACCACGAACTCGTGCGGCGCGGGGTCGCCGAACTCGTCGACGACGAACCCGACCTGGCCGTCGTCGGACAGGCTTCCTCGGTCGCCGAGGCCATGGCCAGGATCCCCGCGCTGCGCCCGGACGTGGCGGTGCTCGACGTGCGGCTGCCCGACGGGAACGGCGTGGAGCTGTGCCGCGACCTGCGCGGAGTGCTGCCCGGCCTGCGGTGCTTGATGCTGACCTCCTTCACCGACGAGGATTCGATGGTCGAAGCGGTCCTGGCCGGTGCCGAGGGGTATGTCATCAAGGACGTGAAGGGGTTGCAGCTGGTCGACGCCATCCGCCGGGTGGGGTCCGGCGAAACGCTGCTGGACGCCCGGGCGGTCGCCGCGCTCGTGACCGAACTGCGGGCGAAGACCGGGAAACCCGGCCCGCTGGCCGGTCTGAGCGAGCAGGAGCTCGTCCTGCTGGACCTGCTCGGGGAAAGCCTGACGAACCGGCAGATCGCCGAGCGGATGTTCCTCGCGGAGAAGACCGTCAAGAACTACGTGTCCCGCCTGCTGGCGAAGCTCGGCCTGGAACGACGGTCCCAGGCGGCGGTGCTGGTCACCGGGATCCACGACGCGGAGCGCCGTCCGGGCGGCTAGCGGTGAACGGGTGCTCGTCGCTGATCACGACGTCCTCGAGCGGGGTCCGCGTTGACGACGGCACCGCGGTGCCGTGGCCGAGGCGCAGCATGATCTGGGGCCAGAGCCCGCCGCCGAGCAGCTGCCGCAGTTCGCGCCGGGTCGCCGGCAGCGCCATCGCCTGCGAGGAGAGTGCCGCCGAGAGCCCGGCGGCGGCGGCCGTCAGCAGGACCCGCTGCATGGCCTGGCCGGCCTGGAGGCGGCCGAGGGCGGTGTCGTGCAGCGAGCCGATGACCACGACCAGCCGGCCGGGTTCGACGTCGAGGTCACTCCCGCCACCGGGTCCCGGTGCCGCCGGCGGGACTTCCGTGCGGCGCATGATCTCCCGCAGCTGCGGCACCTGGTCGGCGGTGATGGTGGCCAGCCAGGCGCGTTCCACTTCGGCCGCGCGCCGGAGCTGCCGCTGCACCGCGTCGGGGACGACGGCCGCGGTGAACGGACGCCGGTTGCTCTGCCGGCCGGCGATGGCCGCCACGAGGTCCCCGTCGTGCGGGGCGATCGTCTCGTAACCGTGCGGCTGCACGATGGCGAGCAGCTCGGGCCGCCCCACCGTGGGGAACAGCCGGACGTCGGCGTGGCTGCCCTGCGCCTTGATCGCCAGCCGGAGGTTGAGCAGGGCCGCGCCGCAGTCCAGCATTCGTTCCCGTTGCTCGCTGTCGGTGCCCGTGGTGAGCGGATCCGCGTACAGCTCGACGGAATCCGGGGTGCACTGGAACCGCCAGGGCCGGGCGGATCGTAGTGGCGGGGGAGCTGTGGCCGCGAGGAGGACGGCGTGCACCTGGCTTGCGCTGAGGTGGCCGACGGGCATGACACCGGTCTTCATGAACGGCTCCGAACTCCTGGATTACTGGATGCGCTTTCACCGTCCGCCCGGGCCGTGGGCTCCGCCCAGTGCCGAATGGCCTCCGCCTCCGGGCGAAGGTCGTCGGTTGCGATCCCGGTCCGGGACCGCTGTGTGTCACAGTGGGGACATGCCCGAGGAAACGACGTCGGGCCGGGACCGGATGGACGCGCTGCCGGCGGCAGTCCTCGCCTTTTCCGCCGGTCTGGAGCTCGAGACGACGCTGCACCGGATCGTCACCGCCGCGGCCGGCCTGGTCGGCGCCCGGTACGGCGCGCTGGCCCTGCTCGACGAGGACGGCCGGACGACCGCGTTCGCCGTGACCGGCGTCGACGACGCCACCCGGGCGCGGCTGGGCCCGCCACCGGACGGCCACGGGCTGCTCGGCGCGCTGGTGACCGGCCGGGCTCCGGTGCGCCTGGCCCACCTGGAGACCGGTGAGTTCCCGCCGGAGCATCCCCCGATGGGGGCGTTCCTCGGCGTCCCATTGCTGGTGCGAGGCGAGATCCTCGGCCGGCTGTACCTCAGCGCCGAGCAGCCGTTCACCGCCGACGACGAACGGGCGACGGTGGCGCTGGCGGCGGCGGCCGGGATCGCGGTCGACAACGCGCGGCTCTACGAGGAGAGCCGGAGCAGGCAGCGGTGGCTGGAAGCCACCGGGGAGATCTCCGCCGAGCTGTTGGGCGGCACGGACGTCCGTGAGGTGCTGCACCTGATCGCGACCCGGGCCGCCGAGCTCACCGGCGCCGACGACGCGCTCATCGCGCTGCCCGAGTCGCCCGGTGGGCCACTGGTCGTCACGGTGTGCGCCGGCCCCGACGCCGAGGTGCTGACCGGCCGCCGGATCCCGCTCGACGGCTCGACCTCCGGCGCGGTCCTGCGCGACCACGTGCCGCGCAGCGTGCCGAGCCTGGCGTTCGACCTGGCCGGCGGCCTCGGCGTGGACCTCGGGCCGGCACTGGTGGTGCGGTTGCGGTCCGGCTCGCCCTCCGGTGCGGCGGTGCTCCTGGCGATCCGCAGCCGCGGGGCGGCGCGGTTCGACGAGCACGAGCTGCAGCTCGTGTCCGCCTTCGCCGACCAGGCCGCGCTGGCGCTGCGGGACGCCGAAAGCCAGGCCGCCCGCCGGGAGCTGGACGTCGTGGTGGACCGCGACCGGATCGCCCGCGACCTGCACGACCAGGTCATCCAGCGGCTGTTCGCGGTGGGCCTGGGGATCGAGGGCACCCGCCGCCGGTCCGATTCACCCGCGGTCACCAGCCGGCTCACCCAGCACATCGACCAGCTCCAGGACGTCATCGAGGAGATCCGCAGCGCGATCTTCGCCCTGCACGCGCAGCGGGGAGCGGGGCGGGGCCTGCGGGCACGCCTGCAGAACGCGATCGCCGACACGACGGCCGACTCCGCGATCCGCACGACGGTGCGGCTGTCGGGTGCGTTCGACCGGGTGCCCGCCGGACTGGCCGAGCACGCCGAGGCGGTCGTCCGCGAAGCGGTCACCAACGTCCTGCGGCACGCGAGAGCTGCCGAACTGGCGGTGACCGTGTCCCTGGACGGCGACCTGGTCGTCGAGGTGTCGGACACGGGGATCGGGATCCCGGAAGCCGTGGCGCGCAGCGGCCTCCGCAACCTCGAGCAACGCGCCGCGGAGGCGGGCGGATCATTGCGGCTCGCCCGCCCGGCCGGAGGTGGCACCAGTCTGGTGTGGACGGTCCCGGTGCCTTGACGCCGGTGGGCCAGGGCGGTCTGCGGTCGTCACCGACCGGTCGCCCGAGCGGCAGATCGGTCGTGATGCCAGGCCCTCGACTCTACCTTGACCAGCGTCCTCATCGCGGCATGTGAGGACGTTGGAGCGAAGCCGTGCTCAAGGTCGTTGTTTCGATCCGATCTCTGGTGGCCGGCTTGAGATTGCACGCCGCTGAAGACGACGCTCGACGGCGTCGTCATTGCCCGGACCGAACGCACCTACCACCGCCAACCCCGAGTCGATCAAACCCGGGACCGTTCCCCTTGACTCTATTTCCCGGATCGTTGTCATGATATGATTCGATTTTCGTTCAAGGGCTGCATGTGGCGCCTCTCTTGCTTCGACGTCGTGCGGTCGAGCCACGACAGCACGGCTGGAGCGGTTGAGGATCATGAATGCACAGCATCGAGATCGGATACGATCGGTCGAACATGTGCGCCGAAGCCTGTCGCGATGAGCTGCGGAGAGGTCAGTTGGTGGCGCGCGCCGGACCTGGACGGTCTTCTTGAACGTCATGGTGAGGTCGAGCATCTCGTGGTGCAGTTTGACTTCTTGGCCCAGGCTCAACGTGACGGGCGCGCCGAATTCAGCATTCCGGGCGCCAGCAAGAAACGTAACGGGAAGACTGGCTACGCTGACATAGTTTCTGTCGCTACGGGCGAGATATGGGAGATCAAACCCGAGAGGCTTGAGGATATGGCTGTCTCGGAGGCTGCTTGGTATTCGAATCTCGCTAAGCAGTCCTGCGGACCGCAATGGTGCCCCGGCACCTCGTTCACGACATCTAATCGGTACAATGTGCCAGGGGTTGTCTATCGGGCTGAGGGAAACGGCAACAAGGCAGAGCTTATCGCAAAGCAGGGCCGGGAAGGGGCTGTGCTCTACTACTGGCGGATCAACGGCAAGCGGCAGCCGGTATTGGAAGGTTCGTTCAGATGGGCGTTGCGGCAAGCCGTCGTCAAAGACTATTTCTCGGTTGGTCAGACACTGCAACCTCTTCCCGGTTCGAAGGCGCCCGAAAACTTGCCGCCTGGCAGGTTCAAACCTCCAGTCCTGCTGCCCGGCGGATGCATACCGGAGCTTGACAAGTACTTGAAGCCATTGTTGAAGTCGATACGGACAACATGTGCCGCGACGATCTTCGAGAATGGAGCGGTCGCGGTACTGCTCGAGGCAGGGGTGTACGACGCGATAGCGGGGCCCCGTGTCGTTGCCTCGAAAATTGGTTCGATGCAGGTCAAGCGGAGCGACCCCACCGTACGGCTGTACCGCGAAACGCTCGCCATCTTGACCGGAGCCGCGGCGGCTCACGGGTTTGTCGGTGTGGTAGTGGGAATTGCCGCAGCGATCTACCTCAGCATCGAGGGAGCGGCCGCCGTAATCGGTGACGCCGTCGTGTTTGTAGTCGAATCCAGGGCGGTCGCCGGGGCGACGAACCTGGTCTCCGGCGGGTTCATGGGAACACTGACCAATGGGCTGAGTAACAGCATTCGCGGCGCGGTTTCTGGAGGTGCCGGCTTTCTCGTGTTCGCCACTCCGCGGGCCAGCATGGCGGATCCGGCAACCCCGGTGGCGCTGGATGTCTCGCTACCGCGGTTCGTGGTCCTGACACCCGCGCAGGCCGCCACCGCCCGAGTCGGCCAGAGTGTGACCATGGACGGCATCGAATGGATCATCGCCGGAACAGCGAGGACGCTACCGGATTGAGTTCGTCAAGGTCGCCGACAAGAGAAGAGCAGCCATGTCTGTATCACTCAAACTCAAGATGGCACCGAAGACCGCCTTCCGCTCGATCGACGGAGTGGACTACTGCGTCTGGGCGTACCGGCTCTCCTGGGATGCTGTCGACGCCCCGTCCGGTCGACTCGCCCTCGCGCTCCCCGACTCAATCGATATCCAAGATCCGGCTCGCTACCCCGACGAACCGGCCATCAAGGGTACCCACGTGGTCCGGTCCCAGGCTGAGAATCGACTGTATGTCTCGACCGCTGCACCCACGGCGCCGCAATCGGAGGTGACCATCTCCTTCATCGCACCCGCGACGCCCGACCCGATGACCGCGGTCAGCATCGTGGAACAAGATCCAAACACCGATTCGTGGACCACCCTGCCCTTCTCGGTTGAGGCCGGTGCTGACGCCGCGGCCGGTCAGGCAGTCGAGGGTTCGGCCCCGGAAACGGCTTCCGTCGTCGCTGCCTCAGACTCGCCTCAGACCCCTGACCTGGTCAAGGCCAAGGCTGCGAGTCGCCGGATACCGAAGGCGACGCTGGTTTCCGTACAGTTCTCGCCCGAACAGCTCTTTCGGGAGCAGGGAGCCGCCATCGAAAAGTACAACTTTCTCCAGCGGCTGAATCTTTCGCCGGGCGAGGTGGACGACGTCGCCGCGGCAGTGGGCGCGGATCGCGAGGCACTTTCGACCATCCGAGCATTCGAGGGCCCGGCCGTGCCATCAGCGCTGCCGGCGGCACGCGAAGTTGCGAGCCTGGACACGTCGATACTCCTGAGCCTCGGCGCAGCGGTAGTCGAGCAGCGGAAACAACACCTCACTGAACTCGATCCTGTCACAGCGGATCAGTGGCGTGCGGACCCAGACTCATCGGATGCCCCCGTAACCGATCCGGCGACGAACCCGAAAATCCGCTACCACCACGCCGCCGCGGCGCTGGAATCATTCCGGAATGCCTTCAAGGTCAGTCCCATCGGCCTGTTGAACCTCGAACGCCTGGAGATGAGTCCAGCCGGAATCCAACGCGGTGAGTTGGTCGCGACCATTCCGCTGGCGCCGAAGGAACGGACGACGGTCTCTCATAAAGAATGGTCGGTGACGTCCCGGGAGTTCACGTCGATCGTCACCGACTCGCTTGAAAACTACAGCGAGACCGGGGTCACCGAAAACTCAGAGCTCGCTCAAGCCACCACTTCGCAGACGACGCACAGCAACCAGTTCAACATCAATGCGTCCCTATCAGGTTCCTACGGGCCGGTGACCGCGACCGTCTCGACAGGCTTCGGCTCCCAGGACTCCGGATCCCAGTCGGCCACGGAGAGCCGCCGGCACGCGGTCACTACAACACGTACGGCCTCTTCGCGTGTTAAGCAGGAACACAAAGTCACCGTGTCGACCAGCGCCGTCACAGGTTCGCTGGACGCCTCAACGCGCGTTCTGGAGAACGCCGGCAACAACCCGATCCGGATCGACTATTTCTCGCTCCTTCGGAAGTGGCACGTCGCGCTGTTCCGCTACGGCCTCAGGTTGACCTACGACATCGCTGTACCCGAGCCCGCCGCGACGATGCGAGCGCTGTACGCCCAGGCGGAGGAACTGCGATCGTCGCAGGGCAGGTTCGAGTTCGGACTGGCCCCGGTCGACATCACTCCCGAATCGTACCGCGACTTTGCCGCGCTGTACTCGGTCGTCCTCGCCGACCCACCGGAGGATCCGAAGGAAGTCTCAGTCATCTCGACCTACACCGAGTCCGGCGACACCGAATTCTTCGGCCGAGTTCGTGTCATGGAGATCCACATTCCGGAGGGATACAAGGTAAAGCAGGCTGACCTCTTCTTCAACCTGCAGAGCGACGAACACATCGCCGGAATTCTCGTCAGCCGCGTCAAGGTCACCCCTGAATCTTATCGGGGCGAGGCGCTGCGCATCGGATTCCTCGCCGGATGCCAGGGCGAGCAGTTCCTGATGTACGCCACGAAGGGGTCGCCAAGCGGCGCACTGGAACTCGACCTGCAGTTGTCAGCCACTCCGGCAGCGGTCTCCTCATGGCAGCAGCAGGCGTGGGCAGTGCTCTTCGGCGCTGCGCAGGCAAGATACTTCGCCGCTCAACAAAAGGACCAGGCCGATCTTGAGGCACTTACGGCCCAGATCAGCAACGTCAACACCTTGACGCTCCGCAGGGAGGAGAACGAGGAGATCATGAAGGCGGCCCTGAAATGGATCTTGGGTCCCGCATTTGCCTTCATGCCCGATGAAGTCCTGCAGGCCTTCGTCGATCAGAAAAGCCCCCAAGGTGGAGTCGACATCGAGCACGGCAGCACGGCGCAGAGTACTGGCTTCTTGGTGCTACCGGAAAATTGGGGGGTGATGCTCAAGTACCAAGAGATGATCAAATTTATCAACGAGGCTATTGAGTGGGAAAACGTCCTGTATTTCGTCTACCCATACTTCTGGGATATCCCATTCAGTTGGTCGTTCATTCGGGGCTTGCGGCACCCGGACGCGACACGGGAAGCTTTCCTGCGGGCTGGCAGCGCCAGGGTCGTACTCACCGTTCGCCGAGGGTGGGAAGAGGCTTGGGTGACATTCGTGGAAACCGGCGGCTTCGGCGAGACGCTGATACCAGGCCATCCCTATCTCTCCATCGCGCGGGAAGTCCAAGCCTATGACCAAACCAACTACCCCGGCATACCGCCGGCGAACCCCGGCGGCGGCCCCACCCCCGACGACGGCGCCAGTGTATCGACCATCACCACCGACAACTTGGCCCCTAGTGCCAACCCCGTGACGATCACCGTCAAGTCCATCGATGGCTTCCGGGTCGGCTACCGAGCGGTCATCGGCAGATACGACGACGGAACGACTGTCGGCGGCACATTCAGAACCGATCAGGAGTCCCAGACAATCACCGCCGTCGGGACCAGAACGATCACACTCGAGCGCCTCGACCATGCCCACAATGGATCGACCTCGCCGACCTCCGTCCGGCAGACAGGCGAGGCTGGCCACCTCATGGCCGAATGGTTCGAATACACTCCGACACCGGGTACCGACATCGCCGTGACAAGCGATCTTGCGACCATAGTCTGATCAGCCTCGATCGATCGCGTCGCCAGGAGGCGACTTTGCCATCCCGGACCACTCCGCGACAGGGAAATGACCGGCTGCAGCGACATCCAACTGGCACCCACCACGACTCACTTCACCCACGCGGGACGTGAGCCACGTCCCGCAGCACGACCGGCCCTCGTCACCCCGAGACGATTGCATCTGCAATGTCCGCTCGTCGGCAGAAGAGGATGTATGACCGCGGAGCAGCTGCGGCGCTGTTATACGGCGTCGACTGTGGCCGGCATCGAGGACGGTGTTCTCGATGATGCTCGACGATGCCGTGGATGAGCGGCTCATCGCCCTGAATCCCGATGCCGGGACCCGGTGCGATCCCGAGCAGGTCGTGCTTCTCCGCTGCCAATCTGCGCGCTCATCGGCACGACGGAGCGTTGTGTGTCAGGTAGCAGATGCCATGTATGCGGCCAGGATGTCATTGGGGTGTCGGTCGATTCTTGCGGGCGCGGCCATCGTTGTTCGTGCATCGGCGTGGCGGGCCGCGATAAGGCGCGTTCGTATTCACCGACCACGATCGCATCGATCGGACTCCGGGCTGGAGGTCTCGGTCATGAGCTGGGCAGCCTGCGGTCGCTGGTGCCACGGGACGCGGCGCGAGGTTCCGGCGTCGAAGTAGGCGGCGACGACATGGCCGTGGCCTCCGACCAGCTCATCGGCCATGTCGCGTTGCCAGCCCTGTGATGAGACGCGGTCTTGATTGCGGGTGGTCGAGGTCCGGCCGTAGAAGGCGAACCGCAAGCCGTTGCCGTGGTCGGGGCGGGCAGTAGTGGTTGCCGGCTTCTTGCTTTTCACCCACTGCGCCAGCAGGTCGGCCGTGCCGGCGGGTGGTGCGGTCACGTAACGCGGGGGCGGGTGCGGTGGGATCACGACTGGACGGATGTCGCGGCCGTTGGGTCATGACGGCGCGCTCTGAGTGGTTCATCCGATCAGCGGGTCAGCGCGTCATCTAGCCCGCGGCGCTCCCGACGCACGCGTTTTCCGCAGCTCCGGAGGTGAGGGTGGGTCGTCGTCTCGCAGGCTCGCCGCCAGCCAGTGACAGTGAGCGCTCATGTTGAAACCCAGCTCGGGGCGACGTCCGACGTTTTCTCTTGCTCCTAACGGGTGAACTTGAAGTTTCAATTTATTACCCTAGGTAACGTTGGTGAGTCAGTCGCTCGCCGCCGTCACCAGCGGAAATGATCGTGAACATCGTCGGCTGAGTCCTTTTCGTGACCGGAAGTGGCTTTCGCGCGCTGTTACGCGCGGGATGTGAATGTCGACGAACGCCACAGAGCGTGACGCGTTCCGTTGCGTCGCCGCTGGACTGAAAGAGGCAGCCCCGTGTCTTACGCCCCCATGCCGCCGTCGGTGCCGATGCCGGTGGCGAACCAGCCCAAGAACGGCCTCGGCACGGCCGGATTCGTGCTCGGCCTGATCGGGTTGATCTTCGCGTTCATCCCGATCATCGGGATCGTCGCGTGGCCGCTGACGATCCTCGGGCTGATCTTCGGCATCGTCGGGACGCTGCGCGCCAACCGGGGCCAGGCGAGCAACAAGGGGCTGGCCATCACCGCCGTCGTGCTGTCGGCGATCGGGCTGGTCATCTGCGTGCTCTGGACCGCGGCCTTCGGCAAGGCGGTCAACGACGCCGCCAACGGGATGCCCGCCGCTGCCCTGACCAGCTCGGTCGCCGCGCCCGACCACATTCAGACCACCAGCCCCAACCTGAACGACGCCGCCGCTTCGGCCGCGGCCACTGCTCCGGTCGAGCCGCCGGCACCCGCCACGAGCGAAGCACCCAAGTTTCCGCCGCAGGTCGAGCAGGCCCGCACCTCCGCCCAGAACTACCTGAGCTTCACCGCGTTCTCGCGCAACGGCCTGATCCGGCAGCTGTCCTCGTCGGCCGGCGACGGGTTCCCGAAAGATGTGGCGACCCAGGCTGTCGACAGCCTGTCGGTGGACTGGAACGCGCAGGCGGTCAAGTCGGCGGAGAACTACTTGAGCTTCACGTCGTTCTCTTGCTCGGGGTTGAAGCAGCAGTTGTCATCGTCGGCGGGTGACGGCTTCACGAAGGCTCAGGCCGCCTATGGGGCTGGCCAGAGTGCAGCCTGCAAGTAGATCCGCCGCAACCAACGGGAGTAACGGATTCCTCACCCATACGACCTGTCGCGGAATTGGTCGCCGATCGTCGCCGAGGGGCGCGTCGCGTTGACCATCGCCTGATGCGTAGCCGGAAGTAGCGGGCGGGGTCCTCGCGGAGGCCTCCGGTAACGGCGACGACAAGTGGACCGGGTTGTCTTCCATGACCGCGCGGAAATGCGAAACGGGCAAAGGAATCTGTGGTTCAGATGCTGCGGTGGGTGCTGACGGCCGCCCGCAGTTCGGCGAGCTTGGGCGCGAGGGCGGCGTCGACGGCGAGCGGATCCCGGGCGTTGAGCTCCTGCATCGCCCGGCGTTCGGGCAGCTGGGTGTTGATGTCGATCCGGCGCTCCTCCAGTCCGGCCACGATCTCCGCGACCACCTCGTCGACGGGGCGCAGGCCGTAGCCCAGGTCCGCGCCGGCTCGGGTCGTGGCCATCATGGGCGTGTCGACCGGGCCGGGGTAGACCGAGGCGACGTGGATGCCGGTGCCGTACAACTCGCGCCGCAGGGCTTCGCCGAAGCGCATGACTCCGGCCTTCGTGGCGGCGTACGTCGCGTAGAACGGCGTGCCGACCAGGCCCGCGGCCGAGGAAATCCCGACCAGGGCCGCGTTCCCGTGCGCCGCACCCGCGGCGCGGAGGTGTGGTAGCGCTGCCCGGGTCGTGAGGACGGGGGCCAGCAGGTTGAGGGCGACCATGGCCCGGATGTCCGCCACGTCGATGTCCTCGAGGGGTGCCGCCCGGACGTTCCCCGCGTTGTTGATCAGGACGTCGAGGCCGCCGAGCGCCTCGGCCGCTTCCGCGACCACGCGGTCCGGCTCTCCGTCGGCGGTGAGGTCAGCGGTGATCGGGTGCGCGGTGCCGCCGCGTTCGGCGGCCAGCGCCGCCGTTTCGGCCAATGGCTCGGCCCGGCGTCCGGCGAGCGCCAGCGCGCCCCGCCGGGACGCCAGTTCCAGGGCCAGGGCACGGCCGATCCCGCTGCCGGCTCCGGTGATCAGGATGCGGCGTTCCCGCAGGTCGAGCGGGGGAGGACTCATCTTTGACACAGCTGTCATGTTTGGAACGTAGCTCATCTTTGATCGACCTGTCAAAGATGGGGTAGGCTGACGCCGTGGCGGGCAAGCGGCAGTTCGACGAGCGGCGCACCCTTGAGCTGGCGAGGGACATCTTCTGGGCGAAGGGATACGGCGCTACGTCCATCCAGGACATCGCGAACGCCTCGGGCGTCCTGCGCGGCTCGCTCTACAACGCCTACCAGGACAAGGAAACCCTGTTCCTGCAGGTGTTCGAGGACTACGCCCGCGACTTCCTCGCCGAGGCGGCCCGCGTGCTCGCCGATCCGGACATCGACCGTGCCCTCCGGGCGTTCTTCGACTTCACGATCGCGTCCATGACCACCGGCGAGCCCGCTCGCGGGTGCCTGACGACCAAGACGGCGATCGACTCGAAAGCCGACGGCGAACGGATCAACGCCGCGTTGCGCCGTCTGCTCGACGGTCTGGAACAGCTCGTCCGCGATCGGCTGTCAGCCGAAGACGCCCGGCTCGCGCTCCCCGCGGCCGACGCGGCGCGGGTGCTGGTCACGATGACCCGCGGCATCGTCGTGATGGAACGCGTCTACCAGGATCCGGAACGGCTCCGGGCCACCGCGCGGTCACTGATCGACGTGGTGCTGGCCGGTCAGCGACGGGCTGTGCCGAACCGGCGCTGATAGGCGGCCGGGCTGATCGACAGCTTCTTGGCGAAGACCCGCCGCAGGCTTTCGTAACCGGGGAAGCCGGCGAGCGTCGCGGCCTGCGTCGCGGTGTGCCCCTGGTCGAGCAGGGCCCTCGCCAGGTCGAACCGGATGTTCTCGACGTAGCGGGCCGGAGTCGTGGCCAGCTCGTCGTGGAAGAGCCGGGTGAGGTGCCGGGTCCTGACGTTGAGGTGCTTGGCGAGCCCGCCGAGCGACTGGTCCCCGCCGGGGTCCGCCGTCACCAGGTCGGTGATCGTGCGCAGCGCCGGCGAGCGGGTTGGTGTCCCCCCGCAGAGGTGCCGAGAACTGGGACTGGCCACCCGCTCGCTGCATGTACACGACCAGGGCGCGGGCGACGTCACGTGCCAGGCTGGGCCCGTGGTCCTCCTCGACCAAGGCGAGCGCCAGGTCGATGCCGGCCGTCACACCCGCCGACGTGTAGGTGGCGCCGTCGCGGACGTAGATCGCGTCCGGCTCCACGCGGCAGGTCGGGCACCTGGTGGCGAGTTCGTGCGCGACCTGCCAATGCGTGGTCGCGCGTTTGCCGTCGAGCAGGCCCGCGGCGGGGAGCCGGCCACCAGGAACGTGCCCGGAGCCGATTCGGCCGTGACGGCGGCGTCGACCGCGCGCCGGGCCCCGAGGCTCAACGTCACGTCCGCGCCGGTGGGCGACAGCAGCACGCCCCGGTACTCGGCGCCGAAGCGGTTCACCTCCTTGAACACTCCGCGGGACCCGCGAGTTCCACCAGGGTGACCCCGTCATAGACGAGGAACGCGACACGGTGAACGGGCACAGGTCATTCGTAGCAGGTCCGGATTCGAGGGGTTCCTGGCCGGACGAGGGCGGCGCCGCACGACGACCGGCGAGCAGCATGGAAGCATGTCAGAGGTCATCGCAGAGCTGGAAATCCCGGATACGCAGGCGGTCGCCGAGGTGACTTCGCACATCCTGGAAACGACCAGCCCACTCATCTACCACCACTCGCGGCGAGTGTTCTTCTTCGGCCTGCTGCACGCGGACCGGCTCGGTGTGCAGCCGGATCCGGAGCTGCTCTACCTTGCGGCCATGTTCCACGACGTCGGCCTCGGGGTCCCGTTCTCCGAGGCCGAGCAGCGCTTCGAAGTCGACGGCGCCGACCACGCGCGGAAGTTCATGCTGGACCGCGGTTTCCCGGCCACCGCCGCCGACACGGTCTGGACGGCGATCGCCCTGCACACCACCCCGGGCGTCCCCGGCCGGATGGCCCCGGAGATCGCGGTCACCTACTACGGCGTCCTGACCGACGTGCTCGGCTTCGGCCTGGACGAACTGGACCCCGGCCGGCTGGCCGGAATCCTCGCCGCCCACCCGCGAGGGGACTTCAAGAACGAGTTCCTGCGGACCACCGTCGAAGGGCTGAAGAACCGCCCCGACACCACGAACGGCACCGTGAACTCCGACTACCTCGAACACTTCGTTCCCGGCTTCCGGCGCACGACGACGGTCGAGCGCATCACCGGCTCGCCGTGGCCGAGCTGACCCTCCGGAAGGGATTCGAGTATCCCCGATTCGCTTCGCCAAGGATCTTCCGGTAAGCATCCGATCGGGGAAAGGTACGACGAGCCGGCAAGCCGGAGGAGGTCGCGGTCACGTGGACGACGAGCGTGCGCCGCGGGAGGCCGGGCAGGGGGACCGGCTCGGTGCCGAGTGGGAGACGCATCGGCCCGCGGTCTTCGGTGTGGCGTACCGGCTGCTGGGAAGCGTGGCCGACGCCGAGGACGTGGCCCAGGACGTGTGGCTGCGGGCGGCCGGTTCCGATCTCCGCGAAGTGGACGACCTGCGGGCCTGGCTGGTCACGGTGGCCGCGCGCCGGTCCTACGACATCCTCAAGAGCGCTCGCGTGCGCCGGGAGGCCTATGTCGGGCCTTGGCTGCCGGAACCGCTGCTGACCGGACCGGACGCGTCGGAGCCGGTGCTCGTCGACGAGTCCGTCAGCGCCGCGATGCTGCTGGTCATGGAGGAGCTGACCCCGCCAGAGCGGGTGGCCTTCGTCCTGCACGACGTCTTCGAGTTGGACTTCGGCCGGATCGCGGAAGTGCTGGACGTCTCCGTGCCCGCTGCCCGGCAGCTGGCCTCGCGGGCGCGGCGGCGGGTGGCCAAGGCGAAGCAGTCCGCTCCGCGGGCACCGAAGGCGGAGCGCGAACGGGTGCTGGCGACCTTCCGCGCCGCCTACCAATCCGGTGACCTGGCCGGCCTGGTCAGGCTCCTGGACCCGGACGCGGTCTACGTCACCGACGGCGGCGGCAAGGTCTCGGCGGCCCGCAAGCTCATCCACGGCGGCGAGCGCATCGCCGAGGTGATGGTGCGAGTGGGCCGCCAGTGGCAGGTGGACCGCATCGACCTCCTCGAAGTGGGTGGCGAGCTTTCCCTCGTGTGCTACCGGCACGGTCGCATCTACTCCGTCGACACGGTGCAGATCACCGACGGCCGGATCACCGCGTACCGCCGGGTCATCAACCCGGACAAACTTTCTCACCTCTGACTGTCACACCCGGAGGAGCTACCTCGTCTCCCTGACGAGAACGAAAAAGGGAGCCGAGGGAACGCTCGCGAGCAGGCCCGTTCGCGCATTTCCCCTCCCGGTGAGGAAAGTCATGAAATACACCAGGGCCGGATTGCGGATCGCCGGCGGTGTCCTGGCCGTCGCCGCGGTGACCGCGGTCACGGCCTGCGCGGCCGCGGACCACCCCGCTTCGGCAACGACCCCGACAACCGCGCCGGTGGCGCAGCCGCCCGCGGAGACCCTGAAACCCTTGCTCCAGCAGGCTCTTCCCGGCGTGCAGGGAAAAACCTTCACCTCGGCGATCGTCACCTTCCCTCCCGGCGCGCACGCGGCACCGCACCGGCACGGCGGCGCTTTCGTCTACGCCTACGTCCTCGAAGGAACTGTGCGCAGCCAAGTCGACGACAAACCCGCCGGCACTTTCCGCCCCGGGGAGAACTGGACCGAGCAGCCGGGTGCCCACCACGTCCTCACGGAAAACCCGAGCGCAACGGAACAGGCCAGGCTGCTGGTCGTCTTCGTCGCCGACAACGGAGCCGAGCTCAAAGTCGACGACGCCCACCAGCGATATCCAAGAAAGCGGAGAATGTGATGACGAACACCCGACGAGTCAGCATGAACAAACAGCACCCGGCTGCTTACAAGGCACTCATCGGCCTTTCCTCCGAAGCGGAGAAGGCCGCCACCACGGCGGGTCTCGACCCCCTCCTGACCGAGCTGGTGCGGATCCGCGCCTCCCAGATCAACGGCTGCGCGTTCTGCCTGCGCATGCACACCGGTGACGCCCTCAAGAAGGGAGAAAACCCCGACCGGATCGCCGTGCTGCCCGCGTGGGAGGAGACGGGCTACTTCTCCGACACCGAACGGGCCGCCTTGCGTTTGACCGAGGCCATCACCAACGTGTCGGACGGGCACGTCGGCGACGAGGACTACGCCGACGCCGCGTCCGTGCTGACCGCGGACCAGATTTCGGCGGTCGCGTGGCTCACCACGGTGATCAACGCGTTCAACCGCGTGGCCATCACCAGCCGGTACCACGTCGCCGGCTGACGTCCCCGGCTTCCGGACAGCCCGGGGATCCGGGCTGTCCGAAAGGCTTTCGCCCGCCGTAGCCGGCGAGGTCTTCGACCAGGAAGGGGTCCGGTGCGGCATCCCGCCGGGCCACGCTCACCCGGCCGTCGGCCTCGAGGACGACCCAGGCGACGTCGTCGAGGCGGGTGATGCCGGCCAGCCGGAGGTGCTGGCGCAGTTCGTCCGGGGTGATCCGGGCGTGCAACAGGCCGGCGTGGCGGACCTGCGGACCCTCCATGAGCAGAATCGGCTCCAGCCGCAGCGCCCGGCCGAACCAGCGGCTCTTCCGCGCGAGTGCGAACAACCGCTGCAGCACGAACAAAGTCACCATCGCGACCACACCGCCGGCCGGCGTCGGGACGCTCAGGAGGGCCGTCCGGCCGAGCACCGCGCCGAACGCCATGACGGCGGCGGCGTCGTAGACCGACATCGCCGTCAGGCTGCGCCGGCCCATGACCCGCGCCAGCACGAGGAAAACCCCGTACATCACGACCGTCGTGAGCGCGACCGCGAGCACTCCTCCCGGGGTGATCGACCGGATTTCGGCCAGTGTGGGCACGGGCACCTCCACGTCACGGCCGAACGCCGTGCCAGGCTCCGGTGAGCAGTTCCAGGATTCCCTCCCGGGTCAGCGGCTGCGGGTTCGGGTACGGCGCGGCGGTCACCTGGTCCGCCACCTCACCGAGATCGCCGAGGCCGAGGCCGAGCGCGCGCAGGCTCGTCGGACCGTCCACGCGCTCGATCAGGTCGAACACGCCGGAAGGCGCGTGGGGCGCGTCCAGGGCCCGGCCGATCCGCTCCATCGCTTCCGGCACGGCCGGTGCGTTGTAGCTCATCACGTGCGGGAGAACCACGGGGTGCGTGCTCGCGTGCGGCAGCCCGAAGCTGCCGCCCAGCACGTGGCAGAGCTTGTGGTGCAGGCCCATGCCCACCGAGGCCAGGCACATCCCGGCCAGCCACGCTCCCCGGAGCAGATCCGACCGCACCTCGAGGTCGGTCGGCTCATCGGGGAGGCGGCGCAGTCCGGTCCCGATGCCGGAGATCGCGGCGAAGGCCCAGCCGTCGACGATCGGGTTGGCCTGGGCCGAATACAGCGCCTCCACCGCGTGGGCGAGCGCGTTGACCGCGCTGGTGACCGCGATCGGCACGGGCAGCCCGCGGGAGAGCTCCACGTCGTAGATCACCGTTTCGGGCAGGATCGGCGGCGACGACCGCAGCTCGACGTGATCCCGACCCTCGGCTTGGCTTCCAGCGCGCCAGCCCGCCTGCTGCGGTCGATCCGGCTCTACGTCGATCCCAACCGCTCACGCAGCGTCGCCGACACCTCCACCGGCAACGCCAACGTGACCTACCTCGGCCTGCTGCTGGAACGGCTGCAGTCCCGGCGTGCCACCGACGCGGTCGTCGCCACGGTGCTGGCCGTCGAGGAGCCGGAAGCCCACGTGCACCCAGTCCTGCAACGCCGGCTGTTCGGCTACTTGCTCCGGAGTGAGACCGGGCTGGTGGTGACCACACACAGCTCGCACATCGCCGCGGTGACCCGGCTCGACGCCATCGTCCTGCTGCGGCGCGACGAAACCGCAGTCGAATCACTCCGATTCCGGCCGGCAGTGTGCGGTTGGCGTTGGCGGCGACGTAGGAAACGGCGGTCCGGTCGGCGGCGACCGCTGAGTTCGCGGTCGCCGCCCGGGGATCAGGTGCGGGTCCACCTCTGGTTGGTGCCGCCGTGGCAGTCCCAGATGATGACCTTCGTCCCGTTGGCGGTGGCGCCGCCGTTGACGTCCAGGCACTTGCCCGACGCCACCGCCGTCACGCTGCCGTCGGAGTTGAGGCGGAACTGCTGGTTGCCCTGGCTGTTGCAGTCCCACAACGTCACGGCGGTGCCGTTGGCCGTGCCCTGGTTGGAGACGTCCAGGCACTTCGCGCCGTCGTAGGGGCGCAGCTCACCGGCCGCGGTCGTGGTGAAGCGCTGGTTGGCCTGGCTGGTGCAGTCCCAGATCTGGGCCAGCGCGCCGTTGGTCGGCGTGCTGCCGGGGATGTCCAGGCAGCGGCCGGAACTCTGGCTCACCAAGGAGAACGACGTGGGCGCGGGGCCCCCGCCACCGCTGACGACGTACACCGCGGTGCCGTGCGCCGGGACGCTGGCCGAGATGGCGCCGGACGTGGTGGTCGTGCCGTTGGTCCAGGCGTCGCGCAGCGTGAACGAGCTGCCCGACAGGCCGATCGCGCTCGCCGTGGTCGAGACGGTGGTCGTGCCGCCGCCCTGGTTGAACAGGGCGACCGCGACGTTGCCGTCGGCCAGCGGCTTGGCCAGGACGCGCCGGGTGCCGTCGTTGGAGACCTGCCTGGCCTGCAGGCCGAGGCTGTCCTGGTTGATGGCGATGAGGTTCGCGTTCTTCAGGATGGTCGACGTGGCGGCGTCCATGTTGCGCGGGTCGTTGCCCGCGATGAGGGGCGAGGCCATGACGGCCCACAGGGCGAAGTGGCTGCGCATCTCGGTGTCGTTCATGCCGCCGCGCCCGACTTCCATCATGTCCGGGTCGTTGAACCCGCCGGGCTTGGCGTAGGACGCCAGGGGCACGGTGACGTTGACGATGTTCTGGATGCCCATCGGGTAGCCGTTGGCCTGCCCGGTGTCCCACTTGTTGGTGATGTCCTCGGTGGTGCGCCACATGTTCGCCACGTCTCCCCAGTTGCGCCGGGGCCCGGTCTTGTCGTGGACGCTGTTGGAGTTGATGCTGTAGACGATCGGGCGGCCGGCGGCGCGCAGCGCGTCGCGCATCTTGGCGAACGTGCGCACCTGGTCGTCGATCGTGCCGCTGGGCGAGCACCAGTCGTACTTGAGGTAGTCCACGCCCCAGGCCGCGAACTGGCGGGCGTCCTGCTCCTCGTGGCCCAGCGCCCCGGTCGAACCGGGGTAGGAGTTGAAGTACTGGGCGCACGTCTCGGCCAACGGTGCCTGGTAGATCCCGAACTTGAGGCCCTTGCCGTGGATGTAGTCGCCGAGCGCCTTCATGCCGCTGGGGAACCGGCTCGGGTCGCCTTGGAGGTTGCCCGCCGAGTCCCGGTTCGGGTTCATCCAGCAGTCGTCCACCACGACGTACTGGTAGCCCGCGTCACGCATGCCGGAGTTGACCATCGCATCGGTCATCTGCCTGATCAACGCTTCGCTGATGTTGCAGCCGAACGTGTTCCACGAGTTCCAGCCCATCGGCGGCGTGCGTGCCACGCCGTTGTCCAACGCCTGCGCGGACGACGTGTGCAGTACCGTCG
This sequence comes from Amycolatopsis sp. NPDC049688, assembly GCF_040674975.1. Lineage (NCBI taxonomy): Bacteria > Bacillati > Actinomycetota > Actinomycetes > Pseudonocardiales > Pseudonocardiaceae > Amycolatopsis > Amycolatopsis sp. NPDC049688. The sequence continues at coordinate 260,193 of NZ_JBFANY010000001.1, forward strand.
CCATCGCGGACAGCAGCACGCCTGCCGCCAACAGCGTTGCCGCCCTGCGAGGACGGGGAAGTCGTGTTGCTGTCACCCTGATCTCACTCCTTTGTGCGTACGGCTTTCCGGCTGCCATCCGTGCTGCCGCACGGCCGGGCACAGCGCTGCCCGACGCTCCGGAATTCCGGGTTCGACAAATCCCCGGCGGGCTGTGACGCGGCGGCTTCCGTCAGCGGCCCAGGCTTCGGCGGAGACAGTGTGGCACTCGATGTTCACGCTCACAAGAGCGTCTCCGCAAGGGAGTATGCGGCAATCCGGGTGAACCATCGTTCGGGACCGAGCCCTCGTTTAGGGCTTCAGCACTGCCTCTATCTGCGGTTACGTCGTCCCTTTCGATCTGTTCGACGATGGTTCGACGCCAGGTAAATTTCATTAGCGCTGACACTCAGCACGGAAGAAGCGTTGACTGCCAGGCCTCCGCACGACTGCATCGGCTCGTATTTTCGCGGACGCTGAGGTAGATCGAGCGAACCGACCACGCGCGCGGCTGTTCACCGCTGACCGGCGGGAGTCCGCCCGCGCCCGCGCGCCCACCGGTCGGGCCCGGGGCGGCGGACGTGGGCGTGAGTCCACGAGGGACCGGCGGTCAGACCTTGCCGGCCACGAATTCGGCCGCGTCGGCGGCGTTGCTGCCGTAGCTGAAGTGGGCCGGGGGATTCGTGCCGAGGAACTGGCAGATCGTGTCGCCGTCGGCGCAGTAGTCCTTGGTGCGGCTCTCGTACGTGCCCGTGACGCTCCGGCCGTCCGACCGGATGGGCGGCGGAGGCGGCCGGTGCGGCGATGACGATGCCGATTCCGGCGAGAACGACCGTGGTGCAGACGGTGAGCAGCCGGGCTGCGCTGCCGAAGACAGAGCTCATGGGCAATCAGCACCTTTGCTCGGAAAGGAGAACCTCGATGGCGAGGGGAAGGCCCGGCAGAGTCGGGCCGCCGGGCGGAGGTGAGCGTTGCACCGGTGTCCCGGCCGGGCAAGGGACCTCCGGGGCAACCGCCGGGCGGCTGTTCCCCGGTGACAGAAAGTCTGTTGTGGACACTCAATTCCGGCGCTTTCCCGGTGTCCGCCCTTGTCCGGCGCCACCGGCCACCACCTAGGTGTTCCGCAGGGGAAACACCGGAGGTGGTTGTGTCGATGGCGGTCCGATCCGGGGTCGATCCGGGCAGCGGCACCCGGGCCCGCCGGTGGCTGGTTCCGGCGCTGGTGGTGATCGGCTGGCTGGTGGCCGGGGTGCCGGCTCCAGGGCTACACTGGGTTGAATCGGCGGCGCTGACCCCTGGTCGGCCGTCGGCACACGCGTCCCGCTCCGGACCCCGGCGGTACGGCCAACAATGGTCAGGCATCGGCGGAGGACTCATGAGCACCTCGACACTTCCGGGGCCGGCGGCCGAACGTCCGCCACCCGGCAGATGAGGCGCGCGGCGGTAGCGCCCGCGGAGATCGGCGGCTCGGAGCCCGTGCGGTGGCACGTTCCGCGAACAATGGTGTGCCGGCGCGCTTTGTCGTCGCCGCGTCAGGATTCGAAGCCGCCCGTGCTGCCGCGAGCGGCGAACCCGGGGTCCGGTACCTTGCCATCCCTTCAGCGCGAGGCAGGCAGATGAACAGCGAAAACGGCCTGCACCTGGTGCCCGACCACCGGGCGGAATCGACGGTGGCGACCTTGACCGGCACTTTGACCTCGGACAACTGCGCGGAGTTGCGCGACGGGGTGCTCAAGGTGGCCACCGACGCTCCGGTGAGCGTCATCGCCGACATCCGCGACCTGCGGATCGACGACACGACCCTGATGGCCGTCTTCACCGCGATCGCGGCGAGGATCGACGACTGGCCGCGAATACCGTTCGCGGTGGTGACCGACCACCCGGACCACGTGGCCTGGCTGGCGAGGCAGGCCACGGACCGGTTCGTGCCGAGCCACACCGACGTTCCCGCGGCCGAACGGACACGCGACCGCCCACCCCGCCGACGGGCTCTGCAACTACTGGCCGCGTCGCCCGACGCATCGTCGGTCGCCCGGGCGTTCGTCGGCCGGGTCTGCGAGCAGTGGAACGTGCAGGACCTTGCCGAAGACGCCTGTTTGGTGGTGACCGAGCTGGTGGAGAACACCATCCGGCACACCACATCGCGCCCTCGGCTGCGGCTGGAGCTGCGCCCGGGCACCTTCATCATCGCGGTGGCCGACGATGACTCGCACGAGGCCGTGCTGCTCGAGCCCCCCACTGAGCACGGTCTCGGGCTCCGGCTGGTGGCCCAGAGCACGCGTGCCTGGGGGTGCCGGCGGTCGTGGGCCGGGGGCAAGGTGGTCTGGGCCGTGCTGCTGCCGCGCCGATCCCGGTACCGCAATGCCGGCGAGTGACGTCGCGGCGCCGCCGAAGGCCGAATCCCCGCCGTGCTAGCCCGCGGTGTCACCCTGGTTTTCGCGCCCCGGTCCGCCAGTGCCTTGGTGACCGTTACCGGCGAGCTCGACCTGTCCGGATACGCCTTCCTGCGTGACGGCCTGCTGAAAGTGGCCGCCGACGGACCGCCCGCGCTGATCGCGGACATCGACGGGCTGATCATCGGGGAGCTGTCCCCCGTCGCCGTGTTTCCCCGGGTTGCCCGCCGGATCGCCCACTGGCCGGGCATTCCGCTGACCCTGATCACCCGGCAGGAAATCCACTTGCAGGCTTTCCGCCGCCGAGGCTTCGATCGGTCAGTCGCGGTCCACGACGACGTCGAGGCCGCGGAACGCCGGCAAGAAGTCCTCGCCCGCCGAAGGGCGCACCGGAAATTCCCGCGAACCGAGGACGCGACCAAGCTGGCCGGCGCGTTCCTTCGCGACCGGACGACGGACTGGGGAGTGCCCGAGCTGTTCGCCGACGCCGTCCTGATCGTGAACGAACTCCTCGGCAACGCGCTCCAGCACACCACCTCGTCTCCCGAGCTGCACCTCGACCTCCGCCAGGACCTGTTCACCATCGCCGTGGCCGACGAGAATGCTCGCCCTGCCGTCCTCCTCGAACGACCGCATCTGCGTGCCCCCGGAATCGGACTGAGCATCGTCGCGGGCACCGCGGCGACCTGGGGGAGCAGCCGCCGGTGGTCGGGCGGCAAGGTCGTCTGGGCGACGCTCGCCGTCTCCCCGGACCGGAGCTGACGCACCAGATCCCCGGTCCGACGTCGATCGCCGGATGGGTGGGGAGTGCTGCACGAGCGGCTCAGCCGCACCGAACCGGGCCTCGGCCTCCGGCTGGTCGTCCGGGCCGGGGTGCACGAAGTCCCGCCCCGCGAGCGGAGTGGCTCACCTCGGGGTGATGCCGATGATGTCCTCTTCCGCCACCCAGACCGCCGGGGCACCGGTGCTGCCGGGCGGTGCGAGCGGGATCCGGCCGGTCCCGGTGCGCGGATCGCGCACCGGCGAACCGAGCACCACGCCGGTCGCGCAACTGCCGACCGGCGGGCCGGGCGTGCGGCGTCGCCGGTAGGTGAGCACCCAGCCCACCGGGTACTCGTCGTCGAGGTCGTCCATCGGTGATCCCACTGCGCACTCCCGGTTCGTTCGGCGTTCGGGACGAGTCTCGCCGGGGTCCGGGGCGGCCACCCAGCCTACGCAGGACCGGGCGGCGCCGTCACTGCCAGCCGGGTGACCCGGTTGTCGGTGGTGTGCCGCGGCCTCGTGGACGACGGGCGCCGCCGGCGGCAAGGCGGCTCAGCGCCACCGGTGGCAGAGCCAGGCGGGAGGCCTTCCGGACGACCTGGCCGATCTCCATGTTGTCGAGGATCTTCGACAACGCCGGCGCCGCCACCCCGCCCAGCCATGCGGGCGGGAACCACCCGGCGAACAACGGTATGCGGCCAATGGCTTCGGGTAAGCGTTGCACCGCAACGACTTTGTGGATGTAGTCGGCGTCGGCCGCTCCGGGGCCGGTGGAGGGCTCAGCCCAGGTCTGCCGGTCCGCGAAGTACGGGTGGTCCCGGGTGACGTCCGGCACGGCGTTCGCCGCCCGCAGGCGAGGTTGCCGCGCTATGCTGGTGGATCCGGCAGGCGCCGACACCGGATGCGGCGGACGCCGGTGGAGAGCCGATGACCGCTCAGAGGTGCCGAAGTTCCGTCGCCCGGTCCGAGCCGGTGCGGCGGTGAGGCGCGTACGGCAGTCCGAAGAGCCCAGCTCGGACCCGGTCGCGCTCACCCGTGATCAGCGCTTCCGCGGTGCCCGGCTGGTGGCCTCGGCGGCGAACGACGCCGAGGACTGTGCGCTGCTGCTTGCAGTGCTCGGACTCGAACCCGCCGACGGGCTCCCCGGCACGCCGCCGCCCCCGGGGTGAAATCCGGTGCGGCCTCGACCGTCGATCTACTCTGGACATTCGCGACCGCGTCGGAATTCCCCGCCAGGACAGCGGATACGCAAGCTCTGCTGCACTTGCCGGTTCACGTGCGATCCGGCTGCCGCCAACGGGATGCCCCACTCGGCGGTGTGCCCGGATGCGCGAAAAGCCTAACGTCGGATTCCGGGAATGCCGGTGGAACCGGTTTCCCCGCCACTCCGGCCCCCGGTGGTTCAGGACAACTCGCCGCCAACCGGGAGTGCTCCGATGGTGACCATCGCGGACGGTGAACGGCTTCCGGTGCGGGTGGAACTCGCCGACGTCGAGGGGTTGGAGGCGGCGGTGAGCGCGTTTCGCTCGCTCGACTACCGTCTCGGCGGTGAATCGTGCCGGCGGGCGTTGCGGGCCATCGGTTCGTGGACCGTCCTGCTGCGCAACGGAACGGTGCCGGCTCGGCTGGTCCGGCGACTGGGCCGGGACCTGGGGGACTTGTACAACCTGCTGGCCTGGACGGAGTTCGACACCGGACGGGTCGCGCAGGCCCGCCGGCACTTCGCGGTCGCCGGTGAGCTGGCGGCGGCAGCGGACGACGGCGATCTCGTGGCCAACATCTGCTACCGGACCGGCCGGCTGAACCTGCACCACCTGGACACCGCCCGTGCGTTCGCCGAGTTCGGCCGTGGCCAGGCCGTCGCCCGGCGGGCCGGCTCGCGGCACGCGCAAGCCATTCTCCACGCCAACCAGGCGTGGGCGCACGCGATGCGGGGCCAGGCAGCCCCGGCCTTGACAGAGCTCGGCCGGGCGGAGGACGACTTCGCCGCAGTGACCGGCCCATCGCCCCCGTGGGCGGCGTTCTTCGACGCGAACGATCTGGCCGCCATGTGCGGCACCGTGCACGTCGAACTGGCTCGTTCGGTGGACGCATCCCACGCCCGTGCGGCGATTTCCTTCCTGGCCGGGGCCGTTGCCGGCTACGGACCCGAGATGGCCAGGAGCCGGGCTTTGACGCAGATCCTGCTGGCGCTCGGGCACGCAATGCAGAACGACCTGGACGAGGCCGACAGGGTCGTCGCCGAGGCCATCCGCACGGCTCGGTCCCTTCGCTCCGCCCGGCCGAAGGACCGGCTGGCTTCCCTCGAAACCGTCGTTCGCGACCGGCTACCGGAACCGGACGCCCGGCAGCTGCTCGAACGCGTCAGGTCGTTCCGCCGCGAACCGGGGCCGCCTTGACGATCCACAAAGGACTGCGCCGTCATCGCGGGATCGGCACGCCGTTCCCGTGGCTACCGCTTCTCGATGGTGAGGTGGTGACGCGGGGGATCGGCCGGCGACAGGTCCGGCGTCCGGTCGGCCGGGGAGAGCAGTTCGGCGTAGCGGCCCAGCATGCGTTCGCTGGTCCGGCGGTAGAACGCCGGCAGTGTGGTGGTCCGGCCTTCGTGGAAAGCCAGGAACGCCGGGTCCGAGCGCAGCATTTCCAGGATGCGGCGGAAGCTCGTGATGTCGGAGCGGAAACTTGCGGTGCGGGCCCGGTGGACGTATTTGATGACGCGGTGCGAGGTGGTCCGCAACCGCCGGTCCAGCATTGCCGGTGCTGCGGCGTGCGAGTAGAGCTCGACGAGCTTTTCGTAATAGGTGATCGGATCGTAGTTCTTGATGGTCGTCACCAGGTAGGGCGCGTAGTAGAAGCTGAACGGCATGGCGGCGAGGATCCGTCCGGCCGCGGTGAGTTCTTCGTGCAGCGGGGTGCCGCCGAAGGGCACCGGGATGTTGATCGTCGGAAAGGCGAACGGGGCCAGGTCCATGAACCGCTTGGTCAGCTCGACCGGTTCGTCGCCCTCGTCGGAGTCGAGTCCGAACATGAAGTTCGCCTGCAGGTAGGGCACGTTTTCGGCCAGCTGGGCGAAGTGCGCGGCGACGCGCTCGACCTTCGCGGTGCCGCCGGTCCGGCCGACACCGGCTTTGTTCGAGTAGCCGGTCCACGACTCGACGCCCGGCGCGACCATGGCGCAGTTCGTTTCCTTCAGCCGCCGCGGCCGGTCACCGCGCAGCACGGTGAGCGAGCTTTCGATGATGTACGGCGGTCGTTGCCCGGGTGGCTGGGCCTCCAGCGTCTCGAAGACGTCGTCGAACTTCACCGCGAAGTTGGGGTCGTGGAACACGATGAGCCTGCCGGGCAGGTGCCGGGCGAGGTAGCGCAGGTCGGCTTGGAGCCGGTCGGCCGGGAGCGGGCGGTAGGTGCTGCTCCAGTCGATGCAGAAGTCGCACCGGTACGGGCAGCCCATGCTCGCGAGCATGGGCACCGCCGACAGCAGCAGCGGCTTGCGTCCCCAGAAGAAGGCCGACGCGCGGATTTCGGGCATCCGCTCCTCGACCGTCGGCACGTCGTCGAACGGCCGGGCGGCCGAGATCACGACTCCCGGGTCGAACTGCCCCGACAGGATGTCGGCGACCAGCTCCGGATCGCATTCGCGGACGACCAGGTCGAAGAAACGCAGGCAGTCCACCGGGAACGCCTTGGCGTGCGGGCCGCCGATCACCGTGCGGACTCCGGCCCGGCGGTAGAGCTTGGCCAGTGCGTAGGCGAGGTGGCTGACCTGCGTGTAGCAGGAGATGAACACCACGTCCAGGTCGGCGGGCAGCAAGCGGTGCGGCCGGCCGAGGCCGTAGTAGGTGGCGTAGAAGGTCTCGTGCCCGTTCCGGCGGCACCACACCGAAATGGCCTGCGGGGTGATGCTTGCGTACTGCTTGGTGATCAACAGCTGGTAGCCGAGGTCCACCGGGCGCCGGGCCGGCGGTCCGAGGATGTCGAGGATTCCGATTCGCACCGCGTGGTCCTCTCGGGTGGCCGGCCGGGCCGGCCGGAAACGACGATCAGCGTGAAGCTGATGGCGACGTCACCGGGGACTGGGGCGAACGCGGCGATCAACGGCGACTATACCCCGAGCCGGTTCCGGTGCACTGCGCCGCGGCTTCGCTCGCGGTGCACCGTCACGGTTCGCCGGGGTCCGGGGCGCGGTCTTCCAGCTCGAGAGGGGAAGCCCGAGGTGCTGAGCGCCCGGGCGAGGGGTTCCCCCGCTGTGCTCCCAGGCTCCGCACGCCCGAGCTGAAGACGGCGAGCAGCGGAACCGCGAGCAAGGCACCCACGATGCCGGCGGCGACGAGCCCGATGGCGAGGGCGAGGACGACGGCCAGGGGGTGCAGCCGGACCGCCCGCCCGAGCAGAAGTGGTTGCAGGACATGGCTTTCGACCTGCATCACGCCGACCACGACGGCGAGCACGATGACGGCCGCCCACACGCCGTTGGCCACCAAGGCCACGAGGACGGCGATCGCGCCGGCGATCACCGACCCGATGACGGGCACGAACGCGCCGAGGAAGACGAGCGTGCTCAGCGGCGCCGCCAGCGGGACCCCGATGATCACCAGGCCGAGGCCGATGCCGGCGGCGTCGACGAATGCGACGGCCGCCGTGCCGCGGATGTAGTGCGCCAAGGTGGTGAACCCGCTGCGCCCGGCGACGTCGACGCGTTCGCGCAGGCGGGCCGGCACGGCTCGCAGGACGAACGCCCAGATCGGGTTTCCCTGGGCGAGGAAGAAGATCAGGCAGAACACCACGAGCAGGGCTTCGGCGAGCAGTTCGCCAACGGTGACGGCGGTGGTGAGGGCACCCGAGGCGATCGCCGACTTGTTCCGGCCGAGCATGGCGGTCAGGTTGCCGACCATCTCGTCGAGCTGGCCCTGGCTCAGGTGCAGGGGGCCGGTGCGCAGCCAGGTGTGCAGGTCGGTCAGGCTCGCGGTGACCTGGTCGATCAGCCCGGGCATGCCCACGGTGACGGTGATGACCACGAACGTCACCACGGCGCCGGCCAGTGCGATCCCGATGACCAGCACGATCGCGGTCGCCAGTCCGCGAGGGACCTTCTTGCCCGCCAGCCAGGAAACAGCCGGGGAGAACAGACCGGCGAGCAACAGCGCCACCGCGACCGGGACGAGCACCGACGCGAGCTTGGTGGCCAGGAAGCCCAGCACCGCCAGCGCTGCCGCCACGACCAGCAGGCGCCAGGAAACGGCCGCCGCAACGCGGAGCCCGTACGGCACCGGAGAAGACTCGGATACCCGCACCGGGTCAGCGCTCGCGTGCCGCGGAGCGGCCACGGTCGGTGAACGGGTGGGTGTCGATCAGGGATTTCGCGGGGGTCATGACGAGGCTGCTCCTGGCGATGGGTGGCCGATCCGGCCACGCTGCCGGGTCGTCGCGAGAGCAGGGTCCGGGCAGTCGTCGCTGTGCCTTCGACCGTACCCCGGTGCGGGCTCCGGCGCCGGTTCGGTCCGGGCCGACGTACCCGGCGGTGGCCGTCAGCGTGGGTGATGGACGTAAGGACTCAGCCGCTCGGCCGGCACCCGGCGGGTCGTGGTGGCCGCCGGGCGAAGACGCTCCTGGCCGGGGGGCGCCCGGCGGCGGTGTCGGTGACGAACTGCGCGACCGCGCGCGGGGCGGGCACGAGGTCGCCGCCGCGTTGGTGCGCGATGACGCTGGAACCATCGCGGCAGTACGTTCGTTGTCGCTATGCGGGTGGAGGACAGTTCTGGCACTCGTGTCCCGGGGTTTAGGCCGCCGTCGGCGGGCTACTCCCCACTTGATCGCCCCGGACCCTGGCGGCAGGTACGTCAGCGGAAAGAGCGATCGAAATGACACGTACGCTGGAACGGCCGCCGAAAGCGGCGGAGCCGATGCTGGCGGGGGAGAAGTCCCGCACCGAGACCTTTCTGGTCAAGTTGTTCGCGGTGGTGCCGTTGCTGGCTTTGGCCGCGGCGGTGCCGTTCGCGTGGGGGTGGGGCCTCGGCTGGACCGACGTCGCCCTGACGGTCGGGTTCTACTTCCTGACCGGGCTCGGGGTGACGATCGGGTTCCACCGGTATTTCACCCACGGCGCGTTCAAGGCGAACCGCGGCCTGCGGCTCGCGCTCGCCGTCACCGGAAGCATGGCCATGCAGGGCCCGGTCATCGGCTGGGTCGCCGACCACCGCCGGCACCACGCCTACGCCGACCGCGACGGCGACCCGCACTCGCCCTGGCGCTACGGCACCACTGCGGCCGCGCTCGCGAAGGGTTTCTGGCACGCGCACATGGGCTGGTTGTTCGAGCGGGAGAAGACCAACGCGCAGCGGTTCGCGCCCGATCTGCTCGGCGACCGGGACATCGTCCGGATCGACCGCTGGTTCCCCGCGCTCACGGTGGTGACCCTGCTCGCTCCGGCGCTGATCGGCGGGCTGGTGACGATGTCCTGGTGGGGTGCGCTGACCGCGTTCTTCTGGGCGAGCCTGGTGCGGGTGGCGGTGTTGCACCACGTCACCTGGTCGGTGAACTCGCTGTGTCACCTGATCGGTGACCGGCCTTATGCCGCTCGGGACAAGTCCGCGAACTTCTGGCCGTTGGCCATCGCCTCGATGGGCGAGTCCTGGCACAACTCCCACCACGCCGATCCCACCGGCGCCCGCCACGGCGTCCGCCGCGGCCAGCTCGACATGTCCGCCCGGCTGATCCGGCTGTTCGAGAAGCTCGGCTGGGCCACCGACGTCCACTGGCCCAAACCCGGCCGCCTCGACCGCAGGCTCAACCCCGGCTACCAACCCGCCCACCGCGGACCGAGGACGGCTGCGGGCGCGGCTGGACAGTGCGACCCGCGTCCTCGAACCCCGAGGTCTACACTGTGAAGACGCCCCGGACCCCGGCGTTCCTGGTTGTCCCCGGCGCCGGCCACCCGGTCGGCGCCGGGCCCGGACGGTGAGGCGCACGACAGTGGGACGCGTGGCGGTGTTCGGTCTGGCCGTTCCGGTCTGCGTCCTGGCCACGATCGGTGCCCTGAGGCTGCCGGGGGACGTCCTGCTCGGCTGGGTCCTGCTCGGAGCCGGGGCGGGTGTTCTCGTCGCTTTCGGCGCTCCGCGGTTCCCGCGCGGGCGGGCTGTGGCGAGCGGACCGGATCTGCCCTCGGGCGCGGCCGCCGCGGCGGCGTTCGTGACGGCTTGCCTGGTCGTCGCCGGCCTGCTGACCACGGTGGGCGGTGGCCTCACCGCGACCGTCCTCGTGCTGCTCGTGGTCGGCGGGGTCTGGGCCGGTTACCATCACCGGCCCGCGCCGCACAGAGCCTCGTCCGAGCCGCACCGCGCTTCGGTTCCGCGGTCCGCGTCCCCTCGCCGGGTGGCCGACTTGGCGACCGAGGAGTTGTGCGTGGCTTGGCGGCGCAGCTACTTCCTGCTGCTCCTCGCCACCGACGAGCGGGCGCGCCGGCTCGTCGTCCAGCGCCGCCAGGACTTCCTCGACGAAATCGAACGACGGGACCGCCGCGGGTTCCTCCGCTGGCTCGACAGCGACCCGACGGCCGGCGGCGATCCGAGTCCGTACCTGACCACCCGGAACTGACCGAGAGGACCGCCTCGTGGCAGCAGTCGACGGCGGCCGCCACCGCGCGCCGACCACGTTTCGGCGGCACATCGCCGCATCCCCGGTGCCCTGATGAGTGCGTGGGTACGATGGGTGGACGCAGCCGCGGTGGCGGCGCTGATCCGGACCCGGTCTGTCCGAGTTGGTGTGGCGATCACGAACACCGACTCGAAGGGGACCGGATGTGGGAATGCCAAGCTCGCGGTTCGTGGGCTCGCGGTGGCTGAGATCGAGGTTCTGCGCGCGAGCGTGCGGGCCGCACTGGACGAGGGTGGTGGCGGCAACGGGGTCGACGTCGTCGGCCGGGTGTGCCGGGCGTGCGTGCACCTGCTGCCGGTGGACGGTGCGGCGGTGTCGGTGATGGTCGAAGCCGGGCACCGCGAGATCGTCTACGCGAGTGACCCGGTGAGCACGGCGCTGGCGGAGCTGCAGTTCTCCTTGGGGGAAGGGCCGTGCTTCGAGGCGTACGTCAACGGCGGGCCGGTCCTGGTGCCGGATCTGGTCGCCGAACCGCCGGCGGCGTGGCCGGTGTTCGCGGCCGAGGCCGCGACGCAGCCCGTGGCCGCGTTGTTCACGTTCCCGGTGCAGATCGGCGCGGTCCGGGTGGCGACCCTCGACACCTACCGTTCGACGCCGGGTTCGCTGAGCCCGGGTGAACTGTCGACGGCGTTGCGGGTGGCCGACGTCGCCGCGCTCGCCCTGTCGGGCTTGCGGGCCGGGGGTGGCCGGTGGCTCGACGGTGACGGGCGGTGGCTGGAGAGCGCCGGGATGCGGTTCCGGGAGGTGCACCAGGCCACCGGGATGCTGATCGCCCACCTCGATCTGCCCGCGTCGGCCGCGTTGGCGCGGCTGCGGGCGTATGCGTTCGGGCACGGCCGTCCCTTGCTCGAGGTCGCGGGTGACGTTGTGGCCGGGCGGCTGCGGTTGGACGAGGAGTTCGGTGGGGATACACCATGAAGGCAGCTGATGGAGCGGGAGATGGTGGGCATGGCCGACCGTGAACGACAGGTGACCCGCGCGTTCGTCGCACTGGCCGACACCCTGGTCGACGACTACGACGTCGCCGACCTGCTGCACACGCTGGTGCAGCAGTGTGTCGCGCTGCTCGACGTCGCCGCGGCCGGGCTCACGCTGGTCGACGAGCGGGGCGGCCTGCAGCTGCTGGCCTCCTCCACCGAGCAGGCGCGGCTGCTGGAGCTGTTCCAGCTCGACATCGACGAAGGCCCGTGTATCGAGTGTTTCCTCACCAGCACCCCGGTGCTGGTGGCCGACATCGCCGCGCAGGCCGCGCGGTGGCCGCGGTTCGCCGCCGAGGCGGCCAGGGACGGGTTCGCGTCGGTGCACGCCCTGCCCCTCCGGCTGCGCAAGCAGACCATCGGGGCGCTGAACCTCTTCGGCAACGCACCGGGCAAGCTCAATGCCGAGGACGTCGCGCTCGCGCAGGGCCTGGCGGACACCGCGACGATCGGCATCCTCCACGAACGGGCCGTCCGCCAGGGCGAAGTCCTCTCGGAGCAGCTGCAAACCGCGCTGACCAGCAGGGTGATCATCGAGCAGGCGAAAGGCGTCCTCGCCATCACCGGACGGCTGAGCATGGAAGCGGCCTTCACCACGTTGCGCGGCTACGCCCGCCGCAACAACCTCCGCCTCAGCGACGTGGCCCGCGCCTTGGCCGATCGCGAACTCGCCCCCGCGGTCGTGCTGGCTCCGGCGGCGACGAGCCACTCGCCCTGATCCGTCCTCAGGTGGACCTGGCGAATCGGTCCGCGCCGCGGTGACCGGCGGCCTGCGGCCCCCGGACGCGGTGCCGTGTGTTCGAAACGCACCGACCGGCTTACGGCAGCAGGGAGTTCCCATGCGGTTCCGTGATCGCCGGGAAGCCGGCGAGCGGCTGGCCCTGCGGTTGCGCTCGCTGCGCGGTGACCGGGCGGTGGTCCTCGGCTTGTCCGAGGGCGGCCTGGTGGTGGCCGGCGAGATCGCCGACGTCCTCGGCGCCCCGCTGGACATCCTGCTCACCAGCCGGATCGAGGCCGCCGGGCCGCCGCCGACGACGCTCGGCGCCGTCGGCGAGGGCGGCCTGCTCGTCTGGGACCACGACGCCATCCGCCGGTTCGACATCTCGCCGGGCGAACTCACCCGGCTCGCCGACGGGGCACGAGCCGCACTGGCCCGGCAGGTCACCGTCTACCGGGGCACGGTGGCGCCGGTGCCGATCGCCGGCCGCACGGTGGTCCTCGCCGACGACGGCGCCGCCACGGGCACGACCGCGCACACGGCGATCCGCGTCCTGCGGGCCCGCCAGGTCCGCCGGGTCGTGCTGGCGGTCCCGGTCGCCCAGGCCGACGTCGCCGACCGGCTCGCCCGCGAGGTGGACCAGTTCGTCTGCCTGCGCCCGGTGCCCTGGCTGCACGAGGTGCGCAACAGCTACCGGAAGTTCGCCGCGGTCGCCGGCACCGAGGCACTCGAACTGCTGCACCGTGACCCCCGCCGGCCGGACGAAGCCCGCCGCTGACGTCCACAGTGGATCGATGAGTCAGCTCGGGACGCGCACGGCGATTTCGTCGCCCAGCGCGGCGCCACCGGCCAGCTCGAGGTGGTCACCGCTCCAGAAACGGCCCGCGTCGTACCAGTTCGGCCGGCGGTTGCGGGGCAGCAGGCCCATGGCTTCGTAGGTCAGCGCGACGATCTCCGCGCAGTAGCCGGTCTCGAGGCCGGTTTCCCGGGTGTCACGCTGGCGGCGGGGCAGCCGGCCGCCGAGCCAGTGCGACGCCAGGCGCGCGGTCGAGGGGAACGGCGTGCCGTCCAGCCGCGCGATCGTGCGCAGGACGGCGTCCTCCATCTGCCCGGTGACGGGGTGGTCGAGCTGGCGCAGCCAGGCCTGCTGGTGGTATTTCCCGGTCCAGACGAGCACGGCCCGGCGCAGGTCGTGCAGCTGGGCGCCCCGCTGGTGGGTCCCGGACCAGACGTCCGGCAGGGCTCGCCCCAGCTCCGCGTGCCACATCAGGGGCGGGAGATCTTCGATCACCACGGCCATGCCGACGTGGTTGACCGGGCTGTTCGTCACGACGCGGATCGTGCGGTCGGCCGCGGACCGGCCCCGGAACAACCACAGGTCGCCCGTGCGCGTCGCAGCCACGGCTTCGTCGAGGTCGAGCTCGGTGTCCGGCACGGCAGTAGCCTAGGTCGATGCGCTGGTGGAAGACAGTGGGACTGGCCGGGCTCGTCGGGGTGGCCGCGACCGGGGTGGTGATCGCGCGCGAGGAGCGCCGGAGGCGGGCCTACACCCCGGACGAGATCCGAGAGCGGCTGCACGCCCGCCTCGCCGACGCGACACCACCGGAGTCCCACGGCGAAGGCGGCGACTGACGGCTACGCCTCGGCCGTTGCTACCAAGGCGGGGATCCGGTGGCACCCTGGCCGGCTGCACCGCGGCGGGCTCGTGGTCAGCGTGGTCGAGGTCCGGGGCATCGCCTCGACTTCAGCCGCCCTGATCGGCAGCGCCAACGTCTCGCCGGGCCGAACCACCCGGCTGGTGCTGCCGGTGGCGCCCCCGCCATCGGCCGCCGTCCGTCCTCATAGGACGATCATGCGGAGATCACCCGGCTGGCTGAGGACTTCGCACCCCGGCGCGGTCTAGGCTGGAAGCCGCGCCCTGGACCCCGGCGTCCGATGGGACATTCGAGTGAGCGGGGTGGCGCCATGGGCACGGGCGAGGGCACCGAAGCCGGCGCGGACCGGAGCTGGCCGGCCAGGCACGGCGGTGGCTACCCACCCGGGTGGCAGGTCCGGTACCGCGGTCGCCGGAACCGGACGGGGCCCGGCGCAGCCGGGCCGCGGGCGGGTCAGGAGCGGATCGGCACGATCGCCGGCCCCAGCCTGCGCGACGAGCACACCGGCACCACCTGGGTGCCGGTCCGGCCCTTCTGCGCTGCCCCGGACACACCGCTGAGACTGGTGCGGGCGGCGGACATCATCGACGCCCGGCCGCCGGGCGAACCCGCTCCCGCGGCAGACAACGACGACGACCGGGATCGCGCCGTGATCGTCGAACTGCCCGCCCCGGAACCCGGCGACCATCCGGCGCGGTAGGTGTCCGGCTCGTGCCGTCGGGCTGCCCGAGGTCCTGAGCGACGGTGACGTCCGGCCGTAGCTGCGATGTCGTCCGCGGGCTCGGGTGGGGGAGCGGTCGCCGGACGACGGCCGTCCAGCTGCACCCCGGGATCACCGCATGTCGCACGGCACCGGCACACCGCGGCCGATCGTGGTCGGGGTGGGCGGGTCGGCCGAGGCCGTGGCTGCGGCTCGGTGGGCAGCCGACGAAGCCGACCGGGCTGTCGCGCTCACCGGCGTCCGGACGCCGAGCTGGGTGCCGCGGCGGCCGACCTGCTCTTCGCGGAAATCGACGCGCTCGGCTCGGGCGGCGTCGCGGCGGCGTGGACGTGCCCCGGCCGCAGGTCGAGTTCTCCGGAGCTGGTCGTGCGGGCCTCCACGGTTACGGCCGGTGGGCGTCCTGGTACTGCTGGTCGGTGACGGGTTCGAGCCAGGTGGTGCCGTCGCCGCCGTCTTCGGGGCCCTCCAGCATGGCGAGGTGGCTCATGCAGGTGGTGCTGGTGCCGCCGTGCCAGTGCTCCTCGCCGGGCGGGGTCCAGACGGTGTCGCCGGCGCGCATGCGGATGACCTGGCCGTCGCGGTTGACGACGAGGCCGACGCCGTCGGTGACGTGCAGGGTCTGCCCGACGGCGTGGGAGTGCCAGTTGGTGCGGGCGCCGGGGGTGAACCGGACCAGGGAGGCGACCAGGCGGGACGGGGGCTCGGGCGCTTTGATCATGGTGAGGTAGACGTCGCCGGTGAAGCGCTCGGCCGGGGTCTTGACGGTGTCGTTGACGGGGATGAAGTCCACGGTGTTCCTTTCGTCGATCTTGTCCTGGTGGTGCGAGTACGTAGGCCAGCGCACCGAGGTCCGCGCCTTCCTGGTCACCCGCCGGGCCAGGATCAGCGGCTACAGCGGGGCGTCGGCGGTGATCGGGAAATCGCGAATGCGTCGTCCGGTGGCGTTGAACACCGCGTTGGCGATCGCCGGGGCCACGCCGACCAGGACGAGCTCGGCCAGTCCCTTCACCCCGAGGGGGTCGGCTTCGCGGTCTTCGCCGTCGAGGTAGATCGCGCGGAGATCCCGGATGTCGGCGTTGACGGGGACGAGGTAGTCGGCGAGGTTGGCGTTGACGATGCGGCCGTCGCGCGGGTCGGTGACGGTGTGCTCCAGCAGAGCGGCGCCGATGCCGCCGACCATGCCGCCGAGGGCCTGGCTGTCGGCGAGCTTGGGGTTGACGATGCGGCCTGCGTCGTAGACGCCGAGCAGGCGCCGGATGCGGACCAGGCCGAGGCGGGCGTCGACGGCGACTTCGGCGAACACGGCGCCGTAGCCGTACATGGAGAACCGGTTCTCCTCCGACGGTGCCCAGGATCCGATCACTTCGAGGTGATCGCGGCCGGCGCGGGCCAGCAGTTGGTGGTACGTCTCGCCGCGGGTCGGGTCGCTCTTCGGGTGCAGCCGTCCTTTGCGGACGATGACGTCGTCGGGATCGACGCCGTGCAAGGGGGATCGCGGGTCGTTGACCGCGAGCGTGATCGCTTGGCGGCGGACCTTGTCGCAGCCGTCCTGGACGGCGGAGCCGACGCTGGCCATGGTCATCGAGCCGCCGTGGGGCGGGGTCGGCGGCATGAGCGAGTCGCCGAGCCGGAACCGGACGGTGTCCATGGTCAGGCCGAGTGCGTCGGCGGCGACCTGGGGCATGGAGGTGTAGGTGCCGGGACCCATGTCGCTGGTCGCGGACTGGACCAGCGCGGTGCCGTCGGCGTTCAGCCGGACGTGGGCCTGGGCGGGAGCGCGGGCAGTGTCGTAGACCGCGGCGGCCATGCCGGTGCCGATCAGCCAGTCGCCGTCGCGAGTGGCGCCCGGCCTGGGGCTCCGGCGGTGCCAGCCGAACTCCCGGGCGCCGACGTCGTAGCACTCGCGAAGCCGGCGGGTCGAGAACGGCTGCCCGGTGGATTCGTCGGCCGCCGGTTCGTTGCGCTTGCGCAGTTCGACGGGGTCGAGGCCGAGCTGGTGCGCGAGTTCGTCCATCGCGGATTCGATGACGAGGGCGGCGGAGGCGTAGCCGGGGCCGCGCATCCAGATGGGGGTGTTCACGTCCAGGGGCACGGTCGAGTACGCCTGGCGGACGTTCGGCATGGAGTAGAGCATCTGACCCGGCGCCAGCATCGCTTCGGTGAACGTCTCGTAGCTGGACGTTTCGCCGCGGATGTCGTGCGTCATCGCGGTGAGCCGCCCGGTGCGGTCGCTGCCGAGCCGCAGCCGGTAGGAGTACGCGGGGCGGAAGCCGGTGCCGAAGTACAGTTGCCTGCGCGTCATGACCAGCTTGACCGGGCGGCCGGTTTCGCGGGCGGCGAGCGCGGCGATGGTGCTGTGCGGCCAGGCCCGCAGCCCGCTGCCGAACGCGCCGCCGACGAACGGTGAGATGACCCGGACCGAGGTCTGCGGGATGCCGAACACGGCGGCGAGTTCCTGCTGCGTGCCGCCCACCACCCACTGGGTCTTGTCCCACACGGTGAGCCGGCCGCCGTCCCAGCGGGCGATGGTGGCGTGCGGTTCCATGGGGTTGTGGTGGTTGCGGGCGGTCCGGTAGACCATTTCCAGCCGGACCTGCGCCGTGCCCAGCGCTTTCTCGGCGTCCCCACGGGCGTAGGTCGCCGGCGGGTCGGCCGGGGCGGTGGACAAGTCGGTTACCGGCTGCTCGGCCGTGTAGGACACCTGCACCAGACGTGCGCCTTGCTGGGCGGCTTCGTGGGTGGTGGCGACCACGACGGCGACCGGCTGGCCGAAGAACCGGACCCGGTCGTCCTGGAAGACCCGGAGCCGCGAGTTGGGCGCCGGGTTGTTCGACCCCGGATTGTCCAGATAGGGCAGGCGCGGCGCGTTGAGGTGGCTGATCACCCGTTGGACGCCGGGGTGGGCGCGGGCGGCGCGGTCGTCGATGCCCGTGACGCGCCCGCGTCCGACGCTGCTGTCGATCACGGCGGCGTACAGGACGCCGTTCGTCGGGTGGTCGGCGGCGTAGAGCGCGCGCCCGGTCACCTTGAGCCGTCCGTCCACCCGGGACTGCGGGGTGCCGACGGCGGTTCGGGGCTGGGTCATCGGGTGCCTCCCACGACGCGCAGCTGGCGTTCGACCGTGCGCTTGAGCAACTCGACCTTGAACCCGTTGTGCCGCAGCGGATGGGCGCCGTCCGCCGCTCGCTGCGCGGCCTCGGCCCACAGCGAGTCCGACGGCCGCTTGCCCAGCAGGTACCGCTCGACAGCGGGCAGTTTCCACGGGACGGTGCCGACCCCGCCGGCCGCGACTTTCGCCGCGCGGATCACCCCGGCCTGGATCGACAGCGCCACGGCCGCGGAGGTCAGCGCGAATTCGTAGCTCTGCCGGTCCCGCACCTTCAAATAGCCCGACCGCGACGGGCGCGGAAGTGCCGGGAGTTCCACGGCGGTGATCAGCTCGCCCGGCCGCAGGGCCTGTTCCCGGTCCGGGGTACTGCCCGGCTGCAGAAGGAAGCCGGCGAAGGGAACCGCGCGTTCCCCGCCGGGACCCTGCAGGTGCACGGCCGCCTCCAGCGCGGCGAAGGCGACAGCGACGTCCGACGGGTGCGTGGCGACACATGTTTCGGAGCCGCCGAGGATGGCGTGGCTTCGGTTGTAGCCGTCGAGGGCGGCGCAGCCCGAGCCCGGTTCACGCTTGTTGCAAAGCGCGGTCACGTCCCGGAAGTAGGGGCAGCGGGTGCGCTGCATGATGTTGCCGCCGATGGTGGCCATGTTGCGCAGCTGCGCGGACGCACTCAGCTCCAGGGCTTCCGAGACGACCGGGAAGGCGCTGCGGACCCGCGGGTCGGCGGCGGCATCGGCCATCCGCACGAGCGCGCCGATCCGCAGGCCGCCGCCCGGGGTGAGCGAGATGCCGGTGAGCGGCAGCGGGGCGATGTCGACCAGCGAGCCCGGGCGTTCCACGGTCTCGCGCATCAGGTCGACCAGCGTCGTACCGCCGGCGATGAACCGGCCGCCGCGCTGCCCGGCCGCGACGGCGGCCCGGATGTCGGAGACCTTGGTGTAGGAGAAGGACTCCATCGGGTCAGCTCCCCGCCTGCTGGATGGCTTTGACGATCTTGACGTAGCAGCCGCAGCGGCAGATGTTGCCGCTCATCCACTCCCGGATCTCCTCCGGAGACCCGGTGTGACCCTCCTGCATGCAGCCGAGGCCGGACATGATCTGCCCGGGGGTGCAGTACCCGCACTGGAACGCGTCCTGGTCGACGAACGCCTGCTGCAGCGGGTGCAGCGGCCCGTCGTCGCCGGGGGACAGGCCTTCGACGGTGGTGACCTGCGCGCCGTCCAGCCGCACCGCCAGGGTCAGGCAGCCGTTGACCCGCCGGCCGTCGACGAGAACCGTGCACGCGCCGCAAGCACCGGCGTCGCACCCCTTCTTCGTCCCGGTCAGCCCGAAGTGCTCCCGCAGCAGGTCCAGCAGCGAGGTCCGGTTGTCCACGGTCACCGTGCGCCGGGTTCCGTTGACGGTCAGGGAAACCCGGCTGCTCGACGCGTCGGCAGCGGCGGCGGTTTCGGCGCCCAGCAGCGCCGGTCCGGCCACGGCGGCGGCGCCGCTCACGGCCGAGGCGGCGATGAACGTCCGCCGGGAGAGGGCCGCAGGCGGCTCTTCGGCGCTGTCCGGTGGCTGGGGATTTTCGGAGACCATGGGGGCGAGCACACCAGGTGCCCGCGCGGGACGGGAGTCACTGGCAGGGGGTGTACCGGCAGTACCTCGTAACGCAGGTGGATGATCGGTATCTTGGTCGGTCGGCCCGGTCAGCACGGTACGGCGACCTCCTCCTTTTCGTGGTCGAGGCCCGTCGGCTTCGTGCGGCGGGAGCGGACGGCCAGTGCGGTGAGGGGCAGCAGGGTGAGGGCGGCGGTGATCGCCCCGACCAGGGGTGGTCCGGTCACCCCGAGCGAGTCCAAGGCCGTCCCCGCGACGGCGGTTCCGGCGGCGATGCCGGTGTTGAAGGCCGACGTGCTCAGCGCGGAGGTCAGGGTGGGCGCGTCACCGGCGTAGCGGACGGCAAGCGCCGTGACGACCGGGTTGACCGTGAACCCGGTCAAGGCCATCAGGAACACGAGGACGACGGCCACGCCGGGACTGGTGGACAGGGGGATCAGCAGGAACAGGACCACGGCGGTGACCGCGGCCGCGGTGATCGTGGTCGCCATCGGGTGCCGGTCGCCGAGGCGGCCGCCGGCGGTGGTGCCGCCGAGGGCGCCGGCGCCGAAGGCGATGAGGGCGAGCGGGACGGCGCCGGCCGGGATGCCGGCGCGGCCGGTCAGCAGCGGGGTGGGGTAGCTGTAGGCGGCCAGGACGCCGCCCATGATCAGCATCGCGGCGGCGAGGGCCAGCCACAGCCGGCCCTGGCGCAGCGCCCGGAGTTCGGCTCGGACGGAGACCTCGGCGCGCTGCTCGCCGGTGGGGATGAACCGGCCGACGACCGCGGCGGCCAGCGCCGAGAGCGCCGCCAGCGCCCAGAACGGGCCGCGCCACCCGGTGACCTGGCCCGCGAAGGCGCCGATCGGCACGCCGACGACGTTCGCCAGGGTCAAGCCGCCCATCATGACGCCGATGGCGCGCGTCGAGTTCCGCGGGCCGGCCGCGGCGGTGGCGACGACGAAGCCGACCGACCAGAACGCCCCGGTGGCCAGCGCGGTGACGACGCGGGCGGCGAGGATGATGGCGAAGGACCCGCTGAGGGCCGCGACGACGTGCCCGAGGCTGAACACGGCCAGTGCCAGGACGAGCGTCCGGCGCTGGGGCAGCCGCAGGGTGGCCAGGGCCATGGTGGGTGAGCCGATGATCATGCCGATGGCGAAGGCGGTGATCAGCAGGCCGGCCTGCGAGACGCTGACGCCGAGGTCGCCGGCCAGTTCCGGCAGCAGGCCGGCGATCACGAACTCGGTGGTTCCCATCAGGAACGTGCCGGCGGCGAGCACCCGGACGACGGCGGGCAACCGGCCGGGAGTGGTCCCGGTGTGCATGGTGGTTCTCCTCGGGTTGCCGGCCGCGGGCCGCACCGTCGTCGCTGCGGCCCGGGCCGGGTGTGGTTCGGTTCAGGGGGTGAGCAGGGCCTTGATGGCGCGGCGCTCGTCCATGGCCCGGTAGCCCTCGGCGACCTGCTCCAGGGGCAGGGTGAGGTCGAAGACCTTGCCGGGGTCGATGCGGCCGCCGAGGACCCGGTCGATCAGGTCGGGCAGGAAGCGGCGCACGGGCGCCGGGCCGCCGCGCAGGCCGACGTGGGAGAAGAACAGCTCTTCCCCGGCGATCTGCACGTCGTGCGGGACGCCGACGAAGCCGACGTTGCCGCCGGGCCGGGTGGCGTGCAGGGCCTGCTGCATGGACTCGGCCGTGCCGACGCATTCCAGCACCGCGTCGGCGCCGATGCCGCCGGTGAGGTCCTTGATGCGGGCCACGCCGTCGTCGCCGCGTTCGGTGACGATGTCGGTGGCGCCGAACCCGGTGGCCAGTTTCTGCCGGGATTCGTGGCGGCTCATGGCGATGACGCGCTCGGCGCCGAGTTCTTTGGCCGCGATGACGCCGCACAGCCCGACCGCGCCGTCACCGACGACGACGGCGGTGTCGCCGGGCTTCACCTCGGCGGCGAGGGCGGCGTACCAGCCGGTGCCCATGACGTCGGACACGGCGAGCAGGCTGGGCAGGAACTCCTCGTCCGGGTGCTCGGCGGTGGCGACCAGGGTGCCCTGGGCGTGGGGGATGCGGACGTAGCCGGCCTGGCACGTGCTCATGAACTCGCGGTGCAGGCACGAGGACTGCCAGCCGTTGCGGCAGTTCGCGCAGGTGTTGTCGGAGGTGGCGAAGGAGCCGACCACGAACTGGCCGGGCTTGACCGCGGTCACCTCGCTGCCGACGTCTTCGACGATGCCGACGTACTCGTGTCCCATCGGGTGCGGGTCGCCGATCGGTTCGAGGCCGCGGTAGGGCCACAGGTCCGAGCCGCACACGCAGGTGAGGACGGTGCGGATGATCGCGTCGGTCGGCTGCTCGATCTTCGGGTCGTCGAGCTGTTCGAAACGCACGTCGCCGGGGGCGTGGATGACAGCTCCGCGCATGGTGGACTCCTCGCACAGTGGACGGTGGCGGGACCGGACGGCCCCTGCGTCCAGGCAACCGCTCTTTCGCGCCGCGGGCGAGTCACTGACGGAGGGTGTACCGGTAGTGCACCCCACCGTGTGGGTTACGCCGGCGAACCGGGGTGCGCGGACCGGCCACTGTCCACAGCGGAGTGCTCGGACTCCTGTGTCGCCGCCCAGGACGAGAGCAACCGCAGTGCCTCGTCCGACGGTGAGCCGGGCTCCGCGGTGTAGACCGTGAGGGTGAGTCCGGGTTCGGCGGCCAGTTCAAGGCCTTCGTAGGCGAGGGTGAGCGTCCCGACCACGGGGTGGTGGAAGGTCTTCGACCCGCTGCCGTGGTGGCGGACGTTGTGCGCGCCCCACCGTGTGCGGAACTCCTCGCTGCGGGTCGACAGTTCCCCGACCAGGTCGTGCAGGCCTTTGTCGTGCGGATTGCGGCCGGCTTCGATGTGCAGGATCTCGACGCAGACGTCGGCGAAGGAGCTCCAGTCCGGGTAGAACCGGTGCGACGCCGGGTCCAGGAACTGGAACCGGGCGATGTTCGGCGGCTGCTGCGGGCTCGCGTACACCTCGGAGTAGAACGCCCGCGCCAGCCGGTTCGCCGCCAGCAGGTCCATCCGTCCGTTCCGGACGAACGCCGGTCCGTCGGTGACCGCGTCGAGGACCCATTGCAGGCTGCGGCGCGGGGTCCAGTGCTTGCTCTTCGCCCGCCGGCGCAGGATCGCGCTGGTGCCGTCGGCGGCGCGGGCGAGGGCGAGCAAATGGGCCCGCTCGGCGTCGTCGAGCTGCAGAGCCCGGGCCACCGCGTCCAGCACGGACGGCGAGACACCCGCGAGGTTCCCCCGTTCGAGCTTCGCGTAGTACTCGACGCTGACATCGGCCAGCATGGCGACCTCACTGCGGCGCAGACCCGGCACCCGGCGGTTGCTCCCGGTGGGCAGCCCGGCCTGCTCCGGGGTGATCTTGGCGCGCCGCGAGACGAGGAACTCGCGGACTTCCTGACGATTGTCCACCTCATCACCATAGGTCTGCCCAGCTGGGGGAAGGGTGCTCTGCCAGTACACCTTTCGGGAGAACCTCCCGACACCCGCGAGCCTCTGGTTCCCTGGGAAGCGACAAGCCCGGCTGATTCGTGAGGCCGGCCTTCAACGTGAACCGACCGGGAGGTCTGGTGATCCTCAGCCGCGCGGTCCCGGCGACCGTTCTGCTGGCCGCGGTGGCCTGCAGCGCCGGAACACCGCCGTCGCCGGCACCTCAGGCGCCCTCGACGACCCCCGCCCCCACGACCGGAAGCAGTACCACCGTGAACATCCGCCTCACCGCCGACGGACGCGCCGTCGACGCGACGCTGAACGACAGCGCGGCCGCTCGCGACTTCGCCGCCCTGCTCCCGCTCACCCTGAACCTGAGCGACTTCCACGAGACGGAGCGGATCTCCGACCTGCCCCGGCCCCTCTCCACCGCCGGTGCTCCGCGAAGCGCCGAACCGAAAGCCGGCGATCTCGCTTTCTACGCCCCCTGGGGCAATCTGGCCATCTACTACCGCAACGCTCCCCGCGCGGACGGCGTGGTCATCCTCGGCCGCCTGGCCGAAGGCGGCGCCGAGGTGCTCGCCACGGCCGGCCGGGTCACCATCGAACGCTGAACGGCAACTGTACGGCTTGTCACGGCCGGCGTGCGCTTGCGCGAGTACCTCCGTGCGCCACCGTCCCCATGGGCCGTCCACAGAGGACGCTGGGCGGCCGGGCGCTGTCGGTCACCCGTCAGCTCGATCGAGCCACGCCTGCCCGACTCGGACCAGCGGCCTCTCCAGGCCCGTGCGATCGCCTGCCCGCAGGAAGCCAACGAGGAATGGGTCCGCCCCCGCCGTTTCGTCCGGGCCTCGACGGGTATGCGGAATGCCTCCGACGGAGAGGCGACCCCATGGCGACCGAAAGCCCCGGACCCGAGATCGAGCTGCGGGTCGACGGCACCGAGCACCGGCTGGCGGTGGATCCGCGACGCACGCTGCTGGACCTGATCCGCGACCAGCTGGGTGAGCCGGTCGCGAAGAAGGGCTGCGACCACGGCCAGTGCGGCGCCTGCACCGTCCTCGTCGGCGGCCGCCGGGTGCTGTCCTGCCTGATCCTCGCCGTGACCTGCGACGGCGCGGACGTCACGACGGCGGCCGGCCTGGCCCGCGACGGCGACCTGCACCCGATCCAGCAGGCGTTCCTCGACAACGACGCGTTCCAGTGCGGGTACTGCACGCCGGGGCAGGTCTGCTCGGCCGCCGGGCTGCTGGCCGAGTTCGCCGACGGCGCGCCCAGCCACGTCACGTCGCCGGTCAGCGCCGCGCCGCAGTGGTCCGATGCGGAGATCGCCGAACGGATGAGCGGCAACCTCTGCCGCTGCGGGGCCTACGCCGGGATCGTCGCCGCCGTCCGGGCGTCGCGATGAAGACCTTCACCTTCGCCAAGCCGGCCACGGTGGCCGAGGCCGTGCGGGCGGTGGCGGGGACGCCGGACGCGGTGTTCCTGGGTGGCGGCACGAACCTGGTCGATCACCTCAAGCTGGGGGTGGCGCGGCCGGGCCGGGTCGTCGACGTCACCGGCGTGCTGGCCCAGGAGATCCGCGAGGACGGCGGTGGCCTGTACATCGGCGCCGGGGTCCGCAACAGCGACCTGGCCGCCCACCTCGCGGTCCGCGAACGCTACCCCGTATTGGCTGAAGCGCTGTTGTCCGGTGCGTCGGCGCAGCTGCGCAACATGGCCACGACCGGCGGGAACCCGGTGCAGCGCACGCGGTGCCTGTACTTCCAGGACGTCACGACGCCGTGCAACAAGCGCGAACCCGGGTCCGGGTGCTCGGCGATCGGCGGGGCTACCCGTCAGCACGCGATCCTCGGCGCGTCCGAGGGGTGCGTGGCCACGCACCCGTCCGACCTGGCGGTCGCGCTGGCGGTCCTCGACGCCCGGGTGCACGTCGCCGGACCCGGCGGGGAGCGCGAGATCGCGTTCACCGAGCTGCACCGGCTGCCCGGCGACCACCCGGAACGCGACACCGTGCTCGAGCACGGCGAGCTGATCACCGGCTTCACCCTGCCCGCCGTGCCGTGGTCGCGGCGCTCGGCCTACCGCAAGGTCCGCGACCGGGCGTCGTACGCGTTCGCGCTGGTTTCGGTTGCGGCCGGAGTGTCCCTGGTGGACGGGATGATCGACGACGTCCGCGTCGCGTTCGGCGGGGTCGCGCACAAACCCTGGCGGGCCACCGAAGCGGAAGCCGTGCTGCGCGGCGCCCGGCCGGGGGAAGAGGTGTTCCGTGCCGCCGCGGACGCCGAGCTGGCCGGCGCCCGCGCGCTCGAGGGCGTCGACGGCGGCAACGCGTTCAAGATCCCGCTCGCGCGCCGCACCCTCGCCGCGGTGCTGCGCGAGCTGACGACCGAGGAGCCGAAGCGATGACCGAGCTGCTCGAACCGCACGCCATCGGCACCCCGGCCACCCGCCGCGACGGCCCGGCCAAGGTCACCGGCACCGCGCCGTACGCCTTCGAAGCCCCGGCCGACCGGCCGCTGTACTGCCACCCGGTGCAGGCCACGATCGCCCGGGGCCGCTGCGCCCGGATCGCCACCGTGGCGGCGGAGTCCGTCGAAGGTGTCGCGCGCGTCCTCACGCCGTTCACTGCCGAGCGGCTGGCGAGCACGGACGACGCCGAACTCGCCGTGCTGCAGGACCCCGAGGTGCCCTTCCGCGGCCACGTCGTCGCGCTGGTGCTCGCCGAGACCCCGGAGACCGCCCGCCACGCCGCGGAGCTGGTGGAGGTCGAGTACGAAACCGAGCCCCACGACGTCGAGCTGGACGCCGGCCGGTCCGACCTGTACGCGCCGGACTCGGTGAACCCGGACTTCCCGACCGACACCGCGCAGGGTGACGCCGACGCCGAGCTCGGCCGGGCGGAGGTGACCGTCGAAGAGACGTACACGACGGCGATGCAGCACAACAACCCGCTGGAGCCGCACGCGACGACCGCGTTGTGGGACAACGGAACCCTCAGCCTGTGGGACTCCACCCAGGGTGTCCACCCGGTGCGTTCGACGATCGCCGAGGTGTTCGGGCTGCCCACGGAGAATGTCCGGGTCCGCTGCCCGTACGTCGGCGGCGGGTTCGGCTCGAAGGGCACGCCGCACGCGAACGTCGTGCTCGCCGCGATGGCCGCGCGCGCGGTGCCCGGCCGCCCGGTCAAACTCGCGCTGACCCGGCAGCAGATGTTCGCCCTCGCCGGGTACCGCACGCCGACCATCCAGCGGGTCCGGCTCGGCGCCGACGGCGACGGGCGCCTGCGCGCGCTGCGGGTCGACGTCGTCGAGCAGACGTCCCGGATCAAGGAGTTCGCCGAACAGACCGCGGTGCCGGCGCGGATGATGTACGCGGTGCCGAACCGGGCCACCAGTCACCGGCTGGCCGCGCTGGACGTGCCGGTGCCGTCGTGGATGCGGGCGCCGGGGGAGTGCCCGGGGATGTTCGGGCCCGAGGTCGCGATGGACGAACTCGCCGTGGCGCTGGGCATGGACCCGATCGAGCTGCGGGTGCGCAACGAACCCGACGTCGACCCGGAAAACGGGCGGCCGTTCTCCAGCCGCAACCTCGTCGCCTGCCTGCGCACCGGCGCCGAGCGCTTCGGCTGGGCCGGCCGGGATCCGCGGCCGGGGGTCCGCCGGGACGGCCGGTGGCTGACCGGGACCGGCGTCGCGGCGTCGGTGTACCCGGCGAAACGCTCGCCCGGCTCCACCGCGCTGATCCGGTTCGAAGGCGGCCGGTACGTCGTGGAGATCGGTGCCGCCGACCTCGGGACGGGCGCCTGGACGATCCTGCCGCAGATCGCCGCCGACGCCCTCGGCGTGCCTGCGTCGGACGTCGAGGCGCGCATCGGCGACACCGGCTATCCGAAGGCGACCGTGGCCGGTGGCTCGTCGGGCACCGCCTCCTGGGGCACGGCGATCGTCGCCGCGGCGAAGGCGTTCCGAGACAAGTTCGGCGCCGACCCGGGCGAGGGCGCCGAAGCCACCGCGGACACCCCGGAGAACCCCGCCGAGGAGCAGTACTCGATGTACGCGTTCGGCGCGCAGTTCGCCGAAGTCCGGGTGGACGCCGACACCGGTGAGATCCGCGTCCCGCGGCTGTGGGGCACGTTCGCGGCCGGCCGGATCGTCAACCCGGTGACCGCCCGCTCGCAGCTCCTCGGCGGGATGACCATGGGGTTGTCGATGGCGTTGTTCGAGGACAGCGTCCTGGACCCGCGCACCGGGCACGTCGTCAACCACGACCTGGCCGAGTACCACGTCGCCACCAACGCCGACGTCGGTGACCTGCGCGCGGACTGGCTCGACGAGCACGACCCGCACGTGAACCCGATGGGTACCAAGGGAATCGGCGAGATCGGCATCGTCGGCACCGCCGCGGCGGTCGCGAACGCGGTGTACCACGCGACCGGCGTCCGGGTGCGGAAGCTGCCGATCACCCTCGACGCGCTGCTGCCCGCGCTGCCCTGACCGCGCTCCACGCGTGTACCTGCGGTGAGGCCGGGTACGCGGATGGCTTCCGACCGGAGGAGGAAGCAGTGAAGGCAGTCGTCTGGCACGGCGTCGGGGACATCCGCATCGACGAGGTGCCCGATCCGAAGATCCTCGAGCCCAGTGACGCGATCGTCCGCATCACCCGCAGCGCGATCTGCGGCACCGATCTGCACCTGGTCCGGGGCACGATGCCGGGCATGCAGCCGGGGACGATCCTGGGTCACGAGGCCGTCGGGGTGGTGGAGGAGGTCGGCCCGGCCGTCCGCGGCTTCTCCCCGGGTGACCGGGTGGTGGTGACCTCGACCATCGGGTGCGGCACGTGCTCGTACTGCCGCGCCGGGTACTTCGCCCAGTGCGACACCGCGAACCCGAACGGGCCGTCGGCCGGGACGTCGTTCTTCGGCGGCCCGGAGACGACCGGCCCGGTGGACGGTCTGCAGGCGGAGTACGCGCGGATCCCGTTCGCGATGACGACGCTGGTTCGGGTTCCGGACGTGGTGAGCGACGACCAGGCGATCCTGGTGTCGGACATCTTCCCGACCGCGTGGTTCGGTGCCCGGCTGGCCGAAGTCGGCCAGGGCGACAGCGTGCTGGTGCTGGGCGCCGGCGTGGTCGGGCAGTTCGCGATCGCCTCGGCCAAGCGGCAGGGCGCGGGCCGGGTGTTCGTCGTCGACGGGCTGCCGTCACGGCTGGACAAAGCGCGTGCGCAGAACGCCGAAACCGTCGACTTCAACCGTGAGGATCCGGTCGCGGTGGTGCGGGAACTGACCGGCGGGATCGGGGTGGATCGGGTGATCGACGCGGTCGGCGTGGACGCCCAGCGGCCGTCGGGCGGGCCCGCGGCCGAGCAGCTCGCGCAGCAGGCGGAGCAGTTCGGGCAGGAGCAGGCGCAGGCCGCGCCGGAGGCGTCGCCGTCAGGGGAGCAGTGGGTGCCCGGGAACGCGCCGAGCCTGGCGGTGCGGTGGGCGGTGGAGGCCGTCGCGAAGGCGGGCACCATCGGCGTGATCGGCGTCTACCCGCCCGGCTTCGACCGCTTCCCGCTCGGGGACGCGATGAACCGCAACCTCACGATCAAGCTGGGCAACTGCAACCACCGCCGGTACGTGCCGCGGCTGCTCGGCATGGTCGCCTCCGGGGCGGTCGACCCGCTGGCGTTCATCACCCAGCACGAGGAGCCGGCGAACGCGATCGAGGCGTACGAGACGTTCGACCGGCGCGAAGAGGGCTGGCTCAAGACCGTCCTCGACGTGTCGGCCTGAGAGCCCCTGTTCACAGCTGTGGCCGGCTTTGTTCTTCCCGGACCGTCACCCACTGCCAGCGGGTGAACTCGTCGAGGTTGACGAAGGAACCGAACCGGCTGCTGCCGCCGGATTCGCCGATCCCGCCGAAGGGTGCGACGGTTTCGTCGTTGACCGTCTGGTCGTTGACGTGCACCATCCCGGCGTGCAGCCGGTCGCCGACCGCGCGGGCGCGAGCGGCGGCTCCACTGTGGACTCCGGCGACGAGCCCGTAGGGCGTGGCGTTGGCCAGGCGGACGGCTTCGTCGTCGTCGCTGAACGTGGTGACGACGGCGACCGGGCCGAAGATCTCTTCGGTGAACGCCGGCATGTCGGGGGTGACGCCGGCGAGCACGGTCGGGCGGACGAACAGCCCGTCGTGACGGCCGCCGGCGGCGACCTTCGCGCCCGCGTCGACCGACCGCTGGACGACGGATTCGATGTGGTCGGCCTGGCTGGAGTTGATGACCGGGCCCAGGTCGACGTCTTCGCGGGGGTCGCCGACGCGCAGCCCGTCGGCGATGCGGGCGAGTTCGTCGACGTAGGCGCCGGCGATCTTTTCGGCGACGAGGTGGCGGCCGACGGCCATGCAGACCTGACCCTGGTGGACGAAGCTGCCGAACGCGCCGGCGGCCGCGGCGGCCGGGACGTCGGCGTCGTCGAGCACCACGAACGCGTTGTTGCCGCCCAGTTCGGACACGAACTTCTTGAACCCGCCGGCCGCCGCCTTGGCCAGTTCGCGCCCGACCGGGGTCGAGCCGGTGAAGGAGATCATGTCGATGTGCGGGTCTTCGGCGACGGCGTTGCCGAGCTCGCTGCCCTTGCCCGGCAGCATGTGCAGCACGCCCGGGGGCAGGCCGGCCTCTTCGAAGAGCCGGGCGATGACGACGCCGCAGCAGATCGCGGTGTCGCTGGCGGGCTTGAGCACGACGGCATTGCCGGTCGCCAGGGCCGGGGCGACCGACCGCATGGCCAGGATGAGCGGGAAGTTCCACGGCGCGATCACCGCGACCACGCCGAAGGGGACGCGCCGGGCGATGCTGGTGCGGCCCTCCTGGGTGGTGGGCAGCAGCGTGCCCCACGGCGCACTCGTCAGCGACGCGGCCTCGTGCAGCTCGTCGAGGGTGAGGTTCAGTTCGAGTTCGACGGCGGTGGCCGTTTTCCCGGCTTCGCGGGTGAGCCAGCCGGCGATCTCGTCGCGGTGCTGTTCGAACAGGGCCGCGGCGCGGCGCAGGACGGCGGCGCGTTCCCGGTAGCCGGCGTGTGCCCAGTTCTGCGCGCTTTCGGCCGCGGCGGCCGCGGAGCGGGCGAGGTCCTCGGCGGTGGCCGTGCCGACCTGGCCGAGTTCGTCGCCGGTGGCGGGTTCGGTCGAGGTCGTGGTTCCGCCGGTGCGCGTCCATTCGCCGGTGAACACCCGGCCGGACCAGTGTTCGCGTTCGTCGAGCAGTCCCACGTGCTGTTCCCCTTCAGTCGGCGATGCCCTTGGCCTGGTCGATGTAGGTCTGCCGCTCCGGGGTCACGCGCAGGATGACGCGCTCGGACTTGATGTTGTCCGGCGGGTAGTCCTCGCCGGTGTACTTGCGGGAGAGCCGGTCGACCTGGCGGCGGGCCCGTTCGCCGTTCTCGACGCCGGTCACCTTGCCGCGGACTTCGGCGTAGCGGTAGGGGTTGGCTTCGTCGCGGATGAGCACGGTGATCCGCGGGTCGCGGGCGACGTTGTGGGCCTTCACGCGATGGGTTTCGGTGTTGAGCACGATTTCGCCGTCCTCGACGTCGACCCAGATCATCTGCGTCTGCAGCCGCCCGCTGGGCAGGACGGTGGTGACCGCGGCGAAGTTCTTGCCCGTGGCCAGTTCCTCGGTCTCGGGCAGCAGTTCCGGGCCATCGGCGGTGCGTGCGGGCACGGCGGCTCCTTCCGATCGGACGCGGCGCGCACTACGCCACGCCGGGCGGCTACCCGGACGAGCGAGTGGCAAACGGAAGTCGTTTCCCCGCTCCGCTGCCGGGTACGCGGACCAGATGTCTGTCCAAGCTGTGGTGATGACGGAATTCGGTGGCCCTGACGTCCTGACGCTGCGAGAGGTCGACCGGCCGGAACCGGGACCGGGGGAGATCCTGGTCCGGGTGTTCGCGTCCGGGACCAACCCGGTGGAGGCGAAGATCCGGCAGGGGGTGGCGATCCCGGACCTCGAACTGCCCGCGGTCCTGGGCGGCGACGTCTCCGGCGTCGTCGAGGCGGTGGGCCCCGGCGTGACCGAGTTCGCCAAGGGCGACGAGGTGTTCTACACCCCGGAAATGGCGGGCAGGCTCGGCAGCTACACCGAGCTGAACGTCGTGGCCGCGGCCATCGCCGCGCCCAAGCCACGCGGGCTCAGCCACATCGAAGCGGCGGCGATCCCGCTGGCCGGCGGCACGGCGTGGGAGGCGATCGTCCGGCGGCTGGCGGTCCGTCCCGGGGAGACGGTGCTGGTGCACGCCGGCGCGGGCGGGGTGGGCACCTTCGCCGTGCAGTTCGCGATCGCCGCGGGCGCCCGGGTGCTGGCCACGGCGGGGCCGGGCAACCAGGACCTGCTGCGCGACCTCGGCGCCGAGCCGATCGACTACCACGAAGCCGACCCGGTCGAGGTGGCGTTGGCACACACCGGCGGCACAGGCGTCGACGCCGTGCTGGACCTCGTCGGCGGGGAGAACCTCGTCAAGAGCTGCGCGGCGACCCGCGCGTTCGGCCGGATCGCCACGGTGCTGCCGCCCAAGGGGGAACTGAGCCCGCTGTACCAGCGGAACCAGCAGCTACACGGGATCATGCTCACCCGGGAACGCCGGCGGCTGGAAGAGCTGACCCCGGTGTTCGAACGCCGCCAGGCCCGGCCGGTCGTCGACGAGGTCCTGCCGCTGGACCAGGTGCGCGAAGCGCACGAGCGGCTCGATTCCGGGCACGGCCGCGGGAAAACGATCCTCGACCTCACCTGATCGGGGGTTACCGCGGGGTGCGTCGGGCAACGCGGGGTACCCGACGCACCCGGTGGACTTCAGCGAGGCGGAGCCCGTCGTGGCTCACGGCGGGCGCTCGCCCGGGCCGCCGCGGGGCCGCCGGTCGTGCCCGCTTCGCACGTCGACCGGCGACGGTGAGGCAGCGAACCGGTGCGTGCGCGATGATGGGGCGTGGCGGGCTGCCTTCCCGCCCTGTGGTCGCCGGACGTGCGGAGGTAGCGGGCGGTGGACGATCGGCGCCGTGAGCGGCTCTGGCGGCTGGTCAGCGAGCGCGCGCCTGCCGGGTCCGGGTGGGCCGGGGTGGTGTGCGCCGTCGCGGTGGCCGAGGCCGGCGTCGACGGCGCCGCGATCACGGTGCGCACGGATTCCCGGGTGCAGGACCTGGCCGCGGCGACCGGCGGCTGGGTGGCGGTGCTGGAAGAGCTGCAGTACACCGTCGGCGAAGGTCCCGGGGTGGAGGCCTTCACGAACGGCACGCCGGTTCTGGTCGGCGACCTGGACGCGGACGGGGACCGCTGGCCCGGGCTGCTGGACAGCGCGCTGGCGGCCGGAGCGGCGGCGATCTTCGCCTTCCCGCTGCAGGCCGGCGCCATCCGGATCGGCACTCTCGACCTCTACCGGCGACGACCGGGTGACCTGGCGGCCGACGAGCTGGCCGACGCCGCCCTGCTGGCCGAAATGGCCACGACAGCCCTCCTGGCCGACAGCGCCGGAGCGCCGGCCGGCGGCCCGGAGGCCGCCGGGTTCTACGACGACGTCAACATCGCCACCGGCATGCTGGCGACCGAGCTGCAGGTGAGCCTGGAGGACGCGCTGCTGCGCCTGCGTGCGCACGCCTTCAGCCACCAGCTGCCGCTGACCGAGGTGGCGCGGGCGGTCGTGCTGCGCCAGCTCCGGTTCGACGCCCCACCGGAGTGACCGCCGGGTCTATCCGGTGAAGTGGTCGTATGCTGAGCGGCGTGAGCACTCCGACGGATCCGTTCAGCGACGCCGTCGCCGGGATCACCGCGCTGCTGGCCGCCCGCCACGACGGGCTGACCGTTCTGGCCGCGGTGACGCGGGCCTGCGGTGCGGTGCTGGATTCCGCCGCGACCGGGGTGCTCACGGTGGACCCGAGGGGCGGGGTCAGCGTGCTTTCGGCGTCCGACGAGCGGGCCCGGTTCCTCGAACTGCTGCAGGCCCAGGGCGGGCCGGGGCCGTGCTTGGACTGCATCGACGGCAACAGCGTTGTCGGCAGCGCCGACCTGGCGGCCGAGCAGCGGTGGCCGGAGTTCACCGGCCGGGCGCGGGCCGCCGGTTATCAGGCGGTGTACGCCTTTCCGCTGACGCTCATCGACCGCGCGGTCGGGGGTGTGAACCTGTTTTACGACCACCCCGTGGAGCTCTCCACCCGGCAGGCGCGGCAGGCGCAGGCGCTGGCCGACCTGGCCACGCTCGGCCTGACCCAGGAACGTGACCAGCGCCGGGTGGTCCGGCTGGCCGAGAGCACGCTGGCCACGCTGAACGACCGGGTGCACGTCGGCCAGGCCGTCGGCGTGGTGGCGGCCACGCTCGGGATCGAACCGGACGCGGCGCGGGAGCGGCTGGCCGCTTACAGCTCTCGTTCCGGTCTGAGCCTGCGGGAGGTCGCCCAGGCGGTGACCGACCGGACACTCGATCCGCACACGACGTTCGGCGACGCCTGAGGGGTCAGTCCCACCGGGCGTCGGGGTCGGCCCGGTTCGCCGCGGCGTCGTCCACCACCGCGATGATCCGGCGGGCCTCGGCCTCCTGGCCCGCGGCGGTGCCGGTCACGTCGAGGTCGTCACGCGCCTGGTCGCGCCGGCATGCGTGCCAGACCTGCAGGATGCCCACGGCTTCGCTGGCTTCGGCCAGCAGCCGTACCCGCGCCAGCAGGCGGCGGGCGGCGGCTTCCCGCTCCTGCTCGGAGCCGGGTCCGGGGAAGGTCATGGTGTCGACGGTCCTCGCATCCAGCGGGAAAAGCGAGCCCGTTGCCGGGTCCG
Source organism: Amycolatopsis sp. NPDC049688 (assembly GCF_040674975.1). Taxonomy (NCBI): domain Bacteria; kingdom Bacillati; phylum Actinomycetota; class Actinomycetes; order Pseudonocardiales; family Pseudonocardiaceae; genus Amycolatopsis; species Amycolatopsis sp. NPDC049688. Next base: position 294,034 of record NZ_JBFANY010000001.1, read on the forward strand.
CGCCAGCCGGATTCGACGATCGCGGGGCCGGCGAGCACGATCGCGGATCTTGCGGTTGGTGCGCTGCGAGACCTCACCTGAGCCAGGTGAACGCCTCGTCGGCGGTCAGCCCGCGGCAGGCCGGGTGGCAACCTTCGAACCCGTACGGTGCGAAGTTCCGGGAGATCAGCGAGGAGAGCTCACCGCGTCGGCGACGAACCGCTCGGCGACGTCGCGCAGCTTCACGTTGGTGTCCTGCGACTGCTTGACCAGCCGCGCGAAAGCTTCGTCGGCACTGATGCGGTACAGGACCATCAGGATGCCCTTGGCCTGGTCGATGACGGCTCGCGACGTCAAGGCCGTGCGCAGCTCCTCCACGGTGGCCAAGGCGTGCTGGGAGCTGCGGGCGCTGCGGAGCGCGGCTTCGGCCGCGGTGGTGTAGAGCTCCAGCAAGGCCGCGTCGAGCGAGTCGAAGCCGTCGCCGTCGGTGCCGTAGAGGTTGAGCGATCCGTGGTACTGCCGTTCGATGAACAGGGGTGCCGACAGGTAGCTGGTCACCGCGTCGTCACCGGCCGCGGCGGTGAAAGCCGGCCAGCGCCGAGCGGCTTCGCCGACCTTCACGCGCTGGATCCGGCCGGTCCGCGCCGCCTCCAGGCACGGTCCCTCATCGGCCTCGTATTGGGCCTGATCGATGCGGAGAGCAGCTTCTCCGGTCGACGTGGCCGTGTACGGGCTACCGTCATCCAGGAGCGTGATGCTGGCCATGTCGGTGTCCGGGACCGCTCGGACGACCTGGCGGCACAGCCGCTGCAGGACCACCGGGAGCTCCTCGCCCTGCTCCAGGTCGGCGGACAGCCGCTCCAGCGCGCCGGTGACGTCGTCCACCCGCCGGACGACCTCCTGCTCGCTGAGCAGTTCCTCGGTCATGGGTTCCCTCCCGTCGAGCCCTGCCGCCGTGAAACCGTCGGCTTGGGGACGGCCCCTGGCCGCGCCGCGCTGCTGGACGCCGGGTGAGCACGTTGCCTCGATGATAAGCCGGGCCGTCGGCGACTCAAGCGTGGCCGTCGATGCCGCCGAAGGCCCGTTCCCGATGGAGACGACCTACACCCCACTGCGCACGGCAGCACCGGCACGCACAGTGGGGGCGAGTTCGCGCATCGGGCAGGCCGGGGATGTGCGGAATCCTCAATGGTCGGCGTGGCGCCACCAGGCCGCGGTGGTGGCGATGCCGGTGACACCGACGAGGCTGGTGTAGAGGGCGGGGGCGGACCAGGGGAAGTTCCGCTTGGTCAGGCGTTCGGCCTCGACGGCCCGGGCTGCGGCCCACGATCGCGCCTCCCTGCACTCGGCCACCGCCAGCTTGGCCTGGTCCGGTTTGCCGCGGGGCCGTATTTGCGGCATCTTTACGCGAGGAGTGCCGGGAAGTCTGGTCGGCCGGCCCGCGCCCGCCCCGGGCGGCGGGCGGGAGGACCGAACCGGAGGAGTCCGATGGCGCTCATCTCGGCGACCGGTGCCCTGTCGCCCCGGACCGGTTGCCGCACCCCGGCGCCGACGCGTGCGTCGTGCGGTACCCCGGCCGCCCACGTCCCGTCAGGAACCCGTCAGGAGAGCCCATGAACCCCGGCGCCCCCGCCTGGGACGTCGTACGCTGGGACGATGCACGCCGCCCAGATGGCCGAGGAGTACCCGGTCGTGGAGCTGGACTCCGACGCGTTGGCCGCCGCGCGGCTGCTCGCCGAGCGGCGGCTGCCCGGCCTGGTGGTCACCGACGAGACCGGCTGCCCGCAGTCGGTGCTGCCGGCGTCGCAGGTGGTGCGGTTCCTGGTGCCCGGCTACGTGCGCGACGATCCGTCGCTGGCCGGGGTGCTCGACGAGTCCATGGCGGACCGGGTCGCGGACAAGCTGGGTGGCAAGACCGTGCGGTCGTTGCTGCCGGAGGAGGCCACGGAGCTGCCGCGGGTGAACGGCGACGACACGATCATCGAGGTCGCCGCGATGATGGCCCGGCTCCGGTGCCCGCTGGTCGCGGTCATGGAGGACAGGACCCTGATGGGCGTGATTTCCGCGTCGCGGCTGCTGGAGCTGGCGCTGACGCCGCACTGACCCTCGCGGGGGCCGTGGCATGAGCACCGCGATCGCGGTCACGGTGTTCGTGATCGCCTATCTCTTCATCGCGACCGAGAAGATCCCGAAGATGGTCGCCGCGCTGGCCGGCGCCGGGGTGGTCCTCGCGCTCGGGATCAGTGGCGCGGACGACGCGTTCTTCTCCGAAGACACGGGGATCGACTGGAACGTCGTCTTCCTGCTGCTGGGCATGATGATCATCGTCGGGATCCTGCGGCGGACCGGTGTTTTCGAGTACGTGGCGATCTGGGCGGCCAAGCGCGCCAAGGGATCTCCGCTGCGGGTGATGATCCTGCTGTCGCTGATCACGGCCGTGGCGTCGGCGTTCCTGGACAACGTCACGACCGTGCTGCTGATCGCGCCGGTGACGCTGCTGGTCTGCGACCGCCTCGACATCAAGCCGGCGCCGTTCCTGATCGCCGAGGTGTTCGCCTCCAACATCGGCGGCACGGCGACCTTGATCGGCGACCCGCCGAACATCATCATCGGCAGCCGCGCCGGGCTGACGTTCAACGACTTCCTGATCAACCTGACGCCGATCGTGGCGATCGAGCTGGTCGTGTTCACGCTCGTGCTGCCCCGGTTGTTCCGCGGTTCCTTCATCGTCGACCCCGCGCGGGTCGCCGACGTGATGGCGCTCAACGAGCGGGAAGCGATCCGGAAGCCCCAGCTGCTGATCAAGTGCGGAGTCGTGCTGGCGGCGGTGTTCGCCGGGTTCGTGCTGCACTCGGTGATCCACATCGAGCCGTCGGTCGTCGCGCTGCTGGGCGCCGGCGTGCTGGTGCTGCTGTCCGGAACAGAGCCGAAGCAGTACCTCGCCGGTGTCGAGTGGGAAACCCTGCTGTTCTTCGCCGGGCTGTTCATCATGATCGGCGCCCTGGTGAAGACCGGCGTGATCGGCACGCTCGCCCGGCTGGCCGCCGACGCCACCGGCGGCAACGCCCTGCTCGCGGTCATGCTGATCCTCGGTGTCTCGGCGCTGTTGTCCGGCGTCATCGACAACATCCCGTACGTGGCCACGATGAGCCCGCTGGTGCTGGCACTCACCAACGACATCCCGGACCCATCGCACTCCGAAGCGCTGTGGTGGTCACTGGCGATCGGCGCCGACTTCGGCGGCAACATGACCGCGGTCGGCGCCAGCGCCAACGTCGTCATGCTCGGCATCGCCGCCCGCTCCGGGGCGCCCATCACCTTCTGGGAATTCACCAAGAAGGGCGCCATCGTCACCGGGATCACGGTGCTCGTCGCCGCGCCGTATTTGTGGCTGCGGTACTTCGTTTTCGCATGAGCCGATCGAGAGGGTGCACCTCGCCGCCGGGCGGTGCGAGGTAGCAGGGTGTGCCGAGACCCGGCCGCGGCTCGGTGCGTACTTTCCGGCTGCCGGGGTATCCGAAAAGTTCAAGGGTTCGGCGACGGTCGGCTCCGCACCGTCCGAAAGGCCCCCATGAGCCACTCACGACGCACCAGGCACGAATATTCCTTTGCTCCGGGCGGGGAACCCGATCTGGCGGCCATGCGCACGTGGCTGCGCGCGGTGCTCGACGGCGAGACCTCCGATGACGTCGAAGACGCCTTGCTGATGGCCACCGAGCTGGTCACCAACGCCTTCGACCACGCGCACGGCGCCCGGACCCTGCGCGTCTGCTGCCGGGGTCCCGGCTCAGCGGGCCGGCTGGAGATCGACGATGCCCGCCCCGAGCTGGAACTCCACTTCGACGGGGAGGCGCCCAAGGGGATGCGGGGGCGGGGGTTGCTGCTGGTCGACGCCATCAGCCCGCGATGGGGTGTCACCCGCACCGGCACCCTCAAGACGGTGTGGGCCGATCTGGCCGGGCCATGACCTTCATGCGGCCCGGGCCTCCGCGCGCAGGTCGCGCAGGATCCTGGTGAGCAACCGGGAAACCTGCATCTGGGACACCCCGATCCGGGTGGCGATCTGTGACTGGCTCAAGCCGTCGAAGAACCGCATGGTGATGATCGCCCGGTCCCGCTCCGGCAGGCGCCGCAGCAGCGGAACGACCGTCTGGTGGTCTTCGACGTGCTCGAAGCGTGCGTCGAGTTCTCCCATCGAGTCAGCCGGCGTGAAGGAGCCGTCGGTATCGGCCGACCGATCCAGCGACGACGTCTCGTAGCAGTTCGCGGCGAGCAGTCCTTCGCGGACGGTCTCGACGTCGATGCCGAGGTGCCCGGCGAGCTCGCTGGGCGTGGGAGCCCGGCCGAGGCGCTGGGAAAGCCGGGTGGTGCCCTGGTTGAGCCGGCCGCGCAGCTCCTGCAGCCCGCGCGGGACGTGCAGCGCCCAGCCGGTGTCGCGGAAGAGTCGGCGGACTTCGCCCATGATCGTCGGGACGGCGAAGGACAGGAACTCCGCCCCGTGGCGGGGCTCGAACCGGTCGACCGCCTTCAGCAACCCGATCCGCGCGACCTGGACCAGGTCGTCGCGCGGCTGGCCCCGCCCGGTGAAGCGCGCGGCGATGTGTTCGGCCACGGGCAGGAACTCCACGATCAGTGCTTCGCGCAGCCGCGCCCGATCGGGGTGATCGGGAGCGAGCGCGGCCAGCCGGTCGAGCAGGGGGCGGCAGTGGGAGTAGCCGTCGTTCTTGCGGGGTTGCCGGCTCGGGACAACCCGGGGGGCAGGGATCCGCACGTCCGTCGTGGGCAGGCCGCTGATGGTGGTGCAGGCGGGCATCGGTGCTCCTGTCGTTGCGGCGGAGGTACCCACACAGGACGACAGGGCAAACAACCATCGCGCGGCGCGATCACTCGGCGCACTCGGTGCGCCCGTCGGCGTTCGACGTATTCGCTACAACGAAAGCCGGAATTCCCTTGTGCCGTAACTGAACCAGGGACGGCAGCTCATGGGAGCGCCCGGCACCGACCGGGCCGGGCGCATCGGTGGTTCACCGCATTCGTTCGGGAATCGTGTCCATGGTGTGCAGTAGCTGCACAGCGAGGGCCTGAGCGGCGGTGTCCGACAGTTCCGTGTTCTCTTTCAGGACATCTCGCACCAGCCTGACGCGCTGGTCGTACCGGGACGCGAAGGTGGCTTCCGTGGTCATGGTGTTTCCTTCTCAGGTTCGTCGTGCCCGCCGATGCAGACGCATCCGCGGTTGAACCCACCCGCCACGGTGGCCGTGCAGAACCGGCGTGCGATCGGATCGTGCGTGTGCTGGGCGTGCCGGCAGGCCGCGCAAACAGCTACATCGCCTGGCGTCACCGGTGGGCCCGGCGTCCGGACGGGTCCTGTGCCCACGTGCTCCCCGAGGCGGGGCGCCGTTGCGGGCCGGGTGCCGGCCCACCGGTGGACGGTGCCGGGGTGTACACCGGCTGGAGGAACAGGGCCCCGTACCGGTGTTCCCGGGAGGCGGTGAGTGCTCCGGGCCGGGGCTGCTCGGCGGTGGGGTGGCTGAACAGCGAACTGTCCACTGTGGAAGTACTGATCGGGGATCCTTTCGTGTGCCGCCGGTGGGCGGCGTGGTTCAGGACTGCGGCTGCCCGGCGGCGGCGAGCAATTTCGTGCTGTCGTCGGTGTTGTCCGGGTCCGCGGCGGTCGTGAGAGCGTGCTGTGCGGCGTCGGGGCCGGTTTCCGGGGGGACGACCAGCAGGGTCGTTCGCTGCCGGTTCCAGCCGATCGCCGTCAAGCTGCCGGAGGGCTGCGACCGGAATCCTTCGAGCCGGACGGCGTTGTCGTCGAAGGTGACGCGCCGAGGTGCGTTCGGCCAGTCGCCGAGGTGGTAGGTGACCCGGTCGATGCGTCCCAGCCGAGCGGCCAGCGCCGCGAGCAGTGCGGGCAGTTCGGCGGCCAGATCGCGGGTCGAGGGCCACCACGCTCCGTCGACGTATCCGGTGGCGGGTGCCGCCGGCTTCAGCCGCAGACGTGGTTCGGTGGCCGCTGGGGTGGAGAGAGTGGTGTTCGGGCCCGACGGCATGTCGGTGCTCCCGTCTCCGGCCGCTGATTGCCGGCCGGACTGGGGCCGAGGACGGCGCAAGCTCGATCACCTGTGCACGAAATGCTCTCGGTCGACACCCAGCGTACACGACGACTGCGCTGGGTGTGTGAAGGGTGCGACACGGTCGGGGGTCGATTCGACCGGGTCCCTACTCCACGGGGTGCGGGTAGGCCGCCGCGCGGTGCTGGAAGGCCAGGACGGCGGGATTCCGGACGATGCCGTCGCGGATTTCGATGGCGCGGCGGACGGTTTCGTCACCGTCCCAGGCGGACGGTCCGCCGAGGACCGTCTCCAGGAACGGGAGCAGCGCCTCGCTGTTCTCCCACGTGGCCGAGTTCCACAGGTAGGACGGGCTGTGGTCGACGGCGTAGTAGGTGATGCCGTCGCCGACCACGAACGCCGGGTCGGCGAACGTGGTGGTCCGCGCCCAGCTGAAGCCCATGCCTTCGTCGCAGGAGACGTCGACGATGAGGCTGCCGGGCGCGAACGCGGCGAGGTCGGCTTCGAGGAGGAAGGTCAACGGCGCGGCGGTGTCCTGCAGGACGCAGTTGACGACGATGTCGTGCTCGGCGAGGAACCCCGCCAGCGGTACCCGGCCGCGGTCGGTCAGGGCGTGGCTGCGGCGGGGGTCGCCGGGGTTGTTCACGTCGTGCTCGAACTGCACCATCGTCGCGGAGTGGATCGGCGAGGCGACCGCTGCGGTGTCGCGGCCGGTGAGCACGTGCACGTCGTGCACGCCGTGCGCGTTGAGCGCGGTCACCGCACCCCGGGCGGTTGCCCCGAAGCCGATCACCGCCGCCCGCAGCCGGCGGCCGTAGTCGCCGGTCGAGCCGATCACCTGGAGGGCGTGCAGCACCGAGGAGTAGCCGGCCAGTTCGTTGTTCTTGTGGAAGACGTGCAGGCCGAACGAGCCGTCGTGGTTCCAGTGGTTCATCGCTTCGAAGGCGATCAGCGTCAACCGGTTGTCGATGGCCGCCTGGGTGAGTTCGCGGTCCTGGACGCAGTGCGGCCAGCCCCACAGCACCTGGCCCGGCCGCAGTTCGGCGACGTCCTGCGGCAGCGGCTTGGCCAGCAGGATGATGTCGCACTGGGCGATGAGCTGTTCACGGGTGCGCATCCCGGCGACGGCGCCTGCCAGCTGTGCGTCGGGGACGCCGAAGGCTTCGCCGTAGCCGTGTTCGAGGTGGATGCGATCACGGAGGCCGGCGTCGATGCGTTCGACGTGGCGGGGGTGGATCGGCAACCGGCGTTCGTCTGCTTTCCGCGAATGCGCGATGACGCCGAGGGTGAGCTGGTGCACGGGGGCCCCTTTTGCTAGACCACAGTCTAAGCACACGGCGAGCACGGTGCTCGGTCTGCGGGGTTCCGGCCGTCGGCTGGGGTTCCTGCGGGCGCGCCCGGCCGAGGCTCGCTGTCCTCCCCATCGCTCTTCCGGCGACCTGCCGGCGGCCGTCCGGCGCGCCGGACGGATGGCCTCTAGCGTGGCGGGCATGGAGCACTCCGAACCCGACACCCGAACCCTCGAGCGCGGCCTGGGCGAGTACGTGGGGGCGGTGGCGGCGGCGCTGGGTGTCCCGGCCGAGAGCATGACGGTGGAGATCAGTGACACGGCCACCGCCTACCTCGGGCTGCCCCGGCGGTGGCTGGACCGGCCCGACCACGACGTCATGCTGGTGTGGAGCGAGCGGCGTGGGTGGGCCCTCGCGGTGGAAACCGATCCCGCCGACGCCCCGGTTCTCATCGCGCGCTACGGCGGCGGTGATCTCGTGCCGCCGCCGGGCGCGGTCGCGCGCTTCGTCGCCGACGCCGCCGCTGGTCACCACACCGGGCAGGAGCGTCCTGACCCCGCTGCCGCCCTGACCCGCAAGTCGCTGGCCGAACGGCTGATGCCTTACCGCCGTCATCCGGGGTGACTGGAACACCGGCCTCACCCGCAGTGCCGGTCTGTCCATCACCAGCCGGCAAGGGCGGAGGCCGACTGTCATCCACTGCGCGAGTAAGCCCACGGTTTTCGTCGATGACGGTGTTGGCCTCGGGGGTCTTCGAGGTGGGATCACGCTGGATCGAGGTAGCAGCCGCGGTCGCATGATGGCGGGCTTGGAAGGCTTCGCCCGATCAGGGCTCTCCGCGTGATAGAGGCACTGTGCAACAACAATGTGCAGCTGGCTCGGCAGACGAGGATTCAGCTGATGCGGTAGAGGTGGTTACCCTGGACAGCGAGGATCGTGAGCGGGCCGTTCGTCGGGCCGGCAGTTGCCTGCCACGCTGTCGCTCCGGCTGGGGCCGGCGTGGTATGTCCGGCAGAGAGCGGCAACCCGGTGATGCCGCCGCCGGTGACCATGCCGGTCTGATCGGTGATGAGGATGCAGTCCGGGCGGGTGCCGTTGACAACGACCCAGCCGGTGATGATGCCGCTGGCATCGGTGGCGGGAGCGTCGAGTGCTCCGGCTGCGTTGGCTGACATCGGTTGCGCGGTGGTGAGGTCGAGGTGGCTGCCGAGTTCGGGGCCGTGGCAGCCAAGCGTGAAGTCATCGTTGAACGGGTAGGAGCCCAACGCGCGTGCCGCGGGCGCGGCGGCACCCTGGATGTGCAGGCCCTCGAGCGCTGCGGGCGCGTCGACACGCAGGGCGATCGAGGACAGGCTGAGCGGGGCGTAACTGCGGCGCACTTCGTCAGCCTTGCCTCCGCCGATGGAGTGGGTGATGAGAGACAACGCGACGACCGCGGTGACGAGGTACCGCATCGGCCAATGTGGACGGTGCATAGTGGTCAGGACGAGCACTGCGACGGTGGTCAGGGCGGCGACCAGGACGTACCGGCTGATCAGTCCGACGTTGCCGCCGGGGACGTTGGCCGTGGTCCGGCCGAGGGCGAGCATCAGGGCCAGAGCTAAGGCATAGCAAGCCAAGCCCGCCCAGCCGGCGTCGGTCGCCGGCCGGTCAGTGATCGTCCGGCGCAGCAGCAGCGCGAGGATCCCGATGGTGAAGCCTCCGGCGACGACAGCGAGGACGGCGATGTCCACCGACCACAATCCGCCGACCGCGGCGGCGACGACGGACAGCCGTCCGTCCGGGTCGAAGGCGTCGGTGGCGCCGGACTGCGTGCCGGCTGGTTTGGTGAGCCACCATGCGGCGAGGATGACCAGTCCGGCTGCGGCGGGGAGCACGACCCGGAAGCGGGATTCCTTGCGCAGCCAGGCGATGAAGGCGAGGACGAACCAGATCGGCAATGCGGCGCCGAAGCTCAGGCAGCCCAGCACGGCGGCCGTGTACGCGACGGCCGGGCGGCCGTGGTGGGCGCAGGCGATCGCGATCGTGCAGAACGTGACCGCGGGGACCCAGCTGATGCCGTTCGTGCTCTGCAGCCACAGTTCGGTGGCGTGGGAGCTGAACAGCAGCCACGACATCGCCGCGGTCAGCGCCGTCCGTGTCGTCGGGTGCAGGTGCCGCGGCAGCATCGCCTGCAGGGCGAACACCGCGACCGCGAGCAGGACGATCGTCAGGACGGTCAGGACGCGGTTGTCGCCGCCGAACCACGCGGCGTCGGCGTAGAACAGCAGGGAAGGCACGACGAACGGCTGGTCGAGGTGGTAGGTGAAGACCTGGCCGAGCAGGAGGCCGCCGTTGTCGTCGGTGATCTTCGCGAAGACGTGCCAGTAGTCGAGGAGCACGTGCATCTCCGGCGCCCGCACCGCGGTCAGGAGGGCCAACGCGACCGGAATGGCGGCGAAGGCCCGCAGTGCCGCGAGGCCGAGCCGGGGCGCGCCGTCGCGGCGGATCTGCGCAGTCGTGCGCGGGATCGGTGCGGTGACGTCCGGGGCGTCGAGCGCGGGCTGGGGCATGGGTCTCCTGCCGAGGGCGGTGTGGGTCCGGCTACCGCGGACCGGAAGCGATCGTAGCCGGTGGGCCAACCTCGGCAGACGGGTGGTGACCAGCGCTTTTACTTGATCGGTGATCGTCTGGCAACTGTGTGCTTCCTCTCACCTGACGGTGTAACGGCCGTGTGAGGTTCCGCCGATGCAGGGTGCGGGCGAGGGATGGGACTTCCCGACCCTGGGCAAAACCGGCACAACGTGCACGGAGTGCTCGCACCATCCCGTGGCGGCAGTCGTGCTCCGCGGGCCATTGGGGGCGGTCGTGGCGATGCCGGGCCGCCGGGGGAGGAACTGGCCGTGCTGCGCTTGTCGCGTCCTGTCCAGCTGGTCCGCTGGGTCCGAGCGGTCGTGCTCGCTCTGACGATGACCCTGCTTGTCGGCAGCGCCGAAGCGGTCGCGGCGCCGCCGTCCGCGTCGAAGCCGATCGACCCGCGTGAGGTCGGGTTGCTGTCGTCGGCTGCGCCGGTGCCCGTCGTGCCGCAGGCGCCGTCGAAGGCGGATTTCGGGGCTCAGAGCCGGTTGGACGATGGCGCCGGAACGCACTTCGATCCGCAGCGGTCGACGCCGGTGTCGCGGTCGATGTTCGTCACCGAGTACGTCAACGCCGACGGCACGCATTCGGTGCAGCAGTCGAACCAGCCACTGAACGTGCAAGACGAGAAGGGCCAGTGGCAGCCGGTGCAGACCACGCTGGCCACCGACCCGGCGACCAAGCGTGCCGACGCCGACAACCACCCACTGAGCCCGTCGCTGGCCACCAAGGCGAACGACGCCGCGGTGTTGCAGGTCGAGTCCGGCGGCCACACCGCGGGCCTGGCGCTCGACCAGGCCGCCCCGGTTACAGCCGCGGTGAAGGGTGATTCGGTCACCTACCCGGAGGTCACCGCGGGTACGGACCTGGATTACGAGGTCACGCCGGGCGCGGTGAAGGAGACGATCAAGCTCAAGCGCCCGCCGGCCGACGGCCGCTCATCGTGGAAGTTCAAGCTCACCACCGGCGATCTGACTCCGAAGCTGGAGAAGAACGGCGCCGTCACCCTGGCCGACCAGGGCGGTGCGGCGAAGATCGTGCTGCCGCCGATCGAGACCTGGGACTCCGCGGGCAACGGCGAGACCGCTCCGGCGATGACCGGCGGCAAGTACGCGCTCGAGAAGGCCGGCGCGGACTGGTGGCTGACCGTCGCCGTCGACCCGAACTGGCTGCGCGACCCCAAGCGCGTCTACCCGGTGTCGGTCGACCCGACCTTCACCTACGGCGTCACCGAGTCGCACTCCTACCGCTCCGACGGCACCAACTGCGACGCCTGTGGCCTGCGGATCGGCAACAGCCAGGCCAACGGCGACACCTACAACCGCAGCGTCTTCCACATGGACTACTCGCCGCTGTTCGGCAAGACCGTGGTCGGCGCACGGATGGACCTGACCCGCAACACCAGCGTCGTCGGGTCGCTGAAGACGTGGAACGCGAACCTGTACCACGCGTCGGCGTTCAACTTCAACGGTGTCGGCGGCTACATGACCAGCGCGCTGGTCGGCGACGTCGGCAGCTTCGTCGGCGAAGGCATGACCGGGTTCATCCGCGACCGCGTCAACGCCCGCGACGGCACGGTCTTCTTCATGATGATCGGCGCCGAGAACCCCGGCACCTGGACCTACAAGAACCTCAACGCCACCCTGACCGTCGACACCGGCTCTCCGGCGCCCGCGGCCACGCTGGTCGCCCCGGCCGACGGCACGGTGTCGACGTCGCTGACGCCGACGCTGTCGGTCAACCCGGTCACCGACCCCGACGGCGAGGCCGTCAAGTACTGCTTCCGCATCGCCACCGGCGCCGACGCCAAGTCCGGGGTCGTCGTCGAGTCCGGCTGCCTGACGACGCCGACGTGGACTGTTCCGGCCGGAATCATGCAGGACGGCGTCGCCTACACCTGGCAGGCGATGACCTACAGCGGCGCGACCACGATCACCCCGACCTGGGTCGGGCACTTCAAGGTCGACCAGCGGATCGGCGACCACGGTCCGTCCCCGACCGATGACGTCGGCCCGGTGACGGTGAACCTGGCCAACGGCAACGTCTCCACCGGTGAGCAGGCCCCGACGTTCACCACCGTCGGCGGCAGCGCGGGCCTGAATTTCAGCTACAACTCGCAGCAGGTCGAGAACAAGGGCTTGAAGGCGTCCTACTTCGCCGACCTGTCGCACAACGGGATCATCAACGACGCACAGCAGCCGGTGCTGGTGCGGACCGAGCCGCAGGTCAACGTCGACTGGGGCACCGACTCACCGTTCGCGCCCGCTCTGCCCGCCGACTGGTTCGTCGCTCGCTGGGAAGGCTTCTTCCAGGCCCCGGTGACCGGCACTTACCAGTTCGCCGGCGTCCACGACGACGGCGGCACCGTATGGATCAACGGCGCCAAGGTCTACGAGGTCAACACCGCCAGCGACCTGAACTGGACCCAGGCGACCGGCGTCTCGCTGACCGCGGGGCAGCGCGTCCCGATCAAGGTGGAGAACGCCGAAGCGACCGGTGCGGCGAAGATGCGGCTGTTCGTCCGCACCACCGACAACACGACTGTCGCCCCGCAGATCGTCCCTGCCGACTGGCTCTACACCAGCGACCTGCCGGTGCTGCCGCAGGGCTGGACCCTCTCGGCGGATCTGGACGGTGACGGCTCGAGCTACACCGAGGCCAAGGTCACCGACCAGAACATCGTGCTGACCGATGCGACCGGCGCCAAGCACACCTGGACCAAGAAGAGCGCCGGTGGCTACACCCCACCGGCCGACGAAGACGGCGTCCTAGCGCTCGACACCGCCGGCAAGGTCACGCTGACCGACGGCGGGGAGGTGTTCGTCTTCCGCGCCGACGGCAAGCTCGAAAGCCAGTCCGCCAGCACCGACTCGCGGAAACCCGCCGCGCTGCAGTACAGCTACGACGGCACGCCGTCGCGGCTGCGCGAGATCAAGGACCCGGTCTCCGGCCGGTCGCACGTGCTGCACTACAACCGGGCCGGCGACGACTGCTACGGCGGCGTGACCCCGCCGCCCGGTGCGCAGGCCCTGCCGCCGTCGCAGATGCTGTGCCGCATCAGCTACTGGGACGCCACCGAAACCCGCCTCTGGTACGTCGGCGGCCAGCTGGGCCGGATCGAAGACCCGGGCTCGGAGATCACCGACTACGGCTACGGCTCGAACGGCCTGCTCGGCGGCGTGCGCTCCAGCCTGGCCAACGACTGGATCGCCGCGGACCCGGCGAACCGGAAGGCCAACGAGGGCGACCTCACCACGGTCGTCACCTACGACACCGGCACCAAGCCGAAGGTGGCCGGCGTCAGCTTGGCCGTCCCCGCTATCGGCAAGCCCCGCGAAGCCACCGGCTACCGCTACGACCCGGCCAACCGCACGACCTACGTCGACACCGCGGGGCTGTCGCCGGCCGCCGGGTTCTCCGGGAAGGTCACCTACGACGACGCCGACCGCGCGCTGACCACCACGGACAGCGCGGGCCGGGTCTCGACGCAGGAGTGGGGACCCAAGGACCTGCCGTTGTCCACCACGGACCCGGCGGGCCGCAAGGCCACCACGGTGTACGACTACGCCGACCGCCCGATCGACTCCTACGGCCCGGCACCCGCGTCCTGCTTCACCGGCCAGCTGCCGAGCGGGACGTGCTCCGGCGGCATGGCCCACGGCCACAACGCCTACGACGAGGGCATCAACGGCCTCGCCGTGTCGTGGTACGACAACGACAAGCTGTCCGGCGCGCCGAAGGCCTACACCACCGGGCTCGGCACGGCCGACGGCTCGTTCGTGAAGAACTGGAACAGCGAAACACCCGCCGCCGACCTGCCCGCAGATCACTTCTCGCTGCGAGCCACCGGAGACATCGCCTTCCCGGCCGCCGGCGACTACACCCTCCGGCTGCTGGCCGACGACGGCGTGCGGGTCTGGGTCGACGACCAGCTGGTGATCGACGACTGGGTCAACACCACGGCGAAGTGGCGCCAAGGTGTCGTGCACGCCGACGCGGCCGGGCAGGCCAAGCGGATCCGCGTCGACTACTACGAGTTCGACCTGACCGCCCAGCTGGAACTGCACTGGACCACGCCGACGGGCACCCAGCAGCCGGTGCCCGGTACGCAGCTGCGGCCGCGCTACGGGCTGAAGACGTCGACGACGGCGTCGGAATCCGACGGTGTCGCGGACAAGACCGGCACGACCAAGTTCGGGGAGAACGGCCTCGACCCCGCCTACGGCCTGGCGACCTCCGGCCTGGCGAACCCGAACGGGCTCAAGGTCGCCGGTTCGGTCTCGTACGAGCCGCCCGGGACGGGCTACCTGCGCCGGACCGGCAAGACCATGGCGACCGGCGCGCGCACCACCTACGCCTACTACGGCGATTCCGAAAGCCGCAGCAACCCGTGCGATCCCGGCAGTGCCGCGGTCAACCAGGGCGGCATGCCCAAGCTGACCACTTCGACGGCGCCCGCGGCGGGCCCGGCGCGAGTCGACGAGCAGGTCTACGACCCGTCCGGGCGGGTGGTCGCCGAGGCGACCGGCGGCGACTGGACGTGCACCACCTACGACAGCCGTGACCGGCCGGTGCAGGAGAAGGTGCCGGCGAGCAAGGACGCGCCGGCGCGGACGGTGACGCACGACTACGCCGTCGGCGGCGACCCGCTCACGGCGTCGGTCAGCGACGACAAGGGCACCGTCACCACGGTCAGTGACCTGCTCGGCCGGGTCGTGGCCTACACCGACGTCAACGGCGTGCGCACCAGCACGAGCTACGACCAGGTCGGCCGGGTGGCGTCCTCGACGGTGACGCCGCCCGATCCGGCGGACCCGCCGCGCACGGTGTCGTTCGGCTACGACGACGCCGGGCGGGTGCTCACGCAGAAGCTGAACGGTCAGGTCCTCGCGTCCGTCGGCTACGACAACGCGGGCGAACTCGCCTCGGTCACCTACGGCAACGGAACGTCGCTCGGGTCGATCACCAAGGACAACGGGGCCCGGCTCCTGTCGCTGGGGTGGAAGACCAGCGACGGCAAGGACATCGTTTCGAAGGTCGGCCGCACGGCCGCGGGCACGATCGTCGACGAGTCCCTCGCCGGCACGGACGCCCGCCCGAACGCGCCGAACTACGTCTACGACGGGGCCGGCAGGCTGACCGAGGCGTACGTGGCCGGGCACCACTACACCTACGACTTCACCTCGACGGCGTCGGCGACCTGCCCGGCGGGCACCCAGGCGAACGCCGGGCTGAACACCAACCGGATGCGGCTGCTCGACGAAACCGCCGCCGGAACCGCCGAAACCCGCTACTGCTACGACGCGGCGGACCGGTTGCTGTCCACCGAGGGCGCCACGGCCCTGTCCGGGTTCACCTACGACGCCGACGGCAACACCACGGGCTGGACCGCGGCCGACGGCAGCACGACGACGCTGGCGTGGGACGGGTCAGACCGCAACATCGGCGCCAGGACCACCGGGGCCGGCCCGGCGGACATCGCCTACACACGGGACGCGACCAACCGCATCGTCCGGCGCGACCCGCGCAACTGCGACAACAACACCGTCGTGCGCTACGGCTACACCGGTGACGGGGACAGCGCCGACCTCACGCTGAACGCGGACGGCCGGCTCACCACGCTCACGCTGACGCTCCCGGGCGGGGTGCTGTACACGTCGAAGGTGGGTTCCGACGGGGCGTTCACCCCGTCGTTCGACCACCCGTCGGTGCGCGGCGACCTGGTGCTGTCCACCGACGCGGCCGGGCATCATGCCGGCGAGCTGCGCACCTTCGACCCGTACGGTCAGCCGCTGGCCGCGTCGGGTGCGGTCGACCCGCAGAACGTGCCGGACAACTCGCCCGGCTCGATGGACTACGGCTGGCTCGGCGAGCACCAGCGGGCCTACGAGCACACCGGGGGACTCTCCCTGGTTCAGATGGGGGCCCGGCCGTACAGCCCGCTGCTCGGCCGGTTCCTCTCGGTCGACCCGGTCGAAGGCGGCTCGGCGAACGACTACGACTACGTGGCCGGCGACCCGATCAACGCCACCGACCTCGACGGCACCTCGTGGTTCAGCTCGATCGTCTCGGTGGTCACGAAGGTGGCCGAGGTCGTCTCCAACCTCCCGGGGCCGATCGGCGCCGTCGCCAGCGGCGTCGCCGCGGTCGGCAACGCCATCCAGGGCAACTGGGGCGCGGCCGTGATGTACGGCCTGGGCGCGATCACGGTCGGCGTCGGGGCACTGGCCGTGGGCGCGTACAAGGCGGCGAAATTCGTCGCCAAGGTCGCGCCCAAGATCAACTATGCGGCGAAGGCGCGGGTCGGGAAGTGGATGGCCAAGACCATGAACGGCACCAAGCACCGGGTGGAGATCGCGCACTCCCGCGGGTGGACGAAGTACGACCTGGCGGGTAAGGCACACTACGAGAAAACGGTGAAGAAGTGGATTCCCACGCCGCACAAGTTCACGCAGGGGCGCAATCACCGCGCGCGGGGCGGGCGGGGGAACAACGGGCCGGTTTCGGGCATGGGGTGGCGCGACCTCGCCCGGGTCTACCGGCACCTGCGTTGACGACCGCCACGACGTCGGAAGGACAGCACGGATGACGGTGAGGTTCGCCGGGATCGAGCCTTTCGGACAAGTCTCCGGGCAGATCGACTTCACCGTGGCCGGGATCGGTGACATCGACCTGCGCAACGAAGCGCACGTCGGCTCCATCCGGTTCGTCCCCGGCGAGCGGCACATGACGATCGCGTTCGACTTCGAATCCGAGCGACCGGGCGGCCGGCGGGTCATCTCGCTGGAGTTCGGCGAGGTCGAGGTGCTCCGCATCGAGCCCTACCTGCCCACCGGCGTCGACCCGGGCTACGGGCACGCCCTCCTCTTCGGCATCGGCCACTGGACCGACGCCGAAACGGGGCGATCGGGCTTCACCGTGTCCACGACGACCTTCGAAGTCGAGTTCTACGCGGTGGAACTGAAGGCCACGGTGACCTGATCGGAGAGCCACCCGGGTGACCCGCCGGCCGGCGCAACCGCTGGCCGGCGGCGATCCTCGTCGTAGTCGTTCGGGCTGCCCTTGCCGGGCGGCGGAATCTGCCCTGCAGGCGCCTTCTTTCGCGTGCTGCTGCTCGACGCCGCTCGTAGCGTGAGGAGTGGGGTGTGGGCGAGACCGCCAAGGGCGATGGCTCGGCTGGCGGGATCGCACTCGGACGCGTCACGAAGGTTTCTCGACCGGCGCCAGGAGCGACGTGACGAGCCGGGGGAGTTCCGTCAGCCGTCTCGGCGTCGCTCCCGGCGGCTGATTCCTTTCCCTCCGGATTGGCGGCGCTCGCTGCAGGGTGGCAGCATTCCGGCTGCTTGCAGCCGGGTTTGTCCGGAGTGGACGGCTGGTGCGCGACGTGCAGCAGTCAGTCGCGCCGGACGTTAGGCTGGCGTCCCGACGAACAGAGGCCGGTCAGCGGCCGTCCGCGAGGAGCTGTCATGCCAGCCGATCGGGCCGAGGCCCGGAGCCGTCATCCCCGCCACCAGCGCCGCGGCGAAGCCCGCCTGCCGGCCGCCGTCGCGACGCTCGTGGCCATCGCGCTGTACCTGGCGCTGCCGGAACAGCTGCTGGTCGCTCCCCGGTTCGTGGTGCCCGCCCTGGAGTTCCTCCTTTTGGTGCCGCTGATCGCGATCAACCCGCGGCGCGTCACCCGGCAGACGCGGCTCTCGCGGATCCTCTCGCTGTCGCTGGTCGTGGTCATCGGCATCACCAACCTGGGGGCCTTGGCGCTGCTCATCCACGACCTGGTCGCCGGTGCGGCCGACAGCGGCCAGGCCCTGCTGCTGGGTGCGTTGCAGGTGTGGCTGACCAACGTGATCGCGTTCGGCCTGGCTTACTGGGAGCTGGACCGCGGCGGCCCGGTCAAACGTACCCAAGCCGGCCGCGCCGACCTGCCGCTGGCCGACTTCCGGTTCTCCCAGGACGAGAACGACGACGCCGTCGAGGAGGTCGCCGCGGGCTCCAGCGTCAAGTCCGACTGGGTGCCGACTCTGGTGGACTACCTGTACGTGTCGGTGACCAACTCGACGGCGTTCAGCCCCACCGACACCATGCCGCTGTCGTCACGGGCGAAGGTGCTGATGGCGGTGCAGAGCGTTGCGGCGCTGCTGACTTCGTTGCTGGTCATCGCCCGCGCGGTCAGCGTGCTGAAGTAACTGCCCGGTGCTCATGGACTTCCCCCGGCTGGCCGAAGTTCGGGTCGTTCTCCCGGTTCGACAACGAAGGAGCTGAATTCACAGGGCGCGCAGCACCCGGATGCGTTCCGCCTTGTGGCGCTCACCGGCTTCGTCGCCGATGAGCAGGACGTCGAAGGCGTGGGGGAGCCCGGGGTGGACGTGCAGCTCGGTCGAGACGCCGGCCGCCCAGAGGCGGCGGGCGTAGTCCACGTCCTCGTCCCGGAAGATGTCCAGCTCGCCGACTTCGATGTAGGCGGGGGCCAGGCCGGCGAAATTCTCGTTGCGGGCCGGTGCGGCGATCGCGAGTACGGAGCCGGTGCCGAGCTCGTCTTTCAGCACCGCGCGCCAGGCCGTGAAGTTGAAGTCGTAGGAGAAGATCGTCGGCTGGGTGGCCAGGTGCGGGTCGGGAACGAGGGTGCGATCGTCGAGCATCGGGTAGATGAGCAGCTGCCGGGTGATCGGCACCCCGGTGTCCCGGGCGAGGATCGCGGTGGCCGCGGCGATACCGCCGCCGGCGCTGTCGCCCATCACGGCGATCCTGGCCGGATCGATCCCCAGCTCCGGAGCTCGTTCGTGGAGCCAGCGCAGCCCGGCGAACGCGTCGAGCGCCGGGACGCCGCTCGTGGCCTCGTGCGCCAGGCGGTAGTCGACGGAGAGGAACGGCACCCCGGCCCACTCGACGTAGGTGCGGACGAGCGGGTCGTACAGGTCGGTGCTGCCGGCGACCATGCCACCGCCGTGCAGGTGGACGACGGCGGAACCGGGGGCGGACCCGTCGCGGGTGTACCAGCGCAGCCGCAGGGGCGTGCCGTCGGTGGAGGGGGTCCAGTAGGTCCGTGCGGTGACGGCCGGGGGAGTGGGCAGCGCGCTCATCTGGGCCAGGCCGTGGTCGAGGATCTTCCGGAGCGCGGCGGCGTCACCGCGGGTGAAGGCGCTGAAGCCGGGTGCGCCGGACGGTCCGGCGCCGGCGTCGACGAGCGCGTGGATGCGGGGGTGCAGGGGGAACGGCAAGGCTTGTCCTTTCCGCGCTCAGCTCTGGTTCTGGGTCTGGCCGGCGGCCAGGGCCGGACCGAGCAGCATGCCGCCGTCGGAGACGAACTCCGAGCCGGTGATGAAGGACGCCTCGTCGGAGCTGAGGAACAGCGCAGCGACGGCACGGTCGCCCGGATGCCGAGGTACGACCCGGTGAGGTTGACGTCGAGCACGTGCCGGAAATCGCCCGGGTCGCTTTTCTCGATCGTCGCCGAGCGGCTGAGGATGCCGGCGTTGTTGACCAGCACCGAGATCGGGCCGAAGAGGCGCTCGGTCTCGGTGATCGCCTTCTGCCAGTCGGCTTCGGACGTGACGTCCAGGTGCACGTAGTGGGCGTGCGTTCCGAGGTCGGCGGCGATCGCCCGGCCGCGCTCGTCTCGGACGTCGCCGATCACGACGTTCGCGCCTTCGGACAGGAAGCCGCGGAGGTGGGACACGCCCATACCGCCCGCGCCGCCGGTGATCAGGACGGTCTTTTCCTCGAAGCGTTGCATGGTTGCTCCGTTCATGGTGCCGGCTCGGCCGGGAGGTCGGGGAAGGTGACCTCGACGAGACGGCTCACCTGCAGCCAGTCCGCCAGGTGCGTGGGCTGGGCGATGGTGCCCGGGTTGCTCGGCTGGTTGAGGTCGGCGACCACCTCGGTGAAGACCTTCCGGCGCTCCTCCGGGTCGGTGACCGGCCGGGCGTGGGCGCGCAGGTCGGCCCGCACGCCGTTCTTGAGGTGGAACGTGAAGTCGGGGTGGCTCAGCAGGTTCGCGTACCAGCTCGGCGGCCGCAGCAGGCCGCTGTTGAGGTAGAACCGGCCGTGCACGCGGTAGAAGAAGATCTCGATCCGGCGAGGGCGGCCGGTGCGGCGGCCGATCGTGGTGATGTCGACGATCCGGGCCCGGGTCGGTGACGCCGGGGTCAGCTGCAGTGCCCGCAGGACGGC
Organism: Amycolatopsis sp. NPDC049688; assembly: GCF_040674975.1. Classification (NCBI taxonomy): domain Bacteria; kingdom Bacillati; phylum Actinomycetota; class Actinomycetes; order Pseudonocardiales; family Pseudonocardiaceae; genus Amycolatopsis; species Amycolatopsis sp. NPDC049688. The sequence goes on from NZ_JBFANY010000001.1 coordinate 314,159, forward strand.
GTCCATGGATCAGGCGACGCCGGCCGGGAGGGCCGGGCCCAGCAGCAGGCCGCCGTCGAGCACCAGTTCGGTGCCGGTCGCGAACGATGCTTCCGGCGAGGTGAGGTAGAGGAGTGCCGCGCTGACGTCGGCGGGCTCGCCGAGGCGGGGGATCGCGAACGGCTTCGGGTCGTAGAAGTCCGAGATCGGCCGTTCGCCGGGCGCGGCAGGCTCGTGGATCAGCTTGGTCGAGATGACGCCGGGGTGGATGGCGTTCACCCGGATGTTGTCCCGGCCGAGCTCGAGCGCGGCGCTCAACGTCAAGCCGCGGGTCGCCCACTTGCTCGCGACGTAGGGGGCGTAGAGGGCGGTGCCGCCGTGCGCCATCGCGGAGCCGATGTTCACGATCACGCCGCCGCCGGCTCGCCGCATCGCCGGGGTGACGGCTTTGGTGCCGAGGAACTGGCCGGTCACGTTGATCGCGAAGGTGCGCTCCCAGAGCGCCAGGTCGGTCTGCTCGATGGTGGTGGCGGGGTTTTGGACGCCCGCGTTGTTCACCAGGATCGTCAGCGTGCCGAAGGTCTGCTCGGCCGTGGTGACGGCGGCGGCCCAGTCGTCTTCACGGGCGACGTCCAACCGGACCGCGAGGGCGCGCTCGCCCAGCTCCGTGGCGAGTTCCGTGGCCTTGCCCAGGCCCTTCGCCGTGCTGCCGATGACGACGTTCGCGCCTTCGGCGTGGTAAGCCCGGACGTGGCTCTCGCCGAGTCCTCCGGTGCCGCCGGTGATCAGGGCGGTCTGGTGGGTGAAACGTGGCATGACGAGTCCTCTGAAGAATGGTTATGGTGAGCTGACCGGCTCACCTCGTCATCGAACGTACTGCGGGATCGGAGGTGAGTCAAGTGACTCACCTCGCCATCGGGCATACTGGGGACCATGGGCACCGAACCTTCGGCGTATCACCGGCGTGTGGCCGAAGAGAAGCGCGCGGCCATCCTCGAGGCCGCCACCGGTCTGTTCCTGGCGTCCGGCTACGACGGAACCTCGCTCGCCAAGATCGCCGAGGCGGCCGGGGTCTCGAAGGCCACGCTCTTCAAGCAGTTTCCGACGAAAGCGGCGCTCTTCGACGCGATCGTGACCGACTCCTGGCAGGTCGAGGACCCCGGCGGGCCGGAGCCGCCTGCCGAGGACCTGGAGGCCGGCCTGACCGTGATCGGCCGCCGGTACGTCGCACTGCTCACCCGCCCGGGGATGACCGCGCTGTTCCGCATCGTCATCGCGGAGCTGCCGCGCTTTCCCGAGCTGGGAGAGGCGCAGTTCAGCCAGGGGAAGATGCCCTATTTCGAGTCGGTCAGCCGCTACCTTGCCGAAGCCGACCGTGCCGGCTCGGCGAAGGTCGGCGACCCGGATCTCGCCGCGACCCAGTTTCTGGGGATGATCTCCAACTTCGTCTTCTGGCCCACGCTCCTGCTCACCGACTGGGCCCCGGAGCGGGCCGCGATCGAACGAGCTGTGGGTGAAGCGGTCAGCACCATGTGCGCCCGGTATCGAACCTGACCGGGCGACGTCGCGTGGACGCATCCCCGCCTGACCGCGTCGTGCTCGTACGGAATGCGGCTCGGCTCCGCCCTCGTTGTTCTCGATGGGCGAAGGAGGATCGGATGCCGGGGGCTGTCACTGAGTCGCCGTGGACAGGGCGGGGGCGAGTTTGCTGCTGAACACGCGGGCGAGTGCGCGGGTGGTGAGGTTGCGGGTGGCGAGTCCGCTGGTGGTGCGTGGTACGAGTACGGCGGCGAGGGGCTTGATTTGCCGGCCCTTGGCGTTGACGAGACGTCGGTGCGCCTTCTCGTATTCGCGGAAGGCGCGGGTGTGGTCGCGGGGGTTGGCGGCCAGTGCGCCGGCGAGAGCGTGCGCGCCGGCGACGGCGAGCGTGGAGCCGTCACCGAAGACCGCGACGCTGGATGCGGCGTCGCCGAGGAGAGCGACGCGGCCGCGGGACCAGGAATCGATCCTGATTTGGCTCAGGCGGTCGAAATAGGGGTCGTGGTGGCGGTGGAGTGCGTCGATGAGTTCCGGAATGCGCCACCCGAGATTCTGGAAGGCCTGGGTCGCCAGCCGGAGGTGGGCGGCCTTGTCGCGGCGGTCGTGCCCTGGAGGCAGCGGCGTCCGGAAGACGAACATGGCCAGTCCCTCGGCCTTTCCCGGGTGGAGGACGGCGAGGCGCCCAGGGGCGTTGTACACCTGCATGTCGTGCCGCTCGCGGATCATGTCGAGCGGCAGCGGCACGGTGGCGAGGTTGAAACCGAGGTCCCGCGCGAACCGTTCTTCCGGGCCGAAGACCATGCGTCGCACGGTGGAGTGGATGCCATCGGTGCCGATGACCAGGTCGAAACGGCGGGGTGCGGCCTTGGCGAACGTGACGTCGACCCCGGCCGGGTCCTGCGTGAGGCTGACGACGGTGTCGCCGAACACGTATTCCGCGCTGTCGGCCGCTGCGTCGAACATGATGGTGGCCAGGTCGGCCCGGGTGATCTCGACGTCGTCGCTGCCTTCCGGCGCCGTGGGCAGCCGGGCCATCGGCCGGCCGCCGAGGTCGAGCAGGGTCGCGCCGGTGACGGCGGTGGCGGCCGCGCGGAGCCGCGGAAGCACGTCCATTTCTTCGGCGACACGGATGGCGGGGCCCTTGACGTCGACCGGATTGCCGCTGGAACGAAGGGTTTCCGCCTTTTCGACGACGACGGGGTGCATGCCTTGCCGGGCCAGCCAGTAGGCGAGTGTGGGGCCGGCGACGCCGGCGCCGAGAACGAGCACGGTGCGTGGGGTCATGCACCCAACATAATGGCAGTCAGTGCCATTTGGCCATGAGTGTCGTGTGGCAGTGAGTGTCATCACAGCGTGCGGCGGCGAGCGCAGCGGCCGGTATGCTGCGGTGATGTCCTTGCGTGAGGTCAAGCAGCTACGCACCCGGCAAGCGTTGGCGGAAGCGGCCGCAGATCTGTTCCGGCGCAAGGGATTCGATGCCACGACGATTGCGGACGTCGCCGCCGCGGCGGAGGTCGGCACGCGGACGCTCTTCCGCTACTTCGCGAGCAAGGAAGACCTGCTCTTTCCCGACCACGACGACCGGGTCCAGGCGGCGGTGCGCACGATCGAGGCGAGCGCGCCGTCCGAGCGTCCGGCCGAAGTGCTGCTGCGAGCCTTGGCGCAAGCAGAGAGCGATGACGACATCGTCAGCGGGATGACGGCTCTGCGGCTGCGCCTGATGCGCGAGCACCCTGCAGTGCGAGGCAAAGCGTTGCAGCTCTACAGCGATGCCCAGCTGGAGATCTCCCGTGCGTTGGCGAACGCCTTCCCGGACCGGTTCGACACCTTGACTGCCGCCGCTTTGACCGGAGCGTTCGCCGGTGCGGTCCAAGGTGTCCTGTGTGCGCTCATCCAGGATCGGGCTGATGTCGACGATCCGGCGGAGTACCGAGCGATCGTCGACAGGGCGACGCGGACTGCGCTGGCCCCGTGGCTGGCGGAGACTTTCCCGTCCAGTGCGCTCTGAACTGCCGTTCACCGATCCCGAGGCCCACGCTCAGCTCCCATCTCGGTGACGGCGAAGGAGACCGTCTCGGTGTGGGCGCGCCGTCGCACAACAGGCGACGCGCCGCAGGAGATGATCTTCGAGGACGGGGCGAACGAGGTCGGCTCGGTGATGGTCGAGCCCGGCCAGACGCTTCCCGACTCCGGACTCGCGGCGGGCTGCCGATGCCGTACTCGTGCACGGTCGGCAATTGTGGAACCGCATGGTGCGGCTGCGCCGCGGGAAACGTTCGGTCCCAAAGCGAGGCCGGCTCCGACCTCCTCGATGGCAGGTGCCTGCTCGAACACAGTCACATCATGACCGTCCTGGGACAAGGCGGCTGCGGCGGTGGCTCCGCCGAGGCCGAGACCGACGATTCCGATCCGCATGGTCCTCATCTTTCGGTGTTGGCGGACGCTGTAGGGCGCAACACGCACGAGACAGGCATCGGCTGGGGTCGGCCTGGGCGGAGCTCAGCTGCCGGTGTGTTCGAGCAGGGCTTTGGCCACCTCGTCGGGGTGGGTGAGGATCGTTTCGTGGGTGCCTGGCAAGAGAACCGGCTCCACTCCGGCGCGTGCGGCAAGTTCGACGCCCGGTGCGGCCAGTGCCTGGTCCTTCTCGGCGAGCAGGTAGGTGACCGGCACGTCTTCCAGGTCCACCTCCTCGAGGGCGTCGAGCATGTAGCCGCCGGGCTGCGGCACCAGCAAGTCGAATACGAGCCGCTGCAGGTGCTCCGGCTCGTCCTGCATGAGGGACAGGCGGAACGACTCGAAGTCCACGGCGATCGAGTGCTCGGGAGATCCCTCGATCGCCGAGCGCAGGAAAGCGCCGACCTCGGGGCTCATCGCGTCGGCCATCGATTCTCCGGCTCGCGGGACGAACGCACTGACGAAGGCTATTCCACGCAGGCGTCCTGCCAGCCGCGGCACGGCGCCGGCGATCGGGATGCCGCCCCAGCTGTGACCGACCAGCACGACGTCGGTCAGGTCCCGCCGCTCGATCTCGGTGACGAGGTACGTCACCGCGTCGATCAGCTTCAGCTCCCGGGCGTCGTCCCCGGCGGCGAGCCCCGGCATGGTCAGTGCGATGCCCCGCCTGCCGGCGTCGGCCACCCGCTGGGCCACCGGGTGCCACGCCCAGCCACCGTGCCAGGCACCCGGAACGAAAACGTAGTTCACCAGCGAATCTCCTAGTGTGCACCCGAACAGCAGAGTTGTGCTCTGTTGATCAGAGTCACACTCTGATCAACAGAGGGCTACACTACCACCATGTCGACCGCGCCTTCGGGAAACGCCAGGAGCAGACGGGCCGAGTACGCCGCGGCGACCCGGCAGGCGATCTACGACGCCGCGCGGGAATTGTTCAGCCGCAAGGGTTTCTTCACGGTGACCGTCGAGGAGATCGCCGCCGCCGCCCGGGTCGCGCCCGCCACGGTGTATACGGTAGGCGGCGGCAAGCAGGGACTGCTCAAGTTGATCATCGAGGCCAGGACCACGGCCCCGGACGTGGCGGACATCCATGCCCACCTCGCTGCCGCGACGGACGCGGGGGACCTGCTGCGCGACATCGTCAACGCCACCCGAGTCCGCTTCGAGCGGTCCCGCGACCTGATGCGCGTCATCGCCGACACCGCGCCGCACGACCCCGGCGCCGCAGACGCGCTCAAGACCGCGGAAGCCAGCCTGCGCGACGGTCTCGCTGTGGCCGCCGGCCGGCTGTCCGAGCTGGGGTCCCTGCGTGCCGGTCTCGGCGTGCAAGAGGCCATCGATGTTCTGTTCTTCTACCTGAACAACGACGCCTATTTCACGCTCACCGACCACAATGGCTGGTCGCTGGACAGGGCGGAGGGGTGGTTGCGGGAGTCATTGCACACTGCCCTTTTTGGATAGCTGAGGGATGTCTCGATCGCCGACGGCCGCCCTGGCCGGCAGTGGGCGTTGCTCCACTGGTCAGCACATCGAAACAGGCTCTAGCCCTGCGCCGTCGTGTTGAGTTCGCTGATCCTCGCCGCGGCGAGGCGGACCTTGGCGACGATCCTGCGTTCGGCCTGTGTGGGGATGTGGGAGACGAGGCCGACGACACTGACCGCCCCGGCCACCTCGCCTTCGCGGACTCCCCAGATCGGCGCCGCGATCCCCATGACGTCCGGGTCGAGTTCCGAGCGGGACACCGCGTACCCGTCGGACCGGATCCGGTCCATCCGGGCCAGCAGGGTGTCGACGTCGGTGATCGTCTCCTTGGTGAACCGCTTCAGCTCGGCCTTCTCCAGCAGCTCGCGCACCGTCTTCGGGTCGTCCCACGCCAGCAGCACCGTGGCCGATGCGCCGGCGTTGAGTGGCAGCACGGTGCCTCGCTCGTACGAAATCCGGATCCGCTGGGCGTGGGATTCGGCCCGGTCCAGGCAGACCACGAGGTCGCCGGTCCGCCGGGTGAGCAGGACCGTCTGGCCCACGTCGGCCGCGAGTTCCTCGATGATCGGACTCGCGATGTCCGACAGGCCGTACGTCCGCCGGGCCAGCCGGGAGAGTTCCAGCACGCGCAAACCGAGCCGGAACCCCTTGCCCGGCGCTTCTTCCAGGAAACGCGTGGACACCAGCGACTGCAGGTACCGGTACGCCGTGGAGCGCGACACGCCCAGCCGCTCGGCGACCTCCGTTCCCGACACCGTCGGGTTCTCGTCGGAGAACATCCCGAGGATTTCGAGCGCGCGGTCGGCCGTGGAGTTGCGTTCGCGATACGTGGTGGCCGGCTTCGGTCCTGACATGCGGGACAGTGTACTCGATTATGAACCGGGCTTGAGCTCGAATTCCCCGATGCCGAGCAGGTGGTGCACGTCCCAAGCAATGACCTCGTAGTCTCGATGGCCGGCCGCGACGAGCGGTTCGCCGCGGCAGAGTTCGTGTACGGCGTCCTCGGGCAGGTGGCCGAAGACGATGAGGCCCAGCTCGAACCCCTTGGCCGGGCCGGCGATGAGCACCTTGCCCGCTCGCTGCTGCTCTCGCATCCAGCTCAGGTGGGTCGCGAGGGTGTCGTCCGCCAGCGCGGCGGCGATCGAGGCCTGCTGCTCGCCGGTCCAGCGGTGCACGGTGAGATACCACATGGGCTGCCCTCCTCGGTCAGTCTTCGGCCCGGACGCGGTTGGTCAGGGCGCCGATCCCGTCGATCTCGACGGTGATCTCGTCGCCATCGCGCAGGAACAGCTGGGGGTCCCGCCGGTAGCCGACACCGCCCGGGGTGCCGGTGAGGATCAGGTCGCCGGGCTGGAGCGCGGTGAACTCGGACACCGTGGCGATCAGCGTGGGCACGTCGAAGATGAGGTTCGACAGGTCCGACGACTGGAGGAGCTCGCCCCGGCAGCGGGTGCGGATCCCGGCGCCGCCGAGGTCGACTTCGTCCGGCAGCGCCAGGTAGGGCCCGACCGGAGTGGCGTCGTCCCAGGCTTTTCCCTGCAGCCATTGGTGGGTCTTGTACTGGTAGTCGCGCATCGTGACGTCGTTGGCCACGGTGTAGCCGAGAACGTGGTCGAGGGCTCGTTCCGCCGGGATCCGCCGGCCGGCCCTGCCGATGACGACGGCCAGCTCCGCCTCGTAGTCCACTTGCGACGATTCGGGTGGCAGCACGATGTCGTCGCGGGCGCCGATCAGGCTGGAGGCGAACTTGCAGAACAGCACCGGGTAGGCAGGCAGCTCGCGCCGGGACTCGCCGACGTGGGCGTGGTAGTTCAGCCCGACGCAGAAGATCTTCGCCGGGTCGGGGACGACCGGGCGCAGCCGGACGTCGCCCAGCGGCACGGCGTCCGCGGGCCGTTCCCGCGCGCCGGCGAGAACTTCGGACGGGGTGTCGCGGCCCAGTTCGGCGAGCCCGTCGAGGGGGATCAGGGTGTCGCCGTCGATGCGGCCGACGTGCCGGACACCGTCGTGTTCGTAGGACGCGTAAGCCATCTCAGTTCCCTTCCGAAGTCCGGCGCCAGGTGGCGAGCTGACCGCCCCAGAGGTTGACGCTGCGGGGCACCGGCTCCCAGCGGCGGGGTACGTACGTCACGCGGTCGTCGTGGAACTTCTCCATCTCCGCCGACAGCTCGACGTGGTTGCCGGCCGGGTCGTCGAAGAACACGAACAGGTTGTTGCCCGGCCCGTGCCGGCCGGGGCCCCAGACGACGTCGACCTCCTCGTCGGTGAGGCGGTCGCACCAGTCCTTGAAGTCCGCCCAAGCCGCCAGGTCGTAGGAGTAGTGGTCCAGCCCCGGCGTGCCGGTGCCGACGACGGCGAGTGTGTGGTGGTCGCGGTTGCTGCGCAGCCAGGCGAAGCTCCCGTCGGCGAGCTGGTCCGAGACGCGGAAGCCGGCGACACCGGTGTAGAAGGCGACCATCGCGGGCAGGTCGGCGGTGGCCAGCGTGACGTGCTGGTACTTGATCGGACGCCGGGCGCTGTCGGCCGAGTGTTCGCCGGAGCGCCGGACCGGCCCGTGGAACTGCACGGTGTTCCCGTCCGGATCGGTGCACGCGAACCCGGCGGGGGCCGCGACCGATTCGTCCACGGAGGACTCGTCGAGTCCGTGCACGTCATGGCCCGCGTCGCGGAGCCGCTTCCGGAGGGCGTCCGGCCCGCCGGGGTCGCGTACTTCGAACGCGATGTGGTCCAGGCCGCGCTCGCCGGGCAGGAGGTCGAGCACGTGGTGCCCGGTACCCCAGCCCAGCCGCACCCCGCCGTCCTCGAGACGACCGTGCCGAACGAGCCCGAGTACGCGTCCGTAGAACTCGGCGGCGGCGTCGACATCGGGGACCCGCAGCCCGATGTGCGAGGTGGCCGTACGCCGCAACGACCCCGCCGTCTCGGGCTCGGGCAAGGTGATCCTCTTCTTGGTCTGTGGCATGGGAAACCCTTCCGGAACGGCTCAAGCGGTGATGGACGCGGGCCGCCGCACCACATGCAGTGCTTCGGCCAAGGCGGGCGGCTCGCCGGGATGCCAGGCGGCGGCGACGAAGCGGTCCGGCCGGAGAAGGACCAGCCGGCCGCGGTAGGCGGCGAACTCCGCGTTCAGCCGCCCGTCGAGGTCGAGCAGGGCCGGGATGCCGCCTGTCGGTGGCAGCTTCTCGTCGACGGGGATGTGCGCGAGGGCCGGGGAAAGCGGCTCGACGGCCTCGGCCGCGCGGAGCAGGGGCCTCGAATCCGTGGCGACCCCGAGCAACGCCCAGCCGCGGCCGAGCGCCCGGTCGAGGAGGGCGATCCGGCGGGCGGCGGTGTCGAAGACGAACGGCTGGCCGACCGCGACGCCGACACCGTCGCCGCCGGCGGTGCGCAGGCCGGACCGATAGGTGTGCGGTGGGCGGTAGCGCATGTTCTCGAAGAACGCTCGCCCGGCCTCGGTGCGCAGGGCCCGGCCGATCAGGCGGTCCCGGTGGTGGGCCAGGCGGGGGTCGGTCGTCATCACGACTCGCCGGAGCCGTTCGGACAGCCGGACCGTGGCTTCGGCGTGCGGACGGCGTTCGGTCTCGTAGGTGTCGAGCGCGCTGTCGTCGAGGCGTCCGGCCAGGACGTCCGCGATCTTCCAGGCGAGGTTGGCGGCGTCGCGGACGCCGGAGTTCAGGCCCTGTCCCGCGAACGGGGGCATCATGTGGGCCGCGTCGCCGAGCAGGAAGAGGTTTCCCGCCCGCCACCGATCGGCGACGACGGCGTTGAAGCGGTAGGCGACCGCCCGCTGGACCTGGGCCGGCGTGATGGTCCGATATGGAGCCAGCAGCCGGCGGATCAGGTCGAAGGAGGGTGGCTGCCCGGCTTCGCCTTCGCCGGGCAGCAGGCGGAACTCGTAGCGGCACCGGCCGCCGTCACCCGGGATGATCACGTGGGGCCGGCGCGGATCGCCGTGGTGCATGCCGTACCGCTCGTCGTGGTCGTCTCCGACGGTGTCGACGACCAGCCACACGTCCGGGTAGCTGCGCCCGGACATGCCGATGCCCGCCAGCTCGCGGACGGCCGAGCGGCCGCCGTCGCACCCGAGGACGTAGGTCGCGCTCAGCTCGCCCCGGTCGGTGTGCACGCGGACGCCGCCGGTGTACTGGGTCAGACCGGTCACCGTCGTCTCCATCCGGAGGTCTACGCCCGGGTGCGCGGCCAGGTGATCGGCCAGTTCCCGCTCGAGGTCCGGCTGCGCGAACGGGTTCTTGAACGGATACCCGAGCCGCAGCGGCTGTTCGGCTCGGGCGTGGAAGGCGAGCTCCCCGGTTGCGCCGTAGTACCGGGTGCCGGTGCCGGGGACGATGATCCGCAGCACCCGGGCGGCCAAGCCGGCCCACTGGTAGACGCGCAACGCCTCGTCGTCGATGCTGATCGCTTTCGCCTCGTCGCTGGTCGACGCGTTGCGCTCCAGGACGACGACCCGAACGCCGTAGGCGGCCAGCAGGGCGGCGGCGGTCATCCCGACCGGGCCCGCGCCGACGACCGCGACGTCCGCCTCTCCGGCGGTGCCGAAGCTGACTGGATCGTCCACGGAGCCTCCTCGATGCGCTGTCGTCGGCCGATGCTAACCACGCCAGTGTCCTGTAATCAAGGACAGCAGTTACGAAATACAGGACACCCGAGTCCGAGAGGGTAAGTTAGGCCAAAAGGAGTACATACGCTCGCTCTGTCCCGCATGGTAGAAGTGGTGTCGCTTATAGCAGGACAAGCCGATCGGAAGGAGTCACGCGAGATGCTCGACGTGACAACGGAGTGGATCACCCTCGGCACCGCCGACGGCCCCATGCGAGTGCACTGCGCCCGGCCGGAGGCGCCGCCGGGGCGGGCGGTGGTCGTCCTGCAGGAGGCGTTCGGCGTCAACGACCACGTCCGCGACCTCGCCCACCGGTTCGCCGAGCGCGGCTACCTCGCCCTGGCCCCGGAACTGTTCCACCGCACCGGCTCCGCGGTGATTCCCTACGACGACCACGACCAGGCCGTCGCCCTGATCGGCGAACTCGGTGTCCGTGAGATCACGACGGACGTCGGCGCCGTGCTGCGGCACCTCGAGGACGGCGAAGGGCTGGCGGTGGACCGGACCGCCGTCGTCGGGTTCTGCTTCGGCGGCCGCGCCGCGTTCACCGCGGCGACCGCGACGCCCGGCCTGGGTGCCGCCGTCGTGTTCTACGGGCCCGGCATCGCGGCCGGCCCGCACGCCGTGCTGGACCGGGCGGAGGCCATCACCGCGCCGCTGCTCCTGCACGTCGGCGCCGACGACCCCACGATCCCCGAGGCGCACGTCGCCGCGATCGACAGCGCGCTGGCCGAATCCGGCGTCGACTTCGCGCAGCACGTCTACGACGGCGCTGGGCACGCCTTCGCCTGTGACGCACGACCGCACATGTACTCCGCCGACGCCGCGGAGACGGCCTGGGCCCGCACCTACTCGTTCCTGGAGGACCACCTGCCCGCGGACCGGGCGGGCGCGACGGTGGTGCGGGAACGCCTGGACGTCTTCCCGTTCACCGCCCCGGCGCGCGTGCTGCATCGCCGGGAAGACCTGCTCCTGCAGCGCCCGGACGGCGGACCGTTCCGCATCGGCGCGGGCCTGACGCCGCTGGAAGCGGTGCGGTACGACACCGCCTTCGCGCCGGAGAAGCTCGAGCCACCGCGCGGCGTGTACGAAGGTGCTCGCCTGCGCTTGGAGTGGCAGATCATGAACTTCCGGCAGCCCTTCTACCACCGCAACGCCGACGTCGACGAACTGTCGTACCAGATCGCCGGCGAGCGGACGCTGATGACCGAGCACGGCACCGTCGAGCTGCGCGCCGGGGACTTCTCGCGGATTCCCCGCGGGGTCGCCCACGACAACTACGGGCGCGAGGAGAGCCATCTGCTGTTCTACCTCCCCGCGCCGGTCGAAGAACTCGCCGCCCCGGTGCGGTCGGCGGACTTCCTGCTCCCCCCGTTCCCCGGCTGGCAGGCCGAGCCGAAGAACGAAGTGCTCACCGAATGCCTCGGGGGCCCGGAACACGACGTCGCCTACTCCGCGGTGGACGAGCGGTTGCTGCTGGCCCAGGCCGGCGCCGAACCGGACCGGATCACCGTGCTGCGCGCCGACGACACCGCGTCCGGAACCACCTGGCTGTACCGGTCCGCCGAGGTCATGATCGGCCGGACCCGGGCCGAGCGCTCCGCCGGGAGCGAATACGTCCGCCACCTCGACGTCGACGAGATCCAGTACCAGATCGACGGCACGCGGACCCTGGTCACCCAGCGCGGGGCCCTGCGGCTGGAGCCGGGGGACTTCGTGCGGATCCCCGTCGGGGTCGCGTTCACCAGCCTGCACGACGAGCCCAGCACGCACCTGACGCTCGTCTCCACACAACCCGTGCCGCAGGTCGCGCCGACCGCGAAGAAGGCCGAACCCGTCACGGCCGGCGACCTGCGCCGGCTCCGCCAGCGCTGAGGAAGGCACCCCCGATGACCACCATGCTCGCCCTGCGCGCCACCTCCGCCGTCGAGCCACTGCGGCTGGCGGAGATTCCCGTCCCCGAACCGGGGCCCGAGGACGTCCTGGTAAAGGTGTCCTCGGCGGGACTCGCCCCCGGCATGATGGCGATGCTCGCCATGGGCATGTTCAAGCACCTGCCCACGACCGTCGGCCACGAGGCCGCCGGCACCGTCGAAGCGGTCGGCGACGCCGTCGATCCGGCGCTCGCCGGACAACGGGTCCGCGTCCACGCCATGCTGTCCTGCCGCTCGTGCGCGTTCTGCCGCGCCGGCCACGAGCAGATGTGCACCGACGCCGCGATGCTCGGCGGCGCCGCGTTCGGCACCGGTCCGCTGGAGCTCTACGGCCGCTACCACCACGGCGGCCTCGCCGGATACGTCCGCGTGCCGCACTGGCAGGTCGACGTGCTGCCGGACGCCGTCTCCTTCGACGTGGCGGCGAAGGTCCACGACCTCGGCACCGCCGTGAGCGTCCTCAAGCAGGCGAACCTGCCCCTGGGCGGGACCCTGGTCGTCACCGCGGCGACCGGCGCGATGGGCGCCGCGACGATCAAGCTCGCCCCGTTCTTCGGCGCGGGCCGCCTCGTCCTCGTCGGCCGGTCGGCGAAACGCCTGGACGCCCTGCGCGCCATCGCCGGCGTGCCGGTGGACACCGTCGCACTGGAGGAACTCGGCGCCGACTGGGCCACGACCGGAGGGCTGACGCGCCGGATCCGGGACCTGGTACCCGGGGGAGCGGACGCCGTCGTCGACCTGATCCCGCAGGGACCGGCGACCGCGCAGGCGCTCACCGCGCTCGCCACCGGCGGCACCCTGGTCCACCTCGGGGGCAACTTCACCCCGCTGGAGCTGCCGCCCGCCGCGCTGATGGTCAACCTGTGGCGGCTCGTCGGCACCCGGGCCTGCGGCCGGACCGACACCGACCAGGTGCTCGCCCTCCTCGCGTCCGGGGCCCTGCACCTGGACGACCTGATCACCCACCGGTTCCCGCTCGCCGAAGCGCTCGAGGGAATCGAATCGATGCGAAGCCGGCCCGAGCCCATGTGGATGAGCGTGGTCCGGCCGTGAACCCTGCTACCCCGGAGGATCCTGTGACCGAACCGTACATCGACCGGCCCCTCGTCCTGCACATGCAAGCCGACTGGGGCGGGGCGAACCTGACCCGGGTGTGCGGCTGGCTCGGCATGGAGCTGACCGCGCGCACCGCGCCCGGCACACGCGTCGCGATCTGGAACGGCCGCGGGTTCGTCGACAACGTGCGGGCCCTCGGCCGCGGCGAGGTCGACCTCGCGATCGCCACGCCGGCGCCGTTCATCCGGATGGCGCTCGACGGGCGTGGGCCGTACGAGGGGGAGGCGTTCCCCGGCCTGCGCGCGGTCGGCGTGGTCCCGCAACGGGATCGCCTCGTCTTCGCCGTCCGCAACTCCTTCGGCGTCACCACGTTCGAGGAGCTGCGAGCCGCCAAACCGCAGCTGACCGTGACGACGTCCGGGCACGACGGGGTCAGTCACGTCGGCATGGCCATGCACGAGCTGCTCACCCGCAGCGGGGTCGACATCGAGGGCTGGGGCGGGAAGCTCCTGGGGCACGAGCTGCCGACGGACTGCCTCGCCGACGTTCTCGACGGGCGGGCCGACGCCATCGTGCACGAGGCGGTCATGCTGCCCGGCTGGCAGGAGATCGGCGAAGACCTCGCCTTCCTGCCGGTCGAGCCGGAGGTGCTGGCCGGTCTCGAGGAGGATTTCGGCTGGCCGGCCGCCGACGTCCCGGACGATTACTTCCCCGGCACGCCGGGGTTCCGCACCCTCGACTTCAGCGACTTCCTCGTCATGGTGCGGGAAGAAATGCCCGAGGACGTCGCGCACGCGTTGGCGTGGATCCTCGGCGAGACGCGGGAAATGCTGGAGCAGCAGTACCGGCACCTGCTCCCGGAGCGATCGCCGGTGACCTACCCGTTGGACCCGGTCACGATGGGGCGCGCGCCGATCCCGTTGCACCCGGGCGCGGCGGCCTACTACGACAGTCTCGGCGGATGACGGACGCGCGGCGCCTGGCCGCGGTGGCCTCCCGGGCCTTGGCCGCCGCCGGGCACGGGGACATGGTGTGGGGTCACGTTTCCGTGCGCGATCCCGACGGGCGCGGCGTCTGGATCAAGGCACCCGGCTGGGGCCTGGAAGAGGTCCGCGACGACCGGGTCCAGCTGGTGTCGTTCGACGCCGAGGTCCTCGCCGGTGATGGTGGCCCGCACAAGGAATGCCACATCCACCTGGAAATCCTCCGGCGGCAGCCGGAGCTGACCAGCGTGGTGCACACACACGCGCGTGGCTCGGTGTCCTTCGCGGCTCTGGCCGTGCCGCTGCTGCCGCTGTCCCACGACGGCGCCCTGTTCGCGGGGGAGGACGTCCCGAGGTTCGCCGGGACCGGCGGGCTGATCAGCACCCCGGCCCTCGGCCGGGACCTGGCCGCCGCTCTCGGCGACGCACCCGCCGCGCTGATGCCGCACCACGGGCTGGTGGCCGCCGGCCGGACCGTGGCCGCGGCGGTCATGCACGCGGTCCTGCTGGACCGCGCCTGCACGGCTCAGCTCACCGCGATGGCCGCCGGGCCGGTGCGCTCCTGGTCCGGCCCGGCGGAGGCCAGGGCGAAGGCGGCCGAGTGCTGGCCGGAAAGCCAGCTGGTGGCGGGGTTCGACTACCTCGTCCGGCGAGCTGGGACGAGGGATTGACCTCGCCGTGGCCGAAATGCTTGCTGTGAGCCGCAAAACGGGCCTCTTCGACGCATGGTCCGAGCCGGTTCCCAATGGTTCTTACCAATCAGTTACGGAGGTCTGTCGGCGGTGTCTGCCGAGGTGTGGAGTCACTAACGTCTGTCCCTGCCGCCGTCCCATTATCCCTTGCGGCGCAAGGAAAGGACGAGTAGATGACAATGTTCCCGGTCCGTCGCCTGCTGGCGGAGTTCGCCGGCACGGCCATCCTGTGCCTGTTCGGCATCGGCGCCGCGGTGTCCGTCGCGGCGGCTCGTGCGGGCGGGCCCGGTCTGCTGATCATCGCGTTGGCGCACGGGCTCGCACTGGCCATCGCCATCTACGCCTTCGGTTCGGTGTCGGGCGGGCACTTCAACCCGACGGTCACCGTCGCGCTGGCCGCGCGGAGGCGGTTTCCCTGGCGGGAGGTCCCCGCCTACGTGGTCGCGCAGCTCGCCGGCGGCGTGCTCGGTGCCGCACTGGTCTACGCCACCTACGGCGACACAGCCACCGCCGCCGGGCTGGGCGCCACGACCTTCGGCAGCGGGGTCGGCTACGTCCAGGCGCTGGCGGCCGAGGCGATCGGCGCTTTCATCCTGGTCACGGCGGTGTTCGCGCTGGCTGTCGCGCCGACCGCGCCCAAGGGCGTGGCCGGGATCGGGATCGGGCTCGCCCTGGCCACCCAGATCATGGTGTTCGGTCCGCTCACGGGCGCCTCGGTGAACCTGGCCCGCACCTTCGGCCCGGACACGGTGCTGGCCCTCGCCGGCCAGGATGCGGCGTGGTCGCAGCTTTTCGCCTACCTCGCCGGCCCGCTCGCCGGCGGTCTGGCCGCCGCGTTCCTGTGCGACTACCTCATCACCCGCCGGCCGGCGGTCGAGGTCGGGGTGTGAGGTGAACGGCGAAGACCCGTGCCGCGCCTGTGCTCTGCGAACCGCGGCCGCACTCGGCTGGACTCTCGACGACGCCCCGCCCACGGTGACGCTGCGGCATCGTTGCCCGCCGGACCGGAACAACCGACCCGAGCCGACGGGCACCTCGCTGCCGGAGCATCACGGGCGCCCGCGGTAGGTGGCTCACGCCGTGAAGCCGCCGTCGACCGGGACGCCAGGAAATCGCCGATCGGCTGGTCATCTCTCCTCGCGCGGTGAGCACACATCCGCGACGGTGCCCGCCCATGAGGCCGAACGGGTTCAGACGCCGAGATGGCCGAGGGCGTCCTCGACCACGCGCGCGACGAACGCGGCGTCCAGCGGCTCGCGGGAGAACCAGCGACGGTAGAACAGCGGGCCGGCGACGGCGGCGGTGACGTCGGCCGGCCCGCGATCCGCGGCGAGCTCGCCGCGAGTTCGCGCGCGTTCGGCCACCACGCCGAACGGAGCCATCAACCGGGCGTGCAGATCCGCATGAAGCCCGGCCAGCTCGGGCTCGCGCTCGGCGGCGTCCACGATGGAGGGCAGGACCGCCGCCCAGCGGGCGCTCCGCAGCTGCTCGGCCAGCGCCTCGGTCAAGGCGGCGAGATCCCCGCCGAAGCTGCCCGTGTCGGGAACCGGAGGCGCCGACCCGATCGTCGAGCACGCCTCGACCAGCAGCGCGGCCCGCGACGGCCAGTGGCGGTAGATCGTGGTCTTGGAGACGCCGGAGCGTCGTGACACCTCGTCGATGCTGACACCGCCGATGCCGCCCGCCGAGAGCAACTCGTACGTCTGGGCGAGCACCGCGGTCTTGGACCGCTGGACTCGAGCGTCGACGAAGTCCCCGGATCGGGCCACGTGGTGATCTCCGTTCCTTGTCCGCAGCGAAACAGTACGGTACTGTACCGTACTGTTTCGTGGAGCCGGACGGTCCGGCTCGCCGGGAGCAGCCAGGAGAACGCCTTGAAGCTCGCCTCAGTACGCCTCGTCACCGATGACCTGCCCGCCCTGACCGCTTTCTACTCCACGCTCACCGAGACCGAGCCGGTGACCCCCTACGGGTCCGGCGACTACGCCGAACTGCACACCGAAGGCGGCATCATCGCGCTGGCCGACAGCGCGGCGGTCAAGCGTTTCAACAACAACGCCGCCGAGGCCGCCGCCAACCGATCCGCCATCATCGAATTCGAGGTCGACGACGTCGACGCCGAACGCGCCCGCCTGGACGACCAGGTCGCCGACTGGGTCCAGGAACCCACCAACCAGCCATGGGGAAACCGGTCGATGCTCTTGCGCGATCCCGACGGCAACCTCATCAACCTCTACTCCACCGGACACTGAACGGCACCGGCAGAGGAATCTGCGGCGACATCATCTTCATCGCGGGCGCCACCTCCGGCATCGGGCTCGGCGGCGCTGCCAGCCACGGTTGCGGCGTGGCTGCTCGAGTCCATCACGGTCCTTCCGCCGACCACGGCACCGCGGCACCCGGATGACGTTGCGCAACCGCGGTGAGCCGAAAGGCCACCGATGGCACCGGCCTCACGACCGGGGTGGCGCAGCCGGCTGCGTGGCTGGTGGCCGGCACGCTCGTGCCGATCCTGGTCACCGACCGCCGCCGCTACCTGTCCGCCAAGAGCGTCCGGCTTCGCCACGCACACCCCCTGGCGGCCGTCTGACCGGGCTGCTGCTCGTAGCGGATCAGGGGAGGTGGGCGATGGCGACGAAGTACTCGAGTCGACGCAGACGCACGGCAGCGGCTCACTGTTCAGGGCCGGTCAGGCCGTGGAGGACGAGGTTCGTGACGGCGTCGGCAACGCGGCTGTCGCCGGGGTCGTCGGCGGGCAGGGCGTGGTTGAGACCGGCGAGCATGGCGCCCACGGCCGCCGCCAGCAGCTCGTGGTCGCCCGGGAGCGGCTGCCCGCGGTCACGCCGGTTCTCCAGGTGCCGGCGCAGCGGAGCCGTCCAGGCGGTCAGCTCGTCCCACAACCGTCCGGAGGCCGGTGCGGCGGCGGTCGCCTGCTGCAGCAGGGCGATGGCGGTGGGACGGTGGGTGCGCAGCGCCGTCCAGCAGGCCGTGACGTGCTCGCGGATCGGGTCGTCGCCCAGCGGCTCCGGGGCCGGTGTCTCGGTGAGTTCGCCGCGCAGCACGGCGAGCAGCTGCTCCTTGCCGGTGAAGTGGGTGTAGAAGGAGCCGACGGCGCGGCCGGCCGCGGCGGCGATGTCGGTGATCTTGGTGTCGAGGTAACCGCGTTCGCCGAACAGCCGTTTCGCCGCGGCCAGCAGGTCGGCCCGGGTGCGGCTCGCGAGTTCGTCCCGGCCCCCCATCAGCCCGTCAGGCGGGGGAGGAGATGCCGGGCGGATTCGTGGAGCTGGTCCTGCACGGTGCCGAGGTCGACGCCGAGGAGAGCGTGGCCGCGCTTGCGCCAGCGGCCGGCGATCATGACCGCCTCGACGTCACCGGCGGACGCGTACAGTGCCGACGCGATCGGATTCGCCGTGGCCCCCTCGATGACGACGAGGTCGGCCTGCATGCCCGGCTCGATCCGGCCGACGCGGTCGGCGAGCCCGAGTGCGCGTGCGCCTTCGACCGTGGCCCAGGCCAGCGCCTGCTTGGCGGTGATCGTCGCGGTGACCGAGAACGACCCGGTGGCCTGACGGTGGTCGTCGTGGTCGTGACCGCGCTGGTGTGCCAGGGCGATCCGGGCGGCGGAAAGCACGTCGCCGGGGGTGACGGCGTCGGTGTCCGTGCCGAGCGACGGTGCGGCGCCCAGCCGGAGCAGCTGCCCGGTGAGCGGAAAGCCGTGGCCCTGGCCGAGTTCGTTCTCGGGGGTGCTCGTGAAGCCGGCGCCGGCGTCGACGAGCGTCTTGAGCCAGTCGCCGGTGAGCCCGGCGCCGTGGACGACGTTCGTCCGAGGACTCAGCAGCCCGGCGTCCCGCACCGCCTCCCACCCGGGCCCGGGCTCGCCGCCGCTCTGGTGCAGGGACACCACGAGCCCGCGCTCGGCCGCGGCACGGAAGTCGGCGACCGCGGTGTCCGGAGTGGACAGTTGCGGGCCGCGGACGGCCATGCCGAAGGTGAGCAGCGGGCCGCCGGGCAGCCGGTCGATCTCGCCGACGGGGTGGGCCGCGTCGGGCGCGGAGTACGGGGTGCCGTGGAGGAACACCCCGCGGATGCCGGACGCGCGGAGGCCGTCGACCGCCGCGTCGGTGTGGTCCGGGGTGGGGGTGTTGTGGCACCAGTCGCCCAGGGTCGTCGTGCCGCGTTCGAGCTGGCTCAGCGCACCGGCCAGGGTGCCGATCCGCATGTCCTCGGGGCGGTAGTGCCCGGCCGCCGCGCCGTGCATGCGGCCGAGGTAGTCGGCCAGCGTCCAGTCCGCACCCACGCCTCGCAGCGCGGTCTGCCACGTGTGCAGGTGGGCGTTGACCAGGCCGGGCAGGACGATCCGGCCGGTCACGTCGACGACTTCCGCGCCGGTCGCGTCGAGGCCTTCGCCGACCCCGGCGACGCGGTCGCCGTCGACGAGGACGTCGGCGCGTTCGGCGTCGGGCCGGCGCGGGGCCATGGTGATCACGTGCGCGCCGCGCAGCAGGATGCGGCTCATCCGGTCACCTCCGGGGTCATCGTGCGGGCGGCGGTCCGGGTCGAGGCCAGGAAGTCCCGGGTCGCGATGTGGCCGAGATAGCCGTCGGGCCGGACGAGCAGGAGCGTGTCTCCCTCGACTCCGTAGCCGCTGAGGAAGCCGGGCCGGGCATCGACGGTGATCCGCCGGAGCGGCGCTCCGGCGGCGGGCCAGCCGAGCTCGTCGCTCGCCGCCGCGGCCTCCGGGCCGTACGCGACCACCGTGAAGTGTGGTCCCCGGTAGGCGTCGAACAGCCGTGAGCCGGGCAGATCGGCGTCCGGCGCGCGGTCGCCGGCCTGCAACGTCGTCGTGCGGTCGCTTCCGGACGGTGCGAGCGGGCCGCCGTGGTAGGTCAGGGACAGCTGCTGTTCGTCCTTGCCGCGGCGCAGGCTCGACGGGTCGAGTTTCGCGATGCCCGCGTACTTCTTCGTGGACAGGCCGAGCACGCCCGCGGCGATCGGGAGGCGTTCGGCTTCGTAGGTGTCCAGCAGCCACGGGTCGGCTCCGGCGATGACCTGGGCGAGTTTCCAGCCGAGGTTGTAGGCGTCCTGGACGCCGGTGTTGAGGCCCTGCGCGCCGGCGGGGGTGTGCACGTGTGCCGCGTCCCCGGCGAGGAGGACGCGGCCGCGGCGGTAGGCCTCGGCCAGGCGGATGTTGGGCCGGAACACCGACCGCCACCGGATGTCGCGCACGGCGATGGCCCGGTTGCGGGTGTGGGCCCGGATCCGCCGGGTGATCGCCTCCTCGCCCTCCGGCGGTTCTTCGTCCGGTGCCAGGCGGATCATCCACTGGAACAGCTCGGTCTGCGGCAGCGGGCAAGCGCCCGCGAACCGGCCCTTGACCCCCGGCCAGACGTGCCAGCGATCGCGGGACAGGCCGGAAGTGACGGCGTCGGCGATGAGCATCCGGTCCTGCTCGTGGGTCTCGCCGAGGAAACCCAGGCCGAGGAGCTTGCGGACGGTGCTCGCACCGCCGTCGGCGCCGACGAGGTAGCGGGCGGTGATCCGCTCGGTGCCGTCGTCTCCGGTGACGGTGGCGGTGACCGAGGTGCCGTCCTGCTCGAACCCGGTGAGTTCCCGGCCGTATTCGACCTTCCCGCCGAGCTGCCCGAGCCGGTCGTGCAGCACGGCGTCGGTGCGGTACTGCGGGATCAGCCGGGTGTTCGGGTACGGGACGCCGGTGCTGCGGTCGCGGTTGCGGAACATCCGCCACGGCACGGCCACCGGTCCCAGGTGGATGCCCAGGCGGGGGTAGTCGCTGCTGCCGGCGAGGACGCCGTCGAGCGCGCCGAGGTCGTCGAACACTTCCAGCGTCCGGGGCTGGATGCCCTTGGCGCGCGAGCCTTCGAAGGAGTGCGGGGCCTTGTCGACGACGCGGACGGCGAGGCCGCGGCGGGCCAGGTCGATCGCCAGGGTGGTGCCGGCCGGGCCGGCCCCGGCGATCAGGACGTCGAGGGGTGCGTTCATGGTTCGAGCCGATCCGGGTGGGGAACGGTGAACGACGCGACCAGGTCGCCGACGTCGTCCGGCCGTTCGAAGGGGGCCATGTGGCCGCATTCGGTGATGACGTGGGTCTGCCGCGGGCGCAGCAGTTCGCAGACGGTGTCGAGGTGGGGGATCGGGGTGACCTGGTCGTCGTCGCCCCACACCAGCAGGACCGGGATGCCCAGCCGGGCCGTGCTGCGGAACAGGTCCTGCCGCTCGTACAGCGGAAAGTCCTGCAGTGTCCGGAAGAACGCGTGGAGCGAGCCTTCGTACCGGTAGGCGTCCTGCACCATCGCGACCAGCTCCGCCGCGCGACCGGGGTCGCGGACGTTGTGCCCGAGGTGGTCTTCCAGCAGCCCGCGGCCGAAGCGCCGGGCGATGAAGCCGCCCACGACGTCGTTGCGCAGCAACAGTTGCGGCAGCGGACGCCGGGTCAGGCCGGCCGGTCCGGCGACGGCGAGCGTGGTCACGGTTTCGGGGGACAGGTTCGCGTAGGCCATCGCGACCAGGGCACCCATCGACGTTCCGACCACGTGCCGCGGTGACGTGAGGTCGAGCGCCGTGGTCAGCTCGGCGAGCTGGCGGACGAACAGCGCTTCGTCGTAGCGGCCCCGGATCCGGTCGGAGTAGCCGCGGCCGTAGGCGCTGTAGGCCAGGGTGCGCAGACCGCGGGCGTGCAGCCGGGTGGCGAGTCCGTCCCAGTAGGACAGTGGGATGGTGAGACCGCCGACCAGCACGGCGAGTTCCCCGGTCTCGGGACCGGTCAGCTCGTAGTGCGTCACCCCGTCGGACAGGGTGACGAAGCTGCCGCGCAGTGCTCGCCGCGTTTCCGGGTCGAGCCTGCGGTCCTCGTCGGACGCGACGAAGTACTTCATCGCAGGAACTCCTCGATCGCCGCGGCCACCCAGTCGGGATCCTCTTCCGGCAGCAGGTGCCCGCCGCCGGGATGGACGCGCTCCAGAGCGCCGGGGATGTCGCGGGCGAAGTGCTGCCCGTCGACGGCGGCGCTGCGCAGGACCAGGGTGGGCACCGCGATCTCCGGGATTTCGGCGCTGCGGTCCGGCTGGTCGGTGTTGGCGAAGTCGACGAAGGCCGACCGGTTCCCCGGCAGGCCGGTGAGCGCGTGCACCCGGTCGACCATGGCGTCGTCCACGATCGCGGAGTTCGTCCCGACGGCTTCCCGCAGCCCGCGTTCGGTGGCGCTGCGCGGCAGCCAGCGCCGCAGCACCGGGCGCAGCACGGGGTTCCGGGCGAGCCGCAGCCCGGCGGGCAGCGTCTTCCCCGGGTAGCCGGTGGCGTTGATCAGCACCAGCGCGGCCACCCGCCCGGGGGCGTCGAGGGCGAGGTTCCACGCGACGTTGCCGCCGAGGGAGTTTCCGGCCACCGCGAAGTGCGGCAGGCCCAGCGCGGTCGTGAAGCGGGCGATCGTGCGCGCGTAGGTGCGGACGCGGTAGTCACGGTCGGGCCGCGGTCCGGTCCGTCCGAAGCCGGGCAGGTCCGGGCGGATGACGTCATGGGACGCCGACAGCAGCTCCGCGACCCGCTCGAAGCCCTCCAGCGACGACCCGCTGCCGTGCAGCAGCACCACGGCGGGGCCCTGACCTGCGCGGACGTAGTGGATCTGCTGGCCGTCGACCGGGATTGACTGGGTGTTCGTCATAATGGCAACAGTGTTGCCGTTATTATTGGGGGTGTCAACCGGGCGGCATACTGTCGGGCGTGACCAGTTCCTCTCCGCCCGCCGCGTCCGCCCGACGATCGCGGGGCCGTCCCGCCGTCCCGCTGGACCGGATCCTCGCCACGGCTCTGCAGCTCGTCGACGAGGAAGGCGCGGAAGCCCTGTCGATGCGGACCCTCGCCCAGCGGCTCGAATCCGGCACGGCCACGCTGTACCGCCACTTCGGCAACCGGGCGAGCTTGGTCACCCAGGTCATCGACCGGGTCTTCGGCGAGGCCGGCTTCGACGCGGAGTCGCTGGCCGGACTGAGCTGGGACCAGGCCTGCCGGACGGTCGCGCAGGCGATGTTCGAGGCCCTGGGCCGGCACCGGGGGATCGCGCCCCTGCTGATCGAGCAGACGCCGACCGGGCCGAACGCGATGCTCCTGCGAGAACGCTGTCTGGCCGCCCTGCTCGACGGCGGGTTCCCGCCGGACCGCGCCGCGCGCGCCTACGCCACGCTCGCGCGCTACGTCCTCGGCTTCGCGATCCAGCTCGCCGGATCGGGTGACAACGCCGAGCGGACGCGGGCGTCGGCGCACTTCCACGACGTGTCGCCGGCGCAGTTCCCGGCCACCCTCGCGGTTGCGGACTCACTGCCGGTGCCGCTGGAGGAGGAGTTCGCCTTCGGCCTGGACCTGATCGTCAACGGCCTGCGCGCGGGGGCAGCGGCGAGGTGAGGCCGGTGCCGGCCGCCCGGCGGGCCGGACTGGCTCGCGGTGGCGCTGGAGGGCAGTCGTCCCGGCTGCTCGCGAGGTAGACCTCTTCGAGCGTTCAGTCCGCGGTGCTGTCGAGGGACGGCAGGGGCCGGCTGCCGATGTCGTGGGCTTCGGCCGCGGTGAGGCCGAGCATGCGCAGCAGATCCTCGGTCACCTGGTCGGTCGTCGCGGCGTCGTCGCGTTCGGGCCGGCTGTGCAGCAGGTGGCCGAGGCCGAGGGCGGCGCCGGCGACCGTGACCATGGCGAGTTCGGTGTCGGTGACGGTGAAGCGGCCGGCGCGCACGGCGGCGTCGATGTCGCGGCGGGCCCGAGGGGCCAGCCCGACCTCCGAGTCGGCGAGTTCGAGCCCGTGGCGCAGGAGGACCTTGCTGAGTTCGGGATGCCTCCGGTGCAGGCGCCCGGTCAGCCGGAAGCTCTGCGCGAAGACCTGGGCCGGGTCGTCGAGGCCGGTCGTCAGCTCGTCCAGCAGGGCGCCGTGGGTGTCGAGGGCGTCCTCGACCGCCGCCTGGAAGAGCTGCTCCTTCGTCTCGAAGTGGTTGTAGAACGACCCCATCCCGACGTCCGCGGCCTGGGTGATCTCCAGGATGGGCACCGCGGTCTTCCCCTCCGCGACGAGTGCCTGGGCCGCCCGGATCAGGGCTGCGCGGGTGTGCGCCTTGCGCCGTTCGAGTCGGCTCGGCGCGTGCTCCGGCATCGGTGCTCCCGTTCTGGCTGGTCGTCGCCGCATCGTAGCGCACCGCGTCACTGCTGAGGAAATCGTCAGAAACCCTTGACTGACGATGTGCTCGTAACTGACGATATCGTCACCAATGGACGGAGGGAGCAGCCGTGGGCGATCCGCACAGCGGTCTGCACAGTGAGCGCGGCGCGCTCGCGGACGAGCATCCGGGCCGGGCGGCGAACCCGGTGATCAAGGTGCACGACCTGGCGTGGCTGGAGTTCGAGAAGCCGGACCTGGAGCGGGCGGAGGTGTTCGCCCGGGCCTTCGGGTTCACCCCGACGCTCGGCACCCGGCACGAGCTGCACCTGCGCGGCACCGACCCCGGCGCGCCGTGTGTGCTGATCCGCAAGGGCCCGCGGTCGAAGTTCCGCGGACCGGCGTTCCTGGCCGCAACGGCGGGCGACGTGCTGCGGCTGGCCGAAGTCACCGGGCGGCCGGTCGCCCCGCTGCCGGAGACACTGGGCGGCGTCGCCGTCGACCTGCCCGACCCGGGCGGCCTGCGCGTCCGGGTGGTCTCGGGCACCCACGAGCTGCCCGCGCTGCCGCCGCAGGAGCCGCACGCGTTCAACTTCGGCCTCGAGGTCCAGCGGGTCAACGCCACACAACGCCCGCCCCGCGCGCCGGCCCGGGTCCAGCGGCTGGGGCACGTGGTGCTGCAGACGACCCGCTACCGCGAGGCGCTGGACTGGTACCTGGACCACCTGGGCCTGATCGTCAGCGACTTCCTGTACTACCCGGGGCAGCGCGAGCGCGGGCCGGTGATGAGCTTCCTCCGCTGCGACCGGGGTGCCACCCCGGCCGACCACCACACGCTGGCCATGGTCCTCGGCCCGGCCGATCGCTACGTGCACTCCGCTTACCAGGTGGCCGACCTCGACGCGCTGGCCGCGGGCGGGGAGTACCTGCGCGAGCATGGCTACCACCACTCCTGGGGCATCGGGCGGCACATCGAGGGCAGCCAGCTCTTCGACTACTGGCGTGACCCGGACGGGTTCATGGTCGAGCACTTCAGCGACGGCGACCTGTTCGACCACACCGTGGCACCCGGCTGGGCCCCGCTGACCGCCTCCGGGCTGGCCCAGTGGGGACCACCCGCCACCGCCGACTTCCTCGGCGTCAAGCCGGGCAGGGAGTCGCTGCGCGAACTGCGCGCCGTGTTCGCGGCGCTCCGCGAAGACAACGAATTCGACGCCCAGCGCCTGCTGGGCCTGCTGAAAGCAGCCCGCTCATGAGCCTGACCGTCCTGCGTACCGCCGACGCCTGGTATGCCGCCACCCCGTCGGGGGCGGCGAAGATCGCCACGGCCGCGACGACGACCGCCGAACTGCTCGGTGACCGGGCGGCGATCACCGCCGCGGCCGGCGCCGCCGGCGCCGTGCCGGTGGCGTCGCTCGAGCTGCTGTCCCCGGTCACCGCGCCCTGCCGCGTGGTCGCCCAGATGACCAACTTCGCCTCGCACGTCACCGACGCCGGGATGGACCCGGCGACCGTGCCGCTGACGTTCTTCCGCAAGGCGTCCGGGTCGATCAGCGGTCCCTTCGACGACATCGTCAAACCGCCGCACGTGCGCCTGCTCGACTACGAGGTGGAGATCGGCCTGGTCGTCGGCCGCGAGATCCCGGTCGGCAGCGCCGTCACCGCCGTGCACGAGTACGTCGCGGGCCTGGTGGTCACCAACGACGTCTCCGCCCGTGACATCCAGCTGCCCCAGACCCAGTTCTACGAGGCCAAGTCGTACCCGACGTTCACCCCGGCCGGGCCCGCCCTCGTGCTCGTGGACGCCGCCGAGCTGAAGCGGTTCGCGGACCTGCGGCTGCGGCTGTCGGTCAACGGCACGGTGCGCCAGAACGCGGTCGTCGGCGAGGACATGCTCCACCGCCCGCTGCAGGCCCTTCAGGCGCTGGCCCGGTTCCAGCGGCTGGATCCCGGCGACCTGGTGCTGACCGGGACCCCGGCGGGCACCGCGTTGTCCGCACCGCCGAAGGTCGTGGAGAAGATCGCCTCGCTGCTGCCTGCCGCGCTGAAGTGGCAGCTGTTCTTCAAGGGGCAGGCGAAGAACTCCAAGTACCTCGCCGACGGCGACGTCGTCGAGGCGTCCGCCGCCACCGACGACGGGGCCCTCGACCTCGGCACCCAGCGCACGGTCGTGAGGTACCGGTGATGACCGTCGCTTCCCTGTGGCCCCGCTACGCCGGACCGGCCGACCTGGCCGCGATCGAAGCCGTCCCGCTCGCCGAGCGGCACCTGCCGGAGTCGACGTACGCCCTGCTCCGGCGGGCCGCCGCGGGGTGGCCGGACCGTCCGGCGACCACCGTGCTGCCCGACGCGGGACGGTGGCGCGAACCCGCCCGGCGCACCTTCGCCGAGCTGCTCGCCGACGTCCACCGCTACGCGAACCTGTTGCGGGCACTGGGTGTCCGGCGTGGCGACGCGGTCGCGCTGATGTCCCCGAACTGTGCCGACCTGATCCCGGCGACGCTCGCCGCCCAGCTCGCCGGGATCGCCGCGCCGCTCAACGGCGGCCTCTCCCGTGACCACCTCACCGAACTGCTCCGCCTTTCGGGCGCCCGCGTCCTGATCACCGCCGGTCCGGACCTCGCGCCGGAAACCTGGGCCACCGCACGGGATCTCGCCCCCGGGCTCGACGCGATCCTCGTGCTGCGCCCGACCGGCGCGGCAGGCGAACCGGCCGCGCTGCCGGCCGTCGACGGCGTCCGCGTGGGCTACCTCGCCGACCTCGCCGCCGCCCACGACGACTCCGATTTCGACGGCGAACCCCCGGTGGCGTCGGACCTGGCCGCGCTGTTCCACACCGGAGGCACCACCGGGGCCCCGAAGCTGGCCGCGCACACCCACGCCAACGAGGTCGCCGACGCCTGGATGATCGCGGCGAACTCGCTGCTCGACGTCGGTTCGGCGGTCTTCGCGGCGTTGCCGCTGTTCCACGTCAACGCGCTGGTGGTCACGCTGCTCGCGCCGTTGTTCAAGGGCCAGCACGCGGTGTGGGCCGGCCCGCTCGGCTACCGGGAACCCGCGCTGTACGGGCAGTTCTGGAAGATCGTCGAACACCACCGCATCGCCGCGATGAGCGCGGTCCCGACCGTGTACGCGGTGCTCGCCCAGTGCCCGGTGGACGCCGACATCGCCGGCCTGCGGTACGCCATGGTCGGCGCTTCGCCGCTGCCCGCGGCCGTGCGGGAGGGCTTCCAGGCCCACACCGGCGTCACGCTGGTCGAGGGGTACGGGCTGACCGAGGCCACCTGCGCGAGCGCCCGCAGCTTCCCCGGCGACCCGCGCCCCGGCACCGTCGGCCAGCGCCTGCCGTACCAGCGGATGAAGGTCGTGCATCCGGAAACGGGGGAGGAGCTGCCCCGCGGCAAGACCGGCGTGCTGGCCATCAGCGGCCCCACGGTGTTCCCGGGCTATGTCGTCGGGCGTGCCGGAAACGGGTACGTCCTGGACGGCCTCGGCAAGCTCCGCGACGGCTGGCTCGACACCGGCGACCTGGCCCGGCTCGACGCCGACGGGTTCGTGCACCTGGCCGGGCGGGCCAAGGACCTCATCATCCGCGGCGGGCACAACATCGACCCGGCGATGGTCGAGGACGCCCTGCTGGCCCACCCCGAGGTCACCGCGGCCGGCGCGGTCGGACGGCCCGACGAGCACGCCGGCGAGGTGCCGGTCGCCTACGTGACCCTGGCACCCGGGGCTGCGGTGACCGAGGAGGCCCTGCTGGGCTGGGCCGCCGGCCGCGTGCCCGAGCGCGCCGCCGCGCCGAAGGCCGTCACCGTGCTCGACGCGCTGCCCGTGACCGACGTCGGCAAGCCGTACAAGCTCGCCCTGCGCGCCGATGCCACCCGCCGGGCGCTCGCCGAGGCCCTCGGCCCGTTCGACGGCGTGGTGGTCGACGCGGTGATCGAGGACGGCACCGTGGTCGCCGCCGTCACCGTCCCGTCCGAAGTGGACGAACCGAAGGTGGCCGCCACGCTCGCCCGCTATCCCGTCCCTGCCCGCCTGAGCAGCCAAGGAAACCCGTGATCGCCCTGTCCGTCGTCGTGGCGGCCGTCTTCCTCCTCTTCGGTGCGGCCAAGCTGTTCGCGCTCGCGCCCATGCGGGAACGCGCCGCGCACGCCGGGTTCTCCGTCCCGGCCTACCGTGGCGTCGGCGCGCTGGAGATCGCCGGAGCCGCCGGGGTCCTGCTCGGCCTGGCCGTGCCGGTGCTCGGCGCCCTGGCCGCCACCGGCCTGCTGCTCCTCCTCGCCGGCGCTCTCGTCACGCACGTGCGCAGCCGGGACCGGGGCCGTGACC
Source organism: Amycolatopsis sp. NPDC049688 (assembly GCF_040674975.1). NCBI lineage: Bacteria > Bacillati > Actinomycetota > Actinomycetes > Pseudonocardiales > Pseudonocardiaceae > Amycolatopsis > Amycolatopsis sp. NPDC049688. The sequence continues at coordinate 342,379 of NZ_JBFANY010000001.1, forward strand.
TCGTGCCGGCGCTGGTCTGCGCGGCGCTCGTCGCCGGCTACCTCGTGGTCCTCGGGGTGGCGCCGTGAAGGTGCCCGTCCTGATCGTCGGCGCGGGCCCGACCGGGCTGACCGCCGCGGCGCTGCTCGGCCGGTCCGGCGTCGAATGCCTGGTGCTCGAACGGCAGGACGCGGTCTATCCCCGGCCCCGCGCGGTGCACCTGGACGACGAGGTGTACCGCATCCTCGGCCGGCTCGGGCTGGCCGGGGAGTTCGCGGCCATCTCCCGGCCCTCCCGAGGGCTGCGGCTGCTCGATCCGGAGCTGCGGGTACTGGCGGAGTTCCGCCGTTCGCCGGACGGCCGGCACGGCCACCCGGAGGCGAACATGTTCGACCAGCCCGATCTGGAGCACCTGCTCCGCACCCGGCTGGAGACGATCGGCACCGTCACCCTGCGCGGAAACACCGAGGTCACCGGGATCCGGCAGGACGGGACCGGCGTGCGGGCCGAGGTGACCGACCGCGGCACCGGCGCGCGGGAGGTGATCCACGCGGAATACGTCCTGGGCTGCGACGGCGCCAACAGCCTCATCCGGACGTCGATCGGCGCGACGATGGCGGACCTGAAGTTCGCCCAGCGCTGGCTGGTGGTGGACGTGGCGGCCACGGCCGGCCTCGACCAGTGGGACGGCGTGCACCAGGTCTGCGATCCGCGCCGCGCGGCGACCTACATGCGCATCGGGAAGACCCGCCACCGCTGGGAGTTCCGGCTGCTGCCGGGGGAGACCGGCGACGATTTCGGCCACCTCGACCGGCTGCACCCGCTGATCGCACCGTGGACGGGGGACGTCCCGGCCGGCGACCTGGAGATCGTCCGCGTCGCCGAGTACACCTTCCGCGCGCGGATCGCGAACCGGTGGCGCTCGGGCAGGGTGTTCCTGCTCGGCGACGCCGCCCACCTCACCCCGCCGTTCATCGGCCAGGGCATGGGCGCCGGCCTGCGCGACGCGGCCAACCTCACCTGGAAACTCGCGGGCGTCCTCGGCGGAACCCTCCCCGAGAGCGCGCTCGGCACGTACGAGGCGGAACGCAAGCCGCACGCCCGCTCGATGATCCGGCGGGCGGTGCTGATCGGCAAGGCCATGACCGAAGGCGGCCGCTTCGGCACCCTCGTCCGCCGGGTCGCCGTGCCGCGCATGAACGGCCGGGTCTTCGACAGCGCCACGCCCGCCCTGCGCCGGTCAGCCCTGGTGGCGCGGCCCCGCTTCCGGCGTTCCCTGGCGGGACGGTTGTGCCCCAACGCCCTCCTCGACGACGGAACCCGCTTCGACGACGTTGCCGGCGGCCGCTTCGCCGTCGTCACCACGACCACGCCGTCGGAGACCGAGCGAGCCGCGATCCGGAAGTCCGGCGCGGTTCTCGTCCCCACCAGCCGGTCCGGGGAGCTGCGCCGCTGGCTGCGCACCGGCGCGGCCGTCGTCCGCCCGGACGGCACGGTGCTGAGCGCCGGCCCCCGCCTCTTCCGGATCCTGCGCCGGTACCCCTGACAAGGAGCGACGATGGCCCGACACCCCGAACTGCCGGTGTACCGGCCGGACATCTATTCGCCACAGGCGATCCTGGACCCGTACCCGCACTACGCGAGCCTGCGCGAGCTCGGCCCGGTGGTGTGGCTGCCCCGGCACAAGATTTACGCGCTGCCCCGCTACGCCGAGTGCAAGGCCGTGCTGCTGGACGACAGGACCTTCGTCTCCGGCGACGGCGTCGCACTCAACGCGATCGCCAACCGGCTCTCCCGGGGCACGACGCTCAACAGCGACGGCGAAGACCACGCCCGCCGCCGCGCCCTGGTCGCCCACCGGCTCACGCCCCGGGCGCTGCGCGCGATGAAGGACGTCGTGGACCGCCAGGCCGCCGAGATCGTCGACGCCGCAGTCGCCCGGCGCACCGTCGACGGCGTCGAAGTGGCGGCCGCCCTGCCCGCGGCGGTGGTCCCCGACCTCGTCGGGTGGCCGGCGGAGGGGCGGGAGAACCTGCTGCGGTGGGGCGCGGCCACGTTCGACATCCTGGGGCCCTTGAACGGCCAGGCGGTGCAGGCGATCCCGGCCGGCCTGGGAATGGCGCGGTTCGCGCACACCGTCGCGAAGCGGCGGAAGGTCCTGCCCGGCAGCATGGGCGACGACCTGCTGCGCGCGGCCGACGCGGGCGAACTCGCCCACGCCGAGTGCCCGGCGCTGATGATCGACTACCTGGCGCCGTCCCTGGACACCACCCTCAGCGCGATCGCGAGCGCCCTGCACCTGTTCGCCACCCACCCCGGCCAGTGGCAGCTCCTCAAGGACGACCCGGGCCTGATCCCCAACGCGGTCAACGAGATCGTCCGGTTCGAGTCCCCGTTGCGTGCCTTCAGCCGCAAGGTCGCGCGCGACACCGAGGTGGCCGGCACCGCACTGCCCGCGGGCTCGCGCGTCCTCGTCCTCTACGCCTCGGCCAACCGCGACGCGCATGCGTGGGACAACCCCGACACGTTCGACATCCGCCGGGACGCCGCCCGCCAGCTCGGCTTCGGGTACGGCACGCACGGCTGTGCCGGGCAGGGCCTCGCCCGCCTGGAAACCCAGGCGATGCTGCGCGCGCTCGTGGCCCGCGTCGACCGGATCGAGCCGGCCGGCCCGCCCGAGTGGGCGCAGAACAACATCATCCACCGCCTCGGGCGGCTCCCGATCGAACTCATCCCGGCCTGAAAGGGGACACCCGGTGAAGATCTCCGCCGACTACGACCGCTGCGAAGGCCACGGCCTGTGCGCCGAACAGGCCCCCGCCATCTTCGAACTCGACGACAACGCCGAACTCGTCCACCACTTCGAAGGCGCCGACATCCCGCCGGAGCAGCTCGCCGCCGCGCGGGCGGCCGTCACCTCGTGCCCGGTCGCCGCGCTGCGGGAAACCCCGTGACACACCGCGCTCGATCGTCGTCGCCGGCGAGTCCATCGCCGGCCTCACCGCGGCCCCTACGCCCGCCCTCCGCTGTCCAAGGCCGTGCTCAAGGACGACCGTGCCGGCAGCACGCTCGGCTACCGGCTCGACGGGCTCGGCGTCGACGTAGTCCGTTCGCCCGCGGTGGCCGCCGACGCCGACCGCCGGGTGGTGGCCACCGCGAACGGCCGGGAGATCGGCTACGACGCACATCGTCGCCACGGGCGCTCGCGCCCGGCGGATCGCCGCTCCTATGGCGGATCCCTCCGCCTGGAGATTGACGATCGGCCACATCGGCTTGCCGGGCGGTTGCGCGGTGGGCGGATTCGTGACTGCGTCGTCGGCCGCGATCACCTTGGTGGAGCAGATCCGCCGGGGCGGTGGCGGCGGCCGCCCGTGCGTGGTCGTCGCCCACAGGATGGGGGGCGCCGTGGCGACCGCCGTCGCCGAAGCGGCGCCTGAGCTGTTCGCCGAACTGGGGTACCTGGCGGCGTTCGCCCCGGTCACCCGACCGCCGGGCCGGTGGCGGGCGCCGGTCCCGAGCGGACCGGCGCCCGTGAGCCCCCGAAGCACCAGGCCTGAGTGGCCACCGCTTTGCCGAACCCCTGCCGTCGTCAACGGCCGCAGAGCGAGTCGCCGAGGTCGCTGCGGTAGTAGAGGACGCTCTTCCCGTAGCGGGCGCTGTTGAGCAGTCCGCTGCGGAGGAGGACGCGGAGGTGCTGGTTGACCGCCGAGGTCGTGACGCCCAGGCGAAGGGCGAGCTCGGTCGACGAGGCCGGTTCGCCGAGCATGGTCAGGAGCTCGGCGCGGGCGCTGCCGATCAGCGCGCGGACCGCGCCCGGTTCGGGACGTGGTGCGGTCGACCACATCGTGCCCTGCCCGCGTGCCGGATACAGGACCGTCGGCGGAAGCTCGTCGGCCAAGGGGACCGACGCCCTGCGCACGAACATCGACGGCACCAGGGTGACCCCTTCACCCCGGACCGGCCTGAGCCGCGGCTCAGGCCGGGTCAGGCGGACATCGAGGTGCCGGCCGACGTAGGTGATCGCGGGGGACAGCCCGCTCAGCATCCGCCCGATACCGGCCTCGGCGACCAGCCGGCCGCGGTGGGTGATGTCGGCTTGCAGCACCGCGCGCATTCGCTGCCAGTACGGGGCGAAGCACAGCTTCCAGGCGGTGGCGAGTGCCGACCGGAGGCGGTCGGCCACCTGGTCGTGCGGTCCGGCGAACACCGGCGGAACAGTGCCGTGCACCCGCAGGAGATCGCCTCGAAGCCGCTCCGGGGAAAGCTCGGCCAGCTCGACCAGCTCGGCGTCGAAGTCGGTCAGCGGCGAGTCCGGACGAGGGGTGACGAAGTCGGCGACCCAGAGCCGTTCGTTGACGAGGCCGTGCAGGACCTCGGTGTCGAGAAACGGACGGGCGGGGCCGATGAGGTCGGTCCAGGGGCGCTGCAGCGGAAAGGCGCCGGGCTTCCGCAGCGCGCGGAGTCCCAGGGCGAGCTCGCTGAGCGGTGATATGCCGAACCGCATCGTGGAGACGTCGGAGGGTTCGAGCTCATATCGGAGCATGAAGTCATACGCTACATACTTACGGGCCTCGCGTGAGCCCTGGCATAACAAGCGAATGAGCCGCGCGAAGATCAGAGCGTTCGAGAAGCAAGACACCGGCGCCGTGGTGGAACTGTGGACGCAGGCCGGACTCACCCGCCCGTGGAACGACCCGCTGGCCGACGTGCGGCGCAAGCAAGCGGTACAGCCCGAGATGTTCTTCGTCGCGGAGCACGGCGGCCACGTCGTCGGGACCGTGATGGCCGGGTACGACGGGCATCGCGGGTGGATCCACTACCTCGCGGTCTCGGCACACCATCGGGGCACGGGGCTCGGCCGGGCTCTCGTCGAGGAAGCCGAGGCGGCTCTGAGGACGCTGTGCTGCCCCAAGGTCCAGCTGCAGATCCGTCCCGGCAACAGCGGCGTGATCGGGGTGTACGAACACCTGGGATACACCCCGTACGAGGCGTTCAACATGGGGAAACGGCTCGTGGTCGACGGCAGCTTGGGCACATCGCACTAGCGTGCCGGCCACGCTCACTCCCGTCAGGACACACTCTTGGCCAGGCCACCGGGTGCCGGGCAAAGCCTCCTGACGCGAGCGTCGGCGGGCTGACCGCCGAGTTCTGTTTCCAGATTCCTTCTTCCGTCTTGCCACCAGCGTGGAATCTGCACGGTGCGAAATGACGATCGCATTCGTGAAGAGGAGTCATCCGCTCGTGCTGTGCACGATGGATGGAGGGAACAGACCATGATGCACAAAGACGTGCCGTGCGTGTTCCCCGCAGACGGCCCAGGACTTTCTGTTCACATCCCACAAGGAGCACAGCATGGCCCACCGATTCCACGTGGCACCAGGACCATCCGATGTCCTGACACGTCACGGGGACAATCTGCGCAGGGCGCTCGCGGTGGCCGGGCAGAGCCGCTTGCCTTCCGTCGGCTTCCAACCGGAGTTCGCGCTGCCCGAGCCGTCGCCGCGGCTGCGCGAGTTCTTCTCGGTCGTGGACCTGCCGCTCCACCGGCTCGACCGGGTGGGCGGCAAGGATCTCGTGCTCTTCGACCTGATGGGCAACCCCGGTACGCGGACGGCGAAGACGCTGGCCTCCACGGTGATCGTGGCGCGCGCGGTCCGGCACATCGACCGCACGGGTGAACCGATCGTGATTCTCACGCCGTCCTCGGCGAACAAGGCGACGGCCTTGCGGGACGCCGTGCTGCGTGCCTACCGGGCCGGTCTCGCGGATCCGGATAGCCTGCGGATCGTGACCCTGGTGCCCGACGCGGCGCGGCCGAAACTGTGGGCGTCCGAGTTGACCGACGATCCCGTCCTCGCGGCCCTCAACCCCATGTGCGTGCTGCCTCCCGGCCACCCCGACCACGTGAAGACCGTGGCGCTGCAGGCACTCGAGATGTACTCCACCGAGCTCTACGAGCTCACCGGGGCACGCCTCTGGCACACCCTCGACCTGGCCAACTATCGCTGCGCCGACGCCGTGCGGGCGTTCGTCGAGCAGGCCGACCTGCCGCTGGAACCCGGCCGGACGCGACTGCACGCCCACTCCGTGTCGAGTGCGTTCGGCCTGCTGGGCCACCACTTCGGCACGACGCTGGTGCCCGACCCGCCGCGGTCGGGCTACTTCCTGGTGCAGCACCTGGACACCCCGGACATGGTGCAGAGCCTGCACGGCATCTCCGCGCCCGAATACCGCCTCGACCGGGCGACCGGGCTGCACCGCCAGGACGAGCAACCCCGCTACCCCGCGGCCACGTTCGACCCGGCGGAAAACCTGGAAGCCACCTTCTACACCCGCAAGCCCGCGACGTCGCCCGCGATGAACCAGATCATCGCGGCCCAGGGCGGCGGCGGCATCGTCGTATCGCTGCACGAGTGCCTCGCCGCCTATGGCCGCATCAGGGTGCTGCTCGGAGACACCGGGATCACGCTGCCCGCGGATCCCCGCTCGCTGCGTGAGTGGTCGCTGGTGATGTTGCTGACCGGCGTGCTCAACGGCATCGACCGCGGACTGGTCGACGCCGACGAGATCGTCCTGCACGCTTCCGGTTCCTACGACACTTCGGACTACACGCCGATTCCGGACCGGTCACTGCACCCGGTCGGCGGAGCCGCCGATCTGCGGCCGGCGCTCCTGGCCACGGCACGCCGGCGATCGGCACGGCGGGCGGCGTGACCGTCTCGGCGAAGGCCCGATACCGCTGGACGACGGGCGGCGGAGCGTGGGCGAGCCTGCACCAGAAGGCGTCCAGTTCCCCCGGACGGGCCATGGTCGACCAGCGCCTCACCGGCGAGGACGGCGGTTTCTCCCTTCGCTACCAGGGGTTTCCCGAAGGTCTCAAGTACATCGTGCCCTATCCGAGCGAGCAGGGTGGCCTGGTCGCGGAGCCGGCGCGACGCACCGGCTGGCGGGCGATCCGCGACGGCGCCGCCGAGCCGGGAGCGGACGTGCTCCTCGTGGGCTGTTCGGCACGGCGGGCCCGGCGGCTGCCGGCACAGCGATCCCTCGTGCTGCCTTTCCGGGTCAACCTGCTGCTCGATGTCACTGACGACATCGACGCGATGTACCGGCGGGTGTCACGCAGGCAACGACGCGAGTTCGCCGCGTCGCGCCGCAAGCACGAGTGGACCGCCGAGATCTCCCGCGACGAGGCCGATCTCGATTTCTTCTACGAGCGGATGCACCTGCCGGCCATGGCCGTCCGGCACGGCGGGCAGACCCGGAGCACCGACCGCGACATCGCGCTGCACTGCCTGCTCCACCAGGGTTTCCTCTTGTTCGTCTCAGAGGGCGACAAGCGGGTCACCGGCGTGCTGTGCCGGCTCGACGACCAGGGGCGGACACTGCGGATGCGCCTGCTCGGCGTGCTCGACGGCGACGAGACGCACTACCGCAGCGGCGCGGTGAAGGCCGTCTACTACCTGACGATGGAATGGGCCGCGGCCCACGGCGTGACGCGGATCGACTTCGCGGGCGCCGATCCCTTCCCCGGCCGGGGTGTCTACCAGTTCAAGTCGCGTTTCCACCCGATCACGGCGTTGCCCACCGACCATCACCGGGACCGCAGGGTCTACGTGCGCATCGACGCGGACACCCCGAGGGTGCGGGACTTCCTGGTGGCCACGCCGATGATCGCGGTGGACGATGCCGACCGGCTCGTTGCCACCTACTTCCGCGATGCGCTGCGCCACGAGCGCACCGACATCGCGGCCGGGGGCCCGGGCGTGCACGCCACCCGAGTGATCGACCTCGACGAGTTCCTCGTCGGCGCGCAGCGGACGCCGATCCGCCGCTGAGAAGGAGAAAGTTATGCGTACCGAAGGGCCAGCGTTGGCCGAAGGCCTGGCCGGCGACCTCCTGGCGGCCGGGTTCGGGCCGTTCCTGAGCACCCCGTGCGGAATCCTCGCCAGGCTGCAGGACGCGATCGCCGCGCGAACGGAACTGATGACGGTCGCGAGGGAGGACAACGCGGTCGGCATCGCGGCGGGCGCGGACCTGGCCGGGCGGTTCCCCGTGGTGATGATGCAGAACTCCGGGCTCGCGCAGTCGGTCAACGCGATCGCCTCCCTCGTCACGCCCTACCGGCTGGCCATGCTGCTCGTCGTCAGCCTGCGTGGCGTCGATCCCGACCCCACCGAGGAGAACCTGGTGATGGGACAGCTGACGGTGCCGTTGCTGGACGGCCTCGGTGTCGAGTCGCGCGTCCTGGAGCGGGATCCCGAGGACGTGGTGTCCTGGGCGCACAAGGTCGTCGCCGAGCAGCGGCGGACGGCCGCCCTGCTGGTGCCCCCGACGGCCTTCGGGTGGCGGCCGTGAACAAGACCGCCGCCATCAACGCCGTGCTCGACGTGGTCAGGACCGAGCCGATCGTCTTCACCACCGGATACGCCTGCCGCATCGCCCGGGGCATCGCCGACCGCCCCAACCACTTCTACATGACCGGTTCGATGGGACTCGCTTCGTCCATCGCCATCGGCATCGCCCAGCAGACAAAGCGGCCGACGGTCGTCATCGACGGCGACGGCAGTTTGTCGATGAACCCCGTGGGCCTGCTGACCGCGGGCTCGATGCGCGACCTGCCGCTGGTGCACGTCGTGCTCGACGACGGCAAATACGCGTCGACCGGAGGGCAGGCCGTGGCGCCCGCCGGTGCCGACTTCGCCGCACTGGCCGTCGCCTGCGGCTACCGCGGTGTCCGGCGGGTCACGGACGTGGCCTCGCTCGGCGCGATCCTGCGCTCGGAACTGCGCTCCTGCGGGTCGCCGACCTTCGTCCACTGCGTACTGTCCGATGTGGATGATCCGGTGTCGGCCCGAGTGGATCTGAACCTGCACGAATACACCAAGCGGCTGCGCGGCCACCTCCGCGAGCTGCTCGCGGCCTGAGGAGATCTGATGTGCGGCTTCGTCGGGTGGCTTGACTTCGACCGGGACCTGCGCACCCAGCGGGCAGTGATCGACCGGATGACCGACACCATGCGCGACCGGGGCCCGGACGCGCGGGGCACCTGGGTCGGCACGCACGCCGCGCTCGGGCACCGCCGGCTGGCCGTCATCGACGTCGACGGTGGCGCGCAACCGATGGCGGCCGAGCACGGCCCGGACCGGTCGCCCGTGGTGCTGACGTACTCCGGGGAGATCTACAACTTCCGGGAACTGCGCGCCGAACTGACGCAACTCGGCCACCGGTTCACGAGCAGGTCGGACACCGAGGTGCTGTTGCGGTCCTACCTGCAGTGGGGCGCGGGCTGCGTGGACCGGCTCAACGGGATGTTCGCGTTCGGCATCTGGGACTCGGTGCGTGAGGAGCTGGTGCTGGCCAGGGACCGGCTCGGGATCAAACCGCTCTACTACGCCCCGCTCACGCACGGCGTGCTGTTCGCGTCGGAGCCCAAGGGGCTGATGGCGAATCCGCACTTCACCCCGGCGCTCGACGCCGACGCGCTGCCGATCCTCCTCAACCCGAGACTGGCCATGCCCGGCGAGACGCCGCTGCGTGGCATGCGGGAGGTCAAGCCGGGGCACGTGGTCCGGGTGGATCGGCGCGGCTGCCACGAGTACCCGTACTGGCGGCTCGTCAGCCGGGAGCACACGCAGAGCCTGACCGAGACCGTCGCGACGGTCCGGGAACTGCTCACCGACACCGTGCGCCGCCAGCTGGTCGCGGATGTGCCGCGCGCCGCGTTGCTGTCCGGCGGCCTGGATTCCACCGTGATGGCCGCCTTGGCCGCGCGTGAGCTCGCGATGGCCGAGGACGGCCCCCTGCTGACCTACTCCGTCCAGTTCACCGGCGAGGAGAACGACTTCCGGCCGACCGCGCTGCGCCCGGAACGCGACGCGCCGTACGCCGCATTGGCCGCCAAGCACCTGGGTACCGAGCACGTCGAGGTGACGCTGGACGCGGCCGACGTCGCCGGCGTGGTGGCCGCCACCCGCGGCGCACGGGACCTGCCCGGCCTCGGCCAGTTCGACACGTCGATGTACCTGATGTTCGCCGCCCTGCGGGAACGCTCGACCGTCGCGCTGTCCGGTGAGGCCGCCGACGAGGTGTTCGGCGGGTATCCCTGGTTCCACGACCCGGCGACGGTCTGGCGCGACACGTTCCCGTGGCTGGGCAACGCCCCGCGGCTGGCCGACTGCCTGAACCCGGACCTGCGCCGGGCGTTGCGTCCCGCCGAGCTGGAGGCCGACCGCTACGCCACGCTACGCGGGCAGGTGCCCCGGCTGGCCGGAGAGGACAAGCTGAACGCCCGCATGCGGGAGGTGCTGTTCTTCAGCCTGCACGGCCCGCTGGCGGTGTTGCTCGACCGCAAGGACCGGATGAGCATGGCCGTCGGCCTCGAGGTGCGGGTCCCGTTCTGCGACCACCGGCTGCTGGAGTACGTGTGGAACGTGCCCTGGGAGATGAAGATCGCCGACGGCAAGGAGAAGAGCCTGCTGCGGATGGCCGCCGCCGACCTGATCCCGGACGAGATCCTCAACCGTCCCAAGAGCGCGTATCCGGCCATGCACAACCCGGCGTACGACCGGATGGTGCACGAAAAGGTGCGGACGCTGCTGGCCGACGCGTCGTCGCCGCTGGCGCCGGCCCTGGACCGGCAGCGGGTCGCCGCCCTGGCGGATCAGGGGCCGACGATGACCCACGCCAGCACGGCGCACCTGCTGATCCCGTTCATCGAGGTCGACGTCTGGATGCGCGAGCACGGCCTTACGCTGGCGTGACGAAGGACTCGCGCACGGCGCCGACGGCCCGTTCGAAGGCGTCCTGATCGCCCCGGAACACCCCCTGTGCGCGCGGCCACGCGAGCACGATGTCGGTGAATCCCAGCTCGGCGCAGCGGCCGACCAGGTCCACCAGCCGCTGCGCCGAGGAGTACGGTTCCTCGGCCACCCGGCTCAGGTTGACCAGCCTGGCCAGGGCGGCCGGGGCCCGGCCGGCCTCGGCGCACAGCTCGTCCAGCCGGCCGAGCTGCCCGCGCAGCCGGTCGAAGGCCGCCTGCTCGGGCAGCCCGCCCGGGGTGCCGGTGGCGCCGATCGTCACCCAGGTGTCGGCGAACTCGACGGCGACCCGCATTCCCTTCGGACCCGCGGCCGCCACCGCGAACGGCACCCTCGGCCGCTGCAGGCAACCGGGTGCGAGGAGTACGTCGACCGCCGAGTACCACGTGCCGGTGACGGTGCAGGGCCGTTCCCTCAGGACCCGGTCGACGACGGCGACGAACTCGGCGAACCGCTCCGCCCGGCGTGCGGGGGACAGGGGGCCGCCACCCAGCGCGTCGGCGTCCGGGCCGGCCGCACCGGCACCGACACCGAGCACGAACCGGCCGCCGCTGGCGTGGTCCAGCGCCATGGCCTGGGCGGCGGTGAGCACCGGATGCCGGAAGTTCGGCGAAGCGACCAGCGTGCCCAGCCGCAGGGTGCTGGTCGCGGCCGCCGCGGTGGTGAGCGTGGTCATGGCGTCGAACCACGGGGCACCACGCAATGTCCGCCAGGACAGGTGGTCCAGCGTCCAGGCGTGGTCGAACCCGAGTTGTTCGACCTGGCGCCACCGGGCCGCCGCCTGCGGCCCGGCCGATTCGGGCAGCACCAGTGCACCGAGCCGTACCGACATCAGCATGCCTTCCGCTACGTTGCAGGCACTTCGACCCGGCGGTCACCTGATCCCGGTGCCGGGTCGAGGATCCAGCGCCGGGTGATCCGCGCGCGGTAGAGCCGGAACGATGCCGGTGCCATGAGCTGGTCCGGCGTCATCGAGCGCACGCCGGGAAACCGCGGGCTGAAGGCGACGAGTACCGCGTCCGGCAGGTCCGCGTCCGGTACCTGCTCGGCGTGGGCGCGCGCGTACACCGCCTGAGCGGTCCCGACGGCCGCCTGCGAGTCGAAGATGACGATGCTCACTTCAGGCCGCCGACCGATGTTGCGGGAGTGCGCCGCTTCGGGCGAGGAAATCCAGTAGAAGTCCGCATACCCGTCGGGCGTGTAGTACAGCGGTGTGAGCCACGGCGTACCGTCCTGATCGGACGTGCCGAGGGTCAGGTAGCGGTTGGCGTCGACGATCGCGTTGGCGATACCGGTGTTGTCCGGCTCCGTCACGGTGAACTCTTTTCGGTGTGGGCGAACGGGCCGGCTTCAACCGGCCAGTGGCAGGGACAGCGGCGACCCGAGCATTTCATCGATCCGGCCGGCGAGCCAGCCGACATGCTCGCCGAGGATCGACCAGTGGTCGCCGGGCGAGGCCACGACCGTGGTCGTGCCGCGATAGAGCGGGGCGACTTCGCGCCGCAACGCTTCGGCCTCGCCGGGCCGCCGAACGGTCTTGAACACCACGATGTCGCACGGCACCGGCCGCGGCCGGTAGCGCAGCGTGGCCGCGAGGTTGGCGTTGAACACCCGGGCGAAGTCGACGCCCGGCACGTCCCGGACCAGGTCGTCGACCCCGGGCGGGCCGGACAGCCGGTTGCTCGCCATCGACCGCAGGGTCCGGACCAGGAAGCCGGGCCGCCGGTGCAGGGCCCGGCCCGCGGTGCCGAACACGCAGGCGTCGATGGCGACCAGTCCGGTCACGGTCTCGCCGCCCTCGGTGAGCTGCCTGGCCATCTCGTGGGCCACCATGGCCCCGACCGACCAGCCACCGAGCAGGTACGGCCCCTTCGGCCGGACGCGGCGGATCAGCTCGACATGGTGTGCGGCGATGTCCTCGAACCGGCGCAAAGGCGCGGCACCGTCGTGCAGACCGGGGCTTTCCAGCCCGTAACAGGGCTGTTCCGGATCGAGCAGTCCGACCAGCCTCCGGTACACCAGCGAACTGCCCGCGGCCGGTGCCGCGAGGAACAGCGGCGGCCGTTCGCCGGTCGCGCGCAGGGTGAGCAGGTTCGTCACCGCGGCCGGGGTCTCGGGTTGCGCCTGTCGCGCCAGCTCGATCAGCCGGCCGAAGACGGGCCGCTCGCTGAACGCGGTGAGCGGCACGGCGATGCCCAGCTCGTCCCGGATCCGGCCGAGCAGGTTGATCGACGTGATGGACTCGCCGCCCAGCCGGTAGAAGTCGTCCTCATCGGACACTGCGGTCACCCCGAGCGCCGAACACCAGATGCCGGCCAGCCGCTCCCGAAGCGAACCGTCCGGCCGGCCGGGGACGCTCGGCTTCTCGACGAGCCGTGGCCGGACGGCCGTCGAGCACTCGGTCGGCTCGAACGGGTAGGCCGGCAGGGTGCAGCGCCGCCCGGACGATTCGCCGGCCGCCACGTCGACGTCGAACCCGTGCTCCCACAGGCCCGCGAGAGCGGTGAGCAGGGCGTGTTCCTCGCCGTCGGCGCCGTCGACGGTGATCGCCCGGAACTCCGGCCGCCAGTGCGGATGCCCGATGAGTGATCGGGTCATCGACCGGCCGGGACCGAGTTCGACGAACACCCGGGACCCTCCCGTGAGGAGCGTCTCCGTGTTCGCGGCCAGTTGTACCGTGCTGACGAGGTGATCGACCCAGTAGGACGCCTGCGCCACGCGGTTCGCGTCCGCCGGCCGGCCGGTGAGGTTCGACAGGAACGGCAACGTGGGCTTTGCCGAGGGCATGGCCGCGACAACGGTGCCGAGCGCCTCGGCCGCCGGGTGGACCAACGGGCTGTGGAAGGCGCGATCGGTGTCCAGCAAGCGCTCGGCGAGCCCGTCCGCGCGCAACGCCTCGATCGCGTCGGCTGGCCCGGCGAGCACCGAGTGGCGCGATCCGGCGACGGCGAGTGTCAGGTCAGGGCGCGAGACGAGCAGCTCACGCACTTCGCCGGGGGGCACGGTCACCACGGCCATCCCGCCGGGTGGCGTGTCCCGCATGGCGCGGCCACGCTCGTGGATGATGGAGAGCGCGTCCAGCGGGTTCCACAGCCCGGCGACCGTGGCCGCGACGTACTCGCCGATGCTGTGACCGAGCATGGTGGACGGTGTCACGCCGAACGCGATGAACTGCCGGGCCAGCGCGTAGCCGATGGCGAACAGGCCGAGTTGCTGGTGCACGGTATCGCGTAGCCAGGCGGGATCCGTGGCCGGATCGAGCGCGGCACCCAGTTCGACGCCGAACCGTTCGCGCGCCGCGGTCGCCAGTTCGTCGAAGGTCGTCCGGAACACCGGCAGCAGCCGGTGCGCGGAGCGACCGAACCCTGAGCGCAGCGCGCCCTGGCCGGGAAACAGGAAGGCGACCCCGGCCTCGGGCGACGCGGTGACCGGGGGGTTCGCCGTCCGCAGGGCCGCCACGAGCCCGGCCGGATCGGCGGCCACCACGGCGCCGCGGAAGGCGAACCGGCGCCGTCCGCCGGCCAGCGTCAGTGCTACCTCGGCGGTGTCGACGCTGTCCGCTGTGGACTCGACGTGGTCGGCGAGTTCGTCGCGCATCCGGCGCAGGGCCGCCGGTGCGTTCGCGGACAGGCAGAACACCCGGGGCCGGCGCGTGGTGACCGGGCGCGTCCGGTCGGGCGCCGACTCCAGCACGGCGTGCGCGTTCGTGCCTCCCATGCCGAACGAGCTCACCCCGGCCAGCAACGGACCGTCTCCCCGCCACGGCTCACGCCGGTCGGCCACCACGAACGGGCTGCTTTCCAGTTCCAGTTCCGGGTTGGGCCGCCGGTAGTGCAGGGTGGGCACGAACTCGCGGTGCTGCACCATCAACGCCGCCTTGATGACACCGGCGGCCCCCGCCGCGGGTCCGGTGTGGCCGATGTTGCCCTTCACCGAGCCGAGCCGGCAGTACCCGACGCGATCGGTCTCCTCCCGGAACGCCTGCGTGAGTGCCGCGACCTCGACGGGGTCCCCGACCCTGGTCCCGGTGCCGTGCGCCTCGACGTAGCCGACGTCACCGGGATCGACGCCGGCCCGCGCGAGCGCGAGCTGGATGACCGCACGCTGGCCGGTCACGGACGGCGCGATGTAGCCGACCTTCCCGGCGCCGTCGTTGTTCACCGCCGAACCACGCAGGACCGCGACGATCGGGTCGCCCTCGGCGAGCGCGTCCGCCAGCCGGCGCAGGACCACCGCCGCCACACCGTTGCCGCCGACCGTCCCGGTGGCGTCCGCGTCGAACGGGCGGCAGCGGCCGTCCACCGAGCTGATGCTGCCCGGCCGGTACAGGTGGCCGACGACCTGCGGCATCCACAGCGACGCGCCGCCCGCGATGGCGGCGTCGCACTCGTAGCTCAGCAGGCTCTGCGCCGCGTAGTGGATCGCGACCAGCGCCGTCGAGCACGCCGTCTGCAGGGTGAGCGCGGGACCGCGCAGGCCGAGCTTGTACGCGACCTTGGTGGCGAGGAAGTCCTTCTCGTAGCCGATCAGCCGGGTGACCTCGTCGGCGTCCGCCGCCGGCAGGTCGGGGTTGACCGCGTTGCTGCCCGCGAAAACACCGATCCAGCCGGGGAACCGTTGCGGATCGATGGCCGCGGCGTCCAGTGCGGCCGCCGACGTCTCCAGGAATACCCGGTGCTGCGGATCGAATCCGGCCGCCTCGGCCGGACTGTAGCCGAACAGCTCGTGGTCGAAGCACCCGCCACGGTCGAGGACACCCCGCGCCGGCACGTATTCCGGCCGGCGCACCAGATCCGGGTCAAGGCCCGCCGCGACGAGCTGGCCGGCCGTGAAGCGGCTGATGCTCTCCACTCCGCGGCACAGGTTGTGCCAGAAGCGCTCCGGCGTGTTCGCGCCGGGCAGGCGGCAGGCCATTCCGGTGATCGCGATCGCGGCGCCGTCGGTCATCGGCTGGTCTCCTCACGTCACCGGGCGGGTCGTGCCCGGCGGGCCCATGCCTGCCGCGCCTTGCGAGCCCGGTCCGCGGCCGACTCCTTGGCCTCGGCCCGCGGCGCCGAGGCGTCGGGCGCGGCCAGTGCGTTCGCGAGCGTGTACACGGTCGGGTACTCGAAAAGCTGCCGGATGGGCAGTTTCGCGGACAGGGCCTCCTGCAACCGGGCGTGCAGGGTGGCCAGCAGCAGCGAGTTGCCGCCCAGGTCGAAGAAGTTGTCGTGCGCACCGACCGCCTCGACGCCGAGCACGTCGGACCACACCGCCGCGATCCGCCGCTCCAGCTCCGTCCGCGGCGCACTGAACTCCCCGATTCCCGCGACGTCGGAGCGGCTCGGCTTCGGCAATGCGCCGACGTCGACCTTGCCACGGGAGTTCAACGGCAGCTCAGGCAGCCACACCAGCGCGCTGGGCACCATGAACTCGGGCAGCGTCAGCTTGAGCCGGGCCAGCACCGAATGCGTGTCCGCCTGGCCGGGCGTGTGCGCGACCAGGTAGGCGACCAGGGGCGCCGGATCGTCCGGGAACGTGTGCACGACGGCCTGGTGCACCAGCGGATCGTTGCGCAGCTGCGCCTCGATCTCCTGCGGTTCGATCCGGTAGCCCCGCACCTTGAGCTGACGGTCCAGCCTGCCGAGGTACTCCAGGGTGCCGTCGGGCAACCAGCGCCCCCGGTCGCCGGTCCGGTACACCGGACCGGGATGGCCGTCGGGATCGACGGCGGCGAAGCGTTCCCGGGTGAGATCGGGCTTGCGCCAGTAGCCTTTCGCGACGGACGTGCCGCCGATGTGGATCTCGCCGGGCATTCCGACGGCGCAGCGCCGGCCCGCCTCGTCGAGGACGTACACGCGGGCGCCCGCGTTCGGCCTGCCGATGCAGTTGAGCACGGTCGCGGTCGCCGGATCGACCTCGTGCAGCGTGGTGTTGTACGTCTCGGTCGGCCCGTACGAGTCGCAGATCCGGTAGCTCGTGCCCGTCGGCGGCAGCACGGTCAGGGCCGAACCGCCGAACACGAGCCAGCGCACGGAGGGCAGTTCCGCACCGGCGGCCCACAGGGCCTCGGCCAGGGGTGTCGGCGTGAAGAACATCGTCACCCGCTGTTCGGTGAGCCAGCCGGCCAGTTCGGGCGCGATCACCTGGGGTTCGTAGACGTGCAGTTCCGCGCCCGCGCTCAGCGTCTGCCACACCTCCCACTGGGTCATGTCGAACGCGACGCTGTGCAGCCAGCTGGCCCGGTCCAGCCGCGTCACCTCGAAGGCGTCGATGTGCCACTGCGTCGCGATGGCGAGACTGCGATGGCTGTACTCGACGCCCTTCGGCGTGCCGGTGGTGCCGGACGTGTACAGCACATACGCGGTGGCGTCCGGGTGTGGCAGCGCGCTCGGCGCACCTGTGGCCGCGGGAACGGCCGCGGTCACGTCGACCACGGGCACGGCGTCGCCGGGTACGTCGGCCAGCAGCGCCGGATCGTCGGTGAGGACGGCGCAGGCGTCGAGATCGCCGAGGATGTAGCCGATCCGGCCCGGCGGGTACCCCGGTTCCAGCGGGCAGAACAGGAAGCCGGCCTTCCACGAAGCGAGCATGGCGATCACCATGTCCTCGCCGCGGGGCAGCAACAGCGCCAGGGCGGGCTGTTCGCCCTTGGCCAGCGGCCGCAGTACGGCGGCGAGTGCCTCGGCCCGTTCGTCGAGGTCGCGGTAGCTGAGCACGCCGCGGCTGGACCGGACGGCCGGTGCGTCCGGGTAGCCGGCGCACCACCGGCCCACGAGTTCGGCCACCGATCCGACGTCCGCCGGTGCCGGGCCCGCTTCCATCCGCGCCAGCTCGACGTTCTCCTCGGCACCGACCAGGTCGAGGGTGTCCAGCGGCTGGTCGAGGACGTCGGCGAAGGAGCCGACCAGCTCGCCCAGCCACCGCGCCATCGCCCGCGCCTGGCCGGCGGTGAAGCGGTCGCCCCGGAACATCAGGGTGCCCGCGAGCGCACCGTCGACGTCGTCGAAGCCCACGGTGAGACCGAACTTCCCGGCGTAGCCGGCGCCGTTGTGGTCCAGCTCGAGCGGCCGCAACTCGATGTCCTCGGCCAGCACCAGCTGCTCCGTGCCGTCCGTCGTGACCGCGAGCAGCACCTCGATGTAGGGCGTCCAGCCCGGCCGCCGGGCCGGCTTGAGCCGGTCGACCACCACGTCGAACGGCACGTCCTGGTGGTCGAACGCGTCCAGTACCGTGTCCCGCACGCGTGCCAGCAGATCCGCGACGGTCGCCCGCTCCGGGAGCTGCGACCGCAGCACGATGGTGTTGAGGCACGGCCCGAGCACATCGGCGAAGTCGTCCCGGTTGGCCACGGGAGCGCCGAAGGTCACGTCGTCCTCGCCCGTCCACCGGTGCAGCAGCGCGGCGACCGCGGTCGCCGCCACGATGAACCACGACACGCCGTGCTCGGCCTGGACGGCACGCAGCCTGGTCAGCGCGTCGGGACGCAGCGGGATCGGCACCGCGCCCGCCGGTTCGGCGGCCAGTGGCGGGACGACCGCCGGATAGGCGGGCGCGCCGGACAGCACGCCGGCCCAATGTTCCACACCGGCCGCGTGATCCCGGTTGCCCTCCGTGGCGAGCACGAAGTCCCGGAACTGCGGCCCGGTCGTGGGCGGCAGTCCGGTCATCGGCGTGCTCGCCCACTCCGACACGTGGTCCAGCAGCGCGCCCAGCCAGTCGGCCATCCGCCGTACGGTCGCCGCCGGGTAGCGGTCACCCCGGTAGGACATGACGGCGCCGATCGCGCCGTCGTCGTCGATGAACGTGACGGTGATGCCGAACTTCCTGTCGTGCTGCCAGCGGTCGAACGGGACGGACACCATCCGCGCCGCGCCGAACTCCGTTTCCTCGGCGGAGTTGACCAGCACGGCGAGGGACACGTCGACGTACGGGATGCGGCCGTTGGCCCGGGGAGGATCGAGCCGATCCAGCACCGCAGGCAACGGCACGGCCTGGTATTCGAAGGCGTCCAGGAAGGATTCCCGGACACCGTCGAGCAGATCGGCGAACGTGTCCTGCTGACCCGTGCGGGATCTCAGCACGACCGTGTTCAGGCAGGGACCGAGGACCGCAGCGTGGCGCTCGTCCTGCCGGTTCGCCAGCGGCAGCCCCATGGTCACGTCGTCGGTGCCGGACCACCGGTGCAGCAGAGCCGCGACCGCGGACGCCGCCACCATGTACCACGACGTACGGTGCTCGGTGCACAGGTCGGCACACCGTTGGGCGAACTCGGCCGAGAACGGCACCGTGAAGGCGCCGTGCGGTCCTGGCCGGGACGGCGCCGGGCCGAGGTCGAGGGTGACCGGCGCACCGGTGAGGTAGTCCGACCAGAACTCGATGCCGTCGGCGCCCTCCTCGCCGGCCAGCCACGCCGCCTGGTCGGCGACGACTTCGCGGAACTGCAGCGGTTCCGCCGGCGGCGCCACCGGCGCGCCGAGTGCTTCCGCGTAGAGGGTGGCCAGCTCCGCGGCGAACACCGGGGTCGATTCGCCGTCGAAAACCAGGTGATGCAGGCACACCAGCAGCGCGTACTCGTCGGCGAACCGCACGAGCCGGACCCGCAGCGGACGACCGGCTGCGAGGTCGAACGGCGTTTCCGCCTCCTGGTCGACGAACGCGTCCACGCGCGCCTTCCGGTCGGCGACACCGACCTCCCGCAGGTCGTCGACGACCACCTCGGGCTGCCACGGTTCCCGGACCACCTGCCGCGGCGTCCCGTTGTGTTCGATGAACGCGGTGCGCAGGATTTCGTGCCGGGCGACCAGCGCGCCGAACGCGGCGCCCAGTGCGGTCGCGTCCACCTCTCCGGCGAGCCGCCACACCAACGGCACGTTGTACGCCGAACCGGTGGGATCGAGCAGTTCGGCCAGCCACATCTGCTCCTGGATAGCGGAGAGCGGCGAGCCGGCCACGTCGGACACCGCCGCTGGACCGCGCCGGTCGACCCGGTCCCGGTCGATGCGGTCGGCCAGCTCCTGCACCCGGGGATGGCCCAGCAGGTCGCGCAGGGTCAGCCGGACCCCGGTCGCCGCGGCGATCTCGCCGACCATCCGGGCCGCCAGCAGCGAATGCCCGCCCAGGTCGAAGAACGAGTCGTCGGCGCCGGGCTCCCGCACGTCGAGTACCCGCGCGAACACCTCGGCGACGGCACGGCCGGTCGCCGTCACCGGCGCCCGTCCGGTGCTGTCGGGCAACGGCTCGGCGTGCCGGCGCAGCGCCGCGAAGTCGGTCTTTCCGTTGACGTTCAGCGGAATACCCGGCACGGCGAAGTAACCGGACGGAACCATGTAGCCGGGCAGGGTCGCGCCGACGTGGGTCCGCAGGTCGGCCGGTCGCGGCGGTTCGCCCGGGCAGCACAGGTAGGCGACGAGCCGGCCCGTGCTGCCACCCTCCAAGGCGACGAGGACGTCGGTGATCGCCGGATGTTCCCGCAACCGGGACTCGATCTCGCCCGGCTCGATCCGGTAGCCACGCAGCTTGATCTGCGTGTCGCTGCGGCCGTGGAACTCGATGGCACCGTCGTTGCGGTGCCGGACCAGGTCCCCGGTCCGGTACATGCGCTGACCGGGTTCGCCGAACGGACAGGCGACGAACCGTTCCGCAGTCAGCTCCGGCCGGTTGAGATAGCCACGGGCGACCTGCTTGCCGGCCAGGTACAGCTCGCCGACGACACCGGGTGGTACCGGACGCAGCCGCTCGTCCAGCACGTAGGCCCGCATGTTCGCCACGGGCCTGCCGATCGCGACGGAACCGGGCGGCAGTGGTGCGCCGGGGTCGAAGAACTCCGCGACGCAGCCGACGGTGGTTTCCGTCGGTCCGTACTCGTTGGTCACCCGCACCGCCGGGTTGGCCGCGCGCCACGCGGCCAACGCCTCCCTCGGCAGGGCTTCGCCGCCGACGATCAGGTCGACCGAGGGTGCGACCTCGGTGTCGACCATGGGCAGGTGGCCGGGCGTGCACTTCAGGAACGCGGCCTTGCCCGCCCGCGCACCCGGCTCGTCGACCGCGGCGAGCCGGACGAGGCCGCCCGAGACGAGCGGGCAGTAGAACCCCGTGATGCTCAGGTCGAAGGACAGGGGCGACGGCATGAGCGCTTCGTCGCGCAGCGCGGGATAGGTACGCAGGGCGTAGTCCACATAGGAGTGGACGTTGCGGTGCTCCGCGACGATGCCCTTGGGGCGGCCGGTCGAGCCGGACGTGTACACGACGTAGGCGGTGGACGCGGGAGTCAGCGGCGCGCGTCGTTCGGTGTCGGTGAGGTCGGCGCTGTCGTCCGCCGTGAGATCCGACTCGTCCAACGTGAGAACCGCGGCGTCGGCCGGGAGCCGTCCGGTCGTTTCGCCGGTCGCCAGGATCAGGATCGGTGCCGCGTCGGCGATCATGTACGCCATCCGGTCCACCGGGATCTCGAGGTCCAGCGGCAGGTAGCCGGCGCCCGACTTGAGCACGGCGAGCACCGCGACCGCGAGCGTGACACCGCGCGGCAGGGCGATGCCGACGAGCGAATCCGGCCGCGCGTCCACTTCGACCAGCCGTCTCGCCAGCCGGTTCGCGGCCGCGTTGAGCTGCCGGTAGGTCATCGTGTCGTCGCCGTGGACCACCGCGATCCGGTCCGGTGTCCTGGCCGCCTGCCGCTCGAACAGCGAGTTCAGCGTGGCGGGTTCGAGCGGG
The DNA here is from genome assembly GCF_040674975.1 of Amycolatopsis sp. NPDC049688. Taxonomy (NCBI): domain Bacteria; kingdom Bacillati; phylum Actinomycetota; class Actinomycetes; order Pseudonocardiales; family Pseudonocardiaceae; genus Amycolatopsis; species Amycolatopsis sp. NPDC049688. The sequence goes on from NZ_JBFANY010000001.1 coordinate 363,867, forward strand.
TACGCGGTCTCGTTCCACGTGTCCAGGACCAGCTCGCGTTCGGCGTCGCCGATCAGCGGCAGGTCGGCGACGAGCGCGTCCGGATCCGTGACGCACCCGTCCAGCAGCCGCACGAAACGGTGGGTGATCTCGGCCGCGGTCTCCTCGTCGAACAGCGCTGTCCGGTAGCGGAGGCCGATGCCCGTGCTGCCTATTTCGAACACGAGGTCGCCGGAAGCCGGGTCCGGGCGGCGCTCCACCGGTTCGCCGTCGAGATCGACCTCGAACGAAACCTGGTACGGCGGATCCGGTTCGTCGGCGTCGGCGGCGAGGAGCGTGGCACCGTGGGCATCGATGTCGGCCAGCGCTTCATCGACCTGGGCCAGCAGCGTCGCGTAACTCGGCCGACCGGCGACCGCGACGCGCATCGCGACCACGCCGGCGAACCTGCCCAGCAGGGAAGCCACCTCGGGCCGGTCGCGCCCGTCGGCCGGCACGCCGAACACGACGTCCGTGCCGTTCTCGGTCAACCGGGCCAGCAACGCGGCGCCCGCGGCGATCAGGACCGTCCTCGGCGTCACCGACCGGGCACGGGCCGTCGCGGCGATCCGGTCGGCCAGGCCGTCCGGGAAGCCGGCCCCGACCCGGGCGCCGGTGTCGTCCGCGATGGTCGGCCGTGGCCGGTCCGTCGGCGGCAAGGTGATCGGTGGCGCACCGGCCAGCCGGTCCCGCCAGGAAGCGATCTCCTCCGCAGCCGCGCCCGAGGCCAGCCGGTCGCGTTGCCAGACCGCGAAGTCCGCGTACTGGACGGGCAACGAGGGCAGGATCGCGGCCCGGCCCTCCTGGGCGGCCCGGCACAGTTCGGTCAGTTCGTCGGCGAGCAGACCGAACGACCGGTCGTCGAACACGGCCTCATCCGCCGTGAAGAGCAGCGACAGCCCGGTTTCGTGCCGGAGGAGCCGGGCGTTCCACAACGGCGCCGAGGACTGGCCGAACACCCCGGCCCCGGCGGCGGGCGTGGGAACGCGGGCACTACCGGGAGCGTCCACTGTGGAACCGAGGTCGACCGGTTGGTCGGCCACGACCACCTGCACCACCTGGCCGCCGTCGCGGCGCAGCCGGGTGCGGAGGCTCTCGTGCCGGCCGACCACCGCTGCCAGCGCGGCACGAGCCTGCTCCTCCGTCGACCCGTCGGGCAACCGGATCACCCGCGACGCGGTGGGTGCGGGCGAGCCGTGATTCGCCGCCCCCCACAGCTTCTCCTGGACGAGCGATGCTGGAAAAACCCACTCGGTCACTGCGGCCCTCCCGGACGCGGTAGCTTCGGAATGGCCGTCCCACGGGCCGGCTCGGACGGCCGGATCGGCCGGTCGCCGGGCGAGGGGTCGGGCATCAGCGCGGGCTGCCGGTACACCGCCCGCAGTTCCCGCAGGAACAGCGGCAACGATGCGGCATCGGAGACGAGGTGGTGCAGGCCGAGGAACAGCACTTGACGATCGCCGTCCAGTTCGGCGATGCCGAGGCGCAGCAGGCGGTTCGTGCCGATGTCGAACGTTTTCCTGGCCTGCTCCCGCAACCAGCCCGCCAGCAGTTGCCGCGCGCCGGGCAGGTCCCGCAGGTTCACCGTGGCCACCGGAGGGGTCCACGGCTCGTCGACCCGCTGGTACAGCCGCCCGTCGTGCTCGACGAACGTGGTGCGCAGGATCTCGTGCCGCTCGATCACGGTCGCGACCGCGCCGGCGAGTGCCGCCGGTGACAGCCTGCCCTGCACTTCCCAGGCATACGGCACGTTGTACCGGCCGAGACCCGGTTCCAGGCGCTCCGCCAGCCACATCCGTTCCTGGACGTTGGCCGCGGGCAGCAGGCCATCGGGGACCGTTCTGGTCATCGGCCTGCCTCCTTGGTCGCGGTGAGCGCCCGGGCGAAGCCCTCGGCCGTGGGGTGGTCGAACAGGGTGCGCACGGTGATCCGCACTCCGGTGCGCCGTCGCAGGCGGCTCACCGCGCGCGTGGCCAGCAGCGAGTTGCCACCGAGGTGGAAGAAGTTGTCGGTGACGCCGATCCCGGAGCGCCCGAGCACCGCCTGCCACTCGGCGCACACGATCGCCTCGGTCTCGTCGCGGGGCTCGACCACGGTGGCCGCCGTCGTCAGCTCGACGCCGGCCAGCTTGGCCCGGTCGACCTTTCCGTTGGCGTTCAACGGGAAGCTGTCGAGTATCGCGATTCCGGTCGGCACCATGTAGGTGGGCAGCGTCGCCGCCGCCGCGGCCTGGATGTCCGTCACCGACGGGCGCTCGCCGGAGTCGGCGAGCACGTAACCGGTCAGCTGCGGCCCGTCGGGCTCCTGCCGGACCGCGACCACCGCGGACCGCACGCCGGGGCAGCCGGCCAGCACCGTCTCGATCTCGCCGAGTTCGATCCGGTAGCCACGGATCTTGACCTGGTCGTCGCGCCGGCCCAGGAACTCCAGCACGCCGTCCGCCCGCCAGCGCACGAGGTCTCCGGTGCGGTAGAGGACGTCAGCACCGTCGCCGTAGGGATCACGCGGAAAACGTTCGGCGGTGAGCTCGGGAGCGCCGGTGTAGCCGAGGGCCACGCCCAGCCCGGCCACGCACAGCTCACCGGGCGCACCCGGGGGGACCAGCCGCAGATGGTCGTCGAGCACGTAGCACCGCGTGCCGTTGATCGGCCTGCCGATCGGCACCGAAGTGGCGTCCGGCGGCAGGTCGGTGATCAGGTGGGTGGTCGTGAACGTCGTGTTCTCGGTGGGGCCGTAGCCGTTGCGCAGGACCTTGGGCGGATGCCGGAGCACGGTCCGCACGGTCGCCACGTCCAGCGCCTCCCCGCCGACGATCACGGTGCCGACGGTCGCCACCGCGTCCGGTACCGCCCGGATCGTGTGGTTGAACAGGGACGAGGTCAGCCACAGCGCGGTGATCTCCTGCTCCCGCAGGAAAGCGGCCAGCCGGTCCGGCTCGACCACCACGTCCTGCGGCACGATCACCAGTTGCGCGCCGGTCAGCAGCGCGCCCCAGATCTCGAAGGTCGCCGCGTCGAAGGACAGGCTGCTGGCGTGGGCGATCCGGTCACCCGGCCCGAACCGCACGTAGTCGGTGTCGTGCACCAGCCGGACCACGCCACGCTGCGGCACGCGGATTCCCTTGGGGCGCCCGGTCGAGCCGGAGGTGTACATGATGTACGCCAAGTCCTCCGGCGTCACCGGCACCAGCGGTGGCTCTCCGGTCCGTTCGTCCGAGTCGACCAGCACCCGTGGTCCGGTCCACCCGGGAATCCGGTCGGCGAACGCGTCGCGTGTCACCATCAGGCCGGCATCCGTGTCGGCGAGCATGTAGTTCAGGCGGTCGGCCGGGTAACCCGGATCGAGCGGCAGGTAGTGCCCGCCCGCCCGCAGCACCGCGAGCAGCGCCACGATCAGCTCGGCGGAGCGGTCGAGGCACACGCCGACACACGCCGGCCGGCCGCCCAGCGCCGTGGTCAGCCGCGCCGCCAGCCGGCTGGACCTGTCCGCCAGTTCCCGGTAGCTGAGCACCCGGTCGCCGTCCCGCACGGCCGGCAGGCCGGGATGCCGCTCGACCTGACGGTCGAACGCGTCGAGCACGCTCAGCTCCGCCCGGGGCGCCGGACCGTCCGCGTTGCCCCACGCCAGCAGTTCGGCGTGTTCCTTCGCGTCGAGCAACGCCAGCGCGGACACCGGCACCGTGGGATCGGCACCGGCCGAACCACACAGCCGCTCCAGGTGGACGAGCATGCGCCGGATCGTCTCCGCGTCGAACAGGTCGGTGCGGTAGTCGACCTCGACCCGCAGGCCGCCCTCCATCTCCGTCACGTAGACGTCGAGTTCGAACTTCACCACACCGGGATCGAAGCGGAACGGCGAACACGCCGTGCCCGCGAGCCGCAGGCGGTCGCCGGGCGTGTTCAGGTACGACAGCACGACGCCGATCAACGGCGGCCTGCTCGGGTCGCGGCCGGCGCCCAGTGCGTCCACCAGCCGCTCCAGCGGGAGGTCCTGGTGTTCCCGCGCGGTCATGGTGTGGTCGTGCACCGAGTCGACCAGGTCGGCGAAACTCGGCTCCTCCGACAGGTCGGTCCGAAGCACGACGGTGTTGACGAAGAAGCCGACGAGCTCCTCCAGCTCCGCGCGTCCCCGGTCGGCGACGGCGGCGCCGATCGCGACGTCGGACTGCCCGGTGTAGCGGTGCAGCAAGGTGGTCAGCGCCGCGGCCACGACGGCGAACATCGTCGCACCCCGGCGTTCGGCCAACCGGCGCAGCGGCCGCACGATCGAGGCGGGCAGCTGGTGCTCGACCCGGGCGCCCGTCCAGCCCATCGTGGCCGGTCGCGGCCGATCGGTGCGCAGGTCCAGCAGGGGCATCCCGGCCAGCCGCTCCCGCCAGTGCGCCACCTGCCCGGCGAGCACGGCGGGGGTGCACCGACGCCGTTGCCACGCCGCGAAGTCCGCGTACTGCAGGGGCGGCTCGGGCAGCAGCGGGGGAATCCCGAGGAGGAACGACGTGTACAACTCGGTCAACTCGCGGCCGAGCACCCCCAGCGTCCACTGGTCGGCGACGATGTGGTGCACGCAGAGCACCAGGACGTGGTCGTCGTCGTCGATCCGGAACAGCTCGGCGTCCAGCAGCGGACCGCGGCGCAGGTCGAACGGCGTTCGCGTGCGTTCGCGGGCGAGTTCGGCGGTCCTGCCCAACCGGTCGTCGACGGTGTCACCGTCCACTTCGGTCGTCCGGAGGGCGAACGGTTCGGGTGGGCGCACCACGGCCACCGGCCGGCCGGTGCCGTCCTCGTCCAGTGTGGACCGCAGCACCTCGTGCCTGCGCACGATCTCGGTGAGCGCGGCGCGAAGGCAGCCGGCATCGACCGGGCCACGCAGGCGGTGCGCGAACGGGATGTTGTACGCGGCGCTGCCGGGGTCGAGCTCGTGCAGGAACCACAGGCGTTCCTGGACGAAGGACAGTTCAGCCGGACCCGAGCCGTCCGGCCGGGGCGTGAGGGGATCGGCGGGCGCGGTCCCGTTCAGCCGCCGCAGTACGGCGGCCCGGGCCGGCTCGGCGATCAGGCCGTCCGTGGTCACGCAACCTCCTGACGGGCACCCAGGTCGGCCTCGATCGCGTCGGCCACCCGGATCGCGATCGCCGCGACGGTCGGTTCGGCGAGCAGTTCGCGGACCCGGACCTGGACGCCGAACCGTCCCGAGATGCGGGCGGTGAGCTGGGCCATGGTCAGCGAATGCGCGCCGAACGTCCGGATGTCGTCGTCGAGGCCGATGGCGGGATGGCCGAGCACGTCGACGACCAAAGGGTGTACCGCGGCCTCCGCGGGTGTTCTCGGTTCGGCCGGGCCCCCGGTCGCCAGCCACGACGGTGGGGGCAGTGCCGCGCGGTCGACCTTGCCGACCGGCGTCAGGGGCAGCCGGTCGAGCACGAGGATCAGGTCCGGCATCTCGTGCGGCACGAAGCGTCGTGCCAGTTTCGCCCGCAGCTGGGCCCGTAGCGCCCGATCGATCGACGGCCGGCCGGGCTGGTTGGCCGGCGCGGACGCGGGCACGCCGGACGGTTCCGGCCAGACCACGGCGATCGGTGCCGGCTCACGCACCCACGCGGCGTCCACCGATCCGTCCTCGCGCCCGGCCCGCCAGCTCAGCCTGGTTCGGTACGGCGTGCCGGCGGCGACGCCGAACAGGTCGAGTGGCGTCGGCGCCTCCGGTTCGTCCGGGGTGTCCTGCCGGAGGTCGCCGACCGTGGCGAACGAGGCCCAGTCCGTCGCCGCCGCTGCCGCCATCGGGATGCGGCGCACCGCGACCACCGGCCGCTCGCCGTTCTGCAGCAGGGTGCGGATCGCCCTGAGGTCCATGCCGGCCGACCAGTCCAGCCACTCGACCTCGCCGCGACCGGCCGGCGGCCCGACGTGCACCACCACGTCGAACGTGGGAGCGCCGGGCCGGCGGTGCGTCGGGGTCGGATCGACCGCGGCGACCCGGGGGGCCACCTCGAGTGCGGCGAACGCACCCGGGTGCACCGCCAGGCCGGTGTCCGCGCGCAGCCGGCTGCCGACCCGCCAGCGCAGCTCCTCGATGGTCATCTCATCCGGAGCGCCGGCCAGCTCCCGGTTCGCGTACGCCGCCGCCAGCAGCGGGAGGGACCGCACGCCGGACGCGATGACGAGACCGCCGTCCCTGGTCGCGCGAACCGCCTCGCCGATCGCGCCGAAAAGCGTTTCGACGCTGCGATACACCCCGGGCCGGCAGTCGAGCACGGTCGCGTCGAACTCCGCTTCCGCCGTCACCTCCGCGACGGTGCCGACCCGGACGTGCCGGGCCGCGACCCGGTCGATCCCGGCGAGACCGCTGCCGATCTCGAGGATCGTGCCCGCCTTGGGCAGCTGCGCGAGCGTCACCTCGGTGGCCCTCGCCACGCCCGGGGGAACCGGGGCCTCGTCCAGGTCACCGTCGGGCCGCCACGCCGGATCCCCGGCCACGTACGCGACCAGCCGGGCCGGCTCGCCGGGGGGCCGGATCGCGACCACGGCGGCCTGTGCGGCGCCCGGGTGGTCGAGCAGCGTCCGCTCGATCTCCTCCGGTTCGATGCGGTGTCCGCGCACCTTCACCTGCCGGTCGAGCCGGCCGAGGAACTCGAAACTGCCGTCGGCGCGCCGGCGGGCCAGGTCACCGGTGTGGTAGCGGGTCGCGCCGGGAGCAGCCGGATCCGGCCGGAACCGGCGCGCCGTCAGTTCCGGCCGGCCGAGGTAGCCGCGGGCGACGCCGGGACCGGACACCACGATCTCGCCGGGCTCGCCCTCCGGCACCGGCCGCTCGTCCTTGTCCAGCAGGTGCACGCCGACGCCCGCCATCGGGTGGCCGATCAGGATGGGGCCGCTGCCGGTGGCGTCGTCGTCGACGACGGTGGACGTGACGTAGACCGTGGTCTCGGTGGGGCCGTAGATGTTGATCAGCCGGAAGGGCAGCCCGGGCCTCGGCCGCCTGCGCAGCGCCTCGCCTCCGGTCACCAAGTAGCGCAGGGGCAGCTCGGCGAGCCCGGGCTGGACGAGCAGGAGTTCGGCGAGCGCGGTGGTCAGGAAGCACACCGTCACGTCGGCGGCCCGCAGCGCCGCCACCAGCCGAGGCGGCTCGGCGCGATCGTCGTCGGCGATGGCGACGACCCGCGCGCCGACGACCAGCATCGGCCACAGGTCGAGAATGGCGGCGTCGAAGCTCAGCGGCGCGGCAAGCGACCCGCGATCCGCGCTGGTCAGGCCCAGCGCCTCGACGTGCGTGCCGCACAGGTGGGCGATGCCGCCGTGGGTCAGCCGCACGCCCTTGGGCTGCCCGGTCGAAGCGGACGTGTACATCACGTAGGCGACGTCGTCCGCCTGCACGTCCTCCGGTGGTGGTGTGGCCGGGTATCCGGCCACGAGCTCGGCGTCCCGGTCGAGCCGGATCGTCACCGTCCCCTCGAGCGTTTCCAGGCCGCCGCTCGTGACGAGCACGCCCGCACCACTGTCGGTGAGCAGGTAACGCAGCCGCTCGATCGGGTAGGTGGTGTCCAGGGGCAGCACCGTGCCGCCCGCCTTCAGCACGGCGAGCAGCGCGACGTAGTGGTCGAGGCCGCGATCCAGGTGCAGCGCGACCACCGAACCACGGGCCACGTCCAGTGCCCGCAGGTGATGGGCGAACCGGTTGGCCCGTTCGTCGAACTCGCGGTAGCTCAGGGTGGCACCGGCGCAGGAGATCGCGGGCAGGTCCGGCGTGTCGGCGGCCCACCGGGAGACGGCGTGGTGCACCGGGCCGGGACACCCATCGGAATCGGCTGCAAGCACCGGATCATTGTTTCCGCGGCGGTCGCGCGCAGCATCTCCTCCGGTGCGGTCGACAGCGATCGCCGGGGACCGGACGACATCCGCACGCCGGGAGACGCCTCGGCCGTCGGGCGGATGACAGGCTCGGCCACCAACTGCTACGGGAGAATTGGACGCCGATGGCCTCGGGCAGAGCTAGGGAGCGGACGGCTCCGATCGTCGTGGGCACGCTGATCCTGTGCGTCGGCAAGGGCGCCTGGTTCACCTGCTACGCCTTGTTCTTCACGCGATCGATCGGCCTGAGCACGGCCCAGTTCGGGTTCGGGGTCACGCTGGCCGGGCTCGTCGGCATGATCATCGGTGGTCCGCTCGGCTATCTCGCGGACCGGCTCGGCGCCCGCGAGGTGCTCATCGGGATCACGGTGGTGCAGGGCGCCGCCGTGATGTCCTTCGGTGTCGTACACCAGTTCTGGGTGATCATTCTGGTGACCTGCGTGACGATCGCCTGTGAGCGTTCGGTTCCCGGCATCCGGACCGCTCTCATCGCCGGCCTGGTCAGCGGCCCCGGCCGGATCGGGTTGATCGCCACGACGAACGCGATGGCCCAGGCCGGCATGGTCCTCGGTGCCGTGATCGGGGCGGTCGTGCTGTCGGTCGACAGCCACGCCGGTTACCTGGCGCTGATCCTCTCCTACGGAACCGTCAATCTCCTCTTCGCGGCGGCGCTGATCAAGCTGCCGCACGTGCAGTCCCTGAAGGACCGCAGGGAGAAGCGCGCCGTCCTGGTGCTGCGTGACCGCCCGTTCCTGACGATCACGATCCTGAACGGCCTCCTGGCGCTGAATTGGGGCATGCTCGACATCGGCGTGCCGTTGTGGATCACGACGCACACCCAAGCCCAGCCGTGGGTCATCGGCGTGCTCATGGGAGGCAACGCGGCCGTCCTCGCGTTGCTGATGCGCCGGATCGCCCAGCCCGGCACCACCGTGGCCGGGGCGAGCCGGCTCGGCGTGTGGTCCGGGGTGGCGCTCGCGTGCTCGTGCCTGGTCTACGCGACCAGCTATCACGAATCGAGCCCGATGGTCTACGTCGTCCTGATCGCGGGAAGTGCGATCGCCGTGGTCGGGGAACTGTTGTTCGTCGGCAGCGGCGTCGGCCTCTCGGTCGGCCTCACGCCCCACGAGGCGCACGGCGAATACCAAGGCGTCTTCTCGACCGGTCAGCTGGCGGCCACGATGCTCGCGCCCGCCGTCATGACCACCCTGCTCGTCGTCCTGGGCCCGGCCGGCTGGCTCGTGCTGGGCGCCGGCTACCTGCTGGCCGGGATCGGCCTGCCGGTGGCCGCTCGCTGGGCGCTGGCCAGCGCACCGCGGCGGACGTTGGTGGGCGCCGAGCCCGTAACGGGAAACTGAACGGAGTACAGGTGATCGTGCGTACGTCGGCCCGCGCCGGACTACCGGCGCTGGCGAAGGAGTTCTGGACCTGGCGGCTGGCGACCCAGCCCGACTCCTATGACGACATCACGAGGGTCGAGCGGCCACCCGGTTGGACCCCCGACTGGTCACCCGCCGCGATCGCGGCACGACGCGTGGCGTTGTCCGGATTCGCCGAACGGTATCGGGCAGTCGATGTGTCCGATGAGGACATTCCGGTCCAGGTCGATCACCGCCTGCTCGGTTCGGCACTGGCTCGCGCGCACTGGGAACTGGACCTGTTGCGCGGTTGGCAACGCAACCCCGGCTTCTACGTGGACCAGGCCCTCGTCCCGGTCTACAACCTGTTGCTCGCACCGGCGCCGTTCGACGCGGAACGCGCTCACACGCTCATCGCCCTGCTGCGCCGGGTCCCGTCGACGCTGAGCCAGGCCGTGATGAACCTCGGCGGCGAGACGGTCGAGTCGTTCGCCGACCACGCACTGGGCCTCCTCGCGCACGCCGACCAGGACGTCGTGACCGCCATGTCCGCGCTGGCGCCGCACCTGCCGGAGGAGTGCCACGCCGACCTGTCCGCGGCCACCGGCGCGGCCCGGACGGCCGTCGTCGCCTACCGCGACTGGCTCCGCCGGCACCGTGCCGGGTTCCGGGGCGCGGTGTCGATCGGCCCCGGCGCGTTCGGCTACTTCCTGCACCGGGTCGCGTTGCTGCCGTATCCGGCGACGCAGTTGCTGGCCATGGGCCGGCAGGAGTGGCAGCGGGCGGTCGCCACCGAAACCCTGCTTCGCCACCGGTACCGGCACAGCCGGCCGCCGGAGCTCCCCGACCTGCCCACGCTCGTCGCCCGCGAGGACGCGGCCGAACAGGCCGTCCGCCGGTTCCTCGCCGGCGAGCGGATTCTCGGGCAGCCCACCGGCCTGCGCCGGTACCGGTTCGCGCCCATGCCGGCCTATCTGGCGCCCCTGACGTGGCTCGGCGTCCCGCACTACGCGTCCGGCCAGAGCCGGTCGGGCGAGGACGCGCTGCGTTACGTGACCGATCCCGGCCCGGACCTGCCGTACTTCCCCCTCGCCGACGCCCGCGATCCCCGCTGCGGCATCATCCACGAAGGCGTGCACGCACAACAGCTCGCGTTGTCCTGGCGGCATCCCGACCCGATCCGCCGCCACTACTACGACTCCACGCCCAACGAGGGTGTCGCGTTCTACAACGAGGAGCTGATGCTCCAGTCCGGGTTGCTGGACGACGAACCCACCAGCGCCCTGTTCGTGGCCAACGCGATGCGCCTGCGCGCGCTGCGGGTCGAGGTGGACATCGGCCTCGCCGTCGGCGATCTCACCCTCGCGCAGGCCGCGGACCAGCTGGCCGAGCGGGTGCCGATGGACCGCGCGACCGCCTTGGCCGAAGCCGCGTTCTTCGCCGGCAACCCCGGTCAGGGCCTGAGCTACCAGATCGGCAAGCTCCAGATCCTGGCGTTGCTCAACGACTGCGTGCGGGAGCAGGGGAGTGCCTTCGACCTGATGGCGTTCCACGACCGGCTCTGGCTGGAGGGCAACGTACCCCTTGCCCTGCAACGCTGGGAGCTGCTCGGCCTGCGCGACGAGGTCGACACCGCCGACCGGCTCGCGGCGTAGGCTCACGCCGCCTCCGTCAGCTCCTCCGGCTCGACGGCAGGGGGGTACAGGCGGGCCAGCCGGCGCGAGGTCCACTGCGCCGCCGGCCCGATGAGGACAGCGGCACCCAGGAACACGCCGCCGAGCGCACTCCACCCGAACAGGCCGAAGGTGAGCACCAGCCACGTGCCGAACGCGGGTCCGAGGATGGACTGCGCGGCCAGGCTCATCTCCAGCCCGGCGAGGTACTCGCCCTGCGCCTGCTTCGGCGCGAGTCCGTAGAACAGGCCCCAAGCCGCGCCGGACTGCACCATTTCGCCCACGGTCAGCAGCACGACCGAGACGGCGATCAGGAGCACACCGGGGAGCAGGGGGAGGTCCTTGGACAGACCGGCGATCACACACCCGGCCACCAGCACCGCGGCCGCCCACCGGGCGAGCCGGATGCTGCCGGCCAGCGACTCGGCTCCCCGGCTCAGCCGGACCTGGAACACCACGACCAGTACGGTGTTGACCATCAGCAGCCCGCTGATCAGGGGCGCGGGCGCGCCCATCGGCCCGAGGATCCACAGCGGCACCACGACATTGATCAGTGCCGTGTGCAGGGTCAGCATCGCGTTGAGCGCCGTGGTCAGCAGGAACGGCACGTTCCGCAGGGCCGTGAACGACCGGCGGGCCGTCGCCGTGGCGACGGCCCTGACCTCCGGCAGCCCGCCGATCACCAGCAGCTCCAGCAGCACGCTCGCCGCGTCGCCGATCGGCAGGGCGTAGTACGCGGGCATCGTGTCGATCGCGAGCGCGAACCCGGCGAACGCGGCACCCACGGTGAAGCCGAGGTTGCTGAGCGAACGCACCTGCGCCCGCAACCGGATCCGGCGCTCCGCGGTGGTGATCGCCGAGACGAGGGCGGAGCCGGCCGGCCCCTTGCCGAAGCCGGTCGCCGACGCCAGGCAGGCCGAGACGGTGAACGCCGCGAACGAACCGGCCAGCGTGTAGGAGATCAGCGCGAGCGCGTCCACCAGGCACAGCGCCATCATGACGCGCCGCGGGCCGAACCGGTCGGCGACCCGGCCCAACGTGCTGGCGCCGAGGAAGCCCGCGATTCCCGCCGCGGACAGCGCCAAACCGACCTGCTGCGGCGACAGCCCGACCACGCGCAACGCGAACACCGTCGTTCCGGTGATGAACAGCCCGTCGCCGATCGAGTCGAGGAAGATCGCCAGGGCGTACCGGCGCTCGTTGCCCTTCGCCGGTACCAGGTCCTCGCGTAGGCGCCGCACGGCGCTACCGAACACCATCGGAGTTCCCCCAGTCCTTGGCGGTGCGTTTCAGCTCCGCGTCGACGACCGGACCGATCTCGGCGAGCGGTCCCTTGCGCATCATGTCCCCGTGATGACAGTCGATCGGGAGTTCCGTGAGGCTTCCGGCCAGCGGTCGCCAATCGTCCACCGGGGACGAGCCGGTTTCCCGGTCGCGTTGCGCAGTCAGGTAAAGCACGGGTCCGTCGAACCTCTTCGGGCGCGTCGCCGTTACGAGCCGCTGCACCTGCAGCGCCGCGTCGACGAGTGTTCCGGCGTCGACGTCGACCACGTCCGCCAGCTCGACGCCGAGATCCTGGGTGATCGTGTCGCGGATCTCCGCTCGCCCGGCCGTTCCGCCGAGATCCACGTACGAGTCGAGCAGGACCAGCGTGCCGACGGTTTCCCCGAGTTCCCGCAGGCGTACGGCGACCGCGTGCGCCAGGTTGCCACCGGCCGACCAGCCGAGCAGGTGGTACGGCCCGCCCGGGCGCACCCGCCGGATCTCCCCGACGTAGTCGTCCACCAGCCCGGCCAGTGCGGTGGGCAGCCGGTCGGGCTCACGGATGCCCCGCACCTGGAGCCCGTAGACGGGCCGGTCCGGAAGGTAGCGGCGCAGCCCGGCGTAACACCAGCTCAACCCGGCCAGCGGGGGCAGGCAGAACAGTGGCTCTCCGGCCCCTTCCGCCCGGATCGGCAGGAGGGTGTCCAGGGCACCGCCGGTGCTGCCGGGGGCCCGCAACCACGAGGCCAGCCCGGCGGGCGTGGGCAGCTCGAAGAGCGTCCGCACGGTCAGCGCCACGTCGAACTCGGCCCGCAGGCGGGCGATCAACCGGGTGGCGAGCAGCGAATGCCCGCCCAGCTCGAAGAAGTTGTCGTCGGCACCGACGTCCTCGACCTCGAGCACCTCGGCGAACACGTCGGTGATCACCCGCTCGGCCGGCGTGCGCGGCGCCCGGCGCGTCACCGAGCCGAACTCGGGCGCGGGCAACGCCGAGCGATCCAGCTTTCCGCTGGTGTTGCAGGGGATCCGGTCGATCACGCAGATGGCGGCGGGCACCATGTAGGAGGGCAGCGAACGCGCGGCGACGGCGCGCAGGCCGGCCACGTCGAGCGTCGCGCCCGGCCGGGCCACCACGTACCCGGCGAGCTGCAGATCACCCGGCCGGTCCTCCCGGTCGATGGTCACCGCCGCCGCGACGTCCGGGTGCGCGGCCAGCACGGCGTCGATCTCACCCAGTTCGATGCGGAACCCGCGGATCTTCACCTGCTGGTCGGTACGCCCGAGGTACTGGAGCGTGCCGCCGGTCTGCCAGCGCACCAGATCCCCGGTCGCGTACATCCGGTCACCCTCCTGGCCGAACACATCCGGCAGGAACCGCTGCGCGGTCAGTTCGGGCCTGCGGAAGTAGCCCCTCGCCACGCTCGCCCCGGCCAGGTACAGCTCGCCGGCGAGGCCGGGCGGCACCGGCCGGAGGCCGGGGCCGAGCACGTAGGCGCGGGTGTTGGCGATCGGCGTGCCGAGGGTGACCGCCCGGCCGGCCACGATCCGCGCGGACAGTGTGTCGACCGTGCATTCCGTCGGCCCGTAGTAGTTGTAGGCGGCGGTGCGCGGCGCGGCGGCGAGCTCGTCCCACAGCTGCTGGTCGATCGCCTCGCCGCCGATCATGACCATGGCCGGCGGACGGCGGGCCGGGTCGAGCAGGCCGGCCGCGATGAGCGGCTTGGCGTAGGACGGCGTCAGGTCGAGGAAGTCGATCTCGTGGGCCACGACGTACTCGACCAGCGCATCCGGATCGGCACGCACGTCCGCGTCGATCACGTGCAGCTCGTGCCCGGCGATCATCCAGAGCACCTCGTCCCACGACGTGTCGAACGAGAACGACGCCGTGACGGCGACCTTGATCGGGCCGGCCGTGCGGGAGAACAGTGTCCGCCGGTGTTCGGCGAACAGGTTGACCAGGTTGCGGTGCTCGACGACGACCGCCTTGGGCAGGCCGGTCGATCCGGACGTGTAGATGAGGTACGCGGCATGGGACGGGGCGATCGCCGTACCGGGATCGGTCGCGTCCGTCCCCCGCAGGCGGCCGGCGGTCGCCGGATCGTCCAGGATGACGCTCGGGACGTCGCCGAGCTCGCCGGCCAGGGCGAGATTCGTGATCACCAGGGCCGGCTCGGCGTCGGCGAGCAGGTGCGCGATCCGGTCGTCCGGCAGATCCGGGTCGACCGGCAGGTAGGCGGCACCGGCCTTGAGGACCGCGAGCATCGACACCACGATGTCGGCCGTCCGGGGGAGCACGACGGCGATCCGTTCCTCGGGACCCACGGCGGGCATGAGCCGGGCCAGCTGGTTGGCTCGCGCGTTCACCTCGGCGAATGTCCACCGCGTGTCCACGCCGACCAGGGCGGTGGCGTCCGGGGTGAGCCGCGCCTGCCGCTCCCACACGTCCACGACGGTTCCGGCGGGAAGGTCCAGCCCGGTGTCGTTCCACTGCGTCAGGACCAGTGACCGATCCGCCGCGGACAGCAGTTCGATCTCGCCGATCGGGGTGTCCGGCGCGGCGACGCAGGCGGTCAGCAGTGCTTCGAGGTGCGCGAGGAAACGTTCTGCCGTGGAGGCGTCGAACAGGTCGGTGTTGTATTCCAACCGGCACGAGAGCCCACCGGCGCGGTCGGACACGTCGAGCGCGAGGTCGACCTGCGCCATCGCCATGTCGATGTCCTGGCCTTCCACGCCCAGCCCGTCCATCGGCACGACCGCGTCCCCGCCGAGCAGGTTGAACATCACCTGGAACAGCGGATTGCGGCTGGGATCGCGAGGCCGCCGCAGGTGTTCGACCAGCCGGTCGAACGGAAGCTCCTGGTGCGCCAGTGCGCCACGCGTCGCCTCCCGCACCCGCTCCAGCAAGGCCGCGAAGGACAGGCTGGGGTCCAGCTCGTTGCGCAGCACCAGGGTGTTCACGAAGAACCCGACGATCCGCTCCAGCTCGACCCGGGTGCGGCCGGCCACCGGGGTGCCGACGCAGATGTCCTCCTGCCCGGTGTAGCGGTGCAGCAAGGCCGTCAACGCGGCGAGCAGGGTCATGTACAGCGTCGCCTGCCGGTCCAGCCCGAGCTGACGCACCCGATCGGACAGGTCCGGCGGGAGGTCACGGACGGCAACGGCCCCGGCGTAGCTCTGCTGCGCGGGCCGGGGCCGGTCGGTGGGCAGGTCGAGATCCACCGATCCGGCCAGCCGTTCGCGCCAGTACTCGAGATCGGCCGTCGTGTCCCTCTGGTACGCGGCGAAATCGGCGTACTGGAGCACGGGCTCGGGCAGCGGGGACGGTCCGCCCGCACGGTAGGCGTTGTAGAGCGCGGCCAGTTCGGCACAGATGATGTCCAGCGACCACCCGTCGGAAATGATGTGGTGCAGGCACAGGGACAGCACATGCGTCTCGGCCGCCACGCGGAACAACGTCGCCCGGAACAGCGGGCCCGCCGCGAGGTCGAAAGGTCGCCGCAGATCGTCGCGCAGCATCTCCGCGAGCCCGGCCTCCGAGGTGTCTGCGACGGACAGCTCGACCGGCTCGGCGGGCCGTACCAGCTGCACCGGCTCACCGTCGCGGATCGGCAGCACCGTGCGCAGCGCCTCGTGCCTGCGCACGATTTCGGTCAACGCCGTGGTGAGTGCGCGCTCGTCGAGTTCTCCGGTGAGCCTCAGGACGAGCGGAAGGGAGTATGCGGCGGCGGAGTCGAACTGGTCGAGGAACCACAACCGGCGCTGCCCGGGAACGAGCGGTACCGGGTCGTGCGGATGCGGACGGGGGGCCAAGGTCGCACCCGTCGTTGCGCCACCGCCGCGCACGGCGGCCGCGAGCCCGGCCACCGTCGGGTTGTCCAGCACCAGATCGAGCGGAAGATCGGCGCCGAACAACGCGCGCAACCGGGCGGCGAGCCGCGTCGTCAGCAGCGAATGCCCACCCAGTTCGAAGAAGTCGTCGTGGACCCCGATTCGCTCGACACCCAGCAGTTCCCGCCACACGGCGGCGATCGCCACCTCGGCCTCGCTGCGGGGAGCGGCGAAGTCCTCCGTCTCGACCGCTGCTTCCTCGACCCGTCGTTCGACGGCGGACCGGGGCGGCTCGTCCAGCAGCCACCACCGGTTCTCGCGCCAGGCGTACGACCCGCCCCAGGCGCCCACCGGCGCCTCGTCGGGCGGCGCTTCGCCGCCGAGATCCAGCACGGTCACGAAATCGGGCGCGGCCGCGCGCGCCTCGTCCACCGCGACCGGATCGGTCGCGCCGACGAGCACCAGCCGGATCCCGACGGAGCCGCACTCCCGCGCCAGTGCGCCCCCCACGGCGACACCGGGTCCGGCCACGACGACGGGGGACACCGCCCCGTCCCGTGAGACAGCCGTGACCGCGCTGCCTGATTCGGACGGACGAATCGCCCCGAACCACGCCGACCCCTGGCCGAACGACTGCACCATGCCCGGAGCGGGCACGTCGCCGATGGTCAGCACCGCGTCGTGTCGCAGCCCGGACCGGCTCGTCGCCCGCGCGATCGGCCGCTCGCACCGGACCGGCTCGAACGGATGCGGCGGCAACGCGGTCCGGCGCGGCTGGCCGTCCTCGGACAACCCGTCGACCCCGGCCTCGAACCCTCGCTCCCACAGGCGGGCCAGCGCGGACAGCACCCCGGCCTCCTCGGGATCGCCCGAGCGCCCGGCCAGCGGCACGGCCAGCCGTTCGGGCGTCCAGGCCGGGTGCGCGCGGAGCATGCGGGTCATCGTCTGGCCCGGCCCCAGTTCCAGGAACACCTGGCTCGGACCGGCCAGCAGCGCCTCGACGCAGTCCGCGAGGCGAACCGTGCTGGTCAGCTGGTCCACCCAGTAGCCGGCGTCGGCCACCCGGGCCGGGTCGGCAAGGCCGCCGGTCAGGTTCGACAGGAACGGCAACGCGGGGACTCCGCGCGGCGTCGCGGCGACCGCACGGCCCAGCCGTCGCGCGGCAGGCTGGATCCCCGGCGAGTGGAAAGCCCGGTCCGTGTCCAGCAGCCTGCTGTCGGTCGTCCCGTAGCGCCGCAACGTGGCCATCGCCACCTCGACGGCCGGCGGCGGCCCGGCAAGCACGGTGTGCACCGGACCCGCGACCGCGACGGACAGGCCGGGGTGGGCGTCGAGCAGGTCCCGCACGTGCTCGGCGGGCGCGGCCGTGCTCAGCATCGCCCCCGGTTCGGTGTCCCGCATCGCCAACCCGCGCTCGTGGATCAGCCCGAGCGCGTCCGCGGGCTGCCACAGCCCGGACACCGTCGCCGCCACGTACTCGCCGACGCTGTGTCCCAGCATGGCGGCGGGCTGGATGCCGAACTGGAGGAACTGCCGGGCCAGGGCGTAGCCGATCGCGAACAGCGCCAGCTGCTGGTGGGCCGTGTCGCGCAACCACGCGGGGTCACAGCCGGGTCGCAGGGCCTGTGCCAGGTCCACGCCGAACCGCGCGCGGGCCAGGTCGGCGAGCTCGTCGAAGGTCTCCCGGAACACCGGGAGCAGCTGGTGCGCCGCGGCCCCGAACCCGGCCCGCAGCGTGCCCTGCCCGGGAAACAGGAACGCGCCTTGCGTGCCCGCACCGGCCCGGCGAGCCGGCGGCCCGTCCCGCAGCGCGGCCGACACCTCCGCGCGATCGGTCGCCACCACCGCGATCCGGTGCGGAAAGCGGCGCCGGCCATGGGCCAGGGTCCACGCCACGTCCTCGGCCGTCTGGTCGTCCTCGGCCGGCTCGGCCAAGGCTTCGGCGATGTCGGACCCCAGCCGTGCCAGCGCCTTCGGCGTGGCCGCGGACAGGCAGAACACGCGTGGCTTGCGCTGCGTGGTCCGCCGTGCCGCGACCGGCGCCGACTCCAGGATCGCGTGCGCGTTCGTACCACCCATGCCGAACGAACTGACCCCGGCGAGCAACGGCCCGTCGGCCGGTAGCGGCTCGACCGTGGTCGCGATCCGGAACGGGCTGGACTCGAGTTCCAGCTCGGGATTCGGGCTGCGGAAGTGCAGGGTGGGCACCAGGTGCCGGTTCTTCAGCACCAAAGCGGCCTTGATCAGCCCGGCAACGCCGGCCGCGGCGCCGGTGTGCCCGATGTTGCCTTTCGCCGACCCCAGCCAGCAGTACCCGACACCGTCGGTGGACTCGCGGAACGCGGACGTGAGCGCCGCCACCTCGACCGGATCACCGACCTTCGTGCCGGTGCCGTGCGCCTCGACGTAGTGGATGTCGGCCGGGTCCACCCCGGCGACGGCCTGCGCGAAGCCGATCACCTCGCGCTGCCCGGCGATGGACGGGGCGACGTAGCCGATCTTCTGGCCGCCGTCGTTGTTCACGGCCGAGCCACGCAGCACCGCGATGATCCGGTCACCGTCGGCGAGGGCGTCCTCCAGCCTGCGCAGCACCACCACGCCGACCCCGCTGCTGAACACGGTGCCGGTGGCGCCGGCGTCGAACGGGCGGCAGTGGCCGTCCGCCGACACGACGCTGCCCTCCTGGTAGAGGTAGCCGTTGGCCTGGGGCAGCCACAACGCGACGCCACCGGCGAGCGCGGCGTCGCACTCGTGGTTGCTGAGGCTCGAGGCCGCCTGGTGCACCGCGACCAGAGCCGTGGAACACGCTGTCTGCACGGTGATCGCGGGTCCGCGCAACCCCAGTTTGTAGGCGACCCGGGTGGCCAGGAAATCCTTCTCGTAGCCGACCATCGCGGCCACCTCGTCCGCCGGATCCACGAGGTCCTGGTTCACCCGGTCGGACCCGGCGAAGACACCCAGCCAGCCGCCGAACCGCTGCGGGTCGATGCCCGCGTCGTCCAAAGCCGCGGAGCACGCTTCCAGGAACACGCGCTGCTGCGGATCCATCCCGGCCGCCTCGGCCGGGCTGTAGCCGAAGAAGGCGTGGTCGAAGCACTCGCCCTGCTCGATCAACCCGCGCACGGGCACGTAGTCGGGATGCCTGGCCACCTCGACCGGCACGCCCGCGGCGATGACGTCGTCCAACCGGAACCGGCTGATCCCTTCGACCCCGGTGCGCAGGTTGTGCCAGTACCGGCGGACGTCACCGGCACCGGGCAACCGGCACGAAAGCCCGACAATGGCGATGGCAGGCGCATCGGCCTCCTCGGCGTGGCCGTCAACGTCGCTCATCCATTCGCCCCTAACGCGCACGTCCGTCCACAGGAGACGCGGTCGTCCCCCCGACTCCACGGCATCGATACCTCGAGTATCCCGCGCGACCATTCGGAACCGACATCTCCGAAAATGCTTTTCGGAGATGTGGAGAAGGCACGTCCGGAGATGATTCACGAGGAGAAGCAGAAGGTGTGTGATCACACCGCCGAGCCCGTGAACACCCGCCGCGTGCTCCGGGGCCTGGGCCAAGCGTCCGAACTCGACCGCCTGCCGGGGCCGAACCGGTCGCGACCGCCGAAGAGGGGGATTCGGAATGAGTCGGTGTGTCGCCTTGGGTGTCCTGCCGGGTTTTTCGGTGAAGTCGGTAGGTGTGAGGAGGTCCTGACCGGCCAGCTGTGGGAGCGGCTGGAGCCGCTGTTTCCGGTGCACCGGCGGCGTTCCGCTATCCGCGGCCACGCTGACCGGCGGCCACCGCAACGAAGGTCCCGGACCTGGCCCGGTACTTTGCCAAGCACATCGGTTGCCGGATCTTCACCGCGTCGTGGTGGGGCTTCTGGGCCTGCGGCGGTCATCCGCCTGCACGAGGCAGAAATCCTTCCATGAGGACCACGAACGCCGCGAGAACGAACTCTGCCTTGCGAATCAGTGCGGCAGTGCGGCGACGACGCCCTCTGCAAGTTGCCGCGCCTTCGCACATGAGGCGGTGACGGATTCGCCGGTCGGGCCGTTGAAGAGGATACCGACTCCCTGGCTCTGTGCGATGTCGACGATCATCTGGCATGAGGTGAAGCTGTTGTCCGTGCCGGTGCTGAGCACCCATTCGCCGGCGGGATACCCGTTGAGGGAAGTGGGCTTCACCTGGCTACCGGGACCGGTGACGAGGGGGAGTGGCCGGGCTTTCGGGTAGAAGCGGACTTCCGCGGCGGCGGACAGGGGCGGGCCGCTCGAGAGGCGGCATTGGGCCTGGACTCCGGCGCCGACAAGGACGGTTTCGCGGGCGTCTTCTCGTTTGGGCAACCCGAGTCGTGCGGTCAGCTCGGTCGGCACTCCCGAGCACGGCGTGGTCAGATAGCGCGAGACATCGAGCGGCGTCGCGGTGAGCGGTGCGGGCGACGTCGAGCTGCTGGGCGCGGGCGGTTCGCCGGGGTCGGTGCAGGCTGCAGCGGTCAGGGCGACCGCGAGGACCCCCAGCGCGGCCCGGCGGATCGTGTCAGCCATCGAGACGCCTCTGAATCGGTGTGCCGGGGCCGGTGACACCTGTCGGAGCGTGCTCCTCGACCAGTTTTCGGTGCTCTTGATCGACCTTGGGGTCGAACTCGGCGACCGGGCGATCGACGGAGGAGAAGTCCCCGTAGTGAAAGCTCGGGGACTTCACGTCGATGCTCGGTGGCGTCGGGGCGAACAGTTCGTTCTTCTCGTCGAGCAGGTCCCGCTCCGCATCTCGGATCTTGGCGAGAGAGCTGTGAACGATGTCCTGGTAGCTGGTCAGGACCTGGTCCTTGCCGGTTTTGTAGCCGGAGGCGACTTCGGCGAACTTGTCGCCGTCCACCGCGAGCTGCAGGCCGGCGGAGGCGGCGCCGATGATGACGCCGGCGCTCGCGGTGAACCAGGCCCCTCCGGTCGCGACGCCGAGGACGGCGGAGACGACGCTCGCGCCGATCGAGATCGCGATCTTCGTATCGGCGTCGTCGTGCTGCTTGAGGGCCTTGGCGACGGCGGCGCTGGTGGCGTCGGCGACCGCGACGTAGTCCCGCCGCGCCTGGACAGAGGCCGCCAGGAGGATCGCCAGCGATTCGACCGTCTTGACCAGGTAGCCGGCCTGCTGACCGATGAAGGCCTGGATCATCGAGATCTGGTGCCGGAAGGCGTCGGCTCCGCCGCCTTCCCAGTCCTGCACCGAGTAGTCGATCTTCCGGAATGCGTCGATGATGGCGGACGAGGTGTCCTGGTCGAGGGCGCGTCCGACCTTTTTCATGCGCTCGAA
Source organism: Amycolatopsis sp. NPDC049688 (assembly GCF_040674975.1). NCBI lineage: Bacteria > Bacillati > Actinomycetota > Actinomycetes > Pseudonocardiales > Pseudonocardiaceae > Amycolatopsis > Amycolatopsis sp. NPDC049688. Next base: position 385,153 of record NZ_JBFANY010000001.1, read on the forward strand.
CTCGTCGATGATCTTCTGCGGGTCGAGACTGAGCACGTTGTCGGCATCCTCGAGGAAGCTGCGCAGCAGCACTGCGCCGCCGCCGTCCGGGTATGTCTCCGGTGAGCCGAGCCACTTGCCGTCCGGCTGTTCCTCATCGAAGAGCTCGATGAGCCGGCGGGCGGCGCGGTCGGCGGCCGACCGGACCTCGTCGTCGCTCTTCCAGTCACCCACCGCTAGCTCTGTCCGTCCGCGCGGCGGTACAGCGCGACGATCGCTTTGGCGGCCTCCGCCGTCGCGTCGACGACCTCGGTGCCGTGCTTCTGCCGGGCAGCGACCTCGTCGGTGAAGCGGGCGTATGCCAGCTGGTAGTCGTTGATGGCGTCCAGATGTCCGGGGCCGGCCAGGCCCTCGTGCGAATTCAGGACCGGGAGCTGGGTTCCCATGATGTCCCGCAGCGCCGGAAGGGCGCTGTCGCCGACGCGTTGCAGCTCGTCGAGCGCAACTTTGAAGCCATTTCCCACGGGGCCTCCCCACCCTCGTACGGGTCATGAGCAACCCACGATAGCGGATCGGTCACACACTGCAAGTAATCGAGGCCGGCCGTTCAGGTGGATGTCGCGGTCCGAGCGGATGATCTGGCTAAGACGTGCTGTGGTTCGCAGCTGCATTTCAGAGCAGGTGGCCGCCGCGAGTGCGCTGGATCGGTCCTTCCACGTCGGCCGGATCCGTATGTTGCTTCGTGCAGCAGGAGTCGCTGGGGCCCTTCCGATCGAGGCACGCCACCTGCCCCGTTGCTCCGGAGCGGGCAGGATGGGGACAAGGGAGTCGTGCTTGCCGGACGCGCGATCCCCTCCCCGGCCCGAGGATTGGACGCAAATGGGACGCTCGTCGGTGTTCACCTTCCAGTACATCGCCATCGACACCGAGGCCGGTGTCACGCCGGAAGAGTTCGAGACCTTCGTGCGTGCTGAAGGCGTTCACCTGCCCTTGTACCCAGGCTGGCGGTGGACCCTGCTGCGCGGTCTGCGCGGCGAGCGGACCGGGCAGTACCTGATGTTGTACGAGATCGACAGCGCCGAGCAACGCGACCGCTACGTCACAGCCCGGGGCGAGCAGACCGAGCTCGCCCGGCAGTTCTGGGCGCAGCACCCCGAGGCGGAGGCGGTGCTGGCGCGATGGCGGCAGCTGGGCACCTACGGTGAGCTGCCGACGTTGTTCACCGACTACCGGCTGCTGGCCGACAACCCGCGGAGCACGGTCACGCCCGGCCCCCGCTACCGCAACCGCCCGGGGGAGGAGCCCGTCGCCCGGGTCGTCGGGATCCACAACCTGGCGTTGCGCGCCGGAGTCACCGAGGAGATGTTCGACCGCTTCATCGCCGAGAACCACCACCGGATCGACGACTACCCGGACTGGCGCTTCCACGTGCTCAAGGGCGAGCGGGGCAACCGCCTCGACCAGTACGTGATGATGATGGAGATCGCGAGCCTGGACGCGCTGGACGTCTTCTACCCCGAGCCCGACATCGCCACCGGTGAGGCCGCGGAGTTCGCGGCCGCCCACCGCGACACCAAGCAGATGTACGAGGAGTGGAAGCAGCTGGCGTCGTTCTCGGGCTCGCCGCAGATCTACACCGACTACCTCGCCGTCGCGGAGAACCCGGCGTAGCCCCGGCGAGCCGACGGTCAGGTGCCGATTTCCGCCGACGTCTACCAGGAGTCGATCACGGGTGGGAGCCGGAAAGGGGGGTGAAACCGAGCTGAGAGACGATGACCCGGACACACTCGTTCTTCGCCAGCTTGATGACGATGGTGCTGCCGGAAACGGTGTAGCTCTTCGGTCCCTGCGTCACCCACACGTCGTCGGCGTTGTAGGAGCCGGTCTGTGCCGAGGTCACCGAACCGATGGTGGTGGGGAGGGTGAACGTGCTGACGAGCGCGAACTCGGTCGCGCCGCGCTGGACGGCGAAGGCCTGGCCGGCCGCCGTCGAGGTGTAGGTGAAGCTGTGGCCGCCCACCGGCTTGGTGCTGGTGACGGTGACGGTGCCGGCGGCCGTGCGGTTGTAGACCTGGAGTGACTTGCCCCGGCGTCGATCGGGTTCCGCGATGCGAGATCCGTGGAAATCTTGTTCAGCGCGGTGTTCAGGTCCGCGATGACGTAGCCGGCGGCCTTGCGGGTCACGATGCGGGAACTCGCGGCGGCGAAGCACGTGCCGTTGATCGACCTGACCGTGGCCAGCACGGCGCTGTGGAACCGCGCGGGGGTCGAGGGCACGAAGAAGTACTTCATGATCTTCCCGGCGGGGAAGTACCCGAACTACCCCGACGGCAGCCAGGACAACACCCACTTCCAGGCGGCAGGCGCGATCGAGGTGGCCCGGCTGGTCGCCACCGCGCTGCGCGACCAGGGTGTGGTGCCGGCGGCGGATTTCCGGCAGCTCACCGCGACCATCCCGGCCGGCGCGATCGTCTGGCCGGCGACCGCGCCCTACTGAGGGCCGGCCGCGGATGCGGGGTGCCGATCACGCTCCCGCCGGCCGGCTGCGCCGTCTGGACCGGGGCTACGGCTGATCGTTATGCTCCGCGAAACGATCGAACGAACAGCCGGCGGACGAAGGTCGAGATGCGGGAGTCGGGCGAGGACCGGCGGCGGCGGATCCTGGCCGTGGTCGAGGCGCGCAGCCAGGCGCGGGTCACCGAGCTCGCCGCGGAGCTGGCCGTCTCGGTCATCACCGTGCGGCGGGACGTCGAGGAGCTGGCCAGAGCCGGCCGGTTGCGGCGGGGCCACGGTGTCGTGCGCTCGCTGGTGCCGCGGCGGCCGGAGCCGGCGCCCCCGGCGGACGACGGCGGTCCGGTGGTGCTGGTCGTTCCCGAGCGGCACGCCTACCTCACCGAGGTCCTGCACGGCGCCCGCGGCGCGCTGGAGGAGGCCGACGTCCGGGTCGTGCTGCACCCGGCGCCGCAGGTCGCCGGGGCCGAGCGGGCCATCGTGGAGCGGCTGCTGGCCGACGACGCCCGTGGCGTGCTCGTCGCGCCGCGCTGGCGGAGTGTCGTCACCGAGGAGGCCGACGACGGCTGGCTGGCCGCGGCCGACGTCCCCGTCGTCCTGATGGAACGGCGGCCGCGGCCGGGAAGTGCGCTGCACGCCAGGGATTCCGTGTGCACCGACCACTGGTACGGTGTCCACCTCGCGGTGACGCACCTGCTCGCCCTCGGCCACCGCCGGATCGTCCTGGCCGCGCGCGACGACAGCCCGACCGCACGGGCGCTGCGCGCGGCGTTCACCGGCATCTGCGCCGAGCGCCCCGAGATCGAGGACGCGACGGTGGTGCTCAGCGCGCCGGGCGCGGTCGCCGACCAGGAGCCCGTGCGCGACCTCGAGCCGCTCGCCGACGTCCTGCTCGAGCACGGCGCGACGGGCGTGATCATGCACGGCGACGTCGATGCCCTGATGCTCGTCCAGCAGCTGGCCGACGCCGGGATCACGGTGCCCGGCGACTGTTCGGTGGTGGCCTACGACGACGTCGTGGCGGCGCTGGCCAGCACGCCGCTGACCGCGATCGCGCCGCCGAAGGCCGAGGTGGGCCGGCTGGCCGCGGAACTGCTGCTGGAGCGGCTGCGCGGGCCGGCGGGGCGGCCGGCGCGGCGGATCACCGTCCTGCCGGAACTCAAGGTGCGCGGGTCGACGCGGCCACTCGGAATTCAACGCTGATCGATTGACCGAGTTGCCCGGGCCTATTGACCGGAATTCGTTCAGGCGCCCAAACTGCGGGGAGCCCGCGACCCGCAGGAGGCATCGATGCCTGTCCGACCCAGCCGCCGGACCGTTCTCGCCGCAGGCATCGCCTTTCCTCTCGCCGCCGCCTGCACCGGCCCGGGCGGGGACGCCCCGCGCGGCGCCACCCGGATCACGTTCTGGTCGGCCCTGCGCGGCAGCCAGCAGGTGGTCGACGCCTTCAACCGGACGCAGAACCGGATCCACGTGGTGTTCCAGCAGATCCCGTCCGGCGACCAGGGCGGGTACGCGAAGCTGAGCAACGCCGTCCGCGCGGGCAATGCACCGGACGTCGCCACCATCGAATACCCGCAGGTGCCCGGGTTCGCCATCGACGGCGTGGCCCGGGACATCACCGACCTCGTCTCCGATCGCCTGCGCGCCAAGCTCCTCCCGCAGGCACTGCGGCTGACGACGTTCGCCGGGCGCGTGTTCACCGTGCCGCTGGACGTCGAGCCGATGGTGCTGCACTACCGCACCGATCTGTTCGCCCAGCACGGTTCCGGGCCGCCCCGCACCTGGGACGAGTTCACCGCGGTGGCCCGCAAGGTCCGCGACGACCGGCGCCGGCTGGTGGCCTTCGCGACCGACGGGGCGACCCAGTTCGCGGCGGTGTCGTGGCAGGCGGGCGCGCAGTGGTTCGACACCGCCGGCGGCGCCTGGAACGTCTCGCTCGCCGACGCCGCGACCCGCCGCGTCGCCGGGTACTGGCAGGACCTGATCGACGACGGTCTCGTGTTCGCGAACGGCGTCCAGGGCAGGCAAGGGGACGCGCAGATCGGCCAAGGGCTGGTGCTGGCCCGGATGAGCGGCGCCTGGGACGCGGGCGCGCAGATGAAGGCCCGGCCTGCGCAGAAGGGCAAGTGGGCGATCGCGCCGCTGCCCCAATGGGATCCGGCGCAGCCGGCGGTCGGGACGCACGGCGGTTCGACGTTCGCCGTCACCCGCGACAGCGCCCACCCGGAAGCCGCGATGGAGTTCATCGAATGGCAGGTGTCGCACCCCGATGCGTTGCGCGCCCGGCTCTCCAGCGGCACCAGCAGCCAGTACCCGGCCGCGCCGGACCTGGTCGAGGTGGGGCGGAAGGCGTTCGGCCGCGCGTACTACGGCGGCCAGGACATCTATCGGCTCTTCGAGGCCGAGGCGGCCAAGATCCGGGACGGCTGGACGTGGGGGCCGCGGATGAGCGCGACCCAGCGGGTGCTGCAGGACGGGTTCGCCCGGGCGAGCGCCGGCCAGGGCACCCTCCTCGACGCCGTCCGCGACGCCCAGCGCGCCACCATGCCGGACCTGATCGCCCTGGGGCTGGCGACCACCGAGCACAGCAGCTGAGAAGGAGAGGCGATGACGACGACGCTCGCTCGTCCGGAAAGCGCTTCCAGAGCGCCCGCACCGCGCGTCCGGAAGCGGCACCGGCACGGCACCGCCTGCGCCGTGCTGATGGCGCCGTTCTTCGTGCTGCTGGTGGTGGTCTTCCTCGTCCCGGCCGGAACGGCGCTGTGGCTGAGCTTCTTCGGCGCCGACGAACCGGGTCTCGGGTTCGGCCCGGAGCACACGATCTTCGTCGGGTTCCGCAGCTACGCCGCCGTCCTGGCCGATCCGACGTTCCTGAGCGGACTCGGCGTCGTCGCGCTGTACTGCCTGCTGTACCTGCCGCTGCTGGTCCTCTGTTCCCTCGGCCTGGCGCTGCTGCTCGACTCGGGTGCCGCCCGGCTGCGCGGCTCGGCGCGGCTCGCGCTGTTCCTGCCGCACGCGGTGCCCGGCATCATCGCCGCGATCATCTGGCTCTACCTCTACCTCCCCGGCCTGTCCCCGGTGGTGGACCTGTTCGGCAAGGCCGGGATCACGGTGGACTTCCTCGGCGTCCACACCGTCATCCCGGCCATGGTGAACATCGCGCTGTGGAGCAACCTCGGCTACAACGTCGTCGTCTTCTACGCCGCCCTGCAGGCCGTGCCGCGCGAGGTGGTCGAGGCCGCCGTGGCCGACGGGGCCGGCGGGGTCCGGACCGCGCTGTGGATCAAGACGCCGATGATCCGCGCGTCGATCGTGATGGTCGTGCTGTTCACCCTGATCTGGTCGCTGCAGCTGTTCACCGAGCCGATGCTGCTGTCGCAGGCGACGCCGATGATCACCGCGCGGTTCTCGCCGAGCATGTACATCTACGACGCCGCGTTCACCCGCAACAACTACGGCCTCGCCGCGGCCGCGTCGGTGATCCTGCTGCTGTGCACGATCGCGCTGTCCTACGGCGTCACACGCTGGACCAGCCGCACCCGGGAGGCCGCACAGTGAACCCGCCGAAGTTCCTCGGCCGCACGGCCGTCAACACCGTCGTGGCGATCTCCGTGCTCTACACCCTGATCCCGGCGCTGTGGCTGCTGCTGGCCGCGATGAAGGACCGGGACGCCCTGTTCGGCAGCGACCTCCTTTCGCTCGAGGGGTTCTCACCGCTGAAGAACGTCCAGGACCTGTTCGCGATGGACAAGGGCATCTACGGCCGCTGGTACCTCAACAGCCTGCTGTACGCCGTCGGCGGTGCCGCCGTGAGCGCGCTGGTGAGCATCGCCTGCGGCTACGCGTTCGACAAGTACGTCTTCCGGCACAAGGAGAAGCTGTTCGGGCTGGTGCTGGCCGCGGTGATGGTGCCGCAGACCGTGCTCGCGCTCCCGCTGTACCTGCTGGCCTCGGGCGCCGGCGTGGTCGACACGGTGTGGGCGGTGTTCATCCCGGTGCTGTTCAACCCCTTCGGCGTCTACCTCGGCCGCGTGTTCAGCCAGGGGTACGTGCCCGGCGAGGTGCTGGAGGCGGCGCGGATCGACGGAGCGGGAGAGCTGGCGACCTATTTCCGGGTCTCGCTGCGGATGCTCGGCCCGGGCGTCGTGACCGTGTTCCTGTTCCAGCTCACCGCCATCTGGAACAACTTCTTCCTGCCCATGGTGATGCTGTCGAACCAGCAGCTCTACCCGGTCAGCCTCGGCCTCTACAGCTGGAACAGCGCGGCGACCACGTCTCCCGAGTACTACCCGGTGGTGATCGCGGGCTCGCTGCTGGCCGTCCTGCCGCTGGTGCTGGCGTTCGCCCTGCTGCAGCGGTTCTGGCGATCAGGGCTGACGGCGGGGGCGGTCAAGTGAGCCGTCCCCGCGCCGCGCTCGCGATGGCTCCCCGCGCCGCGGCGGCGGTGCTCGACGACACCGCGATGACGGCGTTGCGCCGCCTCTGCGACCTCGCGGACGGGGTGCTCGACGACTTCGCGATCCCGGCCGCCCACGCCGCCCTGCGGGACGTCGAACTGCTGATCACCGGCTGGGGCTGCCCGCCGCTGGACGCGGCCGCGCTCGCCCGCGCGCCGCGGCTGCGGGCCGTCGTGCACACCGCCGGCTCGGTCCGCGGGCACGTCACCGAAGCGTGCTGGGACCGCGGGATCGCGGTGACGTCCGCCGCGGCGGCGAACGCGGTGCCGGTAGCCGAGTACACCCTGTCGATGATCCTGCTGTCGGGCAAACGGGTGCTGGAACGCGCCCGCGGCCACCGGGCGGCCCGCCGCCGCGACGACGGGCTGGGCGTGCCGCCGCACCTGGGCAACTACGGCCGGACCGTCGGGATCCTGTCGGCGTCGATGATCGGACGGCGGGTGATCGGCCTGCTGCGCCCGCACGACCTCCGCGTCCTCGTGCACGATCCCCACCTGACCGCGGCCGAAGCGGCGGAGCTGGGCGCGGAAGCGGTGAGCCTGGCCGAGCTGTTCGCCCGCGGCGACGTCGTCAGCGTGCACACCCCGCTGCTGCCGGAGACCCGCGGGCTGGTCGGGCGGGAGCTGATCGCGTCCATGCGGCCGGACGCGGTGCTGATCAACACCGCGCGCGGGGCGGTGGTCGACCAGGAGGCGCTGGCCGAGGCGACCGGGGCGGGGCGGATCCGGGCGATCCTCGACGTCACCGACCCGGAGGTGCTGCCGCCGGCGCATCCCCTGTGGACGGACGACAACGTGCTGATCACCCCGCACCTGGCCGGTTCGCAGGGCAACGAGCTGCGGCGGCTGGCCGAACTGGCCGTCGCGGAGGTCACCCGCTGGACGGCGGGGGAGGCGTTCGCCCACCCCGTCCGCCGCGAACTCCTGGGGATGATCGCGTGAAGCTGCCCGGCGAGGACCGCACGCTGAGCCCGCACACCGGGTACACGCGGGAGCACTGGACCGCCGTGGCGGACGGCCTGCTGGACGCAGCCTGGAAATGGGCGACCCCGGGCGGCGCCCGGCTCGACCTGCCGGGGCCGCCGTCGGGCAGCGGCGTCCGCTCGGACGGGCTGGAGGGGTTCGCCCGGACCTTCCTCGCCGCCGCCTTCCGCGTTGCCGGTGAAGAGGGGAAAGACCCCCACGGCCGGCTGGACCGGTACGCAGGCGGACTCGACGCGGGCACCCGCACACCGGGCCGCGACGACGCCGAGTCGTGGCCCGTGATCGGCGACCACCACCTCGCCGGGCAGCCGATGGTCGAATCCGCGTCCGTCGCGCTCGGCCTGCGGCTGACCCGGCCGTGGCTGTGGGACCACCTCGCGCCCGCCGTGCAGGACCGGATCGAGGAGTGGCTGCGCGGTGCGCTGAGGCACGTCCCGGCGCCGAACAACTGGTACCTGTTCCCCTTCACCGTGGCCGGGTTCCTCGCCTCGGCAGGCCGCGCCGACGCCGAGACCGCGCGGGCCCGCGACCGGGCGCTGGAGCTACTGGAGGGCTGGTACCGCGGGGACGGCTGGTACGCCGACGGCGACGGGCGCGCCTTCGACCACTACAACGGCTGGGCCCTGCACCTGTACCCGGTGCTGGACGCCCACCTCGCCGGCGCGGCGACCCCGTTCGGCGCCCGGCTGCGCGAGCACCTGGAGAGCTTCGGCCTGTGGTTCGGCGGTGACGGCGCCCCCCTGCACTTCGGACGCTCGCTGACCTACCGGTTCGCGGCCGCGTCGGCGGTCGGCCTCGGCGCCGTCACCGGCGACACCCCGCTGCCGCCGGGCGTGTCACGACGGCTGATCAGCGGAGCGCTGCGCTACTTCCTGGACCGCGGTGCCGTGGACGAGCACGGCCTGCTGAGCCTCGGCTGGCACGGGCCGCACGCCCCGACGGTGCAGTACTACTCCGGGCCGGGCTCGCCCTACTGGGCGTCGAAGGCGTTCGCCTGCCTGCTCGCGCCCCCGGAGCATCCGCTGTGGACCGACGTCGAACGGCCCGCGCCCGGTGAGACCGCCGACACGGTGGTGGCGCTCCCGGCGCCGGGCCTGCTGCTGCAGGCGACCCGCGACGACGGTGTCGTCCGGCTGCACAACCACGGCAGCGACGGCGTCCGGCCGCACGAGGCCGAGTCCGCGGCGGGGGACAACCCGCACTACGGCCGGTTCGCCTACTCGACCCGGACCGGCCCGACCGCGCGCGGCAACCCGGCCGACAACCACCTCGCGGTGGTCGTGTCCGGGGTGCGCAGCGTCCGGCGCCGGATCCACCCGCTGGGCGCGGGCCAGGGCGACGGCTGGGGCTGGGCCGCGTCCTGGCACCGTCCGGTGTTCCCGGACGGCCCGGTGGCGGTGCCCGGCCTGCGTGTCGAGAGCGTCACCGTCGTCCGCGGGCGTGACGAGCTGCGGGTGCACCGCGTGCTGGGTGCCCCGCCCGGTGCCCGTGCCGAGCAGACGGGCTGGGCGGCCGCGCCGGGCGGGTCCCTGCTCCGCCCGCTGGCCGGCTGGACGGGCCGGGACGAAATCCGCGCTCCCCACGGCACCGCTTTCGTGCCGTGGGTGTCGCTCCCGCGGCTCACCGGGAACGTCCACGGCTCGGCGGTCTTCGTCGCGCTGGCGGCGTTGGGTGCCGAGGCGGGCGAGCCGGTCGCCTCGGCGACCGGAGACGGGGCCGAGATCGGGTGGCCGGACGGATTCGTGGTGCGGATCCGGTTCGCGCCGCCGGTGAGCGCGCCCCCGTCGGTCACGGTGCTTCCGCCGGGGTGATGGCGAGCAGCGAGCTGACGGCCCGGCATTGAAGAAAGCGCTTACTGAGGTATCGGCGACGTGTCCGGTGTGTTACGCTGGGAGCGCTCCCAAAATACCCGGCCCCGTCGAGTTCCGCTCCGGAGGCCGGGGTGAAACCGGCTACCGGACCATCCACATCGGATAGAGGAGTTCGCATGTCCGCCAGGAAGAACGGGATGCTCGCCGCCCTGGTCGTGGCCGCGGCGCTGGTCCCGGCACCCGCCGCGGCGGCCGCCGAGCGGGCGCTGCCACCGCAATGTTCGGGATCGGCGCCGATCAAGTGCCATTTCGCGGTCTCGCCGGGCAATTACGACGTCACGGTCGGGCTCGGCGGCCCGAAGGCGGCCGATACGTCGATCTCGGTGGAGGCGCGGCGGGAGGTGCTGAACGCCGTCCGGACCACTGCGGGCCAGGTCGTTTCCACCACCGTCACGGTCAACGTCCGTGAGCCGGAAGGGCAGCCCACCGGTCAGGGCGGCACCGGGACCCCGGGGCTGGACCTCACGTTCGGCGGGACCGCGCCGGCGATCGGTTCGCTGACGGTGACCCCGGCCGCGGCCCCGCTGGTGACCTACCTGGCCGGCGATTCGACGGTCTGCGACCAGCCGGTCGCCCCGTACACCGGCTGGGGCCAGGTGCTGCCCACCGCCGTGCGGAACGGGGCGGTGATCGCCAACTACGCGGATTCCGGCGAGAGCTCGGGGAGCTTCCTCGCCAACAGCGCCCTGTTCCCGAGGATGAAGCCGCTGATCAAGAGCAAGGACCTGGTGTTCATCCAGTTCGGGCACAACGACAAGACCACCACGGCCACGGCGTTCCGCGACAACCTCGCCAAGATGGTCGACGGCGTGCGCGCCCGCGGCGGGGTCCCGGTCCTGGTGACGCCACCGGTGCGGCGGTTGTTCAACGGCGCGAAACTGACGCCGACGGCGTTGCACGTCAACAGCAAGGGCGTCGATCTGCCCGCGGTGATCCGGGCACTCGGCAAGAGCGCGAACGTCCCGGTCATCGACCTGACGGCGAAGAGCAAGACGTTGGTCGAGTCGCTGGGCTCGTCGGCGTCCCAGAAGATCTACCTGACCCAGGCGGCGGACGGCGTCTCCGACAACACGCACTTCTCGGTGTACGGCGCGACGCAGATGGCGAACCTCGTCGTGCAGGGCATCCGCGAGCTGAACCTCTCCTTGGTGAGTTACCTGCGCTGAATCCGTGATCGTGAGGTGAGAGCGTTGCCCGGAAAACTCAGGAACTTCGGGAAAGCCGTGGCCGGTGTGGTGCTGCTGATCGCGGCGCTGTTCGCGGTGCCCGGCACGTCCGTGGCGGCCAACCGGTACCGGACGGTGACGGACTTCGATGCCGGCTGGCTGTTCAACTACGGCGACGCCAGTGGCGCCGGTGGTGCGTCCTACAACGACAGTGGCTGGCGAAAGCTGAGCGTGCCGCACGACTGGAGCATCGAGGGCAAGAACCCGCCGGCCAACCCGTTCTCCCAGTCGGCGCCGAGCACCGGGCGTGGCGGGTACCTGCCGTCGGGGATCGGCTGGTACCGCAAGCACTTCTCCCTGGCGGGAGTGCCTGCCGGCCGCCGGGTGTCCCTGGAGTTCGACGGCGTGATGGCCAACGCGAGCGTGTACGTCAACGGCACGCTGATCGGTACCCACCCGTACGGCTACACGAGTTTCCGCTACGACATCACCGCGGCGGCGACGCTCGGGGGCGACAACGTCGTCGCCGTCAAGACGGACACGACGTCGCAACCGGCGTCCCGCTACTACACCGGCGCCGGAATCTACCGCGACGTCCGCCTGATCGCGACCGATCCGGTACACATAGGACAGTGGGCGACCCGGGTCACGACGCCGAACGCGAACACTGTGCACGCGGAGACCACAGTGGTCAACGAGAGTGGCGCGGCGGCGAACGTCAGTGTCCAGGGTGTCCTCAGCGACCCGGGCGGGGCCGCGTTGCCCGCGGTGACGACGGGGGCCAAGACCGTCGCCGCCGGGGCGTCGGCCACCTTCGCCTACGACGTGCCGGTGAGCAGCCCGAAGCTGTGGGACCTGGCCGATCCGAACCTGTACTCGCTGGCGACGAGCGTCCTCGTGGGCGGCACGGCCGTGGACGATGACGTCACGTCCGTGGGCATCCGCACGGTGACGTTCAACGCTGCGACGGGGATGAGCCTCAACGGCAAGAGCGTGAAGTTCCAGGGTGTCGCGCTCCACCAGGACCTGCACGGGCTCGGGACGGCCGCGCCGCAGCGGGCGGTGCAGCGGCGGCTGGCGCAGCTGAAGGCGCTCGGGGTGAACGCCATCCGCACGGCGCACGACCCGCCGAGCCCGGCCTTCCTCGAGCTCACCGACCGGATGGGGTTCCTGGTCCTCGACGAGTTCTTCGACGTCTGGACCCAGCACAAGTACTCCGACGTGGGTGACTACGCGACGTACTTCAACCGGACGGCGGCCGCGCCGACGGGGACGCCCGCGGTGCCCGGCGCGAGTGGTTCGGTGCCGTGGTACCAGGTCGACGCCACCAGCGTGGTGCTGCGTGACCGCAACCACCCCAGCGTGGCCATGTGGAGCACCGGCAACGAGATCCGCGACCCGATCGCCACCCGGACGCCGCTGCTGACCCGGATGGTCTCGATCGCGCACGCGCTGGACCCGGGCCGGCCGGTCACCCAGGCGCTGTTCCGGCCGGGGGACAGCGGGGACGTCACCGGCGCCACCCGGACCATTGTGGACGTCTTCGGGGGCAACTACCGGCCCGACGAGGTCATCCAAGCCGCGAAGGCGTCGCCCGCGCGGGCCGGGCTGTTCACCGAGATGGGCACCGACACCTCGGCGTGGACGACGGTCCGGAACAACGCGAACGTCACCGGCCTGTTCCTCTGGACCGGCGCGGCGTACCTGGGGGAGGCCGACGCGCTGTGGCCCCGCGTGGAGCCGGACTTCGGCCTGATGGACGCGGTGGGCACGGTCCGGCCGATCGGGTATTCGTGGCAGCGTACGTGGGGTGCGCCCACGACGTCGCCGCCGGCGACCGGCACCACGGCGAGCCGGGTGGTGCTCGCGCCCGACCACAGCTCCGTGTCGACGGACATCGACGACGTTTCGTACGTCAAGGCCACCGTGGCCGATGCGTCCGGGCGGGTCGTGACGAGCTCTTCCGCGCCGATCACGTTCAGCGTCAGCGGGCCCGGGCAGCTGATCGCGGTCGACAGCGGCAGCCCCGTGCAGGAGACGTTCCGCGGCTCGGTCCGGAAGGCCTACCAGGGCGTCGCGTACGGCCTGGTGCGCGCGACGGGCGCGGGCACCATCACGGTGACCGCGAGCGCGGCCGGGCTGACGCTCGGCACGACGACGCTGACCGGCACCACGGCGCCGTTCGTGCCGTGTTCCGGCAGCTGCAACTGAAGGAGCCTGAGTATTCATGAAGATCCTCGCTTCCCTGGTGTTCTCGGCGGCCATCGTGGTCGCCGGCGCCCCGGTCGCCGCGAGCAGCCCGGCGGCCGGGAAGACCTACTACGTCGCTCCGTCGGGCAGTGACAGCGCCGCCGGGACGCAGGCCGCGCCCTGGGCTTCGGTCGCCCATGCCCAGGCCGTCGCCCAGGCGGGCGACACCGTGTACCTGCGCGGCGGCACCTACGGCTATTCCCGCGCGAACAAGGCGTGCGCGAGCGGGACCGACCGGGTGGACGCGATCACCCTGAACAAGAGCGGCAGTTCCGGCAACCCGATCCGCTACTGGGCCTACCCGGGCGAGACGCCGGTCTTCGACTTCTCGCGGGTCAGCGACAACTGCCGGATCAAGGGCTTCGACGTCACCGGCGACTACATCCACCTCAAGGGCCTCGAAGTCAAGGGCGTGCCCCAGAACAACAACCTCAACCACGAATCGTGGGGCATCTGGGTTTCCGGCAGCAACAACACCTTCGAGCTGCTGAACCTGCACAACAACATGGGGCCCGGGCTGTTCATCCAGGACGGTGGCGGCAACCTCGTCCTCGATTCCGATTCGCACGACAACTACGACCCCCGCACCTCCAACGGCGCCGGGGAAAGCGCGGACGGATTCGGCGCGCACATCTCCGCCGGCCACCCGGGCAACGTGTTCCGCGGGTGCCGCGCGTGGTGGAACTCCGACGACGGCTTCGACCTGATCAACGCGTTCTCCTCGGTCACGATCGAGAACTCGTGGGCGTGGCGCAACGGCTACCTGCCGGAGACGACCACGTCGTCGGGCAACGGCAACGGCTTCAAGATGGGTGGGTACGGCGGCAAATACGTGAGCAACGGCGCCAAGCACACCATCCGGAACTCGGTGGCGTTCAACAACAAGGCCGCGGGCTTCTACGCCAACCACCACACGCTGGCCAACGACTACTTCGACAACACCGGCTACAACAACCACCCCGACTTCAACATGCTCGGCATCAACTCCGCCGGCGCGGCCGTCGGGCTCGGCAACCTGCGCAACAACCTCGCCTACCAGGGCACCCTGACCTCGAACATGTCCGGCACGAACGCCTCCTACAACTCGTGGAACCTCGGGGTGACGCTGTCGGACGCGCAGTTCCGGAGCGTTTCGACGTCCGGGTGGGACGCGGCCCGGCAGTCCGACGGCAGCCTGCCGGTGCTGCCCCACCTGCGCCTGGCGGCGGGCAGCACGCTGATCGACAAGGGCACGGACGTCGGCCTGCCCTACACCGGCAAGGCCCCGGACCTCGGCGCGTTCGAGTCCTGAGGTGAACCGGCGGTTTCCGGGAGCGCGGACAGCCGGACGAATCATCCAGAAGTACTCCACCCGGAGGTCATGAAAGTGCTGAGGAACAATTTCCGGCGATCCCTCGTCTCAGGTTTCCTTTCCGCGGCCGTGGCGCTGGTTTCCGGCGGCACGCCGGCCACGGCCGCCCCGGCTGCCGCCGCGGCGACGATCCAGAACGACGTGTTCTGGAAGGACACCTCGGGCAACCCGATCTACTCTCAGGGCGGGGGTGTGCTGAAGGTCGGCACCACCTATTACTGGTACGGGGCCAAGTACAACGGCGCGGTCAGCTACTACAACAACCCGGGCGGCGGGAAGAACGGCGACGTCTCGCTGAGCGCGATCACCATCTACTCGTCGACCGACCTGGCGAACTGGAAGTTCGAAGGCAACGCCCTGACCGGCTCCGACCTGGGCGGCGGCTGGGTCGGCCGGATCGGCGTCGCGCGGAACCCGAACACGGGCAAGTACGTGCTGGTCTCGCAGCTGGGCGGCGGGCTGGTGTTCGCCACGAGCAGCACGCCGAACGGCAAGTTCACCAAGGCGGGGACGCAGTCCAGCATCGCCGGTGTGTCCACCGGCATGTCGGGCGACCAGTCGGTGTTCACCGACGACGACGGCAAGGCGTACCTGGTCTACAGCAACAAGAGCGGCCGTTCGCACCTGTACGTGTCGTCGTTGCGGTCGTCGGACTTCCTGCAGGTCGACCCGGCGAAGAACGTCTACAACAGCTCGGCGGGCGGCCGTGAAGGCAACATCATGTTCAAGTACAACGGGACGTACTACTTCTGCTCGTCCGATCTGCACGGCTGGAACGCGTCGCACACCTACTGCATCAGTGCGAAGAACATCATGGGCCCGTACTCTTCGGAGTTCGTGCTGCAGGGGACGGACGCCGACTTCTCGCACGTGACGCAGACCGGCCTGGCGTTCACGGTGACCGGCTCCCAGGGGTCGTTCGTGATGTTCGGCGGTGACCGCTGGAGCGACTTCGCCGGCAACGGCATCGGCTACAACCAGTGGCTGCCGGTCACCTTCAACGGGTCGACGCCGGTGTTCCATTCGCTGAACCAGTGGACCGTCGACGCGGCGGCCGGGACCTGGGCCGTCGGACGCGGCAACAACTACGTCCTCAACCCGAGCGCCGAGGCCGACCGGGTCGCGCAGAACGACCTCGCGGGCTGGACGACCACCGGCGGCGCCGTCAACAGCAACAAGCAGGGCGGGCACACCGGCCGGTGGGCGTTCGCGCAGAGTTCGTCGTCGGCCTACACCGCGTCGCGGTTCCAGAACATCTCGCTGCCGAACGGCACGTACACGTTGTCGGCGTGGGTGAAGAGCAGCGGCGGCCAGAAGAAGGCGACGATCTTCGCGAAGAACTTCGGCGGCGGTGAGCTGAGCGCGTCGATCAACCAGGCGCTCGGGAGCTGGACGAAGGTGACCGTCTCCGGCATCACCGTGACGAACGGGTCGATCCAGGTCGGCGTCTCCTCGGACGCGAACGCCGGCAACTGGGTGAACGTCGACGACTTCAGCCTGGTGCAGAACGGCTGATTCCCGGACGCGCCCGGCGGGCCGCTCACCCGCCGGGCGCCGTCCTCCCCCTGCGTGAGGAGTGGCCCGTGTTCCGATCCTTCCCCGGATTACTGGCGGCCGCGCTGCTGGCTGCCTCCGGCGTTGTCCCGTCACCCGCCGCGCCGGTCGCCGCCGTGACCTACTACGTCGATGCTGCGCAGGGCAACGACAGCGCGGCCGGCACGGACAGCGCGCACGCGTGGCGCAGCCTCGCCCGCGTCGGCCAGACCACGTTCCACGCGGGGGACCAGGTCCTGCTGAAGGCCGGCAGCCGATGGAGCGGGCAGCTGTGGCCGAAAGGCTCCGGCGCCTCGGGCGCGCCGATCACCGTCGATCGGTACGGCGACGGGGCGAACCCGCGGATCGACGGCGGTGGCGCGGTCGCGGACACCGTGCGTCTCGCCGACCAGGAGTTCTGGACGATCCGCCACCTCGAGGTGACCAACCAGGCGCCCGCGACGGGCACGCCGGGGGCGAACCTGAAGGACCTGCGGGGCATCCACGTCACCGGCACCGGCGGCCGGACGCTGCACGGCTTCGTGGTCGAGAGCGTCGACGTCCACGACGTCACCGGCGAGGTGAACTGGATCGGCGGCGACACCGCCGACAACGCGCCCGGCATCCACTTCAAGATGGGCTGGGACCGGTCGAAGAAGACCGGCGGCATCGTGTTCGATTCCACCGTGGCGAACCTCGGCGCGCCGCCGTCGTCCCCGGCCGTGCTCGACGGCGTCACCATCCAGAACTCGGTCGTCGCCAACACGTCCTTCGCCGGCATCGTGGTCAAGCAGTACTCCGGGGACGCCCCCGGCGCCGTGGCCACCGGCTGGGGCAGCCGCACGAGCGCGGGCGACGCGAAGTTCACCCCGCACACGAACGTGGTCATCCGCGGCAACCACATCAGCCAGCCGGGCACGGCCTACGGCTGCAACGGCGTGTACCTCACCGGCGTCCGGCACGCGGTGGTCGAGCAGAACGTCGTGTACCGGGCGGGGACGTCGGGCATCGAGACCTACTTCGCCGACGACGTGACCATCCAGTCCAACGAGGTCGCCGAGACCACGCCGAAGGCCCACGGCGCGGACTCCAACGGCATCGACGCGGACAAGGCGACCACCAAGGTCGTCGTCCAGTACAACTGGTCGCACGGAAACGGCGACGGCGTCCTGCTCTGCCAGTTCTCCTTCGGCGACGTCGTGCTGCGCTACAACGTGCTCGCCGGCAACACCCGCTATCCGTTGTACCTGCACTCCGACAAGGCCGCGAAGGCGAAGGTCTACGGCAACACGCTCTACAACGACCGTGGCAAGAACCTGGTCTACGGCTACGGCACCTCGCTGACTTCGTCCTACGACATCACGGACAACGTCCTGTATTCGACGACGGCCGGGGCATCGCTCACCACGAGCTCGACGATCCACTACGACAGCAACCTCTACGGCGGCGCGAGCCTGCCGGTGCCGTCCGGCGACGCCCACGCCGTCCGTGCGGACCCGCAGTTCACCGGGACACCCGACTACACGGTGGGCACCCCGGCCTCCGGCCCGCGGCTCACCGCGGCGTACGGCCTGCGAGTCCGGGCCGGCTCACCCGCGGTGAACCGGGGCGTCGAGACCAGCGGCAACGGCGGCCGGGATTACGCGGACACCCCGATCTACACCGGCAAACCGGACATCGGCGCGTTCGAAGTGGGGTGAGCCGCGGATCGCCGGGACGGCTGCGGGCGTGCATGCGCAGGATGGAGGTGGCGGGCCGGGTCCGCGCTCGTGCACGGCGCTGCTCGGCGACCTGCTGCGGCTGGACACCGAACCGGGCGCGGACCTGCGCCGCCGGGTCGCCGACGCGGGCCGGCGCAGCTGCTGGGGGTGGACCTGTCCCGACCGGACGAGCGGCTCGCGCTGCACCTGGCCTCGCGAGCCGTCATCCTCTCGGAGCCGGGCTGAGGCCGCCCCGGTCACAACCCCGCTGCAACCGGGGTGCGGTACGCATGCCGGGTGGCGCGCTCCTCCGCGGGCCCGGACGCAAGGGGACTCCGATGAGAACAGCGGTACTCGCCGTGGTCGTGCTCCTGCTCGGCCTGGGGACGCCCGCGCCCGCGGGCGCGGTGGCCGGCGGCTGCGGGCCCGCGTCGGTGGCGGTCGCCGACCGGACGCTCTACGAGGGCACCCCGGCCGCCGGGGAGCCCGGCCCGGCCTACACCACCTTCGCGTTCACCGTGTCCGTCACGGCCGCCGCGGGGTGTGCGCCGACCGGGTCGGTCTCCTACAAGACCGACGATGTCTCGCCCGGCGCGAGCAGCCTGACCGACTACGTCCCCGTCGCGGGGCGGCTGAGCTGGAGCGGTGACGCCGGCCCGCGCACGGTCGCCGTCGAGGTCGTCAAGGACGCCGCCGGGGAGCCGAACGAGCCGTTCCTGCTGCGCCTGTCCGACCCGGCCGGCCTGGTCCTGGCCGACGGCCTGGCCGCGGGCGGGATCCTCGACGACGACGGCGTCGGCGGCCCCGCGGTCGTGGTCTCCACCGACGGCGGCAAGATCTGCTGGCACGTCTGCACGGTCGGGGTGGGGCTCGGCGGCGGCCCGGCCAAGGCGCCGGTCACCGTGCACTACCGGACCTTGCCGCTCGGCACCGGCGAACCGGCGTACGTGCCGGTCAAGGACGCGACGGTGACGATCCCGCCCGGTGCCTCCGCGGGGAGCGCCGCGGTCGAGCTGCTGGACGGCAACCAAGGCGAGTCCCGGTTCGTGCTGGAGCTGTTCAGCCCGTCGGCCGGCAAGCTGGGGAACGCGCGGGCGGAGGTGACGATCAAGCCCGGCGGTTAGCCACCTCGCGGGCCTCGGCCGTCGCGTTGGCCTGGGTGTACAACGCGGCGGCCGTGGCCCAGTGCCGGGCCGCGTCGGCGGGCCGGCCGAGCCGCGCCTCCAGATCACCGAGGTCGCGGTGCAGGTGCGCCTGCTCGTAGCCGTCGGGCACGGTGGCCCGCACGGCCAGCCCGCGTTCCAGGTGTTCGCGCGCGGCGGCCAGGTCGCCCGCCCCGAGCCGGGCCCGCCCGAGGTGCTCCAGCGCGGCCGCCTCGCCGTGCCGGTCGCCGACGTCGCGGCTGAGGTCGAGGGCCTGCCCGAACAGGTCCGCCGCGGTGGCGAAGTCGCCGCGGCCCAGGTGGACCCGGCCGGTGTCGAGCAGCGACTCCCACTCCAGCCAGCGGTCGCCGAGCACCCGGCTGACCGCGAGCGCCTCACCGAGGTGCGCCAGCGCCGCCCGGTGGTCCCCGCGCTGCAGGTGCGCCTCGCCGAGCGTGTCGAGCGTGGCGGCTTCCAGCCGGGCGTTGCCCAGCGCGCGGAACGTCGCCAGCGCCGCCGTCAGCGGGGCCAGGCTCTCCGGGGCGCGGCCCATCCGGACGTAGGTGTGGCCGAGGTTGCGCTGGGACAGCGCGTGCCCGAGGTCGTTGCCGACCGCGGCGTTGCGGGCGACCGCGAGCCGGTGGGCGGCAATGGCTTCGTCGAAGCGGCGCAGTTCGGCGTAGGCGTTGGCGGTGTTGTTGTGGATGTGCCCTTCGCCCTGGACGTCCCCGGCGGCCTGCGCCGTCCGCAACGCGGCCGCGTTGGTCTCCAGGGCCTCCGGCAGCCGCCGGGTCATGAAGTACGCGACGCCCAGCGCCCGCAGCATCTCCGCCTCGGCCAGGGGGTCGCCGAGCCCGGTCGCGGCGGCGGCGCCCTCGCGGCACAGCTCGACGCGCGTGTGCCAGTGCCCGGCCGTGTCGTAGAAGCTGGTCAGCAGGTACGTGAGCTGCCAAGCGGCTTTGGCGCGGCCGTGCTCGCGGGCGAACCGCACGACGGGCAGCAGGTTGTCGCGTTCGGCGGTGAGGAAGGTCAGCGCGGCGTGCCGGTCGTCGCCGACCGGCACTTCGGGCGCGGCGAACCGCGGTGACGGCGTGACCAGGTCGCGGTTCGGGTCGATGGCCCGGTTCGCCGCCGCCGCGGCCACCAGGTACCAGTCGACGAGCCGGTCGGCGATCTCCGCGCGGGCGGCCGGAGGCTCGTCGGCCCGCGCGCACTGCCGGGCGAACTCGCGGATCAGGTCGTGGAACCGGAACCGGCCCGCGCCGGCGGCCGTGACGAGGTGCGCGGCGGCGAGCCCGGCCGCGGCCCGCTCGCCGTCGGCACCCGGCACCTCGCAGAGCGCGGCCCCGAGCGCGGCGCTGAACGTGGCCCCCGGGCCGAGGGCGGCCCGGCGGAAGAAGCGGGCCTGCGCGGCGGCCAGCGGGCGGTAGGCGGTGGCGAGCACGGCCCGGACCGTGCGGGAATCCCCTTCCACGGCCAGGGTGTCCAGCCGCCCGGCCCCGGCCAGCTCGGCGGCGAGCTCGGCGATCGGCCGCTTCGGCGCGCCCACCAGCCGGGCGGCCGCGATGCGCAGCGCCAGCGGCATCCCGCCGCACAGCCGGGCCACCCGCGCGGCCGGGCCCCGCTCGCGCCGCACCCGCTCGGCGCCGAGCACCCGGTCCAGCAAGGCCACGGATTCGGCGTGGGCGAAGGCGTCCAGGGCGATCGGGCGCACGGCGTGGCGGGTGCCCAGCGCGGCCAGGTGCTGCCGGCTGGTGACGACCAGCAGGGCCGGGCCGGTGCCCGGGATCAGCGGCAGGACGTCCTCGAGCCCGGCGACGTTGTCCACCACGACCAGGCACCGGCGCCCGTGCAGCAGCGACCGGTACAGCGCGGCGCGCCCGGCCTGGTCACCCGGGATGTTCTCGTCGGGCACGTCGAGGCTGCGCAGCAGGTGCGTCAGCGCCCGGGCACCCGGCAGCGGCTCGGCCGGATCCTCCCCGCGCAGATCGAGGAACAGCCGGCCGTCGGGGAAGCGGGCGGCGACCCGGTGCGCCCAGTGCAGCGCCAGCGCGGTCTTGCCCATGCCCGCCGCGCCCGAGACCACCACCACCGGCCGTTCGGGCTCGTCGAGCACGGCGTCGAGCGCCGCGAGCTCGGCTTCGCGTCCGGTGAAGTGCCCGACGCCCGCGGGCAGCTGCGAGGGCCCGGTCGGGGCCGGGCGGAGATCCAGGGCGGGGTCCCGCCGCAGGATCGCCGTGTGCCGGGCCAGCAGTTCGGGACCGGGGTCGACGCCGAGCTCGTCGGCGAGCCGCCGCCGCAGCCGCTGGAAGGCGTCGAGCGCGTCGGTGTGCCGCCCGCAGCGGTAGAGGGCGAGCATGTGCAGGCCGGTCAGCCGTTCCCGGGTCGGCGCGGCGGCGAGCAGCCGGGGCAGCTCGCGGACGGCCTGTTCGTGGTGGCCCAGCCGCAGTTCGGCGTCCCAGAGGTCTTCCAGCGCGCCCAGCCGCAGTTCGTGCAGGCGGTCGACCTCGCGCCGGCCCCAGCCGGACGGCGCCGCGTCGGCGAAGGCGTCCCCGCGCCACAGGGTGACCGCCGCGCGCAGGGTGGTGGCCGCCCGCTCGACGGCGCCGGCCGCGAGGTCGGCCGCGCCCGCGCGGATCTGCTGCTCGAAGCGGTGCGCGTCGACCGCCACCGGCGGGACGGTCAGCAGGTAGCCCGGCTCGCGGGTGACCAGGACGCCCGGGAACCCGCAGCTCTCCAGCGCCTGGCGCAGCCGCGCGACGTGGCTGTGCAGCGTCTTGACCGCCGTGCGCGGCGGGTCTTCGCCCCACAGGACGTCGACCAGCCGCGGGATCGGCAGCACGGTGCCCGCGTGCAGCGCCAGCACCCCGAGCACGACCCGCTGCCGCGTCCCGTGCAGGGCCGCGGGCCCGGCCGGCCCGACCGCTTCGACCGGCCCCAGCACGCGCAGCTCCCCGGGTTGGGACACCCCCGCTCCTTCCCGCGCGGCACCACCGCTCAGCGAGCGTAGCCAGCGCGAAGGAGGCGCGAAAACAGCCAACCAGCTGATCCGCGGGGGCATCGACAACCGGTTCACAACCGGTCGCGGTGACGCTCGGTTCCCGTCCCTGTTCCGACTCTCCGAGGGGAAAACCGGATGACCACCAGATCGCGGCCCCGGCGCCGCAGACCGTTGACCGCCGCACTCGCGTTCGCCGCCGCGGCCGCGTTCCTGCCCGTGACCCCCGTGGCGGCGGCCCCGGCCGCCGCACCGCCGCCCAACTCGCCGTGCGGGCCGCTCGACGTCGCGTTCGTCATCGACGACACCGGCAGCATGGGCCCGGCGCTGACCAACATCAAGAACGAACTGGGCAACATCGCCACCGCCGTGCAGGCCAACTCGGGCAACGACTACCAGCTCGGCCTGGTCACGTTCAAGGACGACGTGACGGTCCGGACCGACCTCGCGCCGCTCGACCTGGGCACGGTCGCCCCGCAGATCAACGCGCTGACCGCGACGGGCGGCGGCGGTGAGCCCGAAGCGTCCGACGAAGCGGTCAACACCGCCGTCAACAACCTGCCCGCCATCGGGCGTCCGCAGACGGGCGACTTCTCCGGGACCTGGCGCTCCAACGCGACGAAGATGGTCATCCTGGTGACCGACGCCCACCCGGGCGGTTTCGACGACACCTTCACCGCGGCCGACCAGGCCAACGCCCACCTGCGGGCGGTGCAGGCGGCGAACAAGGGCATCAAGGTCTCCGCGGTCTACGTCCAGACGAACGCGCTGCCCGGCATCGCGGCGATCATGCAGGACTACGCCACCACCACCGGCGGCACGTACGCGGCGACGCCGGCCAACGGCACGGGTGCGGGCGCGGCGATCCTCGACGCGCTCAAGAACTGCCGGAAGACCGACGTGTTCATCAAGGACGCGCCGGCCGACACCGGGGTCGCGCCGCACGGCCTGAACCCGATCTGGACCAGCCCGGACATCAAGGTGTGCACGTCGCCGCCGCCGTGCGCGGGGACCAACCCGGTCATCGGCCCGCCGAACTACGTGGTCGTCACGCTGAACAACCCGGGCCCGGGCGGATCCGGCGCGTCGACCGGCCACGTCGAGGTCTCCTACACCGCGCAGGGCGGGGCGGCGCTGTGGCCGATGGACTGGACCCCGATCGGCTCCTCGCCCACGGTGACCGTGCCGGCGGGCACCACCCAGGTGACGATCCCGTGGACCTCGGTGCCGGGACCGGGCCACTTCTGCCTGCTCGCCCGGTGGATCTCGGCGACCGACCCGATGACCTACCCGGAGCTGACCGGCTCGAACACGCTGGTCAACACGCGGTACAACAACAACATCGCGTGGCGCAACGTGGACACGGTCAAGCTGAAGCCCGGCACGCCGGTGACGCACCCGTTCACCCTCGGCAACCCGGTCCTCGAGCGGGCCACCCCCACCGACCTGCTGTTCACCCAGCCCGGCAAGCCGTTCGCGGGCGGCCCCGGCAAGGTGGTCGTCGACCTCGGCAAGGTGCTGGCCGAGCGCTGGCGAGCGAGCGGCCAGAAGGGCATCGGCGTGCGTCAGGTGGGGGAGACGCAGGTCGAGATCACCGGCGGCCAGCAGGCGGTCCTGCAGGGGCTGGTGATCCAGCCGAAGGAGCGCTTGGAGACGGCGGTGACGTTCACCGCGACGGACGCGGCGGCGGGCACGGACTTCGTGTTCCGCGTGTCGCAGTCCAGCGGTGACGAGGACCTCGGCGGCGTGGAGTTCCAGCTGTCGGCCGAGAGGTAGCCCGGAGCCGGGCGGCCACCTCGATCCCGGTCGAGGTGGCCGCCAGCCTTCGGTGACGTTGAGCGGCTGGTCGTTGCGCCACAGCAGGAACGCGGTCAGACCGGCGGCGATCGCGGCGGCGAGACCGAACTCGACGGGCAGCAGCACCCGGGGTGTCCTGCCGGCCAGGCGGCTGAACGCGATCGCTCCCGCGGCGGTCGCCAGGGACATGCTCGCGGAGACCGCGCCGATCGTCCCGGTGGCGGTCAGTCCTACGCCAGTGAGCACAAAGGACAGTTCGTGCGAACGGCTGAGCCGGGTTCGCTCCTTTTAGGACCGTCCGCGAGAATGAGCGCATGAACCTGCTGCTCCTCGCCGCCGCTTTCGCCATGGTCGTCCGGGCGCTGGCGGCGGCCCGGCTCGACCGGTGGAACCTGGGTGCGCCGGTGGTGATGGTGCTGGCCGGGGTCCTCGTCGGCCTGCTGTACGAGGACTCCATCGCGGCCGTGCTGAACACCGAGGCCGTGCAGCACGTCGCGGAGATCATCCTCGCGGTGCTGCTGTTCGTCGACGCCACCGAAGTGCGCGGCGGACGGCTGTGGGGCGGTTACCCCGGCCTGGTGGCCAGGGTGCTGTTCGTCGCCCTTCCGGTGAGCCTCGCGCTGGCGGCGCTGCTGGGCTGGCTGCTGTTCCCGGACCTGCCGTGGGCGGTGCTGCTGCTCATCGCCGGCGTCACCATGCCGACCGACTTCGCGCCGGCGGAGCAGCTGGTGCGCGACCGCGCCTTGTCGATGCGGGTCCGCAGCGTGCTGAACGTGGAAAGCGGCTACAACGACGGGATCGTGTCACCCCTGTTCCTCTTCGCGCTGATCCTGGCCGGCGACCACAGCCAGCAGCGGACACCGATCGACGCGCTCGCCACTGCGCTGCCCTTCGCCGCCAAAGCCCTGGTTGCCGGGGTTGTCATCGGCAGCCTCCTCGCCTGGCTGCTGGACCGGGCCCACCACGCCGGGTGGGTGACGGCCCAGTCCGGGCGCATCGTCGTGCTGCTGGCGCCGCTGCTGACCTACGCCGCGACCGTCGCCGTCGACGGCAACGGCTTCGTTGCCTCCTTCGTCTGCGGCACCGCCTTCCGCTACCTGCACCGGCTGCTCAAGGCCCGCCGGGTCCGCGACGGCCGGGCCGACCGCGCGGAGGTCCGGGCCGACGCCCTGGGCAAGGACCTGCACCTGCTGGAGGACGTGACCACCCTGCTGACCACCACCATGTGGTTCGTCGTCGGCATCGCGGCCATCCTCGCGTTCTCCCTGGGCGTTTCGTGGCAGGTCGTCCTGTTCTGCGCCGCGGTGCTCACGGTGGTCCGCGTGGTCCCGGTGCTCCTTTCGCTGGCCGGGTCGAAGCTGGCCGGACGGGAACGCCTGCTCGTCGGCGCGCTGGGCCCGCGGGGCACGACCACGATCGTGTTCGGGCTCCTGGCGTTCAACAAGCTGCCCGAGGGGCCGGCGGCGGACACGATCCTGGTCATCACCGTGGTCTGCGTCCTGGGCAGCGTGGTCCTGCACGGGATGGGCGCCAAGCCGCTGACGCACCTGCTGACCCGGCCCGGGGCCCGCCGCTGACGCTGTCCGGGGCGTCGGCGACGGAATGTGGAGCTGTGCTCCGTGGGCACCTGGATCGACCACGCGACGACCTCGGCTGAGCCGCCGCCTGGCGGGGTGGGTCGGAGGAGGGGTTCGTTCAGGCGTACCGGGTCGGTCTGGGGAACGGGGCGGCCATCGAGGTGGCGAGGACCGCGTCGAAGTCGGGCGGTGGTGTCCATCGCGCCGGCCCGGCCGCCGGAACGGGCTCGCCGCGTACTGCCTGGCACAGCGAGTACTGCGCGAAAGTGACGGCGGGGTGGGTTTCCGGGCCGGGATCGCGAAGGTGCTGCAGCGCCGTGCGGTACCGCCCGGCGAGTCCGGTGTCCTTGACGAGGTGGAGCAGCGGGTCGTCGCCGGCGGGCAGCCTCGCTTCACGCGTGAAGCTCGTCAGCCGGCGCAGCATGAACGCCGCGACGGTTTCGCCGGAGAGCTGGCCGGTGATCTCCTGGACGTCGTCCGGGTCGTAGACGTCGATCGCCCGGACGTTCCCTTGCCTGGCGGCGGCGCGGGGGACGAAGACGTCACAGCGCACCCCGAGTTCGTCCGCGATCACGGGTACGGCGTCGGCGGGTACGTCCCACACCGCCGCCACCTGCCGGCGCCGCCACCAGCGGTCGCGGGTCGGATTCACCCGGTCGACGACCTGCCGGCGTTCGACCTCGACGCCCGGCAGGCTGCTCAGCCACTCCGCCAGGGTCCGGGCGTCCACCTCGAGCCGCTCGGCGCCCCGGACGGTCTCGTCCGTCGTGCGCACCTCCAGTTCGACACCGGCGGGTTCGGCGAGCTTCACGTGTTCGACGACGGCGATCGACCGCAACGCACTGGTCCGCGTCGCCCCGGACAGCCGTTTGACGAGCACCCGCGCCGGGTTCTCCGCCGGGTTCAGCTCGACCCACCGTGCGCCGGAACGCAGGCTCCACGGCATCATGACCGACAGCACCAGACCGAGGACCGCGAGGACACCGCCGAGCACCAGGGCGGTGTGCCACATCGCAGCCCATCCGAAGAGGACGGCGACCACGGGCAGGACCACGAAGACGAGCAGCGGGCCGGCCACCGCGAACGGGACGGCGAGGCTGCCGGCCCACGTCTTGGTCAGCAGGCGCGTGACGCGCGGCACGAACACCAGCCGCACCGTTCCGGACGACGTCGCCACCACCGGGCGCAGCTCCTCGGGAACCGCTGAGGAAACGTCCACCGGCCTCTCCCTCGATCGGGGCCACGGGGCGTCAGGCTACCTCGGCCGCCCCCGGCCCGAGGCCGGATTCCGTGACCACAGGTCGCTGCGATCGCAGGTATCGCCGGAAAGGGAGGGGCCGTAGTCGACGCCGATGGCGAGGATGCGTTCCGGGTGGACGCGGACCTCCAGGTAGCGCACGCCACCGGTTCGTGCTGGGCACGTCGTCGATCACCAGGCCGGCCTCTGGACGGGGGCGACCGGCTCCTCGCCACACCCCGAGCGAACGGATTGCCGCCTCGGCCGAAAGTACGAGACGGGCTCGCCTCAACCGGTGCCGGGGCGCGGCGAGTCCTAACTTCCCGGTATGACTACCGAAACCGCGCGGGAGAACCCGCCCAGCACGATCATCGCCGCCTTCTTCGGCTTCCTGGTGTCCACGGTGTCCGCCATCGCCGGCGGGCTGCTCGTCCTGAGCGCGCGCGACGAAATCGCGGCGGCGCTGCGGCGGGCGAACCCCGCGCTGGCGCAGGACCAGCTCGACCGGCTCACCCTGTTCGCGCAGGCCGTGCCGGTCGCCATCGCCGTGGTCATCGCGCTCGTCTACCTGTGGCTGTCGTTCAAGCTCAAGGCCGGCCGCAACTGGGCCCGCGTCACGCTGACCGTCTTCACCCTGCTGCAGGCGGCTTCGCTGCTCACCACCGAACCGTCGTGGGCGGGCTACCTGAGCTGCGGGGTGGCCGTCGTCGCGACGGTGCTCAGCTACCTGCCGCCGTCCAACCGCTACGTCGCCGGGGTCCGGCGCGCGGGCTGAGCCGGGGCGCGGGATCATGACGGCCATGCGCAGAGCGGGGGCCCGGGCCCGGCGCGGCATGCTCGGCACCGAGCTCGCCGTGCTGGCCGCGGCGATTGTCGCCGACGTGGTGCTGGTGCTGCGCGTACCCGGCGCCGGCCGAGGCTGGGCCGCGCCGCTGACCGGATCACTGGCTTCCACAGGGACGGCGATCCCGGTGCTGGCCGTGCTGCGGCGGCGCTTCCCCCGCCACGTAGGCGTGCTGGGAAGCGTCGTCGTCGCGCTGTCGGCGATCAGCACGGTCGTGGCGGTGACTGCCCACACGTGGAGCCAGCCGCCGGTCGCCGAGATCGTCGCCGCCGGGCTGCTCACCGCCACGGCCGGCCGCAAGCTCGAACCGAAGCACGCGGCCGCGCTGGCGCCGGCCCTCGGTGCGGTGATGATCGCCGCGCCCCTGCTCCGCTACGGCGCCGGCGAACCGGAGACGTTGCTGGCGGTGGCGGCCGCGGCGTACTGGGGGGCCTGCCTCGGGGTCGGGCTGATCCTGCGCGCGGCGGACGGCAGGCAGCGCGACGCGCTGGACCGGGTCCGCAGCCAGGAACGCCTGCAGCTGGCCAGGGAACTGCACGACCTGGTGTCCCACCACGTCAGCGGGATCGTCGTCCGCGTGCAGGCCGCCCGGGCGATCGCCGAAGCGAACGCGGACGTCGGCGGGCACGCGGCGGTCTACCGCGAGATCGAGGAAGCCGGCGGCGCGGCACTGGCCGCCGCGCGCCGGCTGGTCGGGATGCTGCGGGACACCCGGGACGTGCCCCTGCTGTCCGGCGCCGTGCTCGGCGACGCGGTGCGCGCGGCCGCCGGCTCCGCCGCCCGCGTGGACGTCGCCGAGGAACTGGACCAGCTGCCGGCGCCGGCGCAGGTGACCACGACCGTCCACCGCGTCGTGACCGAAGCGCTGGCCAACGCCCGCCGGCACGCGCCGGCCGCGACCGAAGTGATCGTCTCCGCCCGCGTCGAGGCCGACGACCTGGTGCTCGAGGTGAGCAACGACGGTGTCGCCGCGCCCGCCCGGGCCGCAGCCGGCGGGTTCGGGATCATCGGCATGACCGAACGGCTGGCCATGCTCGGCGGCAGCCTGACCGCGGGGCCGGCACCCGGGGCGCGCTGGACGGTCACGGCGCGGCTCCCGCTCGCCGGCGAGGACGCGCCCTTCGACGCCTTGCCGAGGGGGCTCTGATGACCATCCGGGTGCTCGTCGCCGACGACCAGGTGCTGGTGCGCACCGGATTCCGGCTGGTGCTGGACGCCGCGCCGGACATCGAGGTGATCGCCGAAGCCGCCGACGGGGAGACCGCGGTCCGGCTGGCGCGGCAGCTGCGGCCGGACGTCACGCTGATGGACATCCGGATGCCCGGCGTGGACGGCCTGCGGGCCACCGAACTGCTGGCCGGGCCGGCGGTCGCGCAACCGCTGCGCGTGGTGGTGGTGACGACCTACGACGCGGACGAGAACGTCTACGCCGCCCTGCTCGGCGGCGCCAGCGGGTTCCTGCTCAAGGACGCCGGCCCGCAGCTGCTGGTGGACGCGGTCCGCGCGGCGGCCCACGGGGAGGCGATGGTGTCGCCGTCGGTGACCGTGCGCCTGCTGGCCCGGTTCACCGAAAAGGCGCGGCAGCGCGCGCAGGGGACACCGGGCCTGCTGACCGACCGCGAGTCCGATGTGGTGCTCGCGGTCGCCCGCGGCCGGACCAACGCGGAGATCGCCGACGACCTCCGCGTCTCCCTCTCGACGGTCAAGACGCACCTGGCGAGCGTGCAGCGCAAGCTCGAACTCCGGAACCGCACGGAGATCGCCGTCTGGGCGTGGCAGCGGGGGTTGCTGGGTTGACCGGTGTGCAAGACTCGCCCAGTGTGCGGTCAGCGCGGTGACCATCCCGGCCGGGCGGCGAGAAGGGCCGGAGCGGCTGCGGATGGCGGGACGCCGGGTGGTGCAGGCGGTGCTGGACCAGGCGCTCGCCGCCGGCTTGGGGGTGTTCGCCGCGCTCGCGGCCGGTCTCGTCCTCATTCCGTTGCTGCAGTGGGGATGGGTGCCGCCGAAGGCGATCCTGTGGGGCCCGGCGATCACGTTCTTCGCCGTCAACTACGCCTGTGACGCCCTGATCCACATCTGGATTCCCCTGCGCCGGGGCGGAGTCACCCCGGGCATGCTGGTCATGGGCCTGCGGGTGGAAACCCTGCGCGGCGGGCCACCGAAAGCGCGCGCCTACGTCTTCCGGTGGCTGCTGATGACGGTCGACGGCCTGCTGTTCGGGCTGGTGGCCGTCGTCAGCATCGTGGTCTCCCGGCGCCGGCAGCGGATCGGTGACCTGGTGGCGCGAACCCTCGTGGTGCGGGCCGGTCCTCGTACTTTTGGTTGATCCCGGCGCCGGGAATGCGCGCCATACTCCGGGTGATCATTCACCCGGACGAGGGGCGTCACGTGAAAAACAAGACAGCGAGCCGGTTTCTGGTCACCGCCGTGCTGCTCGCGGTCCCGGTGCTTCCGGCGGGAACCGCCGCCGCGGCCACTCCGGACCGCTACACCGGCCAGCAGGTGGCCTGGGGGGCCTGCCCGTTCCCCGTGGCCGACGGGGCGAAGCCGGCCGAATGCGCCGTGATCACCGTGCCGCGGGACTGGGCGCACCCGGATTCCGGGGTGGACCTGAGCGTGTCCATCAGCCGCGTCGCGGCGACGGGCGAACGGCTCGGCGCGCTGCTGGTGAACCCGGGTGGTCCCGGCGGGCAGGGCAGTTCCCTTGCCGGTGCGCTGGCGGGCCTCGAGCCGAGTGTGAACGAGCGGTACGACTTCATCGGCATGGACCCGCGCGGCACCGGGCACGAAGGGACCGCCGACGCCGGGTTCGTCTGCCAGGTACCGGTGGGACGGCTGCCGCAGGGGCCGCTCGACGCGCGCGACCGCTCGGCGGCGAGCATCGCCGAACACCAGAAGACACCGCGGGCGATCGCGGAGGCGTGCCAGAGCGACGCGGTCGCACCGTTCGTCACGACGTGGCAGACCGCGCACGACATGGACCTGATCCGGACGCTGCTCGGCGACGAAAAGCTCAACTATCTCGGGTACTCCTACGGCACCTGGCTCGGCGCCAAGTACGCGTCGTTGTTCCCGGCCCGCGCGGGCAAGGTGGTGCTCGACTCCAGCGTCGACTTCGAAGGCCGGCTGCAGGCCGACTTCGAGGCGTTCCCGAAGATCGGCCAGCGGCAGACCGACGAGGTCTTCGTGCCGTGGCTGGCCCGGCAGTTCCCCGCCCAGCTCGGCGCGTCCCCCGCCGAGGTGAAGCAGAAGATCGAGCGGCTGCGCGCCTTCTACGCCGGGTTCGGCGTGGCGCCGGACCAGTTCGACGCCCTGTTCGTCGGCAACGGCCACGAGATCCGGTGGCTCCTCGACGCCGCGGTCCTCGTCGCCGGGGCCGGGCAACTCGACGGCAAGCCCGTCCAGGCCCCGGCCGCGCTCGCCGGGCCGCTGGACACGTGGTCGACGGCCGTGTTCGGCAAGCGGCTGGCCCAGCTGACCGGCACCGACGTCGCCGCCGGGTTGGCGGCGGCGGAACCGGACTACCGCAAGGTTTCCGGGACGCGCTACGCGGTGGCCTGCGGCGACCAGCCGACCAGGACCGCCGGCTGGTACAAGCGGCTGTCCGACCGGCAGGGCCCGCAGTACCCGATCTTCGGCTGGGCCTACGGGCTGACCGAGCCGTGCGGGTTCTGGTCCGACCGCCCCCGGCAGGCCCTGACCGGCCTCCCGCCCGAAGCGGCGGCCCACGTGCTGGTGGTCCAGGGCGAGTTCGACCCGCAAACCGGGTACGAGCAAGCACGTTCGGCGGTCCGCGCCGCCGGGGTCCCGCTGGTGTCGGTCGACGACGCCGCGTTCCACGGCCAGTACGCCCTGGGCGGCAACCCGTGCGTCGACGGCATGGTCAACGTCTTCCTGACGGCGAATTCCCGCCCGGGCTCGGTCACCTGCCCGGGCGTGCCCCTGCCGGGCGAGGACCGCGTCTTCCCGGTGGCCGGCCCGGTCACCGGCCCCCACGCGGCGACGGCCAGTGCCGCCGACACCCGCGAGCCGGCCCTGCGCCTCGCCGTGCGCCGCAGCATCGGCGAACTCAACGACGGGCGCTGACGGGTTCGTCCCCGAGGCGTGGCAGCAGCTCGCTGTCCGGGGCCGGTGGTTCGGCGAGTTCGCTGCGCAGAGGCCCGCGTCCGGCGGCGGCCCGGAAGCCGGCGACGGCGGCGTCCGAAGTGGACAGTTGCGGGCCGCGGACGGCCATGCCGAGCGGCGGGCCGCCGGTCGACCTCGCTCACCGGGGAGCCTGGTCAGCCGGGTTCGTCCGGGCCGCCTTCCGCATCGGCCTCGTGAAGCAGCTTGAGGAGCCGCTGCCGTTCCGGCTCGGGGATGCGTTCGGTGACCGCTTTGCGGGTCGCGTCCGGGGCGGCGGCGGCGAGGTCGCGCAGCAGCCGGGGCCGCATCGAGGCGCGTTGCTGCGTGGCCAGGTAGGCGAGGTCGGCCGCCCAGTCCGGGTTCGCGTGGATCAGCGAGCGTGCGTTGGCCCAGAGCCACTTCCGGTCGTGGTCGAGGAGCGTCGCCGCGGTTTCGTGCGGGCCGATGCCCGACAGCGCCAGCTCCTTGGCCAGGGCCAGCGCCGGCCGGTCGGTCGCTCGGCCGGTGTCCAGGAGCCGGGTGTGCAGCAGGAGCACCGCGTCGTCGAGCAGCGGCACGGACGGCGTGCGCGGGTCGTGGGCCGCCGCCAGCCAGTCCCGGCGCGTGGTCACCACGTCGGTGATGCGTTCCGCGCCGGGCGCCTTCCGTTCGGTGGTGAAGAACTCGAGAGCGCCCACGACCAGGCGTGGATCGGTGGCGTACATCAAGTCGGCGATCGCCGTGCTCAATTTCGCCCGGTCGCGGGGGAGCAGGTGGTACAGCCGGACCAGCCACGCCTGGCGGATGTCGATGCGGGGCGGGTGGAACGGCTCCTCCAGCATCGCGGCGGCGGCGACCGCGCCCCAGCCGGTCCCGGGATCCAGCGTCACGCCGTCGAGAACCGCCGGCAGCTTCAGGTCCGGGTGACCGTCGCAGTACCAGGCGAGCTTTTCCGGGTACAGGTCCTCCGGCTCCCCGCCGATCCAGTAGGTCCAGGTCTCCAGGTGTTCCTGGCAGGCACACCAGTAGCGGCGAACCGTGCGGCCCGGCTGCCCGTCCCACCGCACCGCCTCCCCGCAGTCCGGGCAGCGCAGGTTGTTGCAGCCGACCGCGGTGGCCCAGCCGAATTCGAAGGCTTCGACGGGCAGCCAGCAGTCCGCACCGACCAGCTGCGGGTAGGGGCGGCACCGCCTCGTCACGGGGCGCCGTCCTTCCCCGGGGCGGCCGGCTCGTCGGGGAACTTGCCGCCGCCGTAGGCGCGCAAGGTCTGTTCGTCGATCGGCTTGATGTGCCGGTACATCTTCCGGCCCTTCGTGTACGAGCAGCCGAACGGCTCCGCGGCGGCCAGCACCTCGACCAGGGAGTGGTGCCGGTAGCCGAGCAGGAAGCCGATGCAGGCGAGCCTGGCGTCGTACCGGTCGGCCCGGAACACCACCGCCACGTTCATCATAACGTTGGTGGTTCCCGACGGGCCGGCGGCGAGCGGGATGCCGAGCTCCTGCATGCGCCGCGCCCACTCCTGTGCCTTGCGGCCCCGCACCCGGTTCATCTTGAACTCGCCCTCCTCCCTGATCCGCCACTCCTTGGAGCCGGCTTCCCACTTCAGGGTGTGCAGCTCCGGGTCCCAATCCGCCTGGAGCGACCGCTGCTGCGCCACCTCGCGTTCGGTCATCGGCAGGCCGAGCTCGCCGGCCCGCAGGTCGATCGCCCTGCTCTCGCTCCGATCCCGGCTGATTCTCGCCCGTCCCTGGAACTCGACGTCGGATCCCCTCGGCACGGTGCCCATCGCGCCCCGGAGGCTGCGTCGTCCGGGTCTCCGAACGGCCTTCGCCAGAATCCTCAGCCGGTCCAGATCCAGGTCCACCGCGACGATCCAGCCGGTCACCTGCTCCCGGAACCGCCTCGGATCGAGGAGATCGGGGCCCAGCACGTTGCTGTAGAAGCTGATGACGTGGGTGAAGCGCTCGGACAGCGCGCCCTCGTCGAAGACCGCCATGACCGGCTTCATCAGCATCGCCTGCCGCGCGGCCTCGTCCGCCTCCGCCTGCACGGCCTCGAGGTCGACCACCGAGCCGGCCCGGGTCGCCAGCTCGACGTTCGCGGACGCGATCTTCGTGATCAGCACGTGCAGCGCCGAGTTCGCGTAGTCCCAGCTACCGGCCGCCTCGATGAGGTACTTCTTCGCCTTCGCGGCCATGCCCGCCAGCGCGGAGGTCGCGTTCGGGTGCACGGCCGCCTTCGAGCCCAGCACCTCTTCGAACCTCTTCGCGTCCGCTGCGAAGTTCGGGTTGTCGCCGCCGTCGGCGCCCTTCGCGGTCGGCCCGGTCAGCTCCGGGTTGATCACGCCGTGGACCGCCCATCGGCCGCCCTGTTCCACCGGCTGGAGCACGGACAGGCCGTACCGGAGGCGGATCACGGTCAGCAGGGGTTCGATCAGCCGGCGCGCGACCGTGCGCCCGCGCAGCCGGTTGACCGCACGGACCCCGGCGGCGACCGCGGCGTGCAACCGCTTCCGCCGGCCGTCCGGAGTGTTGTCCCGGCGGCTCACCCGGTCCTTGGGCCGGCCCGGCCGCCGTGGCCGGCGTGGCTTCCCGTGGCGCGACGGCCGGGCGCGCCGGGACTTGAGCTTGGACCAGAGTTTCTTGATCAGGCCGACGATCTTGTCGATGACCCAGTCGATGGCCCGGTTCACCGGACGGGCGAGCTTCTGGAAGGCCTCCTTGACCTTGCCGGCGATGCCGCCGATGCCCAGCAGAGCCGCCAGTGCGCCGATGAGGACCGGGATCGCGCGGGCCAGGGCGCGTTCCACCAGTGCGGGGACGCCGCCGGTGCCGCCCCGGGCGATGGCCAGGACCGCGTCGAGGACGGCGTTGACGAAGTCGACGATCTGGCGGGCGTTGGTGACGATGAAGCGGATGATGTCGATGATCATCTTGCAGGCGCGGATGAACGCCGACGCGGGGTTGAACAGGGACACGATCCAGGTGATGCCGGCGATGACGATCGTGGGGAGCAGGAAGGAGACCAGGTGGCCGATCAGGTCCTTCTTCAGGTCGCCGACGCGGGTCTTCAGGTCGTCCCACATCCCGGCCACGCCCCGGCGTTTGACTTCGGCGACCAAGGGCACGGCGGTTTCCGCCGCGACCAGGGCCTGGTGGGGGACCTTGCGGGCCAGGCGGGCGCGGAGGTTCGGCCAGGACAGCCCGAGGACGGTGGCGATCAGGCTCACGATGCCGAGGATGTCGAACGTCCTGGGCAGCTGCAGGCCGATCGTCGCGCCGGTGCCCAGTAGCCACGCCAGCACGCCGGCCTCCAGGTGGCGGCCCGCGTTCTTCATGAACAGCTTCAGGCCGCCCCCGACGCCGGTGACCAGGTTGCCCAGGAAGCCGACCGGATCCTTCAGGATGGCGCCGACGGCCGCCACCGCCTTGCGGAGGACGCCCATCAGCATCCGGCCCAGTTCGGCGATGGCCTCGATGGCGCCGCCGATCGCGTCGGCGGCCTTGGCCACCAGGCCCCGGTTCTTCTCCTTCTCGGCGGCGATTTCCGCGTCCACCGACTTGACCGCGTCGGTGTACCGGGTGGCCAGGGTGTCGACGAGTTCGGTGCCCTTGTCGTCGACCGTGTCCTTCAGTTCGTCGAACTTGCCCTCGAAATCCGAGGCTGCTTCGCGGCCGATCGCCTTCAGGTCGGCCGGGAGCTTGTCGACCGCGGCCTTCAGTTCGTTGCGGCCGGCGGAAATGCGGTCCTTGGCGCGTTTCAGCTCGGCCTCGACGGTGCCGGCGATGTCGGTGATGAGCTGGTCCATCGCCGCGAGGTAGGTGTCCCGCGCGCGTTCGTAGATGCGGTTGGCTTCCTCGGGCAGGCCCGCGAACAGGTCCCGGGTCCAGCGGGCCCAGCCGAACGCGCCGCCGTAGCGCTCGTCCTTGTACCGCTGCATGCCCTCTTCGTGCTCGCGGGTGAAGCGGTCCCGCGCCCGCTTCTCCTGCGTCGTGAATTGGTCGTCGACCTTCTTGTCCAGGTCGGTCAGGATCTTCTCGACGTCGCACTTGGTCCGGTCGAAGACCTGCTGCAGGAGGTCGGTGACCTCCTTCCGCTTGTCCTCGTCGGTCTTCTTCGCGCCTTGTTTGCCGGTGCCGACCTGCCGGCCGGTGGCCACGCGGGTCGCGTGGATGCCCGCCATCGCGGCGGACCCGCGGGCGGCGGCCGTGCTCTTGACCTGGTCGAGCTCGCCGTCCTCGGCGGCACGCAGCTTCTTCGGGGCGGCCTCCGAGTGCGCCTCCATCGCCTTCTTCTCGTTGACCGCCTTGTCGAACTGCGGTTCCCGGGAGTTCTTGAACGCCAGCTGCTGGTCGGTGACCTGGGCCTGGGCCATCTGCCGGTCGACCTGGTCCGGGCCCGCCGACAGGTCCGTGGCCGACGGGGGCAGCCGGTCCGGGGCCGCCCGGGTGGGGTCCGGGGTGCCCGGTTTGCCCGGCACGCGGTCCGCGGCCATGGGGATGACCCGCTTGGCGTCCGGAGCCGGTTGCGGTGGTGCCGCCGTCGTTTCGGCGATCTCCTGCGCCGAGGCGTCCTTGCCCGCGCCGACCTTGCCCTGGACCTCGGTCTTGACCTCTTCGGCCTTGCCCGACTCACCGAACTTGTCCGCCTCGTCGAGGTTCTTCGGGGCCTTGTCGGCGACGGCTTTCCTGACCGCCTGGATGAACGCCTGCTTGTCGAACTCCTTCGGCTGGGCGGCGGCCATGTCCTCGGCGTGCGCCGCCTTGCCCCGGGCCTCCTGGTCGTCCGCCGGGGCCTGGGCGGCGTCCTGGGCCGCACCCGCTTCCGCGGCCGCCGGCGGATGGCTCGTGCCGATGGTCCTTTTCTTGGTGTCGACGTCCTTCTTCAGGGCCTGGAACTTCGGATCGGCTGCGGGTGAGCGGGAGCCGGCGCCCTTCTCCGGCTTGGCACCCCGCTCCGGGCGTTCTCCGGTCGTCTTGCCTGCCGCCAGGTCCTTCTCGTCCGGGGCCGGCGCGGGCTGCGCCTCGGTCCTGCGGGTGGCCGGCTTGGCGGGCGGGGGCTTCTCAGGCGCAGGCGTGGGCCGGGCCGGGGCCAGCGCCATGGCTTGGTTCGCGACGGCCTGGTTGCCCACGAGGTTCTGGCCGGCCAGCATCAGCTGTGCGGTCCACGGGGACAGCCGCGGCTCGGGGGTGTTCGGCAGGCCACCCGTCGCCGCGGTCACCGCGGCGTTGCCCAGCAGCGCACGGGCGTGGACCACGTCCGATGCGGCCGGGCCCGCCGCGGCGGGGGCTCCCGGGCCGCGTACCCCGGCCGCAGGCAACGCCGCGGGGGCGGCCGGTCGCGGAGCGCGGACCTTCAGGAGCGGGGGCATCCGGTGCCTTCACTGGTCAGCTCGGGTTGCCGAGTGAGCGCCCCAATGTGGCGTTCGGTGCGTCAGACGCACCGAACGCCACATTGGGTGCGTCAGACGCAACCAACGCCACATTGGAGCGCAGGATGCCGGTCACCCCGTCGCGGCGGCGCGATCCGGGCGTTGCCGAGGCGTCACGGCCCCGGCGACTAAAGGTCTATGACGACCTTCCCGTGCACGTGGCGTCCCGCCTGGAGTTCCACCGCGGCGCGGATCTGCTCGACCGGGAAGCTCGCCGCGATCGGTACCCGGAGCCGGCCCGCCGCCACCAGGCCGGCGATCTCCTCAACCGCCTGCGGGGCCGCGTCCGCGCCGTTCGCCGGCCTGATCCCGTCGATCCGGGCGGCGATGGCGGTGATGCGCTCGTCGGGTACGCCGAGTTCGCGGGCGGCCTGCGCCGCGTCCGCGCCGTGCAGGTCCACGGCCGCGGTGACGCCGCCGGGGGCCAGCGCGCGGACCCGGCCGGCCAGGCCGTCGCCGTAGGTCACCGGCTCGGCCCCCAGGGCGCGCAGGGCGCCGGCCGAGGTGGCCGAGCCCGTCCCGATCACCCGCGCGCCCGCGAGACGGGCGAGCTGGACGGCGAACACGCCGACCCCGCCTCCCGCGCCGCCGATGAGCACCGTGTCGCCCGGACCCGGCTCCACCACGGCGAGCGCCGCGGCCGCCGTGCAGCCCGCGATGGCCAGGGTGGCGGCGGTGCGGTCGTCGACGCCGTCCGGGGTGCGGTGCGCCTCGCCGCCCGCCGCGATGGTCCCCGCCACGTCCACGAGGACGTGGTCGGCGACCGCGCGGGACAGGGCGCCGCCGAACACCCGGTCGCCGGCCGCGAATCCGCTCACCCCGGCCCCGACCTGGTCCACGACCCCGGCGTAGTCGGTGCCGAACCCGCACGGGAGGCTCAAGCCGAAGCGCGCGGCGGTCTCCGCGTCGGAGGTCATGAACCAGTCCATCGGGTTGAGGCCGGCCGCGGTGACCCGCACCCGGATCTGTCCCGGGCCGGCCTGCGGCACCGGTACCTCGCAGATCTGCAACTCCTCCGGTCCGCCGAACGACTCGAACCGGACCACCCGGCTCGTGGTGACCGTCGAATTTCCCATGCCCATCCGCCTCCTGAACCTTAAACGGACTACGCTTCGGTTAACGTGACCCAACCTAGCATAAGTGGAGCGTGATCCGTTTTGGCTGCCCCCAGGACCCGTGGCCCGCGGTCGGACGCGACCCGCAACCGCCGGCAGCTGCTCGACGTGGCGACCCGCATGTTCGCCTCGGCCGGGGACGAGCCGTCGATGCGGGCGATCGCCCACGAAGCCGGGGTCGGGATCGCCACGCTCTACCGGCATTTCCCGACCCGCGAGTCGCTGGTCGACGCGGTTTACCGGGACCAGGTCTCGCGGCTCACCACGGGGGCCCGTGAGCTGCTCGCCCGGCTCGACCCGCCCACCGCGCTGCGGCGCTGGATGGACCTGTTCGGGGAGTGGATCGCCACCAAGAACGGGATGCTCGACACGCTGCTCGCGATGGTCGAATCGGGGGAGATCGCCCACGCCGACACCCGGACCGAGCTGCTCGCCGCCGTCGAGGCCATCCTCGAAGCCGGCCGCGCGAGCGGGGAACTCCGCGCCGACGTCCCGGCCGAAGACATCGCTGCCGCGCTGATCGGCATCTTCACCGTGGCCGGTTCGCCCGGGCGGGAAGCGACGGCGGACCGCCTGCTGAACCTGCTGCTGGACGGACTCCGGTCCTCGGCCCGTGGTTGACCGCAGGCCGCCGGAACGCGGTCGCCGGTCGCGGTCGGGCTGCTCGCGCTCCGCGTAACCTGGACTCGGTCCACAACGGGGGGTGGCGGTTCGAGTGGCCCGAAACGCGGCGGCTCGCCGGGTGCTGGTGGTCGCTTACGACGATGCGCAGATCCTCGATGTCGCCTGCGCGAGCGCGACCTTCGAGATCGCGAACGAATACCGGGCGAGTCCGCCGTACGGGATCGAACTCGCTTCGGTGACCGGGAAACCGGTGCGCAGCTCGTCCGGCATCGGCCTCGCCGGCGGCCGGCGTCTCGCGTCCGTGACCGGCCGGATCGACACCTTGCTGGTCGTCGGCGGGCACGGCACGGAGACCGCGATGACCGATGACCGGCTGCTCACGCAGGTGCGGCGGCTGGCTCCCCGCAGTAGGCGGATCGCCTCGGTGTGCACCGGTGCCTTCGTGCTGGCCGCGGCCGGACTGCTCGACGGCCGCCGGGTCACGACCCACTGGGGCTACAGCGACCTGATGGCCTCGGTGTTCCCGGCCGTCACCGTGGACCCGGCCCCGATCTACGTGCGCGACGGCAACGTCTACACCTCCGCCGGCGTCACCAGCGCGCTGGACCTCGCGCTGGCGCTGGTCGAGGACGACCACGGTCCCACGCTGGCCCGTGAGGTCGCCCGGGAGCTGGTCACCTACCTGCACCGGCCGGCCAACCAGGCGCAGATCAGCACGTTCCTGGCGCCGCCGCCGGGGGATCGGATCGTGCGGGACCTCGCGGGGTACATCGCCACCCACCTCGCCGACGACCTCAGCCCGCGGGCGCTGGCGGCACGGGCCGGCATCAGCACCCGGCACCTCACCCGCCTCTTCACCGGTCAATGGGGTGTCACCCCGGCGCGCGCGGTACGGGTGGCCCGGACCGAAGCCGCGGCGCACCTGGCCCGGGGCAGCGAACTGTCCCTGGCCACGATCGCCCGGCGCTGCGGGTTCCGGTCCGCGGAAACGCTGCGCCAAGCGTTCCTCGGCCACTACGGGATGACCGGAGACAGGA
Organism: Amycolatopsis sp. NPDC049688; assembly: GCF_040674975.1. Taxonomy (NCBI): domain Bacteria; kingdom Bacillati; phylum Actinomycetota; class Actinomycetes; order Pseudonocardiales; family Pseudonocardiaceae; genus Amycolatopsis; species Amycolatopsis sp. NPDC049688. The sequence continues at coordinate 424,863 of NZ_JBFANY010000001.1, forward strand.
TTCGCAGGATGGCGGACATGCCGCCACCGCTGGACGAGGAAGGTCCCGAAACTCCCCGGGGTGAGAGGTGAGCGCGCAAGCGCGTGCCTCACCTGCGGAACCGAACGAGAGGGACCATCGTGGAAACTACGAGTTACCACAGCAATGTCGTCCGGCGAGGGCTGGGCGTCGCGGGCCTGGCAGTGGTGCTGGCGTTCAGCGCCGCCGCCACCGCGCAGGCCGCACCGGCGGCGCCCGCCGCCGTGCTGTCTGGTGACGGGGTGACGGCCGACTGCACGTACGTGGCCATCAGGAACACCGTCGTCCGGAGCGGCCCCGGCACGGAATACCCGGTCGTGCGAACCAAGACGGCGGGCCAGCACATGACCGGGCCGGCCCTGTGCGTGGCCTCCAACGGCTGGTTCAGGGTGTACCTGAGCACCGGGACCCTGGGCTACACGCCCGCCGCGGACGTCCGTTTCGTCAGCTGATCGGCCTTCCTCACGACCCCCTCCATCGTCTATCGTCGATTGACGATGGAGGGGGTCGCCGTTGCTCGACCGGGACACTGCCAAGACCTACGCCGGGTGGTTCCGGGCGCTCGCCGATCCGACGCGGGTGCAGATCCTCAACCTGCTCGCCGAGACCGGCAGCCCGATGACGGTGGGGGAGATCGTCGAGCAGGTCAGCGTGGGCCAGTCCACCGTCTCCGCGCACCTGAAGGTCCTGGCCGACACCGGATTCGTACTGGTCGAGCCGCGGGGGACCGCTCGGCTCTACCGCGTCAACGAAAAGTGCGTGTCCTGCTTTCCGAGTGCTGCGGACGTCGTCATGGGCCGCGGGGTCCGGTCGTTCGCCCAGGCCATCGACGAGGAGGCCCGATGAATCCCGACCGCGACGCCGTCCGGGACCGCTATGCCACCGCTGCCCGGCGGGCTCTGGCGGGGGAGGGGACCGGCCTGCTGGCCGGCGAAGGGGACGCCGAGCGGCTCGGCGCCGTGCATTACGTCGGCGCGGAGCTTCCGGCCGAAGTGACCGCGACCAGCCTCGGCTGCGGCAATCCGCTGGCCGTCGCCGAGCTGAAGCCGGGCGAGACCGTGCTCGACCTCGGCTCCGGTGGCGGGCTGGACGTCCTGCTCTCCGCCCGTCGCGTCGGACCCGGCGGGCGGGCCATCGGGCTGGACATGACCGACGAGATGCTCGCCCTCGCCCGCCGGAACGCCGGGCAGGCCGGCGTGACCAACGCCGAGTTCCTCAAGGGCACCATCGAGCGGATCCCGCTGCCGGACGCCTCGGTCGACGTCGTCATCTCCAACTGCGTGATCGCCCTGTCGGCGGACAAGGCCGCGGTGTTCGGCGAGATCGCCCGCGTCCTGCGGCCCGGCGGCCGCCTCGGCATCACCGACATCCTCGCCGACGACAGCCTCACCGACGCCGAACGCGCGGCCCGGGCCGGTGCGGTCGAATGCCTTGGCGGCGCGCTCACCGCCGACCGCTACCGGACGCTCCTGCAGCGCGCGGGGCTCGTCGGCGTCGACATCCGGCTCACCCACGAGACCGGCGACAAGCTCTACTCCGCGATCATCCGCGCCACCAAGGCGGTCGAGGTCGTTGCGATGACGGCCGGCCACGCGGACCACGTGCTCGCGATCTATCAGGCCGGGCTCGACACCGGGCAGGCGAGCTTCGAGACCGCCGCACCGGGATGGGAAGCCTGGGACGCCGCCCACCTCGAGGAACACCGGCTGGTCGCCGTCGACCCGGCCGGGACGGTCATCGGCTGGGCCGCGGTCTCCGCGGTGTCCTCGCGGTGCGTGTATGCCGGGGTCGTCGAGCACAGCGTCTACGTCGACCCGGAGGCGCAGGGCCGCGGAGTCGGGCACGCGCTGCTGGCCGCGCTGATCGCCTCGACCGAGAACGCGGGGATCTGGACGATCCAGAGCGGCGTGTTCCCCGAGAACACCGCCAGCCGCGAACTGCACCGCCGCGCCGGGTTCCGGGAGATCGGTCTCCGCGAACGCGTCGGCCGGCACCACGGTGTGTGGCGGGACGTCGTCATGATCGAACGCCGCAGCACCCGCATCGGCCGATGAGGAGCCGGTGCGCCCCTCGATTGCGCACCGGCCTCGGTCCTTCAGCTGCAGCAGCCCTCCGGCTTGGCCGCCGCACCGGTCTCGGCGTCCGGCGTGCAACACGCCGCCGGGGTGACCAGCGCGGCGCTGTCGGTGCCGAACGTCGTCGAGTCGGCCTTCACCGTGTAGACCTCCCACGGCTCCTTGCCCGGCCCGTGCACCCACACCTTGTCCTGCACCGCGTAGCAGCACGTGGTGTCGTCCTCGGTGAGCGTCTCGAGTCCTTCGCCGGTCAGCCGCTGGGTGGCCGCGTTGACCTGGTCGGTCGACTCGACCTCGACGCCGAGGTGGTCCATCACCGTCTCCTGGCCCGGCTCGCCCTCCAGCAGCACCAGCTTCAGCGCGGGCTCGTCGATCGCGAAGTTCGCGTAGCCCGGCCGGAGCTTCGCGGGCTCCGCCCCGAACAGTTTCGAGTAGAAGTCGATCGATCCGGCCAGGTCCCCGACCCGCAAGGCCAGCTGTACCCGTGACATCAGTCCTCCTTGAATTGACGTTCATCGAATCAGGCGAGGAGCTCAGCTTGCCCTCTGTTTAGAAGCCTGTCAAGATAGACACATGTCAAAACAGCTGCCGATCGTCGCGATGAACGCCTGCTGTGCACCCCTGTCCCGGGAACCGCTGACGCAGGACCAGGCGGTCGAGCTTTCGCACCTGTTCAAGGCGATGGCCGACCCCGTCCGGCTGCGGCTGCTGTCGCTGATCGCGTCCCACGACGGCGGGGAGGCGTGCGTCTGCGACCTGACCGACGCCTTCGACCTGACCGGCCCGACCATCTCCCATCACCTGAAGGTGCTGCGCGAGTCCGGGCTGATCACCGGCGACCGGCGCGGCACCTGGGTCTACTACCGAGTGCACCCCGAAGTGCTCGCGCGGCTGTCGGCGGTGCTGACGACCACGGGCGAAGCAGTCACGGCGTGACCCGGCAGGCCGGCGCCGCCGTGGATTGATGGATTGATAGAGTCATCAATCCAGGAGGTGCTCATGCCCGCGAGATCCCGCACGACCGAGCCGCTCTACCGGATCAAGGCCGACCTCTTCAAGTGCCTGGCCCACCCGACCCGGATCCAGGTCCTGGAGGTGCTGGCCGCCGCCGGGGAGGAGGGTGCGCCGGTCACCCGGCTGCTCGAGGTGACCGGCTGCGAGGCGTCCCAGCTGTCCCAGCACCTCGCCGTGCTGCGCCGGACCGGCGTCGTCACCTCGGCCCGCTCCGGCAACGCGGTCGAGTACTGGCTCGCCGAGCCGCTGGTCGCCGAACTCCTCGTGGTGGCGCGGGCCTTCCTGCTGTCGAGCCTGCGTCCGGGCTCCGCGCAGCTGCGGGCCGCACGGGAGCTGCCGCCGCTGCCCGGCGCCAGCCCGAAGGCCATCCTCGACGCCGTCGCGGTCCGGGCGTGAGCGTCCTCGGGAGCTCGCGCGAGTTCCTCCCGGGCCGGGGCGACTACGACCTGCGCGGCCCGGCCGTGCGCGCGGACCTCCTCGCGGGGATCACCGTCGGCGTCGTCGCGCTGCCCCTCGCGCTGGCGTTCGGCATCAGCTCCGGTGCCGGCGCGGCGGCCGGGCTCGTCACAGCCGTCGTGGCCGGGATCGTGGCCGCGGTGTTCGGCGGCTCGCCGGTCCAGGTGTCCGGCCCCACCGGGGCGATGGCCGTCGTCCTGGCGCCGATCGTGGCCGCCCACGGCCCCTCGTCGGTGGCCCTCGTCTCGATCCTCGGTGGCGCGGTCGTGCTCGTCGCGGGTGCGGCGCGGCTGGGGCGGCTGGTGGGCTACCTGCCCTGGCCGGTCGTCGAAGGCTTCACCCTCGGCATCGCCTGCATCATCTTCCTCCAGCAGATTCCCGCGGCTGTCGGGACAACGGCGGCGGCGGGGCTGAATCCCCTTGTGGGCGCGGTGAAAGCCGTCGCCGGGGGAGTGACCGGCTGGGCGGTGGCGGCCGTCGCGGTCGTGGCGGTGCTCATGCTGGTCCTGCCCCGGCTGCACCGCGGGCTGCCGGCGTCCTTGGTGGCCGTGGCGGCGGTGACCGTCGGCGCGGAAGTGACGCACGCACCGATTCCCCGCATCGGGGCCCTGCCGGGCACCCTGGCTCCCAGCCTGCCGTCCGTCAGCTTCGGTGCGGTCCACGACCTCGCCGGGGCGGTCGTCGCGGTGGCCGCGCTGGCCGCCATCGAGTCGCTGCTGTCGGCCCGGGTGGCCGCGACGATGACCCGCGGCGGCCCGCCGGTCGGGCCCACCCGGCCGGATCGGGAGCTGGTCGGCCAGGGCCTGGCGTCGATCGCGAGCGGGCTGTTCGGCGGGATGCCGGCGACCGGCGCGATCGCCCGCACCGCGGTCAACGTCCGTTCGGGGGCGCGCACCCGGCTCGCCGCCGTCGTGCACGCCCTGGTGATCCTCGCGGTGATCTACGCCGCCGCCGGGCTCGTCTCCCGGATCCCGCTGTCCGCGCTCGCCGGTGTCCTGCTGGTCACCAGCCTCCGCATGGTCTCGCTCGCCACGGTCCGCGAAGTCGTCCGTGCGAGCCGCTCCAGCGCGGTCACCTTCGCGGTGACGGCGATCGTCACGGTCGCGGCCGACCTCATCCTCGCCGTCGAGATCGGCCTGCTCGTCGCCGCGTTCTTCGCCCTGCGCCACCTCGCCCGGGCCGCCCGGGCCCGCCGCGACGACCTGCCCGGCCCGGCCACCCCGGGCGACGAGCACATCGCCGTGGTCCGGTTCGAGGGCGCGATGTTCTGGGGCGCGTCGGAACGCGTCGTGACCGACATCGCGGCCGCCGCGGACGGGGTCCTCGTCGTCATCCTGCGGCTGTCCCGCCTGCACCTGCTCGACGCGACCGGCGCCAAGGCGTTGGGCGAAGCCATCGAAGAGCTCGAAGCCCGGGGCGTCACGGTGCTGCTGAAGGGGGTCCAGGACCACCACCGGCACCTGCTGGCCACCACGGGCGCGCTGGCCAAGATCCGCCACGACAGCCACCTGTTCGCCAGCCTCGACGACGCCGCCGCCCACGCGCGCTCCCACGTGGACCGCGCCCGCGCCGCCCCGGCCCCGGGCCTGCCGGCGAAGTCCTGACGAGACGGCTCGTTCACGGGGAGCAGCCGGATGGACACCTGACCGTCGGGCGGTGCCTGTGACCGCTTCCGCCGCGCCCCCGCACCGCCGGTGTCCCGAACGGACCGGCAGCCCCGGGCATTGGCCGCCCGGTAGCCCGCTACGCCGGCATCCGGCGCCGGCGCGCTCGCACGACGCGGTAACCGGCACCACCGAGACCGACCACCACCAGCAGCGCCCCGAACCCGACGGCGAACCGGGCTCCGTCGTCGGCCCGTTCGATGCGGTGCTGGTCGGGCCAGTACCGGACATCCATCCGGTCACCGACCCGGTACCGGTGCTTGTTCCCGGACGTGACATCGGCGCGCACCACACCATCGGGCCCGGCGAAGGCGACCTCGTAGTCCGGCGCCTTCCGAGCCACCAGCACCTGGGCGGGGAACACCCCGGCCGACCGGTTCTCCTCGGCCACCGCCCGCCCGCCGGCCACCAGGAACACGGCGCCGACGATCGCCATGATGACCAGCAGACAGGTGCCGGCGAAGGCGAAGACCTGCCTCTCGGCCGCGGATTCCCCCGTATCCATACTTCATGGTATCGGTCATTGACGGCCGAAGGCGCGTAAAGCCCGGCCGAACCAGCTGAACACCGGGCCCTGGTCCGGGAGCGGCGGCCAGCCGTTGATGGTGGCCACCAGCTGCCAGTAGCGCGTGACGCGCGGATCGTCGGCGACCTCGAGCCGTTCGAGGATCCACTCCTTCAGCCGGCTGTCGTCGGCCTTGCCGAACGTCTCGGCGTAGCATGCGGTGAGCGCGGCGACGATGCCGGCGGCCTCCTCCGAGCCCGGGGCGATCCCCGCGTCCAGGGCCCGGCCGACGTTCTCGCGTACCGTCTCGGTCAGGTCGTGGTGCAGGCCGGTGGTGTCCCCGTCGGCGCGCTGCGCCGCCTGGTACTCGGCCATCCGCCGCACCGCGGCGCGGAAGCCGGTGTCCTGGACCAGTTCCACGAGATCCATCCACGCCTCGACCTGTTCGGGAGTGGCGTCGCCGGGGAGTTCCGGCATGGTCGACCGCAGCAGTTCCACCATGGCCGGGTTGGCGTCGACGCCACCGAAGGTGTCGTCGACGAAGTCGTGGACGAAGCGGCGCCGTTCGGCGTCGGACAGGTTCACCAGGCGGTGCATCAAATCCATCTCCCGAGGGGTCGATTCCCGGTTCGCGACCGCGGCCAGCACCGCACGCCGCAGGCGCAACACGCGGATCTGCACGTCGAGGGCCGCCGCGTGCGCTGCGGCCACCTCGGCCAGCGAGGTCTCACCGGCCAGGACGCGCCGGACCGTCGCCAGATCGATGTCCAGGGCACGGAGCGTGCGGACCAGCTCCAGCCGGGCCAGCGCGGCCACGTCGTACAGGCGGTAGCCGGCCGGGCTGAGACAGGTGGCCGGAACGATCCCCTTGTCGGCGTAGAAGCGGATCGTCTTGACGGAGAGGCCGGTCCGCGCGGCCAGCGTCCCGATGGTGAGGAGGTTCTCGTCGTCCACACCGTCAGCCTGCAGCCTCCCCTTGAGGGAGACTCAAGCGCCTCGCCGGAGTCTTTTCACCCCGTGTAACGCGCGAGTGGCCCGACGCGACTTACCGGTCCGACGCCGGGGAGAAAAACATGGCGAAACGACTGGTGATCTGCTGCGACGGCACCTGGAACAAACTCGGGCAGCCGAATCCCACGAATGTGGCGAAGGTCAAGAAAGCCCTCGCCGAAACGGACTCGGCCGGGATGTGGCAAATCCCTTACCACAGCGACGGCGTCGGCACCGGGAAGGACCTGTGGGACCATCTCACCGGTGGTGCTTTCGGTTTGGGACTCTCGGCCAAAGTGCAGGAGGCCTACAAATTCGTCGTCACCCAGTACGAACCCGGCGACGAGCTTTTCTTCTTCGGCTTCAGCCGCGGCGCGTACACCGCGCGCAGCACCGTGGGCTTCATCCGGAACTGCGGCGTCCTGCGCCCGGAGAACCTGGACCGTCTCGAAGAGGCCTACCAGCTTTACCGCGACCGCGACCAGGCCACCGGCCCGGGGAGCCCGCGGGCCCGGGAGTTCCGCGCGAGGTACGCGCACGAAGACGTGACGCCCATCCGGTTCGTCGGCGTCTGGGACACCGTGGGCGCACTGGGCATCCCCCTCAGCGGCGGCCGCCTGATCCACCGGCTCAACAAGCGCTGGCAGTTCCACGACACGGATCTGAGCTCGATCGTGCAGTCGGCCTTCCAGGCGCTGGCCGTCGACGAGCACCGGAAGTCGTTCAGCGCGGCCGTCTGGAAGGCCTCCGGCGACCCCGGCCAGGTGTGCGAACAGGTCTGGTTCGCCGGAGATCATTCGGACGTCGGCGGCGGGCATCCGGTGTCCGATCTTTCGGACCTCGCTCTGCGCTGGATGACCGACCGGGCGGAGCAATGTGGACTCGCCTTCCGGCCGGACGCCTTGGCAGCACTGGGGTCCGGCAATGCACTGGGCGAACTGCACGATTCGTTCACCGGGTTCTTCCGCTGGTTCGGTTCGGCGGACCGTGGCATCGGCGTGGCGGACCAGCACTCCGAATTCGCCGCGTCCACCGCGGTGGATCGCCACCAGCACCTGCCCTACGCGCCCGGCAACCTCGTCGGCTACCTGGCGCAGCCGGGACACCAGGTCCAACGCGTGCCGGGCGGCTTGGCCGTTCTGCCCGAGGTCGGGACGCCGGAGCCGCTCAGGACCGGCCGGTTCCAGCCGATCGAGACGCCGGAGCCGCGCGCGACCGGCCGGCTCCGGCCCGGGGTGACCGACCTGCTCGTCCGCGCCGGCCGGATGCGCCGTCAGCGCCGGCACGGCGGGGACGGTCGCTTCGCGAACGCAGACCCTCCCCGGCGCCTGGCCGCCGGGGACGTCGGCCGGGCGGTGCCGCAGTTCAAGCCGGACGTCGGCCGCGACGCCGTCTACCCGCCCGGCGCAGAGGGGCTCCTGACCGAAGAACTGGAACGCGCCGCCTTGTGGACCGCGGCCCTCTGCCGCGCGGTCAAGACGCAGACCCGGGTGTCCGGCAAGGTCCGGAGCGCGATCGGGCTGGTGACCGACGGCACCGAGATTCGCCTCGGCGTGGTCTTCTACGTCCGCCGCCTGGCGTTGCTACAGGCCGCACCCCTCAGCATCCGCGTGGAGGGCCAGGAATTCCCGGTCGTGCTCCGCCCGCCTCCGGTCCTCAGCGATGCCGCCGGCCCCGTGGTCGCGGGGGAGAAGGGAATGATCACCTGCCGGGTGCGGATTCCCGGTGGCCGGGGACTGCTCACCGCCGCGCACGTGGCCGGCGGCCGGGTCAACCGGTACCGGCTCCAGGCCGGCGACAAAGTGGACTTCTGCGCCGCGGACCAGGATCCGGCCACCGCGAGCCGGCGAAAGGTCCTGGCTTCGTGCGGCGTCATGGACGCGGCGATCGTCGAAGACACGGCCACGGAACCCGTCCAGGTGGTCCCGATCACCGGCGTGGTCGGCTTCTTCCCGGTCAGGCTGACCACTCCCGAAGGCGGCACCGTCGTGGCGGACGTCATCGAGGCGCAGATTTCGGAAGGCGTCATCCGCGGAAGTTTCGGCATGACGCCGAACGTCCCGGCCGAGGTGCTGATCACGGCCTCCGGGCGGGGCGGCTGGTCGGGCTCCCTGGTCACGGAAACGCTGACGGCACACCCCTACGGCATGTTCCTCGGGGACGCGACACTCCGATCAGGTCCACGGGGCCGGGTTCACCTCCTTCGCCAACACGAAATCGTGTGGGACATGCAGATCTGCGAAGACTGACCGGGAGGAGGGACCGTGGACGAGGCCGCACCTGACGAATTCGTCTTCATCACCGGCACCGAGGTGGTGCCCGGCCGGCTCGGCGAGGAACGCGAGTTCGGCGAACGGGCGCAGCTCGTCAAGAGCTTCTTCACCCGGCCGAAGGCCGCGGTCGAGCAGGATTGGCGCACCGTGGTCGGCCTGCTGCGCGACCTGGCGGCGGAAATGTCCGCCACAGCCGGGGAATTCGCGATGCAGGAGGCCGAATTCCAGCTGGGGTTCAGTGCCAAGGGCAAGCTCGGCTTCATTGCCGAGGCCGGGGTCACCACATCGGTGAAGGTCAAGTTCGTCCGGCGAGACCCGGCCGGCAACGCCTGAATCCCGCCCGCCGTGCCCAGGACCCAGGCGGGTGGCGGAAAAGCCACTGGTGACCACCGGAACCCGGATGCCACGCTGAACTCACACCGTCCGTCCAGACAGGACGCACGCGGAGGTTCGCGCCGGCATCCAGAGCTGGGGCGGTCAGCTGTGGAGGTTCCCGATGAGCGTGCCCGTTCTCGACCCGTACGGCGAAGAAGTCACCACCGAGATGGGCGCGACTTCGCCGTTCGCGCCGGTGAGCCTGGCGAACGTGGCCGGGCCCGTGGCCGCGCCGCCGGCCGGGCAGGTGCTGCATTCGCCCTTTGCGGAAGCCTCGGTGGCCGCCGGGGATCGTGATCGGGCGGCCGAGGCGACCGATGCCCTGGTCGCCGAGCTCGAAGATCCCGGGTTCACCGAGGCGCTGGAGGCGCTGGCCGACGAGGCCGCCGCCCGGCACCTCAAGTCGGTCGGGACCTGGTCGAACGACTCGGAAGCGCCCACGCTCGCCACCGCCGACACCACCCAGTGGCTGGAACACCTGGCCGGCGAGGCCGACCGGATGCTGGGCGCGCTGGAGGCGTACTTCGGCGACCGGCCGGCGGACTCGCTGCAGGAGGGCGAAATCGAGGCGGCCACCGGGATCGACGGGTTCACCGATCCGGCCGACGTGCAACAGCTGTTCTTCGGCAAGCTGCTGGACAAGGCGAAGAAACTCGCGAAGGGTGCGGTCAAGCTCGCGAAGAAAGGGCTTTCCGTCGTCGGGAACCTCGCGCTGGGACCGTTGTTCGGGCAGCTGCGGCTGCTCGTCAAACCGTTGCTGAGCAAGGTGCTCGACACCGCGATCGGCAAGCTGCCCGAATCCCTGCGCCCGCTGGCCACCCAGCTCGCCGCCAAGCTCCGCGGCGAGACCGGCAGCCACGAGGAGGAGCTCGCGGACACGTTCGACCGGAGCCTCGCCGAGCTGGTGACCGCCCCCGACGACACGACCGCCGCGCACCTGCTGGCCGAGCTGCAACCGGCGGGCGAGGACCCGTACGCGCCTTCGGCCGCGCACGACCTGGACTCCGCCCGCGCCCGGCTGGTCCGCGAGCTGGCCGAGGCCGACCCCGGCGTCCCGCCCGTCGCGCAGCTCGAGGAGTTCATCCCCGTGGTGATGGCGGCGATGCCGCTGATCCGCATGGGCGTCCGGTTGATCGGCCGCGACCGGATCGTCGACGGGATCGCCAAGCCGCTCTCGCAGCTCATCGCGGGCATGGTCGGCCAGGACGCGGCGAACCTGCTGTCCCGGCACATCGCGAGCGCCGGGCTGGGCCTGCTCGGCCTCGAGACCGGCGGCGACGCGGCGCTGGGCGGCGAGGCGCTCGCCGCGGCGGCCGAGGACACCGTGCGGAAGGTGCTGACGCTGCCGCCGGAGTCGCTGGAGAACGAGCTGCTGCTGGAAACCGAGATCCAGGACGCGTTCGCCGAGGCGGCCGCGCGCCACCTCCCCGCCGCGGTGCTGCGCCCCGAACTGGCCGAGCCGGGCGTCGACGGCGAACACGGGGTGTGGCTGATGATGCCGCGCGCCACCCGGCCGTGCTTCCGCTACAAGAAGTACAGCCGGATCATCCCGGTGCGGATCACCCGGCCCATGGCCCGCGCGGTGATCTTCTCCGGTGGCGATTCGCTGGAACGCCGGCTGCTCGACGACGGAGCCGAGACCTGGCCCGTCGACGGCGAAGTGGAGCTGTACGAGCTCCTCCCCGGCGGCGGGCTCGGGCACGTCTCCGCGTTCGAATCCGCCGACGGGCCGGTCGCCGCGGCCGAGGAGTTCGAGGAACTCACCGAATCCGCGGCGACCGTGCTGGCCGGCAACCCGCGCCTGGCCCACGTCGGGCACCACGGCCTGCCGGGCGGGCACCGCCGCCCGGGCAGCCGTTACTTCCGCTTCCGCCACCGCGGGCGTCCGATGCACCGCCGGCACTTCCTCGGGGTGCTGTTCGACCTCACGGCGCCGCAACCGGTGCTCCGGGTGAACCTCGTGCTCGGCGAGCGGGACACCCACGAGCTCGCCGCGCACCTGCAGCGACGGCACTTCGTCCAGGTGGTCGCGATCGTCCGCCGGCTGCTCGGCCCGGCCGCGCTGCGGGCGATCGAACGCCGGCTGACCCGGCTGATGACCAAGCACGGCATCGCCGTGGAGGCGGGGGCCGCGGCCCGGCTCGCCCGGCGGCTCGTCGACGGCGTCCTGCGCACGGTGGCGGACCAGTTGCCCGCCGCCGCGGCCACCCTCGCCAAGGCCGCCCAGGATCCGGCGCCGGGCGCCACCCTGACCTTCACCTTCGGGTTCGCCGACCGGGCGGCGCTCGCCGCGGGCACCCCGGCGAGCGACCCGGCCGTCGCGATCAGACCGGGGCGGCACCGTGACTGAGGCGGTGGACCGGCAGACGGCGGCGGAGCTGGCCCACTGGCAGCTCGCGGCCGAGGCGCTCGCCGACCTCGACACGGTGGCCGCGCCCGAAGCGTGGCAGGCGCTGGAGGACTACCTGCAGCGCCAGGTCCGCGCCCGGCTGTCCGAGCTGGTCGCCGTGCTGGTGGCCGAGGGCAAGGCGGCGCGCCGCCTGCTCGGCCAGGGCGGCGACCCCGGCGCGGTGCGGGCGGCCGTGCTGAGACTGCGCACCCGCTACCTGCAGGTGGAAACGATCCTCGACTTCTACGGCCACGCGGTGAACAGCCGGACCAACCCGGCGCTGCGGGCGGTGCTGCGCGGGTACGACACGCTCGCGGGCGACAGCATGGCCGCGGTCCTGACCCGGGTCGGCCTCGAACCACCGCCGGCCCTGGTGTACCTGGACCACGGGCTGGGGGCCTCGATCCTGCGGGCCGGCATCCGGCTGTGGGACCACAGCCACCCCTCGCCGGCCGCGGCGATCAAGCTGACCCGGCACAACCTGGCCTACCCGACCGCGCTGCTGCACGAGACCGGCCACCAGGTCGCCCACCTGACGGGCTGGAACACCGAACTCGCCGACGCGCTGGCGGCCCGGCTCGCGCCGCGGTCCGCCGAGCTGGCGCGGACCTGGCGGGACTGGGCCGGGGAAATCGCCGGCGACGTCCACGCCTTCGTCCAGGCGGGCTGGGCCCCGGTCGCCGCGCTGGCCAACGTCGTCGACGGCCCCACGCCGTCGGTGTACCGGATCCGGTTCGGCGATCCGCACCCCTTCCCGTTCCTGCGGGTGCTGTTCAACGTCGAACTGTGCCGCCGCTGGTTCGGGGCCGGCCCGTGGGACGACCTCGCGGCGGCGTGGCTCCACCGGCATCCGGTCGAACGCGCCGACGGGGACGCGGGCGCGCTCGCCCGGGCGAGCCTTCCGGTGCTGGGCGACCTGGCCGACGTGTGCACCCGGCTGCCGATGGCGGCGTTCGGCGGGAAACCGCTTTCGGCGCTGCTCGACCCGAGCCGGGTGTCGCCGGCGGCGCTGGACGCACTGGCCCGGCAGGCGGGTCCCTCGCTGCTCACCTCGGCCTACCTGAGGCGGCGCGAGCCGTTGCGGATCCTCGCCCTCTTGTCCACGCGCGCGGTGCTCGCCCCCGAAGCCGCGGCGGACCACCAGGCGGCCCTGCTGGCCTGGGTCACCTCCGTCGGTGCGGACGCCGCACCGCTCAGTCCCCACCGTGCAGCCTGACCGGAACGAGGAACCCATGACGAATCCGAAGACCACCGAGTCCCGCGCCGTCACCGGCCGCACGAAGCCGGCCGCCGCGGAGGTCCAGCCGGCCGGCGACCGCGACGCGATGCTGGCCCAGCTGGTCTCCCTCACCCAGTCGATCGGCGAACTGGCGCGGGAGAAGAACGGCTCCGCCGGCCACCGGACGACGACCACGACGACCGACGAGCCCCCGGAGCCGGTGCGGGTCCGGTTCGCCTACAACTTCCTCGGCTTCGCGCTGGGCCGGCGCGCGCCGAGCGTCTTCCAGCTGACCACGGTGGAGGTCGAGCGGGACTCCGGACGGCTCACCTTCACCGGTCTCGGCCGGGCGACGGCGGCGAAGGTCCGCGCCGGCCGCGTCACCCGGCTGCTGGAGGGGCTGGTGAACGACAGGCCCGTGGTCATCGACGAAGGCGAGAACGCCATCCGGGACGACCAGCGGATCGACTCGATCGTCACGTTCACCGTGCGCGACGGGGAGCCGGTCGCGATCGGCCCGTGCCGCGATGCGGTCCCGGGCGAATGACCCCCTAGACAACGGAGACAGTGTCATGTTCTTCCCACTGGCCAAGGCCCTCGGCTCGCCGCAGCGGGTGTTCCGCCTGCACCCCTGGCAGATCGCGTACTTCCTCGACGAGGTGTGGGGCGGGGCCCGCCGGACCCCGCAGATCCCGGACCCGGGCGGCCGGGCGGACCTCGCCTTCTTCACCACGTTCTTCGACGACAAGGTGCTCGACGCGCTCGACCTGCCGACCCAGCCGGGCGACGACCCGTTCCCGTCGACCAACGGGATCAACGCGTTCCTGGCTCCGTCCGGCATCAACACCGACGGGCCGTTCGAGTGGAGCGGGCGGCCGAACCAGCTGTTCTGCCCGCCGCTGCTCTGGCACCACCTGGCCTACGCGTACGTCCTCGAGAGCACCGGCATCGTCGAGATCTTCGCCGAGGTCGTGCGGCGGCTGGTCGTCGGCGAGACGATGGGCGTGCTGTCGCCGGACAGCATCGCCTGGCTGCGCGCGACCGAGCAGCTGTTCTTCCGGGACAGCCCGACGTTCTCGGTGGCGAGCGTGCTCAGCGAGGTCCGCCCGTTCGACCGGACCAACCGGCGCAACGCGTACTGGCGCATGTTCGGCCTCGACCTCGCGCACCCGGTGCCGCCGGTGTGGGCCGGCTCGGGGCCCCTGGCCGACTGGAAGGCCCTGACCGGCCCGGTGAACCTCGACTTCCGGCAGAAGTGGAGCGAATTCCTGCGCCAGGTCTGGATCGGCCTGGAGAACACGGCGAACAACAGCGGCCCCAACCCGACCGACCCCGGCTACATCGCGCTGCTGTCCACGGCGATCAAGGACCTGCTCGGCAACCGCCGCCGCGGCGGCGCGCTCGCCCGCGAGGAGTTCGCCTACGTGACGATGCTGAACTGGTTCCACCTGACCATCGACACCGACACGTCGGTGATCACCGACCTGCAGGCGCAGGCGAGCAGCGCGGCCGACCGGCTCGGTGCGCTCGGCCAGAAGGTGGGGATCACCCCGGCCCTGCGGTCGCGGGAACTGTTCGACCTCGCCGAGCCGATGTCGACCCTGCTGCGCGGCATCGAGCTCGGGCTGTTCGACACCGAGGACACCGCGGCGACCCTGTTCACCGGCAAGAACAACCTCGTCAGCGACGCCCGGTCGGTGATCAACAACTGGCAGTCGGCCACCGGCGAGCGGGTCAAGGAGTCGCCCGCCTACCCGCGTCCGGTCGTCACCGGCACGCAGCCCTTGCGGGTGCCCGTGCCCGGGTCGGCGCCGTCCTCGAACGGGGCCGCCCTGGCGCCCTCGCTCAACGGCCGGAAGGAGTGAGGCAGGTGCGGGGCTGGACACTTCCCGAACCCCGGTGGGAGTGGGAGTGGACGCACGTGTCCGTACCCGAGCGGTCGCTGGAACGGGAAGACCCGCGTCGGCGGCCACCGGCCCCGGTGGCCACCGTGCGGACGTGGGCCGGCTCGTTCACCGTGGGCCGCTACGGCCTCACGAACGTGTCGATGGGCGACAGTGACCTGCTCGTCGGGTTCGGGGCGGACATCGCCGTTGCGTTCCGGCCCGGCGAGTCCGTCGACGCCGACCGGATCGAGTTCGTCCAGGTGGCGCGGTCGGTGCTGAACGACGTTCCGCACAACAAGTACACCGCCGGCGAGCAGGAGCGGCGAACCGCCGAAAGCCGGATGGTTCCCGGCGACGGCGCGCACGTCGACCAGTTCCCGCGGAGCCCGGTGCCCTGGTACGCCCCGGCGAGTCCCGGGTCCGGCCGCAAGGACGCGAAGGGCAAGTGGCACGGAACCGAAGCGTCGATGACCGACCAGCCGACCCTGACCTCCGGCGACATCGGCACGTCGGCGGACGCGGCGCACACCGGCGGGTGGAGCCAGCAGTTCGAGACGGCGGCCGTCGCGACCGCGGGGACCCAGAAGGGCACCTACTACGGTTCGGTGCGGTGGGGCTGGCGCTGGCCGGAACCCGGGACGCACCGGGCGCCGGAGCTGCTGAAGTTCGAGGCGGGATCGGCGGACGTGCCGTCGCCGGCCTTCCTGGCCGCGGCCCGGCTGTGGAACGACAGCCGGACGTCCACCGGCGCGCGGCCGGAAGCGGTGCCCATCGCCGAAAGTCGCAAGGTGAAGGCGAAAACCGCCCAGCTGTGGGACAACCCGGCGACGCGCCGGACGATCGCCACCCTGCCGAAGGGGACGCCGCTGCAGCGGATCGACATCCGTCCCCGGTCGCTCGCACCGTCCCAGGCGTGGTTCTGGGCGAAGGTCACCGTGACCGGCGGACCGGACAGGGGAAGGACAGGCTGGCTGTGGCTGACCGATCTTTCCTAGCCGGCCGGGGCGGACTGGTCAGCCCGTTCGCGGCCGGCGTCCTCGAAGTGTCCGATGTGGAGCGTCAGTTCTCGGTCGAACGGGAACTGGAGGACTGGGCCGGTACCGTGGCCCGGCTGCCGGTGCTGGTCCGCGCGGCGCTCAAGGCCGGCAACGCCGCCCTGGCCGTCCGGTTGCTCGTCTCCGGGGGAAAACGGGAGGAGAACTGGCTCACCGACGTCGTCTTCCACGCGCGCCACCCGCAGCTGCGCGGGCGCGCGATCCGGTCCGGCGAGCGTGCGCTGCGCCGCGAGTGGACGGACATCCGCGCGAGCATCGTACGTCCGGCGCTGCAAGCCCCGCCCGCCGCGGTTCCCCCGGCGGCGCCGCAACGGCAGGTGGCCGAATGGCGGCGGCTGACGCTGGCGGCGGCCGGGATCGATCCGGCCGGGTGGAAACCGGACGACGGGTTCGAGCGCCAGCGGCCGATCGTCGAGCGGGTCTACGCCTACTACACGGGACTGTTCAACCGGAACGAGAACCTGCTGTGGGCCGGGATGGCGAAGCTCGCCGGCGGCGCCGTGTACCACGGGCTGACCCTGGCGCAGCAACAGTTCGACGTCGCCAAGTGGGGCATCGGCCAGGATCCCGGCGCCGGCCTCGTGGTGAACTACGCGCACGGGCTGCAGGTGGTGCTGCTCCGGACGCAGCGGGCGATCTTCGAGGACCTGGCCTGGCAGCACGAGGCTTTCGCGCAGGCGGGCGCGGCGGAGCTGGTGGCCACCGGCGGCGTGCCGGCCGACGCCTGGCGGGACATCGGCTCCGGCGACCCCGGCCGGGTCCGGCGGGGGAACCGCGAACTGCTGCTGCGGGAACAGAAAACCGTCGTGGCGCCGTACTACGGCCGGATCCGCGCCATGAAGGACTTCGACCTGATCCCCGACCAGCTGTCCCGCGAGGCCCTGTCGCCGGTGCCCGGCGGGAAGCCGTTCCGGGAGGTCGTGCCCGGCGGCGACCTCACGGTGTTCGAAGACCGGTGGAAGTGGATCGAGACCGACATGCTCCCGGCGTACGAAGGGCTCACCCCGCAACGCCGCCGGCAACTGGTCAACACCCCGCTGGGCGACCTCGCCGCCCGCCGCTGGCCGCCCGGCTGACGGTCCCGTCGACCGGCTGTCGACGGATTGTCGACGGGAGCTGGGACCGTGGGGGACATCCGGCGGTGCGGACGCACCCCGGAGCCTCGGGTCGAGGGGGAAACGTGGAAACCGGAGTGCCGGCTGGTCCCATGGCTGTGTTGAGCGAGCGCGAGCTCGAAGTGCTCGCGATCGTCGCCGAAGACAAGACCGATCGGGAAATCGCGAACCGGCTGGCGATCAGCGAGCGCACGGTGCGCGCGCACGTCAGCCGGATCATCCGCAAGCTCGGCGTCGCCTCCCGGGTCGGCGCGGCGGTGGTGTTCGTCGAAGGGAAGACGCACGCCGAGCCGGCCGAAGTGCCGATGGTGGCCTGCCACGTCTGACGCACCGGGATCACGCGCTCAGCCGCTGCCGAGGTGCCGCCGCACGCGGTCGTGCAGCAACGGTGGGCGTTCACCATCCCCACCGGCTACTACGACGGCAGGATGCGCCTGAGCTGACCCGGCGCCGTTGTCCCGGCCGGGCCGCAGGTGCTATACCGGCTCCAGCCTGGTGCCGCGACGAGGCGGTGCCGATAGCGAGTGGGGGATCCGGTGGCGAACCGTGCGTTGCGCTCATCCGTCCTGGTGGCCGCCCTGACCGTGCCGCTCCTCCTGCCGGGGACCGCGGTGGCCGGCGGCCCCGGGCGGCCGCTGACGATCGAGACGGTGTCGAACCCCCGGCCCGCGCTCGTCAGCGGGGGACAGGTCCTGGTCAAGGTGGTCCCGGCGGGCAAGCGCGTCACCGTCAGCGCCAACGGCCACGACGTCACCGCGAGTTTCCGCGCGCAGCCGGACGGCAGCCTGCTGGGCCTGGTGACCGGCCTGCGCGACGGCGTCAACGAGCTGAGCGCACGCAGCGGCGGCCCGGACCGGCGGGCGAACCTGCGCGTCACCAACCACCCGATCACCGGGCCCGTCTTCTCCGGCGCGCAGCAGCGCCCGTTCTACTGCGAGACCCAGGCGTTCGGCCTGCCCGCGGCGACGCAGCCGCTCTGCAGCGCGCCGACCCAGGTCGGCTACCAGTACCGGACCACCGCCGGGACCTTCGCGCCGCTGGCGGATCCGGCGGCCCGGCCCGCCGACCTCGCGACGGCCAACGTCGGCGGGCGCGCGGTGCCGTACGTGGTCCGCGTCGAGCGCGGCACGATCGACCGCGCCGTCTACGAGCTGGCGGCGCTCTACGACGGTGAGCCGTCGCCCGTCGCGCCGGAAGCCGGCTGGAACGGGAAGCTGGTCTACACCTTCGGCGGCGGCTGCAACGCGGGCTACCACCAGGGCACCTCGACCGGCGGGGTGGTCAACGACCTGTTCCTGGCGCGGGGCTACGCGGTCGCGTCCTCGACCCTGAACGTGCTGGACACCAACTGCAGCCCGATCATCTCGGCCGAGGCGGCGATGATGGTCAAGGAGCACTTCGCCGAGACCTACGGGCCGATCGCCCACACCATCGGCTGGGGCGGCTCGGGCGGGGCGATCCAGCAGTACGACATCGCGGAGAACTACCCCGGCATCGTCGACGGCATCATCCCCGGCGTCTCGTTCCCGGACCCGCTGAGCACCGGTGGCCCGGTGTCGGACTGCCGCCTGCTGGAGCGGTACTTCGCCGGGCCGGGCGCGTCGTTCACCGCGGCGCAGAAGCAGGCCGTCGCGGGTTTTGCCAGCTATGACAGCTGCGTCTCCTGGGACAAGACCTTCGCCAGCCGCGCGACCGCCACCGGCAGCTGCAACGCGGCCATCCCGGTCCCGGCGCGGTGGGACCCGGTCACCAACCCGGGCGGGGTGAAGTGCAACTCGAACGAGCAGCTGGTCAACCAGCTCGGCCGGGACCCGGTGACCGGGTTCGTGCGCAGCCCGCTGGACACCACCGGCGTGCAGTACGGCCTGGCCGCGCTGAAGGCCGGGACGATCACCGCGGCGCAGTTCGCAGACCTCAACGCCGCCATCGGCGGCCTCGACCACACCGGAACGCCGGTGCCGCAACGGATCGCGGCCGACCCGAAGGCGCTGGAAGCGGCGTACGCCGACGGCATCCTGAACTCCGCGTCGCAGGGCCTGCGGGAAACGCCGATCATCGACCAGCGGACCGATCTCGACCTCGCCGGGTTCGGCAACGACATCCACACCACCGAGTGGTCCTACGTACTGCGGCAACGGCTTCTGCGCGCCAACGGCACCGCGGACAACCAGGTCATCATCGAAAACCACGCCACCGCGGCCGAAGCGGCGGCGGCCGGCGCCTACGAGCTCGACGCGATGGACCGCTGGCTCACCGCGATCGACGCCGACGGTTCCCACCGGAGCCGTCAGCGGAAGGTCCTGGCGAACCGGCCGGCCGACCTCGGCGACGGCTGCTACCTGTCTCCCACGGCCCGGATCACCGAGAAGCTGACGTACCCGGCGAGCGGCCGGTGCGGCGCACAGTACCCGGTGGCGGCCAACACCCGGATGGTCGCGGGGGAGAGCCTGGCCCTCGACGTGCTCAAGTGCCGGCTGAAGCCCCTGGACTTCCGCGACTACCCGGTCACCTTCACCGCGGCGGAGCGGCAGCGGCTGCGGGCGGCGTTCCCCGGCGGCGTCTGCGACTACCGGCGCCCGGGCGTCGGACAGCGTCCGCCGATCGGGACCTGGCTGAGCTACGGAGATGAGCGGACCGGCACCACGCCGCCGCGGTGATGGCGGTACACCCGAAGCGGTGAGGAAGTCCGGACCGGATTCAGCCGGCCGCTGTCGCCGGGGTGCCGGCCACCTACCTGCGGCTCACGCCCCGGCGGCGAGTTCGGTCAGCGGGTCGGTGTGCACCGGCCGCCAGCCGAGCTCGCGCTGCGCCTTGGCCGACGTCAGCTGCTGGTCGAGGGCGAACGCGTCGGCGATCGGGCCCATCCGCTCGCGGGCCTGTTCGAGGGTGAGGGAGACGGTCTTGCCGTCCAGGCCGGCGGCGTGGGCGCACGCCTCCGCGACCTCCCTGGCCGTCGGGTTGACCCCGCTCACCCCGAGGTACACCGAACCCGGCGGGGCCGACAGCGCCGCCGCGTAAAGGGCGGCGAGGTCGTCGAGGTGGATCAGGGCCCAGTGGTTGCCGCCGTCGCCGATGTGGGGGATCGCACCGGTTTCCCGGCCCGGCTGCACGAAGAACGCGTCGATCAGGCGGTTTTCGCCGCCGTAGAGCAGACCGGGCTGCACGACGACCGGCCGTCCGCCACGGGACAGTACCGCGTCCTCGGCGGCCCGCCGCCAGGCCACGATCGCCGGCGGGTTCCACGGCGCGGTCTCGTCGCGCACGCCGCCGGTGTCGCCGTAGACCCAGCTGCCGCCGGTGTGCACGTAGGTGCCGCCGCCGACGCCGTCCTGCATCGCGGTGGCGGCCGCCAGGTCCTCCTCACCGGTGGTGGCCTGCGCGAGGTGGATGACGGCTTCCGCGTGCGCGGCCGCGTGGTTGAGCACGCCGAGGTCGGTCAGGCCGCCGCGCACCGCCGTCGCCCCGGCGGCGGTGACCGCGGCCTCGGCGCGGTCGCTGCGGGCGAGCGCCTCGACGGTGTGCCCGAGCCGCACCAGCTCGCCGATCGTGGCGCGGCCGATGTAGCCCGAACCGCCCGTGAGGAAGATCTTCATCGCTGTCCTTTCACCCGTGTTCCGTTCCTCCTCCACGGTGGCCCGGCCTCCCGCGGCGCGTCCAAGACCCGTTTCGCGCGCTGTGATGCCCGGAACGCATCACGACCTGCGATGATGGGGGCGGACCGGAACGGGATGGGTGCGCCGACGTGGACTTCGACCTGCGGAAACTGCGGTACTTCGTGGCCGTGGCCGAAGAGCTGCACTTCGGGCGGGCCGCGGCGCGGCTGCACATCGCCCAGCCCGCGCTGTCGCGGCAGATCCGCGCCCTGGAGAACGAGCTGAAGACGCTCCTGTTCGTGCGCGACCGCCGCACCACGGTCCTCACCGCGGCCGGCGAACAGCTGCTGGTGGACGCCCGGGACCTGCTGGCCGCCGCCGAGGCCGTGCACCGGCGGGTCACGGCCGCGGCGGAAGTGAAGCCGGTGCTCACGGTCGGGTTCATGCCGGGCATCGTGGTCACGCCGGCGGTGCGGGCGCTGGCCCGGGACCGGCCGGACGTCACCGTCCGGCTGCTGCGGACCAGCTGGCACGACCAGGTCGAAGTCCTGCACGACGGCCGCGTCGACGTCGGCATCGTCCGGTTGCCGATCGACCGGCGCGGGCTGACCGTGCGGCCGCTGTTCGAGGAACCTCGCCTCGTCATGGTGCCGGCCGGCCACCGCCTGGCCGGCAAGGAATCCGTGCCGGTCACCGAACTCGCCGGTGAGCACCTGCTGCAGGACCCCGACGCCGTCCCGGAATGGCGGGACATCGCCCTCGAGCTGCGCGGGCCCGGCCGCCCCGAAGTCCCGCCGATCCACAGCGTCGAGGAGAAACTGGAGCTGGTCGCCGCCGGAGCCGGGATCAGCGTGCTCCCGCTGTCGACGGCGGCGTTCTACACCCGCCCGGACGTCATCGGCATCCCGGTCGAGGACATCGGGCCGAACCGCGTGGCCCTGGCCTGGCTCGAGGCGCGCCGCTCACCGCTGATCGAGGCGTTCGCCGCCGCGGCGGCCGGCCTGGGTCCCTGACCCCGAGTCCGGCGCCGGGCCGTCTCCCGCACTACGAGGGAAACGGCCCGGCCCGGGATCAGCTGTGCGCCGCGGCCACCGGGGCCGGTGGCATCAGCTTCGGGTACACCTTCTGGAACTTGTCGATCATCGTGGCGGACGGGATGATCCGGTTCGGGTTGGCCTGGCTCGTGGCCTGCTTCTCGCCCCAGGCGCCCGCCGCCTTGCGCTGGTCCGGGGTTCCGTGGCTGTGGTAGCAGTCGCCGATGGACGCGTCCAGGTAGGTGACCTCCTGCTGGGTGCGGGCGTTCCAGGCGAACCCCTTGGCGTGCGCGACGAAGTAGCCGCCGTAGGCGTCGGGGCCCATCTCGGACGACTCGTTGCGCGGGTGGTTGTCGTGGGCGAAGTCGACCTGGTGGCCGTACTCGTGGCCGACCACGGACTCCACCGAGACCTCGTCGAACCCGAGGGTGTTCACGGTGTCGAGCAGCCCGTCGCCGAGGGCCACGCGCTTGCCGCCGAGGCTGCCCGCCGGCGCGGAGAACGCGTTCAGGGTGATCAGCGGGTTGCGGCCGCCCTGCAGCGCGGGAACTTCGTACAGCACCTTGGTGGCGAGCGCGGCCGCCGCCTTCACCTTCGCCGGGGCGAGCCCGAGGCTGAAGGTCTGCGCCATCTTGGCCTGGCTGCCGAGGTCGGTGCCCTTCCAGGCGACGAGCTGGATGTTCCAGCTCTCGATGTCCCAGAAGCCGCGCAGTTTGTCGATCGCGGTGGTGGCGCGCCCGGTGTACTGGCCGTCGGTGCCGAAGACCTGCGGCGACTTGTCGGAGGCGACGCCCTGGACGTAGAGCTGGCTGAGCCCCGACAGCGCGTCGAGTGCCTGGCCTTCGAGCGGGGTGAGCTGCGACGCGAGCTTGTTCGCGTAGGTCAGCAGCGAACCTTCGGTGCAGCCCGGGATCGGGCCGTCCGCCGCCCGGCTCCGCGGGCCGATGCGCGGGACGGGCGACTCGATGAGCCGGTCCACGTTGCGCAGCGCGTCCGCCGGCAAGCCGTTGTAGAGGTCGATGACGTCCTGGTACAGCTGCGCGACGTCCTGTTCGACGGTGGATGGTGCGGCCGCGGCCGCGGGAACGGCCGTGGCGAGCGCGAGCGCCGCCGCGGTGCCCGCTGCGGCGAGCGTCCTGCCGAGGAATCTGGTCCGGTCGGGCAAGGTGGTTTCCCCTCTTCGGTTCCGGTTGAAGATCACCGAGCACCGCCACGTTAGGACGGTGATTGGCGGCGGAACCGGCGCCGCAAGAGGAACCCCGGAATGGCTCACGTCTTTCGGAGGGTTTTCCCGGTGCGGACATCGGCCGAAAGTACTAGGTGCGGGACGGTCGGCCGTCCGGTGTAACTCAGTAGGGGTTGCCCGGTACGTTCAGCTGTGTCCGGTAGAGACCGAATCCGCCACCGGCCACACTCGACGTGATGTACAGGGTTCGCCCGTCCGGCCCGCCGAAGGCCGCGTTGGTGCTGGTGCGGCCGGCGGAGATGGTGCCGAGCTGCGCCCCCGAGGGGGAGAAGACGTGGACGAGCCCCTCGCTGTTGGAGATCCAGTACAGGTTGCCCGCGCAGTCGACGGTCGCGCCGTCGGGCGTCCGGATCTTCGCGAACGTCGTGCGCTCGCCCGTGCTGCCGTCGGGGAGGACGGCGTACTTCACGATCACGTCGGCGCCGGTGGCTCCCACGTAGAGCGTCCGGCCGTCGGGGGAGAGGACGACCCCGTTCGGCTGCGAAAGCGTGTCGTCGACGAGGGTCACCACCCCGTCGCGGACGCGGAAGACGCCGGTCCGGCCGCCCTGCTCGTCGGCGCGGTTGCCGCGCTGGTAGTTCGGATCGCTGAAGTAGACGGTGCCGTCCTGGGCGATGGTCAGGTCGTTCGGCGAGTTGAACGCGTGGCCGGGGGAGCCCGCGGCGACGGCCGTCCGGCTGCGGTCGGCCAGGCTGTAGGCCGAAACGGTGCGGTTGTCGTGGGTGGCGGCGAGCACCCGGCTGCCGTCGGCGGTGATCGCCAGGCCGTTGCTCCCGGAGCCGGCGATGAACGTCTCGAACGTGGCCGGCGGGGTGTACCGGAGCATGTTCGAGGGCTGGACGCCCTGGGGGCCCGTGGGGTTCTGCATGTCCGACACCAGCAGGGTGCCCGTCCGCTGGTCCCAGGTGGGCCCTTCGAGGAAGGTGAAGCCGCCGCGGACGAGCTGGGACGTCACCGCCGGGCTCGGCAACGGCGAGCCGTAGGTCGTTCCCGGGGTGCACGGCGAACTCGTGCCGGCGCCGGACGCCGGGGGCGCCACCACACCCGCGGCGACGAGCGCCGCGGCCACCGTCCACATGCGATTCCTGCGGTGCGCCATGACGGCTTTCCTTCCGTGCGCGGGGATCAGCGTCCGAGCTCGACCTTGAGGATGCTTTCGTTGCTGTTGTTCGGCACGCTGTCCTTGTCGCCGTAGTTGCTGGTGGTCAGCCACAAACCGCCGTCGGCGGACGGTTCCACGGTGCGCAGCCGCCCGTACGTGCCGTTGAGGTACTGCTGAACGTCGGTCAGGTCGTCGCCGGAGATTTCGGCCCGGTACAACCGCATCCCGCGTTCGCAGGCGATGTAGAGGCCGCTGCGGACCACGGCGATGCCGCTGCACGAGCCCTCCGCGACGGGGTAGGTGTGCTTGGGGGCGATGAAGCCGGCCTGCCCGCAGCTGCCCGTGGTGCCCTCGCAGGCGGGCCAGCCGTAGTTGCCGCCGCGCACGATCAGGTTCGTCTCGTCCATGACGGAGTTGCCGAACTCCTGCTCCCAGAGGCGTCCCTGCGAGTCGAAGGCCAAGCCCTGCGGGTTGCGGTGGCCGTAGCTCCACACCGGGGTGCCGAAGGGGTTGTCCGACGGGACCGAGCCGTCGGGATTGATGCGCAGGACCTTGCCGGCCAGGACGGTGAGGTCCTGGGCCCAGGCGCCGTTCTGGCCGTCGCCGGTCGAGATGTAGAGCTTGCCGTCGGGGCCGAACCGCAGCCGGCCGCCGTTGTGGTACTTGTTGCGCGGGATGCCGGTGAGCAGCACCTGCGGGCTCCCGGAGAGCACGCCGCCGGTGTAGCGGATGCGCACCACCCGGTTGTCGGTGGAGCTGGTGTGCATGACGTACAGCCACGGATCGGCCGTGAAATCGGCGGCCACGGCGAGACCCAGGACGCCGCCCTCGCCGTCGGTTCCTGCCACGTCCGGCACCTTTCCGACGACGGTCTGCGTGCCGGTGGCGGGGTCGAGGCGGACGATTTCGTAGGTGTCGCGGCGGCTGTAGAGCACCTGGCCGTCGGGCAGCGTGGTCAGCCCCCACGGCAGGTCGGTTTCGGTGGCGACCCTGGTGACCGAGCACAACGCCGTGGCGCAGGAGGAACCCGTGGTGACCGCGACCGCGGTGCTCGCGGCCGACCGGTTGCCCTGGGCGTCGCGCGCCCGCACCTGGTACCGGTAGCGGGTGTTCGCGGCCAGGCCGCTGTCGGTGAAGGAGGTCGAGGCGGTCGAGCCGGCGGCGGTGCCGTTGCGGAGGATTTCGTAGCCCGTGACGCCGACGTTGTCGGTGGCCGGCGACCAGCGCACGGTGACCGTGGTGCCCGACGCGGCCGCCCTGACGCCGGCCGGGGTGGTGGGCGGCTCGGTGTCGGCCTGGCACTGCGGAACGGTGACCGGGACCGTGGTGCTGGCCTGGGAAACGTTCCCCGCGGCGTCGCGGGCGTTGACGTACAGCCCCCAGGTGGCTCCCGGCACGACGGTCAGCTCGGCCGACAAAGCCGTGCCCGGCACGGACTTCATGAGCTGCCCGTCGTGGTAGACGTCGTAGAAGGCCACCCCCACGTCGTCGGACGAGGCCGACCACGAGAACGTGACGCCGGTGCACGTCAGGTTCGAGGCGCGGGGGTCGGCCGGCGCGGTCGGTGGCGTCGTGTCGGCGTCGGCGGTGGCGGCCGGGGACGGAAGCACGACACCCAGGCCTGCCAGCACCACGGTGCACACCGCCCGGAGGAGCCTTCCTCGGGTATTTCGCATGGTGTTTCCTTTCCCGGGTACCGGCGAAAGTTTCGGCCGGAAATGATCGCCTGGGAGCGCTCCCAGGATACGTTAGCGCAAATAGTTTGCCGTCGGCAACTCCGGTGGGCAGATATCCAACATACCGGCTCGCCGGATCTTTTACCGCCGCGGCCGGACTGCGCTACCGTGGGGCAGACTGCTGACACCGGGGGGAATCATGCGTCGATGGGCCGTCTCCGCCGTCTGTGCCGCACTGCTGGCCGCCGCCGGTACCGGTACCGCTTCCGCCGCAACGGATCCGCGTCAGGCCGCGCTGGAGGCGGCGGTGCAGGCGGGGAACGTCGGCATGATCGCGGCCGCGGCCGATCCGGCCGGCCGGTGGCGCGGCCGGGCCGGGATCGGGGACGTCGTCACCGGCGCGAAGCCGGACACCGGCGGCCGGTTCCGCGTCGGGAGCGTGTCCAAGACGTTCACGGCGACGCTCGTGCTGAAGCTCGCCGCGAAAGGCCGGCTGGGGCTGGACGAACCGGTCGCGAAGTACCTGCCCGGCCTGCTGCCCTACCCGGAGCCGATCACGGTCCGGCAGCTGCTGCAGCACACCGGCGGCGTGCCACGGGACCTGGCGCCGCAGTACACCTGGACGACCGCGGAAGAGGTGGACACCGAACGCTTCGTGCACTTCGGCGAGGTCGAGGCGATCCACGACAGCACGGTGCAGCCGCTGCTGTTCCCGCCGGGCACGAGCTGGTCGTATTCCAACACCGGCTACAACGTGCTGGCGCTGCTGGTGGAAAAGCTCACCGGACGGCGGTTCGAGCAGGTCCTCGCCGACTGGATCACCGGTCCGCTGCACCTGGCGGACACGTTCCTGCCGCGGGATTTCCCGCTGGTGCCACGCCCGGCGGTCCGCGGCTACGAGCAGCTCTACCCGGCGCCGCGGGGGCTGACCGACGTCACCGTGTACAACCTCAGCCGCTACTTCGGGGCCGGCAACATCATTTCCAGCGCGGCCGACCTGAACCGTTTCCTCCACGCCCTGCTCGGCGGCGAGCTCCTGCCGCCCGGCCTGCTCGCGCAGATGAAGACAACGGTTCCGTGGCCGGGCCAGGGCGGTCTGGTCGGCTACGGGCTGGGGCTGATGCGCATTTCCCTGAGTGGCATCTGCGGTCCGGGAGCCCCCGACGTCTGGGGGCACGCCGGGGACGTACCCGGGTACAGCACGTGGAGCATGAGCGACGAGGCGGGCACCCGCGGGATCACGGTCGCAGCCACTCCGGACTTGTCCGCCTCGCCCGCCGCGGCGTCCGGCCGGGTGCTGGCGATGGTGACGGAGTTCTGCCGCCCCGCTGTGGCTGGTGCGCAGGCGCGGGCTCTGCAGCTCCAGGCCGCGTTGCGCTGACGAACACCAGCGAATGCTCGAACCGATTCGATGGTCGGCCGAGCGAATGTAAGTTTCCGGCTCCACCCGGCTTTTCAGCCGATTACCTCGGCTGATCGTTGACCTCCCTCCGGCCGCGTTCATACCATGCTGGCCGGCCGGTCACGCGAACCGGTTCGACGCCCGGCGCCGGGAAAGGGAGCCCACGATGGTCAGGTCACCGCACCGGTTCCGCAAGGGGTGGGTGGGCGTCCTGCTCGCCCTGATCGCCGTCCTGGTGCCCGCGCCACCGGCGCACGGCGCGACGAACACCTTCATCCTCGGCGCCGTCCGGACCGACACCGCCGGCCGTGCGCTGCAGCTGCACGGCTTGGGCATCGTCAAGACCGGGGACACCTGGTCCGGCTTCGGCGAGGACAAGACCGGCCAGACCACGGCGAACACCGCGTTCCAGGACATCCCCTGCTACACCTCGGCCGACCTGGCGAACTGGACGTACCAGGGGATCGCGCTGGCCAAGCAGGGCAGTGGCGACCTCGGGCCGAACCGCATCGTCGAACGGCCGAAGGTCCTCTACAACGCCACCACCCGGATGTACGTGATGTACCTGCACATCGACAACACGAGCTACTCCGAGCAGCGGGTCGGGGTGGCGACCAGCCCCACGCCGTGCGGGCCGTACAGCTACCGGGGGAGCTTCCAGCCGCTGGGCAACCAGAGCCGCGACATCGGCCTGTACCAGGACACCGACGGGTCCGCGTACCTGCTGAGCGAGAACGCGGGCCGCAGCCTCCGCATCTACCGGCTGGCCGCGGACTACCTGTCGGTGGCGAGTGCGGTGGCAACGCTGCCGAACTACGAGTCGCCCGCCGTGGTCAAGGTGGGCGGGACGTACTACCTGCTGGTCTCCCACCTGACCGGCTGGGCCACGAACGACAACGTCTACGCGACCGCGACGTCGCTCGCCGGGCCGTGGTCGCCGTTCCGCAATTTCGCGGCGGCGGGCACGAACACCTACAACAGCCAGACGGCGAACATCATCACGGTCCAGGGCAGCGCGGCGACCACCTATATCTACGCGGGGGACCGCTGGACGGGCAACGCCATGGGCAATTCGCCGCTGATCTGGCTCCCGCTCACGATCCGCGGCACGACGGTCAGCCTCGGCCAGTACCCGAGCTGGAACCTCGACACCGAGGCGGGGACCTGGTCGGCGAACGCGGGCCTGCCGAGCGCCGGCACGCATGTGCTGAAGAACGCCGGCAGCTCAATGGTCCTGGACGCTTCGGGCGCTTCGACCGCCACCGGCGGGAAGATCATCCAGTGGCCCGCGCACGGCGGCGCCAACCAGCAGTGGCGGCTGACGAAGCTCGCCGACAACGTCTTCACGCTGGTGAACGTCAACAGCGGCCTGTGCCTCGACGTGCCGGACGGGTCCACGGCGAGCGGAACCCAGCTGCAGCAGTGGACCTGCACCGGCGGCGCCGGCCAGCAGTGGGCGGCGGATCTGGTGGGCAGCCTCACCGGCAGCCAGTACGTCCTGCAGAACATCGGCAGCGGGCTCGTGATCGGGGTCGCCGGGTCGTCGACCGCGAGCGGGGCGCAGGTCGTCCAGCTGGGCGGGACAGGCGCCTCGAGCCAGGTGTGGACGGTCTCCTGAGCCGCGGCCGGCCGTTCACGCAGAATCCGCCGGTATGAAATAACCTTTCCCGCGCTCGACGGAATCGGCGATTCTCCTTTCCGGGATCCGGCATCTCCTTGTGGCGGAGTGCACCGACGCACTGTTCCCGTCCGCCGATATCGATCACACCTGCCGTCGCAGCAGGGCGGCCATTCGTCGCAGCGGCCGGGAGAACCGCGACTTGCACAGTAATCTGCACATGCAGATACCCGTGCAATGATCGCGATGGGAGCGTCGGTGCGGAATGAGCGAGACGAGGACGAAACCGCGCACGTCGTGGTCCACAACGAAGCCGGATCGGCCGGGGGGCCGGTCGTCCAGGCCGGGACCGTGCACGGCGGGCTGCATGTCCACGAATGGCGGCGGGCCCGGCGTGCCGACGAACTGGACGACGCCGCCGAGGCGCTGGCGCACGCCGTTTCGGTGCAGTGGCAACGGGAGGAAGAGATCCGGCGGATCCACGACCCGCTACCCCTGCCCGTCCGGTGGCGGGCCGCTGCGCCGTCCGTGATGGACCATTGGGCGAACGTCTGCGGGGCGCAGTTCGGCAAAGCCGCCGACCCGCTGCGGCTGGCCGGGGACCTGGAAGGAATCGCCGGGGTCTTCCGCCGGATCCCCTCCCGGCGGCTGGTGCTCCTGGGCCGGATGGGTGCCGGGAAAACCGTGCTGACCATGCGGCTCACCATGGATCTGCTGGCGACCCGGACGCCCGCCGAGCCGGTACCCGTCATCTTCGGGCTCGGCGCCTGGGACCCGGCGGCGGTGTCGCTGCACCGTTGGCTCGAGAGCCAGCTCGTCCGGGACTACACCGGAATGAACCGGGTGGGCCGGTTCGGCAGGTCCGTGGCCGCGGAGCTGATCGAGAGCGGCCGGATCCTGCCGGTACTGGACGGGTTCGACGAAATCGCCGACGGCCTGCGGGCCGAAGCGCTGGCGACCCTCAACTCCTGCCGGTTCCCGTTCGTGGTCACCAGCCGGACGGCGGAGTTCGAGGCCGCCGTCGCGACCACCGACGTGGTCACCAGGGCCGCGGTGATCGAGCTGTGCGACGTCGGCATCGACGACCTGGCGGCCTACCTGCCGCGGACCGCACGGCCGCGAACCGGTGATCGCCCCGGCGCCACGATGTGGGACTCGATCCTGGCCGTGCTGCGGGAGCAGCCGGCCGCGCGCGCCTGCGTGAACCTGACCAGCGTCTTGTCCACCCCTCTCATGGTGGGGCTCGTCCGCTCGATCTACAGCGACGACCCGGCGGGTGACCCCGCCGAGCTCCTGGACACGGAGCCGTTCGCCACGGCGGACGAACTGGAGGATCACCTTCTCGAGGTCTTCGTTCCCACCATCTACCGGGACCGTCCGCGGGAGCCCGGAACGGAGCTCCGTCGCTGGCCCCCCGACCGCGCGCACCGGTGGCTCGGGTTCCTGGCCGGACGGCTGGACCGGGACGACACGCCCGACGTGACGTGGTGGCACCTCGCCGACCGGATGCCCCGCACGGGCACGGCACTGGCTTTCGGCCTGCTCGGCGGCCTGGCCGGCGGCCTGCTGCCGGGACCGGGCACGACCCGCCTGGTGTTCGGCCCGGTCCTCATGACCGCCTTCGTGCTCTGGCTCGCGCTCAAGATCGCGGGCGGTCTTCCGACGGGCCTCGTCTTCGGGCTGGGCACGGGGATGATGTTCGGCATCGGTGCCGGGTTGCCGGCGGGTCTGCTGGCCGGGTTCGGCGGTGTCCTGCTGGACCGGCGGCGTGGCGTCCCCGGCCCGCTCATCGCGACTCTGCCGGTACGGGGAAACCTCCGCCGGGCGGCGAGCGCGTTGACCACGGTGACGGTGTCCGGCCTCGTCGCGGCGCTGGTGATCGGGTTGGCGACCGGGTTCGCCGCGGGGCTCGGCGTGGGGCTGCTCAGCGGGGCATCCGTCGGCCTGGCCACCGGCGTTGCCGGCCTGATGGCCCGGCCGGCTGACACCGCACGCGCGGTCAGCCCGGAATCCGTGCTCCGCGCCGATCGGGCGGGTGTCCTGTTCCTCGGGTCCTTGGGCGGCGCCCTGTACGGCGCGTCCTTCGCCATCGGCTCCGGGGATGCCATGCCCGAGGTGGCCGTGTTCAGCTCGGCTTTCGCCCTGGTGGGCGTCCTGGCCCTCGGCCTCGGCACCGCGTGGGGCGGTTTCGTGATCGCCCGGACGTGGCTCGCGGCGACCGGCCGGTTTCCCTGGCGGGCCATGACGTTCCTCGCCGACGCGCACCGCCGGGGGGTGTTGCGGCAGACCGGCACCGTGTACCAGTTCCGGCACGCAGCCCTGCAACGCACCCTCAGCCGGCACCCCGGAGCGGTGGAGCCGCCGTGATGGATTGCGCTGTCATCGCGTCCGATCCGGCACTGAGGAACCCGGCCCACACCGGCGTCAGTCCGTAAAACCGTTCACCGGCAACGCGAGCCGGAAGCAGGCGCCCTGGCCGACCGTGGTCTCCAGTTCGATGTCGCCGCCGTGGGCGCGGGCCAGGGAACGGGCGATGGCGAGGCCCAGGCCGGCGTCGGCGCCCGGGGTGCGGGTGCGGGAGCGGTCCGCCCGGTAGAAGCGGTTGAAGGCGCGGGCCGCCTGCTCGGCCGTCATGCCCGGGCCCTCGTCGGCCACCTCGAGGACGGCGCGGCCGGCCATCGTGCCGACGCCGATGCGGACGGGCGTGCCCGGGGGCGTGTGGGCGGCGGCGTTGCCCACCAGGTTGGTGACGACCTGCCGCAGCCGGGCCTCGTCGGCGTCGACCGGCGCCGGGCCGGGCGGGCCGGTGCCGCCGGGGCCGGTCAGGGACACGGTGCGGGCCGGGTCGAGGGCCCGCAGGTCGTGCCGGGCGTCGCCGGCCAGGGTGCGCAGGTCCATCGGGGCCCGGTCGAGCTGCTCTTCGGGTGCCTCGTCGAGCTGGGCGAGCAGCAGCAGGTCCTCGGTCAGCGCGGTGAGCCGGGTGGCCTCGCGGTCGATGCGGCGCATCGTGTCGTCCACATCGGACGGTCCGGCCAGCGCCCCCATCCGGTAGAGCTCCGTGGATCCCTTGATGCCGAACAGCGGCGTGCGCAACTCGTGGCTGACGTCCGAGACGAAGGTGCGCATCCGCGCCTCCGACGCGGCCCGGTCGGCGAACGCCCGTTCCAGCTGGCCGAGCATGGTGTTGAGCGACGCCGCCAGGTGCCCGATCTCCGTGCCGGCCGGCGCGAGAGCCGGGACGCGCCGGGTGAGGTCGCCGCCGGCGATCGCCGCGGCCGTGTGCTCGATCCGGCGCAGCGGCCGCAGGCCCCGGCCGAGGGCGAACCAGCCCGCCGCGGTCAGCACGACGAGCAGCGCGGCGCCGGTGACCAGGCTGCTCGTCCGCAGCTGGGCGATGGTGGCGTCGGCCTCGGCGAGCGGCGCGGCCGAGACGACCGTCCCGCCCCAGCGGACGGCCGGCCGCGCGACGGCCCGCCACCGCTGCGACCCGTCGGCGGCGTCCAGGTCGACGGCCGTCCCGTCGGCCGGGACCGTGCGCAGGGCGTCGGTCGGCGGCAAGGTCGCGCCGTCCACCCGGGAGGAGTGCAGGCCGCCCGCCACCGCGCCGCCCGCGTCGAGGTACACGACGTACGGGGTGCCGAACAGCTCGAGCGCGGGGTCGACGAGATCGGGCCGCACGGCCGGGCTCGCGGCCGGCGGCGGCCCCGCCGCCCGGGAGATGAGCTCGGTCATCGAGCGCAGCTGGCCGTCGAGCCGCTCGAGCTGGAACCGTTCCAGCTGCCCGGAAACCAGCGTGCCGATGAGCGTCAGGCCGGCCAGCAGCAGGCCCGCGGTGAGCAGCAGGAGCCGGGCCCGCAGGGAAAGCCGCCTCACCGGCGGGGCTCCCGCAGCACGTAGCCGACACCGTGCACGGTGTGGATCAGCTTCGGTTCTCCGGTGTCGGCCTTGCGCCGCAGGTAGGAGATGTAGGTGTCGACGATCCCGGCGTCGCCGCCGAAGTCCTCGCGCCACACCCGGTCCAGGATCTGCGCCTTCGACACGACCCGCCCGGCGTTCTCCATCAGGTAGCGCAGCAGCCGGAACTCCGTGGCGGACAGGCGGACCGGCCGCCCTTCGCGCGTCACGTGGTGGCCCTCGGCGTCGAGCGTGAGCGCGCCCACCGTGAGCACGGCCGCCGGGTGGCCCGCGGTCCGGCGCAGGATCGCGCGGATCCGCGCGATCAGCTCCGCCAGGTCGAAGGGCTTCGTGACGTAGTCGTCGGCGCCCAGCGAGAGCCCGGTGACCTTGTCGGACTGGCGGTCCCGCGCGGTGAGGAACAGGACCGGCACCGGCGCGCCGTGGCCGGCCGGCCGCTCGCGCAGCCGCCGGACCACCTCGAAGCCGTCCATGTCCGGCAGCATGACGTCCAGCAGCACGAGGTCGGGCGGCTCCGCGGTGGCCGCGGCGACCGCTTCGCGCGCGGTCGCCGCCGACGTCACCTGGAAGCCGGCGAAGCGCAGCGCGGCGGAGAGCAGCTCGCGGACGGTGGCTTCGTCGTCCACCACCAGCAGCCGGGACGTCATCGCTTCCATGCCCGCGAGGATACGGAGATCCCGTCGGCGAGCAGGGAGCCCGCGAAGCCCGCCACGGCGCCGCCCGCGAGCCCGGCCACCAGCGCGAGCAGCGGGTTCGCCGTCAACCGCGCGGCGAAGACGGGCAGGGACAGGCCGAACGCGCCGACCGAGACGTCGACGGAAATCCGCGTCAGCAGCGTCATGACGGCGAGCACGGCACCGACCGCCGGAGCGAACCGCACCGCGCTCGCCACCGCCCGGCGCACGGGGCTGCCCGGACGGCGGCTCCGGACCGCGACCCCGCAGGCGAGCAGCACCGCCGCCGCCACCCAGGTCGCCGGACCGCCCGGGGCGAGGTCCGGTGCGCAGGGCAGGCCGGTGACCGTCCACGGCACGCCCAGCCCCAGCAGCAGAACGCCGGACACCAGCTGGGGCAGGACGAGCAGCACGCCCCCGGCCGCGGCGGGGCCGCCGAACGCCCACGCGAGGGTCAGGCACAGGACGGTGATCCCGCCCGCCGGCCACCCCACGCTTCCCGCGCGGACGGGATACCGCGCGAGGACCCAGCAGGCTCCGACCACCAGCAACGTCCAGGCCACCGCACCCGCCATCGCCGGGCCCGCGGACACGGAGAACCCGGCGTCCAGTGCGCCGGAGACCGGCAGCCGCGGCGAACCGCCGTTCCGCACGCACCCGCCCGTCGCGACGCCGTCCGGGAGCGACAGCTTTCCCTGTGCGGCCCACGCGAACGCGCCCACGCCGAGCGGAAACGCCACGGCAGCCGCCGCGCCGCGGACCAGCAGCCTGTCCTCGCGGCGGCGCAGCAGCACCCAGCCCAGCACCACCGCACCGGCCAGGGTGACCCCCAGCGGCATCACCTCGACGCTGCCCCGCACGGCGACCGGCAAACCGGCTGCCGGAACCGCGCCGACCTCCGCCGAGCCGCCCATGGCCAGCGCAACGACCGCCGCGGTCAGCGCACCGAGATCGCGGGCTCCCAGGAGGGCCAGGCCGGCCGAGGCGGCCACCGCCATGGCCAGCAGCGCGCCCGCCGCCGCGAGCAGTCCCCGGCCTGCCTCGCGCATCAGACGTCCCGTCGCCGGAAGACCACGAACGCCACGGCCAGCACGGCGGCGATCCCGGCGCACATCCCGGCCAGGTTCAGCCACGGGTGCGGGAAGTCCGGGTCGGGGACGGTCTTGAAGATCGCGGCCGCGCCGAGGGTCGGCCAGTAGGAGAACAGCTGCCGCAGCCCGGCGGGGAAGAGGCCGGCCATGGCGGGGACGAGGAAGACGATCCCGACCAGCGTGGCGAGCGCGCCCGCGGTGGCGCGCATGATCGTGCCGAGCCCGGCCGCCAGCAGCGCGATCGCCGCGAGGTAGAGCCCGCCGCCCAGCACCGCGGGGAGCACACCCGGATCGCCGAGCCGGGCGTGCGGCACGCCGTGGCCGGCGAGGACGGCCTGGCCGACGAAGAAGGCGGCGAACATCAGCACCTGGCCCGCCACCACGGCGACCGCCACCGCCACGACCAGCTTGGCCGCCAGCAGCCGGTGCCGGCGCGGGGTGGCGATCAGCGACGTCTGCATCAGCCCGGTCGCGTGCTCGGCCGTGACGACCAGGATGCCGAGCACCCCGATGATCAGCTGCGCGACGATGTAGGACGTCAGGCTGCGGTTGGCCGGATCCCACGGCCCGTCGCCGGGGTAGTCCTTCGCGGCGGCGTTGATGGCGAGGGCGGTGATGCCGAGGCCGACCGCGAACAGGCACGCGAGGGTGTACCAGGTGGAGCGCAGGCTGCGGAACTTGATCCACTCCGAGCGGACGGAATGGGTGAAGGACACGCTCATGCGGTCGCCCCCTGGTATTCGACGCTGTCCTCGGTCAGCGCCATGAAGGCGTCCTCCAGGGAGACGCGCTGCGGGGTGAGCTCGGCGAGCGCGACGCCGTGGTAGGCCGCGAGCTTCCCGATGTCGGTGCTGGTCATGCCGGACACGATCAGCGAGGCCTCGGCCCCTTCCCGGACGGCGGCCCCGGCGGTGGCCAGCAGCCGCGCGAAACCCGGCTCGGGCGTGCGGACGAGCACGGTGCCCTCGCCGCGCACGAGCTCGCTCACGGCGGTGTCGGCGACCAGCCGGCCCCGGCCGATGACGACCAGGTGGTCGGCGGTCTGCGCCATCTCGCTCATCAGGTGGCTGGACACCAGCACCGCCCGGCCCTCGCCGGCCAGTGACCGCATGAAGCCCCGGATCCAGCGGATCCCCTCGGGATCGAGCCCGTTCACCGGCTCGTCGAAGATCAGCACCGCCGGGTCGCCGAGCAACGCCGCCGCGAGGCCGAGGCGCTGCCGCATGCCGAGCGAGAACCCGCCCGCCCGCTTGCCGGCCACGCCCTCGAGCCCGGTCCGGGCGAGCACCTCGCCGACGCGGCGCCGGGGGAGGCCGTTGCTCACCGCGAGGGCCAGCAGGTGGTCGTGGGCCTTCCGGCCACCGTGGACGGCCCCGGCGTCGAGCAACGCGCCCACCTCGGTGAGCGGCACCGGGAGGTCCCGGTAGCGGCGCCCGCCGATGGTGACCGAGCCCCGCGTCGGCGCGGCCAGGCCCACGATCATCTTCATGGTCGTGGACTTCCCGGCGCCGTTGGGCCCGAGGAACCCGGTCACCTGGCCGGGCCGGACGGTGAACGACAGGTCGTCCACCACGGTGTCGGGCCCGTACCGCTTGGTCAGGCCCCGGATTTCGATCGTCATGCGGCGAGCGTGGCGGACCTCCCTGGCCGGTTCCTGGGAAGTTCTGTGGGAACTCTGAGAGCCCCGCGGTCAGGGGCGGTCGCGGCCGGCGGCCACTCCGGAAATCGCAACCGTCAGGGGCCGAGGACGGCGCGCAGCCCGGGCTGCAGCCGGTCGCCGTGCGCGCGGACCAGGTCGTCGCACAGCTCGAAGATCCGCTCGACCGGCAGCGCGGCCGCCGTCGCCGGGTCGGTCATCGCCGCGTGGCGCAGGTGGCGGGGATCGTCCTCGACGGCCGCGCGCACCACGAGGTCGTTGACGCTCAGGTACGCCCGGTTGAGCGCGGCCAGCTGCGGGGGCAGCGCGCCGATGCGGGTCGGGCGGACGCCGGTGCCGTCGACCAGGCACGGCACCTCGACCACGCCACCGGACGGCAGGTTCTCGATCAGGCCCCGGTTGACGACGTTGCCGTAGACCGTCCGCGGGGTGCCGGTCAGGACACTGTGGACGATCTGCGGCGCGTATTCGCCCGTGCCTTCGACGGGCAGCGGCTCGTCGGCCGCGATCGCCCGGCGGGTCCGTTCGTACTCGGCTTCGTTCTCCGCGACGATGCCCAGGTAGTCCCCGATCGGCAACCGCAGGCGCTCGACCTCGCTGTCGTGCTTGAGGTACCAGGGCACGTACTCGGCCGAGTGTTCGCTGGTCTCCGTCGGGTAGTAGCCGAGCCGGCGCAGCATGTCGAACCGGACGCGCCGCCGCAGCTGCTCGTCGGACCCGGCGAGCTCGTGCAGCCGCGGGTACAGGTCCGCGCCCGCGTGCTCGAACCGCAGCACCCAGGCCTGGTGGTTGACGCCCGCCGCGACGTAGGTGACCTCGTCGAACGGCACCCCGACCAGCGCGGCGAGCCCGTGCACGGTCCAGTACACCGAGTGGCACAGCCCGACGACCCGGGTGAGCCCGGTGGCCTCGCCCAGGTACTGGACGTTCATCGCCATCGGGTTCGTGTAGTTCAGCAGCCACGCCTCCGGGCAGACCTCGGCGATGTCCGCCCCGAGCGCCTTGAGGAAGGGGAACGTCCGCAGGGCGCGGAAGATCCCGCCGATGCCGAGGGTGTCGCCGATGGTCTGCCGCAGGCCGTAGCGTGCCGGGACCTCGAAGTCGGTGTGCGTCGCCGCCGCCATCCCGATCTGCACCATGTTCACCACGAAGTCCGCGCCGGACAGCGCTTCCCGGCGGTCCGCGTGCGCGGTGAGCACGGGTTTGACGCCGCGCACGGCGGCGATCCGCCGGGCCGCGGCCAGCGCGGTGGCCAGCCGGTCCGGGTCGATGTCGTGCAGGGCGACGTGCACGCCGTCCAGCTCCGGGTAGGCGAACAGGTCGGCCAGGAGGCCCTGGGTGAACACGACGCTGCCCGCGCCGACGAAGGTGATCTTGGGGGTCATGGAGATCCGATCCGGGAGTGCGCGGGTCAGCCTTTGAGCCCGCTGGAGGTGACCGACTGGATGAACGTCTTCTGCGCGCCGAGGAAGGCCAGCAGCACCGGCAGCACGGTGATGACGTTGCCCGCCATCACCGCGGCCCAGTTCGTGTGGTGCTGGCCCTGGAACGTCGTCAGCCCCAGCTGCAGCGTGTACGTCGTGTCGTGGTTGACCGCGATCAGCGGCCAGGTCAGGTCGTTCCAGGTGCTCAGGAAGGTCAGCACGGCCACCGTGCTCAGCGCGGGCCGCGACAGCGGGACCACGATGGTGAACAGCACCCGCAGCCGCGAGCAGCCGTCGATCCACGCCGCCTCTTCGAGTTCCCGTGGCAGCGACAGGAAGAACTGGCGCAGCAGGAACACCGCGAACGGCGTCACCAGCGACGGCACGATGAGCGCGCCCAGGGTGTCGATCAGGCCGAGCTTCTTCATCACCAGGAACGTCGGGATCATGGTGAGCTGGAACGGGATCGCCATCGTCGCGACCATCAGTGCGAGCAGGGCCCGCGAGCCGGCGAACCGCATCCGCGCGAACGCGTACCCGCCCAGCGTGCCGAACAGCAGGTTCGACCCGACGGTGACCGCCGAGACGATCAGCGAGTTCGTGAACCAGCGCAGGAACAACGCGTTGTCGAGGACATAGCGGTACCCCGAGAAGTCCACATGGGACGGCCACAGCGCGGGCGGGAACCGGTTGATCTCGGCGTTGCTCATCACCGAGCTGAGCAGCAGCCAGACCAGGGGCGCCGCGAACACCAGCGCCAGCGGCACGAGCAGCAGGTGCCAGGGACTGAACGGCAACCGGGGGCGGCGCAGCACGGGGAGCGCGGTGCGGGTCGCGGGCGCCTCGAGCCGGGCGGGCTGGGTGGTCATCGGAGGGCCTTCCCGGGCCGGCGCAGCACCCGGACGACGACCACGACGGCGAGCAGGGCCAGCGCGAGCACGTAGGCCGACGCCGCGCCGTAGCCGGCGGTGAAGTTCTTGAACGCCTGCTCCCAGACGAAGTAGACGATGACCGTGGTCGAGCCGAGCGGGCCGCCCTTGGTCGTCACGTAGACCAGGTCGAACACCTGCAGCGAAGTGATCAGCTGCCACACCACGAGGAACGCCGTCACCGGGGTGACCGCGGGCAGCGTGACGTGCCGGAGCACGCGCCACGTCCCGGCGCCGTCCAGCCGCGCGGCCTCGACCAGCGACGGCGGGACGTCCTGCAGCGCGGCCAGGTACACCACGACGCAGAAACCGGTGCCGCTCCACAACGTGATGGCGACCAGCACCAGCAGCGCCTGCCCCGGGTCGGTCAGGAACCCTTGCGGGGACACGCCGAGGTGGTGCAGCACCGAGTTGGCCGCGCCGAACTGCGGGTCGAGGATGAACGAGAACAGCACGCCCTGGGCCGTCGCCGACAGCACGAACGGGACGAACACGAGCGTCCGGTAGACGCCCACCCCGCGGATGCGCCGGTTCAGCGCCTGCGCCAGCAGGAAGCCGAACAGGATGCTGAGCGGGACGTAGAGCACCGTGTACAGCACGGTGTTTCCCACGGCCTGGGCGAAGTGCGGGTCCTGGGCAAGGGCGGCGTAGTTGTCCAGGCCCACCCAGCGGCTCGGCGTCACCAGGTCGTCGGCCTGGAAGGACAGCACGAGCGACCAGGCGACGGGCACCACGCCGAGGCCGAGGATGATGAGCACGGCGGGGGAGATGTAGGCCCAGGCGGCCGCGGTTTCGCGGCGGCGAACCGGTGTGACCGAGCTTTTCGGGGGTTCCGGGTGGCGGAGCCCCCGGCCCGAGGCGGAGCCTCGGCTGGGCACGGTGATGGGCCTCGGCAGTCCGGGCATGGCGGCTCCCTATCGCGGAATGATCAGGGCGGCGTTCGCGGCCGCGGCGCAGTCGCGCATGGCGTCGGCCGGCGTCGCCCGGCCGAGCAGCACGGCGACGATCGCGGTGCCGAGCGCCGCCGACACCTGGGGGTAGGCCGGGTGCACCGGCCGGACGCGGGCGTTCTCCAGCGCGTCGACGAACACCGGCAGGCCCGGGGTGCTGTCCGTTTTCTCCTGCCACGCGGGCAGTTGCTGCGTCCGGCGGCTCAGCGGGAGGCTGCCCGCGCCGTCGTCCCAGCGGACGTCCTGGGCCGGGTCCGCGAGCCAGGACAGGAAGGTCCGCGCCGCCGCCACGCGTTCTTCGCCGTTGTCGAACAGCGTCCAGGTGTCCGGGCCGGAAATGGTCACCGGGCGGCCGCTGAAGCTCGGCAACGGCACGACCGCGTAGTCGATCCCGGCGTCGGCGATGTCCGGCAGCTGCCACGGCCCGGTCGGCACCATGCCGATGTGCCCGGCCTCGAA
Organism: Amycolatopsis sp. NPDC049688; assembly: GCF_040674975.1. Classification (NCBI taxonomy): domain Bacteria; kingdom Bacillati; phylum Actinomycetota; class Actinomycetes; order Pseudonocardiales; family Pseudonocardiaceae; genus Amycolatopsis; species Amycolatopsis sp. NPDC049688. The sequence goes on from NZ_JBFANY010000001.1 coordinate 464,667, forward strand.
CGCCTGGTACATCTGCTCGCTGCCGGTCTTCGGGTCGAGGTAGACGGCCTTCGCCGCGGCGAGGTCGCGGACGACCTCCAGGGCACGGACGCCTTGGCCGGCGAACCCGATGCCGCGCCCGCCCGCGCCGATGACGTCGCCGCCGAGGTCCCACACCATCGGCCACAGCCGCCACACGGTGTCCTCGTCGCCGGTGGCGGGCCAGGCGGTGCCGAACGTGCCGTTGCCCGGATCGGTGAGTTTCCCCGCCGTGGCGACGAAGTCCGCCCACGTCCAGCCCGCGGCGGGCAACGGGATCCCGGCGCCCGCGAACAGTTCCTTGTTGCACACCACGGCGAGGGAGTCGAGCAGCGCCGGGACCGCGCGGACGCGGCCGTTGACGGTGACCGCTTCCCGGGCCGGGGCCCAGAACCCGGGTCCCGCGTCGACGAGGTCGGTGACGTCGACGACGCTGGGACTGCGGGCCACGCTGGCGAGGTCCGAACCGAAGACGTAGGCGACGTCCGGGAACGACCCCGACGCGAGCGCCGCGGTGATCTTCTGGAGCATCGCGTCGGCGAGGACGCCGCCGCCCAGGTCGATCCGGATCTCGGGGTGGGTGCGGTGGAAGTCCGCGACGAGCTCTTCCAGGACCTTCTTGCCGGTGTCGGTCTGGCCGTGCCAGACCTCGACCGTCACCGGGCCCCCGGTGGCCCGCGCCGGGCCGCAGCCGGCGAGGGCGGCACCGAGGGCCAGACCGCCGGCGCCGCGCAGGAATCCGCGGCGGTCCATCAGCAACCCCGGCCGGGAAACGGGAAAGACATCATCGGACTCCGGATGATGGTGGGCACGACCCCGCCTCGGACCTCGAACGGGTCCTGGCGACTCAGTCCGGGCTCGCGGCGGGAACCGACATACCGGCTGGGCATACCTCTGACGTCGGCGGTCCCGACGTGGACAGCAGTAAAGCGAGCGTGATCGGGCGTGTCAAGGTGCGGGTCAGCAGGTCTTGCGGACGTACCCGCTCGTGCCCTGGGGCACCACGTACAGGTCACGCCGGACCATGCTGATCTTGTTCTTCCACTCCGGGCAGCCCTTGCTCATGCCCGACGCGGTGTACTCGACGTCGACCACCCGGTTGTTGAACGGGCCGGCGTAGGCGTCGCACTCCTCGTACTCGCCGCATTCCTCGGTGACGGCGAAGTCGAGGCCGTTCGCGACCCGGTTGCCGGCCAGCTCGGGGGTGTTCTTCTGGGCGATGGCGAGGTTCTTGCCGTGGGCGCGGGCGGACAGGAGCTTGATGTACTCCTGCGCGTGCGTGGTGGTGAGCAGGTTCTTGGACCGGCTGTAACTGTCGTAGTTGTCCGGCTCGATCGCCTGGTACCCCTTCGCGGCGCACGTGTCGATCCAGCTGCCGACCTTGGCCGCGACCCGGGAGCGCTTGTCGGCGGTGCGCAGGTCGAGCAGCGTCTCCTTCCAGTCGGGGTCGACGACCTTGTTGCCGTTCGCGTCGCGCAGCAGCAGGTCGCTCGGCCAGTCGCCGTCCGCGCCTTCCTGCGCCTGGAAAGCGTTGAGGTAGCAGATGTTGTACTTCCCGCTCGCCGGCGCCGCGGAGACGTCGCGGCTGACGATCTGCACCCCGGCCGGCGGGGTGTACGCGCCGCCGATCTGGTAGTCGAACCCGGCGGCCTGCGGGGGCAGGGTGACCGCGGCCGACGCCGGGGCGGCGGCCGCGGCGAGGGCGCCGGCCGCCAGGGCACCCGCCGCTGCGAAAGTGGCGAATCGCTTGCCGTGGACGGGGAGGGAACGCTTCATCCGGAACTCCGTCATCGTCGGGGCTGTTGTCGGCGAAAGGTAGGCAGGCCGGCCACCGCGGTCAACGAAACGCGCAGTCGTGATGAGCGTTTCACCGGTCCTGGGCGGAGCCGGTTTCGACGACGGTGACCCGGACCCCGGCCCGGCGGATGGCCGCGACCGCACCGGGTGCGGCGGAGGAGTCGGTGATGACCTCGTGCACGTCCTGGATGTCGCCCATCCGCGCGAGGGTGGTCCGCCCGAGCTTGCTGCCGTCGGCCAGCACGACCACCCGCTGGGCGCGGCCGAGCATGGCGCGGTTGGTCCGGGCCTCGTTCTCGTCGTGGGTGGTGATGCCCGCCGCCGCGTCGATGCCGTCCACGCCGACGAACGCCGTGCCGACGCTGATCGAGGCCAGCACGTGCTCGGCCCAGGGCCCGACCAGCTCGTAGGACTGCGGCCGGGCGACCCCGCCGACGACGACCAGCTTCAGCCGGGGGTGCAGGGCCAGGTCCATCGCGATGTTCAGCGCGTTCGTGACCACCGTCAGATCCGCCCGGCCCGGCAGCTCCCTGGCGAGCTCGCTGGTGGTCGAGCCGCCGGTCAGGGCGATGACGTGCGGCCCGGTCGGCAGCGTGCGGATCGCCGCCCGCACGATCGCGCGTTTGGCTTCCGGGGACCGGCTTTCCCGGTAGGGCGGCGGCACCTCGTTCGTGCGCCCGCGGGGCCGGGCGCCGCCGTGGGTGCGGGTCAGCAGCCGCTGTTCCTCCAGTTTGGCCAGATCGCGCCGCAGCGTGGCCGCGGAGACGCCGAGGCGGGTGCTGAGCTCGCCCACGTGCAGCTCGCCGGTGTCGGCGAGCACGCGCAACAGCTCCGAGAGCCGTTCGGCCCGGGTGGTGCGCCGTTTCCGCGTGGACATGGGCGGAGCTTACGACAGCCGTCGAAACGCTCAATCCGGATGCGCATTTGGACACCGGACCTTGCCCCCTCGCGCGGGAGCGGGTGAGTCTCCGGGAGAACGACCCGGAAATCGGAGGCGGCACCTATGCACAGCAGCGGGCGGTGGTCCGGCGACAGCCGGACCGCGCGGGAGATCGGGCAGCAGCCCGCCACCTGGATCCGGGTGGCGGATGCCGTGCGGCGGGCCCGGCCGGACATCGGGGACCTGGCCGGCGACGACCGGCGGATCGTGCTCACCGGCGCGGGCACCTCGGCGTTCGTCGGCGAGGTCGTGGCCCGTGATCTCGCGCGTCACCTGGGCCGGCCGGTCGAGGCGATCGCCACCACGGACATCGTCGCCGACCCCCTGGCCGTGGTGGACGACCGGCCGATCCTCCTGGTGTCCTTCGCGCGCAGCGGCAACAGCCCCGAGTCCGTCGCCGCGGCGGACCTGCTCCACCGGCTGACGCCCGGGCTGCGGCACCTGGTGATCACCTGCGACCCGGCGGGGGAGCTGGCCCGCCGGTGGTCCGGTGTCGCGGACGCGGTCGTGGTCGCCCTGCCGGACGAGGTCAACGACCGCGGGTTCGCGATGACGTCCTCGTTCACCGGCATGGCATTGGCGGCGCTGCTCGCCTTCGGCGTGGACGTCGACGTCGAGGCGCTGGCACGCGCCGGGACGGCGGTGCTCGACGGGGCCGCGGAACACGCGACGGCGATCGCCGGCGCCAAACCGGCCCGGCTGGTGTTCCTGGGCTCGGGGCCGCTGCGCGGGCTGGCCCGGGAAGCCGCGCTCAAGTGCCTGGAGCTGACCCGCGGTGAGGTGGTCGGCATCGCCGATTCCGCGCTCGGCTTCCGGCACGGGCCGAAGTCGGTGCTCGACGAGCGCACCGTCGCCGTGGTCTTCCTCTCCACCGATCCGTACGCGCGGCAGTACGACGTGGACATCGCGCGTGAACTGGTGCAGTCGCTCGGCGAGGAGCGGGTGGTCGTGGTGGGCGGCGCTCCCGGGTCCGGGGGCGCGCAGGTCTGGCCCGTGCCCTCGCCACCCGGCTTGCCCGTGGCCGGTTACGCGTTGCTCGCCGTCCTCGCCGCCCAGACCACGGCGCTCGCCTGCTCCCTCGCGCTGGGCGTCACGCCGGACAACCCGTTCCCCGACGGGGAGGTCAACCGCGTCGTGCAGGGCGTGGTCATCCACGAATTCACGCCTCCGGAGGTGAGCTGACGTGTACCTCGGTGTCGACGGCGGGGGGACGAAGACGGCTTTCTGCCTGGTCGATCCCGCCGGCCGGGTCGTCGCGGAGGCCCGGACCGCGAGCGTGTACTACCTGAGCGAAGGCCTGCAGATCGTGGAACCCCTGTTGCGCCAGGGGATCGGCGAGGTCTGCCGGGCGGCGGGCGTTCCGGTCCCGGACATCGCCTACGCCTTCTTCGGCTTGCCCGCCTACGGCGAGATCAGTGCCGACGTGCCGGAACTCGACGCGGTACCGGCGAGGATCCTCGGTACGCGGAACTACCGCTGCGGCAACGACATGATCTGCGGCTGGGCCGGATCGCTGGGCGCGGTCGACGGCATCAACGTCGTCGCCGGCACCGGCTCGATCGCCTACGGCGAACACGAAGGCAGGCAGTGGCGCGGCGGGGGCTGGAGCGAGCTGTTCGGGGACGAAGGCTCCGGCTACTGGGTCGCGATCCAGGGTCTCAACGCGTTCAGCCGCATGGTCGACGGACGGCTGCCCGCCGGCCCGCTCGTCGACGCGATGCGCGCGGAGCTCGGCCTCGCCGCCGACTTCGATGCGATCGACGTCGTGGTGAACCGGTGGCACGGCGACCGGGGCCGGATCGCGAACCTGAGCAAGGTCGTGACCCGGGCCGCGGACGCCGGCGACGCGGTCGCGACCGGGATCCTCCGGGAAGCCGGGCGCGAGCTCGCGCTGCTCGTGGACGTCGGCCGGTCCGCCTTGGAATTCGAGGCCGCGCAACGGGTTCCGGTGTCGTACTCCGGTGGCATGTTCGGCTCGGCGCCCGTGCTGGCGTCGTTCCGCGACGCGCTGTCCCTGGAGTACGACCTCCGCGAGCCCCTGCTGGAACCGCACCTCGGCGCCGCGCTCTACGCGGCGCGCCTGCACGGACACCCGCTGCGGGCCGATCAGGTCCACCCGACCGCGTCCCTGCCGCACTGAGGAGCCGAGGAGCCGAGATGACCGGAACAACGGTGGCCACCCGCACCTGGATCCCGTACGCGGGACTGCTGGTGGTGTTCTGGGGCGTGTGGGGAGCCATCTCCAGCCTGCCCACGAAGCTCTACGCCTACCCCGACCCGATGGTGTACGTCGTGTGGGCGCTGACCATGCTCGTGCCCGCGTGGTTCTCGCTGCGCGGCCGGAAGTTCGACCGCGGCCGGGTCGCGGCCGGCTACGGGCTGCTGATCGGGCTCACCGGGGCCGGCGGGCAGCTCGTGCTGTTCAAGGCTCTGACGATCGGGCCGGCCTACGTCATCTTCCCGATCGTCGCGCTTTCGCCCGCGGTCACGGTGCTGCTGGCGTTCGCCGCGCTGCGGGAACGGCTCGGCGGGTGGTCGTGGGCCGGCGTGCTGCTCGCGCTCGTCGCCGTCGTCCTGTTCTCGGTGTCCACAGGGGACGGCGGGGACAGCGGGTGGCTCTACCTCGTGCTGGCCGTCCTGGTGTGCGTGGCGTGGGGCGTGCAGGCGTTCTTCATGCGCAAGGCCGCGCTCGCCGGCGTCGACGACGCTTCGACGTTCGGCTGGATGACCGTCAGCGGGCTGCTGCTGATCCCGGTCGCCGTGCTGATGATGGGCGGGCTCCCGCTCGGGTTCCCGTGGCAGGCGCCCGCGCTCACCGCCGGGACCCAGCTGCTCAACGCGGTCGGCGCGCTGTTCCTCGTGATGGCGATGAGCCGCGGCAAGGCTTCGATCGTGGCGCCGGTGACCAACGCGCTCGCCCCCGTGCTGACGATCGTCCTTTCGCTGCTGCTCTTCGGCGCCACCCCGACCGGGTTCCAGCTCGCCGGCATCGTGCTGGCCCTGGCCGGCTCGACCCTGATGGTGTACCGCACGGAAAAGACGGCCGAGCCGTGACATCCCGGATCGTCACGATCACGCTCAACCCCGCCATCGACGTGACCTACCGGGTCGGGGAACTGCGCCTGGGCGGGACCACGCGGGTGGCCGACGTCCGGTCCCGCGCCGGCGGCAAGGGCGTCAACGTCGCGGCGGTCGTCCGCGAGCTGGGCGGCGAGAGCGTGGTGCTGGCCTTGACCACCACCGGGACGCCGGACGAGTTCCGGGACGGCCTGGACGGGCTGGGCCTGGCCCACCGCTTGGTCCCGGCCCTGCCCGCGGTGCGGCGGACCGTGGCGGTGGTGGCCCGTACCGGCGGCACGACCATGTTGCAGGAGAACGGCTTCCCGGCCGGCGAGACGGCGGAGGCCGGCATGCTCGACGCCCTGCGCGCCGAGCTGCCGGCCGGTGCGGTCGTGATTTCCGGGAGTGTGCCCGAGGGGCTGGGCGCCGACGTCCCCGCGAAGCTGGTCCGGCTGTGCACCCGGCACGGCGTGCCGGTCATCGCCGATGTCTCCGGCGCTGCCCTCCGCGAGGTCGCGGAAAGCGGCGCGGTGCTCATGCCGAACGAAGAAGAACTGAAGGAACTGGGCGGACTGGACGCCGGTCCGGACCTCGTGGCCGGGGGAGCACCCGCGGTCGTGGCCACCTTCGGCGCCGAAGGCGCGGTGGCCGTGACCGCCCGGGGCACCTGGCGCGCCCGGCCCGCCGAAGTCGTCACCGGCAACCCGGCCGGCGCCGGGGACGCGGGCGCCGCCGCGCTGGCCGGGCACCTGAGCGGAATGTCCGAAGTGGACTGGCCGGCCGCCCTCGCGGACGTGGTCGCCACGTCGGCCGCCGCGGTGCTGCGGCCGGTCGCCGGCGAGATCGACATCGCGGCCAGGGAGCGGTGGATCCGGGACGTGAAAGTGGAGAGGATCCGATGAACTGGGCCGGTTTGCTGGACGACCTGCGCACGCGGCGGCGGGGGATCGGGGCGTTCAACGCGATCCTGATCGAGCACGCCGAGGCCGTCGTGGCCGGTGCGGAACGCAGCGGATTCCCGGTGGTCCTGCAGATTTCGCAGAACGCCGTCCGCTACCACGGTTCGCTCGCCCCGTTCGCGCTCGCCTGCCTGCGGCTGGCCGAGACCGCGGCCGTGCCCGTCCTGGTCCACCTCGACCACATCGAGGACGAGGACCTGATCCGGGAGGGCCTCGACCTGGGCATCACGTCCGTCATGTTCGACGCCGCCGCGTTGCCCTACGCCGAGAACGTGGCCAGGACGAAAGCCGTGGTCGAACGCTGTCACGCCGCGGGCTGCCGGGTCGAGGCGGAGCTCGGCGAGATCGGCGGCAAGGACGGCGCCCACGCCCCCGGCGTGCGCACGGACCCGGCCGAGGCCGTCGAGTTCGTCGCCGCGACCGGCGTGGACTCCCTCGCCGTGGCCGTCGGGTCGTCGCACGCCATGGCCGACCGCAGCGCGGTGCTCGACGAGGACCTGATCGCGGCCCTCGCGCACCGCGTCCCGGTGCCGCTCGTGCTGCACGGCTCCTCCGGCGTGCCCGACGAGGGCCTGCGCGGGGCGGTGGCGAGCGGCATCGTCAAGGTCAACGTCGGGACGCGGCTGAACCAGGTGCTCACGGCCTCGGTGCGCTCGGCGCTCGGCGAGCACGCGACGCTCACCGACCCCCGCCGCTACCTGGCTCCCGGCCGGGACGCGGTCCGCGACGAGGTCGCCCGGCTGCTCACCCTGCTCGCGAACGGAGGAGAATCCACGGATTGTTGCGCGTGAGCGCTGTTGTTGTGGCAGTAGCAAGTCGGCGTGCAACCGCGATGCCCTGTACGAGGTCGATGGTTCAGGGGGGATCGCGATGCCGTGCCTGCGGATCCATTTCACCGAAGCCGACCTGGGGCGGACCCGCCTCGCGCCGCGCATCGACTACATGTGGGAGATCGTCAGTGCGGTGCAGCTGCTGCAGCACCGGGAGGGCGGCCTGTACTTCGACGGGTGGCGGCGGAGCGTGCGGCAGGAAGCGCTCGCCGATCCCCGGCTGCGGAGGCTCCTGCACACCCTGCCGCGCATCGCCCCGCACGCGGAGTACTTCCCGGACTTCCTCACCCCGGCCGGGGAGTACGACGAGCTGGGCGACGCGCTCGACGCCGTGGTCTCCGTCCCGAAACCCCGGCTGCATGCGGAGATCGCCTTGCTGGGCGACGGGTCGGCGCCGGTGCAGGCCATCGCCGACGGCGGGGCGCCCGCGTTGCACGGGCTGCGCACCGCGCTGGGCCGCTTCTACCGCGCGACCGTCCTGCCGCAGCTGGACGTCGTCAAGACCGCCCTGCACGCCGACCTCGCCCGCCGGATGCACACGTACGTGCACGACGGCATCGAGGCGATGCTGACCGGGATCGCGCCCGGTGCGGTCTGGGAACCGCCGACGCTGCGGCTGCCCTACGCCCTCGACGGTGACCTGTACCTCGCGGGCCGGGGGCTGCGGGTGGTGCCGTGCTACTTCTCCCTGATGCACCCGGTGGCGCTCGCCGACCCGGCGCTGCCGCCGACGGTGGCGATCCCGATCGACCCCGCCACGCGGCTGCCGGCCGGCGAACGCCGTGCGGGTGACCACCTCGGTGCGCTGGTCGGCACCACCCGGGCGGCGATCCTGCGGCTGGCGCTGGACGGGTGCAGCACCCGCGAGCTGATCCGCCGCACCGGGGTGGCCCCGGCCACGATCACCCACCACACGGCCATCCTGCGCGACTCCGGCATGATCACCACCCACCGCGACGGCGCCGTCGCCTCGCACCACATCACCCCGCTGGGCCTGCAAGTGCTCTCGTGGGGCGGGTGAGGGTCGACGGCGAAGCTCAGGCGCGTGCCGGGGGATGCTCCCGGCTGGCTTCGCCGGCCAGTCTCAGCAGTTCGCCGAACACCTCGTCGGAGATGTCGGCGAGGGACCGCTCCTCGCGAAGCCACCGCGTGAACGAGATCCCGAACACCGTGATGCCCGACTCCGCGGCCAGCGTGGCCGCGAGGTCGTCGACGCCCCGGGCGCGCAGCGCGTCGGCGACGGTCGTGGCCAGGGTGGTCAGCTTGTGCCGCTCGCGTTCCTGCAGCGCCGGGTTCCGGTCGATCACCGACTGGCGCAGGCGGGAGTGCGGGCGGCGCTCGTCCGGGAAGAAGGCCGACGCCGAGCGCAGGGCGGCGGCGACGACTTCGAGCGGTGCGGCCGACGGCGGTGCCGCGGCCACGCCGTCGAGGAACGTCCGGACCAGCTGCTGCTGCCCGTGGAAGAGGACCTCGCGCTTGTCGCTGAAGTGGCGGAAGAAGGTGCGCTCGGTAAGACCGACCGACCCGGCGATCTCCGCCGCGGTCGTCTGCTCGAACCCGCGCGTGGCGAACAGTTCGAGGGCCGCCTTCTGCAGCCGCTCCGGGGCTCCCGGTTGCCAGCGCACCATGCGGCCAGTCTAGTGATGGCAGCGGCTGACATCCAGGCGTAGGGTGGTCATGTCAGCGGCTGACGTCGGTCACTGACATCACTGCTTCCGAAGGAGTTCACGTCATGCACGTTTTCGTCACCGGAGCCTCCGGCTGGATCGGCTCCGCCGTCGTCGGCGAGCTGCTGGCCGCGGGGCACGAGGTCAGCGGCCTGGCCCGGTCGGCCGCGTCCGCCGAGCGGCTCGAGGCGAAGGGCGTCCAGGTCCGCCGCGGTGACCTCGACGACCTCGACGGCATCCGCGCCGGCGCGGAAGCGGCCGAGGCCGTCATCCACCTGGCGAACAAGCACGACTTCGCGAACCCGGCCGTGTCGAACGCCGCCGAGCGGGGCGCCGTCCAGACCATCGGCGAGGCCCTTTCCGGCAGCGGCCGCCCGTTCCTGGTGGCGTCGGGGATCGCCGGCATCACGCGGGGCCGGCCGGTGACCGAAGCCGACGCTTCGCCGTTCCACGGCCCGGACGCGCCGCGCGGCGGCAGCGAAAACCTCGCGCTCGAGTTCGCCGGCCGCGGTGTGCACCCGGTGAGCCTGCGGTTCTCGCCGACCGTGCACGGCCACCGCGACCACGGGTTCATCGCCGTCCTCGCCGGGATCGCCCGGCAGAAGGGCGTTTCCGGCTACCCCGGCGACGGGACCAACCGCTGGGCCGCCGTGCACGTGAGCGACGCCGCGCGCATGGTCCGGCTCGGCCTCGAGAAGGCGCCCGCGGGCGCCCGCCTGCACGCCGTCGCCGAGGAAGGGGTGCCGACCCGCGAGATCGCGGAGGCGATCGGCCGCGCGTTCGACCTGCCGGTCGCCTCGATCCCGGCGGACGCCGCCGGAGACCACTTCGGGTGGATCGGCGGGTTCTTCGCCCTGGACCTCGCGGCGACGAGCACCGGCACGCAGGAGCTGCTCGGCTGGACCCCGACCGGGCCCACCCTCGTCGAGGACCTCGCCGCGGGCGCGTACTCGGGGGAGTAGCCACGGCTCCGGGGTGTCGTCAGCGCAACCCGTAGACGCGAGTCGCGGTCCCGCCGCGGACGGCATCCCGTTCGGCCGGTGTCAGGTCTTCCAGGAGGCTGTCGGCGGCGGCCATGACCTCCGCGTACGTCCCGGCGAGCAGGCACACCGGCCAGTCGGAGCCGAGCATCAGCCGGTCCGGGCCGAACGCGGTGAGCGCGGTGTCCGCGTAGGGCCGCAGATCGCCGGTCCGCCACGGCCGGCCGGCTTCCGTCACCAGGCCGGACAGCTTGGCGACGACGTTGGGTTCCCGGGCCAGGGTGGCCAGCCCGGTCGCCCACGGCTCGAGGTCCCCGCCGGCGACCGGCGGTTTCGCCAGGTGGTCCAGGACGAAGGTGAGCTCCGGCAGCGCCCGGACCGCCGCGGTGGCCGCCGGAAGCTGGTGGGGCCGCACGAGCAGGTCGTACACCAGCCCGGCGTCGCGCACCGCGGCGAGCCCGGCCAGGACGTCTTCGCGTTCCAGCCAGCGCGGGTCGGGCTCGGCCTGGACGAGGTGCCGGACGCCGGTCAGGAGCTCGCCGCCCGGTGCCGACCGCAGCCGTTCGATGTCCCGCGCGGGCGAACCGGTGAGGTCGATCCAGCCGACCACCCCGGCGATGAGCGGCTCGGCGGCGGCGATCGCGAGGAATTCGACCGACTCGTCCAGGTCCGGCAGGACCTGGACGAGGACCGTCGCGTCGATTCCGGCGGCGGCCGCGCGCAGGTCGGCCGGGGTGAAGTCGCGCCGGATGGCCGCGGTGGCGGCGCCGTCCAGCCACGCGTGGCGGCGGACGGAGGTCTGCCACAGGTGGTGGTGGGCGTCGACGCGCCGGCCCGTCACGCCCGGCCGATCCGGTGGTGCTGGCGGCCGAGGCCGTCGATCTCCACGGTCACTTCGTCCCCTTCGGACAGATAGGGGAAGTCGTTGGCGCCGAAGGCCACCCCGGCCGGGGTGCCGGTGTTCACGACGTCGCCCGGCTCGAGCACCATGAACTGGCTGAGGTACCAGACGAGGTGCCGCACGCCGAAGAGCATGTTCCGCGTGGTGCCGTCCTGCCGCGGCTGCCCGTTGACCGCCAGCCGCAGGCCGAGTTCCTGCGGGTCGCCGGCCTCGTCCGGGGTGACCAGCCACGGGCCGAGCGGGTTGAACGTCTCGCAGGACTTGCCCTTGGTCCACTGGCCGCCGCGTTCGTGCTGGAACGCGCGCTCGCTGACGTCGTTCGAGATCGCGTACCCGGCGATGACCGCGCCGGCGTCCTCCGGGCTCCCGAGGTACCGCGCCCGCCCGCCGAGCACCACGGCCAGCTCGACCTCGTAGTCGGTGCGGGTGCTGGTCCTCGGGATGAGCACGGTGTCGTCCGGGCCGGTGATCGTGTTGGTGGCCTTGAGGAAGACCACCGGCTCCGCGGGCGGCTCGGCCCCGGTTTCGGCGGCGTGGTCGGAGTAGTTCAGCCCGATGCAGGCGAGGAGGCCGGGCCGGGCCACCGGGGCGCCGACGCGCAGGCCGGCCGCGTCGAGCTCGGGCAGGGCGCCTTCGCGCAGCGCCGCCCGGGCCCGCGCGACGCCGCCGGCGGCGAAGAAGGCGCCGTCGATGTCCGGGGTCAGCGCGCGCAGGTCCCGCGCCGCACCCGTTTCGTCGAGGACGACCGGGATCTCCCGGCCGGGTTCGCCGAGGCGTTGGAAGCGCATGGCGGGACGGTAGCAGACATATGATGTCTGCTTCAAAGGTTCGACGGGTCATCATACGTAAAACAACACGCTGTAGTCATCGATTACGGAAAGCCCAAGTTATTGCCGTGTTACGGACCGGCTCTGGACAATTCGTGGGCCGGCGCGTAGCCATACATATGTTGTCTGCGCCGGATGAGAGGGGGCCCCGTTGGCCGAAGTGATCAGCGCCATCGACGCCGTGGACGTCCGCTTCCCCACCTCGCTGAGCCTCGACGGGTCGGACGCGATGAACCCGGAACCGGACTACTCGGCGGCGTACGTGACCATCCGCACGAGCGCCGGCGACGAGGGTTACGGACTCGCCTTCACCGTCGGCCGCGGCAACGACGTCGAGGTCGCCGCGGTCCGGGCGCTCGTGCCGCTGGTCATCGGGATGCCGGTGGCCGACGCGCTCGCCGACCTCGGCGCGTTCTCCCGCCGGCTGACCGGGGACAGCCAGCTGCGGTGGCTGGGCCCGGACAAGGGCGCGATCCACATGGCCGCGGCCGCGATCGTCAACGCGGCCTGGGACCTCCGCGCCCGCCGCGAAGGCAAGCCCGTCTGGCAGCTGCTCGCCGAGATGCCGCCGGCGGACCTGGTGGACCTGGTCGACTTCCGGTACCTGGAGGACGCCCTGACGCGCGACGAGGCCCTCGGCATCCTCCGCCGCGCCGAGCCGGGCCGCGCGGCCCGCCAGGCCGAGCTCCTGGCGTCCGGTTTTCCCGCCTACACCACGACTCCCGGCTGGCTCGGGTACTCGCCGCAGAAGCTGGCCGCCCTCTCGGCGGAGGCGGTCGCCGACGGCTTCACCCAGATCAAGCTCAAGGTCGGCGCCGACCTCGACGAAGACGTCCGCCGGCTGCGGCTCGCGCGGGACGTCGTCGGGCCGGACATCCGGATCGCCATCGACGCCAACCAGGCGTGGGGCGTCGCGCAGGCCATCGAATGGCTGCGTCCCCTCGCCGAGTTCGACCCGTACTGGATCGAGGAGCCGACCTCGCCCGACGACGTGCTCGGCCACGCGGCGATCCGCCGCGCGGTCGCGCCGATCAAGGTGGCCACCGGCGAGCACACGCACAACGCGGTGATGTTCAAGCAACTGCTGCAGGCGCAGGCGATCGACGTCCTGCAGCTCGACGCCAGCCGGGTCGCCGGGGTGACCGAGAACATCGCGATCCTGCTGCTGGCCGCGAAGTTCGGCGTCCCGGTGTGCCCGCACGCCGGCGGGGTCGGGCTGTGCGAGATGGTGCAGCACCTGGCGATGTTCGACTTCGTCGCGGTCAGCGGCAGCCGGACCGACCGGGTCATCGAGTACGTCGACCACCTGCACGAGCACTTCGTCGACCCGGTACGGATCGAGCGCGGCCACTACCTGGCCCCCCTCGCACCGGGGCTCGGGGCGCGGCTGCACCCGGAATCCGTGGCGCAGTACCGGTTCCCCGACGGCCCGGTCTGGCAGCGGGACGCGGTGGTGGTCGCGTGAGCGGCGGCGAGTTCGACGGCGTCCGGGCCGTCGTGACCGGCGGCGCGTCCGGCATCGGCCTCGCCACCGCGCGGATGCTGGCCCGGCGGGGCGCGCGGGTCGTCTGCCTCGACCTGGACGACGTCGCCGAGGCCCCGCTGACCGGGATCCGGGCCGACGTGTCGGACGACGGTTCGGTGCGGGCCGGGGTCGCCGCGGCGGTGGACCACCTGGGCGGCCTGGACGTCCTGGTCAACAACGCCGGGATCGGGGCGCAGGGAACGGTCGAGGACAACGACGACGCGGAGTGGCACCGCGTGTTCGACGTCAACGTCGTCGGCATGGTCCGGGTGACCCGCGCGGCCCTGCCGCACCTGCGGGCGTCGGGTGCGGCGGCGATCGTGAACACCTGCTCGATCGCGGCCACCGCCGGGCTGCCGCAACGAGCGCTCTACAGCGCCACGAAAGGGGCCGTCCTCGCGCTCACCCGGGCGATGGCCGCCGACCACCTGGCCGAAGGAATCCGCGTGTGCTGCGTGAACCCCGGCACCGCGCACACCCCGTGGATCGACCGGCTGCTGGCCACGGCCGCCGATCCCGAAGCCGAGCTGGCCGCGCTCGCCGCGCGCCAGCCCACCGGCCGGCTCGTCACCGCCGACGAGGTCGCCGCGGCGATCTGCTACCTGGCCGGCCCGGGCTCCGGTGCCACCACCGGCACCGATCTCGCCGTGGACGGCGGGATGTCCGGCCTCCGTCTCCGCCCCAAACCTGTCAACGAGGAGAGGTCATGAAGTTCCTGCACCTGCGCGCCGCCGCGGTCGTCACCGCCGGCGTCCTGACCGCGGCCGCACTGGCCGGCTGCAGCGGCGGCGGCTCGACCGCCGGTTCGGGCGGAACCGTCGTGGGGGTCGACTACCCGCGCTCGGACACCGACTTCTGGAACGCCTACATCAAGTACGTGCCCCAGTTCGCCGGCCAGTCCGGCCTCGACCTCAAGACCACCAACTCGCAGAACGACGTCGCCAACCTGACGGCCAACGTGCAGACGATGATCAGCCAGGGCGTCAAGGGCGTGGTGATGGCGCCGCAGGACACCGCGGCGATCATCCCGACCCTGCAGCAGCTGGCGGGCAAGAAGATCCCGGTCGTGTCCGTCGACACCCGGCCCGACCAGGGCAACGTCTACATGGTCGTCCGGGCCGACAACCGCGCCTACGGCGAGAAGGCCTGCCAGTTCCTCGGCACCAAGCTCGGCGGCAAGGGCAAGGTCGTCATGCTGCAGGGCGACCTCGCCTCGATCAACGGCCGCGACCGCACCGAAGCCTTCAACGACTGCATGAAGAAGAACTTCCCGGGCATCACGGTGTTCGGCGAGGCCACCAACTGGGAGGCCAACACCGCGGCCCAGAAGCTGCAGACGCGGCTGACGGCGAACCCGGACATCAAGGGCGTCTACATGCAGTCCAGCTTCGCCCTGTCCGGCACGCTGCAGCTGCTCAAGCAGCGCGGCCTGGCCGTCCCGGCGAGCGACCCGAAGCACGTGTTCGTCGTGTCCAACGACGGAATCCCGGAGGAGCTGGCCAAGATCCGGGCCGGCGAGATGGACGCGACCGTGTCGCAGCCCGCGGACCTGTTCGCCAAGTACGCCCTGCAGTACATCAAGGACGCGATCGCCGGAAAGACGCCGGCCCCGGGCAAGACCGACCACGAGAGCACCATCGTCCAGGTCCGCGACGGCCTGATGGAGGACCAGCTGGCCGCGCCGCTGGTCACCGCGGACGGCGCCACCTTCGGCCCGGTTCCCAGCGTCAAGGTCGACGACCAGTCCCTGTGGGGCAACAGCAAGAGCTGACGGCGTCGGCGAGAGGAACCGAACATGAACACCGTGCCGGTCGTCGAGGCCCGTCAGGTGGTCAAGCGCTACGGCGCCACGGTCGCCTTGGACGAGGCCGACCTGACTGTCCTTCCCGGACAGACCCACGCCCTGGTCGGCCGCAACGGGGCCGGCAAGTCGACCCTGGTGTCCGTCCTCACCGGACTGACCGAGCCGGACGCCGGGACCGTGCGGCTGAACGGCGAGCCGGCCCCGGCCCTGGCCGATCGGGACGCCTGGCGGGCGCGGGTGGCGTGCGTGTACCAGCGGTCGACGATCATCCCCGACCTGTCGGTGGCGGAGAACCTGTTCCTCAACCGGCAGGAGACCCGCGGCGGGTTCGTCCGCTGGGCCGCGCTGCGCCGCTCGGCCACCGAGCTCCTGGAGCGCTGGTCGGTGGCCGTCGACGTGCACCGGCCGGCCCGGGAGCTCAGCGTGGAGCAGCGGCAGTTCGTCGAGATCGCGCGGGCCCTGTCGTTCGGCGCCCGGTTCGTCATCCTCGACGAACCGACCGCGCAGCTCGACGGGGCCGCCATCACCCGGCTGTTCGGGCACATCGCCGAACTGCAGCGCCAAGGCGTCACCTTCCTGTTCATCAGCCACCACCTGCAGGAGGTGTACGAAATCTGCGACACGGTGACGGTGTACCGGGACGCCCGGCACGTCCTCACCGCGCCGGTCGCCGAGCTGCCGAAGGCCGGCCTGGTCGCGGCGATGACCGGCGAAAACGCCGTCACGACGCAGGAACGGGCGTCCTCGGTCCGGCACGGCGCCGAGCCCGTGCTGCGCGTGGCCGGCCTGACCCTGGCGCCGTACTTCGAGGACGTGTCGTTCGAGGTCGCGCCCGGGGAGATCGTCGGGCTGGCCGGATCCGGCAGCAGCGGCAAGACCGAGCTCGCCGAGTCCCTGGCCGGGCTGCGCAAACCGACCTCCGGCACGGTGTTCGTCGGGGACCGGCGGC
Source organism: Amycolatopsis sp. NPDC049688 (assembly GCF_040674975.1). Lineage (NCBI taxonomy): Bacteria > Bacillati > Actinomycetota > Actinomycetes > Pseudonocardiales > Pseudonocardiaceae > Amycolatopsis > Amycolatopsis sp. NPDC049688. The sequence continues at coordinate 480,924 of NZ_JBFANY010000001.1, forward strand.
CCCGGCCCGGCGACGTCCCGTCGGCGTTGGCCGCGGGCGTCGGCTTCGTCCCGGAAGACCGGCACCACCAGGGTTTCGTGCCCGAGATGTCCATTGCGGACAACACCACGATGAGCGTCATGGACCGGCTCGGGCCGGGCATCTTCGTCCGGTCCGGCCGGCGCGACCGGCTCGCCGGGACGCTGATCAGCCGGCTGGCGGTGAAGACACCCGGCCCCGGATTGCCGGTGTCCGCGCTGTCGGGCGGCAACCAGCAGAAGGTCGTCATGGCCCGCGCGCTCGCGGGCGATCCCCGCCTGCTCGTGCTGATCACCCCCACCGCCGGGGTCGACGTGCGGTCGAAGGAGTTCCTCCTGGGCAAGGTCGCGGAGGCCGCCGCGGCGGGCACCGCGGTGCTGATCGCCTCGGACGAACTCGACGACCTGCGCGTCTGCGACCGGCTGCTGGTCGTGGTGCACGGCAGGCTCACCACCGCAATCCCCGCCGGCTGGCAGGACCGCGAGGTCGTGGCCGCCGTGGAAGGAGTCGACCTCGATGCCTGAAAGCCCCGCCGCGGTGGACGCCCCGCCGCGGACCGGACCCGGCACCGCCCGGCCGCCCCGGCGGATCGCACTGGCCCGCCTGCGCGACTTCGCGCTCGTGCCGGGGATCATCGCGATCGCCGTCGTCGGCCAGCTGGTGAACCCGGTGTTCCTCCAGTACGACAACGTGATCAACATCCTGCAGACGATGTCGGAGATCGCGCTGCTGGTGCTCGCCCAGACGATGGTCCTGGTCGTCGGCAAGATGGACCTCTCGCTGGAATCGACCTTCGGCCTCGCGCCCGGCGTGGCGGCCTGGCTGACGATCGGCGGCGGTCACTCGCTCGGGCTGCTGCCGTCGTGGACCGCCGTGCCCGTCGTGCTCTTGGTCGGTGTCGTGGTGGGGGCGCTCAACGCGTTGCTGATCGTCCGGTTCGGACTGAGCGGGTTCGTCGTGACCTTGGGCATGCTGATCGTGCTGCGCGGCCTGCTGACCGGCATCTCCGGCGGCCAGACGTTCTTCGGCCTGCCCGATTCGATGCTCTACCTCGGCACGACGCTGTGGGCCGGGATCCCGGCGTCGATCTGGATCTGCGTGCTGCTGTTCGCCGGCGGGATCGTCCTGCTCGGCTACACCCGGTTCGGCCGCAGCCTGTACGCGATCGGCGGCAACGAGGACGCGGCGAAGGCCGCGGGCATCCGGACCGACCGGATCGTGTGGCTCGTGCTGATCGGCGCCAGCGTGCTGGCCGCGCTCGGCGGCCTGCTGCTCTCGGGGCGGCTCGCGTCGGTCGCCGCGGCGCAGGGCAACGGCTACATCTTCACGGTGTTCGCCGCGGCGGTGATCGGCGGGGTGAGCCTGAACGGCGGCCGCGGCACGCTCTTCGGCGCCTTCACCGGCATCCTGCTGCTGTACATGATCCAGAACGTGCTGACCCTGGCCGGCGTGCCCGCCCAGTGGATCGGCGCGCTCAACGGCGCGATCATCCTCATCGCACTGGTGATGTCCCGCATCACCAGCGGCAAGCGCCAGACCTGACGGCCGTCACGCGCCGGGCCGGCCGTCGAGGTCCTCGAGGTCGGCCAGGTGCGCCCGCAGCCAGCGTTCGGAGGTGTCGACGTGCATCAGCGCGGCGGCGGTGGCCACCGCCGGATCACGGTCGGCCAGTGCGTCGTAGATCGCCTTGTGCTGCGACAGCGTCACGTGCGTCGCGCCCCGCTCGACGGTGCCGCGCCAGACCCGCGCGCGCAAGGTCCGCGACGAGATCCCGTCGAGCAGCGCGGTGAGGGTCTCGTTGCCGGCGGCGCTGACGACCGCGCGGTGGAAGGCGGCGTCGAGCACGGTGAGCCGCTCGACGTCCTCGATCGCCTCGTGCATGGCATCGAGCAGCTCGCCGACGGCCCGCAGCTGAGCGTCGCCGATCCGCGTCGCGGCCAGCCCGGTGGCGGCGGGCTCCAGCAGCCGGCGCACCTCGGTCAGTTCGAGGATGCTCCCGCCCTGCATGAGCGCCACGGCGTTGCCCAGGCCCTCCAGCAGCAGGCTGGGTGCGAGGCTGGTGACGTAGGTGCCGTCACCCCGGCGGACCTCGAGCACCCGGGCGAGCGCCAGCGCCTTCACGGCTTCCCGCGTGGGACTGCGGGAGATCCCCAGTTCGGTGGCCAGTTCGTGCTCGGGGGGCAGCCTGGACCCCGCGGGGAACCTGCCGGACCGGACGAACTCCCGGATCCGGTCGATCGCCTCGTCGGTCAACGACCTCGCCATCGCACTCCTCGGACATGGATTTCCTGCGGCCAGTCTAGCGGTCGTATGATGTATCAAGTTCGGACGCCCGGGTTTGCGCGTGTCTCCGGGGTTATTGGCGCAGGAATTGGCAGATCGCCGGGAAAGACATGTGATGTCTCGGGCTCAGCCGGGCCACAGGGCGGCGAGGTGCCCGGCGATCCGGCCGACCAGGTCGTCGAACTCCTTGATCCCCGCCAGGGCCGCGGTGACCTTCGTCCAGCACCACCGGCCCACGCCGGGCTCCGGGTGCGGGGACCGGGCCTGCTCGATCAGCTCGTCGAGGTGGTCCGCGGTCGTGTTCTGCTGCGACAGCCCGGCCGCCACGACCTGGCCCTTGAGCTGGCGGAGCAGGGCCACCAGATCCGGCGGCGCCGAGCCGGCGGACACCGGGCCCATCGTCACCGAACCGCCGCTGACGTTGCCGTTGATCGTGCCACCGGAAACCGTGGTGCCGGCCTGGACGCTGATCGAGTTCTCTTCGTGTCCGGTCATGAGCCCTCCCGGGCGTTCGTGGTGACGGTGCCGCCGGAAACGGCGCCGTTGACGGTGCCGCCGTTGATCGTCGTGCCGGTGTTGGTGGTGGTGATCGTCGTGTTGTTCGTGATCACCGCCGCGATGCGTTGTTCGAAGGAAGCCGGGGAATAGCCGCAGTCGCGCAGCACTTCGCTGATCGCCGGGACCAGCCGGCTTTCCAGCAGCTTGGTGTACCGCTCGACGTCGACGATCTGGAAGTAGTCCCGGACGGAGCCGGCGGCGCCCAGCTCACGCAGGGTCCGGGCGTTGCCGTAGCGGTCGGGGTCGATCGTGTACCGGTCGTGGGGGCGCGGGCGGATGAGGGTCACCGCGTGCCACAGCCGCCCCGGCAGGGTCACCGGGAGCCTGGCCCACCGCAGGAGTCCCTGCCGGACCGGCGCCAGGAGGCTGTCCGTCATCCGATCGGGGGCGCGGAATTCGTCGCGCACGGGCGCCAGTACGCACGGCGTCCATTCGAGGTAAAGGGTGCTGTCGTCGACCGCGGCGTGCAGGAAAGCCGAGAAGACGAGCTCGCGGTTCCAGGTCTCGACCTGGAAGTGCAGGTAGTAGCGGGCCCATTCGCGCGGGGTGGCGTAGACGCGGTTCGATTCCGCCGGGGACAGGAACGCGACCGGCGGGGCGTCGAAGGCGGGCAGGTACTCGTCGCGGATCGGGTCGCCCGCGTGCGCGAGCAGCGCTTCGGCGGAAGCGAACACCACGCCGCTCGTGCCGAGGGTCTTCAGCCGCTGGTCCGGGCTGAGGGCACCGGTTTCGCCGAGGGTGGTCACGGCCGCCGCGGCGGCGCGGTAGAGCCGGTCGGTGGTCAGGGGCCGAATGTGGCGTGCGCCGGCGGTTTCCTCCAGCGGGATGGCCGTCGACCAGGCACCCACGCTGGTCCCGGCGCCGACGAAGGGGTTCCGTCCGCGGTAGACGACCAGGGGGAAGCCGCCGGTGGAAGAGCGCGGCGGCTGCGGGGACCGGTGCCGCCGGAGCTCCTCGCGGAACCGGGCGGGGGCGGCTTGGATGGCGAGCCGGTCGTCGGTGAGCGGGGTGACGTCGGTCCGGTGCCGGGCCCAGCGGCCGAAGTGCCGGACCACGGTGTGCCAGACGACGACGCGATCGGCGACCACGATGACCAGCATCACGAGCGCGCACAGGACGGCGATCACGCCACCGGTGCCGCCGACCACGCTGACCGGGACGTCGTCGGACGACGTCACCGGTTGCCGGCAGTAGTACCCGGTGCAGGCCGGTTTGCTGCTCGCGCCGCCGAGCACGGCGGCCACGATGATCAGCAGGGGAGCCAGGGAACTGACGACGTACAGGAGGAAGAGGCCGGCCAGCCGGAGACAGGTCACCGCGAGACCGCCGGGGCGGTCCCAGCGCGTCTTCCGCCAGATCGGGCGGATGCTGAGCAGCGCGGCCCAGCCGAGCCAGGAGTAGAGGAACATGCTCGTGAACCCGGTGGCCAGCACGACGATCCCGAGCACGGCGAGGACGCCGTCGCGGTACTTGCGGCGCGACCGGGCCGCGACGGCTTCGGTGAGCACGGCCGGGGTGTCGAGCCCCATCGGCGGCGGAACCTGGCGGGTCGGCTCGGTCAAGAACTCCCGGACCGCCTCGTCGGCGTAGTGCCGGTCGAGGTGGGCCGCGGCCGCGAGGTACCGCGTGGTGTCGTCCGCCTCCGGCGGTGCCGGCTGCCTCGTGTTCGCGCCCGCCGGCGCCTGTGCGGTCACGTTCGCCACCTTCGGATCGGTGATAGGACTTCCTCAAAGACGGTCTCCGGCCGGGCCGGGTTACGGCCTGGGCCGGGAATCGGCGTAGGCGGATCGGGTGGTCGCGAAGGAGCGAACGTCGGGCATTTTCCGGTTCCGGCACCGCACGGGCCGGGCGCGCTTCCCAGCCGAGGTGCGCGCACACCCTGCGCCGCGGCCTTGCCCGCCGGTTCCGCGCGGTTCTACCGTCGGTCCCACCGGCCACGGGCGCTCTCCGGAGGCATTCGGATGAAGATCACCGCCATCACCCTCGACCGGCTGCGGCTGGAACTGGACCCGCCGCTCGCCGCGGCCTGGGATCCGGCACCGCGGCGGCACTTCGACGCGACGATCGTGCGGGTGCACACCGACGACGGCATCACCGGCATCGGCTCCGGCGACACGATGACCGGCTTCGAGGCGGTCGAGCACCTGTTCCTCGGCGAAGACCCCCTCGACATCGTGCGGCACGTCAAGGCCATCGAAACCGCCAACTTCCACGGCGGTCGCCACTGGCCCCTCGAAGCCGCGCTGTGGGACATCATCGGCCAGGTCGCGGGCTTGCCGGTGGCGACGTTGTTCGGGAACTCCGCTCGCTCGTTGCCCGCGTACGCCTCTTCGGCCGAGCTGAAGCCGCCGGCCGAGCGCGTGGAGACGGCCCTGCGGGCCCGCGAGGCCGGGTTCCGGGCGATGAAGCTCCGGATCGACCGGGACCGCGTCGAGGAGGGGGTGGCCACGGTGGCCGCGGTACGCGACGCGCTCGGCCCGGACTTCGAGATCATGGTCGACCTCAACCAGTCCTGGCGGATGCCCGGCGACACCGCGCCCGCGTCCGACCTCGCCAGGACCCGCAAGCTGGTGCGGCGGCTGGCCGAGCTGGACGTCTTCTGGGTCGAGGAACCGTTGCCGTATAACGACCTAGACGGCTTCAAGATGCTCCGCGCGGAGAACCCCGGCGTGCGGATCGCGGCGGGGGAGATGCACCACTCGGTGCCGGAGCTGCTGCGCTGCCTCGAAGAGGACGTCCTCGACGTCTACCAGATGGACGTCGTGCTCGCGGTCGGCATGCACCGGGCCCGGACGCTCGCCGAGCTCGCCCGGCTCAAGCACCGCGCGTTCACCCCGCACAGCTGGACCAACGGCATCGGCGTGCTGGCCAACCTGCACGTCTGCGCGGGTGTCGGCGGCGGTCCGTTCTTCGAATTCCCCTGGGATCCGCCGGGGTGGACGCCGGAACGGCGGGACTTCATGCTCACCGAACCTGTGATGATCAACGCGCGAGGCGAGCTGGAGGTCCCGCGGCGGCCCGGGCTCGGCATCGAACTGGACGAGGAGGCGGTGAACCGGTGGCGGATCTGACCCCCGGCCGGCCGAAGGCGGCCGGCGTGCGCCTGTCCGTCGAGCCGGCGGGCCACACCGAATACGGTCCTGGTGTCCTCGCCGAGCTGCCGGCCTTCGTCGACCGCCTGGGCCACGGCCGGGTGTTCGTGGTCACCGACCGGGGGCTGCGAGCCACCGGGATCGTCGGGCGCGTCGAGAAGATCCTGGCCGGCGCGGGGATCGAGCACGCCGTGCACGAGGACGTCGGCCCGAACCCGTCGACGGCGGAACTGGACCGTGGTGCCGCCGCGCTGCGCGGCTTCGGTGACTCGGTGGTGCTCGCGCTCGGCGGCGGCTCGGCCCTGGACGCGGCGAAGGGCATCTCGCTGCTCGCCGGGAACCCGGGCGCCGCGGCCGCGGACGCCGACCGGCTGTGGGACGCCGCCGGCGGCCTGCCGCTGATCGCCGTCCCCACGACCGCAGGCACCGGGGCGGAAACCAACGGGTTCGGCGTCGCCGAAGACGTCTGCGCGCGCCGGAAGGTCTACATCGGACACTCCTCGGTCCGGCCGCGGATCACCGTGCTGGATCCGGAGCTCACCCTCGGGCTGCCCGCCGGGATCACCGCCGCCACCGGCCTGGACGCACTGGTCCACGGCATCGAATCCCTGGCTTCACGGCGATCCACGCCGTTCTCGGCGGCCTACGCGGCGCAGGCGGTCGCCCTCGTCGGCCGCTGGTTGCCTGCCGCCTACCGCGACGGCGGCGACCTGGAGGCGCGGGCGGAGCTGATGCTCGGCGCGCACCTGGCCGGCCACGCCCTCACGCTGTCCGGCCTCGGCCTGGTCCACGGCATCGGCCACGCGCTGACCGCGCACACGGGCACCCCGCACGGGGTGGCGCTGGCCGCGGTCCTGGAGGAGGTGATGGCGTTCAGCGCGACCGCCGCGGCGGAGGCGTACGAAACGACGGCTCGCGCGCTGCACGCGACACCGGCACCGGACTGGGCAGGCGCGGCGATCGAGGCCGTCCGGGAGATCTCGCGGGCGATCGAGATCAAGCGTTCGCTGCGGGAACTCGGCGTCGCCCGCGAGGACATCCCGGCGCTGGCGGCGGACGCGGTGGCCGACGCCGTCACCGGGAACGCGCCGCGCCTGCCGTCGGCAGCGGAGGTCGCCGAGCTGCTGCACTCGGTCTACTGAGGACGGCTACCGGTCCAGCTGCACGGAATCCAGCAGTTCCCGCGCCGCCGCCTTGTTCGACGGGGAGCTGTCGATCTCGATCGTGTAGGCCCCGATCGTCCGGTGCTGGTGCAGCGGCAGCGGGTCCTCCGGCGACGGGCTGTCCGCGGCCCGCTCGGTCCGCGTGACGAACAGGGAGTAACACCGGCTGTCGAGCGGGGCCCGCATGGTTTCGGGGTCGGGGCAGAGCACGAGCGTGTTCGTCTCGGGCTCGCTGGTGAACGTCGTGACCTTCTGCCCGGCGGGGACCTGCAGCGACTTCAGTGGCGAGTGGACGACCGGCGGGGTGGCGCGGATCTTCCCCAGCAGGTCGAGCATTTCCACGGCCGTCACCGGCTTCGTGGTCCGGGCCCAGACCCACCGGTCCGGTCCGTCCTGCCACCGCACCGACCGCGGGTCCCGGAGCTGACCGGCGGCCGTCGGCTTCGCCGGCAGCGCGCCGTGGGGGGCCGTGCCGTCCCGGACGTCGATCTCGAACGCGTACCGGTGGTCCCGCCCGTAGTGCAGGCCGGCGAAGTGCGGCTGGACGGCCCACATCAGCAGCTGCCAGGAACCGTCCTCGAGGCTGATCGACGGCGCGGCGGGGAGCGGCGCCCCGGGTGCGGCCGCGGCCGGGGGAGCGGGGTGGGCGGCCGGCGGGGCCGCCGCGGTCCCCCGCTCCAGCAGCCCGATGGCCCCCGCGCCGACGGCGACCACGGTGAGCGTCACGGCGGCCACCCCGGCGGCCCGGCGCCGCCGGATCCGGCGGGTCGCGGCGGCGAGCACGGCGTCCGGGTCGGGGGCCAGGGCCTCTTGGGCGTGCAACACGCGGCGCAGCTGGTCGAGGTCGGTCATCACACGCTCTCCTTGTCTTCGTCGAGCCGGACGCGCAGCGAGCTCAGGCCGCGCGAGATGTGGCTCCGGACCGTGCCGGGCGCGCAGCCGAGGACGGCGGCGATCTCGTCGTCGTCGCGGTCTTCGTAGAACCGCAGGACGATCGACGCCTGCTGGGCGCGGCTCAGCCCGGCGAGCAGGCCGGTGAGCTGGTCGGCGTCGGCGATCCGCCCGGCCGGGTCGGGCTCGGCGGCCTCGCGGAACCGCAGGACGTCCGGCGCCGGCCGCACGGACCGCTGGTACCAGCGGCGGCGCCAGCCGAGGTAGCCGTTGACGACGATCTTCCGCATGTACAGCTCGGGCCGGTCGGCCGCCGTCAGCTGCCGCCACGCCCGGTGCGCGCGCACGAGAGCGTCCTGCACGACGTCCTGCGCCAGTTCGCGGTCCCCGGTCAGGACCGCGGCGAACCGCACCAGTCCGGGCAGCTGCTCGCGGGCGAACTCTTCGAACTGCACACCCTTCAAGATGCCGCTGCCCCCGCGGGCCGTTGCAGTTGCGGCCGGAAAAGTTCTGGCGGGGGTCGCTATGCGTCGAGTCCCAGGTGGGCACGCAGCGTGGTGCCGGTGTACTCGGTGCGGAACGAGCCGCGTTCCTGCAGCAGGGGCACGACCTGGTCGGCGAATTCGTCGAGCCCGCCCGGGGTCACGTGCGGGACGAGGATGAACCCGTCGCTCGCGTCGGCCTGGACCAGGTCGTCGATCGTGGCCGCCACCGTCGCCGGGGAGCCGATGAACGTCTGCCTGCCGGTGACCTCGATGATCAGGTCGCGGGTCGACAGGTTCTTCGCCTCCGCCAGCTGCCGCCATTCGCGGGCCGTGGCGACGGGGTCTCGGTACATGCGGACGCTGGCGCGGCCGGGCGCGATCGTGGACCCGTCGACCACGGGATCCGCCGACGGCAGCGGGCCGTCGGGGTCGTGGCCGGACAGGTCGGTGTTCCACACCTGCTCGAGGAACTTGATCGCCGTCTGCGCGCTGACCTGCTGCCGCCGGACGACGTGGGCGCGCTCGTGGGCGTCGGCGTCGGTGTCGCCGAGCACGAACGTCGCCGCGGGCAGGATCACCAGCTGCTCGGGCGTCCGGCCGTACTTCGCCAGCCGGCCCTTCACGTCGGCGTAGAACGCCTGCCCGGCTTCGAGGGTGCCGTAGCGGCTGAAGATCGCGTCGGCGGTGGCCGCGGCGAACTCGCGGCCCTCGTCGGAGTCGCCCGCCTGGATGATCACCGGGCGGCCCTGCGGGCTGCGCGGCACCGGGAACCGGCCCTCGATGTCGAAATGCGCGTCGTGGTGGGCGAAGGCGCCCGCCTCCGGGGCCCGCAGGAACTCGCCGGTCTCCTGGTCGGCGGCGATCTCGTGGCCCCGCCAGGAATCGAACAGCTCCCAGGCCGTGCGCAGGAACGTCTCGGCCCGCTCGTAGCGCTGGTCCTGGGGGAGGAACCCGCCGCGGCGGAAGTTTTCGCCGGTGAAGGAGTCCCACGACGTGACGACGTTCCACGCGGCGCGGCCGGCGGAAAGGTGGTCGAGCGAGGCGAACTGCCGGGCCACCTCGAAGGGCTCGTTGAACGTCGAGTTGATCGTGCCCGCGAGGCCGAGCCGCTCGGTGACGGCGGCCAGCGCCGAGAGCACCGTGAACGTGTCGGGACGGCCGACGACGTCGAGGTCGTAGATCTGCCCGTTCTGCTCGCGCAGCCGCAGGCCTTCGGCGAGGAAGAAGAAGTCGAACTTCGCGCGCTCGGCGGTCTGCGCGAGCTTGACGAACGAGCTGAATTCGATGTGGCTGCCGGCTTCGGGGTCGCTCCACACGGTCGTGTTGTTGACGCCGGGGAAGTGCGCCGCGAGGTGGATCTGCTTCCGGGACATCTCGGGTCTCTCTTCTCAGACGGCGGCGTAGCGGTTGGCGGGGCGGGCGAGGCCGAGCAGCCCGCGCAGGGTGCTCGCCTCGTACTCGGTGCGGAAGGCCCCGCGGGACCGCAGTTCGGGGACCAGGCCGCGGGTGACGGCGGTCAGGTCGCCGGGGATGGCGCCCGGCCGCAGGCGGAACCCGGAGAGCCCGGCGGCGTGCCAGTCGAGCAGCAGGTCGGCGAGGCCGGCCGGGGTGCCGGTGAAGACGAGGGCGTCGGAGGAGTACGGGGCGCCGAACCGGTCGTCGAGCCGGGCTTTGCGATCCACGGCGGCCCGCTCGGACTCGTCGAGGAACACGACGACGTCGCCGAAGACGTGCAGGATTTCCCCGCCGCGCCCGGCCTTCTCCTGCTCCTCGCGCACCTCGGCGACGATCGCGCCGGCCTGCTCGCGGTCGAAGGGTGTCACGTAGACGACGTCGGCGGAGCGGGCGGCGAGCCGGTAGGGGACGGCGGCGTGGGCCAGCGCGGTGACCGGAGGCTGGCCCTGCGGCGGCCGCGGCGTGATCGACGGGCCCTTGACCGAGAACCAGCGGCCGGCGAAGTCGATGTAGTGCAGTTTGTCCCGGTCGACGAACCGGCCGGTGGCGACGTCACGGATCTCGGCGTCGTCCTCCCAGCTGTCCCACAACCGGCGCAGGACCTCGACGTAGTCCGCGGCTTCGTCGAACAACTCGGCCAGCGGGCTCGGTTTGCCCGGCTCGGCGGCGTCTTCCAGCCGGAACTCGCCGAACTCGCGGCGGCCGAAGTGCCGGTTGTCGTCGGCGCGCCCGGCGACCTGCACGCGCACCCCGGCGCGTCCGGTGCTCACGTAGTCGAGGGTGGCGATGGCCTTGGACAGGTGGAACGGCTCGGTGTGGGTGACCACCGCGGTCGGCACGAGCCCGATGTGCGACGTCAGCGGGGCGACGCGGGCGGCGGTGAGCACGGCGTCGAGGCGGCCCTGGACGATGCCGGTCCGCTCGCCCGGCCGGTCGAGTGGGTGCACGGTCTGCAGGGCGAGCGAGTCCTCGATGGTGACGAAGTCCAGCTTGCCGGCCTCGGCTTCGCGGACCAGGTCGGTCCAGTACCCGGCGGTGAGGAGTTCGCGGGGCCGTGCACCGGGTTCGCGCCACGCGGCGGGGTGCCAGCCCGCCCCGTCCAGTGCGACAGCGATCCGTGGGCCGGTTCCTGATGCCATCCCGCGTTCCCCTTCTCCTCGGCTTCGTCCGTAGTGTGCGCCGGATTCCGTGCCGCGGGCGGGCGCGGCCAACTGCTGGGACGGTGGCCGGTGACGGGAATAAACCGGCGTCAGGGAACCAGCAATGGCAGCAGGGCGCCGGGCCGGTCCAGCGGGATGATGTGGCCGCAGTCGTCGATGTGGTGGGTGGTGAGCTCGTCGGTGACCGGGCGCAGCTGGCGGCCGAGGGTGCCGCCCACCGGGTGGGCGCCGATCGCCACCGTGGGCACGGTGAGCCGGCCGGCCGCGGTGGCCGCCGCGAGCTGGGCCGCGGTCTCGGGCATCGCGCGGTAGTGCTCGAACGCGCAGCGCAGGGCTTCCCGGCCGGTGTACGCCGCCGTGAAGTGGTCGCGGATCGCGGGCGGCACGCCGCGGCCGCGGGTGCCGGCGTCGAGGAACCAGCCGACGTAGTCCGCCTCGTGACCGGCGAGGACCGTCTCGGCGAGGCCGGGCACGGCGTGGAACCCGAACCACCACGGCGGCCCGCCCGCGAGGAAGTCCCCGGCCCCGGGCAGGCGCCCGAGCAGCGCCTCCATCAGGACCAGCCGGCGGACCCGCTCAGGACGGCGCATCGCGAGCAGGAACGCGGGCGCGGCCCCGGCGTCGATGCCGGCGACCGTCGCCGTCGGCTCGTCCAGGGCGTCGAGGAGGGCCTCGGCGTCGGCGGCGAGGGTTCCGCCGTCGTAGCCGTCGGCGGCGCGGGTGGTCGCCCCGAGGCCGCGCAGGTCCGGGGCGATGACCCGGTGGTGCCGGGCCAGGTGCGGGATGACCGCGGTCCACAGCCGCCACGTGTGCGGAAACCCGTGCAGCAGCAGGAACGCCGGCCCCCGCCCGGTGACGACGACGTTGACGTCGATGCCGTTCGCCCTGACCCGCTGCTCGTGCACGTGACCTCCCGGTGGTTACCATTGGTGACCAGATGAGGCTAGGTAACCGGCCCGGCCGCGCCAAGACGGCACTTCGCGAACAGGTGGTGAGCTCCAGGTGACCCCCTCCGGCAAGGGCGACCTCTTCGACCCGGCCTGCCCGACCCGCCGCCTCCTGGACCGGATCGGCACGAAGTGGACGTCGATGGCGGTGAAGGTGCTGGCCGAAGCCGGCCCGGAGGAGGTGCGCTTCGCCGAACTGCAGCGCCGGATGCCGGGCGTCTCGCAGAAGATGCTGTCGGTGACCCTGCAGAGCCTCACCCGCGACGGCCTGGCCGAGCGCCGGGTGGAGCCGACGGTGCCGCCGCGGGTGCACTACCGCCTCACGGCTTTGGGACACTCCCTCGAGGTGCCGCTCGCGGCGTTGCGCAGCTGGGCGGAGGAGAACATGGCGGCGGTCGACCGGGCGAACGCCGCCGCGCGGGAATTCCCGGCCCGGCGTTGAGGATCCGTCGGTGACCGAGGCGGCGCCTTCCCGCATCCCTTGATCGACCGATGTTTCGCTCGGCGGTCTGCGGGAGGGTTCCGGCATGACGGTGAACGAGATCGACACGACCCACCCGGACCGGCTCCCCGGGCTCCCGGATGCCCACGACCAGTGGAACTTCGCGGTGCGCCGCGAGACGCCGGTGCAGCGGCTGGACCGGAACTACGCCGAGATACTGCAGGAAGTGCGAGTGGCGCAGACCGGGGTGCAGCTGCTGCTCGCCTTCCTGCTCACCGTCGCCTTCACACCGCGCTTCGCGACGCTGACCGACTTCGAACGGCGGGTCTACGTGGCCGCGCTGGTGCTCGGGGCGGCCGCCACCGCGCTGCTGATCGCGCCGGCCGCCTTCCACCGGCTGGTCTACCAGCGGCGGCTCAAGCGGCAGCTCGTGCTCGCCTCCAGCCGGTTCGCGTTGTGCGGGCTCACCTTGCTGATGCTCTCCATCGGGTCCGCGCTGTTGCTGATCCTCAGCGTCACGCTCGGGCCCGCGCTCGCCGCGTGGTTCACCGCCGGTGCGCTCGGCTGGTTCTCGCTGTGGTGGTTCGTCGTGCCGATGTGGAGCCGGATCCGCCACTCCGGGACCCGCTAGCCCGACGCCGTATGGCGGGTTGCTTCGCGGGCAATGTCGATGCGCGAATGCACCCCGAGCTTCGCCAGGATATGGGACACATGGGTGGCGACCGTGCGTGGTGACAGGAACAGCCGCGTCGCGATCTGCGGGTTGGACAGCCCCGCCACCACCAGGCCGGCGATCTTGGTCTCCGTCGGCGTGAGGCTGTCCCAGCCGTGCGTGGCCTGGCGGTGCTTCACCGTCGGGCCACGCCGGATGCCGAACTCGCGGAAGCGGGCGCGCAGCCGCGCCACGTCCCACTGCGCGCCCAGCTCGCCGCACAGGTCCAGCGTGCGCGTGAACGCGGCCCGCGCCGAACCGCGGTCGCCCGCCTCGGCGAACGCGATCGCGGCGGCTTCCAGGGCCTTGGCGCGGGGGAGGGGACGGCCCGCGTCGCGGTAGCCGTCGGCGGCACGCAGCAAGGTTTCCGGATCGCGGTCGGTCATTCCCCGGCAGTACCGGCCCAGCGCCTGGCGGTGCGGGACGGCCGCCCCGGCCGTGATCGCGCGGACCCGGGCCCCGATCGCGGCCGCAGTGGCGGTGTCGCCGGTCTCCACGGCCAGCCGGACGGCGTCGCCGAGCAGGCCCTCGCCTTCGTCCTCGCCGGTCAGGGCGGCGGTCAGCGCGGCGAGCGCCCGTTCCGGTTCGCCGGCCTGCTCGAGGGCCAGGCTGCGGGCCAGAGCCAGTGATTCGACCACCCGGCCGCCGATCCGGTCCGCGCACGGGGCCGCCGCGTCGAGGTGCCGGTGCGCCTCGGCCGTCTCGCCGCGGTGGAAGTGGATGATCGCCGCCACGCCGTGGTCGCAGCACGCCACGCTCGGGTCCTTGAGGTCGTCCGGGACGACGTCCACCTCCGCCACGGCGTCGTCCCAGCGGCCGCTGCCCAGCAGGAGCTGGCCGAGCGCGCTCTGCGCCTGGGTCAGCCGCACCACGCTGCCCGCGCGGTCCGCCAGTTCGCGGGCCCGCTCGGCGGCGGCCAGCGCGTCGGGGTAGCGGTCGAGGGCGCCGAGCGTGACCGCCTTGTTGATGCGCAGCAGCAGGCCGAGATCGGTGAGCGCGGGGTCGCCCGAGGCGGTGGCCATCGCGCGTTCGAACAGCGGCAGCGCTTCGGTCCATTCGCCGCGCATCATCGCGACCAGGCTCAGCACGTGCAGCGCCCACCCGGTCGCCCAGTGGTCCTCGCCCGCGCCCGCCAGCGCTTCGGCGGCGACCCGGGCGGCGGTGTCGACCTCGCCGAGATCGCGGTGCGTCCGCGCGGTGAGCACCAGCAGCCGGGCCCGGTGCCGGGCGGGCAGCCCCGGCGCGGCCGCGGCCCGGCTCAGCGCGGCCAGCGACTCGGCGGAGCGGCCGGTCATCGCCCGGCACTGCGTCACCGTCGTGTGCAGGTCGACGCGCAGATCCGGATCGTCGGCCCGCCGGAGGGCGCGCTCGGCGACCCGCTCGGCGGCGGCGAAGTCGCCCACCCGGTAGAGCGCGTCGGCCAGGCGGCAGCTCAGCGCGTCCGACGCGCTGTCCCGCACCGCCCGGCGCAGGAGCGTGACCGCGACCTCGGGCGCCTGGCCGATCAGCGCGGTGGCGGCGCCGAGCAGCCAGCCGACGACCCAGCCCGGCACCGGTTCGCCCGCGTCCCCGCCGGACACCGTGGGCAGCAGCTGCCGGGCGACCCGCTCGACCGGGGCACCGGCGTCGGCCAGCGCCCGCGCGGCGGCCCGGTGCCAGACGACCCGGACCCCGGCGGGCAGCTCGTCGTAGAGGGCCTGGCGGATCAGGGGGTGCCGGAAGGCCAGGTCGTCGCCGGAGGCCACCAGCACCCCGGCCGCCCGTGCTTCGTCGAGCGCGGCCAGCAGCGCCGCCAGCTCGGCCTCGGCCACGACGGTCAGGTCCGCCACCGAGAAGCCGACGCCGAGCAGCGCGGCCGCCCGCAGCACGGCCCGCGTCGGCTCCGAGAGGAAGCCGAGCCGGTCGGCGATCGCTTCCGGCAGCGAATCGGGCGCCGGCCCGCCGGTCAGCTCGGCGATCCCGGCTTCGTCGACGGCGAGGCAGGCGCTCCGGGTCAGGGCGCCGAGCAGTTCGGTGAGGTACAAGGGGTTTCCCGCGGCGCCGTCGGCGAGCTGCTCCAGCCGGTCGCCCGGCTTGCCGCCGGCCAGCTCCGCCACCAGTTCGAGCGCGGCCGGGCCGGTGAGCCGGCCGACCCGCAGCCGTTCGGCGGGTCCGACGATCCGCCGCAGCGCACGCAGGTCGTCGCGGCGCGGGACCGGGCGCAGCACGCCGACCAGCAGCAGCGGCAGCTGCCGGACCGACCGGGCGAGCCTGCCCCAGACCGCCACGGTCGCGCGGTCGGCCCACTGCAGCTCGTCGACCACCAGCAACACCGGGCCGGCCTGGCAGAGCTCGTCGACCAGGGTCAGCAGCTGCTCGGCGGCCACCGCGGCGAGGTCCGTTCCCGTGCCGCGCGCGGTGTCGCCGCGCAGGAGCGCGGCGATGCCTTCCCGCCGGGGATCCGGCGCGGAACCGGTGATCCGCAGCGCGTCCAGCAGGGGAAGCAGGGGGAGGGCCTGCCCGAGTTCGTCGCCGGCGCCCCGGAAGACCTGGCACCCGGCCCGGGCGGCGACCGCGCAGGCGGCCCGGACGAGGGCGGTCTTGCCGATGCCCGGCTCGCCGTCCACCAGGACCGCCCGCCCGCGCCCGGCGGCGACTTCGTGCACCCAGCCCGCCAGCCGGGACAGCTCACCGTCCCGGCCGATCAGGCGGTCAGCACCGTCCGTGAGCGGTTGCACACGCACGATAATAGAAGACGAACGGATGTTGAACAAGAGGTGTACTCGGCGTAGCTGTCCCGTCGTCCGGCCACCCGTGGTTCCGATTCCGGAAACACGGAGTTCCAGCATTGTTCGGAAATGCGACGGCACCTGATATGGCCGTCTGGCGTTGGCGGGTTCTTAACCATCCGTTGTCCGGTGGTTGTGCCGGACCTGGGAGCGTCCGCAGCGCCCGAAAGCCAGTTTCGCCCCGATTGACCACCGGAGGAATGATGCGGGTGCGCCGAGCGGTCGCGACGGTCGCGTTGACCCTCTTCGCGGCTGGTGTCCTGAGTACTTCCGCTGCTTTCGCCGTCACGGCGGAGGGCGCGGCTTCGACGGCGGTTCTCGCCGACAACCCCGACGAAATGGGGTACAACCGCGTTTCGCCCGACGAGATGGGCTACAACTGAAGGGTTTTTCCCCGCCCTGCGGCCGCGACCGGAAGACCCATCCGATCGCGGCCGTTTTTGGCGGGAAAACCGGCGGAAAGCGCTCTCAGGGCGTGGTCAGCGCCGCCCGGACCGCCCGTTCGACCAGGATCGGCACGAAGGCGTGGATGCGGGCTCCGGCGAACCGGGCGCGTTCGCGGTCGACCATCGCGTGGAGCCGGCTGCGGGTGACGTTCGCGTAGTCCTTGCCCAAGCGGTCCTCGAGCTGGGCGAGGTGCGTGTCGAGCTGCTCGGTGGCCATCGTGTCCAGAGTGCTCATCGTTCACCTTCCGGTCGGCGGCAGTACCGGGAACATGCCCCATGAGACGACCGGGAAATGAACGCGAGGTGAACAAGAAGAATTCACGGACTAGTGGCCTTCGCCGGAGAACCTTCTCGCCAAGTCGCGGAGCCGTTCCGCCGCTTCGGCCAGCTGGGCGCCGGTGATGTTCACCCCCGGCATCGGGCCGCGGCCGAGCCGCTCGATCTGCCCGGCGAAGCGCAGGTACTCCCGGTGGGCGTGCTCCCGGCAGGCGAGGCAGGTGACGCTTTCGGGCCGGACCGAGGTCATCGCGTAGGGCACCCGGAGCCCGCAACCGGTGGTGACGGCACCCGGCGCGTCGGTGGCGCGGCCCAGCGTCGAGGAGATCAGGTTGCGGACCTCGGGGCCGGCCTCGACCACCTTCCGCTCGACGTGGATGTGCGGATCGGTCTCGCTCATTCGTCCCGTGCCTTCGTCCGGTTCGCCGCCGGCCAGGCTACCGGTCGAGCCCGCACCCGGCCGGGCTCGACCGGGTGTACAGGCGCAAGCCGGACCCGGCTCAGGGCCGGTAGTCCGGAGTGGAACAGCCGTCGCCCCGGGCCTTAAAGCCGCTCGCCGGGCAGGAAGCCGGCCGCCCAGCGGTGTGCGGTCGCGCAGACGTCGGCTTCGGTGCCGCGGACGTGCTCGACGACCTCGCCGCCGGACCACAGCATGAGGGCGACGGTGCCGGGGCGGATCGGGGTCAGGCCGATCAGGCGCCGGTGCCCGTTGCCCTCGACGACCCGCTCGGCGGTGAGCCACTGACCGGTCGTGCCGGTGCGGGTGACCGTCCACGCCGGATCCGCGGCGAGCTCGGCGACCGACCGGGGCACGAGTTCTTGAGGCTGTTCGTGGTGCACGCCGTCCAGCCTCGCACGGTTACCCGCATTGGAGATCCGTGGGTGAATATCGGATGAACAACAGCTGGCGCGGGGATCGAGGTGGTCGCGCTGACCTGGTTCTTCGGCGCACACTGGCCGGTCGGCCCGGTGACCCGCGGGCCACCGGTGGTATCACGGCCCGGCCATGATCCACTACGGTGTGCCGGACCTGGGGGCCGCGACCGCAGGAGGCTGCCGATGCCGACCCTCACCACCGTTGCCGAGTGGACCGTCACCGCGTCCGGCGACACGGCGACCTTCACGCACACCGCCGCCGGCGGCCACTGGGCGCCGCGCGTGTGGGCCGGCCGCGGGCTCGCGGTCGCCGAAGGCGACCTCCCGGCGCTGGACAAGGTGCTGGGCGAGGTGCTGAAGCTGCCGGTCTACTGGCTGGCCCGCGCCCGCCGAGGCGACAGCGCGGCGGGGGAGGCGGCGGTCTGGTCGGAGCCGCGGTACGATCCGGAGGACGAGTTCGTGTACCTCACGGGGCCCTGCCGGACGGACTCGCCCGCCCCGGGGTACCAGCCGGCTTCGGCGTTCGCGATCGACCTGGTACACCTGCGTGGCCTGCGGATCAGGATCGCCGCGTACCGCGCAGGCAGCTGAGACCCGGGCAGGAACGTTCGGTTTTTCGAACCGGCCGCTCTGCCCGGCCGTGGATCACTGCAGGAAGTGATCAACGGCTACGGAGGTCATCGATGCGCTCCCGACACAGGAAGATCAGCCGGGGCAAGGTCCTGGCCGCGGCGGCCGCCGCGCTGGCCGCCGGGACCGCGGCGATCGCCCTCCCGCAGGCGGACGCGGCCGGCACCGGCGAGGTGGCCCAGTCCATCACCGGCACCGCCTGGGCCGTCGACACGCGGACCGGCGAAACGCTCGTCACGGCCGACAGCACCGTGCAGGGCGCCAAGTGGGACAGCCTGCTGGCGGCGACCCGCGGGAAGGCGGTCCGCGTCGAGCGGACGCCCGGGGTGCTCAGCCTGTTCGCCGAGGGCGGCGACGCCATCTTCGCCGGCGGGGCCCGCTGCTCACTCGGGTTCAACGTGACCACGAACGACGGCAGGCCGGCGATCCTCACCGCGGGCCACTGCGCCGCCGCCGGCCGGCGGTGGTCGCTCACCCAGGGCGGCCGCCCGGTCGCCACCGTCCAGAAGTCGACCTTCCCCGGCAATGGCGACTTCTCCCTGCTGACGTACGACAACGCGGCAACCAGCGCCCCCAGCGCCGTCGACACCGGCGGCGGCCGCCTCGTGAACATCACCCGGGCGGCTGCCGCCCAGGTCGGCGGCCAGGTGTCCCGGATGGGCAGCACGACGGGGCTGCACAACGGCCGCGTGACGGCGTTGAACGCCACGGTGAACTACCCGGAGGGCCGGGTGACCGGCCTGATCCAGACGACGGTGTGTGCCGAACCGGGCGACAGCGGAGGCCCGCTGTTCACCGGCGACGGCAGCGCGATCGGCGTGACCTCCGGCGGCAGCGGCAACTGCCGGACCGGCGGCGTGACGTTCTTCCAGCCGGCGACCACGGCACTGGCGGCGGTCGGCGCCCGGATCGGCGGCTGACCGGGCGCTGTCGGCGGGCAGTGTCCGGCACGAAGAACCGGCCGGTCAGCCGACCGGGAACTTCACGGCGGTGAGCTCCTCCGAGACGGCCCAGAGCCGGCGCTGGACCGCGGCGTCGTAGGACTGCGGGCTGGACGCGACCACCTGCGGGCGCCCGCGGTAGCCGCCCGGGCCGGCGGGGCCGTAGTACTGGCCGCCGAGGGCGGCGGGATCCGTGGCCGCGCGCAGGATCGGGAGCGCGCCGCGCTCCGAGCTCTGGGTGAACAGCGGGGCCACCACCGGGAACAGCGCGCGGGCCACCGCGGGGGAGTTGCGCATCAGCTCCGTGCGGGCCACGCCGGGGTGGGCGGCGATCGACGCCGTCGTCCCGTGCGGGGCCAGGCGGCGCTGCAGTTCGTAGGCGAACATCAGGTTGGCCAGCTTGGCCTGCCCGTACGCCGCGACGCGGTCATAGGAGTGCTCCCACTGCAGGTCGTCGAAGTGGATCGCCGCGCGGATGCGGTGGGCGATGCTCGCGACCGTCACCACCCGCGAGCCCTCGACCGGCAGCAGGAGGTCCAGCAGCAGGCCGGTGAACGCGAAGTGCCCGAGGTGGTTGGTGCCGAACTGCAGCTCGAAGCCGTCGCGGGTGGTCTGGCGCGGCGGGTACATGACGCCGGCGTTGTTGATCAGCAGGTCCACCTTCGGCAGCGTCGCGTGCAGGTCGGCCGCCGCGGACCGGACGGACTCCAGCGACGACAGGTCCAGCTCCTGCACGGTGACGTCGGCGTCCGCGCCCAGCCGCGCGGCCGCCTGCTTGCCCTTCGCGACGTCACGGACGGCGAGCACCACGGTCGCGCCACGCTCGGCCAGCACCTTCGCCGTGTCGAAGCCGAGGCCGGTGTTGGCGCCGGTGATCACGGCCACGCGGCCCCGCTGGTTCGGGACGTCGCGCTCGGTCCAGTTCTCGCTCATGGCAGTCCTCCTGGGTCACGGCCCTTTCGGACCGCCGGTCTGTTATGCCTCCGACGCTAAGGAACCGGTGGTCTGATGTCAAGAGACTGCCGGTCTCCAATTCGGCGGCCGGGGCGTTACGCTGGTCTCATGACGTTCCAGCGGGCGCGCAGCGCGGAGCAGCGGGAGGAGCGGCGCCGCACGATCCTCGACACGGCGCTGAAGATGCTCGACGAGATGCCGGTGGCCGAGGTGAGCCTCAACGAGCTCAGCCGCCGGGTCGGCCTGGCCAAGTCGAACGTCCTGCGCTACTTCGAATCCCGCGAAGCCGTGCTGCTGGAGCTGCTGGACCGCGCGCTGCAGGACTGGCTGGCCGAGGTCGCCGACGAACTGGCCGCGGGGGTCGACCCGGCCCGCACGGCGCCGGAGCGGGCCGCGGCGTTCGCGGCGGTGGCCGCTCGCTCGCTGGCCCGCCGCACCGTCTTGTGCGACCTCATCGGCGCGCAGGCCGCGGTCCTGGAGCGCAACGTGTCCACCGACGTCGTGGTGCGGTTCAAGCGGTCGGCGCTCGGTGGCCTGGACACGATGGCCGGGCTCCTCCGCCGGGCGGTACCGGAAGTCGGCGGCGAAGCGGTGCCGGTGTGCCTGCTGGCCATGATCCTGACCGGCGGGCTGTGGACGCACTGCCGCCCGTCACCCAGCGTCCGGGCGGCGTACGAGGCGGACCCGGCGCTGGCCGCGCTCCACCTGGACCTGGCGCCGGCCCTGGAGCACGGGCTGACCCTGCTGATCACCGGGGCGATGGCGCGCCAGGGCTGATCCCCGGCCCGGGCCGGACCAGGGTGTCTCCCTGGGGCGAAGGAGGGCCGCCGGGGGCCACTCTTCAGTGGCGGGCGGCGAACCCCGCCGCCACCGGAGAGAAGGAGCCCGACCATGGACATGAAGCTGGAAGTCGTCGTCCTGCCCGTCACCGACGTCGACCGCACCAAGCACTTCTACAAGACCCTCGGCTGGCGCGAAGACGCCGACATCGCCTTCGGCACCTCCCGCGTCGTGCAGCTGACCCCGCCGGGATCGACCGCCTCGATCCACTTCGGCACCGGCCTCACCGACGCCACCCCCGGCTCGGTCCGCGGCACCTACCTCGTCGTCGACGACATCGAAGCCGCCCGGGCCGAACTGGCCGGACACGGTGTCGACGTCAGCGAGGTCTTCCACCGCGACGACACCGGCGCCTTCGCCCCGGGCGTCCACCCCGACCACGGCACCTACGGCTCCTTCGCCTCCTTCAGCGACCCCGACGGCAACACCTGGCTGCTGCAGGAGATCACCACCCGCTTCCCCGGCCGCGTCACCGGTGTCACCTACGGCTCGGCCGGTGAGCTGGAAAAGGCCCTCCGCGAGGCCGCCGCCGCGCACGGCGAGCACGAGAAGGAAACCGGCCAGTACGACGAGGAATGGCCCGTCTGGTACGCGCAGTACATGACCGACCACGCCTGACCCCCGCTTCAGCCAGGAGAACGAGATGTCCACGATCCACCTGCGCCAGGTGACCACCGTTTCCCCCGAGCAGTTCCTCGCCGGGCTGACCGACTTCGGCCCGGAGCGCGCGAAGCTCTTCGGCCGCAGCTCGGGCGAGTACCTGCGGGTGCACGAACAGGGACCCGCCCACGCCGACGTCACCGAAGGTTCGGGCGGTATCTGGGAACGCCTGCGCTACGACTGGTCCGACCCGGCCCGGGTCGTCATGACGACCACCGATTCGAACACCTGGGGCGGTGCTTCCGGGCACACCTACACCTTCACCCGGCTGGCGGACGGGGCGACCCAGGTCGACGCCGTGGTGGTCCGGGAAGGCAAGAACCTCAAGGGCCGGCTGCTCGGCGGCCTGCTCGGGCTCGTGGGCAAGCGCGTCCTCGGCGGTGAACTGGCGAAGACCGCCAGGGCCATCGAGGCGCGCGCCGCGGGAGACCGCGACGACGCCTGATCGGCCGGGCCCCGCGCTGCGCTACTGTTCGGCTCGCCCGGCACCGCCGTCGCCGGACGGTTGTGGGAGGTGCGCATGCCGGGGCGTGGACCGGCGCTGATCGGCCGGCACAGCGAATGCGCCGCCCTCGATCGGCTCCTGGCCGGCGCCCGGTCGGAGCGGGGCCAGGTGCTCGTCCTGCGCGGCGAGGCCGGGATCGGCAAGAGCGCGCTGCTGGAGTACGCCGGCGCGCAGGCGCGGGAATTCCGCGTCGCGCGCGCCGCCGGCGTCGAAGCCGAGCAGGTGATGGCCTATGCGGGGCTGCACCAGCTGTGCGCGCCGTTCCTCGACCGGCTCGACCGCCTCCCCGGGCCGCAGCGCGACGCGCTCGGCACGGCCTTCGGGCTCAGCGCCGGTGCCCGGCCGACCCGCTTCCTGGTCGGGCTGGCGGTGCTGACGTTGCTCGCCGACGTCGCCGAGGAACAGCCGCTGCTCTGCCTGGTCGACGACGCACAGTGGCTCGACCGGATGTCCGCGGTGGTCCTCGCCTTCGTCGCCCGCCGGCTCCTCGCGGAGCGGATCGCGGTGGTGTTCGCGCTGCGCGACGGCGGCCACGAGCCCGACCTGGCCGGGCTGCCCGAACTCCCGGTCGGCGGCCTGGGGGAGGCCGAGTCGGACGCGCTGCTGGCCTCGGTGGTGAAGGGCCCGCTGGACGCCCGCGTCCGCGACCGGATCATCGCCGAGACCCACGGCAACCCCCTGGCCCTGCTGGAACTGCCCCGCGCGTGGACCGCGGCCGACGCCTTCGGGCAGCCCGTGCCCCTCGCCGGGCGCATCGAAGAGTGCTTCGTCAAGCAGCTGGAGCCGCTGCCCGCCGACACCCGGCGGCTGCTGCTCATCGCCGCCGCCGAGCCCCTCGGCGGCGCCACCCTGCTCTGGGCCGCGGCCGGCCGGCTGGGGCTCGGCGCCGACCCCGCCACGGCGGCCGAAGCGACCGGGCTGATCGAGTTCGGCCGCCGGATCCGGTTCCGCCACCCGCTGGTCCGGTCGGCCGTCTACCGGTCGGCGCCGGCCCGGGACCGGCAGGAGGTGCACCGGGCCCTGGCGGACGTCACCGACCCGGACCGGGACCCCGACCGGCGGGCCTGGCACCGCGCGCAGGCGACCGTCTCGCCGGACGAAGACGTCGCCGCCGACCTGGAACGCTCGGCGGGCCGGGCCCGGGCCCGCGGCGGCCTGGTCGCGGCGGCCGCGTTCTTCGAGCAGGCGGCGCTGCTGACGCCCGAACCCGCGCGGCGCGCGGAACGCGAACTCGCGGCGGCGGCGGTCAAGCGCGACGCCGGCGCGCTCGAGGAGGCACTCGGCCTCCTCGATTCGGCGGCGGCCGGGCCGCCCGACGCCGGGCGCGCCGCCGAAGCCGAGCGGCTGCGCGGGCAGATCGCGTTCGACCGGCGACGGGGTGGCGAGGCGGCCCGCCTGCTGTTGCGGGCGGCCGGGCAGCTCACCCCGCTCGACGCGAACCGGGCGCGGGAAACGTACCTGGAAGCGCTGGGGGCGGCGCTGTGGGCCGGTTCGGACGCGGGCGGGCTCGCCGCGGCGGCCGAAGCCGCCCGGGCCGCGCCCCCGGCGCCCGTGCCGCCCCGCGCGGTCGACCTCGTCCTGGACGCCCTGGTCGCCCGGCTCACCGACGGCTACCGAGCCGCGGCGCCGCTGCTGTCCAGCGCCCTGGCGGCGGTGCAGGCGCTGGACGTCTCCGCCGAGGACACCGGGCGGGTGCTGTGGCTGCTGGGCAACCGGGCAGGCGGCATGATCGCCACGGAAGCGGCGGACTTCGAAGCGGCCCGGGCGTTCGCCGCGCGCCAGGTCCAGCTCGCCCGCGACGCCGGCGCCTTGGTGCAGCTGCAGTTCGCGCTCAACTTCCTCGGCGTCAACGAACTGCTCGCGGGCGAGCTCACCGCGGCGGCGGCCTCGGCCGAAGAGGACCGCGTGATCGCCGACGTGACGGGCAACGCGCCGGTCGGCTACGCGGCGATGCTGCTCGAGGCGTTCCGCGGCCGGGAAGCACGGGCGGGGTTCGAGGACATCGCGCGCGAAGCGTCGGCGCGCGGCCAGCTCCGGCTGGTGACTTTCGCCGACTACGGACGGGCGGTGCTGTACAACGGTCTCGGCCGCCACGACGCCGCCCTGGCCGCGGCCCGCCGGGTGTTCGACCACGACGTGGTGGGGTTCCAGGGCCTCGCCACCGCCGAACTGGCCGAGGCGGCGTCCCGGACGGGGGACAAAGCCCTGCTGGCGGCCGCGGCAGCGCGGTCCGCGGAGCGCGCCGCCGCGGCCGGAACGGCGGAGGCGAAGGGCATGGACGCCCGCGTGCGCGCGTTGGGCGGCACCGACCCCGACGACGGCTACCGCGAGTCGATCGCGTGCTTCGAGCGGACGCCGCTGCGGGTGGACCTCGCCCGCAGCCACCTGCTGTACGGCGAATGGCTGCGCCGCGAAGGCCGCCGCGTGGACGCCCGGCCGCACCTGCACACGGCCCACGAACAGCTGGCCACGATGGGTTTGGCGGCTTTCGCCGACCGGGCCCGGCGCGAGCTGCAGGCGACGGGGGAGACCGCGCGCAAGCGCACGGCGGAGCCGGCGGGCGAGCTGACGTCCCAGGAGTTCCAGATCGCCCGCCTCGCGGCGGAGGGCTACTCGAACCCCGAGATCGGCACCCGGCTGTACCTGAGCCCGCGCACGGTCGAATGGCACCTGCGGAAAGTCTTCGGGAAGCTCGGGATCAGCTCACGCCGTCAGCTGCGCGACGCCGCGCTCGCAGGCGCGTGAGCGTATCGGGCGCGGGTGTACCCGGACGGCGGTACGGGCGTGCGCGTGGTGTTCCGCTGATGCTAGACATGCAGGCGGTCGAAGCGGGGTACGTCGAGGCCGGTGCCGGGAACGAGGCGTGATGGAACAGGGCATGGACTTCGCCGCGGTGTTCCTGGCCGGCCCGTCGCCGACCGCCGTGTTGTCCCGTGACCTGGTCTTCCTCGCGGTGAACGACGCCTACCTGGCGGTTTCCGGCCGCGGTCGCGAGGAACTGGTCGGGCAGGACGTGTTCACCTCGTTCCCCGACGACCCCCGCGGGGCCCGGACCCTGCGTGCGTCGCTGGAGCGCGTCCTGGCGACCGGGCAGCGGCACGTCATGCCGCTGCAGCGCTACGACGTGGCCGTGGCCGGGCAGCCCGGGGTGGTCGAGCAGCGCATCTGGAGCACGGTGAACGCCCCCGTGCCCGGCGAGGACGGTTCCGTGCGGTGGATCCTGCACCGCGTGGAAGAGGTCACCCCCTTCCTGGAACGGCTGCCGCCGAACGACGCCGGGGCCGGGGAGCGGCAGGCGATGCAGGCGGAGGTCTTCGCCCGCAGCCAGGAACTGCACCAGGCCAACGAGCAGCTGGCCGCGGCCCTCGGCATCAGCGCCGCGGTGCTGGCCGACGCGCCGGCCGAGGACGTGCTGGAACTGATCGCGGCCCGGGCCCGCACCATCGCCGGGGTGGACCAGACGCTCGTCCTGGTGCCCGACGACACCCGCGAACACCTGGTCGTCGCCGCCTCGGCGGGAGCGCAGGCCGGCGCGTACCGCTCCCTGCGGCTGCCGTTGACCGGCGCGGCCGGGCCGGCCCGGGAGCCGCTGAGCGTGCGGGTCTTCCGGACCGGCCGCTCGGTGATCAGCGAGGACGCGTCGCCGGCCGCGCGGGACGCGGGACTCGCACCCGAGGTGGCCGTCGGGGCCGCGCTGGGGGTGCCGCTGGGGCCACCGGACGCCGTGCGCGGGGTACTGGCCGTGGTCAACGCACCGGGCCACCCGATCACCCCGACCAGCGTCGTCCGGTCGCTGGAGCTGTTCACCGCCCAGGCCGCGATCGTCCTGGAACTGGCGGAGCGGCGCCGGGACGCGGTGCTCCTGTCGGTGCTGGACGACCGGGAGCGCATCGCGCGCGAGCTCAACACCGCGGTCGTCGGCCGGCTCTCGACGATCGCCTCGGGGCTGACCGGTGCGCTCAAGATCATCCAGCGCGAGGACGCCGCCCGCCGGGTGCGCGCCGCCGCGCGGGCGGTCGACGAGGTCATCCAGCAGCTGAACTCGACGGTGTTCGCCATCCACGCCGAACCCGCGCGCGAGCGGGCGCTGCACCGCCGCATCCAGGACCTCGTCGACGCGGCCGCCGAAACCTCGGACGTCGCCATGACCTCCCGGCTCGACAGCCGGCTCGACACCGCGCTGCGCGGGCCGGTCCGGGATCGGCTGATGGCGGTTCTGGACGCCGCGCTGGCGGGGGTGGCCCGCCGGTCCGGGGCCCGGCACGTGACCGTCACCGTCGAACTGCGGCCCGGCTGCCTCTTCGCCCAGGTCGAAGACGACGGGGCCCCGGCAGCACCGGACGAGGACCTGGCCGGGTCCGGCGGAGCCCTCACGGTGACCGCCCGCCCGGCCGGCGGCACGATCGTCACCTGGGAGGTTCCCCTGGCCGGCGACGTCTCCTCCTCGGCGGCGCGCTAGCCGGGACGGCCCGTGCGGGCCGCCGCGCCGGTCGCTACGGCCGAGAAGCGAACCGGTCCGGTGGCAGCAGAACGTCGGCCAGCGAGCGTCGTGGCGTCCACGCCACGGGCTTGCCGCGGCCCAGGCGCAGGACGATCTGCGGCCACAGCCCGCCACCGAGCAGATCGCGCAGCTCGGTGCGGACGGCGGGGACTTCGACCGGTTGCGAAATGAACGACGCGTCGAGCCCGGCGGCGGTCGCGGTCAGCAGGACTCGCTGCATGGCCTGCCCGGCGCGGAGCTGGTCGAGCCGGGTGTCGTCGAAGGAACCGATGACCACGACCAGCGGGTCGCCTTCGCCGATCCGGCCGCGCCGCGGTGCGGGCCGGGCGCCGAAGTCCCGGAGGATCCAGCCGCCGTCGTCGGCGGGCATCGCGCCGGCGGCGTAGTCGGGGACGCCGTCGCGGCTGGTGCGGTCGCGGCCGGTCCAGTACCGCCACTCGGCGACGAAGGCGGGATCGGCGAGCTGGGCGTGGTGGCTCTTGTTGACCAGTTCCCGGAGCCGGTCCAGCTGTACCGCGTCCAGCCGCGGCAGCCAGGCCTGTTCGAGCTCGGCGGCGTGGCGCAGCCTGGTGACCGTGGCGGCGGGGATGGCGGCCTGCGCGAACGGCGTGCGATTGGTGTGGCGCCGCGGGATCGCGTCGGCCAGCTCCACGAGCCGCGGGTCGGGCTTGCCGGCGGAGAACGGCCGGACGACGGCCAGCAGGTCCGGCTCGTCACGCCGGGGCAGCAACGTCGTGGCCGGGTGGGCACCGAGCGCCTGGATGGCGGTGCGCAGGTTGAACAGCGCGGCGCCGCAGGAGAACAGCAGCTCCCGCCGGTCGGCGTCGACGACCGGCAGCGCGCGCTCGGGATCGGCGTGCAGCTCGATACCCATCGGGGTGCAGCGGAACCGCCACGGCTGGGTGTTGTGCGTGGACGGTGCCAGTACCGCGGCCCCGATCACGGACCTGACCTGGTCGGAGTCCAGCAGGCCGATCGGCGTGATGGCTGACGTCATGTTTCTCCCTGCGCCGCGGCGCGGCGCACAGTGGATCGGATGGCTCGAGGCGAGGATCCCGCAGGGGCGCCGAAGCGGGAAAGAGCACAAGGTCACCAGTGGTCGCTGGAGTGGGCTGTTCCGGTGCCCACAACGGAAAGGCGCCCGCCGGTCGGCGGGCGCCTTGGGGCGGGGTTGTTCAGCGGAGCCACGTGCGGTTGCCGGTGAGGTGGGCCCAGCGGCGGCCGAGTCCCCAGGTGTTTCCGGCCGCGGCGGCGGCGAGGGCGATGAGGACGAGGGCGTAGATGATGTGGTAGTCGATGATGGGGTTGGTGGAGTGGGTGGCTTCGCCGGTGCTGGTGGTGAGGGCGAGGGGCCATTCGGCGGTCCACATCATGAGCATCATGAGTGTGCCTGCGGCGGCGCTGAGGCGCAGTCCGACTCCGGCGATGACGGCGATGCCGACGGCGGCGAGGCCGAGCATGAACAGGGTGTCGGCCCACCAGGTGCCGGCCCAGGTGTGGAACATCGTCTGGAACGGTCCGGTGTCGACGCCGCTGAGGAAGCCTTTGGTGGGTGAGCCGCCGTGGATCCAGGCGCCCTTGGAGGGGGTGGCGTATCCCCAGCCGAACAGTTTGTCGAGGAACGCCCACAGGAAGATGAATCCGGTGGCGACGCGCAGGACGGCCAGGGACTTCCCGGCGACCGCGGGACCGGCGGCGAAATCGGGGATCGGCGCCGGTTCGGTGGTCCGCTGGACCGGAACCCGGGTCGTGCTGGTCTTCTTTTCATCCGGTCGGATCGACATGAGAACCTCCGTTTGCTCGGCTCCCAGTCTCGGCCGCAACAGCCGCCCGCTCTGGTGCCGAAGGTCCTCATCCCGGGAGCCCTTAGGCGCCGATACGGCTCCCGGCCGGGGGAACGACCACTCAGGCGCCGAGGGAGAAGCCCAGTTCGCGGCCGCGCATCCGCAGCTCCTCACGGGCGTCGGGGTGCGCGACCCGGTCCACGATCTGCTGGGCCTGCTCGTCCGCGTCGCGGCCCCAGATCGTCGCGACGCCGTGTTCGCTGACCAGGAAGCTGTGCTGGAACGAGGTGACCGGCCCGGTCAGCCGCGGCACGACCGTCGACACGCCGGCCTTGGGGTGCCAGGACGGCAGGGCGATGATCGCCCGCCCACCCGGCGAGTGCAGCGCGCCGACCACGAAGTCCGTTTGCCCGCCGAAACCCGAGTAGATCGTTCCGCGCACCCGGCTGGCGTTCGCCTGGGCGAACAGGTCGACCTCGAGGGCGCTGTTCACCGAGACCAGGGCGCGCTGACGGGCGATCACCGCCGGGTCGTTCGTCTTTTCGGTCCGCAGCAGCCGGACTCGCGGGTTGCGGTCGACCCACTTGTACAGCTCCGGGCTGCCGAACACGAACGACGCCGTCACCGGCTCGGCCGGATCGAGCACCCCGGCGCGGTCGAGGGTCAGCACGCCGTCGCTGAACATCTCCGACCACACCGCGAGCCCCGCGTGGCCGGTCAGCGCGGCCAGGGTCGCGTCGGGGATCCCGCCGATGCCCAGCTGCAGCGTCGAACCGTCGGCGACGAGATCCGCCACCCGCGCGCCGATGATGCGTGCGGTGTCGCCCAGCGCCCGCAGCGCGGGGGAGGGCAGCGGCTCCTCGGCTTCGAGCGCGTAGTCGATCTCGTCGACCGGCAGCACGCCGTCGCCGTAGGTGAACGGCATGTGCGGGTTGAGCTGGGCGACGACAAGGCCGCCGCGAGCGCGGACGGCTTCGATCGCCGCGGGCAGGATGTTGACTTCGGTGCCCAGCGACACCACCCCGTCGACCGGTGCCGTGGTGTGCACCAGCACGACGTCCGGCGGCAGCCCCTGCTTGAGCAGCTGCGGCACGAGCGACAGCCGGGACGGGAAGTACCGCAGTCCGGCGCGGCCCCGCATTCCCGGCCCCACGAAGGGCGTCTCGAGCAGCACGCCCGGCCGGTCGGGCAGCCCCGCTTGCGCGTTCAGCGCGAACAACCGGTACTCCGCCACGGCCGCGTCCAGCACGGCCAGCGCCCGTGCCGGCGTCGCGAAGTTCCCGCTGACCACCACCCGCGGCGTTGCCGGCACCCCGGCCAGTACCGCCGCCAACCGGCTCTCCGACACGATCCGCATCAGGACCCGGCCCGCCGTTCTGCACTGCTTCGCGCCACGCCGCGTCCTCCCGGATCCGTTGCCTGGTTCCGATCATGCCCGTCCGCGGTCTCCGGCGCCGCACCGGGTACTCGCCTTGGGCGGGTGGTGACTCCGGCGCCGGCATGATCGCGATCCGGGTCCTTCTTCCTCTCACACGGTGACTTTCCGCCCTCCGGAACGACGCCGCCGAAGAGAATCGTGAACGCCGAGGGACGGCCCGCAGCCCCCCGACCACTCCCGGAGCGGGCGCCCTCGCGCAGGACGGTGGTGGTGGCCCGGGGCGCGTCCCCTTCCCCCTGCTCGCCACCCGGCCACCACTACCGGGCCTGTGTCGCTCCCGGTCCCCAGGGGCGACGGCCTCGTCCGGGCGCCCGGGGTCCAGGCCGTGCCCGGTCCACTTCGGATCCCGACAGGAGACGACGATGCGCAAGTACGTGTACGACTTCGCCGAGGGCAACCGCGCCATGGCGGAGCTGCTCGGCGGCAAAGGAGCCAACCTCGCCGAGATGACGGTGATGGGACTGCCGGTGCCGCCGGGGTTCACGATCACCACCGAAGCGTGCCGGACCTACCTGGCCACCGGAGCGCCGCCGGAGGAACTGGCCGGGGAAGTGGAGGAGCACCTGCACGCGCTGGAGCGGGCGATGGGCCGCAAACTCGGGCAGGTGGACGGGCCGCTGCTGGTCTCGGTCCGCTCCGGCGCGCGGTTCTCGATGCCGGGGATGATGGACACCGTCCTCGACATCGGGCTGACCGACGACTCGGTGGCCGGGCTCGCCTCCTGGTCGGGGGACGACCGGCTGGCTTGGGACTCCTACCGGCGGCTGGTGCAGATGTTCGGCACGACGGTGCTGGGCGTGGCCGACGAGCACTTCAGCGGCGCGCTGCGGGCCGCGAAGCAGGCCAAGGGCGTCACTGGTGACCTCGGCCTGGACGCGGCCGATCTCCGGGCGCTGACCGGCACGTTCAAGGACATCGTCCGCGAACAGGCGGGCCGGGAGTTCCCGCAGGACCCGCGGGAGCAGTTGAACCTCGCGATCAACTCCGTGTTCGAATCGTGGAACACCGACCGCGCCCACGTGTACCGCCGCGCCGAGCACATCCCCGAGGATCTGGGCACCGCGGTGAATGTGTGCGCGATGGTGTTCGGCAACCTGGGCGAGGATTCCGGCACGGGCGTCGCGTTCACCCGTGACCCGGGCACCGGGGCACCGGGTGTCTACGGCGACTACCTCGCCGACGCCCAGGGCGAGGACGTCGTGGCCGGTATCCGCAACACCCTGCCCCTGCACCGGCTCGCCGACCTGCACCCACGGGCGTACGAGCAGCTTCTGGGGATCATGCGGACGCTGGAGGAGCACTACCGCGACCTGTGCGACATCGAGTTCACCATCGAGCGCGGCAAGCTGTGGATGCTGCAGACCCGGGTCGGCAAGCGCACCGCGGCCGCCGCGTTCCGCATCGCCGAAGCGCTGCGCGAGGAAGGCGTGATCGACGCCGACGAGGCACTGCGGCGGGTCACCGGCGCGCAGCTGGCCCAGCTGATGTTCCCCCGGTTCGCCGAGACCGGTGTTTCGCCGGTCGCGACCGGTGTCGCCGCGTCCCCCGGCGCGGCGGTCGGTGAGGCGGTGTTCGACTCGGCCACCGCGGTCCGCCGGGCCGAGGAGGGGGCCGCGGTCATCCTGGTGCGGAAGGAAACCAACCCCGACGACCTCGACGGGCTGATCCACGCCCGCGGGGTGCTGACCAGCCGCGGCGGCAAGACGTCGCACGCCGCCGTCGTCGCGCGCGGGCTGGGCCGGACGTGCGTGTGCGGGGCCGAATCGCTGGACGTCGACGTGGTGAACCGGCGGTTCACGACCGCGGACGGCACGGTGGTCGCCGAGGGCGACGTGATCTCGATCGACGGCACCGCGGGCGAGGTGTACCTCGGCGAGCTGGCCGTGGTGCCGTCCCCGGTCGTCGACTACTTCGAAGGTCGCCGTGAGCCCGGCGACGATGCGCTGTTGCAGGCGGTGGACCGGATCATCACGCACGCGGATGCGCGGCGGCGGCTGGAGGTGCGGGCGAACGCCGACACCGCGGAGGACACGCGGCGGGCCCGTCGCCTCGGGGCGACCGGCGTCGGCTTGTGCCGCACCGAGCACATGTTCCTCGGTGACCGGCGGGTGCTGGTCGAACGGCTCATCCTCGCCGAGGGCACGGCGGAGCGCGAAGCGGCCCTCGCGGCGTTGCTTCCGTTGCAGCGCGCAGACTTCGAGGCGATCCTCGAAGAGATGGACGGGCGGCCGGTGACCATCCGGCTGCTGGACCCGCCGTTGCACGAGTTCCTGCCCGACCGCACCGCGCTGACCGCCGAGGTGGCGGTGGCGCGGGCCCTGCACCGGCCGGACGCGCCGGAAAGGCTGCTGCGCGCGGTGGAACGGCTGCACGAGCAGAACCCGATGCTGGGCACCCGCGGGGTCCGGCTCGGACTGGTCGTGCCGGGTCTGTACGAGATGCAGGTGCGGGCCATCGCCGAAGCCGCCGCGGCCCGGGTCCGGGCGGGCGGCGAACCGCGCGTGGAAATCATGATCCCGCTGGTCGGTGACGTGCGGGAGCTGGACATCATGGCCGGCCGGGCCCGGCGGATCCTCGACGAGGTCGTCCGCGGCGCGGAATTCCCGTACGGGATCGGCACCATGATCGAGCTGCCCCGGGCGGCGCTGACCGCCGGCCGCATCGCCGGGTCGGCGGAGTTCTTCTCGTTCGGCACCAACGACCTGACCCAGACCGTGTGGGGCTTCTCCCGCGACGACGTGGAAGCCGCGTTCTTCCCCGTCTACGTCGCCGAAGGGGTGTTCCCGGTGTCGCCGTTCGAGACGATCGACCGGGACGGCGTCGGCAAGCTCGTCGCGGACGCCGTGGCGGCGGGCCGGGCCGCCCGCCCGGACCTCGTCCTGGGCGTGTGCGGCGAACACGGCGGCGATCCGGCGTCGATCGGGTTCTTCCACGAGGTGGGGCTGGACTACGTGTCCTGCTCGCCCTTCCGCGTGCCGGTCGCCCGGCTCGAGGCCGGCCGGGCCGCCGTCGGCCGGGCCGACAGTGCCGTCGACAACCGCTGAGCGCCGAGGCCTGTTGCTCCCGAGGGACTTTGGGGTATCCACAGAGGACTTTGGTCCCTGTCGGGCGGGGCGGGTGCCGCGGACCCTCCTCGGTCAGTGGTGGGAAGCAGCGTCGGGAAGAACCTGGAAGAGCGGAGGAGTACGGCCGCATGATCGTTGTCTCCTTCGCTTGCGCCCCGAACTGGGATCGACGTTCGAGACCGTGGCGACGCTCGTCAGCGCGAGCGCGCGCGGCCTGATCCTGATGGCCCTGTCGACGCCGGATCTCGCGGGCCAGCGCATCTCCGCGCGTCCCTTCGGCGCCGAGCGGACCGCGGCCTGGTCCCTGCCGGCTCTGGGTATCGCGGGCACCGCGGTGGCTTTCCTCGAGCCGGATCCCGAAGTCGGCTGGGACAGTCAACCGGCCGGGCGGACGGCGAGGGCCGCCCGGCGGCGGATCCGGGTGGTCGAGCCCCAGCATCGCCAGCAGTTCGGCTTCGTCGTCACCGTCGCGTGCGTGCCGCTGCACCGTGCGGATGGCACGCCTTCGCTGCCCCGGTGACGGCCGGCCGGACCCGGTGGTCCCGGGCATCGCGCCCCTCCTCTGCCGGTGCGGGCGGTTCAGTCTTCCGGGTCGGGGACGTCGAGCCGGTACCCGGGGACGAGCCGGGCGTGGCCCGGGGTGAACTCGACCCAGACCGAGCCCGGGCGGAGGTCGGGGTTCCGGCCGACCACGACGCCGGTCCGTCCGTCGAACCGGCCGCCGTGGGCGCGCACGCGCAGTCCGCTGGGGAACCCGCCCGCACGGGCAGGCCCCGGATTGTTCTCCTGGTGCAGGAAACCCATCTCACTTCACCTTCCCTCGTCAGCCGCGGGTGACGGTCGATGCTTCGCCGCGCGGTTCCGGTCCTTTGTGGACATGGTCGTCCTCCTTGCGCGGTCAGGTGGTGACGAGCCGGTGGTGGTACTTGGGTGGCGCCGGAAGGGGTTCCAGGACGTGCCCCAAGCGGCGCCGCGGCGTCGGCGGCAGGGGCTCGGACCCGGGTGGCGCCCACCCGACCCGCAACAGGACCTGGGGGTGCGCCGGCGTGGCGCCGGCGAACGTTTCGAGGGCGTCCCGCGAGGCGGGGAGCGGACAGGACGCGAGCCCGAGCGCGGTCGCGGAGAGCAGCACCGCGCTGGTCGCCTCACCCGCGCGCAGCAGGGCCATCCGGTCGTCGGTGGCCGTGGCCAGCACGAGCACTTCGCCGCCCGTCCCGAGCGCGCCCGGCCGGCGCCCGGAAATCCCTTCCCGGACGGCCTCCGTCACCACATCCAGCCTCGTGTCCTCACGGGCTGCCGCGCGAGCCAGCGCGTCGAGGTGCTCGCGGGGCACCGGCCACGCCGCGGGCGGGCGCCGGTCGGTGCGGCGGCGGGGGATGGCGGCCGCCAGGGCGGTCGTTCCGGCCGTCGGCCGCCCGGCGGGGTGCGGGGTCACCACGGCCAGGTGCGCGGGGTCGCCCGGATCCGGCAGCCGCCGGACTTCGGCGTCCCAGCCCAGAGCGGCGAAGGCCACCCGGACGTGGTGCAGGGCCGCGCCGCAGCCGAGCAGCACGTCCCGCTCGCCGAGGTCGGGCTCGGACGCCGGGCGGTCCACGTCCGCGAAGAGGTGCAGCGTGCTGTACCCGATCCGCCAGCTCCACGGCTGGGCGTTGCCCGCGGACGGGGCACGCAATGCGAGGGCCACCGCGGCCTCGACGGTGGCGGTGTCCGGAATTCGTCGGTCCATCGGTTCGCCTCCGGTTCCCACGGTGGCACCGGGCCGCGGTGCGCCGGGAGAGCCGGAGGGCCTCGCCCGGAGGGCCTTCGGGACATCGTCGCCGCCATGCCGCCGGACGCCTTTGGTCCTCGCGGCCGAGGACTTCCGGACCTGGGAGAGCACGTGCCCGCCGAACAGGATCTGGGGCATGGAGATCAGGATCGACACGAGCAAGAAGGTCCACGGCGGCGACGAGCTGGCCCAGCGCCTCACGGGCGAGTTCGAGACGGCGCTGGCGCGGTTCGCCGGGGACATCGACATCCTGCAGGTCCACGTCGGTGGCGACGCGAACCCCGGTGACCGGCACCGGCGGTGCGTGCTCGAGGCGCGTCCCGCCGGCCACGCACCGGTCGTCGTCACCCACCACGCGGAGACCGTGCTGGAAGCGTGCCAGGGTGCCACGCACAAGCTGGAGAGCGTGCTGGAGACCAAGTACGGCCGGGCCCGGCACCACAAGGGCGGGGACACCATCCGGCGCCCGCGCGCGAACCCCTAGCGTCCGCGCCGGCCGCCCCGCGAGCGGACGTGCCCCAGCCCGGGCCGGGTGACGGTGTTCGCGGCCGGGACCGCCCGCTTCACGGCGGGCCCGATCCGGTCGCGTCGCCGGCGGGACCGGATGAACCAGCCCAGGCTGCGCCGGCGGCAACGGCGACCCAGGGGCCGAGGTCACCGGGCGGCGGGACGGAAGTCCACCGGGGCCGGCGGAAGTGACGTTGTGCTCTATGCCCGTGCGTTTTCGGCCGCGAGCGTGGAGGGACGGGCCGGGTCGGCAAGGGGTGCGGGATCTGCGTCGCCGAATGCCCGTGCGGCGCCATCGAAATGGTGCCCGAGGAAACCTGAGGAGCAGTCATGCAGGAGAAGCGCTGGCACGTCGAAGTGCACATCGACGAAGACGACGACGGCCGCACCCGGGCCACGGCCAGGCTCCACACGGCCGACGACACGCGGGTCTCGGGGACCGGCGTCGCGCGGCTCAACCCGGCCGACACCGGCGTGCCCGAAATCGGCGACGAGCTGGCCGCATCGCGCGCGTTGAGCGACCTGGCCCACAACCTGTTCGAGTGCGCGGCCGGTGACATCGAAGCGCTGACGCGCAAGCCGGTCCGGCTCGACCACTGAAAGGAGCGGACATGCGGATCCTCGTCGTCTTCGAGTCGATGTTCGGTGCGACCGAGAGGGTGGCCGAGGCCATCGGCAAGGGGCTGGCCGGGGCCGCCCCGGTGGAGGTGGTCAACGTCGACAAAGCGCCCCGGGACCTCGCCGGGGTCGGCCTGCTCGTCGTCGGCGGGCCCACCCACGTGCACGGGATGAGCCGCGCGGCCACCCGGAAGTCGGCCGCGGAGCAGGTGGACTACCCGACGCGGTCGCGGATCGGCGTACGGGAATGGCTGGACTCCATCGAGGTCGTACCGGCCGGGCTGGCGGCCGCGGCCTTCGACACCCGGATCGACAAGCCGCGCGTGTTCACCGGGGCCGCGTCGCTCGGGGTGGCCAAACGGCTGAGCAAGCGCGGCTGCCGACTCGTCCTGCCGGCGGAGAGCTTCTTCGTCGGGACGGAATCTGTCGACACCGGACCGGAGCCCGGCGAACCGGAACGGGCCGAGGCGTGGGGCGCGGCCCTCGGGGCGGCGCTGGTCCGCGCCGCCACCTGACGGCGAGCCCGGCACGGACACCGGCGCCGGCCACGGTGACCCAGGCAACCGAAGACGACAATCTGGAGGCGGCGCAGTGAATCCCGCAACCGTGACCGGCCCGGCAGAGTTCCACGCGCTGCCGGTGGCCGCGGTCGCCGAGCAGCTCGGCGTCGATCCGGCGCTGGGGCTGAGCAGCGAGGAGGCCGAAGCGCGGCTGGCGCGCTTCGGCGGCAACACCGTGCACGTGCCCGCCGGACCCGGGCCGGTCCGGCGGCTGCTCGCCCAGTTCCACAACCCGCTGATCTACGTCCTGCTGCTGGCGGGGGCCGTCACGTGGGTGTTCGGCGGGCACGTCGACGCCGGGGTGATCGCCGGGGTCGTCGTGCTGAACGCCGTCGTCGGGTTCGTGCAGGAATCCCGCGCGCAGCGCGCGCTGGAGGCGCTGTCGAAGATGGTCCCGGTGGCCGCGACCGTCGTCCGCGACGGCGTCGCGCAGCGCGTGCCCGCGGCCCGGCTGGTGCCCGGTGACGTCGTCGAGCTCGCCGCGGGCGACCGCGTGCCCGCCGACGTCCGGCTGGCCGAGGTGCACCTGGCCGAGATCGACGAATCCGCGCTGACCGGGGAGTCGGTGCCGGTGGTCAAGGCCACCGGCGCGGTGCCGCCACAGGCCGTGGTCGCCGACCGGACCGGCTCGGCGTACTCCGGCACGCTGGTGACCCGGGGCCAGGCCCGCGGCCTGGTCACCGCGACCGGCGGCGCGACCCAGCTGGGCGGCATCCAGCACCTGGTCGCCACCGCCGAGATCGTCGAGACGCCCCTCACGCGCAAGCTCGGCCGGTTCTCGCGGCAGCTGAGCCTGGTGATCGTCGCCGTCTCGGCCGGGGCGTTCGTGCTGGGCGTCCTGCGGGGCACGCCCGCGCCGGAGATGTTCACCGCGGTGGTCGCCCTCGCCGTCGGCGCGATCCCCGAAGGGCTGCCGGCCGCGGTCGCGATCGTGCTGGCCATCGGCGTGGTGCGGATGTCCCGGCGCGGCGCGATCGTGCGGCACCTGCCCGCGGTCGAGACCCTCGGCGGGACCACGGTGATCTGCACGGACAAGACCGGCACGCTGACCCGCAACCGGATGACGGTGACCACCCTCGCGGCGGCGGGGTCGCCGGTCCCGGTCGCCACGGCGGGGGAGACGCTGCGGGAGTGCCTGGTCGCCGGCGTCCTGTGCAACGACGCGGAGCTCGGCGAAGGCGACCCCACCGAGATCGCGCTGCTCGGCTCGGCGATCGCGGCGGGGCTGGACCCGGACGAGATCCGGGCGGCCGCGCCGCGCACGGACACCGTGCCGTTCGAGTCCGAGACCCGGACCATGACGACGGTCCACGCCGGCGTCGCCTACCTCAAGGGCGCGGTCGAGGAGGTCGCGGCCCGGTGTGAGCAGGAGGTGGTTCCCGGCGGTGACGTACGTCCGCTCGACCGGGACGCGCTGAACCGCGTACACGGATCGCTGACCGCGCAGGGCCTGCGGGTGCTGGCGTTCGCGCGGGTGTCGCCGGGAGCCGGGCCGGTCCTGCTGGGCCTGCAGGCGATGCACGACCCGCCACGGCCCGAGGCGGTCAGCTCGGTCGCGGCCTGCCGGAGC
Source organism: Amycolatopsis sp. NPDC049688 (assembly GCF_040674975.1). Classification (NCBI taxonomy): domain Bacteria; kingdom Bacillati; phylum Actinomycetota; class Actinomycetes; order Pseudonocardiales; family Pseudonocardiaceae; genus Amycolatopsis; species Amycolatopsis sp. NPDC049688. The sequence continues at coordinate 518,837 of NZ_JBFANY010000001.1, forward strand.
GCGGGCATCGACGTCAAGATGATCACCGGTGACCACGCCGGAACGGCCCGCGCGGTCGCCGGTGAGGTGGGCTTGGCGTCCGGCCGGGTCCTGACCGGCGCCGAGCTGTCCGCCCTGCCGGAGGGGGAGTTCGACGACGCCGTGGCGGGCACGCAGGTGTTCGCGCGGGTGTCGCCGGGGCAGAAACTCGAGCTGGTGCAGGCGTTGCAGCGCCGCGGGCACGTGGTTGCGATGACCGGGGACGGGGTGAACGACGCGCCGGCGCTGCGCCGCGCGGACATCGGCGTCGCCATGGGGCGAGGCGGCACCGACGCCGCCCGCCAGGCCGCGGACATGGTCCTGACCGACGACGACTTCGCCTCGATCGAGGCGGCGGTGCGGGTGGGCCGCGGGGTGTTCGACAACCTGCGCAAGTTCATCGCGTGGACGTTGCCGGCCAACATCGGCGAGGGCATGGTGGTGCTGGTGGCGATCCTGCTCGGCACGACGCTGCCGATCGTGCCGGTGCAGATCCTGTGGATCAACATGACGACGGCGGTGTTCCTGGGCCTGACGCTGGCGTTCGAGCCGACCGAGCACGGCGTCATGCACCGGCCGCCGCGGCCGCCGAAACGGCCGTTGTTCACGGGTTCCTTGCTGCGCCGGGTGGTGCTGATTTCGCTCCTGCTCGTGGTGGCGGCCTTTGGTGCCTACGGCCTGTGTGTGGCTTCGGGTGCTTCGGCGGCGGAAGCGCGGACGACGGCGATCAACGTGTTCGTGGGGGTTCAGGCGGCTTACCTGCTCAGCTGCCGTTCCCTTGACCGGCCGGTGCTGCGTGCGTGGCCGGGGCACAGCCGGATGTTCGCGCTGGGGCTGGGGTTGACGGCCGGGCTGCAGGTGCTGCTGACGTATGTGCCGGTGATGAACTCGTGGTTCCACACGGCGCCGGTGGGGTTGTCGTCGTGGCTGTGGGTGCTCGGTGCCGCGGTGGCGGCGTTCGGGGTGGTGGAGGCGGACAAGCTGCTGTGGCGGCGGTTCACCGTCAAAGCCAGTCGCGGCGCTTGAACAGGGCGTACAGCGTCGCCGAAATGACCAGGATGGCCAGCGTCGACACCCACACCCCCGATGCCGATCCGAAGCCCGGGTACGGGATGTTCTGGCCGTAGAACCCCGTGATCGCCGTCGGGACCGCGATGATCGCCGCCCAGCTGGTGACCTTCTTCATGATCGTGTTGAGGCGGTTGCCCTGGATGCTCAGCTGGGTCTCGCGGATCGTCGCGATCAGGTCGCGCAACGACTCCGTCCACTCCGTCACTCGCAGGACGTGGTCGTAGACGTCCTGGAAGTAGGGCAGCAGTGTGTCGTCGCGGCGCATCAAGGCGGCGACGATCTCGCGCATCGGCACCGCCAGGTGCCGCAGGCGGCTGAGGCTGCGGCGCAGGGCCAGGGACCGGCGCTGCAGGTCCGTGTGGTCGACGTGGTCGGCGAACACCAGGTCTTCGAGCGCCTCGACCTGCTCGTCGAGGGCCTGGACGGCGTCGAGGTGCCCGTCGGCGACGTAGTCGAGCAGGCCGTGCAGCAGGAACCCGGCGCCGCTCTTGGCCAGTTCCGGCGTGGTGTCCCAGCGCGCGGTGAGCGCGTCGATGTCGGTCGTGTTGTTGCGGTGCACCGTGACCAGCACGCGGTCGGTGACGAACGCGTCCAGCTCCGAAGCCGTCAGGACGCCGTCGGTCACCCGCACGGTGTACACGGCGACGAACGAGTGCCGGTCGTAGCGGACCAGCTTCGGGCGCTGGTGGTCTTCGTCGAGCACCGAGGCGACGGCCAGCGGGTGCAGGCCGAGTTCGGTGGCGAGCGCCGCCAGGTCCTCGGGGGTGGGGGCGTCGAAGTCGAGCCACAACGTCACCGACGGGTCGGCGAGGTGGCGGGCGGCTTCGGTGGCGGGGAAGTCCTCCTGCTCCAGGACACCGCTGCGGTACAGCCGGCTGCGCGTCATCGGCTCAGCGGTCGTGCGCGGCGGCCAGGCTCGCGCGGCAGGCGCGGACCAGCTGGCGGGTGGCTCGCGTGGCGGGCGTTTCGCCACAGGACGGGCAGCGGACCGAGACGTCGCCGGCCAGCTGGTCGACCGCGACGGTCAGCGCGCATTCGCAGGCGCGGCACCAGCGGGTGCCGGTGACGATCACGACGTGCAGCGGCGACGCGACGCAGTCGTGCAGCCAGCGGCGGTGCGTGCGGCAGGTCACGCGCTCCAGCGGGTCCAGACCGTCCTCTTCGGACCGGTCTTCCGCGGTCAGGGTGCGTGCCAGGTGCCGGTCGGTGACGCCGGCGTAGCGGGGATCGACGAAATCGGCGGGCCACAGGGCGAGCCGGTCGCGGCGGAGGGACGCCGGCTCGGCGGTGGTCGCCGGGGCGAATCCGGGGCTGGGGTCCATGGCGTGCCTCACTTTCGTCGGATTCCAGAGTCCGCCTGGCGCGGCCCGGGCAGGAGAGCCGGACCGCCCCGGTTCCCAGGGCCACCCGGCCCCGGTTCCGGTGGGGCGAAGGGCCATCCGCGCGAGGACTTCCGTCAGGAGACGGTGCTGCCGTCGATCCCGGCGACCACCGGCCGGTTCGCCGCCTCCGGGGCATCCCGGGAATCGCCGCGGACCGCGCAGGAGCGGCCGAAGGTCACCGGGCGCGGGGACGAACGACCGCAGCGACCGCAGCCGCCCGCGTCCTACCGTCGGGATCACGAACTGGAACCCCGGAGGAAAACGTCATGAGCGCAACCGGAAACGCGCCGGTCGTGGTGGCCGTGGACGGCTCGGAAACGGCCGCCGCGGCCGCGCTGTGGGCGGCCGGGGAAGCGGCCCGCCGGCACGCTTCGCTGCTCGTCTTCACCGCCTACGGGTACGAAGACGCCGCGTTCGGGGGCAAGGTGTACCCGCCGTCGGACTGGCTGACAATCAAGGAGGCCGAAGCCGACCAGCTGCTGCGCCGGACGCGGGAGACCCTCGAAGCCGCCGTGCCGGGGCTGGCGGTCGCCACCGAGGCCAGTGACCGCGGGCCGGTCCCGGGGCTGCTGGCGGTCTCGGAACGGGCTCGGCTGCTCGTCACCGGGGAGCCCGTCGGCCCGATCGCCGGGCTGTTCAGCGGTTCCCCCGACGTCGACCTGGCCGCCAAGGCGCACTGCCCGGTCGTGGTGGTGCGCGGGCGGGAGAGCGTCGACGGCCCCGTGGTCGTGGGCGTCGACGGGAGCCCGCTGAGCGAGGCCGCGATCGCCTGGGCGTTCGAGGAAGCCTCGCTCCGCAACGCGCCGCTCGTCGCCCTGTACACCTGGCACGACGGCGACACCGCCGGCCTGTTCAGCGACGGCAACGTCGCGTTCCAGGGCGAGTCCCTGCAGGATTCCGGCCACCGGTTGCTGGCCCAGCGGCTCGCCGGCTGGCCGGAGAAGTACCCGGACGTCACGGTCGAGCGCCGTGTCGAGCACGACAAGCCCCGCCACCGCCTGCTTTCCGCGAGCCACGATGCCCAGCTGCTCGTCGTGGGCAGCCGCGGCCGCGGTGGCTTCACCGGGCTGGTCCTCGGCTCGACGAGCCAGGCCCTGCTGCACCACGCGGCCTGCCCCGTGATGGTCGTCCGCACCGAGAACGCCTGAACGACAAGGAGTACCCGCCATGACCACGGTTTCCGCGGTGATGACCGCCGACCCGATCACCGTCTCCCCGCAGACGCCGTTCAAGGACATCGCCGAGCTGCTGACCGGCAACGGAATCAGCGCGGTCGGCGTCGTCGACAAGACCGGCGCGCTCGTCGGCGTCGTCTCGGAGGCGGACCTGCTGCCGCACCTGTGGGACGACCCGAAGCCCCGCCGCCGCGACCGCCGGCTGGCCCGCAAGGCGACGGCGTGCACCGCGAAGGACCTGATGACCAGCCCGGTCGTCACGATCGACGCCGGCGACTCCCTGGCCACCGCGGCGGAGAAGTTCGCCCGGACCGGCGTCCGCCGGTTGTTCGTGCTGCGCAACGGAAAGCCGGCCGGGGTGCTGGCCCGCCGCGACCTGGTCCGGGTATTCACCCGCGGCGACGCCGAGCTCGAACGCGAGGTCTGCGAGCGGATCCGGCAGCTGAGCTGGGGCCCCGACCGGGTCCGGGTGGAGGTGCGGGCCGGGATCGTGACGGTGGTGGGCCGCGTGGAGCGGCGCAGCGACATCGACCCGGTGACGCGGTCGCTCAGCGAGCTGTCCGGAGTGGTGGAAGTCCGCAACCGCCTGGACTACGTCTGGAACGACGTCGCGTGAGAGCGGTACGAGGAAAGGCCTTCCCGGTGCGGGAGGGCCTTTCCGGCGTGAGAGCGGTCAGGGGTAGTCCCAATGCTGGTTCTCGACCGTGCTGCACGGCCACGCCAGTACGGTCGAGTGCGCGGTCCCGCCGGAGTAGTCCTGGTCGAGACACGATCCGCTGCGAACGTTCTGGAAGACGAAGTGCCCGTCGTCTTTCCGGGTCAGCCGCCAGTGCTGGTTGTCCGTTGCGGCGCAGGGCCAGGCCAGGATCGTGGAATGCGGGACGCCTCCGGTGTAGTCCTGGTCGAGGCACATGCCGCTGCGGGCGTTCCTGAACCGGTTGGTCCCGTCGGAGAGGATTTCCCACTCCCATTTCTGATTGGTCACTCCGCTGCACGGCCACGCCAGTACGGTCGAGTGCGCGGTCCCGCCGGAGTAGTCCTGGTCGAGGCACGAGAAGCTGCGCTGGTTCTGCCACTGGTAAGTGGAGGCGGCACCCGCCGTGCCGGCGAAGGCAGTCGCCAGTGCGGCTGCCGAGAACAAGGTGGTCGCGGTTCTTCGCATGGTCCCTCCCGGGGAAGCTCGCGGTTTTCGGACGCGCGCAGTCTTCCATTGCGGCCGGGAGGGCACAAGACAATCGAATTCGTCGAACATGCTCCGAATGCGAAGAATTCAGCGGCCGCGCAGTTGTTCCGGGATCGGCAGGCCGACGCCGTACGGGTGGGGGAGCGGCCGCAGGACTTCGCCGATCGGCCGGCGCGGGGTCGCCGGGAGCGGTGCCGCGTCCTGCGGCGCGTAGCCGACGCGCACGGCCAGCTGCGGCTCGAGCCGGCCGCCGAGGACGCAGTCGCGGACCAGGCCGCGCGTGCTCGTCAACTCGAACGGTTCGGTGTACACGCAGGACGCCAGGTTCAGCCGGGTCGCGGTGAGCAGCACGGCACTGGCGGCTTCACCGGTGCGGAGGCGGTCGAGTTCGGTGTCACCGGCGGTGGCGAGCACCGTGAGGACCGCGCCGTCGGGGCCGGCCGTGTCCGGGATCCGGCCGCCCGCGAACTCGCGGATCCGCAGTTCGCGGCGGGGTGCGGCGGCCAGGACGGCGTTCCGGGCCGGCACGCCGTCCGGGGCGTGGTCGCGGCCGCTCCACGCCGCCAGTTCGAGCTCGTAGTCCTGGTCGGCCCGGTGCAGCCCGGCGGCCTCCGCGGCCGCGGTGGTGAGCACCGTCCGGTGCGGGGCCTCCTGCACCACGTGCAGCGTCACGCCCTGCTCGGAAGCGCTCTTCTGCAGCACCACCTCGTCCCGCACCAGCAGCGGCCGCTCGGCGAACCGGCGCCGGTCGGAACGGCGGCGGGGGATGGCCGCGGCCAGGGCGATGTCGTCGTCGCTCGTGTCGCCGGGGACCAGGTCGATCCGGGCGAGCAGCCCCGGCTCGGGCAGCCGGTGGATCCGGGCGGCCCACCCCATCGCGGCCGCGGCGACGGTGAAGTGGTGCAGGGCGCACCCGCAGCTGACGAGCAGGTCGCGGCCGTCGGGATCGGCGTGGCGCAACCGGCGGCCCGGGTCGGCGCGCAGCTCGACCGTGCGTCCGCCGAACCGCCACTGCCACGGCTGGGAGTTGTGCACCGAAGGGGCCCGCACCGCCAGCGCGACGGCCGCTCGCACGGTGTAGGCGTCGGGCATCGTGGAAGTCATCGGTCCTCCTCGGATCGGCTGCCTCCATGCTCGCCGCGGCGGTCCGGCGGCCACAGGGTCCAAGGGCTTCGCGGCGGGGACGGGGTCGAGGCCCTTCGGCCCTTTTCCGCGTCGGCCCCGCGCCCGAGGCCGACGACCTGCGCGCGACGCTCTACGGCTTGGATGCCGTGCCGGCCCTGCACTTCGCGCAGGAGGAGGAAGCGTACTTCATGCTCCCGAGCTCGTGAGCGGCCCCGGACGGCACCCCGGCGATCACGAAGCAGGTGCCGGCCCGGAAGGGGCGTTGGCCGGCGGCTGCGGCAGGGCCGCTCACGGCGACCGTCATCCGGCGGCGCGTGTCACGACCGCGGTGCGCACGTCGCCAGCTCGGCCCGGGCGCACCAGGCGAGGAACCAGCCGAGGCCGGCCGGCCACAGCCCGGCGAGGCTGCCGGACCACACCACCTGCAGCAGCCCGGCGGCCACCAGCACCACCCCGAGGACGTGACCGGAGCGCGCCGCGGCGGCCCGGGCGCGCCGCCGGTCGCCGGTGCGCCGCCAGACGAGCGCCTGGAGGACGCGGCCGCCGTCCAGCGGCGCGCCGGGCAGCAGGGTGAACGACGCCAGGAGCAGGTTCGCCCAGCCCAGCCAGGTCAGCGCGGGCGCGGCGACCCCGGTGGACAGCAGGCCGGCGACCAGGAACCCGGCACCGGCCGCGAGGCTCGCCACCGGCCCGGCGACCGCGACGGCGATCGCGGCGCGCGGCGACGGGGGATCGCCGTCCGGTTCCGTGCGGCCGCCGAGCAGCCACAGGGTGATGCCGTCGACGACGAGGCCGCGGTCCCGCGCGGCCAGCGCGTGGCTGAGCTCGTGCACCAGCAACGACGCGAGGAAGACGAGCGACCCGGTCACGCCGGTCGCCCAGTAGACGGCCGGGGACAGGCCGGGGACGGTGTCCGGCAACGGCGACCGCGCCAGGAAACCGGCGAGCAGAGCCATGGCCGGGAGGACGGACCAGTGCGCGCCGACGGCGATACCGGCCGGGCGCCCGAGCGGGAAAGTGGCATGCATCCGTCCGACCGTCCTCTCGCGGGAGCACCCGGGGGAGGGCCGCACCGCCCCGGGACGAGGGACCAAAGACCCCAGCGCCGCCGACGTCCGGCCGCGGCGCTGAGGCACACCGCGTTCGTAGCGTCGGGGTATGCCCGGAACCCAGAAGATCCCGCGCCCGGTCTACGAGCGCGAGCTGCTGCGCCTGCAGGCCGAACTGGTGAAGCTGCAGGAGTGGGTCCGGGCCGAAGGGGCGCGGCTGGTCGTGGTGTTCGAGGGCCGGGACGCTGCCGGCAAGGGCAGCACGATCAAGCGCGTCACCGAGCACCTCAATCCGCGCGTGGTGCGGATCGCCGCGTTGCCGAGCCCGACCGAGCGCGAGCGGACGCAGTGGTACTTCCAGCGCTACATCGAGCACCTGCCCGCGGCGGGAGAGATCGTGCTGTTCGACCGCAGCTGGTACAACCGCGCCGGCGTCGAGCGGGTGCTGGGGTTCTGCACGCCCGAGGAGCACCGGCGGTTCCTGCAGCAGTGCCCCATCTTCGAGCGGCTGCTCGTCGACGACGGCATCCTGCTGCGCAAGTACTGGTTCTCGGTCAGCCTCGACGAGCAGGAACGCCGGTTCCGCGCCCGCATCGACGACCCGATGCGCCGCTGGAAGCTCTCGACGATCGACCTGCAGTCGGTCACGCACTGGGAGGACTACTCGCGGGCGAAGGACGAGATGTTCGTGCACACCGACACCGCCGAATCCCCCTGGCACGTCGTGGAAAGCGAGGAGAAGCGGCGCGGCAGGCTGAACATGATCGCGCACCTGCTCGCGAGCGTGCCCTACTTCGAGGTGCCCCGCCAGGCGGTCTCGCTGCCGCCGCGGCCGGAGCCGGCCGGCTACTTCCGGCCCGACCGGCGGCTGCAGACCTACGTTCCCGACCACGCGGCGACCCTGCTGCCGCACTGAACCAGGAGAAAGCCATGGACGAGAAGGAAAAGGCGGCCATCGAAGCCGAGGCACGCCGGGACGTCGCCGAGCGCGGGCGGCACGGCCCGAAGGTGGGCCGGTACCTGCACGCGGTCGAACACCACGCGATCAAGGAGAACGAGGAGGACGCCATCCCGGCCACCGCGGACGACCCGCGGCAGGCGGCGGCCGGAAGTCAGGTTTGATCGGTGCGCGTGTAGGCCGCGAGGGCCCGCTCCCGGGCCTTTCGCGGCCACCGTGCGCGGCGCGCCGTAGGGACCGCCGACACGGCCGGCACGAGCTTGCCGAAGCCGGGCTCGTCGAACGGCGCGAAGTCGTCGGCTGCCACCCGGCGCCAGGCGATCACGGTTTTCCGGGACTTGCCCGCGACGCCGAGCGCGAACTCGGCGCCTGGCCGGGCCCGCGCGAACAGGCGGATTTGGTCCCCGGTGAAAGGGACTTCGGGCCCTGACCGGCCCGTACCCGCCGCGCCCATGCTGGACCTCCCGGACAGCAGGAGGAACTCATGACCGCGAACCGGCCGGTGCTCGCCGGGGTGGACGCTTCCGAGCCGTCGTACGCCGCTGTTCGCTGGGCGGCCCGGGAAGCGGGGCGGCGGGACACCACCCTGCGCCTGGTGCACGCCTGCGTCTTCGAAGGCGCCCCCGCCCCCGGAAGCAACGAGCTCCTGCTGGAGCACATCTACCGCTGGCTGCACCGCGCGGCCGCGATCGCCCGCGACTGGGCGCCCGGTGTGCGGGTCGAAACGGCGGTCCGGCTCGGGCTCGCCGCCGACCTGTTGCTCGAGGAGGCAGCGGACGCGGCTTTGGTCGTCCTCGGTTCGCACGGCCTCGGCGGCCTGCGGGGCGCGCTGATCGGTTCGGTCGCCCTGCGGGTGGCCGCGGAGGCGCCGTGCCCCGTCGTCGTGGTGCCCGGGCACCAGCCGGCCCGGACGGGACCGGTCGTCGCCGGGATCGACCGGTCCGAATCGAGCGAGCACGCGTTGCGGTTCGCGTTCGAGGAGGCCGCCGCGACCCGGGCGCCGGTGCTGGTCGTCCACGCCGGAGGCGACGACGCCGAACTGGCGGCCCACGTGGACGGCTGGTGCCGCAAGTACCCGGACCTCGAGGTCCGCACCCGGGTCGTGCCGGAGCGGGTTCCGGCCCGCGCGCTGCAGCACGCCGCCCCGGACGCCCGGCTGATCGTCGTCGGCACGCGAGGCCGCGGGCCGGTCGCCGGCGGGATCCTCGGCTCGACCGGCAACACCCTGCTCGCCCACGCCGCCTGCCCGGTCGCGGTCGTGCACTGAACTCCCAGGAAAGGAGCCGTCGTGAAAGCACGCGACGTCATGACGAGGCCCGTGGTGCGCGTCGGCCCGGAGACGCCGGTCCGCGAAGCCATCGTGCTGCTCACCGAACACTGCGTCGCGGCGCTGCCGGTCGTCGGCGAGGACGACGCGGTCCTCGGCGTGTTCACCGAAGCCGACGCGCTCCGCAGCGGCATCACCGGCGCTGCGCCCGACGTGCTGGTGGCCACGATGATGACCACCCCGGCGGAGACCGTGCGGCTGGACACCGACCTCACCGAGATCGCCCGGCGCATGCTGGGCGACCGGCGGCGCAGCATCCCGGTCGTCGACGACGAAGGCGTGCTGGTGGGCATCGTCAGCCGCCGCGACATGCTCACCCCGCTGGTGCGCCAGGACGACTCGATCGCCTCCCACCTCAACGCGCTCCTCACGGACTACTGCGGGCACCGCGACCGGTGGGCGGTTTCCGTCACCGGTGGCATGGTGACCATCCGCGGCACCTTCACCGACGAGGCCGAGCGCCGGGTCGTGACGGCGCTGGCGAAGACCGTCTACGGCGTCGTCGGGGTCGAGCTGTGGGAAGAAGCGGCGGTGCGGAGGTGAAAGTCCTCGTCACGGTGGCGAAGGCCCGCGACGCGGGCCTGGTGCACGTCCCGGTCCGGCTCTTCTCCAGCGGACCCGGGCACCGTCTGGCCGGCGGCGTGGGAAGGAGCGTGTCATGACCGAGTACCCCGTCCGGGTCGAGGCGACGCTGGACGAGCCGCTGTCCCGCGGGCTCTGGCTGGTGAAGTGGCTGCTCGCCGTCCCGCACTACATCGTGCTGGCGTTCCTGTGGTTCGCCTACCCGTTCGCCACGATCGTGGCGTTCTTCGCCATCCTGATCACCGGGCGGTACCCGCGGCCGCTGTTCGAGTTCACCGCCGGTGTGCTGCGGTGGAGCTGGCGGGTGCAGTACTACTCCTATGCCGCGCTCGGAACCGACCGCTACCCGCCGTTCACCCTCGCCGACGTCCCGGACTACCCGGCCCGGCTCGACATCGCCTACCCCGAACGGCTTTCGCGCGGGCTGGTGCTGGTGAAGTGGTGGCTGCTGGCCATTCCGCACCTCATCGTCGCCGGTCTGTTCGTCGGCGGCGGCACCTGGCTGGCGTCTCGTACCAGTGACGGGACGTTCGACTGGGCCGCCGGTGGTCTCGTCGGCGTGCTGGTCCTGGTCGCCGGGGTGGTGCTGCTGTTCACCGGCCGCTACCCGCGGCCGATCTTCGACTTCGTCCTCGGCATGGACCGCTGGGTGCTGCGAGTCGCGGCCTACGTGTCGCTGATGACCGACGAATACCCGCCGTTCCGGCTCGACATGGGCGGCGCCGAAACCGGCCACGAACCGCCGCACCCGCCACCGCCGCACCCGCACGCGCCGGGCTGGACCGCCGGGCGGATCGCCGCCGCGGTCACCGGGGCCGTGCTGGTGCTCGGGTCGATGGGCCTGCTCACCGGCGGCGCCACCGTGCTGTGGGCCGACCGCACCCAGCGTGACGCCGACGGCTACCTCACCGCGGCCACCACCTTCGTCTCGAGCGGGTACGCCGTCGCCACCGATCCGGTGCGGCTGGAGGGCGTGGCCGTGCCGAAGCTGGAGAGCTTCATCGGTGACGTCCGGATCCGGGCGGCCGGCACCGGCGGGCGCCCGGTCTTCGTCGGCATCGGCCGCACCGCCGACGTCGAGCGGTACCTGGCCGCGACCGAGTACACGACCGCGGGCGACCGCACGCACCTCGGCGGTGCCCCGGCCGTCCCGCCCGGCGGCGCGCGCGTCTGGATCGCGAGCGCGTCCGGCGCGGGCACGCAGACCGTCGGCTGGCCGGTGGCGAACGGGCAGTGGACCGCCGTCGTGATGAACGCGGACGGCTCGCGCGGGATCTCCGTGCGCGCCGAAGCCGGCGCGACCGCGCCCGCCCTCGGCTGGATCGCACTGGCGCTGCTGGCGTCCGGGCTCGTGGTGCTGGCCGGCGGCGTCGTCCTGATCGCCGTGGCCGCACACCGCGCTGCGCAGCGCCCGGCGGCACCCGCACCGCCTCAGCCGTCCACTGTGGACATCTAGGAAGGAACGAGCATGCACGCACAGCCGGGTGACTGGCTCGTCGTCAAGGGACCGTGGGCCGGCGCGCCCGAACAGCGCGGCCGGATCCTCGAGGTCCGCTCGGCCGACGGCACCCCGCCCTACATCGTCCGGTGGACGGCCGACGACCACGTGTCGACGGTCTTCCCCGGCCCCGACGCGGTCGTGCTGACCGCCGAGGAGGAACAGGCCGCCGAGGCCCGGGCCCGCACCCGCTTCGACCGGGTCCGGCGGTACATCCACGAGGAGGACGGTCATGTCCGGGTTCGTTGACGGGGCGGTCGTCGCCGGGATCGACGGCTCGGGTTCCGCGGTGCAGGCGGCCGTGTGGGCCGGCGCGGAAGCCGTCCGCCGCGGGCGGCCGCTGCGGCTGGTCCAGGTCTACGCCCTTCCGCAGGTGCAGACGCCGGTCCCGTTCGGCAGCCACGAGCAGGTGCGGGCCGGGCTGGCCGAGCGGGCCGAGGGCTGGCTGGCCGGCGCGAAGGCCGCGGTGCTCGCCGAGCACCCTGGTCTGGAGGTCGGCACCGCGGCCCGCGAGTGGAGCCCGGTCACCGCGCTGGTCCAGGAATCGCAGCACGCCGAGCTGATCGTGCTCGGCTCGCGCGGGCTGGGCGGGTTCACCGGCCTGCTCGTCGGCTCGACCGCCGTCGCCTTGGCCGCGCACGCGCACTGCCCGATCGTCGTCGTCCGCGGCCGGACCCCGCACGATCCGCCGCCGCGCACCGGCCCGGTGGTCGTCGGGTCCGACGGTTCGCCCGACAGCGAGGCCGCGATCGCGTTCGCCTGCGAAGAAGCGCGGCTGCGCGGCGCGGCGCTGCTCGCGGTGCACACCTGGAGCGACGTCCTCGCCGACGGCATGCTGCGCCCGCACCTGATGCAGGAAGACCCGGCCGCGATCGCGACCGAGGAGCGCGTCAAGCTGACCGAGCAGATCGTGGGCTGGCAGCGCAAATACGCCGATCTGGCGATCGAGCTGGAGGTCGTCCGCGGCCGCCCGGTGCGCACCCTGCTGGAACGCGGCGAGCAGGCGCAGCTGATCGTGGTCGGCTGCCGCGGCCGCGGCGGGTTCACCGGCATGCTGCTCGGCTCGACGAGCCAGGCCCTGATCGCGCACTCGCCGTGCCCGGTGGCGGTCGTGCGGCCGGCGAGCTGACCACCGCCCGGACGCGCGCGGTGCTGCGCCTGTTCGCGGTGAGCGCCACCGTGACGGGCCCGCACGAGACACCCCGACGGGTCGATCAGCCTGGCCGGTCCGGACCGCGGGGTGCCGCCGACCTGTCCCGGCTCGTGCGCGCCTACACCCGTGAGGGTCGCGCGGCTCCGGCGGGACCTTCGTCCCTTGTGGAGCTGGCCGGGCGAAGGGACGTAAGTCCCCGCGACCGGTGACCGATGACGGCGGTGGCCGGGGGCCTGCCTTCCTAGGTTGGGAGGTGACACGAAAGGAACCCCCGATGCGAGCACGCGACCTGATGACCGCGCCGGTGATCACCGTGCACCCGTGGACGTCCGCGAAGGTGGCGGCCGAACTGCTGGCCGCGCACGGCTTCACCGCACTGCCCGTGGTCGACGACGACGACCGCCTCGCCGGCATCGTCACCGAGGCCGATCTCATCCGCGGCCGCATCCCGGCCGATCCCCGTTACGTCCGCGAACCCGGCGGAGCCACCGCCGGCCACACCGTCGGCGACCTGATGACCGCCCCCGTCACCGCGATGAGCAGCGGCACCGACGTCGCCGACCTGTGCCAGGCACTGGTGGACGCCCGGATCCGCGCGATGCCGATCGTCGACGGCTCGGCCGTGGTCGGCATCGTCACCCGCGGCGACGTCGTGCGGGTGCTCGCCCGGGAGGACGTCGACATCGCCCGGGACGTCAAGCACCGCCTGGAAATCTACGGCGGCAGCGGCCGCTGGCACGTCGACGTCCACGACGGGCTCGTGCACATCACCGACCAGTTCGACGACGATTCCGACCGGCACGTCGCCCAGTTGCTGGCGCTCGCCGTGCCGGGCGTCATCGCCGCAGAGACCGCATACGCGGGTGAGGAGCAGACACGATGACCGCCAACGATCCGAGGATCACCGTCGGCGTCGACGGCTCGGCCGGCTCGGCCGCCGCCGTCACGTGGGCGGCGGAACTCGCCTCCCGGCGCCACCTCCAGCTGAAGATCGTGCACGGCCTGCAGGTCGCCGGCCTCTACTACGGCGGCGGCATGACCGGAATCGGCGCGGCGACGCTGTTCGAGGCCGTCCAGGCCGACGGCGAACGGGCGATCGCCGATGCGCGCGCCCTCGCCGCTTCGGTCGACAAGGACCTCGTCGTCACGACCGAGCTGCCCAACGACCCGCCGGTCCCGATGCTGATCGAGGAGTCCCGGCACGCCCGGACGCTCGTCGTCGGCCGGACCGGCACCGGCGGGTTCGCGGACATGCTGGTCGGCGGCACGGCGGCGGCGGTCGCCGGGCACGCGCACTGCCCGGTCGCGATCGTCCGCGGCCGCCACGACTCCACGACCGGCCCGGTCGCGGTCGGCGTCGACGGCAGCCCGAACAGCGAACAGGCCATCGCGGTCGCGTTCGAGGAAGCGTCGCTGCGCGGCGTTCCGCTGGTCGCCCTGCACGCCTGGAACGACGTCACCTACGAAGACGCTTTCGGCAGCGCGCGCATCCTGACCCAGCCGGAATCCCTCGAGGAGGACGAAGAACGGCTGCTCGGCGAGCGGCTCGCGGGGTGGCGGGAGAAGTACCCCGACGTCGAGGTCCGCCGGATGCTGGTTCGCGACCGGCCCCGGCACGCGCTGCTCGAGATCTCCGCGGAAGCGCAGCTGGTCGTCGTGGGCAGTCGCGGGCGCGGCGGCTTCACCGGCATGCTCCTGGGTTCGACCAGCCAGGCGCTGGTCCAGCACGCGCAGTGCCCGGTGCTCGTGGTCCGCCCGGAGCGGAAGGCATGACCGCCGTCGAAGCCCGCCCGGCGGTGCTCGGCAGCATCGAGCTCGCCCAGGTGGACGCCCTCTGGCGGGCCGCGAACTACCTTTCGGCCGGCCAGATCTACCTGATGGCGAACCCGCTGCTGCGTGAGCAGCTGCAGCCCGAGCACGTCAAGCCGCGGCTGCTCGGGCACTGGGGGACCTCGCCCGGCCTGAACTTCGTCTACGCGCACCTGAACCGCGCGATCCTGACCCATGACCTGAACGCCATGCTCGTCACCGGCCCGGGCCACGGCGGCCCGGCCCTGCTGGCCAACACCTGGCTCGAAGGCAGCTACACCGAGGCGTGGCCCGAGGTGACGCGGGACGCCGCCGGGATGGCCGAGCTGTTCCGGCAGTTCTCCTTCCCCGGCGGCGTGCCGAGTCACGTGGCTCCGCAGGTACCGGGCTCGATCCACGAGGGCGGCGAGCTGGGTTACTCGCTGGCGCACGCCTTCGGGGCCGCGTTCGACAACCCGGACCTGCTCGTCGCCTGCGTGGTCGGGGACGGCGAAGCCGAAACCGGGCCGCTGGCGACGTCGTGGCACGCCAACAAGTTCCTCGACCCCGTCCGCGACGGCGCGGTGCTGCCGATCCTGCACCTCAACGGCTACAAGATCGCCAATCCCACGGTCCTGTCCCGGATTCCGCCGTCCGAACTGGACGCTTTGCTGCGCGGGTACGGCTACGCGCCGATCTACGTCGAAGGCAGCGACCCGGAAACGATGCACCAGGCGATGGCCGCGGCGCTCGACTCGGCGGTCGCCACCCTCGCCGAACGGCGCGGCGTGTGGCCGATGATCGTCTTGCGCAGCCCCAAGGGCTGGACCGGACCGTCCGTTGTGGACGGAAAGCCGGTCGAGGGGACCTGGCGTTCCCACCAGGTGCCGCTCGCCGAGGTCCGCCACAACCCGAAGCACCTCAAGCAGCTGGAGGAGTGGCTGCTGTCCTACCGGCCTTCGGAACTGTTCGACGAGTCCGGCCGCCCGGCCGCCGACGTCACGGCGATGATCCCGGCGGGGGACCGGCGGATGGGCGCGAACCCGCACGCGAACGGCGGTGTGCTGCTGCGCCCGCTGACGTTGCCGGACACCGCGGCCCACGCGGTGCCCGTACCGGTACCGGGGGCGACGGTGGCCGAGCCGACCCGGGTGCTGGGCCGGTTCCTGCGGGACGTCTTCGCGCTCAACGCCGGCCGGGAGAACTTCCGCCTGTTCGGCCCGGACGAGACCGCGTCCAACCGGCTCGACGCGGTCTACGACGTCACCGGCAAGCAGTGGCAGGCCGCCGTCGAACCGGTCGACGAGCATCTGGCCCGCGACGGCCGCGTGCTCGAGGTGCTCTCGGAGCACCTGTGCCAGGGCTGGCTGGAGGGCTACCTGCTCTCGGGCCGGCACGGGCTGTTCTCCTGCTACGAGGCGTTCGTGCACATCGTCGACTCGATGGTCAACCAGCACATCAAGTGGCTGCGGGTGCACCGGCAGATCCCGTGGCGGCGGCCGGTGGCGTCGCTGAACTACCTGCTGACCTCGCACGTGTGGCGGCAGGACCACAACGGGTTCTCCCACCAGGACCCCGGTTTCGTCGACCACGTGGCGAACAAGAGCTCGGAGGTCGTGCGGGTGTACTTCCCGCCGGACACCAACACGCTCCTGGAGGTCGCGGCGCACTGCCTGCGCAGCCGGGACTACGTCAACGTGGTGGTCGCCGGGAAGAACGACACGCCGAACTGGCTCGACGCCGAGCAGGCGGCGCTGCACTGCGCCCGCGGCGCGAGCATCTGGGAATGGGCCAGCACGCACACCGACCGGGAACCCGACGTCGTCCTCGCCTGCGCGGGCGACGCCCCGACCCTGGAGATCATGGCCGCCGCGAAGATCCTCCGGGAGGAACTGCCGGACCTCGCCGTGCGCATGGTGAACGTCGTCGACCTGATGCGCCTGCAGCCCGAGGCCGAGCACCCGCACGGTCTTTCGGACCGGGAGTTCGACGCGTTGTTCACCCCGGACCGCCCGGTGATCTTCGCCTACCACGGCTACCCGTGGCTGATCCACCGCCTGGCCTACCGCCGCACCGGTCACCACGACCTCCACGTCCGGGGCTACACCGAGCACGGCACCACGACCACGCCGTTCGACATGCTGGTGCTCAACCACATGGACCGGTTCCAGCTGGTGATCGACGTGATCGACCGCGTACCGGGCCTGGTGGCGACGGCCGGGGTGCTGCGGCAGCGGATGACCGAGGCCCAGGGACGGCACCACCGCTACATCCGCACCCACGGGGAAGACCTGCCCGAGGTGCGGCACTGGACCTGGGAGGGCTGAGGCGTGACCGCCGCGGCCGTCCTGGCCGCGGCGATCGCGATCACCCTGGTCTTCGACTTCACCAACGGTTTCCACGACTCGGCGAACTCGGTGGCCGCGCTGGTCGCGACCCGCGCGGCCACTCCGGGCGCGGCCCTGCTGCTGGCGGCGGGCTGCCACGTCGCAGGACCGCTGCTGGCGGGGACGACGGTCGCCGACACCGTCGGCGGGGTGGTCCGGCTGCCGGCCGCGGACGTGCTGCCCGCGGTCGGCGCGGCCGTCACCGCCGGCATCGCCTGGAACCTGCTCACCTGGTGGCGGGGACTGCCGGCCAGCTCGTCGCACGCGCTGGTCGGCGGCCTGGTCGGGGCGAGCGGGTTCGCCGGGGTGCGCTGGGGCGGGCTCGACGGCCTGCACGTCTCCGGTGTGCTCGGGGTGCTGGCCGGGCTGGCCCTGTCGCCGATCCTGGGCGCCGGCCTCGGCGCGGCCGCCGACCTGCTGGTGCGGCGGGCGCTGCGCCGGGCACGCCGCGGGGTCGACACCGTGCTCCGGCGCGCGGAGTGGCTGACCGCCGGGGCGCTGGCCTTCAGCCACGGCGCGAACGACGCCCAGAAGTCCATGGGGGTCATCACGCTCCTGCTCGTCTCGACCGGGCACCTCGAGGCCTTTGCCGTTCCGCTGTGGGTCAAGCTCGCCGCGGCGGCGGCCCTGACCCTCGGCACCGCGTCCGGGGGCTGGCGGGTCGTCCGGACCGTCGGGCGCGGCATCTACCGGATGCGCCCGGCCGACGGCCTGGCGAGCCAGGGCAGCTCGGCCGCGGTGATCCTCGCCGCGGCGGCGGCCGGGGCGCCGGTCAGCACGACCCACGTCGTCGCCGCCTCGGTGGTCGGGGCCGGCGCGAGCCGCCGCGTCCACCACGTGCGGTGGGCCGTGGTGGGCGAAATCTGTTCCGCGTGGCTGATCACCCTGCCGGCGTGTGCCGTGCTGGGCGCGGCCGCGCTCCCGTTGTGGAGGTGGTGGGCATGAAGCTGCCCAAGACGTGGTTCCTGCCGCACAACCCGGACGTGCTCGGGCTGCTGCGCGACCAGGCCGACACGGTCGCCGAGCTGCTGACCGCGCTGGCGGGCTGGGCCCGCGGCCTGCCGACCGGCGGCGAGCTGCGCACGCCGTTGCTGGTGCAGGCGGGCGAGCGCCGTCAGGTGCTGGTGGCCGTGCGGGAGGCGTTCAGCACGCCGATCGAGGCCGAGGACGTGTTCGAGCTGGCCGAGCGGCTCGGGGAGATCGCCGAGGCGGCGTACATGCTCGTCCGCGAATCCGACTTGTCCCGCACGCAGCCGGACGAGCACCTCACGGCCATGGTCCTCACCGTCGTCACCGCGTTCGACATGCTGCACAAGGCCGTGGACACCCTGCCCCGCACCGAAGCCGCGGGGGAGGCCGACGCGGCACTGTCCTCTTTGGAGGCCGCGGAACACGCGTACCGCCGGGCGATCGCGGAGCTGGAGACCGAACCGGACCCGCGGCGCGAGATGCGGCTGCGGGAGCTGTACCGCCGGGCCGAGCACCTCGCGCTGGCCGTCCAGCGGCTGGGGCGGCGCACCTGGTACGCCGTTTGCAAGATCTCCTGAGGATCAGCGCACCCCGGCCGCGCTGCGGGACAGATCGACCGCCGGCAGCTCGGCGAACTCCGCCGGCCGGTGCGTCACCACGAGCGCCGACCGGCCCTCGGTCGCCTTCAGCACATCGGCCGCCAGCGCTGCCGCCGTCGGGGCGTCGAGGTGGGCCGTCGGTTCGTCCAGCAGCAGGATCGGGCGGTCCGAAAGCAACGCGCGGGCCACGCCCAGGCGCTGGCGCTCACCTCCGGAAACCGGCGTTCCGTGCGTACCCAGTGCCGTGTCGAGGCCGTCCGGCAGCTGGGAGAGCCACCATGAAAGCTGGGCCTGGCCGAGAGAGCTCCGCAGCTCGTCGTCGGTGGCCGAAGGCCGGGCCAGGCGGAGGTTCTCCCGCAGCGTGCTGTCGAACAGGTGCGTGTCCGGGCCGCACCAGGCGATGCGCTCCCGGACCGAGTCGCCGTCGTAGGCCAGCGTGTTCCCCTCGTCCAGCAGGACGCGGCCCGCCGACGGGTCCAGGTACCGCAGCAACGCCGCGATCACCGTGCTCTTGCCCGCGCCCGAGCGGCCCGTCAGGACGATCCGGCGGCCGTCGCCGATGCGGAGGTTCACGTCCTCGACCGCGTCGACCGGGGCACCCGGCCAGCGGACCGACAGGTGCTCGGCCGCCAGGTTCGAAGCCATCGGTGCCGCAGCGGTGGCCGGGGACGGCGCCGGGAGCGCGTCCAGTTCCGCCAGCCGGCGCGCGGAGCCCGAGGCCCCGAGCAGCCGCTGAGCCGCCTCGGGCAACCCCGCCACCAGCTCGGCCGCCGCCAGTGGCGTCAGCGCCAGCACCGCCAGCGCCGGCCCGGGGACCGCCGCCACGATGCCCAGTGCCAGGCACGTCACCGACGTCAGCCCGACCCCCAGCGCGGCGATCCCGCTGCCCAGGCCCCGCCACGCCGCCGACCGCCGCTGGAGGGCCGTCAAGACGCCGTCGAGCTCGCGCAGCCGGGCGTGGCGCCGGGCCGCCGCGTCGTGGGTGATCAGGTCGGCCGACGCCTGCAGCAGCTCCACCGTGCCCGCCGTCAGGTCCGCGCGCAGCCGCGCCGTTTCGCGCTGCGCCTTGCGAGCCGCGAGGGCGGCGACCGCGGGCGCCAGCACACCGGCGACGGCCAGGCCGGCCGCCGCGGCGAGGCCGGCGCCCGGCAGGACGAGCCCGAGCGTGGCCGCGGTCGCCGACAGGACCACGAACGTCGACACCCCCGGGACCAGGCCGCGCACCAGGACGTCCTGCTGGCTGTCCACATCGGACACCAGCCGGTGCAACAGGTCGCCGCGGCGCAGGCGTGCGGTGCCCGCCGGGCCGATCCGGACCAGCTGCGCCCACACTCGCACCCGCAGCTCCGCCAGCGCGCGCAGGGCGACGTCGTGGGACAGCAGTCGTTCGACGTAGCGGAAGATGCCTTTGGCCAGGCCGAACGTCCGGACCGCGACGATCGCCACCATCAGGCTCAGCACCGGTGGGTGCAGGGCCGCGCTCGCGATCAGCCACGACGACGTCGCCGTGAGGGCGACTCCGGAGCCCAGCGCCGCCGTCGCGGCCAGGCAGGCCAGGACCAGCCGGAGCCGGTGCGGCCGGATCGCCTCGCGCAGCGGCCGCCACCGGGGAACGTCCACTGTGGAGGAAACGAGAGCCGGAGCAGCGGAAGGCCGTGAGATCGGCCGTGGCGACACCGCGGCCGGCGGCGTGGCCACGGTGACCGGCTCGCCCAGGGAGACGACGCGGTCGCAGCGGGCCAGCACCGCCGGGTGGTGGCTGACGATCACCGCGGTCCGCCCGGCGAGGACCTTCGGCAGCCGCTCCAGGATGGCCGCCTCGGTCTCCGCGTCGACGCCCTCGGTCGGCTCGTCCAGCAGGATCAGCGGCCGGTCGAGCAGCACCGCCCTGGCCAGCGCGACGCGGCGGCGCTGCCCGGTCGACAGCCCGGCGCCCAGCTCACCGACCACGGTGGACAGCGAGACGTCGAGCGCCGCGGTGTCGGCGGCGGCGAGCACTTCGTCTTCGGTCGCGTCGGGCGAGCCGAGGCGGATGTTCTCCGCCACCGTCCCGGCGACCAGGTGGGGCTGCTGCGGCACCCACGCCAGGTGCCGGTGCCAGGTCACGCGGCCGACGTCGGCGAGGTCGGTGCCGCCCACCATGATCCGGCCGGCGTCGGGACGGCGCCAGCCCAGCAGCAGGTCGAGCAGCGTCGACTTGCCCGCCCCGCTCGGGCCGGTCACGCCGACGACCTCGCCGGGCGGCAGGCGCAGGCTGAAGCCGTCGAGAACCGGTCCGGACCGGCCCTCGACCGTGACGTCCTCGCAGCGCACCGCCACGCGGGTGAGGTCGGGGACTGTGCGGGTGCCGGTGTCGCCGGTGGGTGTGTCGGCGAGGGCGATGATCTCTTCGGCCGCGGCGAGGCCTTCGGCGCTGTCGTGGAACCGGGCGCCGACCGCCCGCAGCGGCAGGTAGACCTCGGGCGCGAGGATCAGCACGACGAGCGCGGTCTGGAGGTCGAGTTCGCCGGCCAGCAGCCGCAGGCCGATCGACACGGCGACGACCGCGACCGACAGGGTGGCCAGGAGCTCGAGGGCGAGGGCGGACAGGAACGCGACGCGCAGGGTGCGCAGGGTCTGGGTGCGGTACTTCTCGGTGATCTCGCGCAGCGACCGGATCTGGGCCCGCGCTCGCCCGAACGCGGTCAGCTCGGCGAGGCCGGCAACGAGGTCGAGGAAGTGGTTGCCCAGCACGGAAAGCGTCTTCCACTGCCGCTGGACGTCGCGCTGGGTGTAGAGCCCGATGAGGATCATGAACACCGGGATGAGCGGCACCGTGAGGCCGACGATCACCGCGGCCGCCCAGTCGGCGGCCAGGATCCGCACGCCGACGACCAACGGCACGACCGCCGCGATCAGCAGCTGCGGCAGGTAGCGCGAGAAGTAGCCCTCCAGCCGGTCGACGCCGTGCGTCGCCAGGGCCGCGACCTCGGCGGGGGAGCGGTCCGCCCGCCGGGGCCCGATCCGCAGCGCGGCCGCGATGACCGTCTCCCGCAGCTGCGAGAGAGCCCGGGCGGCGGCGCGGTGCGCGGTCGTCTCGGCCAGCCAGGTGATCCCGGCCCGCGCCAGGACGACCGCGGTCAGCAGGCCGAGCGGCAGCACCAGGCTGTGGAGCGAAAGACCGTCGAGGAACGCCCAGGTGATCGTCTTGGCCAGCAGTTCCGCCTGGGCGAGCACCAGCATCGCGGTGAGCACGCCGAGTGCGGCGCAGGCGAGGACGAACGGGCGGACCGCGCTCGCGTGGCGCAGCAGCCGCGGGTCGAGGGGTTTCACCGGCGGACCACGGGCAGGCCGCCGCCCGCCGGGATCGACGCCCGGCTGATCCGCTTGCGGAACACCCAGTACGTCCAGGCCTGGTAGGCCAGCACGATCGGGGTGAAGGCGACCGCGACCCAGGTCATGATCTGCAGCGTGTACGGCGTCGAGGAGGCGTTCGTGGTGGTCAGGCCGAACGCCGGGTCGGTCGTCGAGGGCAGCACGTTCGGGTACAGCGACCAGAACAGGGTGAAGGTGACCGCGATGATCGCGGCGGCGGTGCTGGCGAAGGCGTACCCGTCGCGCTCGGCCGCGGCGAACAGCACCGCCGCGACCAGCAGCAGCGCGGCGAGGGCCGACGTCAGCCACGCCCAGCCGCCGTGCTCGATCGCGGTGTAGGCGAGGAAGACGCCGCCGAACACGATCGCCGTGCCGCCGAGCGCGCGGGCCAGCGTGCGAGCCCGGTCGCGGAGGGCGTCGGTCGTCTTCAGGGTCAGGAACACCGCGCCGTGGAAGGTGAAGAGGCTGAGCGTGGCCAGCCCGCCGAGCAGGGCGTAGGGGTTGAGGAGGGTGAAGAGCGTGCCGGTGAAGTGGTGCTGGGCGTCGAGGGGGACGCCGTGGACGATGTTGCCGAAGGCGACGCCCCACAGCAGGGCGGGGGCGGCGGAGCCGAAGACGATGATCCAGTCCCAGGTGTTGCGCCAGCGGGGGCTGTCGAGCTTGCCGCGGAACTCGAACGCGACCCCGCGCAGGATCAGCGCGACGAGCACGAGCAGCAGCGCCAGGTAGAAGCCGGAGAACAGGCTCGAGTACCAGAGCGGGAAGGCGGCGAAGGTGGCGCCGCCGGCGACGAGCAGCCAGACCTCGTTGCCGTCCCAGACCGGGCCGATCGTGTTGATCAGCACGCGGCGGTCGGTGTCGTCGTGGCCGAGGACGCGCAGCAGCGTGCCGACGCCGAAGTCGAAGCCTTCGAGGACGAAGTAGCCGGTCCAGAGGACCGCGATGAGCAGGAACCAGATGTCGGTGAGGGCCATGGCGGGGTCTCCGGCGTCTCAGTAGGCGAAGGCCGCGGGCCGCGGCTCGTCGGAATCGGTGTCTTCGCTGGATGCCTCCGGCGGTGGGGGACCGGCCTTGGCGTAGCGGACCATCAGGACGCCGTCGACGACCGCGAGCACGCCGTAGAGCAGGGTGAACACGATCAGCGAGGTGAGCACGCTGCTCGCGGGGACGGTGGGGGAGACGGAGTCGGCGGTTTTGAGGACCCCGAAGACCGACCACGGCTGGCGGCCCATCTCGGTGAAGATCCAGCCGACGCTGTTGGCCAGGAACGGCAGGGCGATCCCGGCGGTGGCGGCGGGGAAGAACCAGCGGGCGCGCGGGGTGCGGCCGCGGCGGAACAGCCAGAGCCCGGCCAGCGAGATGAGCAGGCAGAGGAAGCCGAAGCCGATCATGAGGCGGAACGTCCAGTAGCTGACGGGGATGTTCGGCCGGTACTCGCCGGGCCCGTACTGCTGCTGTTCGGCGGTCTGGAGGTCGTTGATGCCCTCGACCTGACCGTCGAACTTCCCGGTGGCCATGAAGGACAGAACGCCGGGAACGCGGATGCTGAACTTCTCCTGCGAGCCGTCGAGGGAGCCGATGGTGAACAGCGAGAACGAGGCGGGGGCGACGGTGTCGTAGAGGGCTTCGGCGGCGGCCATCTTCATCGGCTGCTGCTGGGTCATCAGCCGGGCTTGCAGGTCACCGGTGACGATCACGCCGAGGCTGGCGATCAGGACGGTGACTAGGGCGAGCTTCATCGACGGCCGGTAGACGTCCGCCGCGTTGCCTTTGCGGAGCTGCCAGGCGCTGATGCCGACGACGAACATGCCGGCGGTGAGGAAGCACGCGGTGATGGTGTGCGCGAAGGCCCCGACCGCCGTCGAGTTGGTGAGCACGGCGCCGAAGTCCTTCAGCTCCGCACGGCCGGTCGCCGGGTTCACGATCGAGCCGACCGGGTGCTGCATCCAGGAGTTGGCGGCGAGGATGAAGTACGCCGAGAGGACGGTGCCGATCGAGGCGAGCCAGATCGTCGCGAGGTGGAGCTTCTTCGGCAGCTTGTCCCAGCCGAAGATCCACAGGCCCAGGAACGTCGACTCGAGGAAGAACGCGAGCAGGCCCTCGATGGCCAGGGGCGCGCCGAAGATGTCGCCGACGAAGGTGCTGTAGTCCGACCAGTTCATCCCGAACTGGAACTCCTGCACGATGCCGGTCGCCACGCCCATGGCGAAGTTGATGAGGAACAGCTTCCCCCAGAACTTCGTCATCCGGCGGTAGCGGTCGTTGCCGGTGCGCACCCAGGCCGTCTGCATCCCGGCGACCAGGAAGGACAGCCCGATGGTCAGCGGGACGAAGATGAAGTGGTAGACGGTGGTGATCCCGAACTGCCATCGGGCGAGGTCCAGGGCGCTCATCCGGTTCTCCTGCTCGTTCGCGGGTTACCCGGTGAGCATCCGGTGCCGACGGTGCCCGGCCTTAGGGTCCTTGGTCACTTCCGGGACGGTCACGGGTCCCTGCCGCGCGGGGTCTTGCGGTCGTACGCTGAGCGTGTCGGATCCGTACCCGGGAGGTTGTCCATGCTCCGTGTGTTCCTCGTCGACGATCACGAGGTCGTCCGCCGTGGCGTCGCCGACCTGCTGGACGAGGACGAGAACCTCACCGTCGTCGGCCAGGCCGGCAGCGTGTCGCAGGCACTGGCCCGCATCCCGGCCCTGAACCCGGACGTGGCCGTGCTGGACGTCCGGCTGCCCGACGGCAACGGCATCGAGCTGGCCCGCGAGCTGCGCTCCAAGCTCCCCGAGCTCAAGTGCCTGATGCTGACCTCCTTCACCGACGAGCAGGCGATGCTGGACGCGGTGATGGCCGGCGCGAGCGGGTTCGTCATCAAGGACATCAAGGGCATGGACCTGGTCTCGGCGGTCCACGAGGTCGGCGCGGGCAAGTCCCTGCTCGACGCCCACGCGGCCGCGGCGCTGATGGCGAAGCTGCGCGACAGCCAAGCGAAGAAAGGCCCGCTGGCCGACCTGTCGGACCAGGAGCGCAAGCTGCTGGAGCTGATCGGCGAGGGCCTGACCAACCGGCAGATTTCGGAGCGGATGTTCCTGGCCGAGAAGACCGTCAAGAACTACGTCTCCCGGCTGCTGACCAAGCTGGGCATGGAGCGGCGCACGCAGGCCGCGGTCCTGGCCACCGAACTGCGCAACCAGGGCGGCTGAGCGGCTCCGGCCGGATCGCGCGTTCGCGTTCACCTCACCGGGAACCCAACGGCGACGGTTCGATCAGGACGTCCGCCAGCGAGCGCCGCGGTGTCCACGGCACCGGCGCGCCCCGGCCGAGGCGCAGCACGATCTGCGGCCACAGCCCGCCGCCCAGCAGCCGGCGCAGCTCCGCCCGGACCGCCGGGACCTCGACCGGCTGGGAGATGAACGACGCGTCGAGCCCGGCCACGGTCGCCGTCAGCAGGACCCGCTGCATCGCCTGACCGGCCCGCAGCTGGTCCGCCCTCGTGTCGTCGAACGAGCCGATGACCACGACCAGAGGCTGGGAGCCGTCGGGCCGGCCGCGGTCCCGGGAGCCGAAGTCGCGCAGTACCCAGCCGCCGTTGTCGGAGGGCATCGACCCGGCCGCGTACTCCGGGACGCCGTCGCGGCTGTCCGGGCCGCGCCCGGTCCACCGCTGCCACTCGGACCGGAACGCCGGGTCCGTGAGCTGGGCGTGGTGCCCTTTGTGGACCAGCTCGCGCAGGCCCTCCAGCTGCTGCCCGCTCAGCCGCGGCAGCCACGCCTGCTCGACCTCCGCGGCGTGGCGCAGCTCGGCGACCACGGACACCGGGATCGTGCCCGCTTCGAACGGCGTCCGGTTCGTGTGACGGCGGGGGATCGCGTCCGCCAGTTCGACCAGGCGGGGGTCGGGACGGCGGGCCGCGAACGGCCGGACCACGGCCAGCAGCGTCGGGTCGTCGCGCCGGGGGAACAGCGTCGTGGCGGGGTGGGCACCCAGTGCGTGGATGGCCGTGCGCAGGTTGAACAGGGCCGCACCACAGGAGAGCAGCAGCTCGCGCCGGTCGGCGTCGGCCACGGGCAGGGCGCGGCCGGGGTCGGCGTGCAGCTCCAGGCCCTCGGGGCTGCAGCGGAAGCGCCAGGGCTGGGTATTGTGCGTCGACGGCGCCAGCACCGCAGCGCCGATGACGGACTTCACCTGATCGGGGTCCAGCAAGCCGATCGAAGTGATGGGTAGTGTCATGGTCTCCCCTTGGTACCGCGGTGCGGCACACTGTGGTTCAAAAGCTTCTTTCGACGGTCTCTCGCCTCGCGGTGCCGCGGAAAGGGGACAAAGTCACTGATGATGCGGAGGCCTTGTGAGCGAAGCCGGGCAGGAGCCGCGGCGGATGGCGGGCACGCTGTCCGGCCTGCGGCTGCGCGAGCTGCTGCGTGACCTGCAGGACCGGATCGAGCTGCTGATCGGTACCCGGGACAAGATGGACGGGCTGCTCGACGCGGTGCTGGCCGTCGCCTCGGGGCTGGAGCTGGACACGACGCTGACGCGGATCGTGCAGGCGGCCATCGAGCTGGGCGAGGCGAAGTACGGCGCGCTGGGGGTGCTGGCCGAGGACGGTTCCCTGGCCGAGTTCATCTACGTCGGCATCGACGACGAAGCCCGCCGGCTGATCGGTGACCTGCCCGAGGGGCACGGTGTGCTCGGGGTGGTCATCGACGAGGCGAAACCGCTCCGGCTCGAGGAGATCTCCGCTCACCCGGCCTCGGTGGGCTTCCCGGCGCACCACCCGCCGATGCACACGTTCCTCGGCGTTCCGGTGCGGGTGCGCGACGAGGTGTTCGGCCGGCTGTACCTGACCGAGAAGAAGAACGGGGAGCCGTTCACCGACGACGACGAGGTCGTCGTGCAGGCGTTGGCCGCCGCGGCCGGCATCGCGATCGAGAACGCGCACCTCTACGAGCAGGCGCGGATCCGGCAGCAGTGGCTGGCCGCGACCAG
This sequence comes from Amycolatopsis sp. NPDC049688, assembly GCF_040674975.1. NCBI lineage: Bacteria > Bacillati > Actinomycetota > Actinomycetes > Pseudonocardiales > Pseudonocardiaceae > Amycolatopsis > Amycolatopsis sp. NPDC049688. The sequence goes on from NZ_JBFANY010000001.1 coordinate 545,429, forward strand.
CGAGGTGACCACGGAGCTGCTCGGCGGTACCGATCCGGCGGAGGCGCTCAACCTGATCGCCAGCCGGGCGCTGGAGCTGACCGGGTCGGATGTCACGATGCTCGCGCTCCCCAACTCCGGGCGCCTCGACGTCGACGAGGACTGGGGCGACGCCGTCGACGACCTCACCGTGACGGTGTGCGCGGGTACGCGGGCTGCGGAGCTGTCGGGGACGCACATCGACCTCGAAGAAAGCGTGCCGGGCTCGGTGTACCGGGACCGGACGCCACGCAGTGTGCCCGAGCTCGTGCTGGGCGAGCACCGCTTCGGGCCCGCGATGGTGGTGCCGCTGCGGGCGGGCGACCGGACGACCGGGGTGCTCATCGCGGCGCGGGAGGCCGGATCCTCCGGGTTCGAGGCGGCTCAGCTGTCGGTGGTGGCGTCCTTCGCCGACCAGGCGGCACTGGCGTTGCAGCTGGCGGCGCAGCAGCGGGCCGCGCGCGAGCTGGACGTGCTGGGCGACCGGGACCGGATTGCCCGTGACCTGCACGACCACGTCATCCAGCGGTTGTTCGCGGTCGGGTTGTCGATGCAGAGCACGCAGCGGCGGACGAAGTCGCCGGAGCTGCAGAAGCGGCTGGGTGACAGCATCGAGCAGATGCACGAGATCGTGCAGGAGATCCGTACGGCGATCTTCGACCTGCACGGTGGCGCGGCGGGTGAGACGGGTGTCCGGCTGCGGCACCGGCTGCACGACGCGATCGCCGAGCTCACCGACGACGCCCCGCTGCAGCCCACGGTCAGCATGTCCGGCCCGATCGACACGGTGCCGGCGCAGCTGGCCGAGCACGTCGAAGCGGTGGTGCGCGAGGCGGTGAGCAACGCGGTCCGGCACGCGGAGGCCGCGGCGGTGACGGTGTCGATCGCGGTGAAGGACGACTACGTCCGCGTCGTCGTGACCGACGACGGCAAGGGACTCGCGGAAGGGATCTCCCCGAGCGGGCTGGGCAACCTGCGCGACCGGGCGGAGGCCTCGGGCGGAACGTTCGCGCTGGACAGCGGCCCCGAGGGCGGGGTCAGGATCGAGTGGGCGGCCCCGGTCGGCTGAGCGGCGGGAGCCCACACCTGGTCGCCTGAGCGGCCGGGAGCTCCGAACCCGGTCGGCTGAGCGGCCGGGGCGGGGCCGCTGCGGCGGGTCAGGCCGGCCGCGGGTTCCTCGCGCCCGGCATCGGTGACGAAGGTCCTCGCGGTTCGGGCAATCCGGCCGCGTCGCCCGGCCACCTCCCCGAGGTCTCCTTGTCCTGCGACCCCCGAAGTCGCAGGGAAGGAGGAACGGATGACTGCCCTGGTGCCGGGCTCTCGCCTGGCGTTGCCGAGCATCGCGGCGTGGCTGGAGAACCCGTGGCCGTTCGCCGAGCACAACCCGGTCCGGATCGAGGAGTCCACTGAGGACGGCAAGTACACCCTCCGCGCGGAGCTGCCCGGCTTCGACCCGGAGAAGCACATCTCCGTGACCACGCACAACGGGCTGCTGACCATCTCCGCCGAGCGTGAGGCGAAGGAAACCGCCGGAGGCGGCCGCAGCGAGTTCTCCTACGGCACCTTCAGCCGCACGGTCAGCCTGCCGGCCGGAGCCGACCCGGCGAAGGTCAAGGCGACGTACACCGACGGCATCCTCGAAGTATCGATGCCGGTTTCGGAGCACCCGCGCGACAAGCACGTCAAGATCCAGGTCACCAAGAACTAGGTGACCCTCCGCGGTGGGCGCGGCCCTCGGTCGGCCGCGCCCACCCTCATGCCCCGAGGAGAAACGATGACCCGGGCCCTGCTCGCGCACGGCGACGTGGTGCTCGTGCGTCCGTTGCACCCCGCCGACACGGCCGACGTGCTCGCCCTGCACACCCGGCTCACCCAGCGGGACACCTACTTCCGGTTCTTCGGCCCCCGCCCGAACACCCTGGACAAGCTGGCGGCGGAGATCGCCGCCGAGGCCGGCCCCGGCCACTACGCCGTGGGCTGCTACCGGCGTGGCGCGCTGGTCGGCGTGGCGAACTACGAGGTGCTGAACGACTCTAGCGACGCCGAAGTCGCCCTGGTGGTCGACGGGGCCGTGCGCACCCAGGGCGTGGCGACGCTGCTGATGGAACACCTCGTCTCCCACGCCCGCAAGACCGGCCTGAAGCGGTTCCTCGCCGAGGTGCTGGCCGAGAACGCCAACGTCATCCACGTCTTCAAGGACCTCGGCCTGAGCTTCGAGGCCAGCGTCGGCGGTCCCGAGCGCGACGTGGTGATGGTCCTCGAAGAGGATTCCGCCTACCTCGATGCGGTCCTCGAACGCGACTCGGTCGCCGACGCCGCCAGCCTGGCGCACCTGTTCAAGCCGGCCTCGATCGCCGTGATCGGTGCCGGACGGCGGCCGGGATCGGTGGGCCACGCGGTCCTGACCAACCTGGTCACCTCCGGCTACCGGGGCTCGGTCGAGGTGGTGAACCCGCACGCCGACGCGATCCTCGGAGTGCGGTGCGTCCCGTCCGTCGCGGCGCTGAACCGCACTCCGGAACTCGCGGTGGTCTGCCTGCCCGCGCCGGCCGCCGCGCAGGCGGTCGAGGAGTGCGGGAAACGCGGGGTCCGGGCCGTCGTCGTCCTCTCCTCCGGGCTCACCGGCACCGGCGCGGGCGAGCGCGTCCGCGCGGCCGTCCGCGAACACGGCCTGCGGCTGGTCGGGCCGAACTGCCTCGGCGTCGTCTCCACCGACCCCGCGTGCCCCTACGACCTCACCTTCCTCGGCACCCCGGTCCGGCCGGGCAACATCGGGGTGGTCACCCAGTCCGGCGGCGTCGGCATCGCGCTCGCCGAGTCCCTCGGCGACCTCGGCCTCGGGATGTCCACCCTGGTCTCCACCGGGGACAAGTACGACGTCAGCGGCAACGACCTGCTGATGTGGTGGGCCACCGACCTGCGCACCGAACTGGCCGTGCTCTACCTCGAGTCGTTCGGCAACCCCCGCAAGTTCAGCCGGCTGGCCCGCCGCCTCGCCCGCACCCGCCCGGTGCTCGCCGTCCGCTCCGGCAGCGGCGACACCGCGCAGCGCGCGGCCGCCTCGCACACCGCCGCGGCCGCCACCCCGGCCGTCACCCGGGACGCGCTGTTCGAACAGGCCGGCGTCATCGCCGTCGACACCGTCGCCGAGCTGGTGGACGTCATCGCCGGGCTGTCCTGGCAGCTCCTGCCCGGCGGCCCGCGGGTGGCCGTGGTCAGCAACGCCGGGGGCGCCGGGGTCCTCGCTGCCGACGCCTGCGAGCGCGAAGGCCTGGTCATGGCCAAATTGTCCCAGGACACCCGGGACCGCCTCGCGAAGTTGCTGCCCGCCGAGGCGGCGGTGCGCAACCCCGTCGACACGACCGCGGCCGTCCCACCCGAGGCCTTCGCCGACGCCCTGCGCGCGGTCCTCGACGACGACGGCGTGGACGCGGTCATCGCCGCGACCGTGCCCACCGCGGTCGGCGATCCCGGCACGTCGCTCGCCGCGGTGCTCCCGCCCGAGTACAAGACCGTCTTCGCGGTCCGGCCCGGCCAGCGCGCCCGGGTGGCGCCGCTGGTGCCCGGCCGCGGCGTCACGGCCTGCTACGACGACCCCGCCGCGGCCGCCGCGGTCCTGGCCCGGCTCGTCCGCTACGAGCGGTGGCTGAACCGGCCCGAGGCCGAAGAACACCTCGAGCCGCTCGAAGACCCGGACGCGTTGCGGGCGTTCGCCCGCGACCGTGAAGGCTGGCTCTCGCCGTCGGACGCCGTCGAACTGCTGCGCCTCGCCGGCATCCCCATGGTGGAGACCCGCTACGTCGAAGCCGGTGACTCGATGGACGCCGCGGCCGCCGACCTCGGCTCGCCGGTCGTGCTGAAAGCCGACGCCGACGGCCTGCTGCACAAGACCGCCGGCGGCGGTGTCCTGCTGAACGTCCACGGGGCCGACCGGATCGTGGAGGCGTTCCGGCTCCTGCGGGCCCGGTTCGGCTCCGCCTTGCGTGGCGTGACGGTCCAGCCGATGGCCGAACCCGGCCGCGAGCTGCTGGTCGGCGTGCGCTCGGACCCGGTGTTCGGCCCGCTGGTCGTGTTCGGCCTCGGCGGCGTCGACACCGACCTGATCGCCGACCACGCCGCCCGGCTCGCGCCGCTCACCGGCGCCGACGCGGACCTGCTGCTCGACGGCCTGCGCGCGTCGAAGCCGCTCTGGGCGTCCGGGCTGGACCGGGCGGCGGTGCGCGAGCTGCTGCTGAAGGTCAACCGGCTGGCCGAGCTGGTGCCGGAGCTGGCCGAACTGGACCTCAACCCCGTCCGCGTCCGCCCGGACGGCTGCGTGGCCCTCGACGTCCGCGCCCGCCTGCAACCCGTTGCGGCCGAAGACCCGTTCCTGCGCCGGCTGCGAGACTGAAGGAGCGACTCGTGCGTGTGCTGACCCTCAACCCGGGCTCGTCGAGCGTGAAGGTGTCGCTGGTCGCCGACGGCACCGCCGTCGGCTGGGCCGCCTGGGACCTGACCGATCCGGACTCCGCCGTGGGCCGGGCGATCCGCCGCTGGTCCGAAGTGGACGCCGTCGCCGTCCGGTTCGTCCACGGCGGCTCGCAGAAAGCCCCCGCCCGCGTCGACGACGCCCTGCTCGCCAACCTCGGACGGCTCACCTCCCTGGCCCCCAACCACCAGCCGCTGTCCCTGGAGGTCACGCGCGAAGTCCGCCGCCTGCTGCCCGGCGTCCCGGTGGTCGCCTGCTTCGACACGGCGTTCCACGCCCGGATGCCGGAAGCGGCGGCGCGGTACCCGCTGCCCCGGGCGTGGACCGTGCAGAACCGGTTGCGCCGCTACGGTTTCCACGGCCTGTCCTGCCAGTACTCACTGCACCGCACCGGCGAGCTGCTGGGCCGCGCGCCGGAGGACCTGCAGCTCGTGTGCGCCCACGTCGGCGCCGGCGTGTCGGTGACCGCGATCCGCGACGGCCACGGCGTCGACACCAGCATGGGCTTCACCCCGCTCGAAGGCGCCATGATGGCCACCCGGTCCGGCTCGGTCGACCCCGGCCTGCTGCTGCACGTGATGCAGACGGCGCCGATGAGCCCGGCCGAGATGGCCGACGCGCTGTTCCACCGCTCCGGGCTCGCCGGGATGACCGGCACCAACGGTGATCTGCGGCGCGTGCTCGCCGCGGCCTCCCGCGGCGACCGCGACGCCTCGGTGGCGCTCGACGTCTACCGGCACCGGCTGTGCCGGGAGATCGGCGCGGCCGCGACGAGCCTGGCGAAACTGGACGCGGTCGTCTTCACCGGTGGCGTCGCCGAGCACCAGCCCGAGCTGATCACGTCGGTCATCGACGGCCTGGGGGTGCTCGGCCTGCGCGCCGGCGCCGCCCCGCACACCGACGTCGACCGGATCGTCACCCGGCCCGGTTCCCCGGTGCCCGCCTTGATCGTCCTGCCCCGGGAAGACCTGGAGCTGGCCCGCGGCGCTGAAGAGGCGCTCGCCCGAGTGTCCGTGAGGTGACCCCGTGCACGTCCTGCTGACCGAAGCGTCCTTCGGCGACGCCGACTTCCTCGTCCAGCCCCTGCGTGACGCCGGCTGCCTGGTCAGCCGCTGCCACGACCGCACCGGGCTCTGCCGCGCCCTCGCCCCGGGCGGCCGCTGCCCGCTCGACGAGCCGTTCGCCCAGCCCGACCTCGTCGTCGACGTCCGCGGCCAGGAACCCGGGCTGACCGCGCGCGAGTTCGGCGTCGTCTGCGCCGTCCGCGACCACGTGCCGGTCGCGCTGGTCTCCCCGGACCCGGACGTCCGGGCGGCGACCCCACCGGGTCTCGACCACCGCGTCACCGTGATCGACGTCGACGGCCTGCTGGCCACCTGCCGGGCCGCCACCAGGCATCTCCCCGTGCGCCCGGGCGGATGACCGGGTTCCGCTGGGACACCTCGTCCCGCGCCGTGCTCGGCGACGCGCTGGTGCGGCTGGGCCCGAACCGGTGCGTCGCCGAGGTGCGGCCGGACGAGGTCGTCCTGACCGAGCCGCCCGCCCGGCGCGACCGGGCGGGCACCGCCGCCCTGCTCGAATGCGGCGCCGCGCTCTCGACCATCTGGACCGTCGTGCGGGTGCTCGGCCGTGATCCGGTCGTCGTGTTCCCGTACGACGCCGACCGGCCCGGGGTCGCGGTCGTTGTCCGGGTCGGCGAGCCGCGGGCGCCCTCCAGCAGCGAGTGGGCGCGGTACGTCGCGCTGCGCAAGCTGGCGGAACCGGAGCTGCGGCCCGTCAGCCTCGCGGTCCTGGGCGCGCTGGCGGGCGAGGGCTTCTGGCCGGAGACCGACGTGCGCATCGTGCGCCCGGACTGGGTGCCGGCGCTGGCACAGCTCGGCGCCGACGTCACCGGCCAGTCGGCCCTGCTCGTCACCACCCCCGGCGACAGCCGGCGCCACCACGTCCTCGCCGGCGCCGCCCTGCACGGCACCCGGCTGGCCGCGGTCGTCCGCGGGTTCGCGTCCCGGAGCGTCCCGCTGCCCCGCCTGACCCCCGCCGAGCGAGCTCGGCACTCCGAGATCGTGCCCGGCATCCCGCAGGGGCTGCTGCTGGTCGGCCTCGCCACCCCGAAGCGAAGGAAGGCACGATGACCACGCACCTGAAGAGCAAACCGGCCGAGGTGCCGGCGGTCGACGCACGCGAGCCGGTCGTCCGGCTGCTGCGGGACCTGCGGACCACACCGGCCGGACTGACGGCGCGGGAAGCCGCCCGCCGGCTGCAGGTGAGCGGCCCGAACGCGCTGCCGTCGCACGGTGGCCGGAAGTGGCCCCTCGAACTCGGGCGGCAGCTGGTCCACCCGCTGGCGCTGCTGCTGTGGGTCGCGGGCGGGCTGGCGTGGGTCGCCGGCACGACGAACCTGGCGATCGCGATCGCCGGCGTCATCCTGCTCAACGGCCTGCTGGCGTTCGTCCAGGAACAGCAGGCGGAAAAGGCGGTCGAGGCACTGGGCAAGTACCTGCCCGACCGGGCGCCGGTGCTGCGCGACGGCCGGGTGGGGCACGTCCCGGCGACCGAACTGGTTCCCGGCGACGTCCTCGTCCTCGCCGAAGGCAACCGGATCCCCGCCGACGCCCGGCTGATCGACGGCACGGTGGACGTCGACGCGTCGATGCTGACGGGCGAGTCGGTGCCGGTGACCCGGATGGCCGACGCCCAGGACGACGCTTCCCGCCCGCTCGACTCGCCGGTCCTGGTCTTCAGCGGCACGGTGTGCGTCGCCGGGGCCGCGCACGCCGTCGTCCACGCCACCGGGCGGCACACCGAGATCGGCCGGATCGCGTCGCTCTCCTCACGCGTCGGGCGGGAGGAAAGCCCGCTCGAACGGCAGGTGCGGCGCGTGGCGTGGCTGATCGCGCTGGTCGCGGTGGTCGTCGGGATCGGGTTCCTGCCACTGGGCTGGCTGGCCGGGCTGTCCTGGTCGGCGGCCTTCGTCTTCGCGATCGGCCTGCTGGTGGCGAACGTCCCCGAGGGGCTGCTCCCGACGATCACCCTGGCGCTGGCGGCGGGTGTCCGGTCGATGGCGAAAGCGGGGGCCGTGGTCAAGCGGCTCTCGGCGGTGGAGACGCTGGGGTCGACGACGGTGATCTGCACCGACAAGACCGGGACGCTGACGCGCAACGAGATGAGCGTCGAGGAGGTGCACCCGGTGGGGGAGCCGGAGCCGTTGACGGCGGCGCTGGCGCGGTGCAGCACCGCCGACGTCAGTGCGTCGAGCGGGGACCCCACGGAACTCGCCCTGCTGCGGTACGCCGGCGCCGACGCGGCCGATCTGTCCGCCCGGAAGGCGTTGTACCCGTTCGACCCGCGCCTCAAGCGGATGTCCACTGTGGACTTCGTGGACGGTGACCTGCTGGTCTCCACCAAGGGCGCGCCGGAGCAGGTCCTGCCCCGCTGCGCGATGCCGGCCGCGGAACGGGCCCGGCTCCTGGCGCTCGTCGACGAGATGGCGGGCCGGGCCCTGCGGGTGCTCGCGGTCGCCGGCCGCCGGGTGGCCACCCTGCCGGGCAGCCGCGACGAAGCCGAGACGGACCTGACCCTGCTCGGCCTGGTGGGTTTGGTGGATCCGCCCCGGCCGGAGGTCGCCGCGGCGGTCGCGGACTGCCATTCGGCGGGCATCCGGGTGCACGTGGTGACCGGCGACAACGGCCGCACGGCGGCGGAGATCGCCCGCCGGGTCGGGATCGGCGCGGACCGGGTGATCAGCGGCGAGGAGCTGGCCGAGCTGCCGGAGCCGGCCCTCGACGAAGCTTTGACGGCCAACGGCGAGATCGTGTTCTCCCGCGCGGCCCCGGAGGACAAGCTGCGTATCGCGGACGCGTTGCGCGACTGCGGCGAAGTGGTGGCGATGACCGGCGACGGCGTCAACGACGCCCCGGCGCTGCGCCGCGCGGACATCGGCGTGGCGATGGGCGTCGGCGGCACGGACGTGGCCAAGGAAGCGGCGACGGTGGTGCTGACGGACGACAACTTCGCCACGATCGTCGCCGGCGTCCGGGAAGGGCGCCGGGTGTTCGACAACGTCCGGAAGTTCGTGCTCTACATCTTCGCGCACGCGGTGCCGGAGGTGCTGCCGTTCCTGCTGTTCGCGGTCTCGGGCGGGATGATCCCGTTGCCGTTGACGGTGTTGCAGATCCTGGCCATCGACCTGGGCACGGAGACCTTGCCGGCGTTGGCTTTGGGCCGCGAGCCGGCCGAGCCGGGGTTGATGGGCCGCCGTCCGCGGCGCCGTTCCGAAGGCGTGGTCACGGGCCGGATGCTGCTGCGGGCGTGGGGGATCATGGGCCTGCTGTCGGGGGCATTGGTGCTGGGAGCGTTCCTCGCGGTGCTGTACGCGGCCGGCTGGCACCCGGGCGCGGACGTCACCTCGGGAGCATTGCACGCGGCTTATCTGCAGGCGACGACGGCGAGCTTCGCGGCGATCGTGGCCTGCCAGGTGGGCACGGCGTTCGCGGCCCGGACGGAACGGGTGTCGCTGCGCTCGGTGGGCCTGGCGACGAACCGGTTGCTACTGGGCGGGATCGTGTTCGAGCTGGTGTTCGCGGCGGCGTTGATCTACCTCCCGCCGCTGCAGGCGTTGTTCGGGACGGCGGCGCTGCCGGCCTGGGTGGTGGCGATGCTGCTCCCGATGCCGGTCCTGGTCTGGGGAGCGGATGAGCTGTTCCGCTGGGCCACCCGCCGCCCCTGACCCGGGCCGCTCCGGCGAATCAAGCCGGAGCGAGGCGGTGTGCCGCCTCCGGGGTGATGACCACGACCGGGCACCGCGAGTACCGCACGCACTCCCGCCCCACGCTGCCCAGCACCAGGTCCGCCATCGCTCCGCCGCGGTGGGCGCCCAGCACCAGCAGGTCCGCGTCCGCCGACGCCGTCACCAGCTCCGTGGCCGGGTCGCCGTGGACCGTCCGGGTCTCCACCGAGGCCGGCGTCTCGGTCGCCAGCTCGCGCACGCGCGCGTCGAGCGAGTAATCCGCCTCGGGGACCCGGCCGTGCGGCTGGATGGCGAACGACGTGCCGGGCAGCAGCGTGTCCCGCGGCCGGACGAGGATCGCCCGGACCGTGTCGCCCGCGTGGGCGCCGATTTCGAGGGTCCACCGCAGTGCCGCGTCGCCGCGGGGTGAACCGTCCGTTCCGACGATGATGACGCGACCAGTACTCATGACTTCCTTCTTTCCTCCGGTGTCGCCCCGATCGTGCGGCCGGCCGGCTGCGGCCGGGTAGGGGACGAATTCCGCCGGACCGGAGGACTTTGTGCTCCGGTGCCGTCCCGCGGCCACCGCGACCATGGGCGGAGCACCCGGCTCCGCCACGAGGAGTGACGCGAAATGACCGCCGCCGCGCCCGCCGCCCTGACCACCGAACAGCTCGGCGTCCTCGCGCGCGCCGTGAGCCGCGCCCCTTCGGTGCACAACAGCCAGCCGTGGCAGCTGCTCGTCCGCGGCACCGAGGTGGACCTGCTGGAGCGCCGGGAGGTCCGGCTGCGCCGGCACGACCCGGCCGGCCGGGACCGGACGCTCTCCTGCGGGGCCGCGCTGACCAACCTCGAGCTCGCGGTCCGCGCGCTCGGCCGGGACTGCCACACCGGCCTGCGCAGCGGCGGTGACGTCGTGGCCACCGTGACGATCGGCCGCCCGCGCGCCACCTCCACCCGCGACTACCTGCTTTACCAGGCGATCGGCCGCCGCCGCAGCCACCGGCACCGGTTCATCCACAACCGGGTGCCCACCGCCGCGCACCGCGCACTGGTCGCCGCCGGGGAGACGACCGGCGTGCACGTCGTGGTGCCCGGCCGGCTGGACAAGCTGGCCGAGCTGCTCGGCTTCGCCGCGCGAGTCCTCCGCGACGACCGCGCCTACCAGCGCGAGCTCGCGGTGTGGACCGCCCACACCCACGGCTGGGCCGCGGCCGGCGACGGCATCGCCGGCGACGCGCTCGGCCCCGAGCCGGTGCCGTTCGCGGGGATCGTCCGGCCGGGCACGCCGATCCCGGACGACGCCGTGCTCGCCGACCGGCTCGCCGCCGAGAACCTGCTCATCTTCTGCACCGGCACCGACACCCGGCTCGACCACCTCGCCGCCGGGGCCGCGCTGCAGCGCGTCTGGCTCACCGCGGCGTCGAAGGAGCTGGCCGGCTCGGTCATCACGCAACCCCTGCACCTGACCGGCCTCCGGGCGCGGCTGGTCTCCGAGCTGGCCCTGCCCGGTGCCCCGCAGGCGATCTTCCGCTTCGGCTACGCGGCCGTCCCCGCCGCCCCCTCGCCACGGCTCCCGCTCGGCGAACTGTTTCCACCCCGATGACCTCCGGGCGCGACCCGGCTCACCGACGCCAGGACCGGCGGCCGCGGACTCACGCAGCCGTCCGGCCGGATTTCCGCATCCGGCAGCGTGCGGAAGGTCTTTGGTCCTCACCGGTCGTGACGCGCGGCCGTCGCGGCACCCGCAGCCCGCCGGTGATGCTGGACGTGTTCATCCCCCAGACACCGGAGCCCGACGATGAACCGACCACTGCCCACCGTGTTCGACCAGGCCCTTGCCTCGGCCGTGCGCGCGCCCTCGCCGCACAACACCCAGCCCTGGCGGTTCGTCGTCGAGCACGACGTGGTCGAGGTGTGGCTGGACCGGGAGCGCGTGCTCGCCGTCGCCGACCCGCACGGGCGGGAGGCGCGGCTCGCCTGCGGGGCCGCCGCCTTCAACCTGCAGATCAGCCTGCGGGCCAACGGGCTCGCCGCGGTCGTCCGGCTGCTGCCCGATCCGGCCGAACCCGACCTCGTCGCGGTGATCCGGCTCGACGGCAACGAAAAGGCCACCGCGGCCGAACGCAGGCTCGCCGAGGCCGTCTTCCGGCGGCACACGAACCGGCGGCCGCTGCTGGACAAGGCGGTGCCGCCGGCCGTGCGGGCCGCGCTCAAGTCGGCGGCCATGCACGAAGGCGGGCAGATCGACTACCTCGACGCGTCCGGCCGGTACACCCCGGTCGCCTCGCTGATCAGGCGGGCCGAAGCCCTGCAGGCGGACGACGACGGGTTCCGCGCCGAAGCCGCGTTCTGGACCCACCGCGAGGCCGACAGCCCCGACGGCGTCCCGAAGATCTCCGCCGGCCCGCCACCGCACGGCCACGGTGTCGTGTCGCTGCGCGCGTCGCACGAGAACCCGGATCTCCCGGCCCGCGAGTACGAGCAGGAACCGCTGCTCGGCGCCGTGCTGACCCGCGACCGCGGCCCGCACGCGGAGGTGCGGGCCGGGATGGCCATGCAGCGGGTCCTGCTCACCGCGACCGCCGAAGGCCTGGCGACGTCCTTCCTGTCGCAGCCCTTCGAGACGGCTCACACGCGGGAGCAGCTCGACCGCCTCTTCGCCGGCCTCGGGCAGCCGCACACCCTGCTGCGCATCGGCTACGGCTACCCGACTCGCCTGACCGGCCGCCGTCCGGTGGACGACGTGCTGACCCACCGGACCCCGGCCGGGTGACGCTCAGGGCCGCCCGGCCACGGCCCGCAGCACGTCGTGGAAGGTGATCATCCCGACGACGTGCCCGCCTTCGACGACCGGCGCCGAGCGCACCCCGGCGTCGGTCATCCGCCGCGCCAGCTCCGCCACCTCGGTGCCGGCCGGTACGGCCAGGCCGGTCGTGCGCATGGCCGAGCCCGCCGTGCGCGGCGCGCCGTCGAGCATCACGCCGGTGTCCGGGTCGCCGGGCGGGGCCGGCGTGCGCAGGATGTCCTCTTCGGACAGCAGGCCGAGCAGCCGCCCGTCCGCGTCGACCACCGGCATCGTCGTGAACCCGTGCGCGGTCATCGTCCGCGCGGCTTCTTCGAGCGTCGCCGACGGGGTCAGGGCGAACGTCGGGGTGGTCATGATCTCGCGTGCGCGCATGGTCGGTGCTCCGTTTCGTCGGGTGTCCCGACGATCCCGCCCGGTTCCGCGGGCGGCACAGGGTCCTAAGTCCCCGGCCGGTCCGCCGACGGACTCCGGTCCGGGGTCCAACGCCTCTTCGGCGAACCCGCGGCCGGCGGTGATCCTGGGAGGACGACGGACGAAAGGACGCCACCATGAACCGGATCGCGCGGCAGTGGCGCACGCTCTTCCCGCGTCACGGTTCGGTGGCGCGCCCTTCGGATCGCCTCCAGGGCGGTCTGCTGGCCGTCGTGCTGCTGCTCGCGCTCGCCGCGCTCCCGGTGGCCGCCGCCTTCGGCTCGGAAACCTTCGCGCGGCAGCAGGGCCAGTCGGCCCGGCAGCTGGGCGAACGCACGCTGGTGACCGCCACCCTGCTCGCCGACGGCCCCGAGATCACGGTCAACGGCCGCAGCGGTGTCGTCGGCACCGGCGAACCCACCGAGGCGGCCTGGGTGCTGCCGGACGGGACGCGCCGCGTCGGCCAGGTCGTCGCCGACGAAGGCACCCTCAAGGGGCACGTCCTGCCGATCTGGGTGGACGCCGCCGGCCACCCGGTGGACCCGCCGCTCAGCGCCGCGGCCGTGGTGATCGACGCCGCCGGCGTCGGCCTCGGCCTGTGGCTCGCGGCGCTGATCCTGCTGGCCGTCGGCTACCGGCTTTCGGTGTTCTTCCTCGACCGGCTGCGCTACGCCCGCTGGCAGCAGGAGTGGTTCGCCGGCCAGGACCGCAAAACCCGTTCTTGAGACTGAGACGAAGAGAAGGTGAAACTGACATGACCACGGCAAACCAGGGCGACATCGTCGTCGGCGTGGACCATTCGGCGATCAGCGCGGCCGCGCTGGGCTGGGCGATGGCCGAGGCGGCGGTCAGCGGCCGCCAGGTCGTGGCGCTGCGCGCGTGGACGTTCGAGCCGGTCTACGACCTCGGCGCGGCGGTCGCCGGCACCCCGCAGACGGTCGCCGACCGCGAACGGAAGCAGCTCGACGAGGCCGTCGGCGAGGCACGGGCCGAACACCCGGGTGTCGCCGTCCGGGCCGAGCTGGTCGAGCACTCGGCGGCGGTGGCGCTGGAAGAGGCGTCGAAGACCGCGTCGATGCTGGTGCTCGGCAGCCACGGCCACGGCCGGTTGCTGAAGCTGCTGGTCGGCTCGGTCGCCGAGCACTGCCTGCGCGAGGCGAGCTGCCCCGTCGTGGTGATCCCGGCGCGGACGGTCCCGGAGCCGGAGAAGGACGCGATCCCGGAACCGGAACCCGCGGCCACGTACTACCCCGGGCCGCTGCTGTGAAGGAGGTCGAAATGCCCAGTCGTCGCAAGGTGGGCTCGGTCATGACGGCCGAAGTCACCACCGTGGGACCGGACACGCCGTTCAAGGCGGTCGCCGTGCTGCTGGCGTCCTGGAACATCAGCGGGGCACCCGTGGTCGACGAGGACGGGCTGGTCCTCGGGGTCGTCTCGCAGGGCGACCTGCTCGAACGCGAAGCCCCGCACGGTTTGCTGAAGCCCGGTTCGCGGCAGGCGAAGCGGAAGGCCGGCGCGGCCTTCGTCGCCGACCTGATGACGAGCCCGGCGGTGACCGTCCGGGCGGACGACGACGTGGCGGTGGCCGCGAAGCTCCTCGAGGAGCACCACTTCCACCGCCTGCCGGTGGTCGACGACGAGGGCAAGCTCGTCGGGGTGGTGTCGCGGTCGGACCTGCTGCGGGTGTTCCTGCGCACGGACCGGGAGATCCGGGACGAGGTCCGGGAAGAGGTGCTGCGGCGGGAGATGGCCATGGACCCGGCCGCGCTGTACGTCTCGGTGCACAACGGCATCGTGACCCTCAACGGCACGGTCGAGCGGCAGAGCATGATCCCGGTCATCGTGGCGCTGATCCGCAGGGTCGACGGGGTCGTGGAAGTGCGCCAGACCCTCAAGGCCCGTTTCGACGACCGGGATGTGTCCCCGGCACCGCCGGGGCCGGCCGGGATGCTGAGCGGTAAACGCCCGGTCTTCTGATCCGTGCGGAAGGGGCCGTCGTCCATTGTGGACGACGGCCCCTTCGCTGTCGGTCACCGCGCGGGTGACGACCCGGCCGGTGACCTGGTCCCGCAGGTAGACCTTCACCCCGGGCAGCGGGGTGCTCTCCGGCAGCCCGAGCTGGGGCTTGCGGAGGAAACGCCCGACGTAGCCGACGACCTTCGGCGCGATGCCGCCGGGCACCCTGGCGGTCGCCTCGACCGCGGCCGGGAAGTTGAGGTGCGGCGGCGCGCCGACCGAACACCGGACGCGCAGGTTCCCTTCGGTGGCCGCCTCCCGGGTGATCCGCACGGTCAGGTCGAAGGTGCGCCTCGAGCCGGCGGGCAAGGTCACGCCCGGTCCGGCCAGGTCCCCGGCGTCCACACCTCGGGATCGTTCTCCCCGGTCACCTCGGCACCGGACGCCGGCACGTACCACTCCGTGGTGTCGGCCCAGGTCGTGTAGTTGCCGGCAGGCAGGTCGAGGAAGGCGAAGTGGCCGGCGGCGTCGGTGCGGGTGGTGCGGCCGGCTTCCGGGCGCCCGCCCGAGATCCCGATCCGGATCCCGGCCAGGGCTTCGCTCTTCGGCCCTCCTTGCCGGGGCACGCGCCTCGAGGCGGCCCTCGGGGTGCGGGGCACCTCGAGAACCGCCTGCCGGCGCTTCGGTTCAGCTGCGGAACAGCGCGACCTTCAGCGCGTTGCTGTCCTGCGGGTGGGCGAAGACGTCGTACGCCTCGTCCATCTCGTCGAGCCCGAACCGGTGCGTGACGAACCGGCTCGTTTCCAGCCGCCCGGCCGCCAGCATCCGCAGCAGCATCGGCGTGCTGGCCGTGTCGACCAGGCCGGTCGTGATCGTCACGTTCTTGATCCAGAGCTCCTCGAGGTGCAACGTCGCCGGTGCGCCGTGGACGCCGACGTTCGCCACGTGGCCACCCGGCCGGACCAGCCGGGTGCACAGCTCGAACGTCTCCGGGATGCCCACCGCCTCGATCGCGACGTCCGCACCGAGCCCGCCGCTCGCCTCGGCCACCGCGGCCGCCGCGTCACCGGGCTGCACCAGCACGTCCGCGCCGAAGGACTTGGCCGCGTCGAGGCGGGCCGGTTCCTTGTCCACCACGATGATCGTGCTCGGGGCGAACAGCTGAGCGTTGGTGATCGCGGCCAGCCCGATCGGCCCGGCCCCGACGATCACCACCGTGTCACCCGGTTTCACCCCGCCGTTGCGGACGCCGACCTCGTACGACGTCGGGACGATGTCGGCGAGCATCAGCGCCGACTCGTCGCTCACCCCGGACGGCAGGACGTACGTCGAGGTGTCGGCGAACGGGACGCGCGCGTATTCCGCCTGGACGCCGTCGGTCGTGTGCCCGAGGATCCAGCCCCCGCCGCCGAGGCACTGGCCGTAGGCGGACTTCCGGCAGTACTCGCACCGGCCGCACGCGGAGATGCAGGAGACCAGGACCTTGTCGCCGGGCTTGACGGAGGTGACGGCGGACCCGGTCTCCGTGATCGTGCCGACGGCTTCGTGGCCCAGGATCCGGCCGCGTTCGACCTCGGGGACGTCACCTTTGAGGATGTGCAGGTCGGTGCCGCAGATGGTGACCGCGTCGACCCGCACGATCGCGTCCGTCGGCGCGGTCAGTTCGGGATCGGCGTGCTCGGTCCAGCTGCGCCGGCCCGGGCCGTCGTACACGAGTGCCTTCATCGCTTTTCCTTTCGGGCAGGGGAAAAGGCGCCCGCCGACCGGCGGGCGCCCTGGGGCGGGGTTGTTCAGCGCAGCCACGTGCGGTCGCCGGTGAGGTGGGCCCAGCGGCGGCCGAGTCCCCACGTGTTCCCGGCCGCGGCGGCGGCGAGGGCGATGAGGACGAGGGCGTAGATGATGTGGTAGTCGACGATCGGGTTGGTGGAGTGGGTGGCTTCGCCGGTGCTGGTGGTGAGGGCGAGGGGCCATTCGGCGGTCCACATCATGAGCATCATGAGTGTGCCTGCGGCGGCGCTGAGGCGCAGTCCGACTCCGGCGATGACGGCGATGCCGACGCCGGCGAGGCCGAGCATGAACAGGGTGTCGGCCCACCAGGTGCCGGCCCAGGTGTGGAACATCGACTGGAACGGTCCGGCGTCGACGCCGCTGAGGAAGCCTTTGGTCGGCGAGCCGCCGTGGATCCAGGCACCCTTGGACGGGGTCGCGTATCCCCAGCCGAACAGTTTGTCGAGGAACGCCCACAGGAAGATGAATCCGGTGGCGACGCGCAGGACGGCCAGGGACTTCCCGGCGACCGCGGGACCGGCGGCGAAATCGGGGATCGGCGCCGGTTCGGTGACCCGCTGGGTGGGAACTGCCTTCTTGGTGTCCGGCTTGATGGACATGGCGAACCTCCGTTCTTTCGGTACTGCGGTCAGTTTCTTCCGGTGCCGCCGCGGTTTCTGGAGCCGAAAGTCCCCGGCCGGGAGGCCTTTGGGGGCCGGTTGACGAGGACCGCGCGGGAAGGACCGAAGTCCTCGCGGAACGGGGCCGAAGCCTCGTGCGGGCGTTGGCCTACGCCGGTTGACTTCCGGGGAACCGAAAGGGGAATCGCATGAGCGGCTCGGAACTGGTGGTCGGTGTCGACGGATCGGCCGGCGCGCTCGCGGCGGTCCGGTGGGCCGCGCGCGTCGCGCGGGAACGGAGGCTCGGCCTGCGCCTGGTCCACGCGCTGCCGGAACTGCCCGCGCCCTACCCGAGGATCGATCCGACGTACGAGGAACTGCTGGAAGCGGCCGGGAAGCAAGGACGAGTCCTGCTGGCGGAGGCTCGAGACGCGGCTTCGGGCATCGACGCGGAAACGGTGTTGCGGCCCGAACGGGCCGTCGACGCCCTGGTCGCCGAATCCGGCGACGCGGCGATGCTCGTGCTCGGCACGCCGGGCCTGCGGCCGGTGGGCCGCATCCTGTTCGGCTCGGTCACGGTTGCGCTCACCGCGCACGCGCACTGCCCGGTCGCGCTGATCCGCCCGCACGCCGGGGAGGACGAACCGCCGGCCGAAGGGCCGGTCGTGGTCGGGGTCGACGGCAGCCCGGCGAGCGAGGAGGCCATCGCGGTCGCGTTCGAGGAGGCGTCATGGCGGGACGTCCCGCTGGTCGCGGTGCATTGCCGTCACCGCGACGGCTGGTGGGACACGGGCAAGGTGGCCGAGGAGTACGCCCACGAACTGCTCGGCCAGCGGCTGGCCGGCTGGGGCGGGAAGTACCCGGACGTGGTGGTGCGACGCGAGGTCATGGCCGGCCGGGCCACCGAGTGCCTGCTGGACTTCGCCGATCACGCGCAGCTGCTGGTCGTGGGCAGCCGGGGCCGCGGCGGGTTCGGCGGGCTGGCTCTCGGGTCGACGAGCCAGTCGCTGATGTCCTACGCGCTCTGCCCGGTGGTGGTGGCGCGGCTGCGCGCGACGTAGAGCAAGGGGCGAAAGACCTCCCGGCCGGGGACCCTCGCCCGCAGCCCGGTCCCGGCGGGGATTTCTAACCTGAAGAGAACTGTCTGACGGAGGTGTGCGATGCGCGGTCCGCAGGTGTCGGATCTGATGACCCGGCCGGTGGTGACCGCCGGTGCCGGGACGACGTTCAAGGAACTCGTCTCGCTGCTGGCGGAGCACGGGATCGCCGCGATCCCGGTGCTCGACGACCACCGGCGCCCGATCGGCGTGGTCGACGAGGCGGACCTGCTGGCCCGCCACCGCAGCGACAGCAGGACCGAGCCGGTCTTCTGGAAGCGCCGGGTGTGGACCAAGGCACAGGGGCTGACCGCGCGCGAGCTGATGACCCGCAGCGTGCCGACGGTCGCCAAGGACGAGCCGGTGGCCGGCGCGGCCCGCCGTCTGGTGGAGGCCAAGCTGCGCCGCCTGTACGTCGTCGACGGCTCCGGCCGGCTGATCGGCGTCCTCGCCCGCCGGGACGTCCTGCGGTCTTTCCTGCGCCCGGACGAGGAGATCAAGGACATCGTCGAGCGCGAGGTGCTGCAGCGGTCGATCCGGGCGGAGCCGTCGACGGCCACGGTCCAGGTCGCCGACGGCGTCGTGACGCTGAGCGGCGTGATCGACCGGCGCAGCGAAGTGGAGCGCGCCGGCTGGCTGACCGAATCGGTGCCGGGCGTGGTCGCGGTCCGCAACCACCTGAAGTACAACCAGGACGACGGCGCGGCCGCCGGACTGCGCTGAAGCTGGACGGCGATGCAACGCATCGTCGTCCCCGGGGCACTGGGGACGGATGCCCGCCGGGTCGTGTCACCGGCGGGCACCCGGGGCACTCAGCGCAGCGAGCGCCCGATGAGCTCCACCAGCTCGACGGTGCGGGTCGCGTAGCCCCATTCGTTGTCGTACCAGCCGAACACCTTCGCCAGGTGGGAGTCGGCTTTGGTGAGCTGGGCGTCGAACACGCAGGAGGCGGGGTCGCCGATGATGTCGCGGGAGACGATGGGGGCTTCGGTGTAGCGGAGGATGCCCTTGAGGTCGCCGTCGGCGGCTTCGGCGAACGCGTGGTTGACCTGCTCGGCCGTCACCGGCTGCTCGAGCTCCACCGTCAGGTCGGTCAGCGAGCCGTCTTCGACCGGGACGCGCACGGCGACGCCGTCGAGCTTGCCGGCCAGCTCCGGCAGGACCAGCCCGATCGCCTTGGCGGCGCCGGTGCTGGTCGGCACCACGTTGACCGCCGCGGACCGGGCGCGCCGCGGGTCCTTGTGCGGGCGGTCCAGCAGGGCTTGGTCGCCGGTGTAGCTGTGGATCGTGGTGAGCAGGCCGCGGCGGATGCCGAACGCCGAGTGCAGCACCTTGACCATCGGCGCGACGCAGTTGGTGGTGCAGGAGGCGTTCGACACGATGTGGTGGTTGGCGGGGTCGTAGTCGTCTTCGTTCACCCCGAGCACGATCGTCGCGTCGACGTCCTTGCCGGGTGCGGAGATCACGACCTTCTTCGCGCCCGCGGTCAGGTGTACGCCGGCGGCTTGGCGGGTGCGGAACTTGCCGGTGGATTCGACGACGACGTCGACGCCGTATTCGCCCCACGGCAGCTGCGCCGGGTCCGCTGTCGAGGTCACCTGGATGAGGTGGTCGCCGACGCGCAGGGCCTCGCCGTCGACGACCTCGACCGGGATGCGCAGCCGCCCGTAGGTGGAGTCGTGCGCGAGCAGGTGTGCCAGCATCTCCGGTGAGGTGATGTCGTTGACCGCGACCACTTCGATCGGGCTGTCCGGGGTTTCCAGCACGCACCGGAGGATGTCGCGGCCGATCCGGCCGAATCCGTTGATGCCGAGCCGTACCGTCATCTGCTTCTCCCTGTCGTAGTCACTTCCCGTCGATGGTTCTCCGGCGGCGCGGAGTCCTCGTAGGGCCCAAGGTCCTCGCGGCTCGGGCAGAACGACTGCTTCGCCCGGCCCGCGCGAAGAACTCGCCGAAGGTGCGGGGTCCTCGGCCGCGCGGGCGGAGGACTTCCGGCCCTTTCCCCGGAGCCGGCGCCGCGGCACGGTGGAACGGTGCCGAACACACGGAAAACCGTCGGACCGCACCGCCGGATGCCGGCGCAGGACAGCCTGTGGCTGCACCTGGACCGGCCCGAGAACCTGATGGTCGTCACCTCGGTGCTCTGGACGCGGACACCGGTGGACCCCGCGCGGCTGCGGTCGCTGGTGTCCGACCGCCTGCTCGCGCGCTACCCGGTGTACTTCCAGCGAGCCGTCCGCCACGGCCGAACCCTTTCCTGGGAAACGGATCCCGGCTTCGACCTCGCCGAGCACCTCTTCGTGCAGGACCTTCCGGCGCCCGCCGACCAGGCGGCCCTGCAGGCGTTCGTCGCGGCGCGGCGCAGCGAGCCCCTCGACCCACGACGTCCACTGTGGACCATCGACCTGCTGCAGGGCTACCGCGGCGGCAGCGCGCTGGTCTGCCGGACGCACCACGCGATGGCCGACGGCATCCGGTTGACGCAGGTCCTGTTCAGCCTCCTGGACCCGGCCGGGAACGAAACGGCTCCGCACGCGAAGGTCGGCGGAGCCGGACCCCACCGCGAACCCGTGGCCCAGCCCGTGGCGCGGCTCGGGGCCACCGCGCTGCGGGTCCTGGGCGACACCGGCGCGAAGCTCCAGCAGCGGGCCGCCCGCGTGCACCCAGTGCTGGAGACCGCGGTCGCCCTGCCGGTGCTCGGCGCGACCGCGGCCGTGGGGACCACGGGCGCGGTCGCCGGCTTCCTGTCCTCGGCCCTCGACGGCGGCCCCCGGCGGGCGGTCGACACGGTCGCGAGCGCGGCGACGACGCTCTGGCACAGCGCGACCGGGACCGGTGACCTGCTCGGCCCGTCCACGGCCACCGGCCTGTGGGACGGCGAACCGGGCGTCGAAAAGACCGCGGCGTGGGGCGACCCGGTCCCGCTGGTCACACTCGGCCGGATCGGCCACGACACCGGGACGACGATCAACGACGTCTGCACCGCGCTCGTCGCGGGCGCCCTCGACCGGTACTTCACCGCGCACGGCACCGCCCGGCCCGGGCCGTCGGACCTGGGCTGGCTGATCCCGGTGAGCCTGTCGTCCTTCGACGAGGACCTCCCGGCCACGCTCGGCAACCACTTCTCCCTGGTGCTGGCCCGGCTGCCGCTCGGCCGCCGGACGTTCGCCGAGCGCCTCGCCGAGGTGCACGCGCGGGTCGCCCGGATCCGCGACTCCTTCGAGCCCGCGCTGACGTTCGGGATGCAGTACGCGATCGCGCAGAGCCCGGCGGTCCTGGGCCGCCCGGTGAGCCGGTTCTTCGCCGGCAAGGCGGTCGGGGTGCTGACGAACGTCCCCGGCCCGCGGACGCGCATGACCTTGGCGGGCGCGGAAGTGGCCGGGATCGTCGGCTGGGCACCCTGCAGCGGCCGCCAGGCGATCACCATCTGCATCTTCAGCTACGCCGGCGAGGTGCGGTTCGGCTTCGGCACCGACCGCGAGCTGATCCCGGACCCGGAGGCCCTGGTCGACGCGCTGGCCGAGGAGTTCGCCGCGGCGGCTCAGCCGGCCTGAGCCGCCGCAGCGGTAGAGCGTCGGGTGGCCCGGGCAAGGTGGCGCACGAGGTGACTGCTGGACTCAGCGGGCCGCGGCCAGCAGCGCCGGGAACTCCCGCTCGATCGCCTTCGCGAGCACGTCCGTGTCCGGAACCGTGTCCGCGTCGGCGGTGATCCCGAACGTCACCTCGCCGGCGTAGCTGAGCATCGCCACGCCGATCCGCACCCGGAGCGCGATGGGCACGTACGGGTGAATCCGCACGATCCGGCGGCCGAGCGCGGACAGCGGTTCGGCGGGGCCGCGCACGTTCGTCGTCACCGTGACGATGTTGCGCTGCGGCAGGTGCGCGGCCGCCCGGATCGCCCAGGCGACCGGGGCGAAGGGCTCGTGCGCCGCGGTCGCGGTGAGCAGGGCGCCGGCGTCGGCTTCCTTGGCGGCTTTCAGCGTGCCCAGCCTCCGGTGCACGCGCACCAGCCGCTGCGCCGGGTCGGCCAGGTCGACCGGCAGCAGCGGCAGCAGGAGCGAGACCTCGTTGTCCAGCGCGGTGCCGGTCCGCACGGACACCGGCACCAGCGACCGCACGCTGTCGGCGGCGGGCGTCTCGCCGCGCTGCAGCAGCAGTTCCCGGAATCCGCCGGTGACGGCGGCGAGCAGGACGTCGTTCACCGTGACGTCGAAGGTCCGCGCGATGGCCCGGACGTCGGCCAGCGGCACCGAGGCGGTCGAGTAGCGCCGGTCGCGCCCGAGTGGTCCGGTGAGCGGAGTCGGGGACACGGGCAGCAGCGCAGACGTCATCGCCGCGAGACCGCGGGCGGCGTCGCTGACGCGGCGGGCCAGCCGGTTCGGGTGCAGCAGCTCGCGGGCGAGCAGCCGCGTCTGGGTCCACGGCGTGCGCAGGAGCGAGCCGGCCGCGTCCAGCAGCAGCTTGGCCGAACCCGGGTCGGCCGCCTCCGCGCCGGGGTGCGGGTCGGCCGGGGCGTCGCCGAAGAGGACGGTTTGCAGCCGGGTCGCCGCCAGCCCGTCGGCCAAAGCGTGGTGCACCTTCGTCAGGATCGCCCAGCGCCCGTCCGGCAGGCCCTCGATCACCCAGAACTCCCACAGCGGCCGGTCGCGTTCGAGCCGTTCGCCCATCAGCAGAGCGACCAGCTCGCAGAGCGCGTTGTCGTCGTGCGGGGCCGGGAGGGCGACCCGCCCGAAGTGCGCGCCCGGATCGAACGCGGGGTCGTCGACCCATGCCGGCGGGCCGAGGTCGAACGGCACCGTGCGCACTTTCTGCCGGTACCGCGGGATCCCGGCGAGCCGCTCGAGCACGGCGGCGGTGAACTCGCCCTGGTCCGGTACCGGCCCTTCGGCGATCGCGATCGACGCGATGGCCAGGGACGAGCCGGGGTCCTCGTCCTCGATCTCGAGGAAGGCCGCGTCGAGCGGGCTGAGCCGGTCCATGACGTCCTCTCAGTGGGCGATGTCCACGACCACCCGCCGGACCCGGTCCTGCGGCCCGAGCTGGGTGAACACGCGGAACGGCAGCTTCGCGCGGACGCCGGCGGCGAACGTGCCGAGCCCCTCGGACGAGCCGGCGAAGCGCACGGCCCGCAGACCACGCGGTCGAAGCAGGCGTGCCGCCCGGCGCGCACGAGGTAGAGCGCTTCGCGGCTCCTCGGGTCCGCATCGCGCGCCTCGGTGCGCCAGCCGGCGCCGTCGTGGCAGGCGGTGCCGTTGGCCCCGAAGCGGAAGGCGGGGTGGTGACCGGCGCGGGGAGCACCGAGGCCGGCCGCGGCGTGCTCACCGGCACGGCGAGCCCTGATCGGTCCCGCACCCGGCGACCGCCAGTCCGCACGCCGCCACGGCGAGCAGCACCCGCCCGCGCGTGGTCATCTCGTTCTCGTCAGGGCGTCACGACGGCGTTCGTACTCCTCCCGGTCGAGCTCGCCGCGGGCGAACCGCTCGTCGAGGATCCGCTGGGCGGTGTCGTCCGGCGACGCCGGCTGCGGTCCCCGCCGGGCGAGGACGACGGCGAGGGCGGCCAGCCCGGCCAGGACCAGTGCCGTCAGCACCAGCATGCCGGCGCCGCCGGCCCAGCCCATGGCCCAGTGGTGGTTCCAGTACGGCATGACCGGCTCCTTCGCTAGCGGGCTTGGAAGTGCTTGGGGGGCGTCCCGAGCGGCTGCAGGACGTCGGCGAGGTCCCGGCGCGGGGTCGCGGGCAGCGGTTCGGCGTTGGCGGGGGCCCAGCCGATCCGCAGCACCATCTGGGGGAACGACCCACCGGTGACCCGCTCGGTGACGGTGTCGCGGACGTCGGGCAGCTCCAGCGGCTCGGTCAGCGGGCACGACGACAGGCCGAAGGCGTTCGCCGTCAGCAGCACGGCGCTCGTGGCTTCGCCCGCCCGCAGCCGCGACATCCGGTCGTCGGACGCGGTGCTCAGCACCAGCAGGACGGTTTCGTCGTCCTCGGCCTTCGTCCCGGGCGGCTGGGCCAGGAGCGGGTCGGCGAAGGGCCGGGTCCGGAGCGCACCCGGGGTGTCGTCCGGGGCCGGGGTGTTGCGGGCCGGGACCCCGTCGGGCGACAGGTGGCGGCCGCTCCACGCCGACAGCTCGGTGCGGTAGGCCGGGTCGGCGGCGTGCCGGTCCGCGGCCTCTTCGATCGCCGTCGCCAGGTAGTAGCGTGCCGAGTTCTCGGCGGCCTGCAGCACGGTGCCTTCCAGCGCGGCCGCCCGGGACATCGCCTCGACGTGCCCGAGCGGGACGGCCCACGAACTGTGGCGGCGCCGGTCGGTCCGGCGACGCGGGATGGCGGCGGCCATCGCGATCTCGTCCTGGGACGGGTCGTGCGGGTGCAGCGTGATCGCGGCGAGGTGGCCGGGTTCGGCGGGATTCGGCAGCCGGTGCACCTCGGCGGCCCAGCCGAGCGCGGCGAAGCCGACCCGGACGTGGTGGAGCGCGGCGCCACAGCTGAGGATCAGGTCGCGGCCGTCCGGGTCGGTCTCGGGCAACCGCCGGTCCGGGTCGGCGTAGAGGTGCAGCGAGCCCTGCCCGAGCCGCCAGAACCACGGCTGGGAGTTGTGCACCGATGGCGCGCGGACCGCCATGGCCACCGCGGTCTTCACGGTGAAGTCGTCCGGGAATGCTCGGTCCATCATCGGCTTTCCTCGTCGTCGGGGGAGGCTTGCGGTCCGACCTTCGCACCGCGGTGGCCGCGGCCGGGAGGGCCGGAGTGCCTTCGGTCGGAGGACTTTCGGTGCTCGGGCAGCAGGCAGGCCACGGCCCGGGCGAGCGATTCGGCCGGCCCGCGCCCGGCCCGCGTGGGGAAGGCGGCCGGCTGCCGGGCCGGCGCCCGGATCGTCGCGGACAGCGGCATGCCTCGGCGGACCAAGGCCGAGAGCCGCCGGTCGCCGGGCATCCGGATGACGAAAGTCCCTGCCGCCGGGGCCGAAGGACGCCATCCGGGGGCGCCGCCGGGAACGTACCGTCGGGTCCCGACGAGAACCCGGTCCGCAGTGGCCGGACCCGTAACGATGGAAGGTGATTCCCCTGCTCACCGGTATCGACCGTGACCACGGCCTGCGCAGCGGCCTGACCGGCTACCTGGCCGCGGTGAGCGCCGCGGTCGGCGTGGGGGAGGAGTCCTGCACCGTGGACCTCGGCGCACCCGCGTCGGGGTACATCGCCCTCGACGTCCGGCTGCGCCGTCACCCCGGCCGGGACATGGCGCTGGTGTGGGACGAGCGCCACGGCTGGGCGTTCGCCATGGAAACGCATTCGGGCGAGGACCTGCTGGTCCTTGCCTACCTCGGCGGCGAGCTCGTGCCCGGGCCCTCGCGCGTGCGCGGGTTCGTGGCGGCGATCCGGTCCGCGGGCGGGGCGGCCGGCGAACCCGTCCCGCCGGACCTGCGCGGCGACCGCGGTGCGCTGCTGGACCGCCTGCGCCACCACCGCCGTCCCCCGTGGGGCCGGTACCTGTCCCGGGCCGGGTGATCCCCGTGTCCACTGTGGATACCTGGACGCCCGCCGAGACCGAAGTCCTGGTCCGGGCGATGATGCGGGCGCCCTCGGTGCACAACACGCAGCCCTGGCTGCTGGAAGCCGCCCCGGGAGAGCTGCTGGTGCGCGAACGCCCGGATCCGGCCCTCCCGCACCACGACCCGCACGGCCGGGACCGCGCCGCCTCCTGCGGCGCGGCGGTGGCGAACCTCGAGCTGGCGGTCCGCACGCTCGGGCGGTCCTGCGTGGTGGCGTTCCTGCCGGAGGACGAGCGGCCGGACGTGGTGGCCCGGGTGGCCGTCGGCGAACCGGCCGCGCCGTCGATCGAGGAACTCCGCTGCTACGGGGCGATCGCCCGCCGTGCCAGCCACCGCGCGCCGTTCGAAGGCGTGGCCGTGCCCGCCGCCGTGGTGCGGCGGATCGTCGCCGCGGGCGGGGCGCCGGGCGTCGAAGCCCGTCCCGTCCCCGAGGTCGCCGTCGTCGCCCGGCTGCTGCACTTCGCCGCGGAGGCCTTCCGGCAGGACGGCGCCTACCAGCGCGAGCTGTCGCTGTGGACGATCCGGGACGAGCAGGCGCACCGGCACGGCGTCGGCCTGCCCGCGAGCCGGATCCCGGCCGGTTCGGTGCCCTGGGCCGGCCTGGTCCGCCGCGCGACCGACATCCCGGAAACCCCCGAACTCGAACGCCGCCTGGCTGGCGAGACGCTCCTGCTCTTCGTGACCGTGGACGATTCGCGCCTCGACCACGTCCGGGCCGGCTACGCGATGGAACGCGCCTGGCTCGCCGCGGTCGACCTCGGCCTGGCGGCCGCGGTCCTGACACAGCCGCTGCACCTGGCGCCGGTGCGCTCGGCGCTGTGCGAAGACCTCGGCCTCACCGGCTTCCCCCAAGCCCTCCTGCGCATCGGCTACGCCGCGGAAGCGGATCCGCCGAGCCCGCGCCGGGCGGTGGACGAGGTGCTGCGCGGCGGACCTTAGGGCCCGCCGCGGTGGACCAAGGACACTGTCCCGGCTTGGCCGGCTCGGTGATCGGCCTGCTGGCCCAGGTGCTCGCCGTCGTTCGGCCCGCGCTGCGGCGACCACGCTGACGGCGTCACACCGCCACGGCGGTGCGCAAGCGGGCGGCAGCGTGCTCCGGCGTCACGGTCGTCACCGGGACACCGGTCGCGAGCTCCAGCCCGGCCGGGGTCTCCAGGCGGGGGATCACCTGCAACGACCAGGCCAGGAAGGGCGCGGTCTCGTAGCCGCTGTCCGCACGACGATGTTGTAGGCGGGATCGCCCAGCTCGGCGCGGAGCGCGGCCAGGACGGCCCGCAGGCAACCGGCCGTCGCGCGGATCTCCTCGGCCGTGGCGGCGGCGAAGTCCGCGTGGGCGCGGTGGGGGACGATCCTGATCTCGTACGCGGCGACCGGTGCGAACGGCGTGCAGGCGACCACGTGGTCGTCGGCGAAGACGATCCGCTTTCCGTCGTTCAGCGCACCTTCGAGCTGTTCGTCGGCGAGCCGCCGTCCGTGGTCGCGGTGGTGCGCCCCGCCGCGAGCCCGTGGTTGCGGAACACGACGACCTGGGCGGCCGACGGCCGGAGCGCGCGGTGGCGGTGCTGCCAGGCGCCGAGGACGTCGGCGACCTCGGGCACGGTGCCGGTCGCCAGGTCCCAGTCGTGGCGGGGCGACTCGATGACGATCTCGTGCTTGTCGGACAGCGCATAGCGGTTGGGGACCGCGCGGACGCGCCAGCCGGCGCCGTCGCCCGGCAGCCGCCACGTCTCCGGCGGGGTGTCCTGGGTGGTGCCCGGGCAGAACGGGCAGCCGGCCCGGCCGACCCGGTGCGGCCGGTTTCCGCGCCCGGGCGCGATGACCGTCCAGTCCTCGGTTTCGGCGTTCCAGCGCAGTTCGCCACCGTGCCACGGCCGGACCGTCACAGCCCTTCTCCTTCCGGGAAAGCGGTGCGGCACCGCTGCGGGCAGACCGGGGCATCAGAGGCTCCTCACCCGACGGCCGGGAGTCCAGCGTCGGGGATCCCGGCCGTCGTGGCCAGGGCCCAAAGTCACCGGAACCCCCGCGCCGGAAACGGCCGCAGGGCCCACTGGCCGGGGACCGTCGCCCCTGCGCGGTGAACTCGCACTCCGGCGATGCTGGGCGCAGTTTCCCGAGCGACCCGGAGGACCGGACCGATGGACACCAGGATGCAGCTGACCCGCCTGCGGCACACGCTCCTGCCCGGCCACGGCCCGCTGGTCCGCTCGTCGGACCGGCTGCAGGCCCGGCTGCTGATCCTGGTCGTCCTGCTGGCGCTGGCCGCGGCGGTGGGCGCGGTGCTGTTCGGCATCGGCGAGTACTCGGTCGAGTCCGCCAAGTCCCGCGAACAGACGGCGACGCGCTACCCGGTGACGGCGGTTCTGCTGGCCGACGGCCCCTTGCCGGCCACGGCCGGTCGTGGCGAAACGCCGTTCGGCTCCGTTCCGACGCGGGCGACCTGGTGGACCCGAGACGGACAGCAGCGAGTGGGTGAAGTGGAAGCGGCGGCAGGCACGGTCGCGGGCCACGAGGTCGAGATCTGGGTGGACGAAACGGGCGCCCCGGCGGAGCGCCCGCTGACCATGGCGGCGGCGATCATCGGTGCACCCCTGGGGGCGGCGACCCTCTGGGCGGCGGCGGTTTCCCTGTTCGTCCTCGCCTACCGAGGTGCGGTCCACCTGCTGAACCGCCGCCGGTTCACCGCGTGGCAGCGGGAATGGGCCGCCCTCGGAACCGGCACCACCCGCCGCGACGACCAGCGGCCCTGATCGGGGGTGCGCTCAGGCGAGAGCCGGTGCGGGCCGCCAGAGGCGGGCGGTTCCGTCGTCGCTCGACGTCGCCAGCATCGTGCCCGCCTGGTTCACCGCCACCTGCGTCACCGCGTCCTCGTGACCGGTCAGCGGTGGTCCCGCCGGGACACCGGACGCCCAGTCCCACAGGCGGGCGGTGTGGTCGCGGGCCGCCGTGATCAGCGTGTCCGGTCCGTGGAACGCGAGGCCCCAGACCGGGCTCTCGTGGGCCGTCCACGGCTCCCGTACGGACGTCCCGGTGGCCGTGGTCCACAGGCGGACCGTCCCGTCGTCGGCTCCGGCGGCCAGCGTGCGCCCGTCCGGGCCGAACGCCAGGCACGCCATCGACGAGGAGTACCCGGCGAGGCACCGGCCCACGGTTTCCCCGTCGCCCACGTGCCACAGGCGCACGTCGCCGTCGGTGCCCGCGGAGGCGATCCAGCCGCGGGGGCTGACCGCCAGGTCGTTGATGGCGCCGGTGTGGCCGGCCAGGACCGAGCGCAGGGACGGCTCGCCGTCGAGGTCCCACACCCGCACCAGGGTGTCGCCGCCGCCGGTGGCGAGCGTGCGGCCGTGGAGGCTGAACGCCACGGCGACCGCGTAGCCGTCGTGCTCCAGGGGCGGCCCCGGCAGGGCGGTGACCGTGGCCGGGTCCCACAGGCGCACGGTGGTGTCCACGCTCGCGGTGGCCAGGACGCGCCCGCCCGGGCTGAAGGCCACGCCCCAGACGGGACCGCGGTGGCCGGTCAACGGTTGCCCGTGCGGCGTTCCGTCGTGGGTGTTCCACAGCCGAACGGACATGTCCGCGCTCGCCGTCGCGAGCAGCCGCCCGTTCGGGCTGAACGCCACCCCGGTCACCTCGCAGCCGTGCCCGGCCAGGACGTTCGTGCAGGACCAGGCAGCCGTCTCCGGCACCGGCGCCGGGGCGGCCGGGGCCGGGCCGCCGGTGCGTTCGGCCTGCCGCGCCGCGAGCCACAGCCGGTGGAACACGGCCGTGTCCCCGCCCAGCGTCTCGACGATCAGCTCGAGGTAGCCCCATTTCGGGACCCGCGGGCCGGTGAACGCGGTGTGCACGGTGGCGTGGCTGACGACGCCGATGCCGATGTCGGCGGCGATCTGCCGCAGGCCGGGTTCCCCGGCCCGCAGGTGGAGCTCGTGCAAGCGGTCGAACAGGTCGGTGATCGGCCCCGGCGGGGTCACCGCCCGTCTCAGTACGCCCACGGCCCTCAGCGTACGAACCGGTCGGCACCCGTCAACGTTCGTCCGCCGGCGTCAACCCGGCCGCGGTGCCGCGCAGGATCGGGAGGACGACCCGAGGAGGCGGCGATGGGCATGGTCGAGTGGATGACGGTGGTCCTGCTGGTACGGCCCGTCCTGACGGAGATCGCCGGGCTGGGCCGGGCGGTGTGGTCGGTGGTCCGGCAGGCCCGGCGGGCCGCGGTAATCTCCGGGCAAAGATCCCGGGAGCAGGGGGGCGCAGTGAACGGTGTCAGGGTTCTGGTGACGGGGGCGAGCATCGCGGGGCCAGCGCTGGCGCACTGGCTGCGTCGGCGGGGGGCCGAGGTGACCGTCGTCGAGCGGGCGCCCGGGCTGCGGCCCGGCGGCCAGGCGGTCGACGCGCGCGGGGTGACCCGGGAGGTCATCCGGCGGATGGGGCTGGACGCGGCCGTGCGCGCGGCCCGCACCGAAACGGCCGGCGCGCACACCGTGGCCGCCGACGGCACCGTCCTGGAGACCTTCCGCGCGGAGGACGACGGCGGCGACGGGTACATCTCGGAGATCGAAATCCTGCGCGGCGACCTGTCCCGGGTGCTTTACGAGGACACCCGCGACGGCGTCGAGTACGTCTTCGGCGACCGGATCGCCGAGCTGGTCCAGGACGCCGACGGCGTCGACGTGACCTTCGCGGGTGGCGGCCGGCGGCGCTTCGACCTCGTGGTCGGCGCGGACGGGCTGCACTCGGCGCTGCGGGCGATGGTCTTCGGGCCGCGTGAGCGGTTCGTCCGCCACCTCGGGCACGTGATGGCCTTCTACAGCGTGCCCAACGAGTTCGGGCTCGACCGCTGGCTGCTCGAGTACCAGGAGCCCGGGCGCTCAGCCATGCTGCGGCCGATCCAGGACGCCACCCGGGCGATGGCCATGTTCTCCTTCACCGCGCCCGATTTCGACGTCGACCATCGCGACGTCGAAGCGCAGAAGCGCCTCCTGCGCGAGCGGGTCGCCGGCCTGGGCTGGCTGACGCCGCAGCTGCTCGCGCACCTGGACGACACCCCGGACTTCTACCTCGACCAGGTCGCCCAGGTGGTCATGGACCGCTGGTCGAGCGGCCGGGTGGCGCTGCACGGCGACGCGGCGTTCAGCTCGTCACCGCTGTCCGGGCAGGGCACCGGGCTGGCCCTGGTCGGCGCCTACCTGCTGGCCGGAGAGCTGGCCGCGGCCGGGTGGGACCCGGAGGCCGGGTTCGCCGCCTACGAGAGGGCGATGCGCCCGTTCGTCGAAGCCAACCAGGAGATCGGCCGGTTGCACGCGCTCAGCCGCGACGGCGCCGAGCTGGACACCGAGGGACTCCCCGAGCTGGTCGAGCGCGCGCTCAACGGTGTCGAGCTGCCCGACTACGCCGGGGTGCCGGACTCCGGAGCCTCGGTCAAGGGCTAGCCCGCGTCCCGGGAACATCCCACCCGCCTGGCGTTTCCGCTGGTCCGGACGGGTGGGATCGTCCCGGCGTCCCGAATGCCGCGCTGACCGGCGACCGGCGGGGCCGCCGCTGCCAGCCTTCACCGCATGCAGAGACTCGCTCTGGCCGTCGCGGTGCTGCTGGTGGTCCCCGCCGCCGCAGCGACCGCGGTCGCGGCCGAACCCGTTGCGGTGTGCGGGCACACCAGTGCCCAGCCCACCCTGAAACAAGGCGCGTCCGGGGCTCCGGTCACCGAAGCGCAATGTGAACTGAACCTGGCGACCAAGGCGAGCCGGTACCCGCCCATCGGGGCCGACGGCTCCTTCGGCCCGGCGACCGACGCCCGCGTGCGCGTGTTCCAGAAGTGCGCCGCGCTGAGCGTGGACGGGCAGATCGGGCCGAACACCTGGGCCGCCCTCAACTCGTGGGCCGCGCGGCCGCGCAAGTGCGCCACCCAGGGCACGGCGGGCACCGCGCAGAGCGTCGTGTGCGGCCACTCCACCGCCCGCCCGACCCTGCAGAGCGGCTCCACCGGCGCGGACGTCGAGGAACTCCAGTGCCGGCTGAACCTCGCCATGGAGCCGGGCCACTACCCGCCGCTGACGATCGACGGCCAGTTCGGGGCGGGCACCCGGAACCGCGTGATCGAGTTCCAGCACTGCGTCAACGCCAGTGCCGACGGCGTCGCCGGGCCCACCACCTGGGCGAAGGTCACCGACTGGTCCAGCCGCAACACCTACTGCACGCCGCCGAAGCCCGCCGGGCACCCGATCGACGGCGTCGACACGGCCAAGTACCAGCACCCCGGGGGCGCGGCGATCAACTGGGGTGCGGTGAAGGCGTCCGGCGTCGAGTTCGCGACCGTCAAAGCGACCCGCGGCCTCAACGTCACCGACGAGTACCTCGCCACCGACCTGCCCGCCGCCCGCAACGCCGGCCTCGCCGTGGGGCCGTACCACTTCTACACGGGCACGGCGGCGAACACCGGTGGTGCGCAGGCCGATCGGTTCATCGCCGCGGTGAAGGCCACCGGGTACACCGGGAAACGCGCCGGTGACCTGCCGCCCGTGTTCGACCTGGAGTGGAAGGACGACGGCTCCGGCG
Source organism: Amycolatopsis sp. NPDC049688 (assembly GCF_040674975.1). Taxonomy (NCBI): domain Bacteria; kingdom Bacillati; phylum Actinomycetota; class Actinomycetes; order Pseudonocardiales; family Pseudonocardiaceae; genus Amycolatopsis; species Amycolatopsis sp. NPDC049688. Next base: position 577,401 of record NZ_JBFANY010000001.1, read on the forward strand.
GCTGCCCGCCGTACGTCACCGTGGCCGACGCCAAGGCGTGGCTGGACAAGGTGCAGGCGGCGTTCGGCCGGACCCCGATCATCTACACGCAGAAGTCGTTCCTGGACGCCTGCCTCGGCGGCACCACCGCGCTGTCCGGCTATCCGATGCAGCTCGCCGACTACCGGCAGTCCGTCACGCAGCCGGCCCTGCCCGCCGGGTCGCGGACCTGGCTGATGTGGCAGTACACCGACGCGGCCATCCCCGACGGCATCCCCGCGCCGGCCACCGGCGACGTCTTCAACGGCACCCAGGCCGATCTCGACCAGCTCGCCAACCGGTGAACCCCCGCAAGGAAAGGACGAGAATGACCCCCTCCATGAGCCGCCGCACGGTGCTGCGCGGCGCGGTGGTGCTCGGCGCGGCCGCGGCGGTCAGCCCGCTGCTGCTGACCGGCACCGCCCAGGCCTACCCCTGGTCCCGCACGCTCACCCAGGGCAGCACGGGCGCCGACGTCACCGAACTCCAGATCCGCGTCGCGGGCTGGGCGGCCGACCACGCCAGCCAGAGCCGCGTCTCGATCGACGGCGAGTTCGGCCCCGGCACCGCCGCGGCCGTCCGCCGGTTCCAGGCGGCGTACGGGCTCGGCGTGGACGGCCAGGTCGGCCCGGCCACCCAGGCCGCGCTCAACGCGCTGGAGCAGAGCGACGGCTCCACCGTGCACTTCAACTTCAGCGAATTCACCGACCGCGACAGCGGCACCTTCAACGGCGGCAAGGTCAGCGCGGCCACCGCCAAGGAGAACGCCCGGCGCTGCATGTACAAACTGGAGGCCCTGCGCAAGAAACTCGGGAACAAGCCGATCACGGTCAACTCCGGGTTCCGCAGCATCGCGCACAACGCGGAAATCGGCGGCGCCAGCGACAGCATGCACCTCTACGGCACCGCGGCCGACCTGAACGTGCCGGGCGTGGCCAACAAGACCGTCTACCAGAAGGCCGAGACCTGCGGGTTCTCCGGCCTGGAGACCTACAACACCGACCACCAGCACGTGGACAGCCGGGCCGACCTCGGCCGCTCGTGGTGGTGGGAGAACGGCACGGTCTGAGCGCACGGCCGGGCGCCGGGAGACCTGGGGGTTCCCGGCGCCCGGCCGGGCTCAGTGCGACTGCGGGTTCTCCAGCGCCGCCGAACAGGCCGGCCAGTCGTGGAAGTCGTGGTGCGCGCGCCACAGCCGGTGGGCCGCGTCGATGTTCCAGGCCGGGTCGAACGCCTGCCGGGGCGTGCCGCCCAGTTCCAGCAGCCGGCCGTCGGAAATCTGGAACACGCCCCAGTTGCGGCTCCCGTTCGTGTTCGGCAGCACCCACAGCGGATCGAGGAACGACGCGCAGCGGGCGATCGCGACCGCGGTGTCCGGTGCCTCGGTGAACACGGCCCGGATCCGCTGCTCCACCATCGACGGCGACCAGCCCGCCATGCTGGTCCGGTGGTCGTACAGCGCGTTCTTGGTGGCCTCGTCGACCACGCCGCGGGCGGGCAGGCCGGCCAGCACCTGGAACGCGGTGACCCGGCGCAGCGTCTCCGGGCCGAAGGATCCGTCGACCGACAGCCGCCCGTGCGCCGCGACCAGCAGGTTCTGCACCTCGGTGACGCACTCGTCGTGCTGGCCCATGCTCACCGGCGGCTGGCAGGCGGCGGAGAACAGCACCCGGTCGGCGTACCGGCCGGGCGGCGACCCGGACCCGTCGGCGGTGACCCAGAACAGCCCGCCGGCCAGCAGGACGACGATCGCGACGGCCACCGGCACGGACCAGCGCCGCAGCCGCGACGGCCCGGCGTGCCCGACGGGTCCGACCCGCTCGGCCTGGTCGACCTGCCCGGCTTCGTCCGGCGGTCCCTCTTCGTCCCGGCCGGCGTCGGCCAGGGCCCACAGCTGGTGCAGCTCGCGCAGTTCGTCCGCCGACGCGCCGCAGACCTTGGCGAAGGAATGGACCACGCGGTAGTCGGCGGGCACGCTCTTGCCGGAGCAGTACCGGTGCAGGCTGGAGCCGCTGGCCCCGGCCTGCCGGCCGAGCCGTTCGTAGCCCTGCCCACTGCGGTCCTTCAACATGCGCAGGTAGGCGGCGAACTTGTCCATGTGCGGGGTCACGGTGACAGGAACACCTCGCTCGGGCCGCGGATGACGGACGGAAGTTAACACCGTCGCGCCGCCAGTCGGGCGGAAATCGACGGATTGCGCCACCCGGGCGATCACACCCGGCCATCCGGCGGCCCGCGGCCGCCCGGAGATGACCAAGGTCCCCGGCCCGCGGTCCGAAGATCCCTGGGCGGCCCCGCCCCGGCCTTGCAGGATCGGGGGAGCGCCCGGGCGACAGCGCCCGGCCCGCTCCCCGACGAAGGAGAAAAACCCTTTGCTGTCCCCAGCATCCGCCGCGGTGGTCGGCGCCACCCTGCCCGTCGTCCGCGCGCACGCGACGGAGATCACCGGTGAGTTCTACTCGTCGATGTTCGCCGCGCACCCGGAGCTGCTCCGGGTGTTCAACCAGGGCAACCAGGCCGACGGCCGGCAGCAGCTCGCCCTCGCGGCAGCCGTCGTGGCCTTCGCCGGGCACCTGCTCGACCCCGGCGCCCCGCCGTTCGACCCGATCGCCGAGCGGATCGCCCACAAGCACGTGTCGCTGGGCATCCGGGCCGAGCAGTACCCGATCGTCGGCCATCACCTGCTCACCGCCGTGGGCACCGTCCTCGGCGACGCGGTCACCCCCGAGATCGCCGCCGCGTGGCAGGAGGTCTACTGGCTGCTCGCCTGCCGGTTGATCGCGGCCGAAGCGCGGCTCTACGAGCGCGGCGACGTCGATCCCGCCGACGTCTGGCGCCGCTGGCGGGTCGCCAAGCGCCTCGACGAGGCCGTCGGCACCGTGTCGTTCACGCTGGTGCCCGACGACGGCGGACCGGTGCCGGATTTCCGGCCGGGGCAGTACGTTTCGGTCGCGGTCGACCTGCCCGACGGGCGTCACCAGCCCCGGCAGTACTCACTGTCGCAGGGCCCCGGGCGTGGTTCGCTGCGGATCACCGTCCGCCGCGCCCCGGGTGGCGCGGTGTCGGGCTTCCTGCACGACTGCGTGACGGAGGACCGAACGCTGTTGCTGGGCCCGCCCGCGGGCGACACGGCGCTCGACGCGGGCGCCGGTCCGGTGCTGCTGGCCAGCGCGGGCATCGGCATCACCCCGATGGCCGCGATGCTGGACGACCTCGCCCGCACCCGACCGACCCGCCCGGTCGTCCTGGCGCACGCCGACCGGTCCCCGGCCCACCACGCACTCCGCCGCGAATGCGCCCACACCGCAACGGGCCTGGCGAACGTCCGGGACCTGCGGTGGTACGAGCACGATCACGACGAGCAGTCGCGGCCCGGCCGGATGGACGTCGACGCCCTGCCGCTCACCCCGGACACCACCGCGTATCTGTGCGGCCCGCTGCCGTTCATGTACGGAATCCGCGATGGGCTGATCCGCCGCGGGCTGCCCGCGGAGCGCATCCGCTACGAGGTGTTCGGCCCCGGCATGCTGTGACGGCCCGCACGCTCCGGTTCAGTCAGGTGCGGCGCCGGCCAGCCGATCCTGGAGGGTGGCGTGGCGGAACTGGTAGTCGGAGCCGACGGTGCGGAGGATCTGCCGTTCCCGGGCGTCGTCGAGGAAACGGGCCAGGCGCAGCGGGGTTTTGCCGGTCACGAAGAAGTAGAGCTGGGCCAGGGCGGTGGTGCAGCCGCTCGAGCAGACGGCGCCGATCGCGATACCCAGGTTTACGCTCCACGTGAGCGCCAACAGCCCGATTTCCCACGCGGTCGGAAAACTGTCCCAGGCCTCGACGAGGTTCGCGACTGCTGCAAGTCCAAAAGTACCAGCCGTTATCGCCAACCCCACGCCTAGCCCGACAGCCGCTCCGGTGAGCAGGCTCTGCCGGAGGAGATATCGTGGCTCGATCGCTTTTGGCGGTTCCTGAGTCAACATCTTGTCCCAAAGTGATGAAGCGAGTATGAAGGCGCCGGACGCCAGCGGAGTCTGAAGCAAAAGGGCCGTTACGCCGGCTGACAGAGTACCTGCGGAATAGGTGAAGTAAAGGCCGCTGGCCGCCCCGGAACCCACGCCGAGCGAGAGGCCGGCGGTGGCATTCTCTTTCCATTGAACATGGCCCCCGCCGTAGAGATTCAGCTGATGTGGTTGATTGCGCAGGCGCCCGTGTGCCGGCGCGCCGACGACGAAGCCGATCACGGCGAAGCCGGTGGTCACGATGAGAGGGCTGATCGCGAGTTTCCAGCCCAGTATCAGGCCGATTTCGAGCACGCCGAGCATTCCGGCGGCGGCGGTCGCGACCGCGCCGACAAAGCCGCCGGCCAGGGTGCGGACCAGGGCCGGTGTCCAGTGGGAGATGGTCCACCACGCGAGGTCGCGCGTGTTCTCGGCGCTGAGCCTGGCCGCGAGGAACTCCAAAGTCCGGCGGGCGGTCACCTCCGGATACCTCGATCCGGCCCGGCCGGGCTGCGGTTCGTACGCCGCGGCCACCGCCTGGTCCAGGAGGTGCTCGGCGATCGACTCGGAGGTCGGGAACTTGTTCCGGTCCAGCAGGTCGTCGACACCGGGCACCGCCGAGGTGGTCCGCTGGTAGACGTCGCGGACCAGCGAGATCGACAACGGGTTGTCGAGAGCCTGCGCCGCCACGGGATCGGTGCCGGAGCCGAGCGTCGCGAGGAACTTCTCCCAGGGGGCCGGCGGCGGGTCGACCAGGCAGCGCCTCAGGTAGCCGGTGACGTCGGCGGTCTTCAGCGGGGCGAGTTCGAGGGCCACGGCGCCGGCGAAGATTCCGCTCTTCGCCGCGACGACCAGTTCGGACGTGCGGGTCAGCAGGACGATCCGGAAGGTCGCCTGCCGGCTGAGGGCGCGCAGGACCAGGGGCCGGTCGTCCTCCGGGATTTCGTCCAGGCCGTCCAGGAACACCGCGACGCGACCGGCGTCGAGCAACCCGGCGGCCGACCGGCGGCGGTGTCGGCCGCCGAACGCGGGGATGTCGACGAGTTTGCCGGTGAGCCACTCCCGCACCGACGTCTGTTCGGGATCCCAGCCCTGCAACGTGGTGAGGAACGGGACCGGCACCGCACGGCGTTGCTCCGGGGCGACCTGGTTGCGGTAGTGCAGCGCGTCCAGGAGCAGCAGGATCGCCGCCGAGCTCTTCCCGGTGCCCGGGGTGCCGGCGATGATCAGCCGTCCGGAGGCCAGCCCGCCGTACACGCGGTGCAGCGTCCGGTGCGTGCCCGAGCGCAGCTGGGCGGGTGTCGTGCGGCTCAGGCCCGGCAGCGGCGGGAAGGAGCCCCGGGTCGTGGCCGAAGCCGGCGGTGCCGCCACCGGTTGGCTGCTGAGGTGCCAGCGGATCGGCAGGGGTTCGGGCTGGAGCAGGCCGCGTTCCGTCGCGGCCGCGGTCCACTGCCGCTGGACGACGGCGGCGAGGGTGTCGGTGAGGGCGTCGGCGTCGGCCGCGGCGCGCCCGGACCGGACTTTGCCGCCGAAGGCCTGCCAGACCGTCAGCACCACCCCGAACGCCGCCAGCACGAACTGCCCGTATCCGCTGGCGTTGCTGCGTTCGCCCGGCTCCAGCAGCGTCACCTGCAGGGTCCACCAGCCCAGCCCGGCCACGAGCAGGGCGATCCCGGCGGCCACGAGCAGCCCGTTGCGCGTCATACCGGGACAGTCGGATTCCGGCGGCGGGTTGCAACGCCCGGCGGTCAGGGACCGGCCAGCGCCGGGTGGGCGCGGATCCGTTCGGCGAGTTCGCGGGCTTCGCGGGAGTTGCGGTAGGGCGCGGTGTCCAGGGTCGTGCAGATGTCGGTCAGGCGGGTGCTCAGGTGGGCGACGCCGGCTGTGGCGGGGGTGCCGATCACCGGGTCGAGCGCGGCGTCGGCGGCGTCGAGTTCGCGGACCGCCAGGTAGCCGTCGGTCATCTCCAGGCGGGTGGACGCCTCGCCGCCGTAGCGGCGGTTGCGCTCGGCGTCCGTCGCGTACAGGCGGAGCGCACGCTCGGCCGCCTCGATCGCCAGCACCGGCTTGCCGACCTGGACCCAGGCGCCGGCGTTGCAGAACGACTGCCGTGCCTCGTCGAAGCCGAATTCGCCGCCGACGAGGTCGTGCAGTTCGTCGGGCTCGGTGGCCTGCTCCCGGGCGCGGTGGCCCATGCTGATCACGGCGTGGGTCTCGCGGACGTCGCCGAGGTAGGCCCAGGCGCGGCTTTCGATGTTGCACAGGCGCACGAAGCCGGTGCCGTGCCGCAGGTACTCGCGGCCGGCCTTGGCCAGGTGCGCCGCCTCCCGCGGGTTGCCCGACCAGAACGCGATGAGCGCCTGCGTGCCGCGCAGCCACGCCTTGAGCCCGTTGTGGCCGATGATTTCCGCGTAGACCCAGGCGGCGCGCGACTGTTCGGCGGCGGCGCCGTAACAGCCCAGTTCCATGCTGGCGCCGGCCAGCAGCCCGCACGTCTGGCCGGCGAGCAGGTACAGGTGCGACTGCTGGGCCGGGTGGGCGCGCCGCTGCAGCAGCTGGAAGACGCGGTCGCGCACGCGGACGAGCTCGCCGAAGATCTCGGCGGGCTGGACGAGGATGGAGCTGCGCGCGAGCTGGACGACATCGTGGTCCAGCTGTTCGAGGGTGATCGCGCCGACCTCGGTGATTTCGGCGTGTTCGGCGTGCGCCCCCGAAGCGTGGGCGGCGGCGCGGACCGCGGCGGCGTCGAGCGTTCCGGGCGCCGGGGCAGCGGCGGGCTCCGCGGCCGGCGCGAGCTGGTCGAGCACGAGGCGCTCGGGCTCGGGCAGCAGCGGCAGCTCGTCCTCGCCCAGCAGGGCGCGGGGCACGGTGCCGTAGACCCGGGCGAGCAGGGCGAGGACGTGGATCGTGGGGCGGATGCCGCGCTGCGGCCACGCCTCGTACTCGCTGATCCGTTTGCCGGTCATCGGGGCACGCGGGTCGCCGAGCAGGTCGTTGCAGCGGGCCGCGACCGCCGTCTGGGACAGGCCGTGGGTGTACCGCCAGGCCTGCCGCGGATTGAACTGCCAGCGGCCGGCCATTTCCGCGGCGATCCGCGCCGGGCTCGACCCGGCGGCGAGCAGCTGGTGCCGGAGCCGTTCCCGCTCCGGTTTGCTCCCGGGTTTCGCCCCGCTGGTACCCATGACGGAGCACGGTAGCGCATCACGGCTTTTCGTGGGATCACGCCGAAAATCCGGCGAAAACTCCCGTCCGGCGGGAATCCGCGCGACCGGCCCGCTCGGGAAGGCTGGTCCGCCGCATCGAGCCAAGGAGGACCTGTGTCCCGTCGTCGCGACACCGCCGGCGCATGACCGTGCGCTGGGTCGAAAACGCCCGCGGCGGCCGGACCCCGCCCGGCCCCGCCCGGCGGGCGGAGGCCGCACCGGACAGCACGGCCGCCCCGCCCGCGGCCGGGAAGACCCGGCGGGCCCCGGACGAGCGGGACCGCGGGTGACGGCCGAGGAGGGCCTGCGCGCCCTGGTCGCCCGCGGCTTCCGGTTCCAGCACATCGCCGACGCCCACGGCGAGCTGACGATCATCGTGGGCACCTACGGGTGGCCGGAGTTCTGCGACCGCATCGAAATCCACGGCGAACTCGAAGCGTCGGCGGCCCGTACGGGAACCGGGCCGGGGGAGAAGGCGGTGTGGCGCCGGCGCGGGGACACGGTGTCGGTGATCGCCGCTCTGCTCGCGCTGCCGGCGCCACCGGAGGTGTCCACTGTGGATGGTCCGGCCGCCTGACGCCGGCCGCTTCCGAAACCGCGGCGGCGTAATCCGATTGCGTGGGAGAGGGCGTCGCCCGACGATGGGCCGATGTCGCCGAACGTGTCGCTCGAAGAGGTGAAGTCCGGGCTCCGCCGTGCGCTGACCTGGCACGGAGACCGCCCGGACCGGCACCGCTACGCCGACGTGACGGGGTGGTGGCGCCGTCCCGAGCTGCTCGCGAACCTGGGTCCCGCGCTGGCCGGGCTGTTCGCCGACCGGCCACCGACGGTCGTCATCGGGCCGGAGTCCCGTGGCTGCCTCCTCGGGCCGCTGGTCGCCCTGCACCTGGGCGTCGGGTTCGTCGAAGTCCGCAAGAACCGGGCCGGCTGCATTGACAGCGATGCCTGGTTGCGGCGGACCACCCCACCCGACTACCGGGACCGCCACCTCAGCCTCGGCTTCCGCAGGCGCCTGGTCGGCGGCGGCGACCGGGCGCTGTTCGTCGACGACTGGATCGAAACCGGCGGGCAGGCGCACGGCGCCCGCCTCCTGACCGAGGACGCCGGAGCCACCTGGCTCGGTGCCGCGACCGTGGTCGACGCCTTGCGCGGCAACCGGGTCCGGCGTGAGCTGGACGTCCGGTCCCTGCTGCACCTCAGGGAACTCTGACGGGTCTGGAGTTCTCCGCGCGGCCCCGGCACACTGGTCTGCGGTTCGCGAGAATCCGAGGAGGGCTGCGGAATGCCTACCGCCATCGAATACGCAGTCGTGGCGCACCGGCACGAACAGAACGGGAGCGCCGGCGGCCCGCCGGCCCAGAACTCGCTGCACGCCGCCGTGACGCACGTGGACGTCGTTCCCGCGGCGCCGGTGGAAGGGTGGCTCGTCACCGGGCTGCCCGCGGTGCTGCTGGTGGCCGTCGCGGGCGTGGTCTGGCACCGGCGGAAAAACCACCTCCGCTGACCGCTCGCCTTCACCGGGCCGACCAGGGCCTCACCCACTGGTGCAGCACCGCCAGGAAGGCCGGGGCCAGTGGCTGCCCTTCGACCGGGCTGCCGGCCGGGTGCAGGAGGTGGTCGATCCCCTCCAGAGCAGCCAGGTGCTCGCCGTGCAGGGCCTTCAGCAACGGTGGCAAGGTGGCGCAGGGGACGTGGGGATCGGCGGTCCCGCACGTCACCAGCACCCGCGTCCCGCGCGGCACCTTCCGGGCCACGTCCGGCGGGTGGATCGCGTCGTCGCCGCGGAGGAAAGCACTCTGCGCCGCGAGCGTGCGGAACAGCTCGGCGATCGACGGCAGCATGCCGTCGGTGCCGGGGGGGCCGTCCGGCGCGGAAACCGGCGATCCAGGCGGCGATCAGGTCCTTCTGGGCCGATGCCGCCGCCGGCGGCAGGGCGGCGTCGAGCTGGGCGCCGACCTGCGCGGCGATCAGGTCGAGGAGCCGCTGGTCCTGCGGGGCGATCAGGACCAGCCCGGCCGGCCGCGGCCGCACGGCGGTGCCGGCGAGCAGCGCGTTCATGCCGCCCTCGCTGTGGCCGGCGACCAGCATGGCGGAGGGGTTCGTCTCCGGCTGCGCGCGCAAGGTTCCGTACGCGGCGACGGCCTGGCGGATGAACACGTCGTAGCCGGCGCCGGCGGGCGGCAAGGTGTGCGCCGGCCCGCTGCCGTACTTGTCGAACCGGAACGTCATGACGCCGTCCCGGCCCAGCGCGTCCGCCAGCAGCGCCAGGGTGTCCGGCCGCAACCCGGGCAGCTGGTTGCCGTTGCGGTCGGTGGGCCCGCTGCCGGGCAGCAGCAGCGCGGCCGCGAGGCGGGCGCCGGGGCGGTGCGCGGGCACGTGCAGTGTGCCGTGGGCGGCGATGCCGCCGGACTGGAACGTGATTTCCCGGTCGGTGGCCGGAAGGCCGCCGGCGGGTGCGACGGTCGCGGCGACCAGGGCCGCGGCCAGCAGGGTGTGCATGGGATTCCCTTGCTCAGTGGATGATGTAGGGCAGGAAGAGGCCGAGCAGGACGACCGCGGCGGTCAGCGCGAGGCAGGTCACGAGGGCGACGCGGTTGCCGATGTTGACCGTCCAGCCGACGCCGAACCGCCGGGCCACGAACCACGACGGGTCGTCGGGGTTGCGGTAGAGCACGCCGCCGATCCAGAGGCCGTCGTCGTCGCGGTGGGACAGGCCGGTGTGCTCGCCGGGCTCGCGGTCGCGGTGGCGCCGGGCCGTGACGGCCACGAGCAGCGCCACGCCGACGGCGACCGGCCCGATCGTCAGCGGGAGCAGGAGGCCGGCGTCCGGCGAGGTTTCCCAGGTCGCCCAGGCGGCGGCGAACAGGCCGAGGTCGATCAGGGTGGCCAGCCCGATGAGCGCCCGGCCCAGCCGGGCCACGAACTTCCGGTGCGCCCGGGCGGACGCCGCCGGCCGCGCCGGGTCGACGTCGGCCGGCCCGCGGAACACCAGCACGCCGGAGACGCAGAGGACCACCGTCAGGACGGCCTGGACGAACACGATCCCGAAGGCGCTGCCCACGGACTTCGGCGCGAACCGGTCGGCGGTGCCGCCGGAGAAGTGCACCGGCAGCGTGTCCGGCAGGCCCGGGTACCGGAGCACGCCGACGACCGCCGTCGCGGCCACCACGAGCACCGGGAGCAGCAGCCAGGGCCACGGGAAACGCGGCGGGTCGTTGCGCAACGACGTGTCCACCGCGATGCCCTGGCGGACGCCGGCGTACCAGGCCTGCTCGCGCTTGGCGGCCGTGATGACCCGGTTGGCCCGCAGGTAGAGCAGGTACCAGACGACCAGCGTCGCCAGCACGGCCACGGGCAGCACCGCGATGCCTGCCGTGAGGATCAGCCCGGCACCGGACACCGCGATGACCCCGGCGGCGGCGAGCACACTCGTGCGGAACCGGGCCGTTTCCCGCCGGACGACCGGGTCTTCGATCCGGTCGTCCGGCACCCGCACGCCGAACCGCACGCTGCGGGCGGACAGCACCGGCGTCAGCCACGCCAGGTACCCCAGCAGGGCCACCAGCACCAGGTGCGCCACCACACCGGTCGTCGTCACGATGCCTCATCCCCTTGCTGCTCCTCGAAGTCCGCGAGCAGGGCACGGCACGCCGCCAGCACCTCGTCCGCGGGCACACCCTTGGCGACGGCCTCCGCGAGCAGCGTGCGCGCCCGCGCCGACCAGCCGTCCGTGAACGCCGCGTCGGCGGCGGTGGGGCCGATCACGGCCCCGGTCTTGCGGTTCAGCCGCACGAAACCCTGCTGGCGCAACAGGTCGTACGCCTTGTTCACGGTGTGGAAGTTGATCCCGAAGTCCGCCGCGAGCTGCCGCGTGGACGGCAGCGACTCGCCCTCCCGCACCGTGCCCGCCGCGATGCCCTCCACGACGCGGTCCCGCAGCTGCTGGTAGATCGGCACGTCGCCGGACAGGTCGAGGCTGATGATCACGGGCCGCTCCCTTGTTGCTCTGTTGTAGTAGTTATAGAACAAAGCAACGCGACGGGCAAGGCGCCCGGAAGGGTTCTGGTGGCGGGAGAGCGGGTGCGGTACAACCGGAAGCGTGGCCGAGCGCGTCCGGCGTCCTGACCCGCACGTTTCCGTCGAGCGTGACGTGCTGGTGCGGTACCTCGACGCGTGGACGGCGACGGTGCTGCGGTCGCAGCGCGGCGGGACGTACGTCGAGTGCGGGGACTTCGCCGCCGACGCCTTCCGCGTCTTCGGCGAGTTCGCCGACCGGCTCGCCGGCCACCACCTGACGGCGGTGGTCGTGGGCCGGCCGGCGCCGGCCGGGGCACCGGAGGGGCTCGCGGTCCGAACCGCGGCCGGGCTCCGGGACGTCGAGGTGCCGGGGCCGATGCTGGCCCACCTGTCCGGCGAATGGCCGTCGTCCCTGGTACGGGGCAAGGCGCACGAGGTCCTGCTCACGGCGGAGCCGGGCACGGACCACCGGGAGCGGCTGCGGGCGGCGGGCCTCGGCTGCGGGGTGGCGGTGGACCTGGTGGCCGGGACGGGACAGGCGCGGACGCTGGTCTTCGCGACGGCCGACAGCCGGCACCTCGCGACGTTCAAGAACGAGCTGTGGGCGGTGGACGAGTTCGCGGGCATCCGCTACCGCGACCCGCGTGACGCGGAGGGCACGCTGGTCGACATCTCGCTCACGCCGCAGCTGCTGCCGCTGCGGCGGGCGCTGCTGGCGGAACTGGACCGGCGGGGCCCGGGCCCGGTCGCCGAGCTGCAGCGGTTCACGCTGCTCGAGACGATCTACCGCGCCGAGGATGCCCTCGGCGCGCTGACGGCCGCGGTGGCGGCCGGGCAGGTCACCCGGGAGCCCGGGAAGGGGCGGCTGGGCTCCCGGACGGTGGTGTCGGTGAGCGGTGCTGCGCAGGTCCGCTGACCGGGGAAGGACGAAGGGCGCGGGTCAGGTCGTGGGCGCGTTCACCGGCGACGCTCGCGCAGCCGTCTCCGGCGCCTGGCTCACGACGACCGTGCGGTCGTCCGCCTCGTCGCCGCCCTTCAGCCGGCGCCGTGGCGGAGGCCGTCGACGAGGACGGCGACCATGCGCCTGCCGTGCGCCGGCTCGCGGCCGGGTACGGGCCGGCACAACGAGGCGATCGCGTGCAGGAGGTCTTCGGCGCCGAGGTCGCCGCGGATCGCGCCGTCGGTGGCCGCCGCGTCGAGCAGGGCGGTGAGCGTGGGGCCCAGCCGCTCCATGAAGTAGCCGGGCAGCCCTTCGAACGCCGGATCGCCCGAGTGCAGGGCCGAGGCGAGCCCGCGTTTGGTCTCGAGGAGTTCGACGAACCGGTCGATCCAGAGCGAAAGCGCCCGCTCCGGCGGGTGGGCGGCGCTCAGCTTCGGGCCGGCGTCGGCGACGGCGTCGATCCCGGTCCGCACGACGGCCTTGACCAGGTCCGAGCGCTGGGGGAAGTGCCGGTACAGCGTGCCGACGCCGACTCCGGCGAGGTCGGTGATCTCCTTGGCCGGGGCGTCCACGCCGGAGGTGTCGAAGACCGTCCGCGCCGCCTCGATCAGGGCCTCGACGTTGCGCTGGGCGTCGGCGCGCCGCCGTCGGGTCTCCTGGGTCACTTCGCCCCTCTCGGTTGCATAACCGGAAACCCTTTCCGTATAGTTCCGGAATAGGTTTCCACTTACGGCCAGCGTACGGCATCCGCGCCGGCCGGCACCTCGGCGGGAGAGAACCCATGCAGTACCGCACCCTCGGCCGGACCGGGATCAAGGTCAGCCCGTACGCGCTCGGCGCGATGATGTTCGCGACGTCCTTCGGCAATCCCGACCCGGACGACTCCGCCCGCATGATCCACAAGGCGCTCGGCGCGGGGATCAACTTCATCGACACCGCCGACGCCTACGGCGACTCCGAGGAGGTCGTCGGCAAGGCGTTGCGAGGCCGCCGCGACGACGTCGTGCTCGCCACCAAGTTCGGCCGCCAGGTCGGCGACGACCCGCACCACCAAGGCGCGTCCCGGCGCTGGATCACCACCGCCGTCGAGAACTCGCTGCGGCGCCTGCAGGTCGACCACATCGACCTCTACCAGCTGCACCGCACCGATCCCGCGACGGACGTCGAGGAAACGCTTTCCGCGCTCACCGACCTGCTCCGCGCCGGCAAGGTCCGCGCGATCGGCACGTCCCAGAGCCTGGCGTCCGACCTCGTCGAGGCCCAGTGGGTCGCCGAACGGCGCGGCCTGGCGCGGTTCCGCGCCGAGCAGGCGGCCTACTCGATCCTCAACCGCGGCGTCGAACGCGAAGTGCTGCCGCTGGCCCAGCGCTTCGGCATGGGCACGCTGATCTGGGGCCCGCTCGGCCAGGGCCTGCTCACCGGGCGCGTCCGCAAGGGCGAGCGGAACGACCTGCGCCGGGCCCACCTGCTCAAGCACCTCAGCGACGAACGCCGGCTCGACGTCGTCGAGCAGCTCGTCCCGCTGGCCGCCGAAGCGGGCCTGCCGATGACGCACCTCGCGATGGCCTTCGTCATCGCCCACCCCGGCGTCACCAGTGCGCTGCTCGGCCCGCGGACCATGCCCCAGCTCGACGACCTGCTGGCCGGCCTCGAGGTCCGGCTCACCGACGACGTCCTCGACCGCATCGACGAAATCGTGCCGCCCGGCACCAACATCGGCGCGCTCGACCAGAACTACCAGCCGCCGGCCGTACACGACCCGGGCCTGCGCCGCCGTCCGCTCGCCGAGCGCGCCGCGGCCTGAGCGAACATCGCGTGACCGGGCATCACTCGGCTATTCGGTGGTCCGGACCGTCTGGACGCCGTGCCCGGCCGGCTGGAGGGTCGGGCGCAGGGCCGCGACCACCGCCGTGGTGACGACGAGGTGCATCAGCATCAGCCCGAAGACGTTGGCGGCCGTGGCGCCCGCGGTGAACAGGAGCAGGTCAGGGACCCACGTCAGGACGAGGACCGCGGGGACCACCACGCGCAGCGCCTGCGGCGCCCGGCGGGCGATCACGAACCAGCCGACCGTGCCCAGCAGCAGGCCGACCGCCGTGGCGGGCAGGTAGGACGCGGGGGACAGGCCCATGCCGATGCCGCCGTCGTCCAGTGACAGCGCCCCGAGGGCGATGACCGTGTTCACCGCGGCCGCCGCCAGGAGCGCGAAGCCGAGGCGCAGAGCCGTGATCGCGGTGGGTTTGGGGGTGGTCGACATCGCTCCTCCTTGGGTTGCGTGTTCAACCCAAACGGTAGGTTGGGTTGCGTGTTAAAGTCAAGGCTGTGAGCGAAGAGGAGCCCGTGCGCTGGCTCGCCGAAGACGAACGGCGGGCGTGGATCACCCTGGCGAAAGTGCTGCTCACCCTGCCGGGGGCGCTGGAAAGCCAGCTGCTGCGCGACGCCGACCTGACGCTGCTGGGCTACATGATCCTGGCCCGGCTGTCGGCGGTGCCGGAGGAAACCCTGCGGATGAGCGAAATCGCGGAGATGGCCAACGGATCGCTGCCCCGGATTTCGCACGCCGTGGCGCGCCTGGAGGACCGGGGCTGGGTGACGCGCCGGGTCTGCACCGGCCAGGGCCGCCGGTTCACGACCGCGACGCTGACCGACGCCGGCCGCGCGCACCTGGCGGCGTCGGCGCCGGCGCACGTCGCGACCGTGCGCCGCCTGGTGGTCGATCCCCTCGGCGAGGACTTCGTGCGGCTCGGTGACGCCGTCGCGCGGATCGTCGAAAAGCTGGGACTGCCGACGGAGATCCTCGACCCCCGCCCGTAACGGAACGACATCGCCCGTCGATGGACGGGCGGGGGGCCGACGGTGCCGGACCTCGGCCGGGTCGAGCCGCTCTGATCGTCTGACGGGGAGGACGGATCGGGATGAGTGGCCTGCTCGAAGAACTGATGAAACGCTCGGACGCCAACGCGCGCGCCGAGCTGACCGCCTATGAACGCGAGCTGCCGGAATACCGGATGCGGGCCGAAAATCCGCGATCGCGGGCCGAAATGCTGGATTACGCGGTGTGGTTCCGCCGGCACACCGTCGAACTGGTCCGGGACGGCCGCTGCCTTTCCGACGAAGACCTGGCGTTCATCGGGGACATCGGCCGGAAACGGGCCGAAGAAGGGTTGTCCACCGGCGCGGCGCAGCACGTCCTCGCCCTGCACGCCACCCTGATGCTGCACGAAATCAACGAGGTGGCCGAAGGGGACGACCTCGAAGAACTGCTCCGCCTCACAGCCTGGTTCGGTGCGCAGGGGGCCCGGGGCAGCGGCTGCTACCTCGACGGCTACCTGGCCGTGCAGCGGCTGCGGCTTTCGGTGGGCAAGCGGCTGCACGACCTCGTCGACCTGCTGCTGGCCGGCGACCTGTCGGCGCCCGGCCTCGCGCACGACCTCGGTGTCTGCCTGCACGACCACTACGTCGCCGTGGTGCTGCGGTTCCCCGGCCGCCCGCCGGGCCGGGACGACGACGCCGACGACCTCGTCGAGTCGGTGTTCAAGCTGCACACGGTGCCGATCGCCTGGCGCCGCCCGGACGAGCTGCTCGTGCTGCTGCCCGTCTGCGCCCGGGAGGAGACACCGGGGGACGACGCGCTGGCCGTGGTGCGCGACATCGCCGAGGCGGTGGCGGGAGCGTGCCGCGTCGGCGTCGCGGCCGGTCCGGCGGCCCGGCTGGCGGGGACGGTGTCGATGGCTCGCCAGATCGCGGAAGTCGCGCCGGTGCAGCGGGTTCCGCAGGTGCTGTCCGGGATCGGGGACGTCTTCGTCGAGCTCGGCGTCGTGCGGGTGCCCGAGGTGGACCAGTGGCTGCGCGACGTGGCGCGGCGGCTGGCGAACGGCCCGGACCTGGTGGCGACGCTCGACGCCTACTACCGCAACGACATGAACCGGCTCCGCGCCGCCGTCGGGCTGCACGTCCACCCGCGCACCCTCGACTACCGCCTCCGGCGGGTGCGGGAGGTCACCGGCATCGACCCCGGTTCGGCGAAGGGAATCCGCATCCTCACCGCGGCCGTCGCCCGCCTGCAGGCCGGTGCCTACGCCTGATTGCGCGTCGTGCCAACTGCGGTGATCGGGTTTTGCGAGATGTGACAACGCAATTCCCCTGTGGTGACGGTTAGGCTCGCCGACATCACCGGCCACCAAAGGGGAGTAATAGCAGATGTCGAAATTCGGAACCCGCATCGCCGCTCTCGCGGGCATCGGCGCCGCCGTTTTCCTGGCTGTTCCGGGTATCGCGGCAGCGTCCGCGATCCCGGCCTCGGTGCTCGCCTCGTGCCCGGCGAATTCCGTCTGCCTCTACGAGCACAAGGACTTCGGGGGAACGGTACTGGCCATCCCGGCCGGCGCGGCCTACGCGGACCTGCGTGCGTACGAATGCCCCGGCTGCCGCAGCTCCAAGCACAACAACAACGACGGCACGTGGTCCGACCAGCTGAGCTCGTGGGTCAACAACACGGGCCAGGTGTACTGCTGGTACTGGAACGAGGACTACGTCGGCCGCGACGCCACGCTGATGTCCGCGGGCACGGCCTCCAGCTACGTCGGCAAGAACCCGAACGACCAGGCGTCCTCGATCGGCCCCTGCTGACCGGCGTCCCCGCCGGCACCCTCACGGCGCAGGCCGCTCGCCGAGCGCGTCCGCGAGGGCCGACGCGATGAGCGCGACCGCCCGGTCCTCGTCGTCGCCCAGCTGCCGCAGCAGGGCCAGCGGGAGCGGCCCCGGGAGTTCCGCGAGCGCCTGGGCCACCCGGATCCGCACCGCCGCGCCCCCGGTGAGTTCCCCGGCCAGCGCGTCCAGGATCCGTTCGCCCTGCCCGGGATCCCCGGCCAGCGTGCCGAGCACTTCCGCCGCTTCGACGTCGTTGGTGCCCTCGGCCACCATGGCGACGAGGACGTCGACGGCGGCGGTCGTGCCGCGCCGGCCGGCGGCCAGTGCGGCGTGCCGGCGGACGTCCGGGTCCGGGTCGTCGAGGGCGCCGGCGAGGATCGCGGTGGCCTCGTCGCCGGGGAGCTCGGCGATCGCCCGCACCGCGCGGCGGCGGACGGCGGCGTCGTCCGAGCGCATCCCGGCGGCCACGCCCGCCACGCCGTCGGCGCCCGCGCGGGCGAGGGCCCAGCGCAGGGCGCCGGCGACGTTCGGGTGCGCCTCGGTGAGGACCGCCTTGGCCAGCAGCGGCACGTCCTCGATCGGCGCCAGCGCGGCCTGCTGCCGTCGTGACGGACTGGGCGAATCGAGCCCGTGCAGGAGCTCGACGACGTGCAGGACGCCGTCCCAGCCGGACGGCTCCGAGGCGTCGATCGCCCGGAGCCGCTCCAGGAGCTCCTGTTCCCGCCGCAACCGGTCTTCGGTCCGCCGGATGAGGTCGCCGACCAGCGTGGACGGCGTGAACGCGGGATCCGCCAGCGCCCGGGCGACCTGCCGCAGCGACATCCCCAGCGAGCGCAGCCCTTCGACGTGGAAGATCCGGCGGATGTCCGCCTCGGAGTACTCGCGGTAGCCGCCGACGGTGCGGCCGGTCGGCCGCACCAGCCCGAGGGAGTCGTAGTGCCGCAGCATCCGCGTGCTCACCCCGGACCGGCGGGCCACCTCGCCGATCAGCACGCGGTCTCCGCGGCCCGGTCCGGGCCGAGCGCGACGATCCGCTTCGCCTCGTCGACGGCCAGGTCGAAAGCCGCGTCCGGATCCTGCAGGAGCCGGTGCGTGGCCCGGGCGTGTGCGCGCACGCCCTCGTCCGGGCTCGCCAGACCCGGCCGCAGGGCCGGCTCGGCCGCGTCGCCGAGGGCGACGAGGGCCCGGCTCAGGCTCAGCTGCACGGCCCGGTCACCCCGGCCGAGCTGGTGCGCCAGATCCGCCGCCAGCTCGCCCCGGGCGCCGGGCGGCGCGAGGACGACGGCGGCCCGCCACGCGCTGCGTGCGACCTCGTCGTCCGGGTCGTGCAGCAACGACCGGGTGATCGACGGCCACGCCGTCCGGTCGCCGATCTTGGACAGCGTGTGCAGCGCCTGGCTGCGGGCCTGCGCGCGCCGGGACCGGAGCTCCTCGACGAGCCTGGGCACGGTGACCTCCGCCGGCAGGCGGGTCAGGGCCCAGGTGAGCATGTCGCGCACGAAGAAGTCCGGCTCCACGGCGCACCGGGCCACGAGCGGGCCGGCGAGCCCCGGGTCGGCCTGGGTGCCGGCCGCCAGCGCGGCCTGGAGCCGGGCCGACGGGTTCGCGGCGCCCAGCGCGTCGAGCAGGGGCGTTTCGGGTGTGCGGTTGATGGTGACCACCTCCTCCCCGCAGTGAAGACCTTGTCACAGTGTCAAGGTCAAGCGCGGGACGAGGGGTGGTCACCACCGGGTCATCATCTGCCGGCCTGGGGCGCGATCATCGAGTTCACGTCGATCGGCGACGGGATGGCGCCGAGCTGCAGCAGCAGGTCCGGCACCCGCTGCAGGCGGCGGGCGTCCAGGATCGAGCCGTACCCCGGCAGCGTGAGCAGCTTGGCGGTGTCCTCGTCGATCTTGGCGAACCGTACCAGCAGCGGCTCGACCTTGGCGCGGTCGATCAGGGCCTCGTGGGTGGCCTTCTGCATCGCCCGCTGGAACGCGGCGAGCGTCTTCGGGTGCTCCCGCACCCAGGTCTTCGTCGCGCCGTAGCCGGTCAGCGGGAAGTCCTGGGTGGCGCCGGTGTTGATGTCGACCACCGGGATCGCGCCGGCCGTCTTGGCGGCCTGCGTGACGTACGGTTCCGGCAGGTACGCGGCGTCGGCCTCACCCTGCTGCAGTGCTGCCGCGATGTTCGGCAACGGGATCAGCACCCATTTCACCTTGCCGTAATCCACGTTGTGGTCCTGCATCACCGAACGGGTCAGAAGATCGGACGCGGTGTTCTTGGCCGTGATGGCGATCTTCCGGCCCGCCAGGTCGAAGATTGTTTTCACCGGCGAATTCGGAACCGTGACGATCGCATTCGACTTCGGGTTGACCGACGTCGCGTCGGCGACCAGTTCCATGTCGGCGGCGCCGCTGCTGCGTGCGGTGAAGAACGGCGGGTAGGTCGAAAACGCGATGTCGGCCTCACCCGAGATCGACTTCGCCAGCGAGGCCTGGCCGCTGGCGGCGACGACGGACTCGACGGTGAGGCCCTCGGCCTGGAAGTAGCCGCTGTCCTGGGCCAGCCAGAACGGTCCCAGGTCCGTGGTGGGCAGGATCGAGACCTTCAGCGTCGCCTTCTCCAGGCCGCTGCCGGTCGATGCGGAGCTCGAGCTGTCCGCGCCGAGCGCGCCGCAGCCCGAGACGGCCGTGAGGGCCGCAAGGGCGAGCACGGCGTGGCGAGCGCGACCCCGGCGACTGCTCCTGACGATTCCAAACACAAGGCATGCTCCTCGAAGGAGATGAGAGTCGGTGTACCGAATACCGGACAGGTGGGTGATTCACTCCCCGGCATCAAGCTGGCCACTGTAGGCACCCGTCCTGCGCTTGACAATGCGTGATGTGCGCCGGAGGCAGGGTTTCACCAGAATGGCGGCACGGATACGTGATCGACGATCTTGTGCTTTGTCCGCCGATATCGAGGAGCGCTACGAATTGCCGCGGCGGAAAGGTTCACGAGCCACCGATTCCGGACGGCGGCCCGTCCGGACCGGGGGATCGGGCCGGTGGGACGGCGGGCGCGGCTGCTGGTCTGGACCGGTCCGGCCGCGGGCCGCGGCCGGCCGTCACGGTGCGTGAACCGGTCCGGCGGGGTGCGGAAACCGTAGCCGGGGACGGCGCGGCGGCGCGGAAAACAACGGAACCACGGCAAATCCGGGGAGGACGGTCCGGCAATATCGAATCCGGCCGTCGTCACCGCCCGTATTCGCGCGAAGGTCGTTTGCGGTGGGGGCAAGAGGCGCCCCGGTGGCGTCGAAAACGTCGAACACCCCCGCTTCCCTGCGGCGGCCTGCTGCGGCCGGGAAGCCGTCCCGGCTGCGGATGTGAGGCCGATGTTCTTGCCGACAAGGGACTTTGCGGGGGCAACCCCCGCCGTCCGGTCGTTTGTCCGGGCCGGGGCGAGCGGATCCCGAGCTTCCGCGACCCCGCGGTGGAATCACGCCCGGATCACGAATCGGCGCATTTATCGAATGGGATGTTTCCCCGAGCCGAAGTCTCGACTAACGGTAGAAGTTCCGCCCTGACCGGGTGCACCTCTTGTTGGGGAACAGGTTTTACTTCTAAAATCGCCGTGTGCGACCGCTCACGGAGGGTACAGAGCTGCTGGTCGGCCGGGACGACGAACTGTCCCGGCTGGTCGGCTGGATCCGTGACGTCGCCGACGGCCGGGGCCGCGCCGTGCTGGTGGACGGCGAACCCGGGATCGGCAAGTCCGCGCTGGTCCGGTCCGCCTGCGTGGCCGCCACCGAGGCGGGCTGCCAGGTGTACTGGGGCGCCGGCGACGAACTCGGGCAGGCGCTGCCGCTGCTGCCGCTGCTGGACGCACTGGAGATCACCCCGGTCACCCGGGATCCCCGTCGTGACGCCATCTCCGAGCTGCTGGGCGGCGGCGCCGTCGCGGGCAAGGGCGCCGACCTCGCCGCCGCGGCCGCCGAGCAGCTGATCGCGCTGGTGGACGAGCTCTGCCAGGACGAGCCGGCCGTGCTGGTCGTCGACGAGCTGCAGTGGGCCGACCGCACGACGGTGGCGGTGTGGAGCCGGCTGGCCCGCTCGGTCCGGCAGCTGCCGCTGCTGCTGGTCGGCGTGCTGCGCCCGGTGCCGCGCCGCGACGACCTGCGCTCGCTCTTCCGGATCGTCGGGCCGGGCGAGCGGCTGCGGCTGGGCAGGCTGGCCGATCCGGCGGTGCTCGAGCTGGTGGCCGCGCTGGCCGGCGGCAAACCGGGCGCCGAACTGGCGCGGCTGGCCGACGGCGCGGCCGGGAACCCGTTGTACCTCACCGAACTGGTCGACGCGCTGGCCCGGAGCTCGCGCCTGGAGGTCGACACCGCGGGCGTGGTGGAGCTGACCGGTGCGGCCACGCCGGACTCCCTGCCGGAAGCGATCGCGGACCGGCTGGGCTTCCTCTCCGAATCGACGCTGGGCGTGCTGCGGGCCGCGGCGCTGCTCGGCGTCGGCTTCTCGGTCGAGGACCTGGTGACGGTGACGAAGTCCCCGCTCGCCGCCCTGCTGCCCGCCCTCGACGAGGCGCGCGCCGCCGGGGTGCTGGTGGCGGCGGGCGACGACCTGGAGTTCCGGCACCCGCTGATCCGCGGGGCGCTGTACGACGAAATGCCGACGGCGGTGCGGATCGCCTGGCACCAGGACGCGGCGTGGGCGCTGGCCGAGGCGAAGGCCCCGGTGGAGCGGGTCGCCCGGCAGCTGCTGCCCATGGTGTCCACAACGGACAGCCGGGTGCCGGTGCCGGCCTGGGCGGTGCAGTGGCTGCTCGAAGTGGCGATGCCGTTGATCGGCCAGGCGCCCGTCGTCGCCGTCGCCCTGCTGCGCCGGGCCGTGCGGGACACCCCGCTCGACGACGCCGTGACCGGCGCGCTGGCCTGCCGGCTGGCCGACGCCTACTACCAGCTGGACAACATCGCCCAGGCCGAGCGGATCGCCTGCCGCGCACTGGACCGCGTGCGCGACCCCGACGTGCGCGTCGACCTGCACACGACGGTCGTCCAGTGCCGCGGGCGGACCGGCCGGGCCGCCGAATACCTGGCCTCGTTGAAGCACGCCCTGACCCAGCCCGGGCTGCAGGCGCGGCACCGGGCCCGGTTGCTGGTGCTCATCGCGCGCACCCACCGCTACGTGGGGGAGATGGACACCGCACGCCGGGTCGCGACCGCGGCGCTGGACGAACTCGGCCCGGTCGAAGACCGCTGGGCGACCGGGTGGGCGCTGCACGTGCTGAGCCTGGTCGCGATGTCGCGGGGCGAGTGGTCCGAAGCGCTGCCGCTGTTCGAGCGCGCGATGGCGATCGTGCGGGGCGACCCCGCGCTGATCGACCTCACGCTGCAGCTGCGCATCAACCAGTCGGTCACCTTCGGCGCGCTCGACCGCTACCCCGACGCGCTCGCCGCCGCCGGCCAGGCGCGCGAACTGGCCGACCGCACCGGCAGCATCGCGCGGCTGGCCCAGGCCCAGAGCGCGCTCGGGCAGCTGCTGCTGGCCGCCGGCCGGTGGGACGACGCGCTCGCCGAGGTGGACGTCGTCCCGGACGACCGCAAGGAGCCGAACGTGGTGTGCTGCGACCACGGGGTCGCGGCGATCATCCACTTCCACCGCGGCGAGACGGCGGCGGCCCGCCGGCACCTCGACATCGCGGCGCTGTACTCCGAACACATCGGCGACGAGGTCGTGGAACCGCTGGTGCGGGCCAGAAGCTTCGCGTTCGAGCACGCCGGCGCCCCGGAGCGCGCGCTCGCGGTGCTGACCGCCGTCCCGGCCGGCGAAGACACGGGGGAGGACCTGCTGGGGGACGCCGCCCGGCTGGCCGCGGCGATCGGCGACGAGCGGGCCGCGGCGAAGATCGAGGCCCGGGTGGGCGCGATCGGCGCCGAGTCCGCGGTTCCGCACCGCCGCGCGCTCGTCCTGTACTGCCGCGGGCTGCTGGAACGGGACGGCACGATGCTGCTGCGGGCCGCGGACGGCTACCGCGACGCGGGCCGCCCGCTGTCGCGGGCCAAGGCGCTAGAAGCCGCCGCGGTCGCCTTCGCCGAAGCACGGTCCGAAGACCGCGGTTCGGCCCGGGCCGCCTTCACCCACGCCATCGACCTCTACTCGGGGCTGGACGCGCAGTGGGACGTGGCGAGGCTGCGCGCCCTGTTCCGCGCGTTCGGCATCCGCCGTGGGCCGACGGTGAAGCACCGGAAGGCCACGCGCGGCTGGGACAGCCTGACCCCGACCGAGAGCCGGATCGCCGCACTCGTCGTCGAAGGCCTGTCGAACCCGCAGATCGCGGGTCGCCTCTACCTGTCCCCGCGCACCGTCGGCACGCACGTTTCGCACATCCTCACCAAGCTCGAGGTGCACTCGCGCATCGACATCGCCCGGGAGGCGGCCCGGCACCAGTCCGCCTCCGGCTGAGCCGCGGGGTCACACCCCGAGCTCGGGCGCGTCCCCCTGGCGCGGCAGGGAAAGCGGCGGCACCACCAGCGTCGTCGGGCGGGAAACGGCGAAGTGCCCGCTGAGGACCTGGCCGATCAGGACCGCCAGTACCAGCAGCAGCGGGGTCCGCCAGGTGCCGGTACTCGTGTGCAGCCAGCCGCAGGCCAGCACGCCGAAGCCGGCGATGAGGTACCCGAAGCCCTGGACCACGGCGGACAGCGACAGGGAACTGTCCTTGCTGCGCAGGGAAACGGTGGTCAGGGCGAACGCGAGCGCGCCCATGCCGGTGCCGGTGGCCGCGGCCCACAGCCACGGCGCGGCCGCGGGGGCCATGAGCAGGCCGCCCACCCCGATGACGTTGGGCGTGGCCAGCGCGACGACGAGCAGGGTCTGGTTGCGCCAGCGGCGGGTCCAGCCCGGTACCAGCCACATCATGGGCAATCCCATGGCCATGGACAGCGCGAGGCACGCCCCGGCGGTCGTCGGCGGGACCCCGGCGTCGCGCAGAATTCCGGGCAGCCAGCCCATGACCAGGAACGTCACCGTCGAAATCAGTCCGAAGTGGATGGTCAGGGCGGTGGCGGGCGCCGCCCCGGAGGCGGGCCGCGGCGACCCGAATTCGCCCGGGGTGCGCTGCCAGACCTGCTGGGCCACCAGCGCCGCGGTCGCCCACACCCCGAGGGCCACCCGCCAGGACGAGGTCATGACGGCCGTGGGGGTGACCAGCGCACCGGCCGTGCTCCCGAAGCCGAGCCCGAAGGTGAAGGCGGCGGAACCCTGGGCCAGCAGCGGCAACATGGTGCCGAGCACGGCGATGGACAGGCACGCGAGCGCGGTCCCGGCCAGCAGCTCGACCGGCCCGCCGAGCACCCGGCCGGCCAGCGAAAGCACCAGCCCGACGAGGGCGACGCTGACGGTCCGGTGCGGTCCCACCCTGCTGCACAGCCACGGGGTCGCCCACCCGCCGAGGCCGATGGCCCACAAGGGCAGGGCGACCAGCACCGCGCCGACGAAATTGCCGGCGACGGAGATGTCGGGAAGGGCGGCACCCAGGCTGGTCACGGCAGGCCGCAGGTTGACGGCGAGAACGAAGATCACCAGGGTGGAGACGGTGGTGGTAGCACGAGACATCGCTCCTCCTCGTCGTCGAGGCCGGAGCGGTGAACTCCGTAAAGCAATGTTTCTCGGGAGCCGGGTGCGCAGACATCCGTCAGGTGACCGATGTCCGAGGTTTTGTTGTCTTTGCAGGGATATGGGGTGTTCCGATGGCTCTGCGGATGAGCGTGCATCGGCACGAGAGAAGCCGGGACGCCCTACCCGGCCTTCGTGTAGGCGATGTCCCGTCCGGTGCGTTCCCAGAGGACGTCGGCGCAGTTCAGGCCCTCGGCGGACAGCTGCCGCTTGACGACTTTGAACGTCGAAGTCCGGGGCAGTTCCTGGACCGTTCGCACGTACCTCGGCACCTGTTTGGGCCCCAGATCGGGCTGGCCGGCGAGGAACCGGCCGAACTCGGCCGGGTCCAGGGGTGCGCCGCCGGTGACGATGGCGGCCATCACCTGGTCTCCGGTCACCGGGTCCGGGACCGCGTAGACCGCGGCGTCGGTGATCGACGGGTGGCGCAGCAGGATGCGCTCGATCGGGGCCGTGCCGAGGTTCTCCCCGTCGACGCGGAGCCAGTCCCCGAGCCGTCCGGCGAAGTAGCAGTAGCCGTCGGCGTCGGCGTAGGCCAGGTCGCCCGTGTGGAACCGGCCGTCGCGCAGGCGCTCCGCGTCGGCTTGCGCGTCGCGGTAGTACCCGGCGAACCAGCCGGCGCCCGCGGTGTTGACCAGTTCGCCGACGGCTTCGCCGGCGTTGGCCAGCCGGCCGTCGGGAGCGAACTCGGCCGGCGGGCACGGGCGGCCGGTCTCCGGGTGCAGGATGGCCACGTCGGCGGCCGGCCGGCCGAGTGAGCCGGGCGGGGTGTCGTCGGTGCGGGCGAACCCCACGCCGCCCTCGGTGGAGCCGAACGCGTCGACGACCTTGCAGCCGAAGCGCTTCTCGAACGCGAGCAGGTCCGCGGCCGCGCCTTCGTTCCCGTAGACGAGGCGCAGCGGGTTGTCCGCGTCGTCCGGGCGCTCGGGCGTCGCGACCACATAGGACAGTGGCTTGCCGACGTAGTTGGCGTAGGTCGCGCCGAACTTCCGCACGTCGGGCAGGAAACCGGACGCGGAGAAGCGGCGGCGCAGGGCGATGCCCGCGCCCGCCGCCAGGCCGACGGCCCAGCCGGCCATGATGGCGTTGGAGTGGAACATCGGCATCGTGACGTAGACCGTGTCCGATGTGGACAGCCCGAAGCGTTCGGCGAGCATCGCCCCGGGAAACGCTATCTTGCCGTGCGTGCAGCGCACGGCCTTCGGATCGCCGCTGGTGCCGGAGGTGAAGATCAGCATGAGCAGGTCGTCCGGGGACGCCGGGACGGGGTCGATCGGTTCCGCCGGCGCCGGCCACGAACCCAGGTCGTGCACCCTGGTCCGGCCGAGGTCCAGTCCGTCCAGCAGCGGCCGGTACTTCGGCTCGGTGAGCACGATCTGGCAGTCGGCGAGCCGGATGTCCCGCGCGAGGGCCGCGCCGCGCCGGGTGGGGTTGAGCCCGGCCAGCACCGCCCCGGCGAACGCGCAGGCGCCCAGGAGCACGGAGAACGCCGGGACGTTGTCGGCCAGGATGCCGACGTGCGGTGGTTCGTCCCAGCGCAGCGCCTGCCGGAGGCCAGCCGCCTGCCGCGCCGACGCCCGGACGTGCTCGGCCCAGGACCACGTCTCGTCCTCGAACCGCAGGCCCGGCCGGTCGTCCCCGGCGCGGGCCAGCAGCAGTTCGGTCACCGTGGGGACGCTCATCCCCGCACCTCCCGGCACCGGCAGAACTGGAACACGTTCTACTTCTAGCACGGCGCGGGTGCCGTGGTCCACCGCGGCCGCGAGCGGTCAGCGGCGGCCGGTCTCCAGGACGACGAGGAACTGCCCGCCGCCCGGCTGGACGCCGGCGGTGACGGGCAGCCCCGGCACCAGCCGCGAGAACCGATCGACCAGCCAGTCCGCCGCTTCCCGGGCGTCCTGCTCGGTCGGGCAGCGGGCGACCGTCTCCCGGCCGCCCTTGCGCTCCAGCCGCCCGGCCACCGTGATCAGTGGCGCGGGGTCGCCCACGTGCAGGCGGTCCGGCCACGGGATGACCACCTTGACCGCACCCTTGCGCGTGTTGCACCCGCGGTGCGCGAGCCGCTCGGCGACCTTGGCCTTCCGGTCCGCGGTCCGGCTGTCGACGCTGGGGCCGCGCGGGTCGTTCACCGACATCCCGGGGTCGACCGGTTCGTCGCACACCCAGCACCGCCAGCCGTCGCGTTCGGCGACGTCATCGAGAAGGCTCATGCGCGCAACCTAGCCTGCCCGGTAGCGCTCGAGGAGTTCGGCCGGCTCCGCGGGACGGCTGAGCGCGACGCAGTGCCCGGCGGCGATTTCGTCCGCGACGAGCCCGAGCCGCCCGGCGGCCGGAACGCCGGCGGGAAGCAGTGGTCCTCGCTGCCCAGCACGAACCGGGTGGGCACGTCCGGCCACGCCTTCAGCGGCCACGGTACCTTCATCGCGGCGGGCGAGGCGATGCGCCCGTTCCCGGCCCATCGCCTCGTCCGCGCCCGGTCCGGGGTGCGGCGGCTCGGCGACGTGCCGATGGTCGCCTGGCCGCCCACCCACCACCGGCGGTGGCCGGAGCGCAGCCGCGGATCGTGTTCCGCACCGCGGGACACGAAACCATCCTGTCGATGGTGCGGGCGGGCATCGGCTGGGCGGTGCTGCCGTGGCTCGCCCTGCACGCGCACGACGCCTTCTCCGACGAGCAGCTCGGGATCCGCCCGCTGAAACCGTCGCCCAGCCGCTCATTGGCCCTCTACCGGCCGGCCGGGCGCACCGGATCCCCGCTCGCGGTCCGGGCGCGGGAGATCGCGCTCGACGTCGCCCGCGATCTCGCCCGGCGGATGTGACCGGGCGTTTCCGGCGGGAAAAGGATTGCGCGTATTCCCGGAACAAAGTTCGCGTCGAAGGACTGTCGACGAATTGTCGACGGCCCATGCGATGGTGGTGTTACGATCGTCGATCTGCTGGGGTGCGGCGAACTGCGAAAACCGTTTTGGGCGGTTCGTGCTTTTTCCTGCCCGGTCAAACCGGCGGCGATCTTCGGGAACGGCCGGGTGATCCGGCTTGGGGGAGGGGGATCGATGCTGGGAAAAGCGAACGTGCCGACGGCGGAGACCGCTTGGGCGCTCAAGAGAGCCGGCTGCCCCGATCTCGCCGCGCGGCTGCACGCCGCGGTCGACGACGTGCTGGGGCGGTACGACCCCGAAGGGGGCGCCGGTGCCGAACGCGCCGACCGGGAAATCCTCCGCCGCCTGCACGAGGTCGAGGAGTCGTGGTTGCGGAAATCCCCGCAGACCGGGCAGCTGCTGCAGATCGAACGGCCGCCCGCCGCGGATCTCCCGGGCGTCGAAGTGCGGATCCTGCCCGGGCTGACGACCTGGCTGGCCATGGTCGATTCGATTGCCGTGGTGTTCCCCCAGCGGCAGGACCGCACGGTCCTGCGCGCACCGGCCGTGCTGGCGGTGGCCGCCTGGGCGTTCCAGCAGGCCCGGCCCGCGTCACCGGCCGGCGTGGTGCCGCCGCAGCTGTCCCAGCTGGAGGTCCGGATCCTGCGGTGCCTGTCGGCCGGCCTCAAGGACGAACAGGCGGCCCGCCGGCTGGAGATTTCGGTGCGCACCTACCGGCGCCGCGTGACGGCCCTGTGCGACCGGCTGCACGCATCGAGCCGGTTCGAGGCCGGGGTGGCGGCGGCCAAGCGCGGCCTCGTGTGAGGGGGCACCGGCGGCCGCGCAGCCGGGAGGGCTTGCGCGGCCTCGGGGTCCGTGCGCGGTGCGGTCGGCGGCGGTGAGGCCCGGCCCGGTGAGGCGGAACAGCCTCGCGCGGCCACGGAGCTCGGGTGAGGGCGGTCAGAGGCGGCGGAGGCTGCGGCTGGCGAGCCCGCACACGGCCACCGCGGCGAAGCCGAGACCCGTCAGGTGGAACATCGCCGCCGGGGACCACCGGTGCAGCACCAGCCCGGCCACCGCGACCGACAGCGGGAACATGGCGAACGTGACCAGGCTGATCAGCCCCTGGGCGCGGGCCAGCAGCCGCGGGGGTGGCATCCGCTGGGTCGCCGTCATCACCAGGACCGCCAGCACCCCGTCCAGGGCACCGACCACCGCCATCGTGACCGCCATCGGGACGAGGCCGCCCACGTGGGGCAGGGCGGCGAGGAGGCCGCCGTTGACCGCCAGAGCCGCGATGACCAGCGGGCCCTGGCGGCGGCCGTGGGTCAGTGCGCCCGCGGAGGCGCCGCCGCCCAGCATGCCGATCCCCAGGGCCGCCATCAGCCAGCCGTAGCCCGCCGGGCCGAGGCCGGGACGCGTGCCGGCCAGGACCGGCAGCGCCACCTCCAGCGTCCCGCCCACCGAGGCGCCGAGGACCACCGTCATGAGCAGGACCGTGCGGTACAACGGCGACGAACGGACGAAACCCAGCAGGGACCCGGATCCCGCGGCCGCGGGGCGCTCCGGTGGCGCCGGCACCCGGTGGATGGCCAGCAGCGCGAGCGCGGAGACGGCGAAGGAAGCGGCGTCGGCCCCGATCGCGGGCCACGGCGCCACCAGCGCCACCAGGACACCCCCGATCGGCGGCCCGATCACGTTCGCGAACAGGTTGGCCGCGATGCCGATGGAGTTCGCCGCCGCCAGTTCCGCGTCCGGCACGAGCGCCGGGGTGATCGAGCGGTACGCGGGGATGTGGGCGCCTTCGCAGGCGCCGAGCACGATCCCGGTGACGACCAGGTGGCCCAGCCCCGGTGCCCCGCGGACGGCGGCGACGGTCAGCGTGGTCAGCGCCGCGCACCGCGCCAGGTCGGCGCCCAGCATCACCGGCCGGGCGCCGAACCGGTCGGCCAGCGCGCCGCCCGGCAGCGCCGTGACGATGCGGGCCACCCCGAACCCGGTGAGGGTGATGCTCAGGCCGGTCGTCGCGTAGCCCGCGCCGAGGATCACGAACGGCAGGGCGACCAGGTACACCATGTCGCCGAGCGTCGACAGCGACTGCCCGGCCACCAGGATCCGGAAGGCGCGGCGGCGGAACGGGGCGAAGGGCGACGGGCGGGGCTCGACGTCCTTCGCGGCCGTGGTTTCGTGGTCGGCACTCATCGGCGGTCTCCTCGGGCGGTCCCGGAAAAAACGGGGGTGGCGGCGCACCGGCGCCGCCACCCGATCACCCCACGTCGCCCGGGACGGCGAACCGGAGCTGCTCGCGGCAGAACCGTTGCCATTCCGCGCTTTCGTCGCGGTACGCCGGTTCGTCGGCGAACGCGTCGGCCGTGACGCTGAAGTCATCCCACAGGAACAGCGGTCCCTCTGCGGCGTGCGTGGCGACCCAGTCCGACGCCGGCTCGAACGCCCGGACCGCCTCGGGCGGGTAAGCCCGGCTGTAGCGCAGCATCCTCACGCTCCCGGCGACTGGGCCGCGGCCATCGCCGTGCGCAGGCTCTTCGGCCGCATGTCGGTCCACACCCGTTCGATGTGGTCCAGGCAGTCGCGCTTCGGGCCGCGGACGCCGACCTCCGTCCAGCCGCTGGGCAGCTCGCGGCCGGCCGGCCAGATCGAATACTGCTCCTCGTGGTTGATCACGACCGCGTACTCGCGGGTGTCCTCGTCGTCAGACATCGCTGAGCGTCTCCTTCTGCTCGATGGGATTGCGCCGCGCCGCCCGGGCCGTGCGGACCACCTGCCGGGCCGCCGCGGCCACCCAGGCCCCGGCGGCACACAGCAGGACGGCGTACAACAGCGTCAGGACGTAGCCCAGCCACGCCGCGTCGTCGCTGACGCCGGCCAGGCCGATCGTGACGCGGGAGATCCGTGTGGTGTCGGTCGTGGTCCACAGCCGGAACAGCTCGCCGCCCCAGCTCAGCAGCGGCACGGCCAGCGTGAACACCGCCAGCGCGCGGCCGCGCAGCAGCAGGGCGGCCGCGACGCCGGTCAGCACCGTGACCCACCACCAGCCGAGCTGGTTGCCGCCCCAGTCCAGGACGACGCCGGCGGCGGCGACGGCCAGGACGCGGACCCAGGTCCGGCTGCGCGTCGCGGTGCCGGTTTCCGTTGCCGTGGTGCTCCGGCCGGGCAGCTGCCCGGTCAGGGATTGAGTGTCCATGTCCGCCCCTTCGTCGCGGCCAGGGCGGGTTCGCCCTCGAGGATCGGTCGGTTGCGTCCGGCGAACCAGTCGGCGAGCCGGTCGGAATACCAGGGGGACGCCGGGTTTTCGCTCTGGCCGCCGGGATAGATCCCGACGGACTGCCCGGTGCCCCAGTCGACGACCATGCGCCAGCTCGCGCCGCCGACGGCCACGCCGGTGAGCGGCTTGCCGTGCCGCACCGGCGCGGCACTGACCACGGAGTTGATCGTGCGGCCGCTGCCGCCGGAGGCGAACGGCCCCAGGTCCAGCACCGGCGACTGCAGCAGCGAGGCGATCATCACCTTGTGGCCGTCGCCCAGCTTCCAGGTGCGCACGTCGGGTCCGCGCTTGCCCTGCAGGTCCGCGACCGCGGCCGCGAAGGCCTTCCGCATCACCTCGGGTGCGGTGCGGGTGCCCGCACCCGGCGGGGCGAACAGCGGGTTGGCGGGGTCGCCGATGCTCAGGTTGATCAGCAGCCCGTTGAGCCCGTCGACGGCGTAGGTGCTGTCGTTGGTCCGCGGCGTGAACACGTCACGCGGCGGCGCCGGGATCTTGTACTGCTGCCACACCGGGTGCCACACCGCGTACCCGTAGAGCACCATGAACCGGCCCCAGACGGTGGCCGCGGCGGAGTCGGCGGTCAGCGTGTAGTCCCAGTTCTTCAGCGCCTCCAGCGCCTGCGCCTGCACCGGGTCCCACGACCCCGCCTGCAGGTCCTTCAGCACGGTCGGCAGCAGCGCGCGGGCCACGTCGTCCACCATGGACATCTGCAGGTCCTGCATCTGCTGCGAGGTCACGCCGGTGGTGCCGGTGAGCGCCTTGGTGATCTCGGTGGACCGCCAACCCTGGTCGAAGAAGTCGTAGCCGCGGCCGTAGTAGTACGGGTAGTCGGTGCCGACCTCGCGCTGGTTCGCCGTCTGCGCGAACCCGGACGGCGGGTTGTACGTGCTCGGCAGCGCTTCGAACGGGATGCTCCCGGTGACGTCGCACTCCCCGGTCCCGGACATCGGCAGGAACGGCAGGCAGCCCTCGGGGGTCTGCGCCTGCAGCCCGGCGTTGACGATGCCGATGTTGCCGGCGTCGTCGGCGTAGGCGAAGTTCTGCGCCGGGGTGTTCCAGCCGCGCAGTGCCTGGTGGAACTGGTCGAAGCTGGTGGCCTTCTCCAGCGCCAGCATGCTGTCGAAGTTGTCGCTCGGCAGCGTCCCGGTGAACCACACGGCGGCGGTGACGCCCTGCACGGTCATCACCGGGCCGTGCACGGTCATCCGGGTCGGGTACTCGACCGTCGAGCCGTCGTGCTGCTTGATCTTGTTGACGATCTTCGTCATCGGCCGCCACTGCCCGTTCCAGAAGTACTGGTCGGGGTGCGCCGCGTCGGTCTTCTCCAGGTAGTAGAAGGTGCCCGGCCGCTGGGAGTTGGTCAGGCCCCAGCTGATGTGCTGGTTCTTGCCGCCCAGCACCGCCGGGATCCCCGGCACGGTCACCCCGGCCAGCTGGTAGCCCGGCGAGCGCAGTTCCACCTGGTACCAGATCGACGGGACGGTCAGGTTCAGGTGCGGGTCGGAGGCCAGGATCGGCTTGCCGGACGCGGTGTGCTGGCCGGAGACCACCCACGCGTTGCTGTTGCCGATGGTGTGCACGGCGTTCGCGGGCAGCTGGGCGATGCGGTCCTGGAACTGCGCCGACGCCTCGATCGCCTGCGGCGAGGTCCCGGCCGCGAACCCGTCCGAGGGCGCCGCGCCACCGGAGGGCGCCTGCGGCGTGCCTCCGCCGCCGGTCGTGCCCGCGGGCGGCGTCGGGGCGCCGTCGTTGCGCGCCGGGATCGGCGTCAACGGCAGTTTCCGGTACGGGCCCGGGTCGTACGGGTACTGCGGGTTCTGCCCGACCGCGTGGTAGAGCTCCTCGAACTTCTGCTCGCCGAAGGCGCCGGCGATGTAGCTGAACGCGGTCGGCAGCGGGTCGAAGGACAGCGTCTGGGTTTCCAGCCGCTGCACGGCCAGGCTGTCGACCGGCGTCCACTGCTCGACCGGGAAGTCCATCAGCTTGTAGTAGAGCGGCAGGGCGTTGTCCTGCTTCAGCTGCGCGATGGCGGCGTTGACGCCGTCGGCGTACTCAGTGAGCACCGCGCGGGCCGGGGAACCGGCCGCCATCGCGGTCCAGTCGCGCTGGGCCGCGCGCAGCAGGCCGAGGTCGAGCTCGTACTTGTCGGAGTTCAGCGCGGCCGGGTCGCCGGTGGTCTCGGCCAGCCGGCCCTCGGCCTGGCGCCGGGCCAGGTCCATTTCGAACAGCCGGAAGCGGGCGTGCGTGTAGCCCAGCGCCCGGTACATGTCCGCGTCGGTACCGGCGGCGATGTGCGCGGTGCCGTCCGCCTCGAACGCCACGGTGGCGCTGCCG
Source organism: Amycolatopsis sp. NPDC049688 (assembly GCF_040674975.1). NCBI lineage: Bacteria > Bacillati > Actinomycetota > Actinomycetes > Pseudonocardiales > Pseudonocardiaceae > Amycolatopsis > Amycolatopsis sp. NPDC049688. The sequence continues at coordinate 610,335 of NZ_JBFANY010000001.1, forward strand.
GACAGGCCGGGCAGGGACAGGGTCTGGTCGTGGGGCGGGTTCCCCTGGCCGGCGGTGACCCACACGCCGGTACCGGGGTTGACCGCCGCGCCCAGCGGCGGGAGCGTGCCGGCGCCCGCGACCGACACCTGCAGGACCACCACGGCCAGGGCGAGCGCGCCGGCCAGCGAGGCCGAGTGCAGGCCGAGCCGGCCCCGCGGTGTCGACTTCCTTCTCGAGGGACTCAACGTGCTGCCTCCTTCAGATGCGCACTGGTCGCGTGCGCGGCCAGGGTGGTCCGGACGGTGCGGAGCACGTTGTGCTCCTGGTCGAACAGGGCGAAGTGGCCGCCGGGCAGGGTGACGCGGGTGAACCGGCCGGTGGTGTGCCGCCCCCAGGCGATCAGGGCGCCCGGCGGTGCCGCCGGGTCGTGCAGGCCGCCGAGCGCGGTGATCGGGGCGCGCACGGTCGCGGTGGGGTCCGGGGTGTGCGCCTCGGCGGCCTCGTAGTCGGCGCGCAGGGCCGGGGTGACGAGGTCGACGAGGTCGGGGTGGGCCAGCACGTCGGGGTCGAGGCCGCCGAGGCGGCGGACGTGGGCGACGAAGGCTTCGTCGCCGAGGGCGGCGGCCGGCGGCTCGGTGGTGGGCGAGGGCGCGGCCCCGGAGACGAACACGTGCCGGGGCCGGGCGCCGCCGGCTTCCAGGCGGCGGGCGAGCTCGAAGGCGAGCAGACCGCCGAAACTGTGGCCCAGCAAAGCGAACGGCCGGTCGAGGTGGGGCGCGACGGCGCCGGTCAGGGCCTCGACGAGGTCCGGGACGCGGCGCAGCGGCGGCTCGGCGACGCGGCGCTCGTGGCCGGGCAGGCAGACGCCGACCAGGTCGACGCCGGGCAGCCGGTCCGCCCAGCGCAGGTAGCGGGCGGGCCCGGAACCGGCGTGGGGCAGGCAGAACAGGCGGACGTCGCCGCCGTCGGCCTCCGCGGCGCGGCGCAGCCAGGGTTCGGTGGTCATCAGTGCACTCCGCTCGCGCTCAGTTCGGGCACCATGCCCTGCCGGACCAGGAAGGCGACCGTCTTGGCGACGTAGTCGACGTCCATGTCCGGGAAGCCGGCGTCGCCGCCGAGTCCGGACAGCGTGTTGCCGATCTCGACGACGTCCGGGTCGCCGGTCATCGGGCCGTCGATGGACAGCAGGGCCGCCAGGCCGTCGAGACGGCCGGCGGTGCGGCGGGCCAGCTGGACCCGCCACTGCGCGTAGGGCACGGTGTCGAACCGGTACCCGGTCCGGGTGAGGTGCTCGTGGATCGTCTTCATCGGCGCCACCTGCGGGTTGTAGAACTGGTGCACCGGGTTGGGCCGGGGCGCCAGGCGCGACAGCCGGACGATCGCCGCGGACACCAGGTCGACCGGCAGCACGTGGAGCGGGATCGGGGTGTCCTCGGGCATCAGGCCGGCGATCAGGCTGCCGGCCAGGCACAGCGCCAGCTGGTCGCGCACGCCGACCGCGCCGGTGCCGGTGGCGCCGGTGATCAGCCACGGCCGGTACACCCCGACCGGCAGGCCGCGCCGCCCGGCTTCCAGGACGAGGTGCTCGCCGGTCTTCTTGCTGAGCACGTAACCGTCGGAAGTGCCGGCCTCCAGGGCCCCGGGCTGTTCGGGCAGGACGTCGCCGACGCGCATGTCGATGGTCGAGACGTAGTGCACCGGAGTCGGGCGCCCGGTGCAGGCCAGCCGGAGGATTTCGGTGGTGCCGACGACGTTCGGGGCGCGCAGCACGCGGTAGGGGAGGATGAAGTTCATGTGCGCGGCACAGTGGTAGATGACGTCGAGGCGGTCGGCGAGCTCGGCGAACCCGGCTTCGTCCAGGCCGAAGCGGGGCAGGGTGAGATCGCCGGGCAGGACGGTGAGTTTCGCCGCGTCGACGTCCTGGTCGTAGCCGGCGAGGTTCGCGGCCAGGCGCTCGGCGGGGTCTTCGCCGCGGACCAGGCACACGACTTCGGTGGCGCCGTGGCGCAGGAGCTCGGCGATCATGTGGCCGCCGAGGAAGCCGGTGCCGCCGGTGAGCAGGACGCAGCCGAGCCCGCCGTCCGGCGGTGCGGGCCGCGGGGATCCCGACGGCGTGATGGCGGCGGGCAGCTGTTCGTCGCGCAGGGCGGTGGCCATGGCGCTGTCCGGGGCGCCCGGGCCTTCGGGGTCTTCGAGGGCCGCGGCGAGTGCGGCGACCGTGGAGTTGGTGAACAACGTCTTCAGCGGCACCGGCATCCCGACGGCTTCGGGCAGGGCGACGATCAGGCGCGCCGCGGTGAGCGAAGTGCCGCCGGCGTCGAAGAAGTCGTCGTGGATGCCGATGTCGCGGCGGTCCAAGGCGGTGCCGAAGCAGTCGAGGATCGCCCGTTCCAGGTGGGTGCGCGGCCGGGCGGCGCCTTCGTAGCCGCTGGTGCGCTGCGCGGTGACGGCGAGCAGCGCTTCGGGCGTGTCCGGCAGTTCGGCCACGCCGAGGCAGCGGTCCGGCAGGAGCCGGGCGGGCAGCTCGGACCCCAGATAACTGTCCAAATCGGACACTACGGCGGGAGCGTGCACGGCGACGGTCTCGCCGGTCCCGGTGGTGACGGCGGCCGCGGCGGTGAAGTCCGGATGCGCGCGCAGGACCGCTTCGAGCTCGGTCAGGTCCGGCGGGTCGAGGAGCTCGACACGGCCGTCGACCACGCGTGCCGCGCGGCCGGTCCGGAGGCGGCGGGTGCCGCCGGGGGCGGGAACCAGGAGCTCGGCGGTCCGGGCGGCGCCGTCGACGTGGTGCAGTGGCTCGGCGGAGCCGGACAGCCAGAGTTCGCCGCGGGCGCCCGGCAGCACCGGACGGCCGGTGAAGTCGGTGACGCCGAGGGAGGGGGCGGCGCCGGTGAGGGCGCGCAGCGGGAAGACCAGATCCCGGCTCAGCTGGGCCGGAAGCAGCGACCGGTCACCGGCCGGGTCCGTGCGGCCGGGGGGAACCTCCGGGACCACCGGGACCGGCAGGTCCGCCAGATCTTCGCGATCGGTGACGAGGACCGCCGCCGGCCCGAGGTGGCGAGCCAGGTAGGCGGGCGGCGCGGTGGGATCCAGCTCCAGGAACAGCGAACCGCGCTCGCAGGCGGCCCGGCGGGCCTCGGCGCGGCGAGCGTCGTCACGGAGGCAGAGCGCGACCGGCTCACCTCCCGAGCCGGTCACCTCGACCGGCTCGAGTGACGCGATCCCCAGCACCTCGGCGGCGATCCGGCGGGCCTCGCCGGCCTCCACCTCGGCCGCGGCCGCCAGGCCCGCGCCGATCGGCAGCTCCGAGAGCCGGACGCCGAGGTCGTCGCCCATCGCGGTCAGCACCGCGACGACGTCCTCCAGGATCCCCTCGGCGGTCGCGGCCTCGAACAACGCCGTCGCGTAGACCAGGTTCAGCCGGAAGCCTTCCGGCGCCAGCTGGGCATCCAGGGTCAGGTCGTAACTGGCCACGCCGCCGGACACCGGAGCCGGGACCAGCGTGGCGCCCTCGACGTCGACCTCGCCCGACAGCCCGTCCTGCACCGCCAGCAGCACCTGCGCCAGCGGCGCGCGGCCCAGGTCGCGCGGCGGGTCGAGCTCGGTCACCAGGTGCTCGAACGGCAGGTCCTGGTGCGCGTAACCGGCCAGGCAGCTGCGGCGCACGCGAGCCAGCAGGTCACGCATCGGCGGGTCGCCCGCCACGTCGGCGGGCAGTGCCAGCATGTTGATGAAACAGCCGAGCAGCTCGGCGGTCTCCGGGCGGGTGCGGCCCGAGACGGGCGTCCCGACCAGGAACGCCGGCTGCCCGGAGCGGCGGGCCAGCACGGCCTGGTAGGCGGCCAGCAGCAGCATGAACGGCGTCGCGCCCGCCGCCCGCGCCGCGTCCACCAGGGTCGCGGCCAGGTCCGGCCCGAGCTCCCGGGACACCATCGCGCCGCCGAAGTCCTGCTCGGCCGGGCGCGGGTGGTCGGCCGGCAGGTCCAGCACCCGCGGGACACCGGCCAGCGCCCGCTTCCAGTACGCCAGCTGCTCGTCCAGGCCGCTTTCGGCGAGCGTTTCCCGTTGCCAGACGGCGAAGTCGGCGTACTGGATCGGCAGCTCGGGCAGGTCCGGTGCCGTCCCGCGCACCTCGGCCCGGTACAGCTCGGCCAGGTCACGGACCAGCAGGTCGGCCGACCAGCCGTCGCAGGCCGTGTGGTGCAGCACGAGCAGCAGCAGCCCTTCGCCGTCGGCGATCCGCACCAGCCCGGTCCGCAGCAGCGGACCCTCCCGCAGGTCGAACGACGACCGCGCCTGCCGGTCCGCGATGGCGTCGGCCGCGGCTCGCGCCTGCTCGACCGGCAGGCCGGAGAGGTCGATCAGCCGCAGCAACGGGGGTTTCTCGGGCGCGACGAGCTGCACCGGTGCGGTCCCGTCGTGGTCGAAGCGGGTCCGCAGCACCTCGTGGCGTCCGGCCAGCGCGGTCAGCGCGCGGTCCAATGCCGCGGCGTCGAGCCGGCCGCGGACCCGCAGCGCGGCGGTGATGGTGAACGCGGCGCTGCCGGGGTCGAGCTGGTCCAGGAACCAGATCCGTTCCTGGGCGAAGGACAGCGGGAACACGTCCTCGGCGGTGGTGTCGGGCACGGCCGGGCCTTGCAGGGTCGTCATGACGGCATTCCCCCGGAGTGAGCGGGACGGGCCCGGCGCTGCTGCCGGGTGATGGCGGTGGTCCGGCCGGCGGCGCGCAGCAGCCGCGCGATCCCGGCGACCGTCGGTTCCACGAACACGTCCCGCAGGCGCAGTTCGCAGCCGAACCGTTCGCGCAGCCGGGCGGCGATGCGCGCGGCCTGCAGCGAGTTGCCGCCGAGGACGAAGAAGTCGTCGTCCACGCCGACCGCGCCGGTGCCGAGGATTTCGGCCCAGACCTCGGCGACGGCCGCTTCGAAGGCGTCGCGCGGCGCGGCGGCCGGGCCGGTCCGCCGCGGCGCCGGGTCGGGCAGCGCCGCCCGGTCGACCTTGGCGTTGTCGCCGAGCGGCATCGCCGGGAGAACGACGATGCCGGAGGGCACCATGTAGTCCGGCAACCGGCCGCGCAGCCGGCGGCGCAGGTCCGCGGGATCCAGGTCCGTCCCCGGTGCGGGCACGGCGTAGCCGATCAGCCGGGCGTCGGCGCCGCGGCCGCGCAGCACGGCGGCGGCCTGGCGCACGTCCGGTTCGGCGGCCAGCGCGGCTTCGATTTCGCCGAGCTCGACCCGGAAACCGCGGATCTTGATCTGGTCGTCGGCCCGGCCCCGGAACTCCAGCAGGCCGTCGGGGCCGTGCCGGACCACGTCGCCGGTGCGGTAGAGGCGGGCGCCCTCCCGGCCGGAAAACGGGTCTGGCACGAACGCCGCGGCCGTCTCCGCGGGCCGGCCGAGGTAGCCGCGCCCGAGCGAACAGCCGCCGACGTGCAGCTCGCCCCAGACGCCGGGCGGGACGGGCCGGCCGTTCCGGTCCAGGACGTAGAGCTCCACCAGCGGCATCGGCACACCGAGCGGCACCCGGCCGCGGGACTGGGCCCGCTTGCAGGTCCAGCCGGTGACGGCGATCGCGGTCTCGGTGGGCCCGTACATGTGCAGCAGGTCGGCGGAACCGTGCGCGAAGAACGCTTCCTGGGTGGCGACCGGCAGCGTCTCGGCGCCGCACATGACGTACCGCAGCGAATCCGGGAACGTGGTGCCGGCCGCGTCGAGCGCCTCCACCGCGAGCTCCAGCATGGACGGCACGAAGTGGGTGATGGTGATCCCGGCGTCCTCGATGAGCTCGACGAGGTAGTCGGGATCGCGCTGGCTGCCGGGCTTGGCCAGGACCAGCTCGGCGCCGGCCAGCAGCGGCCAGAACACCTCCTTGACGGCGACGTCGAAGGTGGTCGTGGTCTTGTGCAGCATCCGGTCCGCGGCGCCCAGCGGCCAGTCCTGCTGCATCCACAGCAGGTTGTTGGCGATGGCGCGGTGTTCGATCTGCACGCCCTTGGGCTTGCCGGTGGATCCGGAGGTGTAGACCACGTAGGCGAGGTGCCCCGGACCCACGGCCACGGACGGCGGCGAGGCGTCCTCGGTCCGCCACTCGCCGCGGTCGACGTGGACCCGGCCGGGTTCCGGCGGCAGGACGTGGTCGCCGGCGGCGTCGGTGACGACCAGGCGGGCCCCGGCGTCGCCGAGGATGTCCGCCAGCCGCGCGGCGGGCTGGGCCGGGTCGAGCGGCAGGAACCCGGCGCCGGCCTTGAGGATCGCGTACTGCGCGACGACGGCCTCCAGGCTGCGCGGCAGGGCGACGCCGACGATGTCGTCGGGTCGCACGCCCCGCCGGAGGAGGTGCCGGGCGAGCCGGTTCGCGCGGTCCTCGAGCTCGGCGTAGGTCAGCTCGGGGCGGGGCTGCCCGGGTTCGGTGGCCAGGGAAACCGCCACCGCGCCGGGAGTCGCGGCGGCCTGGGCTTCGACGAGGGTGTGCAGGCACACCTGCGGGTCGTAGCCGGCCGGGACGTGGTTGAAGTCGCGCAGCCAGGTCTGCTCTTCGGCCGGGCTCAGCGCTCCGATGGCCGACAGGGGCCGGCCGGGATCGGCGGTGAACTCCCGCAGGGTCCGCAGGTAGTGCCCGGCGAACCGGGCCATCAGCGGTTCCTGGTAGACGTCGGTGTCGTACTCCAGCCCGCCGTCGATGCCGGCGGGGGTGTCGAGCAGGTTGAGGACGACGTCGAACTTGGCGGTGCGGTTCGGCACCGGCACCGGCTCGACGGCCAGGCCGGGCAGCTGCGGGAGCGCGCCCGCGGTGTTGTTCAGGGCGATCATCACCTGGAAGAGGGGGCTGCGGGCCGGGTCGCGCTGCGGGGCCATCGCGTCCACCAGGGTTTCGAAGGCGACGTCGGGGGCGGCGTAGGCGTCCAGGCAGGCGCGGCGGACGCGGGCCAGCAGCTCGCGCACGGTCGGATCGCCGCCGGTGCGGGCGCGCACCACGAGGGTCTCGGCGAACAGGCCGACGACGTCGGCGGTGCCCGGGGCGGTGCGCTGGGCGGCCGGGGTGCCGATCAGCAGATCCTCCTGCCCGCTGAACCGGGTCAGGGTGGCGGCGAAGGCGGCCAGCAGCACCATGAACTCGGTGACGCCGGCGTCCCGCGCGAGCGCGCGGACTCCGTCGGTGAGGCCGGTGCCGGCGGACAGGGGCAGGGTGCGGCCGTGGTGGCGGCGCTCGGGCGGCCGGGGCCGGTCGGCGGGCAGCTCCAGGGTGTGCGGGGCACCGGCGAGGTCCTCGCAGCGGCGGGTGAGCTGCCCGGCGGCGCGGGCGGCGCGGCCGCGCTGCCAGGCGGCGTAGTCGCTGTGCCGCAACGCCGGTTCCGGCAGCTCGGTGCCGGCGTAGGCGGCGGCGAGGTCGCGCGCCAGCACCGACACTGACCACCCGTCGGCGACGATGTGGTGCAGGACCAAGACGAGCACGTGGTCCTGTTCGGACACGCGGACGAGGGTGGCGCGGAAGGGAGGTTCGCCCGCGGCCAGGCGGAACGGCCGGGTGGCCGCGGCACCGGCCAGGGCGGCCGCGCGGTCGGCGGCGTCGGGGGCGGCGGCGAGGTCGATGATCCGCAGCGCGGCCTCCCCGGGCGGCAGGTGGCGTTGGCTGCCGCGGCCGCCGTCCTCCGCGAACACCGTCCGCAGCGCCGGGTGCCGGGCCACCAGGCCGTCGAGCGCCCGGCGTAGCGCAGGCACGTCGAGCGGGCCGGTGAGGCGAGCTGCGACCGGGACGTTGTAGGCCGGGGACTCGGGTGCGTACTCGGCCAGGAACCACAGCCGTTCCTGCGCCGAGGACAGCGGGAACGGGCCGTCGCCGGGCAGCACCGGGACCGGGTCGGCGGGCCCCGCGGTCCGGGCCCGCGCCCATCCGGCCAGCGCCGCCGGGCTGGGGTGCTCGAACACGGCCGGGACCGGGATTTCGACGCCGAGCGCGGCCGACAGCCGGGTGGCGGCCCGGGCGGCGTCGAGGGAGTGCCCGCCCGCCTCGAAGAAGTCGTCGCCCGCGGCCAGTGACCGGCCCAGGACGTCCGACCAGATCTCGACCACGACGGCTTCCAGCCCGTCGCGCGGGCCCGGGTCCGCATCCCCGGCCGGCTGCCGGATCGGCCGCGCGGCCAGCGCGGTGCGGTCGAGTTTCCCGTGCGGGGTCAACGGAAACTCGGCCAGGGGGAGCAGCAGGTCGGGAATCAGGTAAGCGGGCAGCAGGGTGCCCAGGTGGGTCTTCAGGACAGCGGGATCGACGTGCCCGCCGGAGGCCGGATCGGGCAGGTAGTAGCCGACGAGCCGGCCCTCGCGGGCCACGACCGCCGCGGCCGGGACGCCGGGGTGCGCGGTGAGGGCGGCTTCGGCCTCGGCCGGTTCGACGCGGTGGCCGCGGATCTTCAGCTGCGCGTCCGCGCGCCCGAGGTGCCGCAGCCGTCCACTGTGGTCGAATCGGGCGAGGTCGCCGGTGCGGTACCGGCGCCTCCCGCCGTCACCGGGGACGAACCGCTCGGCGGTGACGGCCGGGCGGCCGGCGTAACCGAGGGCCAGGCCCGCTCCGGACAGCCGGATCTCGCCGACCGCGCCGACCGGGACGCGGGCCCCCGTGGCGGTCGTCAGTTCCAGGGTGGTGCCGGGGATCGGGCGGCCGATCCCGATGGGACCGTCGTCGACGCACGCCACGGTCGACCACACCGTGGTTTCGGTGGGACCGTAGAGGTTCCACAGTTCGGCGCCGTACTCGCGGAGTTCGGCCGCCAGGTCGGCGGGGAGCGCCTCGCCGCCGCACAGCGCGCGGAACCCCGGCCAGGGCCGCCACCCGGCGTCGAGGAGCAGCCGCCAGGTGGCCGGGGTGCCCTGGAGCACGTCGCAGTCGGCGGCCTCCAGCAAGCGGGCGAGCGCGACACCGTCGTGCGTGGTGGCCGCCTCGGCGAGGGTGACGCAGGCGCCGCAGGTCAGCGGGCCGAAGATTTCGAGCGCGGCGATGTCGAACGTGAACGGCGTGACGGCGACCAGCCGGTCGCGCGCGGACAGGCCGGGCTCGTGCCCGGTCATCGCGGCCAGGAACGCGGTCAGCGCGGAGTGCGTGACGGTGACGCCCTTGGGTTCGCCGGTGCTGCCGGAGGTGAACAGGATGTAGGCGGGGCCGTCCACTTCGGACAGAGGCGGCGGAGTGGAGCCCCCGTCCGGGCCGGGGTCGACCGGCAGCACCGGCGCGAAGGTGATGCGCCCGGCCGATTCGGCGTCCGCCAGCACGACGGCGATCCCGGCGATCTCCGCCATCCGCGCCAGCCGGGCCGCGGGGGCCGCCGGATCCAGCGGGACGTACGCGGCACCGGCGAGCCCGCAGCCGAGCAGGGCCGCGACCGTCGACGCGGACCGCCCGGCGCAGATCCCGACGGCGGCCCCCGGCGTGACGCCCGCCGACCGCAGCCGCGCGGCCACGCCGGCGGCGGCCTGCCAGAGCTGCCCGTAGGTCCGCACCGAACCGTCTTCGGCAGCGATCGCGGGGCGGTCCGGGTCGGCCGCGGCGATGCGCGCGACCGCGGCCGGCACCGGTTCTCCCGCCAGGACCGCGGGTCCCTCGCCCCAGGCGCGCAGGCGTCGTGCGTCGGCGTCGGTCAGGACGGTCTCGAGCACGACGTCCGGATCCGCGGTCATCGCCGTCAGCAGCTCCGCGAAGTGCGCGAGCATCGCGGACACGGTCTCCCGGTCGAACAGGGCCGGGTCGTACTCGGCGAACCCGCCGATCCCGCCGTCGTCGCCGTCGGCGAGCCACAGGGCCAGGTCGAACCGCGCGACCGGCAGCTCGGCGGCCAGCGGCCGCACCGCCAGCCCGGGCAGGTCCAGCCGCGGCGGGGTGTTCGTGTTCAGCGCGAGCAGGGTCTGGACCACCGGACTGCGGGACAGGTCCCGCTCCGGCGCCAGCGCCTCCACGAGCTTCTCGAACGGCAGGTCCTGGTGCGCGAACGCGGCCAGGCACGTCCGCCGCACCCGGGCCAGCAGTTCCCGGGCGGTCGGCTCGCCGGACAGGTCGGCCCGCAGCACCACGGTGTTGGCGAAGCTGCCCACCGTGCGTTCGACGTCCGGGTGCGGGCGCCCGGCGACCGGCGTCCCGAACAGGACGTCGTGCTGCCCGCTGTAGGCCGACAGCGTGGCGGCGAACGCCGCGGACAGCACCATGAACCCGGTGCAGCCGGCCGACGCGGCCAGTGCCCGGATCCGGGCGGCCGTCGCGGCCGGGATCGTGACCGGCACCGAAGCACCGTCGAACGACTGGCGCGGTGGCCGCGGCCGGTCGGCCGGCAGCTCCAGCACGAGGGGTGCGCCGTCCAATGTGGAGCGCCAGAAGCCGGTGAGGGTGTCCAGGGCGGCCCCGGTCAGCCGGTTCCGTTGCCAGTGCGCGAAATCGCCGTACTGGACGGCGGTGCCGAGGGGGCGGCCGGCGTAGGCCGCGCCCAGCTCTTCGGCCAGGATCGCCACCGACCAGCCGTCCGCGGCGATGTGGTGGACGACGACGGAAAGCACGTGCTCCTGCTCGCCGGCGCGGGTCAGCAGCGCCCGGACCGGGACGTCGTGCGCGAGGTCGAACGGCCGCCGCGCGAAGCCGGGGTCAGGTTGTTCGGCGTACTCCAGCGTGGCCGGCGCGGCGGGAACGGCGAACAGCCCGTCGTCGCGTTCCTCGATCACCGAGCGCAGAGCTTCGTGGCGGGCCATGACCGTGTCCCACGCGGCAGCCAGCCGGGCGGTGTCGAGCGGTCCGGTGATCCGGACGGACAGCGGCAGGTGGTACACGGGCGAGTCCGGGTCGAGGCGCGCCAGGAACCACAGCCGCTCCTGGGCGTGGGACAGCGGCGCCGGACGCGGTCCCGGTTCGATCGCCCCGGCCGCCGGCGCCGGCCGGGCCGCGGCGACAGCGTCCGCCAGCGCGGCGAGCGTGGTGTGGGTGAACACTTCGGCCAGGTCGACGTCGGCGCCGAGCCGCGCGGCCAGCCGGGAGACCAGGCGCGAGGCGAGCAGCGAATGGCCGCCCAGGTCGAAGAAGTCGTCATCGGGGCCGATCGCGGCCGCGTCGAGGTCCAGCAGGTCCGCCCAGATCCGCGCGACGGCGTCCTCGGCCCCGGTCCGCGGCCGGCCCGGCCCGGCGTGCCCGGCCCACTGCGGTGCGGGCAGCCGGGCCGGGTCGAGCTTGCCGTTGCGGGTCAGCGGAAGCGTGTCGAGCGCCGTCAGGGAGGCGGGGACCAGGTAGGACGGCAGCGCCGTGGCCAGCCAGGAACGCAGCGGGGTGACGTCGCCGGTGACCACGTACGCGGCCAGCCGGTTGTCCGTGGGGGAGAGCCGGTGGGCGACCACCGCGGCCGCGGCCACCGCGGGGTGCCGGGTGAGCACGGCCTCGACCTCGCCGGGTTCCACGCGGTGGCCCCGGATCTTGACCTGCGTGTCGACGCGGCCGCGGAAGAGCAGCGTGCCGTCACCGAGCCGGCGGGCCAGGTCGCCGGTCCGGTACCAGCGGCCGCCGTCCGGGCCGGGCACGAACCGTTCGGCGGTCTGGGCCGCCTGGCCGGTGTAGCCGCGGGCCAGGCCGGGACCGCCGAGCCACACTTCGCCCACCGCGCCGGACGGCACCGGATAGCCGTCGGCGTCGCACAGCAGTACCCGGCTGCCGTTGACCGGGCGCCCGATCGGGACGCTCGGCGGACCGGTGTCCACTTCGGACACGGGGTGGGCGGTGACGCAGGTGGTGGCTTCCGCCGGCCCGTACCCGTTGATCACGGTCAGCCCGGGCGCGGCCGCCAGCGCCCGCTGCACGTGGGGCACCGACAGTGCCTCGCCGCCGATCAGCACGGTCCGCAGCCCGCGCAGCGCGGCCGGGTCCTCGTCCACGATCGCGTGGAACAGCGCGGTGGCCATGACGGCGGCGGTGACGTCGTGGGCCCGGACGGCCGCGCCGATCGCGGCGGCGGTGAAGGCCAGCTCGGGGTGCACCACCCCGCGGGCGCCGTGCAGCAGCGTCCCCCAGATCTCCCAGGTGGCGGCGTCGAAGGACACCGACGACAGCCAGAGCAGCGTCCGGTCCGGGCCCAGGCCGCTGTAGCCGCCGGGCCGGACCAGGTCGACGACGCCGCGGTGGGTCAGCGCCACGGCCTTGGGGCGGCCGGTGGAGCCGGACGTGAAGATCTGGGCGGCCAGGGTGTCCGGGTGCACGGGGACGGTGAGGGCGGTGTCCGGCTGTCCGGCCCATTCCCCCGGCCGGTCGATGGACAGCGTGCCGGTCGCGGCGAGGAACTCCGGGGCAGGCGAAGCGGTGATCGCGTGGGCGATCCCGGCGTCGGCGAGCATGCGCTCCAAGCGCTCGCGCGGCTGGCCGGCGTCGAGCGGGACGTAGTGGCCGCCGGTCTTCAGCACGGCCAGGCAGGCCACGGCGAAGTCCGCCGACCGCGGCAGGCACACCCCGACCGGGGTTTCCGGGCCGACGCCGCGGTCGCGCAGCGCCCGGGCGATCCGGTTGGTCAGCCGGTCCAGGTCGCGGTAGCCGAGAACACGGTCGCCGTCGACGATCGCCGTCGCGTCGGGGTTCGCGGCGACCGCGGCGGCGAACAGCTCGACGACGGTCCCGGTGACCGGCGTGGCGGGCCCGGGCGGGTCCGGAACCAGCGGCAGCGCGCCGAGCGGCCGGTCCGGATCGGCCACCGCCTCGGTCAGGAGCGCGGTGAAGCAGGCGGCGATCGAACCGGCGGTGGCGGCGTCGAGCAGGTCGGCCCGGTACTCCCACGCGACGCGCAGGGTGTCGCCGTCCTCCTCGATCAGGCAGCCGAGGTCGAACTTGGCGTCGGCGGCGTCGAGCGGCACCGCTTCGGCGCGCAGCCCGGCGAACAACCCGGAGACGTCGAGGCGGGGTTGCAGGGTGAGTCCGACGTCGAACAACGGCGCACGCCCGGGCACCCGTGGTGCGCCGGCCTCCGCGATGATGCGCTCCAACGGCGCCGCCTGGTGGGTGAGAGCCTCGCGGGTGCGGTCGCGGACCTGGTCGAGCAACGCCCTGAAGCCGGTGTCGGCGGTACAGCGGGTGCGTAGCGGCAGCGTGTTGACGAAGCAGCCGGCCAGCGCCGCGGTCTCGGGACGGGTGCGGCCGGAGACCGGGACGCCGATGATCTGGTCACGGGCGCCCGTGAAGCGGTGCAGGACGGCGGCCAGACCGGCGTGCAGCACGGTGAACACCGTGGTCCGGGCGGCGCGGGCGTGGGCCCGGAGCTGCCGGGTGAGCTCGGGCGGGAGCTCGGTGCGGTGCGTCGCGGCCGGGCCCGCCTCGGTCACCGGGCGCGGGTGGTCGGCCGGGAGGTCCATCGGCCCGGGCGGATCCGCGAGGGCCCGCCGCCAGTACCCGGCCGCCGCGTCGGCCTGCGCGCGGGCGTCGGCGCCGGCTTCCCAGACCGCGTAGTCGCCGCACTGGACCGGAAGGGGCGGGCGGCTGTCCTCGCCGCGGTAGGCCGCGGCCAGGTCGGTGAGCAGGATCGGCAGGGACCAGGCGTCGGCGGCGATGTGGTGCACGGCGACCAGGAGCAGGTGCTCGCCGGGCGCGACCGGCCACAGGATCGCCCGCACCGGCGGGGCGGCGGCGAGGTCGAAGGGCTCCGCGACGGCCCGCCGCAGCGCGTCCACCGGGGCCACGCCGTTCGGCTCCCGGATCTCCAGCCGGAGGTCAGCTTCGGCGTGTACGCGCTGCACCGGAATCCCGTCCACGGCGGGAAAAACCGTGCGGAGCGCCTCGTGGCGGGCGGCGACCGCGGTGAGGGCCCGCCGGAGGGCGGGGACGTCCAGCTCGCCGTGCAGGCGCAGGGCGGCCGGCATGGTGTAGCGCGAGCTGTGCGGCGCCAGCCGGTGCAGCAGCCAGATGCGGCGCTGGGCGGCGGTCGCCGGGAACGTCGTGACGCCGTGCCCGGCGTCGTCCTGCAGGCGCTCGGCCAGCCGGCGCCGGGGAACGGACAGGTCGGTCATGCTCCACTCACCTCGTCGGTCAGCAACCGGACGACGTCGTCGGGCAGCGCGGCGAGGCGCGCGGCCAGTGCGTCGGGGTCCTCGTGGGCACGGGGCAGGGCGGTGATCGGCGCAGCCGGTGCGGCCACCGCGGGCAGGGCTTCGACGAGCCCGGCGACGGTGGGGTGGCTGAACAGCGCGACGACGGGCACGTCGAGCCCGAGCGCGCCGCCGATCTGCAGCGCGGCCTGCGCGGCGAGCAGCGAATGCGCCCCGAGGTCGAAGAAGTCGTCGTGCCGTCCGACGCGGCGGCCGCCGAGCAGCCGGCCGACGATCTCCGCGACCGTGCGTTCGCGGTCGCCGTCCGGGGCTTCGAAGGCGTGAGCGCGCACGGATTCCGGCAGCGGCAGCGCGCGGCGGTCGAGCTTCCCGTTGACGGTGACCGGCCAGCTGCCGAGGACGACGACGGCGGACGGCACCATCGGGGCCGGGAGGACGGTCCGGAGCCGGGCCCGGAGATCGGGAACGCCGCCGGAACCCGCCGGGACGACGTACCCGACCAGCACCGGCTGCCCGCCGATCCGCCGCAGCGTCACCAGCGCCGACGCCACTTCCGGCTGCGCCGCCAGTGCGGCCTGCACCTCGCCGGGCTCGATCCGCACGCCGCGCAGCTTCACCTGCTGGTCGCGGCGGCCCAGGAACCGCAGGAACCCGTCCGGCCGGTACCGCACGACGTCTCCGGTGCGGTACATCCGGGCGCCCGGCCGGTCGGCGAACGGATCCGGCACGAACGCCTCCGCGGTGGCCGCGGGCCGCCCGAGGTAGCCGCGGGCCAGGCCGGCGCCGCCGGCGAACAGCTCGCCCGGCACGCCGGGCGGAACCGCCCGGCCGGTGGCGTCGAGCACCCGGACCGGGCAGTTCGGCACCGCGCGGCCGATCGGCACCATGCCGGTCCCGGAGCCGCCGGGGTCGAGCTCGTGCACGGTCGCGAAGATCGTGGCTTCCGTCGGGCCGTACCCGTTGACGACCGACAGCCCCGGCGACGCGGCGGCGATGCGGCGCAGCAGCGGTTCGGGTGTCGGCTCGACGCTCACCACGAGCTTCCGCAGCGGCAGCCGCGAGATCCGTGCCTCCAGCGCGGTCAGCGCGAAGGGCGGGACGTAGGCGTGCGTGATCCCGCGTTCGCCGAGCCAGTCCACGTACCGTTCGGCGTGCGGCCGGACCGCGGCGGGCACGACGTCGACGGTGGCTCCGGCCCGCAGCGCCCCGAAGATCTCGAACACCGAGACGTCGAAGCCGCCGCTGGTCCACCACGCGCAGCTGTCGCCCGTTTCGCACGCCAGGGCGTCGAGCAGGTTGACCACCCCGGTGTGCGTGACGCAGACACCTTTCGGTTCGCCGGTGGAACCGGACGTGTACATGACGTACGCGGCGTTGTCCGGACGCGCGCTCTTGCGCGGTCCGTCGAGCTCGAAGAAAGGCTCACCACAGTCCACTGTGGACACATTGCCGCCGATGGCGTCGGCCAACGCGGCCGCCTGCGGTTCCGGGCCGACGAGCCGGCCGATCCCCGCGTCACGGGCCAGCGCCACGAGCCGCGCGGTGGGGTGCTCGGTGTCCAGGGGCACGTAGGCCGCGCCGGCCTTGAGCACCGCGAGGACCGCCGCGACGAACTCGGCGGAGCGGTCGGCCAGGACGCCGATCCGGTCCTCGGGGCCGGCCCCGAGCCCGCGCAGGTGGGCGGCGAGGGTGTCGCTCCAGCGCTTGAGCCGCCCGTAGGAGACGGCACGATCGCCGTCGCGGACCGCGATGGCGTGCGGATCCTGGCGATCGACGGCCTCGTGGAAGAGTTCTTCGGGGATCGGCGTGCGCGGTGCGTTCCAGCCGGTCTCGACGGCGGTGCGCTCGGCGGGCAGCAGGAGGTCGATCCCCGCGGCCGTGGTCGCCGGGTTCGCGACGGCCTGGCCGAGCAGGGCGGCGAAGTGCCCGGTGAACCGGGCGGCGGTGTCGGCGTCCCAGAGCGCGGTGTCGTAGGTGAGCCCGCAGCGCAGCGTCCCGGCCGTGCGCACGAGTTCCAATGACACGTCGAGCTGCGCGCCGGTGACCGCGACCGGCCGCGGGGTCAGGCGGAGGCCGCCGACGTCGGCGGATCCGGTGTCGAGCAGCAGCGCGGCAAGCGGGTCGCCGGCCGGGGCCTGCTGCAGGGCGAACAACGTCTGGACCAGCGGGCTGCGCCCGGGGTCGCGGTCGGGCTGGGCGATCTCGACCAGGCGCGGCAGCGGGATCCGCTGCCCGGACAGGGCCTCCCGCACGCGGGCGGCGACGTGCCGGACCGTGTCGAGGAACGTGCCGTCGGTGGTGAGCTCGCACCGCACCGGCACCACGTTGACGGCGAGGCCGAGCACGCCGGCGGTGTCGGCGGTCAGCCGGCCCGGCGCCGGCGCGCCGACGACGAGGTCGGTGGCGCCGGTGTAGGCGTGCAGGAGCCAGGTGTAGGCGGCGAGCAGCACGGCGTAGGGGGAGACGTGCTCCGCCGCGGCGAGCGCGTCGACCGCGCGGGCCGTTTCCGGCGGCAGGTCCCGCAGGTGCCGTGCGCCGGCGAACCCCTGGACCGCGGGCCGGGGCCGGTCGGTGGGCAGGTCGAGCGGTTCCGGGGGATCGGCCAGGCGCCGGCGCCAGCGTTCGTGCGCCCGGCGGGCCTCGGCGGTGGCCAGGTAGCTGCGCTCGGCCCGGACCGCGGCGGTCATGGCCGGCGCGCGGCCGGCGTCCCGCGGGCCGTCGAGGAGCTCGCGGACCAGGGCGGTCAGCGACCACAGGTCCGCGGCGACGTGGTGGACGGCCAGGGCCAGCACGTGCCGCCCGGCGGCCAGCCGCCAGTGGCGGATCCGCCACAACGGCCCGGCTTCCAGGTCGAAGGGTGCGTCGATCATCGCCTGGAGCACACTGTCCACCCGGGACGGCGGCCACCCGGCCGCGTCGATCGACGCCCAGTCCACGGCGGACTCGCCGACGATCCGGTACGGCTCGCCGTCGCGGACACCGAAGCGGGTGCGCAGGGCAGCGTGGCGCGCGATGGCCGATTCCAGGGCGGCGGCGAAGCGGTCTGCGTCGAAGGGGCCGGTGACGTCGACGGCGTGGCCGATGTGGTACGCCGTGGACTCCGGGGCCAGGCGGTGCAGGAACCACATCGCGCGCTCGCCCTCGGTGAGCGCGTCGGTGTCCTCAGCCGGGCCGGCTTCGATCGCCGTCGCCGAGCCGGCGAGGGTCCGCAGGGCGGCGCCCGTCATCAGGTCCGGCAGGTGCAGCCGGACACCGGCCGCTTCGGCCCGCACCGCGAGTTCCGCGGCCTTGACCGAGTCGAGGCCGAGCGCCGCCAGCGGCACGTCGGGGTCGATTTCCGCCAGCCCCAGCACCGTCGCGGCGGACTCCCGCAGGCCCTCGGCGATGGCCGGGCCGTCGTCGGACAGCACCGGCAGCTCGCCGGCCGCCAGCGCCCGGCGGCACTCGGAGCGCCGGACCTTCCCGCTCGACGTCTTCGGCAGGCCGCCCTTGCCCAGCAGCACGACCCGGCTCACCGCCACGCCGTGCTCGGCCAGCACCGCCGTCCGCACCGCGTCCGCGATCGCGGTCAGCGGCAGGGGTTTCGGGCCCTGCACCTCGTGCACGACCGCCAGCCGCTCTTCGCCGCCGGCCTCGACGGCGATCGCGGCCCCGCAGCCGGGCCGCAGGGCCGGGTGCGCCCCCGCCGCCGTCAGCTCGACGTCGTCCGGGGCGATGTTGCGGCCGCGGACGATGATCAGGTCCTTGTGCCGCCCGGTGACGTACAGCGCGCCGCCGTGCCGGAAGCCCAGGTCGCCGGTGCGGACCCGGCCGCCGCCGAAGACGCCGGCGTCGCGGCCGCCCCAGTACCCGGCGGCGACCGAGGGCCCGGAGACGGTGATCTCGCCGATCGTCCCGTCACCGACCGGCAACCCGCTGTCCGGGTCGATGATCGCGATCCCGCCGCCGGCCGGTGGTGTCCCGCAGGACACCAGCTGCCGCGCCGGGGTGCCGCCGGAGGCCGGCAGTGCGCGGCCGGTGGCGAGCGCGTCGGCCGAGAACGCCGTTACTTCGGGATCGGTGTCGAAATGCACCCCGGTCACCATGAGCGTGGCTTCGGCCAGCCCGTAGCACGGGAAGTACGCCCGACGGCGGAACCCCGCGACCGCGAACGCGTCGGCGAAAGCGTCCAAAGTGGCCGGACGCACCGGCTCGGCGCCGGTGAAGGCCACCGACCACCGGCTCAGGTCCAGGGCCTCGCGCTGCTCCGGGGTCGTCTTGCGGACCGCGAGGTCGTAGGCGAAGTTCGGGCCGCCGCTGGTGGTCGCGCCGTGGTCGGAGACCGCGCGCAGCCACCGCGCCGGCTCGCGCAGGAAGCTCAACGGCGACATCAGCGTCACCGGGAAGCCGGCGAACACCGGCTGCAGGATCCCGCCGATCAGCCCCATGTCGTGGTACGGCGGCAGCCAGATCACCCCGCGGCTCTCGGCCGTGTGGCCGAACCGGTCGCGGATGAAGGCCGAATTGTGCAGCAGGTTGGCGTGGGTGATCACGACACCCTTGGGCTGCCCGGTGGAGCCCGAGGTGTACTGCAGGAACGCGATCCGGTCCGCGTTGTGCCGCACCGGCTGCGCTTCGGCGGCGGCCGCGGCGGTGTCGGTGGCGAGCCACGCCGCGGCCACCCCGGCTTCGCGCAGCACCGGTTCGAGCAGGGCACGCGCCGGGTCCAGGAACGCCGACCCGGTCAGCACGGCGGCCGGGGTGGCGTCGGCGGCTATGCCGGTCAGGCGCGCGGCCTGCCGGGAGTCGAGCGGGGGATAGGCGGGCGCCGCGATGATCCCGGCGTACAGGCAGCCGAAGAACCCGGCGACGTAGTCGGGCCCGGGCGGGTAGAGCAGCAGGGCCCGCTCCCCGGCGCGGCAGGTGCCGGACAGCAGCGCGGCGATGGCCCGCGCCCGCGCGTCCAGCTCGGCGTAGGTGGTTGCGGTTGCGGTCCCGTCGTCGGACAGGAACGTCATGGCTTCGCGGCCCGGCTGCTCGGCGCCGCGGCGGGCGAGCAGCTCGGCGAGGGTTTCCGGAGTCGTCACAGTGACCTCAAGGTGTTGAGGCGGGACCGTTCCAGCTGTTCGAGCACCCCGACGGCCTTGGCCGAGCTCGACGCGCTCATCCGCAGGCTGACGACGTGGTCGCCGTCGAACCGCGCGCAGACGCCCTTGTGGGCGTCGTAGGTGGCTTCGACCGCGGTGATGAACTCTTCGCGCCGGCCGGCCAGCGGCCCGGTCAGGGTGGGGAAGACCTCGCGCAGCTCGCGGAAGCGGCGGATGAGCAGGTCGTGGTCTTCGGACATGACCCCGGACAGCCCGACCGGCAGGTGCGGTGGCGCCATCGCCGGCCGGACCGCGCTGCGGTAGTCGCCGGGCGGGAAGTCGGCGGCGAACCGCATGGCGTCGCGGGACGCCGACATGGTGGCGGTCGCGAATGCCAGCGCCTCCCCGGCGTCCTCGAGCCGGCCGGCGTTGAGCGCGGTCTGGAAGCAGCCCAGGCCCAGCACGATGGCCTGGATCAAGGGGAAGAACACGTGGTGGCCGCTGCGCCAGCGCCGGTGCGGATCCAGCGGGGCCGTGCCGGCCGGTGCCGGGGCGGGCCGCGGTTCGCCGATCGGCAGGCCGAGGGCGTAGGCGACGACGGCCTCGACGCCGTGCCGCAGCCGGCCCCACTGCTCGTCGTCCAGCGTCGTGCCGCAGCGGACCGCCTCCCGCAGGATCGTGCGGTAGCCGACGAGGGCGCAGTGGGCGAGCAGCTCGGGCGCGGCGTCGGTGGCGCGGAAGACGCCGAAGAACCCGTCGTGCACGGCGAAGTGCTGTTCCTTGCGGGTCAGGACGCCGGTGAACGCCGACCGGTCCAGCTTGGTCCCGGCCGGCCGCACCGGAACGGCCGCCAGCCGGGCCAGCAGCCCGGCGTCGTCCAGGGCCCGGCCGGCGACGATCGGGCCGAGCTCGGCGACCGCGTCGGTGACCGGGCCGGACCGCAGGGACCGGACGTCGGCGGGCAGGAAGGCCGGGCGCAGCAGCACGAGTTTCATCGCCCGGCCTCCGCGACGTCCGGCAGGGCCGCCCGGTCGAGCTTGCCGTTGGCGTGCCGCGGCAACGCCGTCAGCCGCACGATCCGCGACGGCAGGAAGGAGGCGGGCAGCCGCGGGGCGAGGTGGGCGCGGACGGCGGCGTCGGACAGCCGGACGCCGGGGGCCAGGCCGAGGTAGGCGACCAGGACCGGCTCGCCCGCCGTGGTGCGCAGGGCGGCGGCGGCCTCGGCCACGTCCGGGTGGGCGCGCAGCGCGGCCTCGACCTCGCCCAGCTCCACGCGGTGACCGCGGACCTTGACCTGGGAATCCGCCCGGCCGTGGAACTCCAGGACCCCGTGCTCGCCCCGGCGGACCAGGTCGCCGGTGCGGTACATCCGCGCCCCGGGCGTGGCCGGGTCCGGCAGGAAGCGCTCGGCGGTCAGGCCGGGCCGCAGCTGGTAGCCGCGGGCGACGTTGCCGCCGCCGAGGAACAGCTCCCCGACCTCGCCGTCGGCGACCGGGGCGAAGGTGTCGTCCAGCACGTGGGCGTGCGCGCCGGCGATGGCGTGCCCGATCGGCACCCGCCCGGCCGGGACGTCGTCGCGGATCAGGTGCGTCACGGCCCAGACGGCCACTTCGGTCGGCCCGTAGTTGTTCTCCAGCAGGCAGTCCGGCAGCAGGGCGCGGTGCCGCGCGGCCAGTGACGGCGGCAGCACTTCGCCGCCGACGATCGCGCAGCGCAGGCTGGCCAGCGGCGCCGGGTCGGAGCCGAGGACCAGGTCGTAGAGCGCGGGCGTGCAGTCGAGGTGGGTGGCCCCGTACAGCTGGATCAGCTCCCGGAGCCGTCCCGGGTCGCGGTGGTCGCCGTCCGCCGGGAGGATCAGGGCGCCGCCGCTGGTCAGCGTCCACCACAGGCCGACGCCGGACGCGTCGAAGGAGAACGAGATCGGCAGCAGGAACGCCTCGGGCCACGGCCGGTCGGGCACGCCCTGGGCGAGCGTGGCCGAGGCGAGCTGCCGGTGGGTGACCATGACGCCCTTGGGCGTGCCGGTCGAGCCGGACGTGTAGAGCACGTAGGCGAGGTTGTCCGGCGTGGCCTCGTGGGCCGGCGGCTCGTCGGCGGTCTGCCCGGCACCGTCGGCCGCGACCAGGCGGCGCGGGCCCACCGGGATCTGGCCGAGCAGCCGGCCCGGGGCGACGACCACGTCGACGCCCGACTCGTCCAGCATCAGGACGGTCCGCTCCTCGGGCAGCGCGGGATCGACGGGCACGTAGGCGGCCCCGGCCTTCAGCACGCCGAGCAGCGCGACGACGGTGTCGGCGCTCCGGTCGGCGACGACGCCGACCCGGTGCTCGGGCCGGACGCCCTCGGCGCGCAGGGTGCGGGCCAGGTGGTTGGCGCGCCGGTCCAGCGTGCGGTAGTCCAGGACGGCTTCGCCGGCGATGACGGCGACCGCCGTGGGGGTCTTCGCGGCCTGCGCTTCGAACTGCCGGTGGACGAAGCCGTGGAGCTCGGCGGCGGGTTCGGCGTCGCCGGGGAACGGGTGGTCGAGCGGGCAGCTCTCGTACATCGCCCCGCCGTCGGCGTCGCTGATGTAGTACTGCTTCCACTCGAAGTTCGACGGGTCGCCGTAGTCGCCCATGAACGGGTGCGGCTCGATCGTGTCCCAGGCCGCGAGCCGCTCGCGGATCCGGCGCCGCGCGACCATCCCGGCCGGGCTGCCGCCTTCGATGCCCGCGAAGACGTTGCGCGGCTGGAACAGCATGACCAGGCCGTCCCCGAGGTTGCGGCTGCGGCGGGCGACGTGCGTCGGGGCCGCGGCGAAGACGAACATCGGGACGCCGTGGAAGGAGAACTCCCAGCGGCTGTGTTCCGGCGCGGCCGGGATTTCGTCGGGCCAGGGCCGGTCGTCGGTGTCGCACAGCCGGCGCAGCACGGTCCAGAACCGCCGGCCGTGCTCGGCGTGGTCGGCGCCGGGCTCGGGCGCGAAGAAGGCGGCCAGCGCCATCCGGCGGTGGGCGAAGGGCCGCGTGGCGTCCAGGAAGGCGACGAGGTCGTCGCGCATCGCGGCCAGGTCGCCGTCCTCGCCGACCCAGGTGCCGAACAGCTCGCCCAGGTGCAGCGCGTTGCGGCCGAAGTGGCAGGGGTATTCGGCGTGCCCGACGTCGGCCCGGAACACCTCCGCGGCCCGGACCAGCCACGCCGGGGCGTCCTGCGGCAGCTCGGCCCGGTCGGCGCGGAACAGCCGCTTGCCGGGGATCTCGGGCAGCAGGACGCCGGCGGTCCGCTCAGCCATAGCGCTGGTCCAGGTCGGCGGTGATCACCGGCTGGTGGTAGACGCACTCGCCGGAGAGCACGACCGAGCCGTGCAGGCGGTGCTTGGGGATGAACAGCTTGTCGCCGGCGCGGAACTTGTGCATGCCGGAGAAGCAGTTCCAGAACTCCATCTCGCCGCTCTCGATGACCAGCAGCCGGTCGTCGTCGTGCACGTGGGTGGTGGAGCACTCCTCCCAGGACTCGACGAACGTGTCGAGGGCGACCGGGATGTGGTGCTCGTCGATGGCGGCCTGCAGCCGTTCGGCCTTGGCCCGGTAGGCCTCGGCGCTGTCGATCCAGCGCAGCTGCACGGTCAGGTCGTCGTGGTGGACGTCCAGCAGCAGCGCGTATTCGCGCGCGCCGCGGTCGAAGGCGGCCAGTGCCGGCGGGCCGAAGCGGTGGGACAGCGGGTCGAGCACGGTTCGCGTGATCGCTTCGACGGTCGCGGCGGTCTCCGCCTCGGGCGCGGTGCGGGCGAGGGCGGCTTCGGCTCGGGAAGAGCCCGCCGGGCCGGCGAGTTCGGCCAGCCGGGCGCCGTGCCCGCCGATCAGGGCCAGCGAATCCAGGGTGCGTACGCACATGGCGCCGAGGAACTCGAAGACCCGGCCGGGATCGCGGGCCGCGCCGCTCAGGTAGTTCATCGCGGCCAATGTGGACGGCAGGTAGTACTGGTAGTAGCGGTGCGGCTCGAGGCCGAACCCGCACGCGTCCAGGACCGCGCCCAGGACGTCGTCGATCGGGTGCGGCTCGCGGCGCGCGCCGGTCATCGCCGCGACCGCGTTGCCGCCCGGGGCGGGGATCATCAGCGGGCTGACCCGCAGCGGGGCGTTGAGGGTGCCGGCGAGCAGCTGGACCGCCGTCATCTTCGCGGCCTCGCCGGCGGCTTTCGCCCCGGCCACCAGCCCGACGACCTCTTCCGCGGCGACGGCGCGCCGCTCGGCGAGGTCGGTCAGCAGGCCCCGCAGGGTCGCGACGCCGGGCTCGGGCCGGTCGGCGACCTGCTCGGCGACGGCCTCCCGGACGAAGCCGAACACGTGCTCCTCCAGCAGCGGCCGCACGAGCTCGCCCAGGACGCGGTTGCGTTCGCCGTAGAACAGCCGGTGTTCCTCCCACCGCTCGGGCGTCATGTTCGCCGCGTACATCGGCTTGGCGGTGTCGTGGATGTTCAGCAGCATGCGGTGCCCGATCAGGGCCGACAGCTGCGAGGCGTCGGCGCGCCCGAAGGGGCGGTCGAAGCGCAGGAAGCTGAGGTCCTCGGGCCGCACCGGCCGACGGTAGGGGTCGTCGTCGATCTCGAGCTCTTCGAACCGCGCGCTGCGGAAAAGCGGGTTGGCGCAGTAGTCGGTCAGGTAGTCGGAGAGTTCGCCCGCGGAGAATCCGGCGGGCAGGTCCGCGGAGTAGTCGCCGGGCTTCGTCTTGAGAATCAGGGTCACGGTGTCCCCCTTGCGATGGCTGCGGAAGGTTGCCCGATCGCGCCCCGGCGGCGGCTCGCCCCCGGCACGAAAGGTATGTTCACCAGCGCTTACCTTGGACAGCAAGGGTTTGCCCACTAGTGGACAACATCGGCGGACGGGCCGGTATTGTCCACTAGTGGGCATTGTGGGCCGGGTTTTCACGGCTAATATCCCGGGGCGGCGCGAGTTTCGCGAAAACCGTTTCGCCGGCCGGAGTGGGGGACCCGGATGCTGATTCCGCGATGGTTTTTCCATCGCGCAGGAGATCGACGGCGCGGGCTTGTCCCGGAGGGGTCAAACCGCGCGCGGCGACGTGTGCCGGAGGCTCACTCCTCTTCGCCGGTCGCCGCCAGGAACGCCGCGAAGTCGTCGGTGAACCGCAGGAGGAGGTCGTAGAAGGTCCGGCGGTCCTCCGGTGACCAGCCGGACAGCGCGTCGCCGAACCAGCCGAGCAGCGTGGTGACGTACCGGTCGGCGATGTCGGCGCCCTCGGGGGTCAGCTCGACCAGCCGCGCCCGCCGGTCGTCGGGGTCGGCCAGGCCGCGCACGAGCCGCCGCCGTTCGAGCACGTGCAGGTGCCGCGTGACGTGCGGGCCGGCGACCTGCATCCGCTCGGCGATCTCGCCGACGCGCAGGGCCTTGCCGGTCATGTACAGCGAAATCAGGATCGACAGCCCGGGCCGGTCGAGGTCGGCCCCGATCCGCTTCATCGCCCGTTCGCCGAGGCCGCTGCGGTTCATCAGGGTGCCCAGCTGCAGGATCCGGGGCAGCACCGAGCGCAGGTCGCCGCCGTCTGTGTCGCCCATCACACCTCTTAGATAGCTAACTTAGGTATATAGTCGGTCTGGTCGGGAGTGACCAGGGGGCATTCTCGCACTCTCAGTTTAGATACCTAACTTAGCTAAAGGAGCTGTCATGAAGATCCTGGTCTCGGGAGTGAGCATCGCCGGGCCCGCGCTGGCCTTCTGGCTGCGGCAGGTCGGGTTCGCGGTCACCGTCGTGGAGAAGGCGCCGGAACTGCGGGCCGGGGGATACCCGATCGACATCCGCGGCACGGCCCTGGACGCCGTCCGGCGGATGGGGATCCTGCCGCGCCTGCGTGACCTGCACATCTCCACGCAGCGGCTGACGTTCCTCGACGTCGACGGGAGCGAAGTCGCGTCGGTGGACCCGAACGTGGTCATCGGCGGCGTCGACGGCGAAGACCTCGAAATCCGCCGGGGCGACCTGATCCACACGCTGTACGACCTGATCCGCGACGACGCCGACGTCCGGTTCGGTGACACCGTCGAAACCCTGGCCCAGCACGACGACGGCGTCGACGTCACGTTCCGCAGCGGCCGCCGGGAGACCTACGACCTGGTGATCGGCGCCGACGGCCTGCATTCGAACACCCGCGGGCTGGTCTTCGGCGACGAGGCGCGGTTCCACCGCTACCTCGGCTACAGCTTCGCCGGGTTCACCATGCCCAACGACTTCGGGCTCGTCCGCGAGGGTGTCACGTGGACCACCCCCGGCAAGGGGGCGGCGCTGTACGCGGTGCTCGAAAGCGAAGTGGTCCACGGTTTCCTGGTGTTCGCCCGGCCGGAGGCGCCGATCGAGGCGTTCCGGAACCCCGAGGCCCAGCGCGACCTGATCGCCCGCACCTTCGACGGCGACGGCTGGGAGGTCCCGCGCCTGGTGCAGGGGATGCGCGAAGCCGACGACCTGTTCTTCGACGTCGTCAGCCAGATCCACCTGCCGCGCTGGTCGGCGGGCCGCGTGGCGCTGGTCGGCGACGCCGCGTATGCACCGTCGTTCCTGACCGGCCAGGGCACCAGCCTGGCCCTCGTGGGCGCGTACGTGCTCGGCCAGGCCCTGGCCACCATCCCGGACCACGAGGCGGCCTTCGCCGCGTACGAGAACCGGTTGCGGGACTTCGTGGAGGCCAACCAGGCCATGGTGAGCGAGGGGCAGGCGACGCTCTTCCCGGCGACGGCCGAAGCCCTCGAAGAGCGCAACGCCGCGCTCCGGGAGCTTTCGTCGGCACCGCGGCGCGCGCCGCGGCCCGAGCACTCGGCGTTGACGCTGCCGGATTTCCCGGTCCGGGTGCACTAGGGGCGCAAGGCGTCGGCGATGAGGTCGAGCATCCGGCCGGTCCGCTCCGGGTCCGGTTCGCCGGCGGTGGACAGGAACGTGCCCAGCAGGAGCAGCGTGACGTCCTCGGGGTCGGTGCCGGCGCGCAGCGTGCCCGCCTGCACGCCGGCGTCGAGGATCGAGCCGATCGCGGCGGTGATGCGTTGCCGCGTCACCGGGGTGGCGATGCGGCCCGAGGCCACGCCGGCGCGCAGGACGTCCGCCATACCGCGCTTGGTCGCCACGAAGGCCGCGTAGCGGTCCATCCAGGCGCGGAGGGCCTGCTCCGGGGGGAGCCGCTCGAGCAGGGCCGGTGCGCCGGCCGTGACGTCGTCGAGCTCCGCCGCGTAGACGGCTTCGACCAGCGCCTCGCGGGTGGGGAAATGGCGGTAGAGCGTGCCGATCCCCACGCCGGCCTCGCGGGCGACGGCTTCGAGCGCGACGGTGCCGTCCGCGGTGGCGAACGCGGCCCGCGCGACCGCGACGAGCTTGTCCCGGTTGCGGCGCGCGTCGGAGCGCACGGGCCGGCCGGGTTCGGGCGACGGCAAAGCGGAGGCACCTCCGGTTGTGCTACGGTCGGGCTTGAGCGGAGGTTCCTCCGCTTCGCCATCATCGCACAAGGACGGGGACACCCATGCCTTCCACCGCACGCGCCGCGCTCGCCGGCCGCACCGTCTTCCGCGTCGGCTTCGGGGCGATGCAGCTCGAGCGCCTGCACGACGACCGCGCCGCGGCCGTCGCGTTGCTGCGCCGCGCCGTCGAGCTCGGCGTCGACCACGTCGACACCGCCCAGTTCTACGGCGACGGCTTCGTCAACGGCGTCCTGCGCGACGCGCTCCGGGCCGGCGACGACTTCCTGGTCGCCAGCAAGGTCGGCGCCGACCCGGACCCCGGCGCCCCGACGCCGCTCCGGCTCGCGCAGCGGCCCGAGCAGCTGCGCGCGAGCGTGGAGGACAACCTCCGTGCGCTCGGGCTCGACCGGATCCCGCTGGTGAACCTGCGCCGCGCCGACCGCGGGCCCGGCCTGCTCGCCGAGGGCGACCAGCTCGTCGACCTCGACGACCAGCTCGCGGTGATGACGGCCCTGCGCGACGAGGGCAAGATCGGCGCGATCGGGCTCAGCAGCGTCACCCTCGACGTCCTGCGCCGGGCCCTGCCGGCCGGCATCGCCTGCGTCCAGAACGCCTACAGCCTGGTCAGCCGGGACGACGAGGACATCCTTGCGCTGTGCGTCGCGGAGGACGTCGCCTGGGTCCCGTTCTTCCCGCTGGGCGGCGCGTTCCCCGGCCTGCCGAAGGTGACCGGCGAGCCCGCGGTCCAGGCCGCCGCGCGGGCCCTCGGCCGCAGCCCGGAACAGATCGGCCTGGCCTGGCTGCTGCACCACGCCCCGAACGTCCACCTCATCCCGGGCACGACGAGCGAGCCGCACCTGGCGGCCAACATCGCGGCGGCCGGAATCACGTTCGACGACGAGACCCTCGCCGCGCTGGACGCGATCCCCACCCGCTCGATGGACGTCGCACTGGGCTGAGCGTCAGGACACCGGGACACCGAGGACGGGGAAGTTCCGCGGCAGGACGCAGAGCCCGTTGGTGGCGAACATTTCGAGTGAGCTGCCGACGCACCGCAGCGGCCCGGGTTCCGTCTGGGCCGCGGCGATGCCCTCCGCTCCGAAGAGGACTCCGGTCGTCAACACCAGGGCACTGACCGTGGCAACGAGGCGTCGCATGGCGATTCTCCTGTTCTGAAGCCGGTTTCTTCTCGTGCGGGGACTGCCCCGGATCCGCCCCGTCGGAACGGAACCGGGGCCGATGGCACCGGGTCGGGTGACACCCACGGGAACCTCACCGGTCACGGCAGCGGTCTTGTCCTGTGGAGACGAACCGGGGGCTGGGGCGCGGCATCAACTTCGGCAACGCGCTCGACGCCCTGGACGGCGGCCCCGAGCTGCCGCTCGCCGAGCGCTGGTTCGACGAAGTGGCCGCGGCCGGCTTCGACACGATCCGCCTGCCCGTCCGGTGGTCGGCCCACGCCGGCTCCCGGCCGCCCTACGCCATCGACCCGGCGTTCTTCCGGCGCGTCGACGCGGGCGTGCACGCGGCGCTCGACCGCGGCCTGCGGGTGGTGGTCGACGTCCACCACTACGCCGAGCTCTGCGCCGCACCCGACGAGCACCTGCCGCGCTTCCTCGCGCTCTGGCGGCAGATCGCGGCTCGCTACGCCGGCCACTCCGGACGGCTCTGCTTCGAGCTGCTCAACGAGCCGCGCGACCGGCTCACGGCGAGCCGGTGGAACGCCGTGCTGGCGGCGGCGCTCGCCGCCGTCCGCGACGCGGACCCCGGGCGCACCGTGATCGTCGGGCCGGCCGGGATGAACAGCCCCGGCGCGCTGCGGGCGCTGGCCGTGCCCGAGGAGGGCAACCTGATCGCCACGGTCCACTACTACGCGCCGTTCGAGTTCACCCACCAGGGCGCCGGCTGGGTCGAAGGGGCGCACCGGTGGCTCGGCCACACCTGGGGCGGCGCCGCCGACGAAGCCGCCGTCCGCGACGACCTGGCCGAGGTCGCGGCGTGGGGCCGGGAGCGGGGCCTGCCGGTGTTCATCGGTGAGTTCGGGGCGTTCTCCGCCGCGGACATGGCTTCCCGCGCCCGGTGGACGGCGTTCGTCCGCGCGGAGGCCGAACGGCTCGGCTTGAGCTGGGCCTACTGGGAGTTCGGGACGGACTTCGGCGCGTACGACCCCGTCTGTGCAAAGTGGCGCGAGCCGTTGCGGCAGGCGCTGCTCGGCGAGCCGGCCCTGGCCGCCGGGTCAGACTTCCGACGCTGACGAGTGTTCGGCGGCGAAGCCGGCCAGTTCGGCCCGGTCGCGGACCGACGTCTTCATCAGCAGCGCCGCCACGTGCTTTTCCACCGTCCGCGGCGAAATGTGCAGCCGTGCCGCCAGCGCCTTGTTGCTGAGCCGGAACGCCAGCAGCTCGAAGACCTCGTACTCGCGCAGGGTCACCCCGATGGCGCGCAGGCTCTCGGGCACCCGTTCGGTCCCCGTGCGGCGCTGCTGCACCGACGCCCCGGCCCGGCGCAGCAAGGCGCGGCACGCGCTGGCCGCCGGGATCACGTCCGCGCCGTGGAAGCGGCTTTCGGCTTCGCGGAGCCAGTCCGCCGGTTCGCCCCAGCCGTGGTCGATCGCCGGTTCCGCCGCCAGGCGCAGGCCCAGCGGGCGGGCGATGCCGAACGGGGAGGCCGCCTGCGCCGCCCGGTGCATCGCCGCCGCGGCCGCCTCGTGTGCGTCGTCTCGGCCGTGCAGGACCGCCTCGGCCAGCAGGACGAACTGGCGGTTCCAGCGCATTCCGCCGGCCGCGCCGGCGGCGATGCGGCGGTGGTCGTCCCAGCCGGCGTCACCCGCGATGACGTCGAGCAGGAGCTTCAGCCCGTGGGTGCCCGCCAGGTGGAACGTGCTCTGCTGCCGGGCCTGGTCGGCGGCGAGCGTTTCCAGTTCGGCGCGGGCCGTGTCGCGGTCCTCCTCCAGCAGCGAGCAGAAGACCTGCGCGAGGCCGCGGGCGAGCGGCGCCTCGGGGCCGGTGTCGCCGCCGTCGCGGCGGAACTCGGCCAGGGCGGCCTCCATCGTCCGGCGGTCGCCGCGGTGACCCGCCAGCACCGCCTGGGCCATCTGGACGTACCGGCTCACCGCGAACAGCTTGATCCGCGACGCCTCCGCGTAGCACGCGTCGAGCCGCCGTCCGGCCTCGCCGAACCGGCCGCACAGCACGGAATGCAGGCCCAGCACCGCTTCCGCGTTGTACGCCAGGCTGATCCCGCCCGTGCGCAACGCCTCGGCGCGCGCGGTCTCCAGCCCGGACGGGTCCGCTTCGGACAGCCAGGCGTTGCCGCCCAGCCCGACCAGGGCGTAGTTGCGCCAGTTCGTCAGCCGGTGTTCGGCGGCGCTGTCGAGCATCCGGCGGAAGCACTCGTCCGACTCGGCCATGTCCCGCTCGCGCACGACGAACCCGACCGCGTAGAGCGCCTGGCACGCCGTCGAGGGCGAACCGATCCGCTCGGCCCCGGCGACCGCGCGCCGGGCCAGCTCTTCGCTGCGGCGCACCCGGTCGGGAGCCGGGCCGGACATCGACAGGTACGCGTCCACGGCGTCGACCGCCACGGCCTCTTCGTCCAGCCCTTCCTCGGGCAGCAGGGCCCGCGCCGCGGCGACCTGCTCGAAACCCTCCGCCCAGCGGCCGGCGACCTGCGCCGCCCAGGCCAGCCGCACGTGGACGCGGATCTGGCGGGCCGTGTCCCGGCCGTCGGACGGCCGCAGCGAGCCGGCGACCTTCACCGCGCGGTCGAACTGCCCCGCCTCCGCCAGCGCGAACAGCAGCAGCTCCAGCAGGTCCCGGTAGCGCCCGGACTGCTCGCCGCGGCGGTCCGCGTCGTCGCCGAGCAGGTTCACCGCGTGCTCCAGCACGGCGATCGCCGATCCCGGCGCGCCTTCGGCCAGCGCGCGGCGGGCGGCTTCGCGGTACAGGTCGGCGGCCGCCCAGCGGTCCCCGGCGCCCAGCCGCAGCGACGCGGCGAGGCTGCACAGCTCGCCCGGCAGGTCGGGGTGCAGCTCCACCACGGCGTCGGCCGCCTTCGCCGACAGCGCCACGCGTTCGGCCGGGTTGAGCAGGGTCAGCAGCGCTTCGGCGGTGAGCGGGTGGCGGAAGGCGTACCAGTCTTCGCCGCGCTCGTCCGCGATCAGCAGCTGCGCGGCGACGGCGGACTGCAGGTGTCCGAAAAGGCTGTGGTCGTCCAGTTCGCTCACCCGCTGCACGACCGAGAGCGGGAACCGGCGGCCGAGCACCGCGGCGATGGCGAGCAGCTGCTTGCCGCGTTCGCCGAGGCGGTCGGCGCGGCGGGTGATGATCGTGACGAGCGTCGAGGGCACCGCGCCCCTGCTGTGCCCGGTGAACCGCCAGCCCGCCGCGCCGTTCACCAGCTCGCCCGCCGCCACCATGCTGTGCAGCAGTTCCTCGACGACCAGCGGGTTGCCCGCGCTGTCGGCGAAGAGGCGCTCGGCGACGTCGGCGGACACCTGGCCCGGCTCGGCGCCGAGCGAGGACGCCACGACCTCGCGCACCTCGGCGGGGCCGAGGCTGTCCAGGGGCATGAGGAAACCCTCGCCCCGCCGGGCGACGGCGTGGGCCGACTCCAGCGCGGGCGAGGGTTCGGCGCGCAGCGTGGCCAGGACGACCACGGGCTGCGTGCGGACGTTGGCGGCCAGGTACTCCACCACGGCAAGGGTTTCCACGTCGGAGTCCTGCAGGTCGTCGACGACGAAGAGGCAGCCGCGGCCCGCCCCGGCCAGCCCGGTCAGCCGCAGCGTCGCCTCGGCCAGCACGACCAGCGAGGAGTCGCCCGCGGTGTCGGTGCCGGTGGCCCAGTCCGGGATCAGCCTGCCCAGCACCGACCGGTACGGCCCGAGCTGCTCGACCAGCTCGTGGCCGCCGGTGCGGGCCAGCGACAGCAGCGCCTCCGTCAGCGCCCGGAACGGCACCGCGGGCCCGGTGGTGCTGCCGCGTCCCCGCAGCACCACCAATCCCGCGTCGAGGGCGCGGCCGACCGCTTCGGCGGCGAGCCGGGTTTTGCCGATCCCGGGTTCCCCCGTGACGAACACGGCCGATCCGGACGAGCGGCGAGCGTCGTCCAACACCCGCTCGATCTCGTCGATCTCCGTTCCTCGGCCGACGAGAGCGGGGGCACGGGTGCGCATGCGCCAACCTTAGAGACCGGAGTCACGGATTCGGTCGTCTTCCGGTGGAGATTCCACTGTTCGGACGGCAAGATTTCGCATGTTGTCACGCTTTGTGCCGTTCCGCACACGTCACGCGTGCGTGTGGTTGCTCACCACGGTGCTGATGTCCATCGTGACCACCGCGGCGGTGGCCACGCCGAGGGTCAGGCCGGCGAGAATCCCGGCGCGGACACCGATCTTCGTTCTGCCGGCGGGCTCCGCACCCGGCGTGGCGTCGCCGAGCGGGCTGTCCACCTCGGAGCCGGCGGTGGTCGGGTCGAATTCGCCGGCGTTGGTGTCGTTGCGCATCTGCACTCCCAGGATGAGGTGTTTCGCGGAATTACTGAGGACGTCCCGACGGCTCGAGCAAGAGAACCGACGGAACCTGTTCGGCAAAACCGGCCCGCAGCAACCCGAAACCGATACCCCCGGTTCCGGTCAGCAGGCCAGGGCTCGCTACTCCGTGCGGCGTACCGCACTGGAGCCCGTGTCCTTCGACAGCGCCCACCAGGCGCGAGGTCGCCCTCCGCAACGCGGAAACCGACGGTTCGTGTCCCTGCCCGGCCAGCACCACCAGCGCTTCCAGGGTGCCGAGCTCGCCGTGGCAGAGGGATTGGTCGGCGGACGGCGGCCGGGCGGCCACCGCGGCCGAGAAACTGTCCGCCGCCTGCGTGGCCGCGCCGGGCGGCGGCCCGGCGTGCCCGCGGGCGGCGGCCGCGGCGAGGATCCGGCCGGCGACGCCCGAGCACCAGCCCAGGTCGCCGGACACCGGGTCCACCGCGGTCCGGCCACCCCGGCCGAGTGCCCAGTCGACGCCCGCCGCGCCCCACAGGAAACCGGGGGCGGTGGGGCGCGGGGCACCGGCGAGGCGCCGGGTGAGCGTGGCGGCCAGTTCGGCCGCTTCGGGCAGCCCGCTTTCCGCGTGCACGGCGTGCATCGCCGCGAGCGCGCCCGCGGTGCCTTCGCCGACACCCGCGGGCGCGGCCGTGTCGGCGGCGGCCGTCGCGGCGATCGCGGCGGGCAGGCAGGCGGCCAGCGCACTGTCCCCGAGCAGCGAGGCCAGGCGGGCGACGGCGTAACAGATGCCGCCCAGGCCGAAGAACCCGCCGGACCCGACTTCGCGGGCCAGCTCGGGGTGTTCGGCGAGGACCTCGACGAGCATCGGCAGCGTGCGCACGGCCTTCGCGGCCAGCTCGGAGTACCGGGCGGTGCCGGTGAGCCGGCCCAGCTGGGCCAGGAACAGCGCGGTGCCGCAGTAGCCCTCGGCGAGCCCGGCGCCCATCGGCAGCACCAGCCAGTGCCGTCCGTCCAGGAGTTCCAGGCCGACCCAGTTGGCCCGGCCGTCGTCGTGGGCGGCGCGGGCGACGAGGTCGTCGCCGATGGCCGACGCCAGCGCGAGCAGGTGCTGGCTGTCGGGCACGACGGCGGCGACCGCGCCGGGCAGCGGCGCCCCCGCGCGGTGGCGGACCTCCGGACGGCGGGTGGCGAGCGTGGCCTCGACGAACCACTCCTGCTCGCGCAGGTCCTCGGCGCAGAGCTGCGCGATCTTCGCGCGGGCCTGGTCGAGGCCGCTGGCGGCGAGCAGGCCGGGCAGCACCGCCCCGGTGCCGGTGGTGACGTCGACCGACCCCGCGGCGGCGGTGAAGACCGGCACGTCGCCGTCGCACAGCTCGGTGACCTCGTGGGGCACCAGCGCGGGCAGGTGGGCCTTCCCGTGGTCTTCGGCGAGCGAAGCGAACGCCTCGGGCCGGGCGGCGCCTCCGGTGAGGTGCGCCGGGTGCGTCGCAGCGGTCAGCAGCGTCACGTAGACCTGCGTCGGCCGCATGACCAGGCGGATCTCCTCGCCGCCGAAGGCGTCCAGCACGCCACCGAGCAGCTCCTCGCGGCGGTCCACCAGGGTTTCGTAGGCGGCGCGGAACCCGCTCAGCAGGCTCTGCCGGTACATCCCGGCGTCGACCTCGGCCCCGGCGAGCACCGGGCGGTTCGCCCCGCCGGCGTAGGGGAGCGGCCCGCGGGCCAGGCGCATGTCGTCGGTCCCGGCGCCGACCCAGTGCGGCACCTCCACCGGGCTCGGCTCGCCGTTGCCGCCGCCGAACGCCGAAACGTCGAGCGCGCCGTGCTCGCCGAGCATCAGCGTGGGCAGCAGGGCGGTGCGCGCGACCGAGCGGCGCAGCGCGGCGGCGGCCGGGTCGGGCCCGTTGCGGGTGAGGGCGGTGAACGCGGGGTGGAAGAGGGTTTCGACGTCCACGAGCATCGGCTGGTCACCGGAGGCGATGAGGTTCTCGCAGTGCATGTCGGTGGCGTCGAGGGCGTAGAGGAGGGCGAGCAGCGCGCCCTGGCGGCGGTAGAACAGCTCGACCCCGGCCTGGTCGGCGCACGGCCGCGCGGGCACGTATTCGGCCCAGCCGTAGCCGTCGCGGGCCAGCACGCCCAGCGGGCGCGGCGCGAGCCCGGGCCGCGCCTGCGCGAACCAGCGCAGCAGGTCGCCCCACCGGGCGAGCAGCCCGAGCGGCCGCGGCTTGTAGACCAGCCGCCGCCCGTCGGCGAACCCGAGCACGGCCACCGCCCGGCCGCCGGAGTGCACGTCGCCGGCGCCCAGCGTCAGCTCCTCCAGCTCGGCCGGGCTGCCCGCGAGGAGACCGGCGCCCAGGGCGGGGCGGTCGGCGGCGAACCGCGTGAGCAGCTCGGCGACGGCGTCGGCGGTGCGCAGGCAGGTCCGGGCGAGCAGCCGGCCGAGCACCGGGTGCCGGGTCAGCACGCCGGTGAAGTGCCCGCGGCAGCCGAGCAGGCGCAGGAAGTCGACGAACCGGTCGCGCCCGGTGGCGCCGCGCAGCAGGCCGGCCTTCTTGGCGGAGTGCAGTTCCAGCACGAAGGTCCGGGCCGCGAGGGCGGTCAGCTGCCCGCCGAGCCAGGTCTCGACCCCGGGCCAGACGCGCTCGGCGGCGGGCACCCGCTGCACCAGCAGGTCCCGGGTGGCGGTGAGGAACGGGAGCACGGCGTGCCGGAAGACGCGGTCACCGTCGGCGTCGACGGGGGCGGGCCAGTCACCTTCGGCGGGCAGGGAAGCCAGGACGTCCTCGGCGAGCAGCGCCCAGCCGGGCCTGCTCTCGCCGGCCTCACCGGGCAGGTGGGCGGCGGTCCACCACGCCGGTGCCTCGCGGGGGGCCTGCTCGGGAGTTTCCACTGTCTGGCTCACGCCGATGAGACTCGCACCCTGGGAGATGCGAGCGCATGGGTATCGCCTACCCAGATTGGGTACCCGCTGCGGGGGTCTGCCTCCGATCCTGGGGGTTCACGGCCGTCCCGCGAGCGTCGATGCGGTGAGTTCGGCCAGGTCACGGCGGTGCACGGCCGCTACCGGCACGGTCGTGGCCAACGCGGCCACGTGCCCTCCGGGAACCGCGAGCGGCCTCAGGTGCACCGGCTCCTGCGGCCATTCGGGTACCCCCGAACGGGCGAGGGGGCCCCGCACGTCCACCCGCGCCGGGGCCGCCGCCAGCCCCAGCCCGGCCAGCTTCATCGCCGCCTCCTTGCGCGTCCACGCCGTCAGCAGGCGCCCGGCCCGCTCCGCCGGGGGCGCCGCCGAAAACTCCCGGTGCTCCGCCGCCGACAGGACCACCCCCGCCAGCCCGGCCGGGTCGGCCGCCGCGGCCGGGTCCTCGATGTCCGCTCCGATCAGCCCCGCCTCCGCCGCCGCGAGCAGCAGCCACCGGTCCGTGTGGGACACCGAATACGCCGGGGCGCCCGCCAGCCGCGGCCGGCCGTGGGCGGGGTCGCCGCAGTGCGCGCACGACCGGTCGACCTCGACCTCGGCAGGCGGGATGCCGAGCACCGACGCACCCCAGAGGCGTTGCAGCGCACGGGAAGCCGTGAACACCTCCGGCGCCGCCAGGCACGCGGCGCGGGCGCGTTCGGCCTCGGACAGCAGCCCGAGCCAGTCCGGCCGCGGCCGGACCGGCACCAGCCACACGTCGACGATCATGGCGCCTGCGGCAGCAGCAGGGCCGCCCGCGGGGCGGGCAGCTCGTCCGACGGCGACCCCAGCTCCGCCAGCAGGTGCGCGACCGCCGCCGCGAGCTGGTCGTCCTCGCCCGGCAGCAGCCGGTCCGGGGCCGGCACCACCGCCAGATCCGGCTCGACGCCGTGGTTCTCCAGCGAACCACCCGCGTCGCCGAACCGGTAGCGGAACTCCGGCTGCGTCGTGACCGTGCCGTCGACCAGCCGGTGCCGCGGCCAGGTCGCGATCACCCCGCCCCAGCTCCGCCTGCCGATGAGCGGGCCCAGCCCGAGCGCCCGGAAGACGTGCGCGAAGATCTCGCCGTCGGACCCGGTGTGCTCGTTGAGCAGCGTCGCCATCGGGCCGCGCGGCGACTCCGTCGGGTAGGGCGCCATCCCGCTCCACCGCCCGTGCTCGGTGCCGGTGCGGCGGCGGGCCAGGCGGTCGAGCAGCAGCGGCGACACGTGCCCGCCGGTGTTGAACCGGACGTCCACGATCAGGCCGTCGCGGTCGAGCTCGGTCAGGAACCCGCGGACGAAGTCGGCGTAGCCGCTGCGCGTCATGTCGGGCACGTGCAGGTACCCCAGCCGCTCGCCCGACACCGCCCGCACGTACGCGCGGTTGCCCTCGGCCCAGTCCAGGTACCGCGCCCGGGCCTCGCTCGCGCACGCCCGCACGACCACGCGGTGCTCGGCTGCGCCGCGCCGGACCGTCAGCTCGACTTCCCGGTCCGCCTGCCCGACCAGGAGCTCACCCGGCCCCGCCGGGCCGACCCGCCGCCCGTTGACCGCGACCACGGCGTCGCCCGCGCGGATGTCGGCGCCCAGCCGGGCGCACGGCGAACCGGCCTTCGGGTTCCACGGGTCGCCGCGCAGGATCCGCGCGATCCGCCACTGCGAGCCGTCGGCGGTGGTGTCCCAGTCGACGCCCAGGAAACCCTGTGCCTCGTCCGGCCCGGCGCGGTACTCGCCGCCGCGCTCGAACGCGTGCGAGGTCCCCAGTTCGCCGTGCAGCTCCCAGATCAGGTCCGACAGCTCGGCGCGGCACGACACCAGCTCCGCGAGCGGCGCGTACCGGTCGTAGACGGCGTCCCAGTCGAGGCCGGACATCCGCGCGTCCCAATAGCCTTCGCGCTGCAGCCGCCACGCTTCGCGGAACATCTGCCGCCACTCCGCGGACGGGTCGAACGGGACCTTGACGCGCCCGAGGTCGACCCAGCCGGTGGCCGGGCCCGGTTCCTCGCCGTCGGGCGGGTCGCCGGCGGCGTCGGCGCGCAGCACCCGCAGCCGGCTGTCGGTGCGGTGCAGCACGACGTCGCCGCGGACGTCCAGCTCGTCGACCGGGCCGAGGCAGTCCGCGGTGACCCGGCCCGATGCCAGCTCCACCAGCGACACCGTGCCCTCGGCGCCGGCACCCGGGTGCGCCGGGTCGGGCGCGGACAACGGCACCGACAGCAGCAGCACGCGCCCGGGCAGCGCCCCGATGTCGCTGTAGCGGCCCTCGGGCACCGGGAACGCCGCGACCCGCCGGGAAATCCCGTCGAGGTCGATCTCGACCCGGCCGTCGCCGCGCGGGGCGGGCAGCGCCTGCCCGGGCACCGCGGCCCGCGCCTCGAACGGCGACTCCTCGTCCGCCCGCAGGGTGATCAGGTACGGCCGCGACCCGAACGGGAACCCGACGTCGAACTGCACCTGGTCCAGCTCCGGCGTGAGGTCGCGCTGGCCGAGGAAGTACAGGTACCGCCCGGACGGGTCGAACGCCGGGCGCGCGTCCCGCACCACCGGCTCGGTGACCCGGTGGGTGCGCCCGGACGCGGTGTCGGCGAGCTTGATCGACGACGTGCGCGGGGACTCCGGGAACGTGTAGGCCAGCCAGCGGCCGTCGGGCGACCACGCGAGGTCCTCGATGCGCTCGTGCCGGCTCGCGTCGAGCAGCCGGGGCCGGGGGAGCACGTCGGCGGTGTCCACGATCCACACGCGCTGACGGCTGGTCGCGAAGGCGACGAGCCCGGACGCGGGGGAGGCGGTCAGCTCGGTGATGTGCCCGACGCCGCCGGCGACCAGCACCGGGGCGTCTTCGCCGCCCTCGGCGTCCATCAGCACGATCCGCTCGTCCGGGCTCTCGTCGGCGGCCACGGCGACCAGCTGCCGCCCGCCGGCCAGCCAGCGCAGCAGGCGGTAGCGGACGCCGTCGGCGCTGCCGTGCCCGCGGACCGGCCCGGACCAGTGCGCGAAGGTGAACGCCTTGCCGCGGGCGGTGACCGCGAGCCGGGTGCCGTCGGGGGACAGGCGGGCGCCGTCGAGGTACTCGCCCGCGGGGGCGAACCGGCGGCCGCGCTGCGGGGCCGCGCCGCCCAGGTCGACCTCGACCGGCCGCGCGCCGAGCTCGTCCAGCAGGTGCAGCCGGGCGCCCGCGGTGTAGACCAGGCGGGTGCCGTCGGTGGTGAGGCTGCGCGCGAAGTGGTCGTGGTGGTCGGTGTGGCGGCGCAGGTCGGTGCCGTCGGGCAGGCACGAGTAGACGTTGCCGATGCCTTCGTGGTCGCTGATGAAGTGCACGCGGCCGCCGGTCCAGCAGGGGTCGGCGACGTTGCCGGGCAGCGCCACGAGCCGCGTGAACGGCCCGGCTTCGTGCTCCGCGTACCACAGCTCGCCGGTGCCGCCGCCGCGGTACCGCTTCCACCGCGCGGGATCCGCGGTGTTGCGGCCGACGACGACCCCGCCGTCGCCGAAGGCGATCGTGTCGGCCGGGCCGAGCCGCAGCGGCCGCGCGGGACCGCCGGCCGGCGGCACCGAGAACAGGCGCGCGCCGAAGCCGGACGGCTGTTCGGCGTCGGTCGCGTAGAGGACCTCGCCGGTGTGCGGGTGCCAGCCGACGGTGAGGCAGCGGCCCGCCTGGTGGGTCAGCCGCCGGGGGCGACCGCCCCCGGCCGGCATGACGTACACCTCGGCCGGGCCGTCGTCGGTGCCGACGAAGGCGATTTCCGTGCCGTCCGGGGAGATCCGTGGGCGCCGGGCTTCGCCGGGGCCCGCGGTCAGGCGATGCGCCCGGCCGCCGTCGGCCGGAACCGACCAGAGGTCGTCCTCGCAGGCGAAGTAGAGGGTGCCGCCGGAGACCGCGGGGGTGCGCAGGTACCCGGCCCGCCCGGTCACGACCGGGCCTCGATGCGCTCGCGGATCCGCTCGGCCAGCTCGCGGCGGCGCTGCCCGGCCGTCGCCTGGTGCGCCCGGATGTCCTCGTCGGACAGTGTCCAATAGCACGCCGTCCGCCATTCGCCGACGGTGTAGGAATCCCGCTCGCACCGGACCTGGTGCTGGGCTTCGAGGGCCTCGGCGGACAGGAACATCGTGTTGTGCGTGAGGACCTGGTTGACGATCACGCGCATGTTGAGCTCGTCGCGCAGGTGCTTGTGCACCGCGTAGACGGCGAGCGCGCCCAGCCCGCGGTCGCGGGGCAGCACGCCGAAGGACAGCTCGCAGGTCTGCGCGCGCCAGTCGATCGAGGTGATCCACGCGAACCCCATCACCCGGTCGCGCGGGCCGCACACGGTGAACATCCGCTTGGTGCGGTGCTCCTCGGTGATGGTGCGCAGCTGCCGGGCCTGCAGGCCGTCGTCGTCGGACCCGACGGCGAAGTCGGTGAGGTTGGCCGTGAACCGCGCTTCGCGCAGCAGTTCCGTGCGCAGCGGGACGTCCTCCTCGGTGAAGTGCCGGACGGTCACGATCGGCATGGCTCCTCCTTCACCAGGACCAGCACGTCGTGGAAGGCGTGGCCGGCGTAGCGGTGGCCGGGCAGCACGCCGGTGCGCGCGAACCCGGCCCCGAGGAAAGCGGCGGCACCGCCGTCGGCGGCGACCAGCGCGACGAACGACGTCCGCCGGTGGTAGGTGGCGAGGTGCCCGAGCAGCGCGCGCACCGGCTCCGGGCCGGCCGACGTGCTCGAGACGTACGCCTGGCGCGGCTGCGCCCGGTTCGGCACGCAGCCGACCAGCGCGCCGCCCGCGGCGTAGACCTGGGCTTCGCGGCGGACGAGCTCGCGCACGAGCAGGGCGTCGTTCTGGGTCACCGGGTCGGTGCCGAGGAACCCGCGCGCGGCGTCGCCGGCGCGGCGCAGCCCCCGCGCGGCCTCGGCGGGCGAAAGCGGTTTGAGCTCAGTCATGGCGGATCGTCCCCCAGATCTCCCGTGCGGCGGGTGCGCCGTCGAACCAGGTGGCGGCCGGGACGACGGCTTCGCGCCGGAAGCCGGCCGCGGCCAGTGCGGCCGGGCCGGGCCGGGCGGCCGGGGTGACCCAGCCGTGCAGGCGCCGCAGGTTCAGCCCGGTGAAGCCGTGCTCGACGGCGGCGGTCAGTAGCTCGTCCACATCGGACAGTCCGGGGTGGACACCGATTTCGACGCGGGCCCGCCGGTGCACCCAGTCGATGCCGGTGTAGCGGACGAAGGCGCCGTCGGTGACGCACAGCTCCTCGTCGTGACCGGCGGGCGGGGGCACCTCGGTGGGCTCGGCGAGCGCGGGCCAGTCCGCGAGGGGCAGGCCGAGCAGCTCGCCGGCGAG
This sequence comes from Amycolatopsis sp. NPDC049688, assembly GCF_040674975.1. Classification (NCBI taxonomy): domain Bacteria; kingdom Bacillati; phylum Actinomycetota; class Actinomycetes; order Pseudonocardiales; family Pseudonocardiaceae; genus Amycolatopsis; species Amycolatopsis sp. NPDC049688. Next base: position 650,594 of record NZ_JBFANY010000001.1, read on the forward strand.
CCACGGCCCGGTCAGCAGGTCGCGGTCGGTGCCGCGGTATCCGCGCAGTTTCATGACTCCGCCCAGACCTGGGAGAAGAAGACCGTGCCGCGGCGACGGCCTTCGTGGGTGGTCACGCCGGCGAGCGTGCCCTCTTCGGTGAGGCCCGCGGACCGCGCGAAGGCGAGGCCCACCGGGTCGAACTCGGGGAACCGGACCGAGAGCCGGACGACTTCGTGCCGCCACCGCAGGGCCCGCACGATCTCGCGGTAGGCGTCGCGCCACCAGTGCGCCTGCGCGCCGGACCGCAGGCGCAGGTGCAGCAGGTAGTGGCAGCCGTGCTCGCTGCCCTCGTGCTCGAGGGCGTAGAGGCCGGCGGGTTCGCCGTCGGCGCGGAGCACGCGGGTGTCGTCGCCGAGGAGCTCGAGGACTTCCCACTCGGGCCGCGTGGCGGGCCGTCCGGTGCGGAAGAAGAAGCCGGGATCGGCGAAGAGCGCGAGCACGGCGGCCCGGTCGGCGTCCGCGTAGGCGCGGGCCGACCAGCGCGGCAGCGCGCGGTCCGCCGGGGTGGCGGCGGGCGGTGCGGCGGGCGCGATCGAGGTCATGGCCCCTCCCGGGCTGATGGGTGGCGTGGTTGGCGCGGGTGGTTGCTCCGCCGCGGCCGGTCGTGAGTGAGAAACAGGGTTGGAACACTGTTTCCCACTCACGACCGCCGGGCGGATCGGCGGGGCGGCGGCGCTTCCGGTATGGTGCGCCGCCGACCCGCCGGGAGGTCACGCTTCCTTGACGGCGACCTTCGACGCTTCCTTGACCGCGACCTTGGACGCCTCCTTGACGGCGACCTTGGAGGCCTCCTTCACGGCGACCTTCGACGCGACCTTGCTGGCGACCTTCGAAGCTTCCTTCGACATGCGTGTTTCCTCATTCCATTGGTGGGATTTCCCCGCGGATCCGGTCCGCGATTCCTGCGTTCGGAGCGGGGCCAACCCAGATTCACCGACGAACCGTTGCCGGTCAAGGAAAACTCCGCACCCCCCGGTGTCATGTTCGTGCCACGGAGAACGTGCCACCGCCAGGGGCTAACCATTTCCGCCGTCGCCGCCCACCATCGGCGTACGACGATTCACGGTTGGAGGCCCCGGATGCCCGAGGGGAAAAGCGCGAACCTCTGCTGGGGACAGCACCACCACCTGCTGCGGTACCTGCGGGTGCCGGCGCCGTCCCGGCACGAGGCACACATCGGCACCAGCTACCCGCTGCCCGCGGGCTGCACGGTCGCGGCCGTCCGCGCCGCGCTGACGCACCTGGTGCGCCGGCACGAAGTCCTGCGGACGGTCTACGACCTGACCGGCACCGCCGCGGACGGCCGCGCCTGGCCGCGGCAGCTCGTGCAGCCCCCGGCCCCGCAGCCGGTGATCGAGGCGACCACGGAGGACGCCGTGGACGTCATCGCGCGCCTCACCCGGACCCCGTTCGACCTGGCCCGCGAGTGGCCCCTGCGGGCCTGCGTGGTCACCACGGGCGGCCGGCTGGTGCGCCTGCACCTGGTCTTCAACCACCTGGCCTTCGACGACGTCGCCCTCGACCGCCTGGCCGCCGAGCTCGACGAGCTCCTGGCCGCGCGCACCGAGGGCCGCCCCGCGGTGCTGGACCCGGTCGAACACCAGCCGGTGGACCTCGCCCGCTTCGAGGAGAGCCGCACCGACGCCGACCTCGAACCCGCGCTGAGCCACTGGCGCGATATCGTCAAGAAGCTTCCTGCAGACGTCTTCTCGAAGCGCCGCAAGCCTTCCGAGGCCGCGCACAGCGCCTCCTTCACCGTGCCGACGCTGCTGTCGGCCGCCCGGGCGATCGCCGCGCGCGAGCACGTGTGGCCCTCGGCCGTGCACCTGGCCGCCTATGCCGTCACGCTCGCCGCGTACACCGGCGAAACGCTGGTCGCGCACCGGATGTACACCAGCCAGCGGGACGCCAGCGGCTTCGGCGGCGCGGTCACGTGCCTGTCCTACCCGACGCCGGTGCTCGCCGACCTCGGCGGCGATCCGCTCTTTTCGGCCGTGGTCAAGGAGTCTGCGGCCCGCGTGAGCCAGGCGATGGCGCACGCGCACGTGCCCTACGACCGCGTGTACGAGCTGATCGCCGAGGAGGGCGTGCGCGTGGTCGCCGAGCTGAACTTCCTCGACAACGCACCGCGGTCCTGCCGCACCAAGCGCGACCGGTACGCGGTCAACGCGGCCCCCGCCGACTGGGCGCACGCCGGGTCGGACAGCTACCTCCGCGTCTACGAATGGGCCGACGGCATCACCCTCGCCCTGCAGGCCCTGGACGCGGTGATGGACGCCGACGCCGTCGAACACTTCCTGCGCGGCTACGCCCGGCTCGTCGAGGCCCACCGCGACCCCGGCACCGACCTGCGCGTCAGCGAGGCCGCCGCGCTCCTCGGCTTCACCCCGCCGAAGCCACCGCGGACCGGAGCCCGGGAACCCGAGCGAACCGGCACCGCGCCCGCCGAGCGGGTGCTCGCCGACGTTGTCGCCGAGGTCAACGGCCTCGAGCAGGTCGACCCGGCCCGCAGCTACCTCGGCGCGGGCGGCCGCGTGCTGCGCCTGCCCCGCGTGGTCGAAGCCCTGCACGAGCGCGGCTGGTCGGCCGGGCTCGTCCCGTTCACCACCGCCCGCCCCCTGTCCGCGCTCGCGCACGAGCTCGTGCCGGCCCGCGGCTGAGCCGGTACGAAGAGGAGGAAACCATGTCCCTGCTCGAAGCACCCCGCCTGGAACGGGTGGCGTCGTTCGTGCCGGAGACGAGCCTGCCCGTCGCCGACCTGGCCGGCCCGCTCGGCCTCGACGCGACGCAGCTGCGCTTCTTCACCCGCTTCCTCGGCCTCGACCGCGTCGCCGTCGCCGACGGCCTCGACCTGGCCGACATGCTGGCGGGCGCGGGGGAGCGCGTGCTGGCCGGAACGGACCGCGACTCGGTCCGGTTCCTGGTCCACGCGCACACCATGCAGCACGTCGCCGTCGCCACGCCCGGCCTCCTCGAGGACGTGCGGACGCGGCTGCGGCTGCACCGCGCCACCGCGTTCAGCCTGTCGCACCTCAACTGCGTCATCGGGATCCAGGCCCTGCACATCGCGCGGTCGCTGCTGGCCACCGCGGCGCCCGGCGACCGGGTGCTCGTGCTGACCGGCGACAAGGTGCTGATGCACGAGGCCCGGCTGATCCGCGACACCACGATCCAGGGCGACGGCGCCGCCGCGGTGCTGCTCGGCCCGGACCCGCGCGGCGACCGCGTCCTCGGGCGCGCGCTCACCGTGCTGGGCCGCTTCTACCGCGGCATCGACTGCGACGAAGCCCTGCAGCTGCAGTACAAGCACGTCTACCCGGACGCGCTCGCCCAGGTCATGCAGGACGCCCTCGACGACGCCCGGGTCGAGGCCGCGGACATCGCCGCCATCCTGCCGCACAACGTCAACAAGCTGTCCTGGAAACGCATCTCGGGCGCGCTCGGCGTGCCGCGGGACCGCGTGTTCCTCGACAACGTCGGGAAGTACGCCCACTGCTACAGCTCCGATCCGTTCATCAACCTGGCGGCGGTGCGCGCGGACGGGCGGGTCGACCCGGGGGACCTCGTGCTGCTGGCTTCGGCCGGCCTCGGGGCGACCTTCGCGGCGGCCGTCGTCGAGATCGGAGAAGGGAACCAGGGATGAATTTCGTGGCACGGCTGAAGAAGGACCTCACCGGCGACGCCGGTGCGCGGTTCGTCTTCGTCAACAACTTCGAGGTGGAGCGCAGCTGGGCGGTCGGTGAGCCGAAACTGCCCGGCGCCGGCATCTCGTTCGCGGGGGCCACGGTCAACCGCATGGAGGAGATGGGCGCGCTGCTCGCCGGCGAGGGCGACCTGGTGGTGCTCAAGGCCCCCATGGACGCCGGGTTCGCCGCCTATCTCGCCCGGATCGGCGCGGCCGACGGCACCACGCTGATCGCCGAGCACAACGACCCGGACGCGATGGTGACCGAAGACGCGCTCAACTCGCCGGAGCTGCTGTCCCGGCTCCGTGAGCTCGCCGACGGCAACACCTACCTGATGCCCCTGGGCATCTCGGCGTCGGAAGAGGCCCTGGCCAAAGAGTCCGGGCTGCCGCTGGCCGGCTCGACCGCACAGATCTGCAAGGCGGTCAACGGCAAGGTGTTCAGCCGCGGCCTGGTCGACTCGCTCGGCCTGCGCCAGGTGCCCGGCCGGGTCGTGCACACGGTCGGCCAGCTGCGCGAGGCGCTCACCTCCCAGCTGGCGCTGGGCGGCCGGGTCGTGGTCAAGGAGTCGCTCGGCGTCTCCGGCCGCGGCATGGTCGTCGTCGAGGACGAGCGCGGCGCGAACCGCCTGCTGCGCCTGATCGAGCGCCGCGGGGCCGACGCGCCCGCGAACCTCGTCGTCGAGTCCTGGATCGAGCACGCCCAGGACCTCAACTACCAGTTCGTCGTCTCGCGCACCGGCGGCGTCCGCTTCGAGACGGTCAAGGCCGCCGTGCTCAAGAACGGCGTCCACCAGGGACACCGCTTCCCGGTGGAGCTGCCGCCGGTCGCGGCGCGCGAGCTCGCCGAAGCCGTCGAGAAGATCGGGCGCGCGCTGCACGACGAAGGCTTCTTCGGGATGGTCGGCGTCGACGCGATGCTCGCCGCCGACGGCACCCTCTACCCGTGCCTGGAGATCAACGCCCGGTTCAACATGTCGACCTACCAGAGCCGGATCGCCGAGAAGTTCATCCCCGAGGGCCGCCACGCCATCGCGGCGACCTTCTCGCTGAAGCTGCAGCGCGAGCACACCTTCGCCGAGGTCGAGACCGCGCTCGGCGACCTGTTCTTCACCGGCGCCGGCGACACCGGCGTGCTGGTCAACAACTTGGCGACGCTCAACGCCGCGGCCACCGGCGAGGGCTCCTTCCACGGCCGCCTCTACGCGATCTGCGTCGGGGACTCGCCCGAGGAGGCCCTCGCCGTCCGGACCGAGGCCGAGCGCCGTCTCGCCGCCATGGCAGGAGAGGACGCATGACCGACATCGACTACCAGGACCTGGCCGCGCGCTTCGGCACGCCGCTCTACGTCTACGACGGCGACGTCCTGCACGCCACCATCACCGGCCTGCGCGCGGTACTGCACCCGGCGATCGAGGTCTTCTACTCCCTCAAGGCGAACCCGAACATCAGCGTCTTCGCCGCCCTGCACCACGGCGGCGCGCGGGCCGAGGTCTCCTCCATCGTGGAGCTGCAGACCGTCCTCAAGGCCGGTGTGCGGCCGGACGACATCATCTTCCTCGGCCCGGGCAAGAGCCAGGAGGAGCTGCGGGCGTGCCTGGACACCGGCGTCTACGCGATCGTCTGCGAGTCCTTCGCCGAGCTGGACGACATCGAGCGGCTCGGCGCCGAGCTCGGGAGGCAGCAGCGGGTGCTGCTGCGGATCAACCCGACCTGCGCGATCAGCGGGTCCCGGCTGACCATGGGCGGCAAGCCCCGCCAGTTCGGCATCGACGAGGCCCAGGTCCTCGCGGCCGGCCCGCGGCTGGCGGAGTACCGCCACGCCGACGTCGCCGGCATCCAGGTCTACATGGGCACCCGCATCCTCGACGCCGAAGTCATCGGCAAGAACACGCGCTACGCCCTGGACCTGGCCGAGCGGGTGGCCGCGGAGACCGGCATCCGGCTGGAGGCCGTCGACATCGGCGGCGGCCTCGGGGTCGCGTACTTCGAGGGCGAGGACGACCTCGACGCCGCCGACGTGGCCGCCGAGATCAACCCGATGCTGGAGGCGTTCCACCGGGCGCACCCGGCGACCCGGCTGATCATGGAGTCCGGCCGGTTCCTGGCCGGCCGCGCCGGGGTCTACGTGCTCGGCGTCCGGTACGTCAAGGAGTCGATGGGGGAGCGGTTCGCGATCGCGGACGGCGGCACCCACCACCACATGGCGGCCGTCGGCATCGGCTCGTTCGTCAAGCGCAACTTCCCGGCCGTGCTGCTCACCCCGCGCGCGGCCGGCGAGGACACCGACGACACCGTCGAGCCGGGCCCGTGGACCGTCACCGGCCCGCTGTGCACGCCCAACGACACCCTGCTCAAGCAGGTGAAACTGCCCGACCTGCGCCCCGGCGACCTGGTCGGCGTCCTGAACTCCGGCGCCTACGGGCCGTCGGCCTCGCCCGGGCTGTTCCTCAGCCACGGGTTCCCCGCCGAGGTGCTCGTGCGCGGGGGTGCGGCCTTCCTGGTCCGCGACCGCGACGAGCCCGCGGACCTGCTCCGCAAGCAGCACCTGCACCAGCCCACCACCAGCACGGAAAGCGAGCCGAGATGAACCGCACCGAGATCGTCGCCCACCTGGAGATCGCCCTGTCCGCCGTGCTCAACAAGGAGATCGGCGGCGTCACCCCGGAGCTGCGCCTGTTCGAGGACCTGGCGCTCGACTCCACCAGCGTCATCGAGCTGCTGATGAGCCTCGAGGACACCATCGGCCTCGAGATCGACCCGGACGAGCTGGGCCCGGAGGTCTTCCGCACGGTCGGCAGCCTGACCGACTACATCGAGTCGGCCTTCGCCAGGGCCGCCGCGGCGGTCTGAGCCATGTCCCTCCAAACACTCGCGCCGCCGGGGCGGGCCGCGAGCCCTCCGCGCCCGGCCGGGGTGCACCTGAGCGGCGTGACGCACCGGGTGTTCACCGAACGCGCCAAGCCGGTGTTCGGGATGCGCCCCGAACTGGCCCGGCTCATGGTCGAGACCTTCGGCGCCGCGACGGACCAGGAGGACTTCCTGGCCCGCACCGGCAACGGGTTCATCGAGATGACCGAGGCCCTCCTGGAAGACGCGGGCGCCCCGCTGCCGCCGCTGGACGCGGTGGTGCTCGCCTACCACTCGCCCGACCTGTACCACTCCGAAGTCGCCGGCTGCTACCTGGCCGGACGGCTGCCCGGGAACCCGGAACCGTGCTCGGTCGCCGGGCCGGGACCGGGGGCGGCGTTCACGGCGCTGCGCCTGCTGGACGGCATGTGCCGGCTCGGCGAGGCGGCCTCGGCGGCGCTGCTGGTGTACGACCAGAACGCCGTCCTGTGGGACAGCGGCCACCCGGCCACCCACCGCCCCGACGCGGCGGTGCTGCTGCAGGCGGGCGCGACCGGCGACGTCGCCGTGACGGAGCTGGAGGAGGTGCGGCTCGGCGGGACCGGCCCGCACACGGCGACCCTGGCCCTGGCCGACGTGCTGTACCGGCACCCGGGCGTCCGCGTCCTGGCCGGCGCGGGCCTCGCCAAGCGGCTCGCGGGCACGCCGTACGCGAGCCGCGTCGAAGCGGTACCGGACCTGTGGTGCACGGGTGTGTGGGCGGGGCTCGCCCGCCTGTGGCCGCTGCCGGAACCGGTGCTGCTGGCCGACTTCGAGCCGGCGGGCGGCACGTTCTGCAGCTGCCTGCTCGTGCCGGGGAGGGAGCACTGATGGGCGCGCCGGCTTTCGCCCGTGAGCGAAGGGTCGACACGCGTGATCGGGGAGCCGACACGCGTGATCAGGAGGTCGACACGCGTGGGCCGGGGAGGGAGCACTGATGGACACGGGGCTGTCCCGGGTCGCCGTGCGGCTGCCCGGCCGCGTCGAGGCCGTCGACGACGTGCTCGTGCGGTCGGGCGCCAAACCCCTGGAGCGGCGCATGTTCGGCCGCATCTACGGCCTGCGCGACAGCCCGGTGCTCGCGCCGGGCGAACGGATGGCGGACCACCTGGCCGAGGCCGGGCGGGCCGCGCTCGGTGGCGGGCCGGCGAGCCTGGTGCTCTACGGCCACACCCTGCTCATCGCCGAGCTCGACCTGTGCGGCACCTTCCCGGACCGGCTGCGCGACGCGCTCGGCCTGCCGGGCGTCCCGTTCTTCGGGGTGTCGCACGTCAACTGCACGTCGGTGCTGCGCTCGGTCGAACTCGCCCGCCGCTATCTCGCCCGCCCGGGCGCGGCCCCGGACGACCGCGTGCTCGTGCTCGGCGGCGACCAGGGCAGCGCGAGCGACCGCGGCCGCTACATCCCGGGCACGACCGTCGCGGGCGACACCGCGGCGGCCCTCGTGGTCGGGAACGGGCCGGCCCGCTACCGCTACCTCGGCGGCGCGAGCACCCGCGACACCCGCTTCCACCGCAGCCTGCGGATGACCAAGGAGGAGTTCACGCTCTTCGGCAAGGTCTGCTGCGAGCAGGCGGTGGCCGTCGTGGGCGCCGCGGCCCGGGACGCCGGTCTCACCCTGTCCGATGTGGACTGGGTGCTGCCGGACCTGTCCAACCGGATGTTCTGGCGCACTTTCAGCGGGTTGTCCGGCTTCCCGTTCGACCGGATCCCCCTGGACCTGGTCGCCGAGCGGGGGCACAACTTCGGGGTCGACTCCCTGCTCGCCCTGGAGCACGCCGACGCGGCCGGACGGCTGCGTCCCGGACAGCGCTGCGCCCTGGTCTCCGTGGGCCAGGGCGCCTACTTCCAGTCGGTGATCGTCGAGGTCGTGGAGGAGAAGTGACCACCAGCCTGCTCGAATGCGAGCGGACCGCGCGCAGCGACGGCCTCGCCGCCGGTCTCGCGCGGGCCCTGCCCGCCACCCCGGCCGACCGGCTGGCCCCCGGCCGGTACGCGGCCGTGCCCGCCGCCGCGGTGCCCGAAGGCGCCGAAGTGCGCACGCACAGCCTGGCCGACCGCGAGGACATCGTCTTCCTCGCCTGCCCGTGCCGTCCCCGCGAAGAGCGGGACGCCCACGAGCTGGCCGACTTCGGCCGGCACCTGGCCGCGGTCCGGCTGGGCGTCCTGCGCTCGGTGCTCGACCACGTCGTCGAGCACCTGTCGAACCGGACCAGCGGCGACGAACCGCTGATCCGCAAGCAGCTGATCGCCGGCGCGATCGGCGACGTGATGGCCGCGGTGGAACGGCTGCGCGCCCAGGTGCGCTCGCAGCGGCACCCGGCCGCCGTCGCCGACGTCCACCGCGAGCTGGACGAGCTGGGCTGGCGGGTGGCCCAGCACCTCGGCGCCTCCGGCTTCCTGGCCACCTCACCCGCGCGGTCGCTCTACGTCTCGGCCCTGGTGGCCGGCACCTGGGTGGACCGGGAACCGGAAGGAGAACCGGCATGATCGAGCTGAGCGACCGCGTCCGCGCGGTCCGCGACCTGAGCCGGGAGGCGGCCGCGGACCTGCGGTCGCGCGCCCTGGCCATCGACGTCGACCCGGACGCGATGGAGGAGCACTACAACTCGCCGGTGTTCGAGATGGTCCGGCTGGCCGACACGCCGCCGCAGTACCGCGAGTCGCTGCCGTCGACGCCGCTGCTGCGGGCGATGGAACGCGGCTCGTGCCTGGAGAACGTGGCCGGGCTGATCGAACTGGCCCGCGGCGACGTCGGCGCCATCCTGGCCTGCCCGTCACCCGGCCTGGCCGGGGTGTTCGTCGAACTGCTCGGCACGCCCGAGCAGCAGGAGTGGTTCTTCACCCGGATGCACGGCGGCCGCCGCTGGTCGTTCTTCGCGATGACCGAAGAGAGCCGCGGCAACGACGCCACCGCGATGGAGACCCGCTTCGACCGCGACGGCGAGGGCTGGCGCCTCAACGGCGGCAAGTGCTACGTCGGCAACGCCGCCCGCGGCAGCGTCGGCGTGGTGTTCGGCCGTACCGGCCGCGGCGCGCTGTCGATCCGCGCGGCCCTGGTCGAGGTTCCGGCGGCCGGCTGGCACGGTGAGAAACTCGACATGATCGGCCTCCGCGGCGCCTACATCAGCCGACTGTCCTTTTCGGACGTGGCGATTCCGGCCGGTCGCCTGCTGGGCGACCACCTGCCGGTGACCCGGCGCGGGATCTTCGCCGCCATCACGACGTTCAACCACATGCGGGTGCGGATCGCCGCGTCCGCCGTGGGCACCGCGCTGGCGATGGTCGAGTACGTGCTGGAGCACCGCAAGAACGCCCCCGGCGGCCAGCTCGCCCTCGCCCGCGCCGAAGCCGGGCGTGAGCTGGTGTACGAGGCGGCGGCGCGGATCGACGGCGACCCCGAGCGCGGTTACCTCTCCAGCGCGGCGAAGCTCGGCGCGGTCGGCCTGGCGGTGGGGACGGCGCACTGGGCGTCGGCCGCGCTCGGCCCGGCCGGCCTGATCGAGCACCCGCTGCTGGAGAAGTGGACGCGGGACGTGCACGCGTTCGAGTTCATGGAGGGCACGAGCAACATCCACCGCCTCCACGTGGCGCGCGGGTACCAGGCGGGAGACGCCGATGCCTGACCTGGGGATCGACACGATCGCGTTCGCCGCGGCCCGGCGCGAGGAGTACGTGCCGCTGTCGTCGCTGCCCGGCGCCGCCGACCTGGTGCCGCCGGAGCGGCTGGCCGCCGCCGGGATCCCGTTGTCCCGCCTGATGGTCCGGATCCCGGAGGACGACGACGTCGACGTCGCGGCGGAGGTGCTGGCGGCCCTCGGGCCCCCCGCCGTGCCGCAGCCGCTGTTCTTCGTGCGGTCCGGCCCGCTGCGCGACCCGAACGTGGCCGCGCTGGCCGGGTTGGTGCACCGCAGCGGCTGGGCGGGCGAGGACGTCGGCCTGTCCCACCTGGACGAGCTCGGCGGCACGGCCGTCTTCGGGCTGCTGGAGTGGGCGGTCGAGGGCGAGGCGACGGCGGTCATCTGCGACGAGCCGCTGTTCGCCGACGCGGCCGGCGGCCACCCGCGGTTCGCGGCGGTCGGGATGCGGGTGCGCCGTGGCGCCTCGGCGCTGGCGGTTTCCGGCTGTGGCGAAGGAAAACCCGCGCTGGCCGGCGACCACCGGTTCACCGGACGCGGCCCGTGCGACGCCTGGCTGGCGTTCTGCGCGGCGCTGGCCGAGGGCGTGGTCGCCGACGGGGACCGTGTCCTGCTGCACACGCGCGGTCCGCTGCGCGAGGGCTGGCTGTCGCTGCTTGCGGTCGACGTTTCCGCGGTGCGGCTGGTCCCGGCCGCCACGGCGAGCCTGCTCGGGGGGCGGAGTGGATGAGAATCGGCGTGGACCTGATGTCGATCCCGCGGTTCGCGGAGGTCGCGGCGCACCACCGGTACCGGACGCTGGTCTTCACCCCGGTGGAGCTCGAGCAGGCCGCCCGGATGGGTGCCGAACGGTCCCTGGAACGGCTGGCCGGACGGTTTTCCGTCAAGGAGGCCACGTGCAAGATGCTGGGCCGTGGTTTCGGCCAGGGCCTGCGCTGGCGTGACATCGAGGTCACCAACGACGACTGGGGAGCGCCGCTGGTGACCTTGGGCGGCGGTGCGGCGGAGATCGCGGAGGAGGCCGGCCTGGAGGAGATCGTGGTGACGCTGAGCCACCAGGCCGACCTGGTGGTCGCGGTGGCGGCGGCGGGCTGCGCCCGGCCGCCCCGCCCGTTTCGCCGCGCGGCGGCGCCTGCTGCCGCGGCGCCGGTCCCGGCCCGGCTCGACGAACTGGCGGCCCTGGCCGCCGACCTGTTCTCGGTTCCCCCGGCCGAAGTGGCCGCCGCGGCATCGTTCGCGGGCGATCTGGGGGTCACGTCGGTGGTGGTGATCGAGCTGCTCGCCCGGATCGAAAACCGGTACGGCATCCGCATCCCGGAGGCCGGTATCTACCGGATGACCGATCTGCCGCGGACCTACGGTGTCGTGGCCGAGGCTGCCGGTTGGTAGGGCGGGCAAGGAAAAGGGGCCTTCCGCGAGCGGAAGGCCCCTTTTCGTGCGGCGGTGACCCGACGACTGCGGGGCCCGGACTCAAGCGCCCCAATGAGGTTTTCTCAGTAGGGGTGGGCCGGGTGTTGAGCTGGAGTGAGGTGTGGGGCCCCTGGTAGGACTGGATTTGCGAAGATCAAGTCCGAGGTTCCAGAGGCCCCACGTGATCGATTATGGTGCCACGCTCGATGTGGCGCGCGAGCTGGTCTGGTTCGTTGCCCGCATCCTGCGGACTGAACGGCGACGCCGCGGCACCCGCCGCGGTCGGCGGGTGCTGACCCCGTACTGGCAGGCGGTGCTGGTCCTGCGCTGGTTCCGCGACGCCATCCCCCTCCACCGGCTCGCCACCGACCACCGCATCAGCACCGCCACCGCCTACCGCTCCCTGCACGAAGCCATCACCGCCCTCGCCGCCCACGCTTCGGACCTGCACCAGGTGCTGGCCGAGCGACGCGCCCGGGATGACACCCACGTAGTCCTCGACGGTTCCCTGTTCCGATGTGACCGGGTCGCGGCGACCACCACCAAAACCAAGGGCAAGCACCGCGGCCGGATCGTGCATCTGTGGTACTCCGGCAAACGCCGCGCCTTCGGCGGGAACATCCAGTTCCTGGCCAGCGCCGACGGGTTCCCGCTCTGGGCTTCGGCGGTGCTCCCGCAACGACCTCTCCGCCGCCCGCGACCACGGGATCGTCGGCGCGTTGACCGCCGCCGCAGGCCACGGCCTGAAAACCCTGGCCGACAAGGCCTACCATGCCGCCGGGATCGGGATCCTCACACCGGTCAAGAAGCCGCAGGTCAACCACCCCTCAACGCCCGGCAACGGGTCCACAACCTGCTCCACGCCCGGACCCGCGCCCTCGGCGAACGCGCCATGGCCATCCTCAAAACCCGCTGGTCAGCACTCCGCCACATCAGCCTCTGCCCCCACCGCATCGGCCCGATCGTCCAAGCAGCCCTCGTCCTCACCCACCACGAACACCAAGACCGCTACTAAGAAGACCTCAATGTGGCGTTGGGGCGCTTGAGTCTGGGCCGGGCCGGCGGTCAGGCGAGGGTGAAGCGCGTGGCCGCTTGAACTCCGGCCTGGAACCGCGACACCGCGTCCAGGTTCTGCAGCATCGCCGCGATGTGCCGCCGGCACGTCCGCACCGACATCCCGAGCCGGCGTGCCACGACCTCGTCCGTCAGCCCCTGGGCCATCAGGCGGGCGATCGCCTGCTGCAGGTCGTGGGCGATTTCGCCGCTGTAGCCCTGGTCCTCGGCCGAATACGGCGTCGCCCCGTCCCACAGCTGGTCGAACAACCCCAGCAGGAACCGCACCATGCCCTGGTCGCGGACCCGGCGGGCCGAGAGGTCGGCGACGTCCAGCGTCACCGCCAGCGAGCGGTCGAAGACCACCGCCGCCTCCGGTACCCGGCTGAGCGTGCGGACCTGGGCCCCCCGGCCGGACAGCTGCGTCAACCGGGCCCGGGCCGCGTAGCCCGCGCGGCTGCGGTGGGGGCACACCACCCGCACGCCGACGCCGTCGCCCAGGACCGAACAGCACGCGTCCAGGAGCTCGTCGACCAGGTCGTCGGCCGCCTCGCCGGGGTGGAGGACCACCAGCTCGTCGCGGCACACCTCGGCCGCCAGCTTGATCAGGCCGCGGATCTCGGCGACGCCCTCCACGCGGTCGAGGGCGCCCGCGGCGCCCGCCGGGGCCCGGGTGATGCCGTCGATGCGCTCGCGCAGCCGGTCGGCCTGTTCGCGGCGCTCGTACATCGCGCGTTCCAGCGGGGTGACGACCAGCTCCGCGGCCGCCGCCGGTTCCCGGGGGACCAGGCCGCCGTCGGCCGGCCGCAGCAGGTGGAGCTCGACGAGCCGGGCGGCGGCCGCCGCCACCGTGTCCGCGGGCAGGCCCAGGTGCGCCGCCGCCGTGTCCACGGACGAGATGCGGCCGCAGCGGGCCGCGTAGCGGTACAGCTCGGCTTCGGGGTCGGGCTCGGGCACGGAAAACGCCCCGGGCGGCGGAAGAGTGGCCGTCGACATCGTGCCTCCAAGGATCCGGCTTCTGCTTTCCACCGTCGCAGCCGGACTTCTCGGACTGCTCTCACCCCGCTCTCGCCCGGCAGTGGCGGGACGAGAGCGGCGTGATGGCCCGGTGAGTCCGGCCGGTGGTGTCCTCGGGAGGACAACGGTTGACCGCCGAAAGCGAAACAGGGTGACGCCATGCCTGACACACTCCCCATCCCGCCGGGGTTCCTCGAGATCCTGATCGCGCACCTGCCCTACGCGCTGGGGGACCGGATCGACGAGGACGACGACCTCGCCGCGCTCGGGCTCGACTCGATGGGCGTCGTGCAGCTCGTCACCGACCTGGAGGAGACCTTCGGTTTCGAGCTGCCCGACGAACTGCTCACCGAGGACACCTTCGCCACCGCCGGCAGCCTCTGGGCGGCCGTCGCGGAGTTCGTCGCCCCGGAGCCCGCCGATGTCTGAGGCGGCCGCCCCGGTGCGGCTCGACCAGCTGCTCACCCGCGGCGCGCCCGGCGATCCGGCGCTGACGTACAAGGAGCGCACGCTGACCTACGGCGAGCTCCGGGACCAGGTCGCGCGCGTTGCCCACGGCCTGCACCGGCTCGGCGTCCGCCGCGGCGACCGGGTGGCCGTGTATGCCGAAAAGCGCCTGGAAACCGTCGTCGCGCTGTTCGCCGCCGCGGCCGCCGGTGCGGTCCTGGTGCCGCTGAACCCGCTGTTCAAGTCCCGGCACATCGCGCACGTGGCGGCCGACTGCGCCCCCGCGGTGGTCTTCACGACCGCGGAGCGGCTGGCGACGGTCCGCGAGGCGGTGCCGGACGAGACTCCGGTCGTGGTGTTCGGGCAGCCCGGGTGGGACGCGCTGACCGCGGCCGCGCCGGAAGCGGTTCCCGGCGCGGTGATCGACCAGGACCCGGCCGCCATCATGTACACCTCCGGCAGCACCGGCGGCCCCAAAGGTGTCGTGCTGTCCCACCGCAACCTGCTCGCCGGCGCCGCGAGCGTCGCGGAATACCTCGGCCACACGCGCGACGACGTCGTGCTCGCGGCGCTGCCGCTGAGCTTCGACGCGGGATTCAGCCAGCTCACCACGGCGTTCGCCGCCGGTGCGCACGTCGTGCTCGTGAACTACCTGCTGCCACGGGAAATCGTGCGGCTCTGCGCCCGGCACGGCGTCACCGCGCTCACCTGCGTGCCGCCACTGTGGCTGCAGCTGGTGACGCAGGAGTGGCCCGCCGAGGCGACCGCGCGGCTGCGGTACTTCGCCAACACCGGCGGCCGCATGCCGCGGGCCACCCTGACCCGGCTGCGCGAACTTTTCCCTGCGGCGCAACCGTTCCTGATGTACGGCCTCACCGAGGCGTTCCGCTCCACCTACCTCGACCCGGCGGAGGCGGACCGCCGTCCCGGCTCTATCGGCAAGGCGATCCCGAACGCCGAAGTCCTCGTGCTGCGCGCCGACGGCTCGCCGTGCCTGCCCGGCGAGCACGGCGAACTGGTGCACCGCGGCGCGCTCGTGGCGCTCGGCTACTGGAACGACCCGGAACGCACGGCGGAGCGCTTCCGCCCGGTGCCGGGCCCCGACGGCCTGGTGCGTCCCGAGATCGCCGTCTGGTCGGGCGACACGGTCTACCGCGACGAGGACGGGTTCCTCTACTTCGTCGGCCGGACCGACGAGATGATCAAGACGTCCGGCTACCGCGTCAGCCCCGCCGAGGTCGAAGAGGCCGCGTACGCGACCGGTCTGGTGGGGGAGGCGGCCGCGTTCGGCGTGCCGGACCCGGTGCTGGGCCAGCGGATCGTGCTGGCGGTCGCGCCCGAGGTGGACGCCGAGACGGTTTCCCGTGCGCTGGCGAAGGAACTGCCCGCGTACATGCTGCCCCGGCGGGTCGAGGTGCTGCCGAAGCTGCCCCGGTCGGTCAACGGCAAGTTCGACCGCGTCGCCCTGCGCGACACGCTGATCGCGGTGCCCGCCGGCACCGAATGACGGCAGTTTCCTGCCACCGCGGAAGCATCTGTTCGCCGCGGTCCCCGTGCGACAGTCCAAAGGCCGTGAATCGCAAGGAGCGATCCCTATGTTGCAAGCAATCGACCTCCGGAAACGCTACGACGAAGTGCAGGCCCTCGACGGCTTCAGCCTCGAGGTCGCCGCGGGCGAGATCGTCGGGCTGGTCGGCCACAACGGCGCCGGCAAGACCACCTTCGTCGAAATGGTGTCCGGGCTGCTGCGCCCGGACAGCGGAACCGTGCTCGTCGACGGCGAGTCGCCGACGCGCGCCCGCGACCGCATCGGCATCTCCCCGCAGCACATCGCGCTCTACCGCCCGCTGACCGTGCGCGAGCACCTGGAGCTGTACGGCCGCCTGGCCGGCCTGCGCCGGGCTGCGCTCCGCTCGGCCATCGACGATCTCACGGCCGCGCTGCGGCTGGAGAGCTTTCTCAACCGCACCTGCGGCCTGCTCTCGGGCGGCCAGCAGCGGCGGGCGCAGGCCGCGACGGCGCTGGTGCACCGGCCGGCGCTGCTGCTGCTCGACGAGCCGACCGCCGGTGCCGACCCCGAGACCCGTCAGGCGCTGCTCGACGTGGTCAAGCAACGAGCAGGCGAGGGAGCCGCAGTGGTCTACACCACCCACTACCTGACCGAACTGACCGACCTGCAGGCCACCATCGCGGTGGCCGCCGAGGGCCGGGTGATCGCGCGCGGCGGCGCGGACGAGCTGCTGTCGGGCCTGCCCGGCGAGGTCCGCGTCCGGACCGCCGACGAGCAGCTGACCGTCTCGACCACCGACCCGACCGGGACGCTGCTGGAGCTGCTGCCGACGGTGGAACGGCCGGTCGAGTCCGTCGAGCTGCGCAACCCCAGCCTGGACGACCTCTACCACTCGCTGGCGGTGACGACCGATGTCGACGCGCACTGACTCCCTCTCCCGGGCGGGCGCCCTCGTCCGCTACAACGCGATCCTGCGCCTGCGCGACCCTTCGCAGCTGATCAGCTACCTGATCACGCCGATGATCTTCATGGTGCTGTTCCAGCCGCTGTACGTGAAGGCGCTGGGCACCGGCGCGGTCGAGGCCGTGACCGGGCAGCTGGTGATGTTCTCGGTGTTCGCCATGGCGATCGTGGGCAACGCGATCTTCGTCGAACGCGAGTGGCGCACCTGGGACCGGCTGCGCGCCAGCCGGGCCGCCCGCGCGGAACTGCTGATCGGCAAGGCCGTCCCGGTGTTCGTGGTGCTGCTGATCCAGCAGGGTGTGCTGATCATCTACGGCTGGCTGGTCGTCGGGATGCCGTTCCCGGTGTCGCCCGGCCTGGTGTTCGGCGCGATGTGCCTGTGGGGCTTCATGCTGCTGGCCATGGGCGCCGCACTGTCCACTGTGGTCCGCAGCCGCGGCGACCTGATCGTCGCCGTCGACCTGGGCGCGATCACCATCAGCTCGCTCGGCGGTTCGCTGCTGCCGGTGTCGCTGATGCCGTCGTGGGCGCAGGCGATCGCGCCGTTCTCCCCGGGTTACTGGGGACTGTCGCTGATCCGCTCGGCCATGGCCGGCAACGCCGAGGCGATGCTGCGCCCGGGGTTGATCGTGCTCGGGATCGGGCTGGCCACCGGCGCGTTCGCCACCTACCGGCTGGCCCACGGCTGGGGCCGCAGCCACCTGCTCTGAACCTCCCGGAGAAAGGACCTGCCGTGACCGGACCGGCACCCGAATCGGCCGTGGCGCTCGTCGGGATGGCGGGCCGGTTCCCCGGCGCCGCCGACGTCGAGCAGCTGCGCCGCAACCTCGCGGCCGGGATCCCCGGCCTGCGCGAGCTGACCGACGACGAGCTCGCCGCCGCGGGCGTGGACCCGGCCGCCCCGGGCCACGTCCGCGTCGGCGGGCCCGTCGCCGGCGGCGTCGAGACCTTCGACGCCGCCGCCTTCGGGCTTTCCGCCCGCGAGGCGGAGACCCTGGAACCCCACCACCGGCTGCTGCTGGAATGCTCGTGGGAGGCGCTGGAACGGGCCGGCTACCGGCCGACCGACCCCGGCGTGCCCGTCGGGCTGTTCGCCGGGTGCGCGTTCCCCGACTACCTGACGCAGAACATCCCCGGCCTCGGCGGGGAACCGGGCGGGAAGCCGTTGCTGTCCGCGGGCGTGGAGCGCGACTCGCTGACGTCGCTCGTGTCGTACAAGCTGGGCCTGCGCGGCCCGGCGATCACCGTGCAGACGTACTGCTCGACCTCGCTGGTCGCGGTGCACCTGGCGTGCCAGAGCCTGCTGACCTACGAGTGCGACCTGGCCCTGGCCGGCGGCGCCGCCCTGCCGCTGCCGCAGACCGGCGGCCATTTTTCCGAAGAGGGCAGCATCCTCTCGCCCGACGGCCGGGTGCGGGCTCTCGACGCGGACGCCAACGGCACCGTGATGGGGTCCGGCGCGGCGGTCGTCGCCCTGAAACGCCTGGAGGACGCCCTCGCCGACGGCGACGTCGTGCACGCGGTCATCCTCGGCTCGGCGGTCAACAACGACGGCCGGGACCGCGCCGGCTACCCGGCCCCCGGGGTCGCCGGGCAGGCCGCGGTGGTCGACACCGCCCTCGCCGTGGCCGGGGTGAAACCCGAGACGGTCGGGTACGTCGAGTGCCACGCCGTCGGCACGCCGCTGGGCGACTCCATCGAGCTGGCCGCGCTGAACCGGGTCTTCGGGCCGGGGCGCGCCGCGCCGTGCGTGCTGAGCTCGGTCAAGCCGAGCATCGGGCACCTCGACCGGGCTTCCGGCGTCACGTCCCTCATCCGGGCGGCGCTGAACCTGCGCGACGGCGTCCTGCCGGGCACCGCCGGGTTCCGGACGCCCAATCCGGCCATGGACGACCGGTTCACCGTGCTGCCCGCGGACGTTCCCTGGCCCGCGGACGGCACGCCGCGCCGGGCGGGTGTCAGCTCGTTCGGCGTCGGCGGGACGAACGCGCACGTGGTGCTGGAACAGCCGCCTCTGCGGGAACCCCGCCGTTGCGGTGGGCCCTTTTTGCTGACCTTTTCCGCCGGAGATCCCGCCGCCCTCGACGAGGTGACCTCGCGGCTGCGCGCTCACCTGGCCGCCCACCCTGCCCTCGATCTCGGCGACGTGGCTTTCACCCTGCAGGTCTCGCGCGGCCACTTCGCGCTCCGCCGGGCTGTGGTGGTCCGGGACCACGCCGACGCGTTGGCTGCGTTGGCCGACCCCGGCCGGTGGCTCGACGGCGAGACCCGCCGCCGGGACCCGCGGGTCCGCCTGGTCGCGGACGCCGGCCCGGAGTGGGCGTCGACGGCCTCGGCCGCCCACCGCCTGCTGGCCGGGGCCGAGGTGCCCGCACCGGCGGCCACCCGCGAGGGGGCGCTGGCGGCGGTGTCCGCCGGGCTGACCCGGCTGGGCGTCCGGCTGGACGAGAGCGCCACCGAAACCCTTGTCGTCGAAGGCGGCTCGGATTCCTCGTGGGTCCTTTCCGCCTTGGCCCGGCTGTGGCTCGCGGGCTGCACCCTCGATTGGGCGGCCCTGCACCGCGGCGAGGGCCGCCGGGTGGAGCTGCCGCCGTATCCGTTCCAGCGCAAGCGGTTCTGGGTGGATCCGGCGCCGAGCCCGGCGGCGCACGTGCCGTCGTGGCGGCTCGACCCGCAGCCTTCGGCCGGTCTCGAGCGCCGGATACGGGCGGCGGGGCCGTGGCTGGTGTTCGCGGCCGATCCGGCCGGGGAGGCGCTGGTTTCCCGCATCACGCTGGCGGGGGGCGAGGTGACCACGGTGCGGCCGGGGCCCGCGTTCGCTTTCCTGGACACCGGCGACTTCGTCGTCGGGCCCGGCGACCTGCCTCGGTTGGCGCGTTCGCTGGTCGTCGTCCCGCGGACCGTCGTGCACGGCTTCGCGCTGGGCGGCGCGCCCGGCGACGCCGAGGTGGCGGCCGGGTTGTGGCCGGGGATGGTGACCTTGACCTCCGGCGCGGTAGGGGTGCTGGGGCCCGACTTGACCACGCCGTCGCACGCGGCGCTCACGGCGCTGACCGCGCGGCACGTGGACGTGGGCGCGGACGCCGCGGTGGACCAGGTCCTGGCGGCGATCCTGCACCACGAGACCCCGTTGGCGGTACGCGGCGACCAGTCGTGGCGGCGGCACCACGAGCCGTATTCGCTGACGGGGCACGCGGACGCGGAGGTGCACCACGACGTGCCGGACCTCGCCGGACGGCGCGGGATCCTCGTCGTCCGGCCGGACCCCGCCGGCCGCGTCCTGGCCGCCGAGGCCCGCACCGCCCGCCTCGCGGGCCGCGGGCTGTGGACGACCGTGGTGTCGGCGGCGGACCCGTCGTCGGCGGTGCTGGCCGCGGTGGCGGCGGCGGACCACCTGACGGAGATCGTGCTGTCCGGAGTGCCGCCGGTCCGCCCGGCCCCGGCCGCCGAGCCTGCGCGGATCCCGGCTTCGGCCCGGCCGCGGCCGGCGCTGGGGACGCCGTTCGTGGAGCCGGAGCCGGGCCTCGAGCAGGAGGTGGCCGCCCGCTGGGCCACGGCCCTGGGCTACACGGAGATCGGCGCGGACGACAATTTCTTCGACCTGGGCGGCCGCTCCGCGGGCGCGGTCCGCATCGCAGCCCAGTGGAACCTCCCGGCGACGGCGGTCGTGGAGCTGCCGACGGTCCGGCTGCTCGCCGCCCGGATCGCCGAGCTGGGTTCCTGAGCCGGTCCCACAAAGGGCCCCTTCCCGAAATCGGGGAGGGGCCCTTTTGTGACACTGGTTGATCGTCGATCCGTTCGTGCGGGCCGACCGAAGGTAGGCGCGGGTGATGGGCCCGCCGCCAGGGGTATTGGCGGCGGACCCACCACGTTCAGGGGCCCCTTACGACCAAGGGCGCAGGGCGGCGGCCAGGTGAGCCAGGGTCACGTCCTCCTGCTCCAGCACCGCGAAGTGCCCGCCCTCCAGGACGTGCCCGCGGAACGGCCGCACCGTCTGCTCCCGCCAAGCCAGCACCGACTCCGCACTCGCGCGGATGTCCGAGGTACTCGCCAGCGCCGTCACCGGAACCTCCAGCGGCGGACCGGCGACATATCCGTAGGTGTTCTTCACCGTCAGGTCCGCCCGGATCGGCGGCAGGATCAACCGCAGCACCCGCGGGTCGTTCAGGAACACCTCCGGTGTCCCACCGAGCGTCCGCAGCAGGGCCACGATCTCCGCGTCGCCCATGCCCGCCACGATCGGGTCGTCCGGGGTCGGCCACTGCGGGGCCGGGCAGCCCGACACCGCCAGGTGCACCGGCAGCGCCGCGCCGCGGCGGGCGATCTCCCGCACCAACTCGAACCCGACCAGCGCGCCCAGGCTGTGGCCGTACACCGCGTACGGCCCATCGTCGGAAGACAGCACGAAGTCCGCCAGGTCGGCGACGTACGAAGCCATCGACGTGTGCGGGGTGTCCCGCTGGCGCGTCTCGCGGCCGGGCGGCTGGACCGGGCACACCGTCACCCCGGGCAGCCGGCCGATCCACGAGCGGAACGCCGACGCCGAGCCGCCCGCGTGCGGCAGGCAGTACAGCCGCACGTTCCCCGCCGTGGCGGGGAACGGCAGCCAGCGGCTCGCCACGGCCGTCGTCACGACTCCACCTCGAGCGTCACGTACGCCGGCGGTTCCTGGATCGCGGCCAGATCGGCGGCCAGCACCACGTGCGAGCCCTCCCGCGAGACCTCGCGGAAGCCGCTGAACGCGTAGGTGATCTGCATCATCCGGTTGCGCCCGGTCTCGACGAAGTCCGCGCGCAGACCGGCCCCCGCCGCCCGGGCCAGGCCCATCACGTGGCCCAGCAGCACCGTGCCGACACCGCGGGACATCACCCGGCACGACATCAGCATCATGTTCAGCCGCCAGTCCGGCGCGCCCTTTTCCAGCAGCGCCAGGCCGATCTTGCCGTAGGAGCCGAACTTGTCGGTCAGCGACGCGACCAGCAGCACGTGGTCCGGAGACGAGCGCAACGCGTCCAGCTCGTCGTAGGAGTACGTCCGCCCGGTCGAGTTGAGCTGGTTGGTGCGGACCGTCAGCTCCTCGGCCCGCTGCAGGTCCTCCCGCCGGGCCGGCGCGATGGTGAACCGCAGGTCCAGGCTCGCCAGGAAGTCTTCGCCGGTGCCCGCGAAGTCGGCCTCGACGTCGTCGCGGGCGAGCTGGCTGAAGTACATCCCGCGCCGCTGCGCCGACTCGTCGGTGACGAACCGCGGCGCGAACTCCGGACGCCGCAACACCTCGTCGGCCTCCAGGATGTCCACAGTGGTCACCTGCGGCAGCGCGAAGGCCACCTCGGCGCGCTCGAACTCCTGGTCGTCGACGAACGCGAAGGCGTCCAGCCCGAGGTTGAGCTTCTGCGCGATCTGCCCGATCGACACCGACTTCGCGTTCCACGAAATCCGCGGGAACAGGAAGTACTCGCCGAGGCCGAACTCGCGCAGCTTCGCCATCGCGGCTTCGTGGTCGTTTTTGCTGGCGACCGAGTGCAGCACGCCCATCGCGTCGAGCCGCTTGACGTGCTCGACCACCCACGGGCGCAGCCGGACGTCGCCGTCCTCCAGCAGGACCCCGTCCCAGACGGTGTTGTCGAGGTCCCACACCACGCACTTGATCTTGCCCTGCACCGGCTTCGCCACGGGTGCCGGGGAAACGAGACTGGTCACGGTACCTGCTTCCGGTAGGCCTCGGCGGCGATGGTCATCCGCTGGATCTCGGTGCTGCCCTCGATGATCTCCATGACCTTCGAGTCCCGGTAGAACCGGGCCACGGGGTAGTCCCCGCTGCAGCCGTTGGCGCCGTGCACCTGCACGGCCTCCGACGCGTGTTTCGCGGCCGCGACCGACGCGAAGTACTTCGCCACCCAGGTGGCCATGATCGTGGCCGAGTCGCCGCGGTCCTTGAGCCGGCCGGCCTCGGCCAGCAGCAGCCGGGCCGCGCGGACGTCGGTGACCATGTCCGACAGCTTCGCCTGGATCAGCGGCAGATCCTTCAACGGCGTGCCGCCGACCGTGCGCTTGCTCGTGTAGTCCGCGCACGCGTCGGCGCACGCCTGGATGATGCCCACCGACCCGGCCGCGACGCTGTAGCGGCCGAGGTCGAGCGTGCCGGTGAGGACCATGCCGGAAGCGAACCCGCTCGGCCCGAGCAGCGCGTCGGCACCCAGCCGGACGCCGTCGAAGCGGATCTCGGCCAGCATCGACGAGCGCGTCCCGAGGATGTCGTCGATCGGGGTGACCGTGACGCCGGGCGTGTCGCGCGGCACGAGCAGCGCGATCGTGCTGGCCGGGCCCTTCGCGAAGACGAGGAACAGGTCCGCGCGCTGCCCGTTGGTGGTCCACTTCTTGAGGCCGTCGAGCCGCCAGCCGTCGCCGTCCGGAGTGGCCGTGGTGGTGATCGCGGCCGTGTCGCTGCCCGCGCCGGGCTCGGACAGGCAGAACGCGCCGAGGACGCGTCCGCGGGCCAGCTCCGGGCCCCACCGGTGCTGCTGCGCCTCGGTGCCGAAGCGCAGCAGCGCCCAGGAGAGCATGGTGTGCACGGTCAGCAGGCTGCGGACCGACGAGCAGCCGCGGCCGACCTCCTCGTGGATCTCGCCGAGGGTGACCATGTCGAGGCCGAACCCGCCGAGCTCGGGCGGCAGAAACGGCGCCCACAGCCCGGCATCGGCGATCTTGTCCAGCACGTCCTCGGGGATGCGCCCGGCTTTGTCCCAGGCGTCGGCGTGGGGCACGACGTGCTCGTCCACGAAGGCCCGCGCGGCCTCGCGGCCGGGCGCGCGGACCGCTGCCAGTACCTCCGTCACGGTTCAGCCCACCGTCGCGGCCGGGCGCAGGCGGCCGACCAGCTCGGTCATCGCCGCCGCGGTGCGGAAGTTGTCGATCCGCAGTTCCTCGTTGGGGATGGTGACGGCGAACGTCTTCTCGAGGTGCATCACCAGCTCCATGGCGAACAGGGAGTTGATGTAGCCGAGGGAGAAGATGTCCTCGGTCGCGGTGATCTCGGCCTGGGGGAAGCGGCCGGTGATGAAGGCGAGGATGTCGCCGGTGGTCTCGGACATGGTGTGTTCTCCTTCTGGGTCGAAAGGTGATCAGCTGTAGGTGTAGAAGCCGCGGCCGGACTTGCGGCCGTGCAGGCCGGCGTCGGTCATCTGCTTGAGCAGCGGGCAGGGGCGGTACTTCGAGTCGGCGTAGTGCTCGTAGAGCACCTCGACGCTGTAGAGGATCGTGTCGACGCCGATCAGGTCGGCCGTCTCCAGCGGGCCCATCGGGTGGCCGAAGCAGCCGCGGAACACCTCGTCGACCGACTCGGCGGTGGCGACGCCCTCGTGCACCAGGTAGGCGGCCTCGTTGACGGTCAGCATGAGCACGCGGTTGGACACGAAGCCCGACGCGTCCTTCACGTCGACCCAGCGCTTGCCGATGCTGGTCAGCAGCTCGCGGGTGCGCAGGATCGTTTCCGGCGTGGTGTGGAAGCCGGGGATCAGCTCGACGACGGGCTTCTGCGGCACCGGGTTCATGAAGTGGACGCCGATGACGCGGCCCGGGTTCTTCCCGACCGAAGCGATCCGGGTGATCGGCACGGCCGAGGTGTTGGCGATGATCACCGTGTCCGGCGAGCAGACCTCGTCGAGCTCGGCGTGCACCGCGGCCTTGATGTCCCAGTCCTCGGTGACGTTCTCGACCAGGATCTCGGTCTTGTCCAGCGCGGCCAGGCCGACCGCGGTGGTGATCCGGGCGAGGATCTCGTCCGCGTCCAGCGCGGGCCCGCCCATGAGCCGGCTGAGCCGGCAGTTGCGCGTGATCGCGGCGCGGGCCTCGTCGAGGATCCGTTCGCCGGTGTCGACCAGCACGACCTCGTGGCCGGCGGCGGCGAAGTCCTGGGCGACGCCGATGCCCATGACGCCGGCGCCCACCACTCCCGTGACTGCCATGACTGTTCCCTTTCTGCTGTGCGAGTTGTCGTTCAGGCCCGGCGCCGTCGGGCGGCCGCGGCTTTGATGCCGGAGCGGCGCAGCTGTCCCTGCGCCTGGGTGTCGGGTGCGGGTTCGGGGGTCCCGGGGTCGCCGGCGGCGATCTTCGCGAGCGCGGCGACGGTCGGGGCCTCGTGGATGATGTGCGGCGGCAGCTCGGCGTCCGGGAACGCCGTGCGCAGCGTCGCCAGCAGGGAGATGCCGAGCAGGGACGTGCCGCCGAGCTCGAAGAAGTTGTCGGACGCGCCGACCCGGTCCAGGCGCAGCGCTTCGCACCACGCCTCGGCCACCGCGCGCTCGGCGTCGCCCTCGGGCTCCTCGAACGGCGTGACGAGCTCCGGCCGCGGGTGGCGATCGGCTGTCGAGCCGCCGTGCGCGGCCGAGGTGACCGCGTCGACGCTGAACCGGGCCGCCACGGCGGTCACCGCGTCCAGGTCCTGAGTGGACACCACGACGTGCGGTTCACCCGAGGCCAGTGCCCGCAGGAGCGTGCGCCAGCCCTGTTCGAAGTCGATGCCGAACTTGGCGCGGTGCTCCCGGAAGTAGGTCTGGATGTCCTCCTCGTACCCGGAAAGCCCTTCGTCCCAGGCGTTCCAGGTCCACTCACCCCAGGAGATCGACACCGTGCGGCCGCCGTGAGAGGCGGCGTAGGCGTCGAGCCAGGCGTTGCCGGCGCAGTAGTCCACCTGGCCGGGACCACCGCCGGTGACCGACGTGATCGACGAGAACAGCGCGACGAAGTCGAGGTCCAGGCCGTCGGTGGCCGCGCTGAGCGCCCGGGAGCCGGGCAGCTTCGGGGCCAGGACCTGATCGGCGTCGCCGGGCTCCTTGAACTGCATCAGCCCGGTGCCCGGCACGCCCGCGGTGTGCAGGATGCCGTGCAGTGCCCCGAACCGCTCGATCGACACCGCGACCGCGCGCCGGACGTCGGCTTCTTCGGCGACATCGCCTTCGACGACCACCACTTCGCCGCCGAGGGCTTCGATCTCCCGCACCCGGGCGACGCGGTCGCGGATCGTGCCGGGCACCTCGTCGGTGCCGTCGGCGATCCCGGCCCAGCGCTCCCGCGGCGGCAGGCCGCGGCGGCCGAACAGCACCAGTTTCGCGTGGCTGTCGCGGGCCAGCCGCTCGGCCATCGCCAGCCCGATCCCGCCGAGGCCGCCGGTGATCAGGTAGACGCCCTGCTCGCGCAGCACGGACCGGGCCTGCTCGATCGGCTGCGGCGCCAGCACTTCGTAGCCGGGCAGCCAGCGTCGCGAGCCGCGCAGCGCGACCGTGCGGCCGGGAGCCGGGCGGTGCAGTTCGGCGACCACGGCGGCGGCACCGGCGGCCGCGTCGACGTCGATCAGTCGCGTTCGGACACCCGGGTACTCCATCGGGATGACCAGGTTCGGGCCGGTGAGCGTGGCCGCGTCGGGCCGCAGCTCGCCGTCGTGCAGGACGCGCTGGGTGCCGGTGGCGGCCAGATCCAGCGTCCAGCCGCCCAGGCCCAGCTCGCCGGCCGCGCGGGCCAGCGCGACAAGGGTGTGCAGGCCGAGGGACAGCGAGTCGCCGTCGTCGAGGTTCCACAGGTGGACGACCCGGTCGAGGCGGGTCCCGCCGCGCTTGAGGTCACGCAGCAGCTTCAGCAGGTCGTCGACGTCGCCGGGGCGGACGGTGGCGTCCGGGCCCGGCCGGTACCCCGCGCCCGGCCGGACCACGGTCACCGGGTCGCCGGTGCGGCGGATCCCGTCCAGGACGTCCTCGGCGAGGCCGGGCCGGGCGAACACCAGCCAGGACGCGGGCTCCGGCGCGACGGGCGCGGCCGAGGTCTGGCGCCAGGTGGGCAGGCTGATCCACTGCTCCTCGGGCAGCAGCGGGATCCGGTCGAACTCCTCCAGGGGCCCGTCCGCGGGCGTCTCGACCCGGACCGTCCCGGTGGCCGGCTTCGCCTCGATCCAGTAGCGCTGCCGCTGGAAGGGGTAGGTCGGCAGCGGTACGCGGCCCGGGGCGGTCCCGCGGTAGACCGGCGTCGCCGTGCCGCGGCCGTGGTAGGCCGACCAGTCGAGGTCGGCGCCGAGCAGCCACAGCCGGGCCAGGCCGTCGGTGAGCACCTCGTCGGCCGGCCGCGGGTCGTCCGCGGCGGGCAGGGTGGCGGTGATCATCGGCCAGCGGCTCGCCGGGCTCAGCCCGCGCAGCAGCGCGCCGAGCGACGGGCCGGGGCCGATCTCGACGACGGCCAGGTGCTCGTCGGCCAGCAGTGCGGTGGCCGCGTCGGCGAACCGGACGGTTTCGCACATGTGCCGGGCCCAGTAGCCGGGGTCGGTGACCAGCTCGGCGGTCGCGGGGCCGCCGGTCACGTTGGACAGGTAGGGCAGTTCGGGGGCGTTGAGCGTGACGTTCGCGGCGATCCACGCGGTCAGCCCGGCCGCGGCGGGCGCCAGCATCCGCGAGTGGAACGCGTGGCTGGTGCGCAGCGGACGGCACGGGATGCCGGCGGCCCGCAGGTCCTGCGCGAGCCGGTCGACCGCCGTACCCGGCCCGGCCACCACGACCAGCTCCGGGCCGTTCACCGCGGCGATGTCGAGGCCCGTGAGGTCGAAGCGCGTCTCCAGCTCGGTGACCGGCAGCGGCACCGCGGCCATCGCCCCGCCCGGCAGCGCGGCGATCAGCTCCGCGCGCTTGGCGACCAGGGCGAGGGCGTCTTCGAGGGAGAGCACCCCGGCCAGGCAGGCGGCGACGTACTCGCCGAGGCTGTAGCCGAGCATCGCGGCGGGCCGCAGCCCCCAGTCCATCAGCGTCCGGGCCAGGGCGTAGTCCACGGCGAACATCAGCGGCTGCGCGAGTTCGGTCCGCTGCAGCCGCTCGGCCCGCGGGTCCTCGTCGCCGCCGCGGCCCAGCAGCGCGGCCAGGCTCGGCCCGCCGCCGCGAACCCCGGTGACGAGGTCGCCGTCGAGGTGCACCAGGCACTCGTCGAGGTGGGCGCGGAAGACCGGCTCGCGCCGGTACAGCTCGCCCACGAGACCGGGGTACTGCTCGCCGACGCCGGCGAGCAGGAACGCCACCGGCCGGTCCTGCACCGGCTCGACCCGGGTCGCCGGAGCGCCCAGCGCGGTCACCGCACTGTCCACATCGGACGCGACGACGGCCCGCCGGTGCTCGAACGTCTTGCGCCCCTCCTGCAGGGTGAAGGCGACGTCGGCGAGCCGCGCGTCCGGGTTCCCGGCGAGGTGCTCGCCGAGGCGCCGGGCGGCGGCGTCGGCGGCGTCCGCGGTGCGGGCCGAGACCGGCAGCACCTGGTAACGGCGCTCGGTGTCCGGGTCACCCGGGGGCGGCGCGGGCCGGTCGGGCGGCTGTTCGACGACGACGTGCACGTTGGTGCCTCCCATGCCCAGCGAGTTGAGCCCGGCGATCCGGGGTCGGCCGCCGCCGGTGTTCCACGGCGCGAGCTCGGCGGCCACCCGGAACGGGCTGTGCTCGAAGTCGATCTCCGGGTTCGGTGCGGTGTAGTGCAGCGTCGGCGGGATCAGGCCCTCGCGGACCACCAGCGACGCCTTGATCAGCCCGGCGGTGCCCGCGGCGCGGTCGAGGTGCCCGACGTTCGGCTTCACCGAGCCCAGCGCGCAGTACTGCTTTTCGGCGGTGTCCCCGAACGCGCGGGTCAGCGCGGCGACCTCGATCGGGTCGCCCAGCTCGGTCGCGGTGCCGTGGGCCTCGACGTAGCCGACGTCTTCGGCCGCGACCCGGGCGTCGGCCATCGCGTCGGCGATGACCCGCGACTGGCCGCCCACGCTCGGCGCGGTGTAGCCGACCTTGAGGGCGCCGTCGTTGTTCATCGCCGAACCGCGGATCACCGACCAGATGTGGTCGCCGTCGCGCAGGGCGGCACCGAGCTTCTTGAGGACGACGACGGTGGCGCCGTCGCCGAACATGCTGCCGTGGGCCTGGGCGTCGAAGGTGCGCACGTGCCCGTCGGGTGACTCTTGGCCGCCGGGGGAGTGCAGGTGCCCGATCCGGTCGGGCACGCGGACCGAAACACCGCCGGCCAGCGCCATTTCGCAGTCGCCCGCCCGGAGGCTGCGCATCGCGGTGTGCACCGCGACCAGCGACGTCGAGCAGAACGTCTGCACCGCCATGCTCGGGCCGCGCAGGTCGAACAGGTAGGACACGGTGGTGGTGAGCGCGTCCTTGTCGTTGCCCATGACCAGCTCGTAGATGCTGGCGTCGGCGTCGGAGGTGAACTGGTTCGCGATGCCGAGCAGGTACGTCGAGAGGTTGCAGCCGCCGAACACGCCGACCCGGCCGCGTTCGCCGGGCTTCGCGTACCCGGCCCCCTCCAGGGCTTCCCAGCAGACCTCCAGGAACAGGCGCTGCTGCGGGTCGGTCAGCGCCGCCATGCGCGGGCTGAGGCCGAAGAACGCGGCGTCGAAGCCGGTGACGTCGTCGAGCACCGGCCGCGCCGGCACGTAGGCCGGGTCGCGGACCTGGGCCGGGTCGACCCCGGCGGCGATGAGCTCGTCGGGGCTGAAGAAGGTGATCGACTCGACGCCGTCGCACAGGTTGCGCCAGAACTCGTCGACCGTCCCCGCGCCGGGGAACCGGCCGGCCATGCCGACGATCGCGATGTGGCGGTCCAGCTCGTCGTCGTCGGCGTCCGCGACGACGACCGGGGACTGGACCGGCGCCGGTGCCTGATCGTCGAGGGTGGCCGCGAGGGCCTGGACGGTCGGCAGCTCGAACAGGGTGACGGTGGGGATGGCGACGCCGAACCGGTCCTTGACCAGGGCGAGCATCTGCAGGGCGAGCAGGGAGTTGCCGTTGAGGTCGAAGAAGTTGTCCCGGGTGCCGACCGGTTCGACGCCCAGCACGGACGACCAGACCTCGGCGAGGCCGCGTTCGGTGGCCGTCATCGGCGGGGTGTAGGGCTGGGGCAGGTCGGGCCGCGGGAACCGGTCGGCGGTGGTGGTGGTGGTCGTGGTCTTCGCCGCGCCGGGAAGCCGCTCGTCGAGCCCACCGGCGGCGACGATCACGGCCGGGCCCGCGTGGGCGGTGATGCGGTCGAACGCGGCCAGCGCCTGGGTGCGGGTCATCGCGTGCCGGGCCATGGAGGCGCCGAGCCGGGCGTCGAGCCG
The DNA here is from genome assembly GCF_040674975.1 of Amycolatopsis sp. NPDC049688. Lineage (NCBI taxonomy): Bacteria > Bacillati > Actinomycetota > Actinomycetes > Pseudonocardiales > Pseudonocardiaceae > Amycolatopsis > Amycolatopsis sp. NPDC049688. The sequence goes on from NZ_JBFANY010000001.1 coordinate 680,359, forward strand.
TTCGAGGGTGCCGGGCCAGGTGTCCCACGCGGCGGCGAGCCAGCCGGGACGGCCGTGGGCCTCGGCCAGCAGCGCCGCGTTGGCGGCGGCGTAGCTGCCGAAGGTGACGCCGCCGAGCAGCGCCGAGGTGGACGAGAAGAGCAGTGTCCACTCGGGACGATCGGTCTCCCGCAGCTCGTCGAGGGCCGCGGCCAGCACACGAGCTCCGCCGACCTTGGCGGCGAAATGCCGGGCGATACCCGCTTCGTCCATTTCGGACAGAGAGCGGAACCCGGCGGGGTCGGAATCCGCGGCGGCGTGGACGATGCCGTCGAACCGTTCGGTGAGCAGGGCCCGCACGGCGGCGGGATCGCCGATGTCCACGCGCGGGGTGTGGACCTCGGCGCCCAGGGCACGCAGCCGGGCCACCGCGGCTTCGGTGCCCCCGCTGCGGCTCGCCAGGACGAGGCGGCGGGCGCCGCGGGTGGCGAGGTGCTCGGCGATGGTGAGCCCGACCCCGCCGAGTCCGCCGGTGACGAGGTAGCTGCCGCCGGCCCGGATCGCCGGCGGGGCGGCGGGTCCGGCCGGACGGTAGCCGGGGACGAGCCGCCGGTCGCCGCGGTAGGCCACGAGCGGGGCGCCGGGGGAGCGCAGTTCCGCGGCCAGCACGGCTGCGGCCTCGGCGGGGCCGTGGGCGGGGTCGAGGTCGACGGTGCCGGCGTCGAGGTTCAGGTGTTCCTGGTTGGCGACGACCGGCAGCACGGCGACGGCCGCCTGCGCCGGGCGCACCGGGCCGCTCCCGGCCGCCTGGCCCGCGCGGGTGGCCACCAGCACCCGGACCGCGCGCGACCCGTCCCCCGCCGCCGCGGCCAGGGTGCGGGCCACCGCGTGGACCGCCGCCACGTCGTCGTCGGAGTCGAGGACCGACAGGTCGACCACCGTGTCCGCGTCGGCCACCTCGGCCACGTCACCGAGCAGCGCGGCCAGTGCCGCGGCGACACCGCCGGAATCCGGCAGGATCGCCACCCGGCCCGTGGTCCCGGCCGCGGGCGCGGGCTGCGGCTGCCACGACGGGGTCAGCAGCTGCACGTGCTCGTCGGGTTCGGCGGTCAGCCGCGGCACCTCCGGGGTGACGGTGCCGGGGGCGTCGATCCAGTACCGCGAGCGCTGGAACGGGTAGCCGGGCAGGCCCACCCGCCGGCCCTCGCGGCCGCCGCGGACGCCGGCCCAGTCCAGGTCGACGCCCGCCAGCCACAGCCGTCCGGCCGCCTCGGCCAGGGCCGTCGTGGCGGTGGCCGGGTCGTCGGCGCCGGGCAGCGTCGGCACGATCGAGGCCCAGCGCTTCGGCGGGCACGCCCGGTGCCCGCGGACCATCGCACCCAGCGAGCGGCCCGGGCCGAGCTCCAGCAGCACGGTGTCCTCGTCGGCCAGCAGGGTGGCCAGTGCGTCGTCGAACCGGACCGGGGCACACATGTGTTCGGCCCAGTACGCCGGGTCGGGCGCCTCGGTGACCAGCTCGCCGGTCACGTTGGAGACGTAGGGGATCGTGGGCGCGGAAAGCGTCACGTTCGCGGCGACCCACGCGGTCAGCTCGTCGCGCAGGCCGGCGAGCTGCCGGGAGTGGAAGGCGTGCGTGGTCGCCAGCGGGCGGCACGGCACGTCACCCAGCGACGCCCGCAGGGCGGCGATGGCCTCGGACGTGCCGGACACGACGGTGAGCTGCGGACCGTTCAAAGCCGCGATGTCGAGGTCCAGGCCGGCGATCCGGGCGCGCACGTCGTCGGCGGGCAGCGGCACGGCCGCCATCGCCCCACCGGGCAGCGCGGCGATCAGCTTCGCGCGGTGGGCCACGAGCTTCAGCGCGTCCTCGAGCGAGAGCACCCCGGCCAGGCACGCGGCCACGTACTCGCCGAGGCTGTAGCCGGCCAGCACGGCCGGCTCGACGCCCCACGAACGCACGAGCTGCGCCAGCGCGTATTCGACGGCGAACAGGGCCGGGTGCAGCACGTCGGTGCGGTCGCCGGTGCGGTCCGTTCCGGTCGTGCGGCCCAGCAGCGCGGCCAAGCCGCCCGAGGTTTCGCGCCCGCCGAGCATTTCGGCGAGGACGCCGGTGTCCAGCAGCGCGCGGCAGCGGTCCAGCTCGGCCCGGAACACCGGCGCCGTCTCGTACAGCTCGGCGGCCAGGCCGGGGTACTGCTCGCCGGTGCCCGCGATGAGGAACCCGACGCGGCGGCCGGTGCCGGTGTCGCTCGACGCCGACACCGTGCCCTCGCGCAGCGCCTGTGCCGCCTCGGCCGCCGAACCGGCGACCAGCATCCGCCGGTGCCCGAACGTCGTCCGCCCGCTTTGGAGCGTGTGGGCGACGTCGGCGAGCGCGTCGCCGGAGTTCTCCAGGTGGGCGGCGAGGTTCGCGGTGGCCGCGTCGGCGGCGGCGGCCGACCGGGCCGACCACACGAGCAGCTCCGGGCCGCCGTCCGAGCCGGGCACCGCGGGCACGGTCAGCGGCGCTTCTTCGAGCACGACGTGGGCGTTCGTGCCGCCGATGCCGAACGCGCTGACACCGGCGCGGCGCGGGGTGTCCGTGCGCGGCCACGGCGTGCGCTCGGTGACCACGGTCAGCTCGGCGCCACCCGCGGTGAGCTGCGGGTTGGGCGTGCCGAGGTTGCGCGTCGGCGGGATCTCCTCGTGGTGCAGGGCGAGCGCGGCCTTGATCAGGTTCGTCACACCGGCGGCGCGGTCGAGGTGCCCGACGTTCGTCTTGACCGAGCCGATCCGCAGCGAGCGGCCCGCGAACACCTGCTGCAGCGCCGCGATCTCGGCGGCGTCACCCAGGGCGGTGCCGGTGCCGTGGGCCTCGACGTACCCGATGTCGGCGGGCTCCAGCCCGGCGGCGGCGAGCGCCTCGGCGATCACCGTGGCCTGCCCCTCGACGCCGGGCGCGGTGAAGCCGACCTTGCGGCCGGCGTCGTTGTTGACCGCCCAGCCGCGCAGCACCGCGTACACCCGGTCGCCGTCGGCGAGCGCGTCCTCCAGCCGGCGCAGCGCGACCACGCCGACCCCGCCGCCGAGCGGGGCGCCCAGGCCCGCGGCGTCGAACGCGCGGCACTCACCGTCCGGCGGCGCGATGCCGCCCTGCTGGTAGAGGTAGCCGACGCGGTGCGGCACGCCGATCGACACCCCGCCGGCCAGTGCGACGTCGCATTCGAAGTTCGCCAGGCTGCTCGCCGCGACGCACACCGCGACCAGCGACGTCGAGCAGGCGCTCTGGATGCTGAACGCCGGACCGGACAGGCCGAGGGTGTGCGAAACCCGCGTGGCCAGGGTGTCCTTGTCGTTGCCGAGGGCGATGGCGATCTCGCCCATCTCAGCGGCCGCGTTCGCCGGGGTGAGGTTGTGGGTCAGGTAGGTGCTCCACGCGCAGCCGGCGAACACGCCGATCGCGCCCTCGAACCGCGCCGGGTCGCAGGCCGCGTCCTCCAGGGCGTGCTGGCTGTGCTCGAGGAAGAGCCGGTGCTGCGGGTCGAGGATCTGGGCTTCCTTCGGATTGATCCCGAAGAAGCCCGCGTCGAAGTCCTCGACCCCCCGCACGACGGCCCCCGCCTTGACGTAGGCCGGATCGCCGAGCCGGTCGGCGGGGACGCCGGCGGCCAGGAGCTCGGCGTCGGTGAAGCGGGTGATGCCGGAGCGGCCGGCGCGGACGGTTTCCCAGAGCGCACCGACGTCGTCGGCGCCCGGGAAGCGGCCGGCCATGCCGACCACGGCGATGTCCGCAGGCGAGATGCTGGTGTCGGTCACGGTGTCCCTCATTTCCGGGTGCCGGCCAGGCGGCGGCGCTGGCCCCGCGCGGATCCGGTGGTGGCCGCCCGCGGAGCGGGGGCGTCGGTGTCGGTCAGGGCGGCGGCGAAGGCGGCCACGGTGGGGTGGCCGAAAAGCACAGCCGGCGCGATCTTGCGGCCGAGGCGCTTCTCCAGCGCCGCCACCATGGCCATGCCGACCAGCGAGTTGCCGCCGAGGTCGAAGAACGGGTCGTGCACGCCGACGGCGTCGATGCCGAGGAACTCGCCCCAGACACCCGCGATGTCGGTTTCGAGCTCGCCGCGCGGGGCGGCGTACTCGGTCCGCAACGGCGGCCGCGGGTAGCGCGACTTCGGCGCCGGCGCGGCTTCGAGGAGTCCGCCGAGGTCGTTGAGCGCGGCCAGCTCGCGGCGGGCCGCCGGCAGGTCCTGGCGCAGGGCCACGACCGTGCCGCGGACGCCGTGGCCGGCCAGCCGGTCGAGGACGGCGCAGCCGGCTTCGGCGGTGAAGCCGTAGCGGCGACGGTAGGCGAGGCGGGCCTCGCCGGTGGCCGCGTCGGCCCAGGAGTCGTGCTGCCAGTGTCCCCAGGCGACGGTGACCACCTGCGTGTCCGCTGTGGACAGTGCGGCGCCGTGGGCGTCGAGGACGCTGTTGGCCGCGCAGTAGTCGGCTTCGCCGATGCCGCCGACGACCGTGACGATCGAGGAGAACAGGACCAGCCGCCGCGGCCGGGCGGCGAGGAGCGGGCCGACCGCGTTCACCTTCGGGGCCAGGGTGTGGCGCATGTCCTGCGCCGTGCGGCGTTGCGCGAGGCCGCCGCCCGGCAGGCCCGCGGCGTGCACGATCGAGTCGAGCCCGCCGAACCGGGCTTCGGCCTCGGCCAGTGCTCCGGCCAGCTGCTCCGGTGCACCCGCGTCGGCTCGGAGCAGGAGGACCTCGGCGGGTTCCAGTTCCGCGAGGTCGGCCGGGTCCGCCTCGCCGCTGCGGCTGATCAGGGCGAGCTTGCGGGCGCCGTGGCGGACGAGGTGCTTGGCCACGATCATGCCGAGCCCGCGGGTGCCGCCGGTGACCACGTGCGTGCCGCCCCAGTCCGGGGTGACGTCGTCGAGCGTGATCTCGGTGTACTCCTGGAGGCGGCGGCGTCCGCCGCGCCAGCCGGCGAGCACCGGTCCGGCCGCCGCGTCGTCGCTCCACGGGCGGGCCAGCTCGTCCAGGAGGTGCTCGGCCGGGGTATCGGCGTCGGCGTCGACGCCGCGCCACCGCAGGCCGGGGTACTCGGCGCGGACGCCGCGGCCGAGGCCGTGCGTCGCCGCGGCGCCGGGGTCGGTGAGGTCGCCGCCGGTGATCTCGGCCGCGCCGGTGGTGACGGTGAGCAGGCGGACGTCGTGGCCGTCGAGGGCCTGGACGGTCCGGAGGAGCTCGTCGAACCCGCCGTCGTGGACGACGTGCACCGGCTGGGGCAGCTTCGCCGGATCGGTGCCGACGGTCATGCCCGCCTTCGCGGCCAGCGCGGCGAGTTCGGCGTTCGTGGTGATCAGCGAGCCGTGCGGGGTGGCCGTGGGGCGGGTGGGGTCGAGCCGCCACACCGGGGCGTAGAGCCGGCCTTGCTCCGCCGCCGGTTCGGCCTGGGTGCGGGTCGCCGCGGGCCAGAACTTCGTGCGCTGGAAGGGATAGCCGGGCAGGCTCACGGTGCGGCCGCCGTGGTGCCGGGTCGTGACGTCGACGCCGAGTTCCCACAGCCGGGCGAGCGTCTCCAGGAGCGCGATGCCTTCGGCGGGGCGGTCCTCGACGGGCCAGGGTGCGGGGAGGGTGCCGAGCACGGCCGGGCGGGCGGCGGCGAGGTTCTGGCGGACGAGGCCGCCGAGCGTCTGGCCGGGGCCGAGCTCGACGTAGGCGTCGACGTCCTGGCCGGCGCAGTGCCGGACGCCGTCGGCGAACCGCACCGGGCGGCACAGGTGCGCGGCCCAGTACTGCGGGTCGACGGCTTCGGCGTCGGTGAGGACGGTGCCGGTCGCGTTCGAGACGACGGGGATCCGCGGGGCCTGCCGGGGCACGGAGGCGACCAGCTGCGCCAGCTCCTCGCGGGCGGGTTCCAGCAGGCCGGAGTGGAAGGGGTGGGCCGATCGCAGCACCCGTGCCGCGAGCCCGGCGTCCTTGAGCCGCCCGGCCGCGGTTTCGATGTCCTGCGGCGCTCCACTGAGGACGGTCATCTGCGGGCCGTTCAGGGCGGCCACGTCCACGTTCGTTTCACCCAGGGCTTCGGAGACCTGGCCGGCGGAGGCGGCGACGGCGAGCATCCGCCCGGCGGGCGCGCGCCCGATCAGCCGGGCCCGCCCGGTGACGACGTACAGGGCATCGGCCAGGGTGAAGACCCCGGCGAGACAGGCGGCGACGTACTCGCCGAGGCTGTAGCCGACGAGCAGGTCCGGCTTGACGCCCCGGTCGGCGAGGAGCCGGGCGAGCGCGTATTCGACGGTGAAGAGGAGCGGGTGGGCGACCTCGGCGCGGTCGAGGAGTTCGTCTTCCGGGGCGGCGCCGAAGAACGAGGCTTCGGCGGCTCGTGATTCCGCGAAGAAGGCGCTCCGCAGATCGACCCCGCAGCGGTCGGCGGCGATGGTGCAGCACTCGTCGACGGCCGCGGCGAACACGGGTTCGTCCCGGTGGAGCTGGGTGGCCAGGCCGCGGTACTGGTCCCCGACGCCGGGGAGGAGGAAGGCGACCTTGGGGCTGCCGGGCTTCCGGTGCACGCCGGGGGTCTGCGCCGCGGCGGCGAGCTGCCGGGCGGCATCGCCGAGGCTGGTGGCGACGACGGCCCGGCGGTGGTCCAGGTGGGCCCGGCCTTCGCGGAGGGTGTGGGCGAAGTCGGTGAGGTTCGGGGCATCTCGCGTGATGGCCGGGGCATCACGCGTGACCGAAGGGGCATCGGCGGCGGCCTGGCCCAGGCGGGCGAGCTGCGCGCTCAGCGCGGCCGGCGACGCGGCCGAGACCGGGACCAGCTCGGCGACCGGCGGTCCTTCGCAGGGTCGTGAGGGGAAAGCAGGGTCACTCACGCCCGGCTGCGGCAGGTCGGAAGGCGGTGCGGACTGCAGGATCAGGTGGGCGTTCGTGCCCGACCAGCCGAACGAGCTGACCCCCGCGACCGCCGGGCGGCCGTCCGGCAGCGAGGCCAGTCCGGTGGCCGGCCGGACCGCCGAGTTCGCCAGCACCTGCTCCGCCGGGTCGGTCATGTGCAGGTTCGGCGGCACCTCGCCGTTCTCGAGCACCAGCACCGTCTTGATCAGCCCGGCGATCCCGGCCGCGGTGTGGGTGTGGCCGATGTTGGTCTTCACCGCCCCGACCGTCAGCGGCCGGTCCGCGGGACGGCCGCCGAACACGTCGCCCAGCGCGCCCAGCTCGATCTCGTCGCCCAGCGGTGTGCCCGAACCGTGGGCCTCCAGGAAGTCGACGTCGGCCGGTTCGGCCGAGGCGTCGGTGAGGGCCCGGCGGATCACGTCGACCTGGGCGCTGCGGTTGGGCGCGGTCAGGCCGTTGCTGCGGCCGTCCTGGTTCACCGCCGACCCGCGGATCACCGCGCGGATCCGGTGGCCGTCGCGCAGCGCGTCGGACAGCCGCGCCAGCACCACCATCCCGCCGCCCTCGCCCATCATGTAGCCGTCGGCGCCGGTGTCGAACGTGTGGCAGCGGTCGGTCGGCGACAGCAGCGCGTTGCGGCTGCTGTACACGTAGAGGAACGGGTGCAGCGCCAGGAAACCGCCGCCGGCCAGGGCGTAGTCGCATTCGCCCGCCCGCAGCGCGCGGGCGGCGAGGTGCACCGCGACCAGCGTCGACGAACACGCCGTGTCCAGGGAGAACGCCGGCCCGCGCAGGTCGAAGTGGTACGCCAGGCGCCCCGCGACGACGCTGGCGAGGCTGCCCTGGCCCATGTACGGGTCGGCGTACACGCCGGTGCCTTCGCGCTCGGCCTCCACCTGGCCGTACTGGAAGGCGTCGGAGAACCCGAGGAGCACGCCGGTGCGGCTGCCCCGCAGGCGCGGCGCGGGGGTGCCCGCGTCGTCCATCGCCTCCCACGCCAGCTCCATCAGCAGCCGCTGCTGGGGGTCCATCCGCAGCGCTTCCTGCGGCGCGTAACCGAAGAAGGGGGCATCCCAGCCGTCCACTTCGGACAGGAACGCGCCTTGCCGCCGGACGCCGGGAACGTGGTCGAACCGGCCGGCGGGCACGTCGCCGACTTCGGCGGCGCGGCCCTCGCGGAGCAGCTTCCAGTACGCGTCGACGTCCGGGGCGCCGGGGAACCGGCAGGACATGCCGATCACGGCGATGGGCTCGCTCTCGCGGGCCTCGTACTCGGCCAGCCGGCGGCGCGCGCCCGCGAGCTCGACCGTCGCCCGCTTCAGGTAGTCGCGAAGCTTGTCTTCGCCGGTCATAACCGAACCCCTATCGTTCGCAAAAGGTCAGAGCTTGTCGATGAAGGCGAAGAGCTCGTCGTCCGAGGCGAGGTCGAGCGCGGGCTCCGCGCCGAGGCCGTCCAGTCCATCGAGGGCCTCCCGCAGGACGTCCGCCAGTCGCCCGCGGTCCTCGTCATCCGCGCTCGGCAGGACCTCGGCCAGGGCCTCGCGCAGCCGTTGCGCCGGGTCGGGCGGGGGCGGGAGGAGCTCGCCGAGCAGGTGCGCGGCCAGCAGCTCGACGGTCGGGTGGTTGAACAGCAGCGACGCGGGCAGCCGCAGCCCGGTGCCGGCCCCGATGCGGTTGCGCAGCTCCACCGACGTCAGCGAGTCGATCCCCAGCTCGCTGAACGGCTTCGCCACCTCGACCGACGCCGGCGACCGGTGCCCCAGCGCGGTGGCGACCTCCGTCCGGACGAAGCCGGTCACCGTCGCGGCGGCCGTTTCCCGGTCCAGCCCGGTGAGCTGCCCGGCCAGGCCCGCCGGAACCGGTGCGGCGGCCGGGACAGCGCGGCGCGCCGGGACGAGACTCCGCAGCACGGCGGGGATTTCGTCGGCCGCCCGCAGGGCCGCGGTGTCCCAGGAGGACGCCACGACCGTGCCGGACAGCCCGAGCGCGGCGTCGAACGCGGCGAGCCCCTGCGCCTCGCTGATCGGGCGGACGCCGGTCAGCCGAGCGCGGTCCGTGGCGGTCATCGCGGCCGTCATGCCGGTGGCCGTGTCCCACAGGCCCCACGCGATCGACACGCCCGGCAGCCCGCGGGCCGCCCGGTACTCCGCCAGCGCGTCGAGGGACGCGTTGGCGGCGGCGTAGTTCGCCTGCCCGCGGTTGCCGAGCACCCCGGCGATCGACGAGAACAGCACGAACGCGGCGAGGGGCTGGTCTTCGGTGAGCTCGTGCAGCAGCCAGGCGGCGTCACGCTTGGGCCGCAGCACGGTTTCCAGCTGCGCCTTCGTGAGCCCGGCGAGGGTCGAGTCGTCGAGGATCCCGGCGGCGTGCACCACCCCGGTGAGCGTCTCGCCGGCCAGGGCGGCCGAAAGCGCGGCGCGGTCGGCGACGTCGGCGGCCACCACCCGGACGCGGGCGGCCAGCCCGGCCAGCCGGGCCGGGACGTCCCCGCCGCGGCGGGAGACCAGCAGCAGGTCACCGACGCCGTGCGTGGTCACCAGCCGCTCGGCGACCAGGGCGCCGAGCCCGCCCGTGCCCCCGGTCACCAGCACCGTGCCGCCGCCGAAGTCCACAGTGGACGGCTCGGGGGCGTACCGCGCCAGCCGGGGCACGAGCACCGCGCCGTCGCGCACGGCGAACTGCGGCTCGCCGGCGTCGAGCGCCGCCGCAAGGACGGCGCCGGGGCGGGCACCCGCGAGGGCGAAGCGGCCGGGGTGCTCGGCGATCGCCGAGCGCACCAGCCCCCACACCGGCGCGCCTTCGGGTGAACCCGGGTCCTGCAGGAAGACCAGCTTCGAGCCGTCGCACCGCTCGTCGAGCAGCCAGCGCTGCACCAGGTCGAGCACGGCGGGCAGTTCGTGCGCGGTGGTGAGCACGACGGGCGGGACGACCGCGGGCAGCTCCGTGCCGATCACGGTCCACTCCCGGTCGGTGCCTTCTCCCACCGAGGCCGGCGTCCATTCCACGCGGTGGAGCTCCGCGGCCGCCTTCGTCCCGGCGGCGGGCCGCAGCAGGAGCGACTCGATGCCGCCGAGCGGCGTGCCGGCGGTGTCGTAGAGGGTGACCTCGACACCGGTGGCCGCCGAGCCGGACAGCCGGGCCCGCACCGAACCCGGCAGCGGCGAGGTGATCCGCAGGCCGCCGAAGGAGAACGGGAGCAGCAGCTCGGTGCCGTCGAGCACGAGGGCGTGCAGGACCGCGTCGAGCACCGCGGGGTGGGCCGTGAACTCGCCTTCGGCGGGCAGGGCCACCTCGGCGTACCGGTCGTCGCCGTCGCGCCACAGCGCGGTGAGCCCCTGGAAGGCGGGGCCGTACTCGTAGCCGCGGGCGGCCAGCCGCGGGTAGGCGCCGTCGAGGTCGACCGGCTCCGCGCCGAGGGGTGGCCAGACCGGCAGGGGCGGGGCGGCCGGGAGCGCAGGGCCGACCGTGCCGGTCGCGTGCCGGGTCCACGGCCCGTCGCCGAGTCGCGTGTGGACGGTCAGCGGGCGCCGGCCGGTCTCGTCCGCCCGGCCGAGGCCGACCTGGACTTCGACGGCGCCCGACGCGGGCAGCGCCAGCGGTGCTTCGAGCGTCAGGTCCTCGACGCTCCCGCCGTCCGCCGCTTCGAGGGCCAGCTCGGCGAACCCGGTGCCGGGGAACAGGACCGTGCCGCGGACCGCGTGCCCGGCCAGCCACGGCAGTGAGGTGCGGGAGAGCCGTCCGGTGGCGATGAGGCCGTCGCCGTCGGCGACCGGGGTGGGGGTGCCGAGCAGGCCGCCGGAGTGGCCGGTGAGCCAGTAGCGCTGCCGGTCGAACGCCGAGACCGGCACGTCCGGGTGGCGGGTGACCGGGCCGAGCAGCCGCGGCCAGTCGACGCCGGCGCCTCGGACGTGCGCCGCGGCGAGGGCCAGCAGGAACCGGCGGCGGCCGCCTTCCCCGCGGCGCAGCGTGCCCACGGCGGTGCCGTCGATGGCCGCGTCGGCGAGGATCTCCTGCACCGCGCCGGCGAGGATGGGGTGCGGGCTGATCTCGACGAACAGCGGCCGACGGTAGCCGGCGAAGGCGCGGACGGCGGCGTCGAACCGCACCGGCTCGGCCAGGTTGCGGTACCAGTAGCCCGGGGTGAGCTCCGAGCCCGGCAGGAAGCCGCCGGTGCAGGAGGAGCAGATCGTGGTGGCGGTGTCGGCGGGGGCGAGTTCGCCGATCTCTTGGAGCAGTGCCTCGCGGACGGCCTCGACGTGCGGGGTGTGCGCGGCGTACGCCACCGGCGTGCGCCGGATCTGGACGTCCGCGCAGGCGGCGGCGAACTCTTCGATCGCGGCCAGGTCGCCGCCCACGACGGTGCCGACCGGGCCGTTGTCCACGGCCGGCCACAGGCGCCCGGCCCACGGGCCCAGGCGGTCCCGCACCTGCGCCACGGGCAGGCCGACGGCGAGGATGCCGCCGGTGCCGTCGAGCTCGGCGGTGAGGAGCCGGCTGCGGACGGCGATGATCCGGGCGGCGTCGGCGAGCGGCAGGGCCCCGGCGACGACGGCCGCGGCCAGCTCGCCCTGGGAGTGGCCGACCACCGCGGCCGGAGCGACCCCGGCAGCCTGCCACAGTCCGGCGAGGGCGACCATGACGGCGAACAGCACCGGCTGCACGACGTCGGTCCCCTCCAGTCCCGGCGCGCCCTCGGCGCCGGTGAGCACGTCGAGCACCGACCAGCCCGTGTGCGGCTGCAGCGCTTCGGCGGCGTCGGTGAGCAGCCGCGCGAAGCCCGCGTCCGCGGTGAGGAGTTCGGCGGCCATGCCCGGCCATTGGGCGCCCTGGCCGGGGAAGACGAACACGGGCTGGGCATCGCCCGCGGCGGTGCCGGTGACGAGCGCGGGGTGCGGGGCACCCTCGGCGAGAGCGGCGAGGGCGGCCACGAGTTCGGCGCGGTCTTCGGCGACGACGACCGCGCGGCAGCTGCCGGGACGGCGGCGGGCGAGGAGCGGACCGGTGGCGGCGAGGTCGATGTCGGACGCGGTTTCGGCGTAGGTGCGCAGGCGGGCGGCGTGGGTGCGGAGGGCGGTGTCGGTGTGCGCGTGCAGGGGCCAGACCAGCGGCTCGGCGGCCGCGGTGGCGGGGATTGCGGTGCTGGTGCGGGATGGCTGGGCGGGCGCGGCTTCCAGCACCACGTGCGCGTTTGTCCCGCTGATCCCGAAGCTCGACACTGCAGCCCGCCGCGGCCGGCCCCACTCCGGCCACGGCTGCGGCTCCGACAGCACCTCGACCCGGCCGCTCGCCCAGTCCACGTGCGGGCTCGGCACGTCGGCGTGCAGCGTGCGCGGGATCGTGTCGTGCCGCAACGCCTCGACCATCTTGATCACGCCCGCGACCCCGGCCGCGGCCTGGGTGTGGCCGATGTTGGACTTCAGCGACCCCAGCCACAGCGGCGTTTCGCGGTCCTGCCCGTAGGTGGCCAGCAGCGCGTGCGCCTCGATCGGGTCGCCCAGCGCCGTGCCCGTGCCGTGCGCCTCGACCACGTCGACGTCCGAAGTGGACAGTCCACAAGCACCCAGTGCCCGGCGGATGACCTGCTGCTGTGCCTGGCCGTTCGGTGCGGTGAGGCCGTTGCTGGCCCCGTCCGAACCGGTCGCGCCGCCGCGCAGCAGTGCCAGCACCGGGTGGCCGTGGCGGCGGGCGTCGGACAGCCGCTCCAGCACGAGCATCCCGGCGCCCTCGGCGAACGCCGTGCCGTCGGCGTCGGCGGAGAACGCCTTCGCGCGGCCGTCGGCGGACAGGCCGTTCTGGCGGGTGAAGTCCACGAGGTTGCCGGGCTCGGCCATCACCGTGACACCGCCGGCGAGGGCCAGCGAGCAGTCGCCCCGGTGTAGGGCGTCGACGGCCAGCTGGATGGCCACCAGCGACGACGAGCACGCGGTGTCGACGGTGAGCGCGGGCCCGCGCAGCCCGTAGGTGTAGGCGATCCGGCCGGACGCGACACTGGGGGAGGTGCCGGTGAGGCGGTGGCCGTCGACGAGCCCGGTCGGCTCGTGCAGGCGCGGGCCGTAGTCCATCGCCATCGCGCCGACGAACACGCCGGTGTCGGTCCCGGCGAGCGCGTCCGGCTCGAGCCCGGCGCGCTCGATCGCCTCGTGGCTGATCTCCAGGAGCACCCGCTGCTGCGGGTCCATGGCCAGCGCCTCACGCGGGCTGAGGCCGAAGAACGCGGGGTCGAACCGGTCGGCGTCGTGCAGGAACCCGCCGAACCGGGTGGCGCACGAGCCGGGGCCGGCCTCGCCGAGGAGCGTGTCGAGGTCCCAGCCGCGGTTCGCGGGCAGCTCGGTGACCGCCTCGCCGCCCGCGGCGACCAGGTCCCACAGCTCGGCGGGGGAGGTGACGCCGCCGGGGAAGCGGCAGCCCATGGCGACGATCGCGATCGGATCGCCCTGCTGCGGCGCGGCTTCCGCCGGAGGAGCGGCATCGCCCGGCCGTCCGCGCAGGTGCGCGATGAGATGAGAAGGTGTCGGGAAGTCGAACAGCAGCGTGGTCGGCAGCTTGAGCCCGGTGGCCGCCTGCAGCCGGGTGCGCAGCTCGACCACGCTCACCGAGTCGAAGCCGAGGTCCTTGAACGTGCTCGCGGGGTCGATGCCGCCGGTGCCGGCGTGGCCGAGGACGGCCGCCGCGGTGGCCAGCACCAGGTCCGCGACCTGCGCCGGATCGACGGCGACCGGCGCGGCCGCCACCTCTTCGCCGAGCCAGTGCCGGGTCCGCTGGAACGCGTACGTCGGCAGGTCCACCAGCCGCTCGCCCGGCACCTCCCACCGCACGCCCGCCCCGGCGGCGAACGCCTCGGCGACGCTGCGGCGCAGGCGGTCGCGGCCGCCGTCGTCCCGCCGCAGGGTGCCGACCACGGCCACGGCCCGGCCGGCGGCTTCTGCGGTCTCTTCGATGCTGCCCAGCAGCACCGGGTGCGGGCTGCACTCGACGAACCGCGCGCCGCCGGCGGCCAGGGCGCACGCGGTCGCCTCGGCGAACCGGACCGGGCGCCGCAGGCTCTCGAACCAGTACGCGGCGTCGAGACCCGCGGTGTCGAACGGCTTTCCGGTGAGCGCCGAGACGAAAGCGACCGAAGTGGACACCGGACGGACCGGGGCCAGCAGCCGCAGGATCTCCTCCCGCAGCGGGTCGACCGCCGCCGAGTGCGACGCGTAGTCGACCGGCAGGATCTTCGCGCGGTAGCCGTCCCCGGTGAGCCGGGTGTGCAACGCCGCCAGCGCGTCCGACGGCCCGGACAGCACCACCGACCGGGTGCCGTTCACGGCGGCCACCGACACCCCGGCCGGCAGCAGCGGCACGACCGTGTCCTCGGGCGCACCGGCCGACATCATCCCGCCGCCGCGCGGCATCCCGGCGATCGCCCGGCTGCGCAAGGCGACCACCCGGGCCCCGTCGGCCAGGGACAGCGCGCCGATCGCGGTGGCGGCGGCGATCTCACCCTGGGAGTGCCCGACGACGACCGACGGCGTCAGTCCCGCGTCGCGCCAGACCTCGGCCAGCGACACCATGACCGCCCACAGCGCGGGCTGGACGACGTCGACGCGGTCCAGGTCGGCGGTGCCGTCGCGCAGGTCGGCCAGGAGGTCGTAGGCCACGAACTCCGCCAGCGCGGCCGAGCACTCGGCCAGCCGGCGGGCGAACACGGGGGAGTCGCGCAGCAGCGCACGGGCCATCTCCGGCCACTGCGAACCCTGCCCCGGGAACACGAGGACGTCGGCACCGTCGACGGTCCGCCCCGTCACGACGTGCTCCGAAGGCGTGCCGGCGGCCAGCGACGCGAGGTCGTCGAACACGACCGCGCGGTGCTCGAAACGGTCCCGGGTGCGCAGCAGCGACCGGGCGACATCGCCGTGGGGCAGCTCGGGGTGCTCGGCGAGGTGGCCGGCCAAAGCGCGGGCCTGGGCGGTGAGAGCGGCGGCCGAACGTGCCGAGAGCACCAGCGGGACGTCTTCGGCGACGGCATCTTCCGGCGGGGTGGCCGGTGGAGCTTCGGCCACGACGAGGTGGCAGTTGGTACCGCCGACGCCGAACGAGCTCACCCCGGCGACGAGCCGGTCCTGCGGCCGCGGCCAGTCCCGGCCCTCCCGCACGACTTCCAGGTTCAGCGTCCCGAACGGGATGGCCGGGTTCGGCGTGGCGAAGTTCAGGCTCGGCGTGAGCCGGCGCTCCTGCAGGCACACCAGCACCTTCAGTAGCCCGGCGATCCCGGCGGCCCCTTCGAGGTGGCCGACCACGGTCTTCACCGAACCGACCTGCAGCGGCGCCGGGCGGTCCCCGGCGAACGCGGCCCCCAGTGCTTCCGCCTCGATCGGGTCGCCGACCGGCGTGCCGGTGCCGTGCAGCTCGACGTACTGGACGTCGGACGGCGCGACGCCGGCGTCGGCGCACGCCAGCCGGATCACCTCGGTCTGCGCCCCGGCCCGCGGCACGGTCAGGCCCGCGCCGCCGCCGTCGTTGTTCACCGCGCCGCCGAGCAGGACCGCGTGGACGCGGTCGCCGTCCGCGAGCGCGGCGCTCAGCGGCTTGAGGACGACCAAGCCGCCGCCTTCGCCGCGGACGTACCCGTCGGCCCGGCTGTCGAAGGTGTGGCAGCGGCCCTGCGGGGACAGCGCGCCGAAGCGGTCGACGGTCTCGGTCGCGGATGCGAGCAGGTTGAGGTTCACCCCGCCGGCGAGCGCGACGGCCGCGGTGCCGCGGCGCAGCTGCTCGGCCGCCAGGTGCACCGCCACCAGCGACGACGACTGTCCGGAGTCGACGGTCAGGCTCGGGCCGCGCAGCCCGAGCACGTAGGAGACGCGGTTCGCGATCAGGCTCCGGTGGGTGCCGGTGAGGGTGTGCGGGCCGGCCCCGAGGCGGTCGTGCAGGAGGGCGTAGTCGCCGGCGATCGCGCCGACCACGACGGCGGTGCCGCTGCCGCGCAGCGTGCCGGGCGCGATCCGGGCGTCCTCGCACGCCTCCCACGCCAGCTCCAGCACCAGCCGCTGCTGCGGGTCCATCGCTGCCGCCTCGCGCGGGGAGAACCCGAAGAAGGAGGCGTCGAAACCGTCCACATCGGACACAAAGCCGCCGCGCCCGGTCCCGTCGCCGTCCGCCCACCGCCCCGGCGGGACCGCGCCGACGGCCTCGCGGCCCTCGGCCAGCAGCCGGCGCAACCGCGCCGGGGAAGGGGCACCGGGCAGCCGGCAGGACATGCCGACCACCGCGATCGGCTCACCGGGAGCAGGCAGGGAAGACATAGTTCACCCATCGTCGGAAGGGGTCGCAGAAATCGGGAAATGCGCTTCGTGCCGGCGGTTGCGGGAATTCCCGGTGGTGCCGGTGGATTCCGATCGTGCGGGCTGCGCACCCCGTTCGTCAAGGGGTGTTTCCAGGGCGCGCGGTGGCAGGCAGGCGACGGCAGGAAGCTGCCACCGCCAGCGGGCCACCCGGCTGGAGCAACGGGGGTGGGGTACTGCGCCGAACGGTGTGGTCAATTGCTCTGACCTGCGAAAACACGGTAGAAGGCCGGCGCGGGTGATGTCACTCCGGTGACCGCGCGGGCACAGCAGGTACACCTGGGTGCCCCCATCCCCACGTACGTACCGAATCTGGGTGAGGACTACCCATGCCCGGGTGGGTGGGTAGTTGCTTCAGTGGTCCCCGTACCGCCACGGAACCGACGGCGGTGCCTTTTCCGGTTGCTATTTCCCCGTGCTCGAAGAAAAGGAAAGCGATGGCGAACACGACGGAAGCCGCGGCGGCGCCGCATCGCCGCGCCGGCGGTGTGCTCACCGTGGGCGGCGTGCCCGTGGACCGGCTCGCGGCGCGGGTCGGCACCACCCCCTTCTTCGCCTACGACCGCTCGCTCGTCACCACCCGCGTCGAGCGGGTGCGGGCCGCCCTGCCCGGCGACGTCGAACTGAGCTACGCGGTCAAGGCCAACCCCATGCCCGCGCTGCTGCACCACCTCAGCGGCCTCGTCGACGGCCTCGACGTCGCCTCCGCCGGGGAACTGCGGCAGGCGCTCGACACGACCGTCCCACCGGAACGGATCAGCTTCGCCGGGCCCGGCAAGACCCCGGCCGAGCTGGCCCGCGCGGTCGCCGCCGGCGTCACCGTGGAGCTGGAGTCCACCACCGAGCTGGCCCGCGTGCGGGAGGCGGGGGACCGCCTCGGCCTCACCCCGCGCGTGGCACTGCGGGTGAACCCGGACTTCGCCGTGCGCGGGTCCGGCATGCGCCTGGGCGGCGGCCCGCAGCAGTTCGGCATCGACGCCGAGCGCGTGCCGGCCGTGCTCGCCGAAGTCGGCGCCGCGGGACTCGACTTCCAGGGCTTCCACGTCTTCGCCGGCTCCCAGAACCTGCGCGCCGAAAGCCTGTGCGAGGCCCAGCGCGCGACGGTCGAGCTGGTCCTGCAGCTCGCCGAGGCGGCGCCCGGCCCGGTGCGGTCGGTGAACCTGGGCGGCGGCTTCGGGATTCCCTACACCGCCCGCGACACGGCACTGGACCTCGACGAGGTCGGCGAGAACCTGGCGAAACTCCTGGACGTCTCCCTGCGGCCCGCGCTGCCCGAAGCGCGCGTGGTGATCGAGCTCGGCCGCTACCTGGTCGGCGAGGCCGGGGTGTACCTCACCCGCGTGGTCGACCGGAAGGTCTCCCGCGGCACGACGTTCCTCGTCGTCGACGGCGGCCTGCACCACCAGCTGGCCGCGTCCGGCAACTTCGGCCAGGCCATCCGGCGCAACTACCCCCTGGTCCTGGCGTCCGCGCCCGGTGGTCCCGAAGAGACGGTCACCGTGGTCGGCTGCCTGTGCACCCCGCTCGACCTGCTCGGCGACCGGGTTTCCCTGCCCGGGGCGGCGATCGGCGACCTGATCGCGATCTTCCAGGCCGGCGCCTACGGCCTGACCGCCAGCCCCACCGCCTTCCTCGGGCACCCGGCGCCGCCCGAAGTCCTCGTCTGACCCCCGGAGGGAACACCGTGCAGACCACCGTGCCGACACCCGGAGCGGCCGCGCTCCGCGCCGTCCCCGATGCCGTCCCCGAACCGGCCTCCGTGACAACCGGGGCTTCGCCCCGGGCCGGGGGCTCCGCCACCCGGAACCCCCGCAACGACGCCGAGCCCGGTTTCCGCGTCCTGGGCCTGCTGCAGGTCCACGGCCGCGAGCCGGTCGTCGTCACCGCCCGCCGCCAGCAGGTGGTGCTCGCGCTGCTGCTGCTCAACGGCAACCGCGTGGTGCCACTGGAAGTGCTGCTCGACGCGCTGTGGGGTGCCGCGCCGCCCGCGACGGCCCGGGCGCAGGTCCAGACCTGTGTGTCGGCGCTGCGCCGGGCGCTGGCGAAGGCCGGGCTGGGGGAGCGGATTTCCGCGCGCGGCAGCGGGTACTGCCTCGACCTCGCGCCCGGGGAACTGGACCTGCACGCGTTCGAGGCGCTGGTGGCGCGCGGCCGGGCGGCGCGCCGCCCGGAGGACGCGCGGGCCGCGTTCCGCGAGGCGCTGGCGCTGTGGCGCGGGGAGCCGCTCACCGGCATCGACAGCGGGGTCGTGCGCGCCCACCAGGTGCGCATCGCCGAGCGGCGGGTGGAGGTGCTCGAGGACTGCCTCGACGCCGAGCTCGAGCTGGGCCTGCACCGCGAGGTCGTCGGGGAGATCTCGGTGCTGACCGAGGAGTACCCGCTGCGCGAGCGGTTCGTGCTGCAGCTGATGACCGCACTGCACCGGTGCGGCCGCCGGGTCGAGGCCCTGTCGGCCTACCGGGCCGTGCGCCGCCGGTTCGTCGACGAGCTGGGCCTGGAACCCGGCGCCGCCCTGCGCGAACTGCACCAGGACATCCTCGCCGGTTCGGGCGAGGCACCCGCGGCCGGCTGGGCGCCGCCGCGCATGCTGCCGGCGCGCCTGCCCTACTTCACCGGGCACGAGCGGCTGCTGGCCGGGCTCCGGCGCGGCCTCGCCGACGACGGTCCCGGTGCCGCCGTCGTCACTGTCCTCAGTGGACGCGGCGGGGTCGGCAAGTCCGCCGTGGCGGCGGAAGCCGCGCACCGCGCCGCGCCCGCCTTCCCCGACGGGGTGCTCTACGCGCGGCTGGCCGACGAGGACGCCGCCGACGTGCTCGCGCGGTTCCTGCACGCGCTCGGGGTGCCCGCGGCCGAGATCCCCGAAGAGCTGGACGGCCGCGCGGCGCTGTACCGCAGCGTGCTCGCCGGGCGCCGGGTCCTCACCGTGCTGGAGGACGCGGCGAGCCTGTCGCGCGTCACGCCGTTCGTGGCGGACGCCCGCGGCTGCCGGCTGCTCGTCACCACCCACGCCCGCGTGGCGTCGCGGCCCGGCGTCACCGTGGCCGAGCTGGACGTGCTGGACGGCGCGGAGGGCGTCGAGCTGCTGTCGGCCCTGGTCGGCGAGGACCGCGTGACCGCCGAGCTGTCCGACGCGGTCGAGCTGGTGGAGCTGTGCGGCGGGCTGCCGCTGGCCGTCACCGGGGCCGCCACGCACGTCGCCGCGCGGCCCGGCCGCACGCTGGCCCAGGCGGTGGCGCGGCTGCGCTCGGAGGACGACCGGCTGGGCCGGCTCGGCGCGGGCGTCCGCGACGCCGCCGGGCGCGGCCTCGGCGACCTGCCGGGCCCGGCGCGGGAGCTGTTCGCCCGGCTGGCCCTGCTCCCCGCGGGCAGCTGGCCGGGCTGGTCGGCGACGGCGCTGGCCGACGTCGGTCCGGCCGAAGCGGCCGACGCGCTGGAGGCGCTCGTCGACGCGCGGCTCGTCGACGTGGCCGGCACCCGCTACCGGCTGCCGCCGCTCACCCGCCTGCTCGCGCTCGAACTGCTTGCGGCGCAACCACTTCCCGATCGCGCGGCGGCGTCACGGCGGCTCTTCGGCGCGTGGCTGCACCTGGCCGACCAGGCCCGCGGGGTCGCGGTCGAGGGCCTGCCGCGGACGCCGGTGCCGGCTGTCCCCGGCGACCCGCGCACGTGGTACGACCGCGAGCACACCGGTCTGCTGGCCGCGGTGCGCCAGGCCGCCGACGCCGGGGAACCCCGCTACTGCGCGGAACTCGCGCTCGCGGTGGCCGACCTGGCCGGCGAACGCGGCTGGTACGCGGACTGGCGCGAAAGCGGCGAAACGGCGTTGAGCGCGGTGGTCCCGGCGGGCGACCGGCGCGCCGAGGCGGCGCTGGAGCGGTCCCTCGGCGAGCTCGCGGTCCGCGAGAGCCGCTTCGCCGACGCGGCCGGCCGCATCACCCGCGCGCTCACCGCGGGGGAGCAGGCGGGCGGCCTGAGCTGGGACGAGCTGGTCCGCGAAGTCCTCGCCGGGGTCGGCCGCGCCCGGGCTTCGGTGGCGGTGGACTCGGCGTTGCCGGCCCCGGTGCCGGGAGGGTCGGCGGAGGGCAACCGGACGGCTTCGCCCCGGGTTGCTCTGGGACGCAACCAGTACGACCTGGCGGCCGACCGCGCCCAGGGCGACGGGGCGCCCCGGTCGACGGGCCGTGCGGGACACCGCCGCCTGCCGCGGCCGCGCCCGATCTCGTGGCGCCGGGAGTCCGATTACCCGGAAGAGGCGTGATGGCGGGCGCTGCCGGGGTTGGTGTGCGGCGGCCGCCTCGGGCATTGCCACCTGCTCAGCCCGCTCGTGTGGTGCCGGCCGGCTCGGGCGCCGCCGCCTGCGCAGCCCGACCGCGGGGTGCCGGCCGCCCCAAGCGTCGCCGCTGCCCAGCCCAACCGAGGGGTGCCGGCCGCCTCGGGCATCGCCGCCTGCGCAGTCCGCTCGCCCCCGCGCGCCGACCGCCTCTTGCCGCGCCCGATCCCGTGCCGTCGTGAATCCCCGTCACCCCGAAGAAGCCTGATCGCGGAGGAACCCCCATGACCATCGGTGCCGCCCTGCCCGCCGGCGACCTCTCCGGGGCCGCCAACAGCGTCGAAGAACTCCTCGCCCAGACCCGCGAGGCCGCGGCCGCCGGGCTGCGCTCGGTGTGGTTCTCGCAGCTGTTCGACCACGATGCCCTGACCCTCGCCGCCCTGGCCGGGCGGGAGGTGCCCGGCATCGCCGTCGGTACCGCCGTGGTGCCGCTCTACCCCCGGCACCCGCTGCACCTGGCCGCCCAGGCGCAGACCGCCCAGGCCGCCACCGGCGGCCGGTTCACCCTCGGCCTCGGCCTGGGTGTGCAGAGCCTGCTGGAACCGGCGTTCGGCTTCGAATACCCGCCGCCGATCACGTCCCTGCGCGAATCCCTCACCGTGCTGCGCGACATCTTCGGCGGCAGCCGCCCCCTGTTCGACGGCGAGACCCTCACCGCCTGCCCGCCCCTGCCCACGACGGTCCCGGGCGGCGGCGACGTCCCGATCGTCGTCGCCGCCATGGGACGGCAGGCCCTGCGCGTGGCGGGCGAGCTCGCGGACGGCACCCTGCCGTTCCTGGCGGGCCCGCGCGCGCTGGCCGGCCACATCGTCCCCACCCTCACCAAGGCGGCCGCCGACGCCGGACGCCCGGAGCCGCGCGTGATCGCGGCGGTCCCGGCGGTGGTCACCGACGACCCCGGCCCGGTGCGCCAGATCGCGGCGGTGCACCTCGGGTACTACGGCGACATCCCGTCGTACCGCCGGATCCTCGACGCCGAGGGCGCCACGCACGCCGCGGACCTCGCCCTGATCGGGGACGAGCGGGTGGTGGAAGCGGGCCTGCGCCGGTACTTCGACGCGGGGGCCACGGAGATCGTCCTGATCCAGTCGGGCCTGCGCTCGGCCCGTGAACGGCTGCGGACCTGGCGGCTGGCGGGATCACTGAACACCCGCACGCCCTGACCGGCCGCCGAGCGGGGTTTCGGATCGGCCGGGCCGCGACGGTGAGGATGCGCGACATCCCCGTCACGGCCGCGGGCCCGGATCCGCCGCCGGCGAGCAGCGCGCCGAACACCGAGGTGCCGATCGTGCGGAACATGGTCGCCGTCGCCGCCCCGATTCCGCGGCCGGGACGGCGCTGTCCGGGCTCACGGACCTGCACCGCCTGCCTCCCGAAGAGGCGGTGCCCAGTCTGGTCCGGACCGCGCCGACGCTCACCGAAGCCGCGCTCGGCAAGGCGGCTCCGGTGAGCTGAGAACGTCAGCTCGGCACGACGAACAGGTGGGTCATCGCCGAGGTGTGGTTCGGCGTCGACCCGCTCACGCCCGTCTCGTCGGTGAGCCCCGCTGCCGCGCCGCCCACCGAGCCCGGGTTGCCCGCCACGTACGTCGTCGTCACCTTGGCGCTCACCTGTGTGCAGCCCGGGTTGACCGGGACCTTCGTGTACAGCGGGATCGCCGCGTGGTTGGCCCCGCGGACCACCGTCTCCTCCGTCTGCGCGGCCGGTGCGCTCGCGCAGTCCGGGCCGCCCGAGGTCGTGGCCGTCAACGTGAAGCGGGCCGTCGAATAGTGGATCGGGCTGTCCGGGGTCGGTTCCGGGCCGCGGTGGAACTCCACGTCCGCGATCACCGCCAGCTCCCGGTAGCCCGCCGGCAGGGTCGCCGTGACCACCGGCGCCACCGTCGTCGACGTGACCGGGAGGTTGCCCGCCGGGAGGGACCGCTGGATGGCCGTCCCGTCCGCGTCGCCGCCCACCGCCGTCGAGGCGAACCGCAGCGTCCCCGACACCGTTTCCCGCGCTTCGAAGGCCGACGTCGAAGCGGTACGCAGGTACAGCGTGCAGCTCAGGGCGCCGCTCGTCGTCGCCGTGACGAGGAACCGGTTGACGATCTCGATGTCCCGCAGCGCCGGGTCCGGGTGCGTGGCGGGCAGCACGTTCTCGCCCAGCACGACGTTGGACGCGCCAGCACCTGTACACCGGATCTCGTTGTCGATCAGGTTCGCCTGGTCGGCGTCGTAGGCCCGAAGTTCCGAGTAGACGTAGGCGGTGGCCCCGGCCGTCAGCTGCGTCCCGATCGTGGCCAGCGGCACCACCTTCTGGGTGGCCTTCGCCGGGGGTGTCGGGGCCTTGGGCACCCCGGTGACGACGACCGGGCCGAAGTCCTGGCTGGTCGCGGCGCCGGCGGGGGTGCCGCCGAGCCCGGTCAGGGCCAGGGCCAGGGCGAGGCCGGCGCACTTCGTGCGGTTGTTCATGCGTTCCTCCGGTGGCAGGGTCTCGCCATCCCCTCGGCGGGTGATATCGGCGAACCGCGCCAACGTAACGAGCTGGGCCTACACGGGACCTACACGCCGTGGACGCCCCTTTCGGGCGATCAAAGCGCCGGTCAGGTCTGCTACGTTCCCCATCCGGGGTGGGAAAATTTTGGGCGAGACTGCGCGGTTCGGGATCCTGGGTCCTCTGCACGTCACGAACGGGGGCCGGCCGCTGAAGCCGGCGGCGCCGCGGCAGCGGGCGTTGCTCGCCGCGCTCCTGGTCCGCACCCCGCAGCCGGTCGGGCTCGGCGCCCTCGTCGAGGCGCTGTGGGGCGAGCGGCCGCCCGCTTCCGCCGTCGCGAACGTCCACACCTACGTCAGCCGGCTGCGCCGCGACTTCGCCGGGATCGGCCTGCGCGACCTGCTGGTCACCGACGGCGGCGGCTATCGCCTGCGGATCGACCCGGGCCGGCTCGACACACGGATCTTCGAAGCCACGGCGGACGCGGCCCGGACGGCGCTGGCCGCCGGTGACGCCGGCAAGGCCGTGACCCTCTGGGAACAGGCGTGGACGACGTGGCGCGGGGAACCGCTCGAGGACGTCCCGTGCGCCGGCTGGCTGGAGGTCGAGGTGGCGCGGCTGCAGCAGACGGCCGCCGCGGCCCGGGAGGACTTCGCCGACGCCCGGCTGGCGGCCGCCCAGTACCGCACGCTGATCCCCGAACTGGCGGCGCTGGTGCGGCAGCAGCCGTTGCGGGAGGGGCTGTGGCAGCGGCTGATGCTGGCCCAGCACCGGGCCGGCCGGCGCGCCGAAGCGCTGGACACCTACCGCGCGTTGCGGGACGTGCTCGTCGAAGCGCTCGGCGTCGAACCGTGCGACGCGGTCCGGGAACTGCACGAGCGGGTCCTCCGCGGCGAAGGGCCCGAAGACGGCGACGCCGTGCGGCCCATGCAGCTGCCGCCCGACATCGACGACTTCACCGGCCGGGCCGCCGAAACGGCCGAGCTGCACCGCCTGCTGACCCGCCCGTCGCGGTCGGTGGTCACCGCCATCACCGGCAAGGCCGGGGTGGGCAAGACGGCGCTGGCCGTCCGGGTGGCGCACGAGGCGGGCGAGCACTTCACCGGCGGCCAGCTCTACGTCCGGCTCGGCGGACCCGGCTCGTCGCCGCGCGAGCCGGCCACCGTGCTGGCGACCCTGCTGACCGCGTTCGGCGTGCACCCGCACGCCGTCCCGGCGGACCTGGAGGCCCGCGCCGCGCTGTACCGGTCGCAGCTGGCGGCCCGGCGGGTGCTGATCGTGCTGGACGACGTCGCGAGCATGGCGCAGATCCGCCCGCTGCTGCCCGGATCGCCCGGGTCCGCCGTGCTCGTCACCAGCCGCGGGCAGCTGGTGGGCGCGCACACCGTGCACCTGGACGTGCTCGGCGCCGACGAATCCGTGCGGCTGCTGGCCTCGATCGCCGGCCCGGCGCGGATGGCGGCCGAACCCGACGCCGCCGCCGCGGTGGCCCGCTACTGCGGCAACCTCCCGCTGGCGCTGCGCATCGCGGCGTCCCGGCTGGCCCGCCGCGGCCAGTGGACCGTCGGCCGGCTGGCCGCGCGGCTCGCCGACGAAGGCACCCGGCTCAACGAGCTGCGCATCGACGACCTCGAAGCGCGCGCCGGCCTGGCGTGGAGCTACGAGGCCCTGGACGCCGTCCAGCAGCGGGCGTTCCGGCTGCTGGGCCTGCTCGACGTCCCGGACTTCCCGGCCTGGGTGGTCGCCGCGCTGCTCGAGACCGGCCTGCCGGCGGCGGAGGACATCCTCGACAGCCTGGTCGACGTGCACCTGGTGGAGGTGTCCGGGACCGGCCGCTACCGCTTCCACGACCTGCTGCGGGTCTTCGCCCGGGAACGCGCGAACGCCGTCGACCCGCCCGCCGAGCGGGCCGCGGCGCTGCACCGGGCGTTCGGCGCCTGGCTGGGCCTGGCCGTGCGCGCGGAATCCGGGCTGCCGTGCCGGTTCCTCAAGGTGCGGCTCACGGCCGGGCTCGGCGCGCCCTTCGACGACCGCACCGCCGGGGAACTGCTGGCCGACCCGCTCGCCTGGCTGGACGCCGAGCGGGACGCCCTGGTCGCCGTGCTCGAGCAGGCGCTCGCCCTGGACATGACCACCTTGGCCTGCGACACCGCCTGCGCCCTGACCACCCTGTTCGACCTGCGCAGCCACTACGACCTGTGGGAGCACACCCACCGGCTCGCCCTGGCCGCGGCGATCCGCACCGGGGCGCGGCGCAGCCGGGCGATCCTGCACCAGGGGCTCGGCGCGCTGGCGTTCTACCGCGACCGCTACGGCGAGGCGAACGAGCACTTCGGGCAGGCACAGGAGCTCTTCGCGGAGATCGGGGAGAGCCGGGGGCACGCCTACGCCAGCCTCGGGCTCGGCAGCGTGCACCTGTTCCACGGTGCGCACGCCGAGGCGGCGGCCGAGCTGGAGCAGGCGCGGGGCACCTTCGACCGGTGCGCGGACACCGCCGGGGCCGCTTTCGCCCTGCAGGCACTGGGCATCGTGCACCGGACCGAGGGACGGCTCGGGGAAGCGGCGCGGTGCCTCGGCAGCGCCCTGACGGCCTTCCGCGCGCTGGGCAGCCGGTACGGCCAGGCCTGCGCGCTGTTCAGCCTCGGGCTGCACCACAAGGCCCGGGGCGACCGCGATGCGACCGAGCGGGCACTGACCGAGGCCATCGAGCTGTTCCACGCGGCCTCCTGCCCCCGGGACGAGGCGCTCGCGCTGCACGTGCTCGCCGCGACCTGCGCGGAGCAGGGCGATGCCGACCGGGCGTCGAGCCTGATGTCCCGGTCGCTGGCGGTGTTTTCCCCGGACGACGAAAGCGCGGACAAGGCGTCGGTCCTCTACAGCCTCGGCTGGGTGGCGCACCGCAACCGGCACTTCGCCGAATCCGCCGCCTGTTTCGCCCGGTCCGCCGAGCTGTTCGGGCGGCTGGGCATGCGGGTCTCCCACGAGCGGGCGGTGTCCACCCGCCACCGGCTGGGGCTCAGCGTCCCGAGCCGGTGAATCCGATGGTCTTGACCAGGTGCCGTTGCAGCAGCACGAAGACCAGCAGGCACGGGACCCCGGTGACGGTGGCCGAGGCCATCAGCTGTCCCGCGGTCAGGTGTCCGGCCTCCAAAGTGGACAGTCCGACGGTCAGCGTGCGCATCCCGTCGGACTGCGCGACCACCAGTGGCCACAGGAAGTCGTTCCAGTGCCACAGGAAGACGAACACCGCCAGCGTGGCCAGCACCGGGCGGCACAGCGGCAGCACGATGCTCAGGTACACCCGCCAGTCGCCGGCGCCGTCGACGCGCGCGGCGTCGAAGACCTCGTCGGGCAGGGCCGCGACGAACTGCCGCAGCAGCAGGACGGCCTGGGCGTTGGCCAGCGTCGGCACGATCAGCCCCGCGTAGGTGTCCGACCAGCCGAGCCGGGAGATCACCACCACCGACGGCATCAGCAGCGCGTGGAACGGCACCATCATCGTGGACAGCAACGACCACAGCAGCACTTCGCGGCCGGCGAACCGCTTCCGGGCGAACACGTAGGCGGCCATCGACGCCGACAGCAGCACCGCCGCGACCGAGACCACCGAGTAGATCACCGTGGTGAGCGTCCAGCGCAGGAAGCTCTCGGTCGAGAGCACGCCGGCGAGGTTGGCCAAGGTGAGCGCGTCCGGCAGGCGCCGGGGGAGTGCGCTGCCCGGCGACAACGCGACGAGCAGCATCAGCACGAACGGGCCGACGGCCGCCAGGGAGGCCGCGGCCAGCAGCGCGGCCGGCCAGATCCGGCGGCCCATCACGGGTTCCGTTCGAAGGCGCGGCGCTGGGTGAGCGACACCAGCAGCACGATGGCCCACAGCGTCACCCCCGCGGCGGCCGCGCGGCCCACGTCGAAGTACCGGAAACCGTAGTCGTACACCGCATACGCCAGCGTGTAGCTGGCACGGGCCGGGCCGCCGCCGGTCATCACGTACACGGTGTCGAAGACCTGGAACGCGCTCACGGTTTCGACCACGACGACGAAGAACAACGCCGGCCGCAGCGAAGGCAGCAGCACGTGGCGGAACCGCTGCCACGCGCTCGCGCCGTCCACCTTGGCCGCCTCCAGGCAGTCGGCCGGGACGTCGCCGATGCCCGCGAGGAGCACGAGCATCGCGTAGCCGAACCCCTTCCACACCCCGACCACGGCCAGCGCGGGCAGCACCAGCCCGGGCTGCCGGAGGGCGCCGGTGGGTTCCAGCACCCACCGCCAGACGACCCCGCCGAGCACCAGGCTGGTGGCGTACGGCGCGAGCAACGCGGCGCGGAACAGACCGCGCCCCCACGGCACGACGTGCAGCAGCACCGCGGTGGCCAGCGCCGTCACCAGGGTGAGCGGCACGTAGAGGGCGGCGTAGCCGAGCGTCGTGCACAGGCTGTCCAGGAAGACCGGGTCGGAGAACAGGCTCCGGTAGTTTTCCGTGCCGACGAAGCGCGAGTCCCCGCCGAGGTGGTACTCGCTCAGGCTGAGCCCCACCGCCCCCAGCATCGGCAGGAACCGGAACATCCCGAACAGCACCAGGACCGGCAGCAGGAAGACGAGCACCGTCCATGCCCGGCGCAGCCGGGCCATCAGCCCCTGCCGAGCAACGCGTCGGCCTCCGCGGCGGCCTCGGCGAGCGCCTGTTCCGGGGTCTTCTCGCCGAGCAGCGCGGCCTGCAGGTGGGGCGCGAGCAGCCCCATCACCTTCCGCGCCTGCGGGTGGGCGTCCCCGGCCGAGGTGAAGGGCAGGGCCTGGGCGAACGCCTTGTCGACCGCGTCGGCCGACGGCGGCGGCGCGTCCGCCCACGGCCCGAAGAAGCCGGAGCGGGTGCAGAGCTCGCCGGCCACGGCCGGCGACGTCAGGTAGGTGAGCAGCTTCCGCGCCACCTCCGGGTGCTTCGCGCTGCGCAGCAACGACAACGCACCGGGAGTTCCGAACGTCACCCGCGCCCGGTTCTGCAGCGGCAGCCCGATCACGGTGTTCTCCGGGCCGATCGCGGCGACGACGGTGCGGGCCGCGGCCGCGGTCATCGCGTGCGACATCGCGGCCCGGCCGGTCACCATGGCGTCGTCGGCGAGCCCGCTGCGCTTGGTCGCCGCGTCCCGCGGCAGGCCGCCCGCCGCCTCGAGGCCGACCAGGAACCGCAGCGCCGACACGCCTTCCGGCGACGCGAACGCGCTCCTGCGGCCGTCGGGGGTGAACACGCTGCCGCCCGCCTGCCACAGCAGCGGGTAGAAGGTGAGGTTGAGCGTCTCCTCGGTGGAACCCGAGTAGTCGAGCACCGGGACGCCGTGGGCGGCCAGCTTCGGGGCCGCGGCCGCCACCTCGTCCCACGTCCGCGGCAGCTGCGTGATTCCCGCTTCCGCGAACAGCTTCCGGTTGTACACGGTGGTCGTCACGGTCCGGTACAGCGGCACGCCGTAGGACCGGCCCTGCACCTGCAGCGCGCCGACCACCGCCGGCGGGTACGGGCGCGGGCTGCCCGCGACCACGTCGTCGACCGGGGCCAGCGCGTTTTCCCCGGCGTACTGCGGGATCATGTCCGACTGCAGCAGCACCACGTCGGGGCCGTTGCCGGCCATCAGCGCGGCCCCGAGCTTCTCCTGACGGCCCTCCCACGGCTGCAGCTCGATCCTGAGGTCGACGCCGGTGTCGTGTTCGAACCCGGCCTCGACCCGGTGCCAGTAGGCCCGGCTCTGCGCCTGGTCGGCGATGACCGGGTACATCCACAGCGTGACCGTGCCGCCCGGCGAGCCCGGGCCGCAGGCCACGAGCGAAGCCGCGATCAGCGCGGACACCGCGAGCACGGCCGCGGTCCTCATGCGCCCGGGTCCGGTTCCCCGGCGAGGCCGAAGAGGGCGGCCGCGTTGCGCCACATCACGTGGTCGTACTGCTCGTCGGTGAGCCCGTCCTCCAGGACCACGCCCAGCGCGATCGCGGGATCGACCAGGGTGCTGTCCGTGCCGAACAGCAGCTGGCCGAGCGGCACCCGGTCGAGCGCGTACCGGAACCGGCCGCGGTCGGTGATCGAGCAGCACGGCTCCAGGTAGAGCCGCTCGTGGCGGCGGGCCGCCTCGACCGCCGCCCGCCACGCCGGGCCGCCCATGTGCCCCGCGATCACCCGCAGGTCCGGGAACCGCTCCAGCACGTCGACCAGCCCCAGCACGGTCTCGTCCCAGGTGTGGACCAGGACCGGCAGCCCCGCCTCGGCGGCCAGCCCGAGCGCGTCCCGGACCTCGGCCGACAGCAGCGGCCGGTCCGGGTACGTCGTGTGCACCTTGACCCCGACGAACCGGCCGCCCGGCTGGTACTTCTCCAGCTCCCGCGCGGCGGTGCCGAGGTCGTTGGGGTTCACCACCACGTACCCGAGCAGGCGCGGGTGGGTGTCGAGCACCTCCGCCAGCCACCGGTTGCCCGACACCATGTCGTAGGTGACGGCTTCCGAAGCGGAGACGATCTGGCGGTCGATGCCGTAGCGGTCCATCAGCGCGAGGTTCAGTTCGGCACTCCCGACGTCCGTGCTGAAGAACCACGGCCCGGCGTGGCCGTGGACGTCGATGATCATGCCTCGTCCGCCAGCCACGCCGCGGCCGTACCCCCGGCCACCTGCCGCCACGCCCCGTCGTCGAGCCCCGCCGTCCGCAGCCGCAGCGCCGAGGGCAGGACGTCGTGCAGCGGGGCCCGCGACCCGTAGGCCAGGTGGTGCGCGCCCACCTCGCCCGCGATGCGCTCGATCGAGTCGGGCCCGCACAGCAGCCGCGTCGAGGCCACGAACCCCGGTTCGCGGCGGGCGAGCACGACGAAGTCCGCCACCCGGTAGGCGTGCACGTCGAGGAAGCACACCCGCGCCCCCCGGCCGGCGAACGGCCGCCAGAACTGGCTGAAATCCCCGCTGGTGAGCAGGACCATCCCGTGGCCGACGGCGACGTCGACGATGTGCGCCAGCCCCGCCGAATCCGGCTCGACCCACTGCTCCGGCGGGAACAGCCGCAGCAGCCGCACCCCGGACGCGGCCAGCCGCGGGATCTCCGCCTCCGCGGCCAGCGCGTCCCGCACGTCGACCGCGCCGACGGGCACGAACCGCGTCCGGTTTCCGGCCTTGCGCAGCTCGTCGTTGCCCGCGCGGGCGTCGAACAACGCCCCCCGCAGCGGGCAGACCAGGCCGCGCCGGATCCGGTGCTTCACGTGCAGCCCGGTCGCCGCGTCCAGGGACGCGTCCAGCCGCCGGCTCGGCAGCGTGCCGAACAGCACGTCGACGTCGATGTCGATCTCCTGCCGCCCGGCGGGCACCGGCGGCCAGGGTGACCTGCTCACCTCTTCCCCCGTCCGCCGGAATGGGTGGGAGCCTGCCGCGCGGGCCTACACGATCGCTACACGTGCGCCCGTCAGGAACAGGCGCTGACCCCGCGGTGGCAGATCACGCCCTTGAGGGCCTGCCCGGTTCCGTCGGTCATCCAGAGGTCGACTTCACCGGCCCCGCCGGAGACGTCCGCGGAAAGGGAGAACGGCGCCGACGTGGTCGAGTCGCAATGCGTGCTGGAACTCTGGTAATCCAGGCGGGTGGAACCCGCCCACGCCGACGCGTACACCCGCCGGCACCCGGTGGCCTTGAACGTGCCGGCGACGCCGACCGACCGGTTGTACCAGGTGACGGTGCCGCGGTAGTAGCTCGCGCCGTACGTGATGTCGAAGGTGCTGGTGGGGTAGGCGGCGCTGGCGGGCTCCGCCGCGAACACCACCCCGGCGGCCGCGGCCACCACCGCCACGGCCGCGCCGATCTTCCTCGTCGTCATTCGTTCTTTCAGCGTCATCGGAACTCCCACGGTTCGGGTAATGCGAACAACGCGGAATCTATTGGGCCGCCGTTACACGTGCGCCATACGTTCCCTACACGACATCGGTGACACCCGTCCGGGTTCAAAAGGTTTATCCCGGCAAATCGCGGTCCGCCGCCGCCGTTTTCACTCGTCAAGGCGATCATGATCTTGTTCCGGTGGCCGGTCCGCCGAATCGTCGGTTAGCGTGGGCGCGGCCCGGGAAACGGCGCGCCACAAGCGCTTCGCCGACCGGTTTCGCCGAAGGTGTCCCGAACAAGAAAAGCCTTCATTTCCTGCCCAAGACAGGGTTGCCCGACTGGAGAAGGTAATGTCATTCGGCAATGGCGCGATTCCGCGCTCGCGGCGGCGTGCCGTGCGGATCCGGGTGCTGGCGGTGCTGCTCTTGGCGGCCGCGTCCGTCGGCCCGGACGCGCACGCCTATCCGTCGCGGGTCCAGGTGTTCGTGGCGAACAGCGGTTCCGACAACGTCACCGTGTACGACACCCGGATGCAGGAGGTGGTCGCGACCGTCCGGGTGGGACGGTCGCCCGTCGGCGTCGGCGCGGCGCCCGACGGGGACCGGGTGTACGTCGCGAACGAGCTCTCCGACACCGTTTCGGTGATCGACGCCCGGACGTATTCCACGGTGGCCACGGTGCCGGTGGGCGTGCACCCGTTCGGTGTCGCGGTGACCGGCACGCGCGCCTACGTGACGAACTTCGGTGCCGACACCGTGTCGGTGATCGACACCGCGACGAACACCGTGGTGCGGCGCATCCCGGTCGGCCACTTTCCGCACAGCGCCGTGGCCGGCCCGGACGGGCGCCGGGTGTACGTGACCGACAACGGCGCGGCCACCGTGTCGGTGATCGACACCGGCACGGACCAGGTGGTGGCCACGCTGCCGGTCGGCCGCTTCCCGGCCGGGATCGCCATCAACCCGGCGGGCGACCGGATCTACGTGGCGGCGACCGGCGCGAACAGCGTCAACGCGATCAGCGCCACCG
Source organism: Amycolatopsis sp. NPDC049688 (assembly GCF_040674975.1). Classification (NCBI taxonomy): domain Bacteria; kingdom Bacillati; phylum Actinomycetota; class Actinomycetes; order Pseudonocardiales; family Pseudonocardiaceae; genus Amycolatopsis; species Amycolatopsis sp. NPDC049688. The sequence continues at coordinate 712,193 of NZ_JBFANY010000001.1, forward strand.
GGCCGACGCTGATGACGACGCAGCCGGTCGGGCAGGTCCCGATGGGCATCGCGGTGACCCCGCGCGGCCAGGTCTACGTCGCCAACGCCGGTTCCGACACGGTGTCGGTCCTGGGCCGCCCGGAGATCCCGGTCGGGGACCAGCCCGAAGGCGTGGCGGCGGCCCCGGACACGAGCTACGTGTTCGTCACCAACTCGGCCTCGGGCTCGATGTCGGTGATCGACATCGCGACGAACAAGGTGGTCGCGACGGTCCCGGTCGGGAGCGAACCGGAGGGGCTCGCGGTGACGTCCTGAGCGGGCACCTTCAGCCGAGGTCGCCGGTCCGGCTCCAGCTCGCCGCGCGCTTCTCGATCTCGTCCGCGGCCGGGTGCAGGTTGCCCGCCCGGTACAGGGCGACGGCCTGGTGCCACGCCTCGCGGGCCTGGTCCGCGTGGCCCAGTGACTGGTGCGCGTCGCCCATTGCGGCGAGCGTGGCCGCCTGGCGGTAGGTGTTGTCCAGGTCGCGCCACAGGGACAGGGCCCGCCTCGAGCGGTCCAGCGCCTCGTCGTGGTCGCCGGTTTCGGCCGCGATCGCGGCGAGGCTGTCCAAGGCGTCCGCCTGGCCGTAGACGTCGTTGCGTTCGCGGCACCGGGCCAGTCCCGCTTCGGCGTGGGTCCGCGCCTCGTCGTGGCGCCCCAGCCGGCTCAGGCACGCGCCGATCAGGCTGAACGCGCGCGCCTCCCACTTGCCGTCGTCGAGGGCGCCGTACAGCTCCTGCGCGCTGGTGGCGTGCTCCAGGGCCCGCTCGTCGTCCTTCTCGTTCGCCCAGTGCAGCGCCAGGACGAAGTGGACGCCCGCCTGGCCCAGCGTGTCGCCGATCGCCCCGGCCAGCGCCAGTGACCGGTTCAGGTGGTGCAACGCCTCGGCCGGCATCCCGAACGGGCCGTAGACCAGGCCGAGGCGGCGGTGCGCGCGGGCCTGCACGGCCACGTCGCCCAGCCGCTCGGCGGCGCCCAGCCCGGCCAGCCACGACGTGATGTTGGCCTGCAGGTACCCGCGGCGGTAGTGGAAGTTGTCCAGCGTCCAGGCCAGCTGCCACACCCACGTGTCCCAGCCGGCGTCCTCGGCGGCCTGCCGCGCCGCGAGCACGCACTGGTGGTTGCCGTCGAACCAGGTCATCGCGGCCGTGTCGTCGGCGAGCGGGGCCGGGACGCAGCCGGGCGGTGGCTCGCCGACGTCGATCGGCGGGTGCTGCTGGTCGAGCAGGCGGCTGCCGCGGTGGCCGGTGTGCAGGTGGAAGGCGACCAGCCGGCGCAGCGCCGCGGTCCGGTCCGGTTCCGGCTCGTCGGCCAGCGCGGTGGCCTGCGCGTGCTGGCGGACCAGGTCGTGGAAGCGGAACCGGCCGGTCACCGGCTGCTGGAGCAGGTGGTCGTCGACGAGGCTTTCCAGCAGCCGCTCGGCTTCCGCGGGGGCCACGGCGGCCAGCGCCGCGGCGGCGGGGACGTCGATGTCCGGGCCCGGGTTCAGGCCGAGCAGCCGGAACATGCGCTGCTGCGCGGCGTCCAGGTGCCCGTAGGACAACGCGAACGCCGCGGCGACGCTGCGGTCGCCCGCCGACAGCTCGGCCAGCGGCCGGCCCGCCTGGCGCAGCCGGTCGGCCAGGTGGGCCACGGTCCACGCGGGCCGGGTGCGCAGCCGCGCCGCCGCGATCCGGATGGCCAGCGGCAGGTGCCCGCACAGCGCGACGACGTCGCGGACGGCGCCGGCTTCCGCGGCGGGCCGGTCGTCGGCGACGATGCCGTCGAACAGGCCGACGGCGGTGTCCTCCGGCAGCACGTCCAGGGACACGGTGCGCGCCGCCTCCAGCCCGACCAGGCGCCGCCGGCTGGTGATCAGCAGCAGCGATCCCGCGCTGCCCGGCAGCAGCGGCCGGACCTGCGCGGCGTCCGCGGCGTTGTCCAGCACGACCAGGATCGAGCGGCCGGCCAGTTCGGCGCGCCAGAGCGCCGCGCGGGCGTCCGGTTCGCGGGGGATCCGGTCCGCGGCCACGCCGAGGGCGCGCAGCAGCGTGTCCAGCGCCGCCGCCGGGGTGGTCGGAGCCTGGCCGGAGGTGTGCCCGTGCAGGTCGATGAACAGCTGGGCGTCGCGGTAGTGCCCGGCGAGGCGGTGCGCGGCGTGGATCGCCAGTGTCGTCTTGCCGATGCCGGCCATTCCGTCGATCGCCTCGATCACGACGGCCGTCGGCGCGGCGTGCGCGACGCCGCCCGGGGCCGCCAGCAGCCGGGAGAGCTCGGTTTCGCGGCCGGCGAAGTCGGCGATGTCGCCGGGGAGGTCGTTGCGGACCGCCGCGGGCGGCCGGACGGCGACCGGCCGGGCCGGGGCCGCCGGGAGCAGCCGGGGATCGTTGTCGAGGATCCGGCGGTGGATCCCGGCCAGCCGCGGCGAGGGGTCGAGCCCGAATTGGCCGATGAGCACCGTCCGGGCCCGCGTGAACGCGTCCAGCGCGTCCGCCTGGCGGCCCGCGCGGTACAGCGCCGTCATCAGCTGCCCCCACAGCCGTTCGTGGCCGGGGTGCCGGTCGGTCAGCGCGGTCAGTTCGCCGATCAGTGCCTCGCCGGCGCCGGTGGCGAGGTCGGCGTCGATGCGGTCTTCGAGGGCGCCGAGCCGCAACGCCTGCAGCCGCCGGGTTTCGGCCAGCAGCGCCAGCGTGCCGGCGAAGTCCTCGTAGGCGTCGCCGCGCCACAGCGCCAGCGCGCGGGACAGCCGGTCCGCTGCCGTCACCGGGTCCGCCGCCAGCGCCGCCCGCCCGGCGGTCACCAGCCGTTCGAACTCGCGGGCGTCGAGCAGGGCCGGTTCCAGCCGCAGGGCGTAGCCGGCCGCGCGGGTCTCGATCAGGTCGGCGGCGACCGGGGCCAGTGAGCGGCGCACGCGGGACATGTAGGTCCGGACTGTCCGTGGCGTGCCGGGCGTGGCGTCGACGTCCCACAGCGCGTCCGCCATCGTGTCCACCCCGGTGACCCGGCCGGCGTTCGCGATCAGCAGGGCGAGCAGCGTGCGGATGCGGGGACCGCCGAGGTCGAGCGGCCTGCCGTGCACCAGCACCTCGAATGGGCCGAGCACGCGGAACTCCGGCCGGTCGTCCATCCCCACCCTGTTCAGGAGGGGCCGGACCGCGGCGTGGATACGCGTCCGTTCGGCCCAATCCCGGCGTTGTCGACCGGTTGTCGACGGGCTGTCGACGCGCCTTGCCACGGTGGGCCCATGGACGTCGCCAGTGAGATCGTGCTGCGGCTCGCCGATCCGGTGGCCCGCCCTTCCGTGCTGACCGCCGAGGCGCTGCTCGCGATCGGCACCGTGGCCTACGAACTCGACCCCGCGCTCGTGACCGAACCGGCGACGGCGACGTTCGACCGGTTCGACCTCGCCGTGCCGCTCGGGGCCCGGGTGGCGGCGCTGGCCCAGTTCCGCCGCACCGGCGAGCCGGTGCCGTGGGAGGTCAGCGCGTCCTGGGACACCGGGCAGGCGCCGCCGGTCGCGGCCGACGCGGTGTGGACCGGCGCCGTCGTGGTCCGCACGGCGCTGCCCGACGGGACCATTGTGGACGTCTCGACCGGGGCGTCCGAAACGGACTCCCCGGTCGGGATCGACGCCACGGTGGCGATGAGCCCGCCGGAGCACGACCCGGCCCCGGTACCGGTCCCGCTCCCGGTGCTCGTGGCGTTCCTCGCCGCGGACGCCGCCACGAGCCCCCGTGACCTGCTGCGGGCGACCGCGGTGGCCCGGCTCGGCGCCGCCCGCTACGCCGCCGCCGACGTCCCCCGCGGGGCGCCGGCCCGCCGGTTCGACCGCCTCGTCTGCTGGGTCGTCCCGGACACGACGTTCGACGACCCCGGCTGGCCCGGGGCGCCGAGCGACACGACGCCGGAGCAGCGGCGGGCCGGCCGGCTGCGCGCGGCGCGGAGCTGGCTCGCCGGCCAGGGCGTCGCCGTCATCACCACCACGGAGCCCACATGACCGCCAAGTCCCGCGCGAAACGCGCATCGACCACGTCAGAACCACGTACGGAGATCGGTATGGCCACCCTCGTGCAACCGGCTTTCCCCTTTGTCGACGTCACCATCGACACCAGCGCGCTGGTCCCGGTCGCGCAACGTTCGCCGGGCGTGGTCGCCGTCGTCGGCAACGCCGACGGCGCCACCGCACCTGCGTCGACGCCGCTGGTGGTCACCGGCCACGCCGACGCGCTCGCGCTCTTCGGCAAGGCGGGCGCGGCGACCCCGCTGACCCGCAGCCTGGACCTGGTGTTCGCCCAGGACCCGCGGCCCAGCAAGGTCTACGGCGTCCGCACGCCGTCGGCCGGCAGCTACGCCGCCGCGCTCGCGGGCCTGGAGGCCGCGGACGACGTCACGTTCGTCTGCCTGGCCGGGGAGACGACGGTGGGTGCGGCCACCAGCGGCAGCACCCCCGCGACCGGGCTGCGGGCGCTGGCCGAGCACGTGGAGAACACGTCGGCGGCGGGCAACCGGCGGATCGCCGTCGCGATGATCGACCCCGCCATCGCGAAGACCGCGACCTATGTGGACACCGTGCTGGCGGGCGGTTCCTACGGCGCGCTGAAGAGCTCGACCGGCCGGATGATCCTCGTCGCCGCGCGCGGGGCGACCACCGACGAGACGGCGAACCCGAACCCGGTCGCCGACGCCGCCGCGGCCGTGATGGGCGCGGTCGCCGGGCTGGCCCCGGCCACCAGCCTCGTGCTCAAGCAGGTCCGCGGCTTCACGATGCCGATCACCCAGCAGTACGTGCCCGCGGAGGTCACCGGGCTGGCGGGCCAGGGCGTCATCCCGCTGATCGACCCGGCGCTCGTGCCCGGGACCGGGCTGTTCATGGGGGACGGCGGCGTGTTCTCGTCCGATCCCGCGATCGTCTACGGCGACACGCGCCGGGTGATCGACGACGCCGAGGCCCGGCTGCGGGCCGGGCTGATCGGCTCGGTGGGGGACGCGCGGATCACCAAGGCCGGCCTGACCGCCGTGCGCGTCCGGGTGGAGGGCATCCTCGGCCCGCTGCAGCTCGGCGCGGTGATCGACGACTTCTCCGTCACCATCCCGCTGCTGGCCATCCTCGCGCTGCCGGAATCCGCCCGCACCACCGCCGAACAGGCCCAGGTGGTCACCGCCCGCCAGACCCGGCAGGTGTCCGTCCTCATCAGCATCACGTACGGGCCCGCGGTGCACCGGCTCAACGTGACACTCGCCCCCCAGTTCTGACCAGGAGCCCAGCATGTCGAGTCCCGAAGCCAGCTGGAACACCCGCCTCTCGGTGCACTACACCGACGACCGCGGCGTCGACCACGAAATCTCGCCGATCCAGTCCTTCACGCCCACGTTCGCGACCACGGCCGAGCCGTTGCACAGCATCGAACGCACCCACGTCGGTGTCGTCACCCAGCCCTTCTCGCTGACCTTTTCGCTGACGGTCAACGCGATCGGCCCGGCCACCGCGCAGCTGACCGCGCTGGCGCTGAACGCGACCGAGTTCAGCATCGCGATGCAGGAGCGCAGCGGGGACGACTGGTCGTTCTCCACGATCGTGCTCAGCCGGTGCGTGATCACGAGCGCCTCGCCGACGGCCGCGACGGTGACCGGCGCCCCGCAGGCGACGTTCTCCGGCTTCTCCATGCACGTCGACGCGACGGACGCCGGGGGCACCAAGACCTCCGGTCCGCTGCAGGCGTCGCTGTAGAGGGGTAGTTCCGTGTCCGATGCCCCGGAAGCCGGTGCCGGCGGCCTCCTGCCGCTGCCGGAGGAGTGGTGGGACGAAGCGGGGGCGCACGCCACCGCGCGGCCCGGCGGGCTGGTCCTCGAGTTCCCGGTCGAGGTCGAGATCCGGCTGGTTTCGCCGGACCGCCCGGCCGACACGACCATCCAGCGGCTGACCGCGGCGCTGGAGGGATTGGCATGACGACCGTGCGCGTGCCGGTCCGGATCCGGCTCGACCTCGATCCGGCGGGGCCGCCGGACGAGCTGGCGCGGCTGGTGGGGGCCGCGACCGAGCAGGCGACCCTGCGCGCGGCCGAGCGGGCCGGGCAGGTGGCCGTGGTGCGCGAGGGGATCTGGGACGCCCGCCCGCCCGGGGTGACGGTCCGGTTCACCGGTGCTCCGCTGCCCCAGGCGCTGGCCGCCGATCTGGCGGCCGCCACCCGGGCGGCCCTGCACACCGCGACGGCCCGGCTGCGGGCTCCGGCCGCCGGCGCCGCGAAGCGGCCCGCCGGAACCACCGGGACGCCGAAAGCCGCCGTGCGGTTGCGGTCCTTCGCCACGCTGGGGGAGGCCTGGGACGCCGTGCTCGGTCTCTACCACGGCGATCCGCCCGCCGAGGTCCTCGTCATCGCGCGCATCGGCGGCGTTCCGCGGCAGGCGATCGTGGTCGCCAACGGCGGGCAGCCGCGGCTGCGGATCGCGGGCAACTTCACCCTGTTCGTGCCCGAGCGCTTCGGCGGCGGGGAACGGGCGGCCGGCGCGCTGGACGCCGACGAGCTGCGGTACTGGCGGTTCGTCGGCGACCGGAAGAAGTGGCACGCGGCGCTGGTCGAGCTGGACCTGGAGAAGCCTGGCGCACCGCAGTTCGCCTGGCCGGGCCCGGCGGTGATCTACGAGTTCCGCAAGGGCGGTGCCCACGTGCAGTGGCACGTGGCGCCGGCGTCGTTCACCAGCGGGACGCTGCCGGTCGCGGTGCTGACCGAGGAGGTTCGCCGCGAGGGGTACGGGACGGACTGCGCGCCGCTGGACCTCTCCTCGGCCGACGAGGCGGACCTGGAGACGCCCTACCTCGGCGAACCGCACCTGACCGAGTGGCCTGCCGACCGGGAGCACCTGGCCGCGCTGATCGGCGAGATCGCTACCCGGCTGGGCATGCCGCCCGGCGGCTACGCCGGCTCGTTCGCCATCGTGGCCACGGCCGAGATCGGCCGGCAGAGCGAACGCCTCGGTGCCGCCGGCGGCGGGACGCGGGGCCGGCAGGCGGAACTGCGCCGGCTGGCCGAGGTCGCGGTGCTCGCCACCAACCTCGCCGCGGCCTACGTCGACGCGATGTACTCCGCCGACCGCTCGAAGTCGTTGCGCTGCCCGCTCGCCGGCCACAGCGGCCAGTGGGCCGCGCACTTCCACCAGCTGTTCTTCCGGGTGCGGCGGGACGCCGTCGGGCAGCTGTTCGTCTCGGCCTGCCAGGACGTCCTCCTGGAGGTGCTGGAGAAGAGCCTGGCCGAGCTGGACCGGCGGCTGGACAGCACGAACTTCCCGCAGTACATGCGGTTCACCCGCGCGTTGCTGGTGATCGTGCTGGCGCCGAGCGTCGAGCTGGAGGACCTGCGCCGCCGGATCGGCCTCGCCAAGGCGCGCGACCGCAACCCCGGGCTCGCGTGGCGCGCCCCGAACCTGTGGCACGACCGGAACCCGGATGTCGTGGTCCTCGACGGCGAGTACTGGGCCAAGGACACCCGCGGGCGCTGGTGGAGTGACGAGCAGCTGGCCTTCGCGATCGGCACGGCCCGCGACGAGGCGCTCCTGATCGACCCGTTCCTCGAAAAGATCAAGGACCTGTCGGACGTCGCCGGCCGGCTCAAGGACGCGCAACGCCGTGACGACGAGCGCAGCGAGCAGGCGGGCAACGCCGTCACCGAAGCGGTGGACCGCGAGTTTTCCGAGGTGCTCAAGGAAATCCGGCGCGAAAATCTCGAACGCACCGCGCGGGTGCGCCGCGACCGCACGATCGCCCTCGGGCTGGCGAGTTTCGTCGAGGACCGCACCGACGAGATCGGTGCCCGGCTGACCGGCATCCACCGGAAGGCCGACGAGCGCCTGCGGCCGATGTTCGACTTCCAGGCCGTCTACGTCGACGCCCTGCACGAGCTGGCGGCGGCCGAGCTGGGCAAGGCGGAGCTGACGGAGTTCTTCAACCTCGTGGGGCTGCCGTTCCTCGCGGTCTTCTGCCCGCCCGCGGCGTTCCTGCTCGGCGCCGCCCAGTCGCTGGGTGCGCTGGCGACCGCCTACGAGCACCGCGGGATCCAGCGGGCGCTGCTCGGCGGCGACGAGCTCATCACCAGGGCCCAGGCGGAGGCCGAGCTGTGGGCGGCCTGGATCGGGGCCGCGCTCGCGTTCCTGCCGGCGGCGAAACCGTTCGCCCGCGGGGTTTCCGGCGCCGCCCGGCTGGCGTTGCCGGGCGCCGAGCGCCGGGCGGCGGCCATCGCCGCGATCCGGCTGGCCAAGCAGGAGGCCGAGCACCTGTTCGCCGTCGTGACCGCCGAAGAGCTGGTGAGCGCCTTCCTGAAGGAAGCGGTCAAGGGGTACGTGCTCAACCTCGTGCTGTCCTCGGCCATCGAGCGGTTCGTCGACGCGGTCGTGCGCGAAGACCCGCACGGCGAGGTCTCCCGCGACGAGCTGCGCGAGATCATGACCGCGGCGGCCCGCGCCGCCGGGGCAGGTGCGCCGTGACGCCCCGGCCGCCGGGCGGCGCGCACGCCGTGCTGAGCGAGCACCCGCGCCTGCTGGCGGGCCTGTCCGAAGTCCGGCAGCGCACCCGGCTGACCGAGGAACGCCTGCGCGAGCTCTGGGACCGGTCGGTCGGCTCGTCGCTGGACGTCCTCGGGCTCGGGTACGTCCGGGACTTCGAGGCGGCGATGGCGAGCGTGCGGGAGCTGCGCGGGCGGGTCCACGAGCTCTACGAACGGCTCTTCCGGCAGCCGCTGACCGAAGCGGACCTGGAGAACCTCCGCGTGTTCGAGGCGGCGCTGGCCGACGACGTCCAGGCCCTGGCCGATCCGCAGCGGTGGGCCCGCGACCGCCCGAACCTGCCGGACAAGCGGCTCGCCCCGGACGCGGCTCCCGAGCCGCCCACGGAGGCCGGACGCCGGCGGGCCGCCCGGGTGCGGGCGCTGCCCGCGGACCGGCGGGTGGCCTTCGACCGGGCCCAGCTGCTCGCGCCCGGCCGGCTGGAAGCCGCCCTGCGGGAGGAGCCCCGGGCGGAAGCGGCGTTCCGGCGCGAGCTGGCGGAGAAGGGGATGGACGAGGAGTCGATCGCGCACGCCCTCGATGCGCTCGACGACGTCCGCAACCCGGGCCTGGACTACGCGTTCGGCGTCGGCCCGGGCCGGCAGGTGGCCGGGACGGCCCGGGTGCACGCCGCGTACCGGGAGCTTCCGGTGGAGCAGCGGACCCTGGTGAACCAGGCCAACGTCCTCGACCCGGATCTCCTGCGGCTGGTGGTGCTCGGGGAGAACGAAGCCGCGCTTTCCGGGCTCATCGACCGGTTCTGCGCGGACCACGGGATCACCGGGCAGCGGCGGACCGACCTCGAAGCCGCGCTGCGGCGGCTGAACGACGTCCACCGCGAAGCCCTGCACGACGTCGGCCCGGACGGGACCGGCAGCGCCCAGGCCCGGACCCGGGCCGAGGTCCTCGACCGGGCGGCGGCCGAGATCGGGCTGCCGTCCCAGGACGAGATCACCCGCCGGCTGGGCCGCAGCTCGGCTGTTGTCGAGCTCGCCGCGCGCAGCCCGGGACAGCTGGCGAAGCTCGCCTCGGACTGGCTGCGCTACGCCGTGGCGAGGCGGGCGGAGGGCAAGCCGGTAGCGACCCTGGAGCGGTACGTGCGGGCGTTGTCCCGGTCCCACGTGCGCGGCCTGCTCGGCGAGCGCACCGCGGCCTTCCAGCTCGCCGACGACGCCTGGATCATCAAGGTGCCCGACCTGAACGTGACGGTCGGCGGGACCGACTTCGTCGCCGTGGACGTGCGGACCGGCGAAGTCTGGTTCGGCGACAACAAGGCCCTGTCGAGCCGCGGGCTGGGCGAAGTCAGCAGCCTTCTCGACAACATCGCCGACAACATGGCCGCCGACGTCGCCGAGTTCGGCAGCTGGCTCCAGCGCGACGAAGTCCCGTTGCCGCCCAAGCTCGTCGACGCCATCCAGCGCGCGGCGGAGGCGTCGGCCGAGGTCAGCGAATACGTCTCACGGGTGCGGCCCGAGGAGATCACCAGCGATCGCGTGCAACGGCGGATCGGCAAGATCCTCGCCCGCAAGGGCGTCGGCCGCGTGGTCACCAACGCCGGCGGCGAGCTGTCCTGGCTGACCGGCGCGGCCCGGAAGTACCTGTCCTTCAACGACCTCGACCGACGCGGTCCCGTCGCGCCGGAGCGCCGCATCGAGTTGCCCGCACCCGAAGGGAATGTCCCGTGAGCGGTTACGAACCGGGCCTGCACACGCCGAGCGCCATCCTGTCCGACGGGATCGTGCCGGTCCCGCTCTGGGCCGTCACCCAGCTGTCCATCGCGTCGACGTACTTCGTGCCGCAGATCGGCGGCAGCCGGCGCCGCGTCGCCGTCGTCACCCACGACGACACGCTGTCCTTCAGCGCGGTGCTGCTCGGCCCGTCGCGGTTCGCCTGGAAGGTCGCGCTGGAGAACCTGGCCGAATCCAGCAGGCAGGGCACCGCGCTGTCCCGGCTGACCCGCAACGCGGTCGGCGGGCTGGTGCTGATCACCGCGGCCACCATCCGCACCGACCTCGCCGTCCAGTCGCTGACCTTCACCCAGGCGGCCGGGCGGCGCGAGGCGATCGACGTGTCGGTGCAGCTGATCCAACTGCCCCGGCCGGGCAGCCTCGCCAAGCTGCTCGAGGTCGCCTCCGTCGGGGTCGGCGCGCTGACCGACGCCCTGCCGGTCTGAGGGGGACGACGATGACCGCGTTCGCGTTGCCCGGGCTGATCGGCCGGCCGCCCTTCGCCGTGCTCGCCGCGCCGGGCCCCGACGTCCCGGCGAGCGGGCCGGCCGCGCCCCGCGTGCTCAAGCAGGAGCTCGCCGCCGGCCTGCCGGTCCGGATGGACCTCGACGGCGCGCGCGGCCTCGTGCTCGCCGTCCCGCTCGGCGTCGCCCGCAGCGTCCTGTCCGCCGACCCGCAGGCCGTCGTCTTCGACACCCGCGAGGAGGCCGATCCGGCCGCCGCCCGGGACGCCGGGGCCGCGTGGCCGCGGCTCACGCTGCTGTCCGGCGGGGAGATCGGCGAGACGGTCCCGGTGGTGGCCGGGGTGCCGTTCGCGTTGCGGCTCGGGGCCGTGGCGGCCGTCGAGGTCACCGTCGACCTGCTGATCGTCACCGTCGGCACGCTGCGCAGCCCCGGGCAGTTCGGCAGCAGGCTCGCCCTGCGCTGGCGGGACCTGGGCCCGGCGCCCGACACCGGCCCGCCGCGGCCGGCGGGCGACCCCGGCATCCCCGTCCTGAACACCCCGAACCCCTGATCCGGAAGGAGGCACCGATGAGCCGCAGCATCCCGATCGCGACCGCCGAAGGCCCCGACGTCACGCCGGGCACGGTGCCCGCCTGGGCCGTCGTGTTCTCCGAGGAGGAGTCCGGGCGGCCGCTGGCCACGCTCGGCAGCGAGACCTACACCGGTTCGGTGTCGGCCACGCTGCCCGCCGACCTGACCGGCGGGGCGTACGAGATCGTCTTCGAGGGCCTGACCGACGCCGACTACCAGCAGATCCACGTCGCTCCCGGCCGGCACCTGGCCGCCTCGCTGTACCTGTGGTGGCAGGATTCGCCGTCCGGGGTGGCCGGCGACCTGGCCCGCTTCACCGGCCTCGACCACCCGCTCGGGGCGATCACCCCGGACCCGCCGCCGCTGAGCCTGGTCGCGGTCCTGCGCGTCGACCGGGTGTGGCGCCGCTCGGGCACCCGCCGCTTCGAGGCGGTGGTGAGCGGGCGCGAGCTGGTGACGGCCCAGCTGTCCGGGGCGGACGCCGATCCGGTGTCCCAGCCGGGAATCCTGGACGCGGTCCGGGCGATCACCGGCAAGGCCGGGGTGGAGCCGGTCCGCTACTACGGCCTCGCGGACGTCCCGCCGCCGCCGGGCACGGTCGTCCCGGTGCAGATCCCCGTCCGGGAGGGCACCTGCCTGCAGGCGCTGACCGGCGTGCTGGAGGACCAGGCGCGCAAGCTGCTGCGGCGGTACGGCCAGCCGCTCGCCCTGATCCGCAACGGCGTCCTGCACGTCGGGCTGTGGGCCGGGGAGGCGGGACCCCAGCTGCCGCAGCGCCGCCACGTCGACGACGACAGCGGCCTGCTCGTGGTCGAGCGCGGGTCCGCCCGGCCGCGGGAACCGGCGGCGGGCAGCCGGCCGGACGCGCCGCAGTCCCGGCTGACGGTGTCGGTGACCACGCTCGGGCGGCCGGACCTCAAGCCGGGCGACACCCTGGTGGTCGAGCTGCCGCCGGAGGACTTCCCGCAGGCCGAGCCGCCGAGCATCGGGGCGACCCTGCTGGGCTCGCTGAACGTGCGGCCGTTCGGCGATCCGGGCCTCGACGTCACTCCGGCGAACTGCCGGATCACCGAGGTCAGCCACCGGATATCGCGGGAGGAGGGCTTTCTCACGGTCGTGAAGGCGTTCGTGCTGGCCGACGGCGACGACGGCTGGGACCTCGGCGGCACGCCGGCGCCGGAAGTCCGGCCCGCACCCCAGGTCGCCGAGGCGGCCGCGGACCCCGCGCAGGCCTTCGCCGTCAGCCTCCGCGGCGCGACGGCGGGCCTCACCGCCGCCGTCGCGCAGCGGGCCCGTTCCCACGTCGGCCTCGTCCACGACCACTTGGCCGCCGAGGCGACGGAAACCCGGCACACCAGCGACTTCTGGGTCTCCCGGGATCCCGGCGACGGCTCGGGCAGCACCGCGCAGCGGGCCGTGGTCAGCCGGGACGTGCCCGCCGAGGCGCACCGGGTGCCCTACGCGACGCCGTTCGCGTGGGGCAACTTCGGCCTCGTGCTGCCGCGCTACCCGGGCACCCGGGCGCTGCTCGTCGACGGCGCGGGCGGCCCGGGGGAGTACGTGGACGCCGGGGCCCTGTGGGTGCTGGGCGCGGGCCCGGCGGCCCGGCCCGGCGACTACTGGCTGGCGCTGCCGGCGAACGTCGACGCGCCCGAACACCTGCCCCACGACGGATCCCCACCGTCCGAAGTGGACCAGGTACCGCTGGACGGCGCCGCGACGCACGACCTGACCGACAGCCGGGGCAACCGGGTCGTCGAGACGGCCCGGTTCGTGCTGCGCGTCGTCGACGACCCCGGCGCACTGACGCCCGTCCCGCAGCGGCCGGACCCGGAGGCGGACGCGCCCGCGGGCAGCGTGCTGATCGAGACCAAACCCGCATCCGGGACCCCGGCGCGGATCCTGCTGCAGGCCGACGGGAGCGTGACGATCACCGGCTCGTCGATCACCTTCGACGCCGGCGACGGGCAGATCGACCTCAAGGCCAAGGACGTCCGGGTGGCGCTCGCCGGCGGAACGATGGACGTGAGCTGATGGCCTTCCCCGTGACGAGCTCCGGCACGTTCACCTGCGCGCACCACGGCGTCCGGCCGGCGCCGGCCGGCGACGCGAGACTGACCGTCCGCGGGCAGCCCGTGCTGCTGTTCTCCCAGGCCGCCGCGACCGCGCCCTACGTCAACTGCGGTTTCCCGCCGGGCGGCCCACCGTCGCCGTGCCGGACGACCACGCCGGCGCCCGCCCCGAACCCCGGGGTGGCGCGGCGGCTGACCGTCGGCACCGCCGCCGTGCTCCTGGACACGCTGCACGCCACCACCGAGAACCCCCCGTCCGAACAGCCGCCGGACCCGACGAAGACCGTCACGGTCGATGCGGGCCAGGACAAGCTCACCGCTTCGTGAAGGAACGACGATGACCGCTGCTCTGCCACCGCCCCCGCCGGGCGACGACTCCGCCGTCCGCCGTCGCCGGCTGCTCGGGTTCGGCCCGCGCGCCGACCTGACGGACACCGCGGACACCGCCCGCGACCTGGTGCTGCGGGCCACCGCGACCGGCGTCGACCTCGACCTGGTCGAAGGGGTGGACGCGCTCTGCCAGGACCTCGCGATCGGGCTCACCACGCTGCGCGGCAGCGACCCGTTCAACGTGCGGTTCGGCTTCCTCGGCCTGACCCCCCTGGTGCGCCAGACGTCGCCGGTGCTGGCCCGGGAAGGGCTGCGCAGCGCGGTGATCGAGATGGTGGCGGCCGATCCGCGGGTGCGGCGGGTGGTCGACCTGACCACGCCGGCACCCACCGAAGGCCCGGCCTCGCGGTCGTTCGCCATCACCGTCTCCTTCGAAGCCATCACCGGCGATCCGGCGACGCTGGCCACCGGCGGCCTCGCCACCGGCGCCGAGTGGGGCGCCATCGACACCCCGGGCGTCGTCGCGTCCGGTACTCCCGGGAGGACGCCATGAGTTCCGAGACCAGCATCGACCTGACCGACGTCCTGGCCGTCGACGAAAGCGTCACCCGGTCCACCGGCAGCGGCGCGTTCGGCGTCACGCCGTCGGGGTTCCTGCCCAAGCCGTTCACCCGGCTGCTGGCCGAGAAGATCGCGCTGGCCCAGCAGCTGATCGACCCGGCCATCGACCTGACCAGCGGCAGCGTCGTGCGCAAGCTGCTGGAGATCACCGCACTGGAGGACGCCCGGACCTGGGCGGCGCTGGCGGCGGAGTACGACGACAGCTTCGTCAGCACGGCCCGCGGCCGCGCGCTGTCCGACCTGGGCGCGGAACTCGGCATCACGCGGCCGTTCCGCACCGCGACCGGGGCGATCACGCTGACCCTGGCGCAGGCGCTGCCGCCGGGGGTGGCGAACCTCGTGCTGCCCCGCGGTGCGCGGCTGGCCACCCCGGGCGGGCACCGGATCGCGCTCGCCGCGGCCGTGCAGCTGACCTCCGGCGTCACGTCGGCCGTCGCGCCGGTGACCAGCTTCGACCCCGGGCCGGTCGGCAACCTCGACCCGGCGGTGACCGACACGAGCGGCGGGCACCCGCAGCGGATCGACCGGTGGGAGGCCGCCGACACCAAGCTCGACGCGATGATCGACGCCGACGTCGCGGCGGGTTTCCCCGACACGGCCGCGTCGATCGGCCAGGGCCTGGTCCGCATCCAGCACACGCAGGCGCTGACCGGGGGCGACACGCAGTTCGACGACGACCGCTACCGCGCGCTGCTGCTCAACGCCCCGAGGTCGCTGTGGACGGCGGAGTCGATCGCGGCCACGGTGTCGCTGGTGCCCGGCGTACGGCAGGCCGTGGTGCGGGACGGGGCGGGCGGGCTCGACCTGTCCCAGTCGATCTTCGGCCAGTTCGACTTCTTCGAGCGGCTGTTCGCGGCCGACCGGGACATGTCGTCGCCGTTCTTCGTCACCGTGCTGGTCGCGCCGACCGAGGCCGCGATCTGGGACGGCGCGTCCGGGCTGCGTGCGGCCGTGCAGCAGGCGATCCGCGACGTCCGCCCGATCGGGATCTTCCCCGACGTGGTGCGGGCCGAGCAGGTGTACTTCACGGTCGACGTCGACGTGGTGACCGCCGGACTGCCGTTGCCGTCCGGGGCGCTGGCCAGCCGCAACCTCAGCCCCGCCGCGCTCGCCCTCAAGCAGCGGCTGGCGGCGCGGTTGCGCGGGGTCGTCGACGGGCTGACCCTCGCCGAACCGGTGCGCGCCGCCGCGCTGTCCGCGGCCTTGATGGCCGAGCCCGGCGTCGTCGACGTCAACGGGCTCCAGCTGGTCCGGTTCCCGCCGTCGATCGACGCCGTGGGATCCGGCGGGGCGGACAGCACTTCACCGGTCGCGCTCGACGTGGACGAGAACCTGATCGTGGGGGCCGACCAGATCGCGGTCTTCGTCGAGCAGCCCGGCCGGCTGACGGTGCGGTGAGCCATGACCACCACTGACCCACTCCTCGACCCGGCCGGCTTCGGTGCGGGTGCGCTGGCCGCCGCGGCGGCCGAGCTGATCGGGCCGCTGTCCCAGGCGGCCACCCCCCGGCCGCTGACGTTGCGCGCCACCCCGCCGCCGGGGCCGACGGGGCAGGCCGAGGCCGCGGTCGGCAGCGTGACCAGGCAGCCCCTGGTCCTGTGCACCGTACTGTCCGATGTGGACGCTCAAGGGCTGACCATCCTGCCCGCGCTGCAGTCCGGGAACGGTGTGCCCCGAACGCTCCCGGTGGTGACGTTCGCGCCGCACACCGCGGCGGGCACCGCGCTGGTGGCGGCCGTGCCGCCGGCGGGCAAGGGGGACGCCGGCACGCCGTTCTCCCTGCTGGCGCGCGGAATCCGCGGCGGGGAGACCGGCACCGCGCTCAGCGCCGCGCAGCTGATCGCCGCCGTCCGGTTCGACCTCGTCGAAGGCGTGCTCGGGCGGCTGCTCACCGTGCTGCTCGACGAAAAGGGCCGGATCCGGCGCACCGCGCGGCAGATCCGCGCGATGCGGACCCTGGCAGGGGCGAGCGGCAACGCGCTCGACCGGATCGGGGCCGACCTGTCCAGCCCGCGGTTCTCCGACGAGCTGTTCTGGGACACCGAGCAGCAGAGCCCCGCCACCCGGCCGCTCCAGCCACCCGGCACGCGCGAGGACGACGCGTCCTACCGGGCCCGGCTGCGGGTGCTTCGCGGGGTGCGGCTGCCCAGCAAGCCGTGGATCGACTCCGTGCTCGGCGGCGGCGGCTTCCTCGCCGACTTCGGCGTGACGAGCACGGTGACCGCCGACGAGTCGGTCGATCCGCAGCTGATCGCGCTGCGGCTGGTCGCCCCCGGTTCACCGGGCAAGATCCCCGCACTGCTCAACGCGATCCGGCGGGTGCACCTGATCTGGCCCGCCGACAGCGCCGAAGGCGACGACACGCACGCGGCCCGCCTCCTGCCGCCGGACGAGGTGGCCCGCGTGGACGTCCAGCGCGCGGCGCTCGCCGCCTGGCGGGTGGAATCCTTCCAGCCGGTGGCGCCCGCCGTCGCCGAGGCGCTGACCACGCTCGACCAGCGGTGCGGGCAGCTGGGCGCGCGACCGTGGCCTCGTGTCCTCCAAGGACAGGACAACGCGGGCGGGTCGCGGTTCGAGCTCGGGTTCGGGGCGCTGCTCGCCGCGCCCGTCGCGGCCCAGCTCGACGCGGCCGTCACCGCGGCGGGCAAGCTCGGGAATCCGAACCTGGTGCCGCGGCCGAGGTCGGCGGACCCGATCGGGGCGTGGCTGCTGCGCGCCTGCGGCTTCCGCACCGTCGAGCCGGACGCCGACGGCACGGTGTTCGCCAGCACGGCACCGATGGGCCCCCTCGTCATGGACATCGAGCCCGACTCCGACGGCGACGTCCCGCTGACGCTGACCGCGAAGCTGCTCTCGGCGACGGACCCGGACCACGACGTGCCGGTGGTCTCGGTGATCAGCGCGCTCGCGGGCGCGCAGCTGACCCCGGCCGCCGACCCGGCCGCGGTGCTGGCAGGGGCGCGGCCGACCAGCACGGTCCCCGGGCTGGACGCCGCTTTGGCCGATCGGAGCCTGGCGAAGGTGGCCGACGTCGGCGAGTTCACCCGGCAGCTGGGCACCGTGTCGCCCCGCGACTACGCGCTCTTCGACCTCGGTGCCCCGCGCACGGCCGCGGTGCTCAAGGATTCCACCCTGCTGAGCCCGCTGTTCACCACGGCTGCCGACGCCGGCGCGAGCAGCGTCGTCGCGCTGGCCACCGGCGCCGGGACGCTGGCGCTGATGTTCGGCGTCGCGGGGCTGCCGCTGGCGGGCAGCAACCTCGCCGGGGAACACACCCTGGTCCACCGCTGGCAGGCGCGGGCGCTCGGGGAGCAGCACGCGACGCTCTCGTCGCGGCGCGGTGCCGTCGTCACGATCCCGGTCTTCAACGACGGGATCAGCGTCGTGTCGTGCGTGGTGGGACAGCGCTCCGGCGCGAACAACCCGTACACGTGGCGGCCGGCGCTGCCCGACGGCGCCCTGCTGACCCTGCGCCAGTACGAACACCTGCTGAACATCGTCGAGCTCGTCACGCCCGTCGGGGTGCGGGCCGACACCTTCGCCATCCGGCGGCGGCACGTCGACGTGGACGGCTCGGGCACGTCCACCGGCCTGAACATCGCCGCCGCCCGGGCCTACCGGCACTACCGCCTGACGCCGTCCGCGCGGGCAGGACAAGGAGAGAGCTCATGAGCGAACAACCCGGAGAGCAGCTCGTCTACGGCGTCCCGGCGCACACGATCGTCGACGCCCTGCGGGGCGCGGGCGTGGCGGAGGACGACGTCATCGCGGTGCTGGGCCGCGCCATCGCCCGGCAGGCCGGCCCCGGTCTCACGGCGACCGAAACCCCGCCGTTCGTGTTCCAGACCAACGTCCCCCAAGAGGCGCCGCAGTGCGAGCTGCACTTCGAGCCTTCCTTCGCGCATCCGGACTTCGTCGACGGCGTGACCGTGGTGCAGGCCGGGGAGACCGCCACCGAGATCGGCTTCAACCGGCGGTTCCACGCCATCGAAGACGACCTGGGCGACGTCGCCGAGGCCCTGCGCACGGTCAGCAACTGCATGAAGGAGCTGCGGCTGGAGCTGTTCGGGGTGGTCCAGGAGCTGCAGGTGAAGCTCACCGCGCTCGACCGCCGGATCGACCCGATCAAGGACAAGCAGGAGACCAAGGAGACGAAGGAAAAGGAGAAGGAGAAGGAGGGCAAGGAAAGCAAGGACAAGGAAGGCAAGGACACCAAGGAGAAGGAAGGCAAGGAGCACAAGGACAAGGAAGGCAAGGAGGGCAAGGACGACAAGGAGCGGGCCAAGGACGACCGCAAGGAGTTCCTCGACCTCGCCGGCACCGCCGCTCCGGGCTCCCCGCCGCCCGCGGCGGACCAGGCCGAGGGCGACGAGCGCACGTTCATCTCCCTGGAGGACCGCCCCGAGGTCGGCCGGGACGCGCTGTCCGGTCCGGACGAGGACAGCTGAGATGCTGCTGATCCTCGCGCACGCCCAAGACGTTTCCGCTCGCGCCCTCGCCGCCCGGTGGGGGAGCGAGGCGCTCCTGGTCACCGCCGGCGACCTGGACCGGGCCTGCTGGAGCCTCGACGTGGACCGCGACGGCCGGGTCACCGCCGGGCTGGCGACCGCGGAGGGGACACCGATCCCGGTGACCGGCGTGCTGAACCGGCTGGGCGTGATCACCGGCGCTGACCTGCCCCGGGTGCACTCCGGCGACCGCGCGTACGCCGGGGCCGAGCTGACCGCGTTCCTCCTGGCCTGGCTCGACGCGTGCCCCGCCCCCGTGCTGAACCCGCCCGATCCGCGGTGCCTCAACGGACCGCCGTGGTACCCCGAGGAGTGGGCCGAGCTGGCGGCGTCGGCCGGCCTGCGGGTCGACGCGGCCGACCGCCGGCTCGGGCTCGGCGTCGCGCCGCCGCTCGCCGCCGTCCCGGACTGGGACGGGGCCGTCCGGGTGCAGGTGGTGCGGGACGCCTGTTTCGGCGACGTGCACCCCGAGGTGGGCAAGCGGTTGTGCGAGCTCGGCCGCCTCGCGGGCACCCCGCTGCTCACGGCGACCGTGTCCGGCCCGGGCCCGCGCGCCCGGGTGCGCGACATCTCGGCGTGGCCGGACGTGTCCGACGCGCAGGTGGCGGACGCCGTCTTGGCCGCGCTGCGGGGGACCGTCGCGGAGGTGGCCGGATGACCATCCTGCTGTGGGGCCTGCTCGCGGACGACCCGATGGCCGCCGTGCTGGCGCAGCTGCGGCAGCTCGACGCCCCCGTCCGTTTCCTGGACCAGCGGCGCGTGCTCGACACCACCGTGCGGGTCGGGGCCGGTCCGCACGGCCGCACCCGGGTGATCGCCGGCGGCGAGGAGTTCGACCTCGACGCCGTGCGGGCGGCCTACGTGCGCCCGCACGACAGCACCCGGCTGCCCGCCGTGCGCGCGCTGCCGCCGTCGGCGCCGGAATGGCGGCACGCCGCCGAGCTGGACCAGGTGCTCAACGCCTGGACCGACCGCACCCCCGCCTACGTCCTGAACCGGCCGGAAGCCGGCGCGAGCAACGGGTCCAAGCCGTACCAGCTGCGGTTCGTCGCGGCCGCCGGCTTCCGCGTGCCGCCGACCCTGGTCACGAACGACCCGGCCCGGGTCGAAGCGTTCCTGGCCGAACACGGCGACGTCATCGTCAAGTCCACCAGTGGGATCCGCAGCCGGGTGCGCCGCGTCGGGGCGGCCGACCGCGCCCGGCTGGCGGCCGTGACCGCCTGCCCGACCCAGTTCCAGCGGCACGTGCCGGGCACCGACGTGCGCGTGCACGTCGTCGGCACCGAAGTGTTCGCCGCCGAGGTGGACAGCGACGCCGACGACTACCGCTACGCCCGGGCGCAGGGGTTCCGCGCGCCGGTGCTGACCGGGATCGACCTGCCGTCCGGCGTCGCCGACCGCTGCCAGGACCTGGCGAAGCGGCTCGGGCTGCCGGTGGCCGGCGTCGACCTGCGGCGGACCCCGGACGGCGAGTGGTACTGCTTCGAGGTCAACCCTTCGCCGGGGTTCACCTACTACGAATCGAGAACCGGCCAGCCCATCGCGGCGGCCATCGCCGGGCTGCTCGCCGCGGCGGAGTTGTGCAAGGAGCGTTCCGCATGACCACAGTGGACACCGGCGTCCGGCCGGCCGGGGAGATCGCCTTCGGGAGTGCCCGGGCCTTCACGGCCGGCCTGTTCACCCCGGCGGAGGTGGCGGAGGTCCTCGCCGCGGTCGACGCGGTGCCGGCCGGGCTGCGGCGCGGCGACACCCCGGGCCTGAGCACGATCGGCGAGGCGTTCTACCGCAACCGCGAGCGCCCCGGCTACTACGCGGCCTGCGCCCGCGCGGAGAACCGCTTGCTGTACCGGCACTTCCGGCTGGTCCACGAGCGGGTGGCGGCGTTCTTCGAGCAGCGGTACGGGCTGCCGGTGGTGTACGCCGAGGACCTCGCCGTCCCCGGCTTCCACCTGTTCGAGTTCCCGGGGCCCGGGGAGTACGCCGGCGGCGGCTGGCACGTCGACGCCCTCGAGACGCAGGTGCCGTCCCTCCTCGCGCGCCGGGCCGACATCACCGCGGTGGTCAACTTCACCGTGCCGTTCGCGCTGCCGGACGGCGGGAGCGGCCTGGACATCGAAGCCGACGTGCCCGGCGCCCCGCCCGGCCGCCGGGGTGGCGGCGTGCCGGTCACGGTGCCCTACGGCACCGGCACGGTGGTGTTCACCGAAACCGAGCTGTGGCACCGGATCTCCGGCTCGCGGTGCCTGACCCCCGGCCAGCGCCGGGTGACCTACCAGGGCCACGGTGTCCGGCTCGGCGGCCGCTGGCTCTTCTTCTGGTGAAAGGTGTGGCGATGAAACGGATCCGAGGGCGGGCGCTGCTGGTGACCGCGGCGATCGCGACCCTGTCGGTGGCGACCGCGGTCGTCGTCTCGGCGGCCGCGGTGCCCCGGGCCGGCTCGGGGACCGGCGGGTGCTTCGACCCCGCGGCCTTCGGCGCCGTGCCGGACGACGGCGTGGACGACCGGGCGCCGGTACAGGCCGCCATCGACGCGGCGGGGGCCGCGGGCGGCGGCACGGTGTGCCTGAGCAGCGGGCACTGGCGCGTGTCGCGCGCGCCGGCCGGGTCCTACGACCGGTTCGCCGCGCTGTCCACGCACAGCGCGCGCGTGATGATCACCGGCAGCGGACCGGGCACGGTCCTCGAACTGGCCGGCGACCAGCAGGCGGGTGCGGTCGCGGTGGTGTCGCTCGACCCGGGGGCGAGCGACACCACCGTCGAACGGCTCACGATCGACACCTCGGCGGCCACGAACACCGACGAGCAGACCCACGCGATCGCGATCGGCTCCGGCGTCTGCACGACGGCGAACGGAACCTGTTCGATGCCGGTCACGGACGTCACCGTGCGGGACGTCGTCTTCGCCCACCCGGCGGCGGCCGGCGCGCGCAAGGGCGACTGCATCCGGGTGCTCGGCAACACCCCGGCCACCGCGGTCCGGCGCGTGACGATCGCCGGCGGCTCGTTCGTCAGCTGCGCGCGGTCCGGGATCGGCGTGCAGCGCAACGTGTTCTCCCTGGCCGTGCTGGGCAACCACTTCGGCGAGCGGATCGGCGACACCGCCTTCGACGGCGAGGCGACCGGCGGCGACTGGGACGACGGGCTGCGGCTCGAAGGCAACTCCTTCGCCGACTCGACGGTGACCTTCAGTGCGTCCCTGACGTCCTACCGGCACGCGACGATCACCGGCAACACCTTCGGCGGCAAGGGGCTTTCCCTCTACCGCACCGAGGACGTCGTCGTGGCGGGCAACACCTTCGACGTGACGGCGGTGAGCGGGGCCGGCGTCGTCGACTCGCAGAACGTCGCCACCGGCGACAAGATCGACGGCAACGTCATCCGGCGGCACGGCGTGGCCGGTCCCGGCATCCGCGTGACCCCGCACAGCGGCGGGTTCCCGGACCGGGTGACGATCACCGGCAACACGATCGCGGTGGACGGCGACGCGGACGGCATCTACGGCGATTCGGTGCACGAAATCGGCGTCCGGGACAACGACATCACCTTCACCGAAGCCGCCCCGGACGGCTCGGGGATCGCGCTGCAGGGCATCAGCGGGCCGATCGAAGACGCCACGATCACCGGCAACACGGTGGCCGGGACGAGCCCGTACTTCGCCGCGGTCCGCCTCGATTCACGGCCGGAGCCGTTCCACGGGGTCACGGTCGCGCTCAACTCGGCCCGCGGCGCGGCCCGCTCGCTGCAGTGTTCACAACGCGCGGCGGGCGGCTTCCCGCCGTCGATCGTCTCGACCGGGAACCGGTGGAACGTCCCGCCGTCCTGCCCGGTCGCCACGCTCCAGCCGGGGCAGTAGGGGAGAGGAGATCCGTGATGGCCAGGGGCACCGATGTCCACCCCTTCTACCAACGCGGCCTGCGCTGGGACCAGGTCGACGACGTCGCGTTCGCCTGGGTCAAGGTGTCCGGCGGCGGGGCGCCCTACCAGCACGTGGAACGCGGGCTGGTCTACCGCCCGGACACGCACGTGGCGGGCGCGAAGGCGCGGGGCATCCCCGTCGGCGGCTACCACTACGCGCAGCTCGCGCCCGGCCCGGAGCGGCAGGCGGACGTGCTGGCCGGCGAGGTCCGGCGGCTCGGCGCGACCGGGGTCGTGCCGCTGCTGGACCTCGAGGCCCCGTTCCGGCCGGACGCGGTGGCGGCGGAGTTCGCCACGGCGTTCTGCCGGCGGATCGCGGCGGCGGGCTTCCGCCCGGCGGTCTACCTGAGCGCGTCCTTCGCGGCGGCCTTGCGGCCGGACCGGTGGGACGTGCCCGGCCTGGTGATCGTGATCGCCCGCTACGGCGCCCGCCCGGAAGCACCCGGACCGGGCCGGTACCCGGGCCGCTACGACGTCCACCAGTACACCAGCGGCGGCACCCTCCCCGGCTCGGCGGGTGCGGTCGACTTCGACGAGTCCTACACCGGAAACCACCTCGGCCCGGAGGCCGCCATGCCCTTCACCAGCGACGACTTCGCCCACCTGATGTGGGGGAACGTCTTCGACGTCAACGGAAACCGCAACTACGCCGCGTTCATCAAGGACATGGACGCGAAGCTCACCGCCCTCGGCTCGTCGCTCGACGCGATCACGAAGCTGATCACGGACAGCCCGGAGCACCCGGTCGACGCCCAGAAGCTCGCCGACGCCCTGGAGGGCAAGCTGGTGGCCGACCTGGTCCCGGCGGTGACCCGGACCGTGGCCACGGCGGCGGGCGGCGAGATCGCGGACGAGGTGCGGAAGATGCTCGTCGAGCGCCTCGGCACATCGGCCTGACGCGCTGCCCGGGGCGGGCCCACGGCCCGCCGGCGTGGAGGTGATCACCACCGGAGGGGCCGGACGAGTGGGCGGTTCCGCCCTCTCTTCGCGGCCGGAACCGCTCCTACAGTCACTGGCGACCCGAACGAAAGGGGTGCCATGGACGGGTTGATGCAGCCACGACCGCTCACCATCGCCCACATCCTGGAGCGTGCCGAGCGGCTCTTCGCGCACAAGGAAGTCGTCACGGCGGGCGAGGGGCGGCTGACCTACGCCGAGGTGGCCGGCCACACCCGGCGCCTCGCCACCGCGCTGGACACCCTCGGCGTCCCGGCCGGCGCCCGGGTCGCGACCTTCGCGAGCAACCACCGGCGGCACCTGGAGCTCTACCTGGCCGTCCCGGCCACCAAACGGGTGCTGCACTCGATCAACATCCGGCTGCCGGCGGAGCACCTCGAGTACATCGTCGGGCACGCCGAGGACGACGTCGTGTTCGTCGACCGCGCGCTGCTGCCCCGCATCTGGCCGAGCGCCGGCCGGCTGCCGGGCGTGCGGCACTGGGTGGTGCTGCCCGACGACAGCGGCACGCCGGTCCCGGCCGACCCCCGCATCCTGCACTACGACGACCTGGTGTCCGCGGCCGCGCCCTTCACCGGCTCGTTCGAGGACACCTTCACGCTCGCGGACGAGCACCTCGCGTCCGGCCTGTGCTACACGTCCGGGACGACCGGGCGCCCCAAGGGGGTGCTCTACAGCCACCGGTCGACGGTCCTGCACGCCCTGGGCACCCTGGCCGCGGGCCTGATCGGGCTCTGCGAGAGCGACGTCGTGCTGCCGATCGTGCCGATGTTCCACGCCAACGCCTGGGGCCTGCCCTACGGCGCGATGCTGGCGGGCGCGTCCCTGGTGCTGCCCGGGCCGTCCGCCGACCCGGACCACCTGCTGCGGTTGATGGCGGCCGAGCGGGTCACGGTCGCCGGGGCCGTCCCGACGGTCTGGACCGGCCTGGCCCCGGGCCTGCGGGACCACGACCTCGGGGCCACGCGGTTCCTGCTCGGCGGCGGCTCGGCCGTCCCGCCGGCGCTGTCGGAGACCTACCGCGCCGCGATCGGCGTGCCCATCACGCACTCGTGGGGCATGACGGAGATCAGCCCGGTCGGGGCCATCGGCGGCACCCGCACCCAGCACCGGTCCGCGCCGGAGCCGGACCGGGTGGCCGTGCGGGCCGCCCAGGGCCAGCCGCTGCCGCTGGTGAACGTGCGGATCGCCGACGTCGAGACCGGCCGGGAGCTGCCCCGCGACGGCGTCGCCGTCGGCGAGCTGCAGGTGGCGGGCCCCTGGGTGGCGGGAGGCTACTACCGGGTCGACGACGGCGGCAGCTTCACCGCCGACGGCTGGCTGCGCACCGGCGACCTGGCCACCATCGACGCCGACGGCTACCTGCGGCTGGTGGACCGGATGAAGGACCTGATCAAGTCCGGCGGCGAGTGGATTTCCTCGGTCGAGCTGGAAAGCGCCATCACGGCCCACCCCGACGTCGTCGAAGCGGCGGTGATCGGCCGCCCGGACCCGCGGTGGATGGAACGCCCGGTGGCCTACGTCGTGCTGCGCGAAGGCAGCGTGACGACGGGCGGCGAGCTGCTGGCGCACCTCACGCCGAGGGTCGCGAAATGGTGGCTGCCCGACGAAGTCGTCCTGGTCCCCGGCCTGCCGAAGACGGGCACCGGCAAGATCTCGAAGGCCGCCCTGCGCGATTCGGCCGCGGCGTCAGGACGCGACCGCGCGGAGCTGGTGCAGCCGGAGGCCGAGCTGTAGTTCCAGGTCGTTCTCGTGGCGCCAGCCGGACCCGAGCACGGCACCGGCCCGGTCCAGCCGCTTGAGCAGCGTGTTGACGTGCAGGTGCAGCGCACGGGCCGTCGCGGCGACGTTGGCGCGGTGGAGGTAGTACGCGCCGAGCGTGCCGACGAGGTCGGTGCCCCGCCGCGCGTCGTACTCGAGGAGGGCGCCGATCGAGCCGGCGAGGAACCGGTCGAGCTCGCCGGCCCGCCCGGGGTCGAAGACCAAGGCGTACAAGGCGTATTCCCGCGTGGTGGCGCCCAGGTCGGTGTGCCCGAGCGCGCGCAGCACGGCGTTGCAGCGGCCGGCCAGGACGTGGGCGCGGGCCCAGTCGTGGTCGTCCGCCCGTTCCCCGACGACGAGCACGGGGCCGCCCAGCGAGCGCCGGAGTCCGGTGTGGACTTCCGCGACGGTCCGGTCGGCGTCGGCGCCCGGCAGGATCATCGTGGCCCGGCCCAGGTGTTCGCCGGCCAGCCCGGCGCGGTCACGGGCGAGGTCGTGCAGGTGCCGCGCCAGATCGGCCGGGGACACCGCGGGGGAGTCCGCGACCAGCACCAGGTCCAGCGCGTCGACGTCGATGCCGCGCGCCCGGGCGCGGGCGCGCTGGGCCGGACCGGCCCCGGGCCCGCCGACCAGGAGCTCGGTCAGGAGCTCGCCGCTGAGCCGCTCGCCCGCCTCGGCCACGGCCCGCTCCTTGAGGATGAGCAGCCCGAGGATGTGCGTGGCGCGTTCGAGGGTCCGCAGGTCCGTGTCGTCGTGCGCGGCCGCCTGCCGGCTCCACACGAGCGCGCCGAGGTAGCTGTCGCCGGCCTGGATCGCCGCCACGCTGCGGTCGGTGCCGCCGGCCCCGGACGACGTCGTGCAGCGGCCGGTCCGGCGGGCCTCCTCGACGGCTCCGGCCAGGTCCGTCCCCAATGGACCGTCGACCGGCCCGGAGGCCGAATCCCGGTGCGCCGCAACGGCCCCGCTCCGGTCGAGGAGCGTGACGGACCCGCCCAGCTGGCCGGCGAGGTGCTGGGCGACGTCGCCGGGTGTCCCGCCGCCGAGCACGACCCCGGTCAGGGCTTCGTGGATCGCCTGCGCCCGTTCGATCTTCCGGTAGGCGACCCGCAGCTCCCGCAGCGCGGTCCGGCTCTCCTCGTACAGCCGGGCGTTGTCGAGCGCGACGGCGGCGTGATCGGCGAACGCGTTGAGCAGCGCGATTTCCTCGGCCTGGAACGACCGTTCGGAGCGGTCCGCGGCGAACAGGGCGCCGACCGCCTCGCCGCGGATCACCAGCGGAACGCCGAGCAGCGCGACCAGGTCCTCGGTACCGACCAGGCGGTCGAAGTCCGGATCGTGCCGGATGCGCGTCGAGGTGGCGTAGTCGCGCACCCAGTGCGGGCTCTTGGACGCCAGCACCTTGCCGCCGAGCCCGACCGTGGCCGGGATGGTCGCGGCGAGGAACTCCGCGGAGATCGTCCCGTCCGACGCGCGGGCCGAGAGCCGGCCGTCCGCGCCGACCAGCGAGAGGTAGGTGAAGTCGGTGCCGATCAGGTCGTGGGCGTGGTGGACGATCGACTGCAGGACCTCGTCGAGCTCACCGAGCGCGGTGAGCGACTTGACGGTCGCGTACAACGACGCCAGTTCACGCTCGCGGCGTCCGGGCGAGCCACTGGTCACGGCGCGATCCTCCGGGTTCGGGGTGGGCGAAAGCCCCACCGTGCGGGGCGCAGGAGTGGGTGGTCCACACCTCCGGTCGCAGCGTAACGGCGCCCTACCATGACCGCCATCACCTGCCGGCGCTCATCGACGAAGGCGGCACCCATGGCCATCCCGCTCACCCAGCCCGAAGGGCAGTCCGAAGCCGCGGTGTCCGCCACCCGGCGCCGGGCCTTCCGCAAACTGCTGGCGGCGGGCCTCGTCGGCAGTTCGATCGAGTGGTACGACTTCTTCCTCTACGGCACCGCGGCCGCGCTGGTGTTCCCGAAGGTGTTCTTCCCGCACGCGACGGCGTTGACCGGGACGCTGCTGGCGTTCAGCACGTTCTGGGCCGGGTTCGTGGCGCGGCCGATCGGCGGGGTGCTCGCCGGGCACCTCGGGGACCGGTACGGGCGCAAGCCGGTCGTCGTCGGCTGCCTGGCCCTGATGGGGGCCGCGACCTTCCTCATCGGCTGCCTGCCCAGCGCGGCGGCGGTGGGGGCACTGGCGCCGATCCTGCTGGTCGTCCTGCGGTTCGTCCAGGGACTCGCGGCGGGCGGGCAGTGGGGCGGCATCGTGCTGCTGCTGACCGAGTCCGCCGGGCCCAAGCGGCGCGGGTTCGCCGGCACCTTCGGCCAGACCAGCGTTCCGGTGGCCGTGGTGCTGTCCAACCTGATCTTCGTGGCCGCGAGCGCCCTCATGCCGGACGCCGCCTTCCTCACCTGGGGCTGGCGCATCCCGTTCCTGCTCAGCGTCGTGATGTTCGCGGTCGTGCTCTACATCCAGGCCAAGGTGGAGGACACGCCGGAGTTCCGGGCCCTGCAGCGGGAAACGTCGAAGCCGGTGGTCCGGGCGCCGCTGGCCGAGGTCGTCCGCCGCCGGTGGGGCACCATCCTGCTCGGCTGCGGGCTGCTGTCGGCCACCAACAGCCTGTTCTACGTCAGCATTTCCGGACTGCTGAGCTACGGCACCGGTTCGCTGGGGCTCAAGCGCAACGCGCTCCTCGCGGTCGTGCTGCTCAGCTCCGCGGCGATGCTCGCGACCATCCCGTGGTCCGGGTACCTTTCGGACAAGGTGGGCCGGCGGCCGCTGATCCTCGTCGGCGGGCTGGGCGTGGCGGCCTGGGGCTTCCCGTACTTCGGGCTCGTCGGCACCGCGTCCCTGCCGCTGATCTTCGTCGCCGTGACGGTGGGTTTCGTGTTCCAGTGCCTCACCTACGGCCCGATCGCGAGTTTCCTCGGCGAGCTCTTCGCCCCGGCCGTCCGCTACTCGGGTGCGTCACTGGCCTACCAGCTGTCGGCGATCATCGTCAGCGGCGGTACGCCGTTCCTGATGACCGCGCTGATCGCGGAGACCGGCAGCACCTGGCCGGTCGCCCTCTACATCACGGCGATGGGGCTGATCACCTTCGCCAGCGCGTGGTTCCTGCCCGAGACGAACCCCGCCGAAGTCCGCGCCGACCCGCACGCCGTCCCGGGCGCGCACCTCCACTGAGAAGGAGCCGCGATGAGAACGCGCAAGTTCGTCGTTTCGGCGGCCGTGGTCTTGGCGGCGAGTTCCGCCGCGCCCGCCGCCGCGGCGGCCCCGGCGGCCATGGACTGCGCCGGGCTCGCCGGGCTGGCCATCCCGGCGCGGGTGATGAGCCTGCCGACCACCGGCGGCCGCGTCACGGCCGTGTCCGTCGTGACCGGTCCCGTGGAGTACTGCCGGGTCGACGCGGACCTCTACCCCGTCGACCCGGCCGCACCCGCCATCAAACTGCGGGTCGCCCTGCCTCGCGCGTGGAACCACAGGGCGCTGATGTTCGGCGGCGGGGGGTTCAACGGGACGATCCCCGACGTGACGGCGAACGTGCCGTTCGGTCCCGCCGACCGGCCGGCCCCGCTGGCCCGCGGGTACGCGACCTTCGCGAGCGACTCCGGCCACCAGCAGAACCCGGCGTCCCCGCCGTCCCTGGACGGGTCCTTCGGCCTGAACGACGAAGCCCTGACCAACTTCGCCGCCGGGGACGCCCTCAAGAAGACCCGGGACGCGAGCCTGTTCCTCATCCGGCACGCCTACGCGGCGACACCCGCCGAGGTGTTCTTCGCGGGCGGGTCGACCGGCGGCCGTGAAGCGCTCGTCGTCGCCCAGCGGTGGCCGGCCGCCTTCGACGGCGTGATTTCGGCCTACCCGGCGTGGAACAACCTCGCCGAGGTCCTGGACCTGGGCTACCTGACGCAGATCCTGTCGCGTCCCGGAGCCTTCCCCGGACCCGGGAAGCAGACGCTCCTCTACGACAGCGTCATCAAGGCGTGTGACGGTGCCGACGGCGTCACCGACAAGGTCGTCTCGAATCCTCGCTGCCGCTTCGATCCGCGGACGCTGCGCTGTCCGAACGGGACGGACGCCGGGCCGGGCTGCCTGTCCGATCCGCAGATCGGCGCGGTGGAGGCGATGTCGTCCCCGTTCCGGTGGCCGTACCGGATCGCCAGCGGTGAAACCGCTTACCCGGGCTTCCCGTTCCTGGCGGGAGCGGACATGCGGACGCCGTTCCTCGGCTTCGGCACCACCGCGCCCGCCGATCCGATGCCGGTGACGAGCGGCTACGGGATGCAGTACTGGGCCCAGTGGGTCAAGTACTTCCTCACCCGGGACCCGGCGCACGACGCACTGGACGTGGATCCCCGCCACCCCGGCCGGTGGCTCGGCCGGATCAGCGCCCTGTCCGCCGTCCAGGACCGCAACAACGCGGACCTGCGCCCGTTCGCCCGGGCCGGCGGGAAGCTGATCCTGCTCCACGGCGCCGCGGACGAACTGGTCTCGCCGTACTCGACGAGCGACTACTACGAGCGGGTTCGTGCGGTGGTGGGGCCGCGGGTGAGCGAGTTCCTGCGTTACTACGTCGTGCCCGGGGCCAACCACGCCAACTTCGGGACTCCGGCGTTCGCGGCCGGCTGGGACTCGCTCACGGCGCTCGAACGGTGGGTGGAGCAGGGCCGGGCACCGGCGAACCAGGTGGTCACCGACCTGGCCCACCAGCGCACCCGCCCCCTCTGCGAGTACCCGGCGTGGCCGCGGTACCGGGTGGGTGACCCGGACCGCGCCACGAGCTTCACCTGTGCCCGGTGAGGCTCACCCGATCGCCATGGTGAAGATGTGCATCGCCGCCGTGCCCATGTTCGCTCCGTCGCTGACGTCCGGCAGGGTCACGTACTGCACGGTCTTGCCGGGCTGCAAGGGGATCGGCGCGTAGTACAGGCTCACCTGCTGGTTCAGCCGCCCGTTGCTGTTGTTCAGGTACGGCAGCGTGGTCAGGATGTCGCCGCCGGTGGCCGCGTTGGCCCACCAGTCGGCGAAGCTCACCGAATGGGACTCGGTGGTGCCGTCGGTGTAGGTCACCGTCGCCGTGCCGCTCGGGCTGCCGTAGTCACCCGCGCCGATCAGGCCGAGGGTGTGGCCGGAGCCGGAGATGGCGATCGTCTGCCCGCCGGCGACCCCGCCGGCGACGACGTTGTCCCGGCCACCCGGCGGGGCGTCCGGCCAGGTGAACGTCAGCCCGTCGTGGGTGAACGTGGCCCCCGGCGTGAGGCTGGGCGTCGCCGCGGCCAGCGCCTGCGCGGAGAAGCTGGCGTTGCCGCCGTCGAAGTTGCCCGCGCCGGGGGTGGCGTCGTCGCTGATGCCCACGTTGTTGTAGGCCGCGGACAGCGACGGGTACGGCGGGTGCGGCAGCAGCACGGTGGTCGCGTCCACGGACGTGCCCCGCCCGTTGGCGGAGGTGAACGTGGCCTGCGCCGACAGGGCGAACTTGCCGGGCTGCGCCGAGGCCGGCACACCGACCTCCCAGGTGGTGCTGACCGTCTGCCCGGCGGCAACGACGGCGAAGGTGGCCGGCGAAGTGGCCTTCACGGTCCAGCCCGCGGGCACGTCGAGCGTCATGGTCACGTCCCGCAGCGGCCGCGCGCCTGCCGGGTTCGGCAGCGTGGTGGTGACCGGGTAGGTCGTGCCCGCCTTGACCTGGGCGGGTGCGGTGAGCGTGAACGGCTGCTTGACGACCACCGGGGTGGTGCCGGTGACGCCGTCGACCGTGACGCTGATGGTCGCCACGCCGGGCGCCACCATGGTCACCTGGCCGGTCCGGCTGACCTGGGCCACGCGCGGATCGCTGCTGCGGTAGCCGATCCGGGCGTGCGCGAGGTCGGTGAACGACTGGTCGTCGCGCACCGCCTCGACGACGTGGTCGGCCGGCACGTGCCGGTCCGCCTGGGCGGTGTCGTCGGCGATCCACGGGTTCCGGCCGGTCAGGTCCAGCCGCGCGCCCGGCGCGAAGACGACCTGGCCGGGCTGCACGGTCACCGACCGCGTCTTCGGCGTGATGGCCCCGCTGACGGCCACCGTGGCGGTGCCGGAAAGGTGGTCGGCGTCGGCGCCCACGCCGAACCGGTAGGCACCGTCGTAGACGACCTGGCGGTGCTTTCCTTCGTCCCACAGCGCCAGGTCCTTGATCCGGACCGGGATGGCCAGGTGCTGGGTCCGGCCGGGGGCGAGCACGTCGGTCTTCCGGAACCCGGCCAGGCGCCGGCGCGGCAGTTCCACGCCGGGCACGCCGAACGCCGTGGCGGCGTACAGCTGGGCGACCGTGGCACCGGGTGTGCTGCCGGTGTTGGTCACGTCGACGTGCACGGTGACCTGCCCGTCCGCGGTGACGTGCCGGGTGTCGGCGTGCACATGCGAGTAGGCGAAGTTCGTGTAGGAAAGCCCGTAGCCGAAGGGGTACGCCGGCGTGCCGGTGAAGTACTGGTAGGTGCGGCCGAGCCCGCCGGTCTGGGACGGGGTCAGGCCGTAGTTCTTCATGTCGGGCAGCTGCGTGTCGTCGGCGTACCAGGTGAAGTTCAGGTGCCCGCTGGGGTTCTGCCTGCCGAACAGGACGTCGGCGAGCGCGGTGCCCTGGCTTTCCCCGTTGTAGCCGCTGAACACCACGGCCGGGACGCCGGTCCCGGCGTGGCCGAGGGAAACGGCGCCGCCCGCCTGCACGGCGAGCGCGGTGCGGGGGTTGCCGGCCGCCTTGACCTGGTCGATCAGGGAGTCGTAGTTGCCGGGCATGGCGATGCTGGTCCGGTCCTTGCCCTCGGTGGCGGTGGCGCCGTCGGTGCCGGCGAACACCACGACGAGGTCGGCGGCCTTGATCGCTTCGAGGGTCGGCGCGGCGCAGCTCGCCGCGGTGGTGGCGCCGGTGGACGTGCCGCACGCGTCGAAGGTGACGGTGGCGGCCGGGTTCGCGGCCTTGAGGGCGGCCGTGATGCCCTGCACGGCGTTCACCTGGACGGCGGGTTCGCCGGAGTAGCCGCCGAGGGTGACCTTGCCGGCGAGGTCACCGACGACGACCACGGTGCCGAGTTTCGCCGGATCGGCGGGCAGCAGGGGCTTCCCGGTGCCGGGCACGGCGTCGTTCTTGAGCAGCACGAGCGAGTTCGCGGCGACCTTCGCGGCCAGCGCGTGGTGCGCGGCGCTCTGGATCTGGTCCTTGGTGATCTTCGTGTAGGCCACCCGGTCCGGCGGGTCGAACTCGCCGGTCTGCATCCGCGTGGTGAAGACGTGCACCAGCGCGTTGTCCAGCACGCCTTCGGAGAGCACACCGGCCTTGATGGCCTCCTCGACGTTGGCCACGGTGGCTTCGGAGCCGGTGCAGTTGAGCTGGGTGCCGGCGCGCAGGGCGTAGGCCTGCCCACCGGCGGCCCCGGAGACCCGCTGCCCGGTGGCGGCGTTCGCCCACTGCGTCGCGGCCCCGGCGGTGGTCGTGGTCCAGCCGGGCGGCGCCCAGTTGTGGCTGCCCGGCGCGTAGACGTCACCGACCGCACCGCAGTCGGAGGTGGTGTAGCCGTCGAAGCCGTAGGTGCGCTGGGCGAGGGCGTTGGCGGTGTAGGTGTTCGCCGGTGCGGGGGTGCCGTTGATGGCGTTGTAGGAGGTCATCAGGCCGGACACGTGCGCGTCCTGGATGAGGGACCGGAACTGGGCGGTGTAGTAGTCGCGGATGTTGGCGTCGGTGGTGTCGGAGGAGTCGGCGTGCCGGTCGTTCTCGACGTTGTTGAGCGCGTAGTGCTTGGCGGTGGCGGCGACCTTGAGGTACGGCGTCATGGGCCGGCCGGACGGGGTTTGGCCCTGGTAGCCGTTGACGAAGGCACCGGCCATCTTCGCGACGAGGAAGGGATCCTCCCCGAATCCCTCGTCGGTCCGCCCCCACCGCGGATCCCGGTCCAGGTTGACGGTCGGCGCCCAGTAGGTGAGCGAGCCGTACCCGTTCTTGTCGGGCCCGATGTTGTTCTGCGCGACACCCCACAGCGACTTGTCCAGCATGCCGCGGGCTTCGTCGGAGATCGCCGTGGTCTCCTGGTAGAGCAGGTCGGGATCCCACGACATGGTGCTCGCGAGGTTGGTGGGGAAGCTGGTGGCGTGCACCCCGCCGGTGTCGGTGCCGTGATCGGTGTTGGCGCCGAGCGTGTTGAGCCCGTGCTGGCCTTCGCTCCAGTAGGTGTACTGCTGCACCCCGAGCCGCGGAATGGCGGGTGCGCTGTTGGTGTGCAGCTGCAGGACTTTCTCGGGGAGCGTCATCCGGGAGACGAGATCGGCGGCCCGTTCGGCGAAGCTGTAGCGGGTGTCCCGGTAGACGGGAAGGTTGGCGGGCACGTCCGCCGCGGCGGC
This sequence comes from Amycolatopsis sp. NPDC049688, assembly GCF_040674975.1. Taxonomy (NCBI): domain Bacteria; kingdom Bacillati; phylum Actinomycetota; class Actinomycetes; order Pseudonocardiales; family Pseudonocardiaceae; genus Amycolatopsis; species Amycolatopsis sp. NPDC049688. Next base: position 746,005 of record NZ_JBFANY010000001.1, read on the forward strand.
GGGAACGACGAAGGTGGCGGCGGCGATCGCCGCGGTGAGCGCGGTGGCGGTCAGCCGCCGGCCGGGGGAGAGCAAGGACATCGGATCTCCGTCACAGAAGGTCGATGGCGCATCAGCTGCGGCTTGGTCCGCCCGTCATCGTTAGCAGCCGTTCCGCGGGGGTGGCAAGGAGCCGGTGACGAGCCCGAGGTCGCGTCGGCGGAAATATCGGAGAGATTTTGTAAATTTCACGCGCACGAGGGGCGGACTCCGTAGTGCGGGGTCGAACCGGGACCACGGCAGGGTGAAACAAGTGTCGCGTTCTTGCGACCTCAATCCTTGAGGCCTCGCCGGGCCGCCGACGAAGCCCTACGGTGGAGGTTCGGTTGCATCGACCTGCGGAGGAACGATGAACCCGATGAACAGGAACGCCGACAAGGCGGTACCGGTTCCCATGGACGGCACCCGATCGGAGCTGTCCGGCACAGCCAGTGATGTCGTCCAGGCGCGTGATGTCAGCGGAGGCGTGCACTTTCACCGTTCCGGCCCAGAGCGGCGTGACGTGCCTCGTCAATTGCTGGGCGACGTCCGCGGATTCGTCAACCGGGCCGCGGAACTGGGCCGGCTGGACACCGCCCTGTTCCCGCTCGGCCCGGAAGCCGCGCACCTCACGGTGATCGTCGGAACGGCCGGGGTGGGTAAGACGGCGTTGGCACTCCGCTGGGCGCATCGCACGCAGGACCAATTCCCCGACGGTCAGTTGTACGTGAACCTCCGCGGTTATGATCCGGGTACTCCGATTACCGCCGAACAGGCGCTTGACCGATTCATCCGCGCCTTGGACGTACCCCCGTCCCGCATTCCCGCCGACCTGGAGGCCAAGGCGTCTCTCTACCGGTCGTTGTTGGCCAACCGTCGCGTCCTGGTCGTCTTGGACAACGCCGAAAGCGTCAGTCAGGTACGGCCCCTCATCCCGGGCGCAGACGGCTGCCGGGTCGTCGTCACCAGCCGAAGCCGGCTCGCCGGGCTCATGGCCCGCGACGGTGCTCAGCGCGTTACCCTGGAAGTTCTGCCCGAATCCGAGTCGGTCGAGCTGATCACCGCCATCACCGCGGACTACCGCGGCGAGGACGATCCGGCCGACGTCGCCGAGCTCGCCCGGCTGTGCGCCTGCCTGCCGCTGGCGCTGCGGATCGCCGCCGAACGGGCCGCGACCCGGCCGTGGATGCCGCTGGCGCAGCTCATCCAGGACCTGCGCGACGAATCCGGGCTCTGGGACGCCCTCACCGCCGAGGACGGCGAAGAAGCGGATGGCGTGCGCGCGGTGTTCGCCTGGTCGTACCGGGCGCTTCCGGTCGACGCGGCCCGGATGTTCCGGCTGCTCGGCCTGCACCCCGGGCCCGAGTTCAGCGTCCAGGCGGCGGCCGAGCTGGCGGGCGTCACGGTGCTGGACGCCCGCCGGCTGCTGGATTCCATCTGCGGTGTCCACTTGATCGAGCAGACCGGGCCGGATCGCTACGAATTCCACGATCTTCTGCGCGCGTATGCGACGAACGCAGCCCACCACCAAGACTCCTTGGAGGAGCAGTATGCCGCCCTGAGCCGGGTGCTGGCGTGGTACCTGCACGTCGCCCACGCCGCCGGTACAGCCATGCGCACACCGGTCCGGCTCCTCCCGCCGACGGCGCTTCCGGCTCCTTCGGCGGTGCCCACCTTCCCGGCCTACCTCGACGGCGCGCGGTGGTACGAAGTCGAATGGTCCAACCTCCTGGCCGCCGTCCAAGCCGCGGAGAAATCCGGGCTGCACCGCGTTTCCTGGCAACTGGCGCTGATGCTGCGACCGTACTTCACGCGGGAAGCGACGATCGCCGACCGGCTACAGGTCATCGAGACCGCGACGAGTGCCGCACGCCGGGACGGCGACAGGCTGGCTGAGGCGGAAGCGCTGTTCGCCCTCGGAACCGCTTACTCCGCCCAGCATCGGCTGGACGACGCCGTGCGCGTGCACCGGGACGTGCTGGCGCTCCGCCGCGAAATCGGCGACAGCGAAGGGGAATTGCTGTCGGTCAACATGCTCGGGGTGCTCTTCCTCATGCAACGCAGGTTCCCCGAAGCCGTCGAGCAACTGGAGTCGGCCTTGGCGCTCTCGCGCGACCGTGATGATCCCGAGCGCGAGGCGACCGCGCTGTTCAACCTCGCGGACGCGTACTGCGGTTCGGGCCGGTACCCGGAGGCGATCGAGACCGCGAGCCGGAGCCTCGCGCTGAGCCGGGAACTCGGCGACCAGCGGCGGGAACTGGTCGCGCTCGTCGTGCTGGCCCGGGCACAGGCCGATTCGGCGGAAAGCCGCAGAGGAGAAGCGCTCGAATCGGCCGAGAAAGCGCTTGAACTCGCGCGCACTCGCAACGAGGACCGCAACGAAGGCTGGGTGCTCCTCGAGTATGCCCGGATCCAACGGCTCAACGGCCTGTTCAACGACGCGCTCATCTCCTGCCAGCGGGCGACGACGCTGCACCGGGCGCTCGAGAGCCCGGTCAGGGAAGCTGTCGCATTGGACGGCACGGGGGAGGCGTACCAGGGCCTCGGCCGTGCGGCGGACGCCGTGCCTTTCCACCGCCGTGCGGTGGCGATTCTCCGGGATCTCGGCGACCGGTGGCAGCTCGCGGTCGCTCTGGACAACCTCGGTGCGGCCCTTGCGGAGGAGGATGCCGTCGAAGCGCGGGCGTGCCGGCAAGAGGCGTACGACCTGTTCGAAGGTTATGCCGATCCGCTGACGCAGGCTTACTCGGCACGGTTGGCCGGGCTGCTCGACTGAGCGTCAACCGCCGTAACACTGAGGGCCGGACGGATTGGGCGGGCAGTCGCTGCCGCCGTTCCGCTTGGCGAAGCGGGCGGAGATCGCCGCCATCCGCGGTCCGGCAAGAATCTTGTCGACCGCCTCCCGGCGGACGTTTCCGACGTGAATCGACCGCGCCATCACGCAGGGCGATACGTTGCCGAACGGGTCGATGGCCGCGCTTTCCTGGGCGCATCGACCGCACAGTTCGGCGGCCGTCGGGCGGTTGCCGCGGGAGCCACGGCCGATCTCGCGGAACCGGCCCACCGTGACTTTCTCGACCCCCAGCGCGGTCAGGTCCGCGCACGCCTGGTCCGCCACCGCACCGGATCCGACCACCGCCACCCGGATCCGTACCCCCGTCCGCACGGCCTCCGCGATGTTCGCCCGCGTCCGGGCGTGACTGCCCGCCAGGCCGGTGAAGGCGTCGTGCGCCGCGGAATCCGCCGTGTAGTAGGACGTTGCCACGGACACCCCCGGCAGCAGGTAGCGCGCCCACCAGGATCGGCTGACCTGCACCAGGTTGGTGAACACCTCGACCTGCATGCTCGACGCCAGTGCCTGTTCGACCAGGCTCGCGCACTCCGGGTGCAGAGTCGGTTCGCCGCCGATGAACTGCACCGCCGTCACGCCGGATCCGGCTGCCGTGTCCAGCACTTCCCGCCAGTCCGCGCCGGTCATGGAACCGTGCCCGCCGCGTGGTGACGACTCGGCGTAGCAGTGGGCACAGGACAGCTGGCAACGCCCGGTCAGTTCCAGTGCGAGCGATCGGATGCGCGTGCCGGCTGGCATCGGTCTCTCCCCTTCCCCGGCCACAGAGCGAGAGCGCGTGCACGAAGGGTCGCAGGTAGTTCGCGGAGGGTCAATGGCCGCGGAACGGTTGTCCAGTTCCTCACGGCCGCCGGTAGATCGTGATCGCGTGGCCCACCTCGTCGATCGGGGTGCTCGTCGCGATCAGCTCGGCCAGCCGCCCGTCCGCCTTGGCGACCGCCGAATCCGACACCACCAGCAGCCCGTGCACCTCCGTCGCCGGGACCGCCAACGGGTCCGCCGCGACGATCCCGTAGTACGAAGGCACCCCGGCGCCCTTGTACACCAGCCACACCCGCGAGCCCGCGTACCGGGATCCCAGCCGCCGCAAGTCCTGACCCCAGTCGACGTTCGAATCGTGCAGGTGCCGGTGCGTCGCCTCCGGGCCGCCGAAAGCCTCGTTCGAGTAAGGCAAGTAGTACGGAAACGTCCGCAGGGAACTCGCCGCGGTGAACACGACCAGCGCCGCCGCCGCGATGCGCACCCACCGGTGCCGCAGGGCGACCACGCCGGCCGCCGCGATGGCCAGGAACATCGGCATGAACACCGCGTACCGGACGCCGAGGTCGCGGCTGCCCGTCATGGCCGCCGCCAGCAGCACGGCCGCAGGCAGCAGCACGTACCACGCCGCCGGGCGCAGGCGGGGGACCGTCACCAGCGTCACGGCTCCGGCCGCCCACAACGCCAATGCTCCCAACGGTGTCTTCACCAGCAGCGCCGCCGGGAGGTAGTACCACAGGGCTCCGGTGTGCTGCGTGCCGAACAGGAACGTCGTCCACACCTGGTCTTCGAAGCCGAACTGGATGCGCATCCCGGCCAGGTACGGCTCCGGCAGCGGCAGCCACGCCGCGAGCGCGCGCACGCCGTGGAACGGCGGCAGGCCCGGGGGTGCCGTCCAGCGCAGCTGCGGATCGACGACCAGGTAGGACGCCCACACGACCGCGATCGCCAGCAAGGCCACGGAAATCGCCGCCCCGATCGCGCGAAGCCATTTCGGACCACCGACCGGCGCCCGCCGGACCGACACGACCACCAGGAGCAGCAGCACGGGCACCGCGGCGAGCCCGCTCATCTTCGTGGCCACGGCCGCACCCAGCGCGAGTCCCGTCAACGGGACGTACAGCGCGGGACGCCGCCGGGCCCGCCACACCAGCCACGCCGACGTCACCAGGAACCCGGCCACCGGCACGTCCAGGGTGGCCAGCGACCCGTGCGCGATGACGTCCGGGGAAAACGCGTACAGCGCCAGCGCGACCAGGCCGCCGGCCTGGCCGGTCAGGTCGCGGGCGAACAGGAAGACGACCAGCCCGAACAGCAGCGTCAGCACGATCACCGGCAACCGGGCCGCCAGCAGCAGGCGGCCCGGGTCCTGGCCGGACTCGTACAGCACGTGCCGGCCCAGCTGCGTCTGGTCGCCGGTGAAGCCGGGGTCGAGGTGCACGCCGGTGAAGGCCAGCCCGGCCGCGACGGCCAGCTTGCCCAGCGGCGGGTGCTCGGGGTTGTACCGCAGGCTGTGCTGCTCCAGGTACACGACTGCGGTGCCCGCGTAGACCGGTTCGTCGATGGTCGGGGACTGCTCCACGGCGGTGGTGATCATCGCGATCGCCATCTCCGCCAGCAGCGCCACGACGACGAGCGCGTACCACCAGCGCCGGCGGCCCTTCGGCGGCAGAGCCTCCGGAGGCGCCTCGGCGCTGCCGGGCGGCCGGTCGACCAAGAGGGACAACCCGCAGCACGTCCTTCCGTCCTCGGGGGCATCGCCTCCATTAGACGCTCGGCCGGTGCGGTGGTTCTGCCGGCCGTCGATCTCCGTTCCCATGACACGGGCGGCGCAAGCAAGTATCGTCCCACCCTACGAGACAGTGGATCGATCACGCGCGAACTCCTTAAAGTCCTCGATCGTCACTCGATCGGCTGAACCTTGAAGGTGTTGTGTCCGTCCCCGCTCTGCCGCCCTCGGCGGCGCGTTCCCTGCCCGCCGCGGTGTGGCGTGCCGTCCGCTCCGGGCGGTGGACGTCCGTCTGCGCGGTCCTGATCGTCGTCATCGTGCTGCTCGCGGCCGCGGCCGACCTCTTCGTCCTGGCCGAGGGGCAGAGCCTGACCCCGGACATCGGCACGCTCGGCCCGACCGGCCTGCCGGCCGGGAGGCTGGGCGGGCTGAGCGGCACGCACTGGTTCGGCGTCGAGCCGCTGACCGGCGTCGACCTCTTCGCGCTGGTCGCGCACGGGGCGCGGACGTCGCTGCTGGTCGGGCTGGGTGCCACCGCGCTGGGCACCGTGCTCGGCGTCGTGGCCGGGGTCAGCGCCGGCTACCTCGGCGGCTGGTGGGACCGGGTGGTGACGTGGACCGCCGACGTCATCCTCGGCTTCCCGTACCTGATCTTCATGATCGCGCTCGGCGCGGTCCTGCCGGTGGACTTCCCGCGCCAGGTGACGCTGATCGCCGTCCTCGGGCTCTTCGGCTGGCCGCGGGTGGCCCGGATCGTCCGCGCCCAGACGCTGAGCCTGGCCCAGCGCGACTTCGTCGCCGCCGCCCGGGTGGTGGGCGCCGGGCCGTGGCACGTGTTCACGAAGGAGCTGCTGCCCAACCTGTGGGCGCCGGTCATCGTCGTCGCCAGCCTGACCGTGCCGTCGATGATCGGCAGCGAGGCCGCCCTGTCGTTCCTCGGCGTCGGCGTCCTGCCGCCGACCCCCAGCTGGGGCCGGACCATCAGCGCCGCCATCGACTTCTTCGAGACCGACCCGATGTACCTGGTCTTCCCCGGGCTGCTGCTGTTCCTGATCACGCTGGCGTTCAACGTCGTCGGCGACGCCCTGCGCGACGCGCTCGACCCGCGCTCCGGAGGTGCGGCCTGATGCGCACCGCCCGGTTCGCGGCGACCCGGTTCGCCGGGATGCTCCTGGTCCTGTTCGTCGTCGCGTTCGTGACGTTCGTCGTGTTCTACATCCTGCCCGCCGACCCGGCGCGGATGGCGTGCGGCCGCCCCTGCTCGCCCGAGGGGCTGCAGCTCGCGCGGGAGTTCATGGGCTACGACGTCCCCTGGTACCGGCAGTTCCTCGACTTCCTCGGCGGCATCTTCGGCGGCCGCACGTTCGGGGTCGGCGCCGCGGCGATCCACTGCACCGCGCCCTGCTTCGGCTGGGACTTCCAGAACAACGTCGACGTGCTGAGCGAGATCGGCGGCCGGATCGAGGTCAGCTTCTCGGTGGCGCTGGGTGCGGCCGCGATCTGGATCGTCGCCGGCGTCGGCCTGGGCGTGCTTTCGGCGCTGCGCCGCGGCAGCGCGGCCGACCGGATCACGATGGCCGCCGCGATGGCCGGCGTCTCGATGCCCGCCTACCTGGCCGGGATGATCGGCATCACGATCTTCGCCTTCGCGCTCGACGTCGTCCCGAAGAACGGGTACGTGCCGCTGACCGAGAACCCCGTGCAGTGGGCCTGGCACCTCGTGCTGCCGTGGTTCGTGCTGGCCTTCCTGCACGCCGCCATCTACGCGCGGCTGACCCGCGGCCAGATGCTGGAGACCCTCGGCGAGGACTACATCCGCACCGCGCGGGCGAAGGGGCTCACCGAGCGGAAGGTGGTGGGACGGCACGCGCTGCGCAACGTCCTGCTGCCGGTGGTCACGGTGTTCGGCGTCGACCTCGGTTCGCTGCTGGCCGGGACGGTGATCACCGAGCGGATCTTCGGCATGGCCGGGGTCGGGCGGCTGCTCGTCGACGCCATCGCCTCGCTCAACCTGCCGGTGCTGCTCGGCGTGACGCTGTTCTCGGCCCTGCTGGTCACGGTCCTGAACTTCCTGGTCGATCTCTGCTACGGCGCGCTCGATCCGCGGGCCCGCCTCGTCTGAAGGGGACACGATGAAACTCAGGCCGCTTTTCGGGGGTTCCGGGTGGCGGAGCCCCCGGCCCGGGGCGAAGCCCCGGTTGTCACAGCTTGCTGCGGGGCTGGTGGCGGCCGTCATGCTGCTGACGGCGTGCGGCGCCAACGACACACCGGCGGGGCAGGGCGGCACCGTCAAACCGGGCGGCACCCTCCTGCTGCTCAACGACGGGCCCTCGATCACGTGGGACCCGGCGAAGAGCTCGAACCTGGTCGTCACCACGCTCGGGCTGGTCCACCGGCGGCTGACGTCTTGGGACGTCGCGCCGGGCAAGGACACCACCATCGTGCCCGACCTGGCCACCGACACCGGCCGCCCCAGCGACGGCGGCAGGACCTGGACGTTCACCCTCAAGGACAACCTGAAGTACGCCGACGGCACGCCGATCAAGAGCGAGGACGTCAAGTGGGGCCTGGAGCGGTCGTTCGCGCCCGCGTTCTCCGGCGGCCTGGCCTACCACAAGGACCTGCTCTCGCCGGGCCTGGCGTACAAGGGCCCGTTCGAGGGCAAGGAGCTCGACACCATCCAGACGCCGGACGCGAAGACGATCGTCTTCCACCTCGCCCGCGCGTACGGCGACTTCAACTGGGTCGCCAGCACCCCGGCGTTCTCGCCGGTGCCGAAGGGCAAGGGCGCCGAGGCGAACTACGGTGACCACCCGGTCGCGTCCGGCCCGTACCAGCTGCAGAGCTACCAGCGCGGCAAGTCGGCGAAGCTGGTGCGCAACCCGAACTGGAGCCGCGACGAGGACAAGACGCGGCTGGCCTACGCCGACACCGTCGACTTCGAGCTCGGGCAGGACACCGGCGTCATCTCCAAGCGGCTGATCGACGACACCGGCAAGGACCGCGCCGCCTTCGGCATGTCGTTCGCCTCGCCGGCCCAGCTGGCCCAGATCCAGGGCAACGCGTCGGCGAAGTCCCGGCTGGTGACGTCGGAATCCGGCGCGCTGGCCTACCTTTCGCTGAACACCCAGCGCGGGAACCTGACGAACCCGAAGGTGCGCCAGGCGTTCCAGTACGCCGTCGACAAGGCCGCCTACCAGGTCGCCAGCGCGGGCAGCGCCCAGCTGGCCGGCGACGTCGCCACCACGCTGATCACGCCCGGCCTGCAGGGCCGCGAGCAGTACGACCTGTATCCGGCGCCGCCGTCCGGCGACCCGGCGAAGGCCAAGCAGCTGCTCGCCGAGGCGGGTTTGCCGAACGGGCTCGACGGCCTGGTCCTGGCCACCCACAACGAAAACGGCTTCCCGGAGAAGGCCGCGGCGATCCAGGCGTCGCTGGCGCGGGCGGGCATCAAGGTCACCATCAAGCCGCTCGACGACGACACGTACACGTCCGAAGTGGACACCAAGGGTCTCTCGGACTACGACCTGACGCTCACCTCGTGGCAGCCGGACATCCCGTCGGCCAACGCGAACATCCAGCCGCTGTTCCAGTCCACCGAAATCGGCAACGGCGGGTACAACGAGTCCCGCTACAACAATCCGGAGGTCGACCGGCTGATCGCCGACGCACAGGCCACTGTGGACCCGGCCGAGGCGGGGAAGAAGTGGGCGGCGCTGGACAAGAAGATCCTCGCCGACTCGCCGGTCGTGCCGCTGATCTACACGCGCAACTCGTTCCTGCACGGTTCGCAGGTGGGCGGCGTGCAGATCGGCCGCTTCCCGGCCTACGTCGACTACCGCAAGTTCGGGCTGCTCCAGTGACCGGGGCCGGGCTCCTGCGGCTGCACGACGTGGCGGTCTCGTTCGGCGACGTCGAAGCCGTCCGCGGGGTCGGCTACGAGGTCGGTGCGGGCGAGGTCGTCGCGGTGGTCGGGGAGTCCGGCTCCGGCAAGACGGTCACCGCGATGTCCCTGCTCGGCCTGCTCCCGCCCACGGCCCGTGTGACGGGCCGCGCGGAGCTGGCCGGGCGGGACCTCTACGCGATGACGCCGGCCGAGCTGCGGGCGGTCCGCGGCGGCGAGGTCGGCATGGTGTTCCAGGAGCCGATGAGCGCGCTGAACCCGGTGTTCACCGTCGGGGACCAGCTCGTCGAGGCCATCCGCACGCACCGGCCGCTCGCGGCGGCCGCCGCGCGGGACCGGGCGGTCGAGCTGCTCGGCCTGGTGGGGCTGCCGGACCCGCGCGAGCGGTTCCGGTCGTACCCGCACGAGCTGTCGGGCGGCCAGCTGCAGCGGGTCGTCATCGCGATGGCGGTGGCGAACGAGCCGAAGCTGCTGATCGCCGACGAGCCGACCACCGCGCTGGACGTCACCGTGCAGGCGGAGATCCTCGAGCTGCTGCGGGACCTGCGCGCGCGGCTGGGAACGGCGATCCTGCTGATCACGCACGACATGGGCGTGGTCGCCGACCTCGCCGACCGGGTGGTCGTGATGCACGACGGCCGGGTCGTCGAGCAGGGGACGGCAGCGCGGATCTTCGCCACGCCGGCCGAGGACTACACGCGGCAGCTGCTCGGCTCGGTCGTCTCGCTGAGCAGCGCGGCGACGTCCGGGCTCGAACGCGCGGTGGCCGCGGAGATCTCGGTGGGGCCGGGGCACGTGGCCGCGGCCGGGCACCCGGCGACGGCGTCGGTCCCGGACGTCCCCGCCGTGGCGCCGCTGTTGCGCGTGACGGACCTGGCGGTCACCTACCGCGGCCGGTTCCGCGCGCTGGCTGTGCACGCCGCGGCGGGGGTGAACCTGCACGTGGAGCCGGGGGAGGTGCTCGGCCTGGTCGGCGAGTCGGGCTCGGGCAAGAGCACGGTGGCCCGGGCGGTCACCGGGTTGCTCGCGCCCACGGCGGGATCCGTGCGCATCGGGGACGCGGACATCACGCGCACCCGCGGCCGGGCGGCGAAGGCCCTGCGGCGCCGGATCGGCGTGGTGTTCCAGGACCCGCTGTCGTCGCTGAACCCGCGGACGACGGTGGGCGAGAGCGTGGCGACCCCGCTGCGGCTGCACCGCGCGGTCGCGGAGTCCGAAGTGGACGGACGAGTGGCCGGTCTCCTCGACGCGGTCCAGCTGTCCCCGGCACTGGCTTCCCGTTACCCGCACGAGCTTTCGGGCGGCCAGCGGCAGCGCGCGTGCATCGCGCGGGCCCTGGCGCTGCGCCCGGACCTGCTGGTGGCCGACGAGCCGACGAGCGCGCTCGACGTGACCATCCAGGCCCGCATCCTCGACCTGTTGCGCGAGCTGCGGCACGAGTTCGGCTTCGCGTGCCTGTTCATCAGCCACGACCTGGCGGTGATCGAGCAGCTCGCGGACCGGGTCGCGGTGATGCACCGGGGGCACGTGGTCGAGCAGGGGCCGGCGAAGGAGGTGCTGACGGCCCCGGCGCACGCGTACACGCAACGGCTGCTGTCGGCGGCCCCGGTCGCGGACCCGGAGGCGCAGCACCGGCGCCGCGAAGCCTGGCGCCGGCTGCGGCAGGGCGGCACGGTGCCGGCGGAGACCGGGTAACTTTCACGCCCTGCGGACCGTCCGGGCCCCACCGGTGCGCGCCGCTCACGCCGCCGCCCCTTCCCCCGACGTCCGGGGCGTGACAGCGGCGAATGTTAGCGCTAACGTTCCACCGCGTCCTCCTCTCAGCGACGAACGGAGAACCCGGTGAACTCCTCCTTCACCCGGCGGCGACTGCTGCAAGCCGCCGGAGCCACCGCCCTTGCCTCGGCCGCCGGCCCCGTCCTCGGGGGTTCGCCCGCCCTGGCGGCCACCGATCCCGTCCGCTCGGAGATCGGGGTGGCCGCGTTCCCGTTCGACCTCGGGCAGGTGCGGCTGACCGCGAGCCGCTGGCTGGACAACCAGAACCGGACGCAGAACTACCTGCGGTTCGTCGACGTCGACCGGCTGCTGTACAACTTCCGCGCCAACCATCGGCTTTCGACCGGCGGCGCGGCCACCAACGGCGGCTGGGACGCGCCGAACTTCCCCTTCCGCAGCCACGTCCAAGGCCACTTCCTGACCGCGTGGGCGCAGCTGTGGGCCGTCGCCGGCGACACCACCTGCCGGGACAAGGCCACCTACATGGTGGCCGAGCTGGCCAAGTGCCAGGCGAACAACGGCGCCGCCGGGTTCGGGGCCGGCTACCTGTCCGGCTTCCCCGAATCCGACTTCACCGCCCTCGAGGCCGGGAACCTGTCGAACGGCAACGTGCCGTACTACTGCATCCACAAGACCATGGCCGGCCTGCTCGACGTCTGGCGCTACGCCGACAGCACCCAGGCCCGCGACGTGCTGCTGAACCTCGCCGGGTGGGTCGACCGCCGCACCGCGAGACTCAGCTACAGCCAGATGCAGTCGGTGATGAACACCGAGTTCGGCGGCATGAACGCGGTGCTGACCGACCTCTACCAGTACACCGGCGACAGCCGCTGGCTGACCGTCGCGCAGCGGTTCGACCACGCCGCCGTGTTCGACCCGCTGGCGGCGAACCGGGACCAGCTCAACGGGCTGCACGCCAACACGCAGGTCCCCAAGTGGATCGGCGCGGCCCGGGAGTACAAGGCCACCGGCACCACCCGTTACCGGGACATCGCCACCAACGCGTGGAACATCACCGTCGGCGCGCACACCTACGCCATCGGCGGCAACAGCCAGGCCGAGCACTTCCGCGCCCCGAACGCCATCGCCGCGTACCTCAACCAGGACACGTGCGAAAGCTGCAACACCTACAACATGCTCAAGCTGACCCGGGAGCTGTTCACCCTCTACCCGGACCGCGCCGACCTCGCCGAGTACTACGAGCGGGCGCTGCTCAACCAGATGATCGGCCAGCAGAACCCGGCCGACAGCCACGGGCACATCACGTACTTCAGCTCGCTCAACCCGGGCGGCCGCCGCGGCCTCGGCCCGGCGTGGGGCGGCGGCACGTGGAGCACCGACTACAACTCCTTCTGGTGCTGCCAGGGCACCGGGGTGGAAACCCAGACCAAGCTGGCCGACTCGATCTACTTCCACACCGACACGACGCTGATCGTCAACCTGTTCCTGCCGTCGGTGCTCACCTGGACCCAGCGCGGGATCACCGTCACCCAGACCACGTCCTACCCGGCGAGCGACACGACGACGCTGACGGTCACCGGGAACGCGAGCGGCAGCTGGGCCATGCGCATCCGCATCCCGAGCTGGGCCGCCGGGGCGACGATCAGCGTCAACGGCGTCGCGCAGAACGTGACCGCCACCCCCGGCAGCTACGCCACTCTCACCCGGTCCTGGACCTCCGGGGACGCGGTCACCGTCCGGCTGCCCATGAAGGCCGTCCTGCGGCCCGCCAACGACAACGCGAACATCGCGGCGGTCACCTACGGCCCGGTGGTCCTGGCCGGCAACTACGGCACCAGCACGCTCAGCGCACCGCCGTCCCTCGACCCGGCGTCGATCACGCGGACCAGCACCAGCGCGCTCCTCTTCAGCGCCAAGGCCAACGGTTCGACGGTCAACCTGGTGCCCTTCCACGACGCCCAGGGTTTCAACTACACGGTCTACTGGAACACCGGCGGCGGTTCCGGCGCGACGACGTCCCGGCTGGTCAACGTGGGCAGCGGGCTGCTGCTGGGGATCGAGAACATGTCCACCGCCGACGGCGGCCGCGCGCTGCAGTGGTCGGACAACGGGACCGCGGACCACAACTGGGAGATCGTCACCGACGGGACCGCCGTCCGGTTCCGCAACGCCAACAGCGGCAAGGTGCTCGGTGTCCGTGACATGTCGACGGCGGACAACGCCCAGGTCCTGCAGTGGTCGGACAACGGAACGGCCGACCACCGCTGGACCGTCGTCGACCAGGGCGACGGCACGGTGAAGATCCGCAACGTCAACAGCGGCAAGCTGCTGACCATCGAGAACAACTCGACCGCGGCGGGTGCGTACGCCGCGCAGGGACCCGACAGCGGCGCCGCCGCGACGCGGTGGCGGATCGTGCGCAACGGCTGACCGGCCCCGGGCCGGCCGGAGACGGCCGGCCCGGGGCTTCGCCGTACCCAGTGCCGGGCTCCGGTGCCCGGTGGCAGGTAATTTTCACGCTTTCGAAAGTTGGCCGAAACTTTTTGCGTGGCCGCGGAATGCCGTGTTGTGCTGGCCTTCCAGCCCGGAAGGAGACCACGGATGGCAGAAAGTTCCCCGGACCCGCGCCGACGGCGGCAGTGGTGGCGGTCGCCGGCCACCCGAGTGCTCGCGGGGGTGACCACCGTCGCCGCGACCGCGGCGGTGCTGGTGTCGGCGCCCGGTGCGGACGCCGCCGCGAGCACGCTCGGGGCCGCGGCCGCCCAGTCGGGCCGCTACTTCGGCACCGCGATCGCCGCGGGCCGGCTCAGCAACTCGGCCTACACCACCATCGCGGCCCGCGAGTTCAACATGGTGACGCCCGAGAACGAGATGAAGCCCGACGCGACCGAGCCCAACCAGAACCAGTTCAACTTCTCGTCCGGCGACCAGGTCTACAACTGGGCGGTCAGCCACGGCTCCCGGGTGCGCGGGCACACGCTGGCCTGGCACGCGCAGCAACCCGGCTGGATGCAGAGCATGAGCGGCAGCAACCTGCGCAACGCCATGATCAACCACATCCAGAAGGTGATGGCCCACTACCAGGGCAAACTCGCCTACTGGGACGTGGTCAACGAAGCGTTCAACGAAGACGGCAGCCGCCGGTCGTCGAACCTGCAGAGCACCGGCAACGACTGGATCGAGGTCGCGTTCCGGACCGCCCGCGCGGCCGACCCGTCGGTCAAGCTCTGCTACAACGACTACAACATCGACAACTGGAGCTACGGCAAGACCCAGGGCGTCTACCGGATGGTCCAGGACTTCAAGTCCCGCGGGGTGCCGATCGACTGCGTCGGCCTGCAGGCCCACTTCACCGGCGGGAGTTCCGTCCCGGGCAACTTCCAGCAGACGATCTCCAGCTTCGCGGCGCTCGGCGTCGACGTGGCGCTGACCGAGGTCGACGTCACGAACGCGAACACCTCGCAGTACTCGGCGCTGACCCAGGCGTGCATGAACGTCGCGCGCTGCGTCGGCATCACGGTGTGGGGCGTGCGGGACAGCGACTCGTGGCGGTCGAACGAGAGCCCGCTCCTGTTCGACGGCAACGGCAACAAGAAGGCCGCGTACAACTCGGTGTTGAACGCCCTCAACGCCGCCTCACCCGGGACGACGACGACCACGCCGACCGGGCCGACGACCACGACGACAACGCCCACCACGACACCGACGACCACGACCACCACACCAGGCGGCGGCAGCTGCACGGCCACGCTCTCGGCCGGGCAGTCGTGGGGTGACCGGTACAACCTCAACGTCTCGGTCAGCGGGTCCTCCTCGTGGACGGTCACGATGAACGTGCCCAGCCCCGAGCGGATCAGTGCCACCTGGAACGTCAACGCCACCTGGCCGAGCAGCCAGGTGCTCGTCGCGACCCCCAACGGCAACGGCAACAACTGGGGTGTCACGATCATGAGCAACGGGAACTGGAGCTGGCCCAGCGTCAGCTGCAGCACCTCCTGACCGGAATCCGGGAACGGCCCACCGGCGGACGCGCCGCCGGTGGGCCGTTCACGGCTTTTCGCGGTGGGCCATCAGGGCCAGGCGGCAGCAGAGCTGGTGCCGGTCGTCTTCGAGGGAGGCGCCGGTGAGCTGCTCCAGCTTGCGCAGCCGGTTGAGCACCGTGTTCCGGTGGCAGTAGAGCAGTTCGCCGGCGCGGGTGGCGGACCGGCCCGCGCTGAACCACGCCCGCAGGGTCGCCAGCAGGACGTGGCGTTCTTCGTCCTCGAGTTCGAGGACCCGGCCGAGCGTCCGGGCCGCGAGCCGCCGGGCCAGCCGCGGGCTGGCCGCCACCAGTGCCTCGGGCAGCCGGTCGTCGAGGACGGCGAGCCCCGGCACGTCCGGTTCCTGTGTGGACAGCGCGATTTCGGCGAGCTGGTAGGCGATGCCGATCTCGGCCAGGCCGTCGACCTCGCCGGACAGGCCGGCGCGGTGCTGCAGGTGCGGCGTCAGCGAGGCGGCCAGCCGGTCGGCGGTGACCCCGCCCAGCTCGGCCAGCCACACGACCCGGTCCCGGTACAGCGCTGCGACCACGCGCACACCGAGGGCGGCCAGGCCGGGTGCGGGCACCACGTCGTCGGCCAGGTCGCAGCCGACGAGAACCACGGCGTACCGGCCGTGGCCGGGCAGGCCCAGGCCGGCCTCGGCTTCGGCGGCCACCACCGGGTCGGCGCCCCGGCCCTCGACGAGCAGCCGGACCAGCCGCTCCCGCCGCCGGTCCGCCCGGGCCCGCAGCCGGGTCTCCCGCGACCGGTACCCCTCGACCATCGCCGTCGAGACGCGGTCGGTCGCCTGCCACAGCACCATCACGCTGTCGATGAACTCGGCCAGCTCGTCCGGTGACCGGCGGCGGGCCGCGGCCAGCAGCATCTCCCACAGCAGCTCGGTGCCCAGCCGGAACAGGTGCAGCACCGCCTCCAGGGGGACCCCCTGCTCGGCCCGGCGGCGGCCGGTGGCCAGCGGGGCCGCGCTCCAGCCGGCCCGCGTACCGAACCCCTCGCTCATCAGGACCAGCGCGCTGCGGGCGTTGTCCATGAAGGACTGCCGCATGTCCGCGGGCGCAACCCAGTCACCGCGGGCGTAGAACGTCTTTTCCTCGACCGCGCCCCGCTCGACCAGGCGGTCGGCGAACACGGGCAGCTCGGCGAGGACGGCGGCGGCCACCTCGCGGATGACTCTCCTGGGTGCGTGCGGATGCCCCGGCATCCGCCGACCATAGCCCCGCGGGCTGGGCGGGTGCCGCGGATTCCTTGTGCACGGCGCACAGGAGCCCCGGAATCGGGGCCACCTGTCAGCTGTCGGTCAGCGCCCGTGGCCAGCGTGCAAGGCGTGGCCGGCTCCGGCCGCACCCCCTATCCCGTGAGAGGTGACCCGTGAGCCCTGCCGACGACATCGAGCACACCGTGCCGGCTGATCCGGAAGGTGTCCGGCACCGACCGCCGGCGCCGGCCGACGAGATCGAAAGCAGCTACGGCCTGACGAGCCCGGGGGACGGCCCGCACGGCTGCATACCTTCGGCGACGTCGCTGCGCGAGCTGATCACCGCGAGCCGGCCATGAGACTGGCGGTGACCGGCGCGACCGGGTTCGTCGGCGGCGCGGTCTGCCGGGCCGCCACCGCGGCGGGCTGGGAAGTCACGGCGTTCGGCCGGCGTGCGGCGGCGGACGGCCGCCACCTCGGCGGCGCGGCCTACCGCCCGTGGGACATCGGGGCGGCCAAGCTGGCCGACCCGCCCGACGTCGACGCGGTGGTGCACTGCGCGGCGTCGGCGACCGGCACCGGCGTCGCGGACGAGGTGTGGCGGACGAACCTGCTCGGGACCCACCACGTGCTGGCGTCGTTCCCGGACTGCCGCATCGTCCACGTGAGCAGCGCCGGCGTGTACGACCCGTTCCGGCCGACCGTGCGCGCGAAGGAGCACGAAGGCCCGGTCAGCCGTTACCTGGACGCGTATGCGGCGGCGAAGGCGGCGGCCGAGCGCCTGGTGCTGGCGGTCGGCGACCGCCCGGTCGTCCTGCGTCCCCATGCGGTGTACGGCCCGGGGGACACGACGCTGCTGCCGCGCCTGCTGGAGAACGTGCGCGCCGGCCGGTTGCCGGTGCCGGGCACCGGCCGGGTCCTGGTCAGCATGACGGCCGTGGACGCGTTGGCCCGCGCCTGCCTGCTGGCGGCCACCGGAACGGCGGCGGGGGTGTTCAACATCGCCGACAGCGAACCGGTCCCGATCGGCTGGGCGCTGCGCGGCCTGCTGGCTTCGGCAGGTGTTCCGGCGCGGCCTTTGTATGTCCCGGCGGCGTTGGTGACACCGGTCGCGCGAGTGTTCCCCCGGGGGCGGGTGAACCGGTACGTGATCAGCCAGTTCGCGATGGAGCGAACCCTGGACATCACGGCGGCGATCGACCGCCTGGGCTATGAGCCGGAGCCGACGACGTTCCCGCCTCGACGCCTTAAGGTGTAGGCAGCGGGGTCGATCCGTGCGACCGGGAAGGTGGCTCTGGAAAAGTCCGCTCCTTGGAAGTCGATCTCCGACAAATCCGTGTTGGTGAGGTTGGCGTCGTAAAGGCGAGCTCCCCGGAAGTGGGCGCCGACAGCTCGCACACCCGCCAAGTTCGCGTGTTCGAAGTTTGCTGCCTCGAGATCGGCGTCTTCGAGGAGGGCGCCGGCGAGCCGCGCCATCGAGAGATTGGCGCGACGGAGGTTGGCGCCCCGGAGGTCCGCTCGAACCAGGAAGGCTGTCCTGAGATCCATCCGGGAGGTCGGCGCCGGGCAAATATGGCGGTCAGTTCCTGATGCGTCTGCCGCCTCACCGCCAGGAGCAAGGCGAAGATGCCGGTCGCGCCGGCCGCGCTGCCCAGACCCGCCTTGATCGCTTCCACCCGCGCGGCACCGGGATCACGAGCTTGATCCGCTTCCCCCAGCACGGCAAGCTCCGGCAGGACCAGAACCAGAGCGACCAAGCGGGGTTGATTCTCGAGGAACCTCATGCGGACTAAGTCTTACCGTGCGTCTCTCCAGCTACGACCGGGACGTCCCGGTACCGCAGAATTCCTTCCACGCCCAGCAGGAACGTCTCACAGATCGGCCCCGGGTCGGTCAGGCAGCCCGCCGCCATCGCGCCGTCGCGGAGCAACACGAAATGCCGGGCCGCCGGTTCCGGGGCCGTTTCGCCCGTGGCCGCCAGCAACTCCGTCACCGTTGTCGAGAACCACTGCCGGTGGGCCAGCACCGCCTGGTGCACCGGGTGGCCCGGGTCCGGGTACTCGGCCGCGGCGTTGAGGAACGCGCAGCCGCGGAAGCCGGGGGACCGGATTCCCTCCGCGATCGTGGCCGCCACCGCGCGGACGACGTCCGCCGGTTCGCCGCCGGCCGCCCGGGCCGCTTCCACCTGGGCGCGGATCGCCTTGTCGGCTTCGGACAGGTACGCCACCAGCAGGTCGTCCTTGCTCGGGAAGTGCCGGTACAGCGTGGCGCGGGTGACGCCGGCGTCGGCGATCACCCGGTCGATGCCGACCGAGTGCAGTCCTTCGGTGTAGAACAGCCGGCTCGCCGAGGCGAGCAGCCGGGCTCGGGCTTCGGACACGGTCCTCCTCGCGGTCACCACCCAGGTTAGCAGATAGAACGGTCGGTCTTGACGACGGCGCCGACGGACTGCCATAGTCCCTGACGAGACAGATCGTTCTATCTACCCGGAGGATTCGTGGACACCGAAATCGCGCCGACCCTGCGACGGCTCTACTTCACCCGCTTCGCCTTCGCCCTGGTCTGGGCGGCCCTGCTGTTCACGACGGCGTCGAGCCTCGGACCGGTCAGCGTCGCCCTGCTGGTGCTCTACCCGCTGTTCGACGTGGCCGCCGCGGTGATCGACGCGCGCACGTCGAAGGCGGCAACGCTGTACGTCAACGTCGTGATCAGTCTGCTCGCCGCGGCCGGTGTGGCCGTGGCCGCCGCGTCCGGGATTCCCGCCGTCCTGCGGGTGTGGGGGATCTGGGCCGTCGTGGCCGGTGCGGTCCAGCTCGTCGCCGGCGTCGCCCGGCGCGGTCTCGGCGGACAGTGGGCGATGATCCTCAGTGGCGGGATTTCCGTGCTGGCCGGGGCTTCCTTCATCTTCCAGGCCACAAAGGACGGTGCCTCGCTCGCGGCGCTGGCGGGCTACGCGACGCTGGGCGGCGTCTTCTTCCTCGTCTCCGCGCTGCGGCTGAGGACGCGAAGCGTCGCTCAGGCCGGCTGAGGGGGCGCCTGCAGGCCCGAGAACACCGCGGCGATCAGGCGCCGCCCCTGTGCGGCGCCTTCGTCGTCGTTCGCGACGCGCCACAGGAAGCTCATCAGCATGATGATGTCGGCCGGGTCGTGCCCGGGGGCGATCGTGCCCTCGGCCACGCACGCCTCGACGAGCTTCGTCACCGCCGCGGTGGTGGGGGCCCAGGCGGACTGGATCATCTCCTGGGCCGCGGCGCTGTGCAGCGCGTCACCGAGGCCGTGCTTGATGCGGATGTAGGCGGACAGCGTCTCGAACCACTCGACGAAAGCCGCCTTCGCCGACGTGTGGCGCGCCAGCACCTCGTCGGCGGTGGTGGTCAGGCGCTCGATGTCGTGCTGGTAGGCCGCGAGGATCAGGTCTTCGCGGGTGGGGAAGTGGCGGTAGAGCGTGCCCGCGCCGACGCCGGCGCGCTTGGCGACCTCGCTCAGCGGCACGAGCGGGTTCTGCGCGAACAGCTCGTGGGCCGCCTCGATGATCGCGACGCGGTTGCGCGCGGCGGCCTTGCGCTGGGTGCCGTACGTCCCGTCGGTCATGACCCGATCATGCCCCATCTTTGACGTGCGGAGAATCCTCCGCTAGTTTGGCGGTCACTCGCGGAGGATCCTCCGCGAGTTTCCGTCCTCGGGAGAATCCCATGCGTTACGTGAAGCTCGGCACCACCGGCCTGGACGTCTCGCCCATCGCGGTCGGCGCGATGAGCTACGGCGAACCCGACCGCGGCCACCCGGTGTGGTCGCTCGGCGAGGAGCAGGCGCGGCCGCTGATCAAGCACGCCCTGGACGTCGGCATCACCTTCTTCGACACCGCGAACATGTACTCGAACGGGTCCAGCGAGGAGATCCTCGGCCGCGCCCTCAAGGACTTCGCGGCGCGTGACGGGGTGGTGATCGCGACCAAGCTGCGCCACCCGATGCGTCCCGGCCCCAACGGCCGCGGCCTGTCGCGCAAGGCGGTCATGACCGAGATCGACCATTCGCTGCGCCGGCTGGGCACCGACTACATCGACCTCTACCAGATCCACCGCAACGACCACGCGACACCGCTGGAGGAGACCCTCGAGGCGCTCAGCGACCTGGTCAAGGCGGGCAAGGTGCGCTACCTCGGCGCGTCGTCCATGCCCGCCTGGGAGTTCGCGAAGGCGCTGCACCTGCAGAAGCAGCACGGGTGGGCGCGGTTCGTCTCGATGCAGGACCACTACAACCTGCTCGCCCGCGAGGAGGAACGCGAGATGATCCCGCTGTGCCTGGACGAGGGTGTCGGCACGATCGTCTGGAGCCCGCTGGCCCGCGGCCGGCTCGCCCGCGCCTGGGACGACGCGAAGGCGACGGCCCGGGCGGCGACGGACGGCGCCTTCGCCGACCTGCTCTATTCGCCCGCGGAGGAGGCGTCGAACCGCGCGATCGTCGACGCGGTCGGCCGGATCGCGGATGCCCGCGGGGTGAGCCGCGCGCAGATCGCCCTGGCGTGGCTGCACCACCAGCCGGTGGTCACCGCCCCGCTCGTCGGAGCGGGTTCGGTGCACCAGCTCGACGATGCAGTGGCCTCTTTGGACATCGTCCTGTCCGAGGCCGAGGTCCGCGAACTGGAAGCGCCGTACACGCCGCGCTACGACTTCCAGGGCGTTTCGGACGAGGCCGGCCTGGACGCGATCCGGGCCCGCATTCCCGGCATGGCCCTGAAGTAGCGTCGTCAGAAGATGATGAAGAAGACGAGCCGGCGCGCCTGCCAGGTCCAGATCCGGTAGGCGTAGTACCCGGTCGCGCCGGACAATGCCAGCGCGAGAAAGCCCTGGCCGACGAGGTCGGTGTTGAACATCGTGAACGCGGCGATGATCAGGACGATCGTCCAGAACGTCCACGTGAGCCCGTAGAACGCGCGCTTTCCCTGGCTGTAGGGGGTCGCGGGGCGGGTGTGGGCCGGCTGCTGTCCGGTGGTCATTTTGGCTCCTCGTGAGTGTTCCGGCCGTTCGAACGGATTTGTTCCCCGGCAGTCGCACGGTTGTTCGCGGTCGTTACGGCGCTGCTCTCCGGCGTCGCGGGAATGTGATGTGAAACTGGTCAGAACCATGACACTTACCGAAAGTGCTTCGTTCCCGGTAGCGGCCGTGCTCTCGCTTCCGACTGTTGTGCCATGACGCCGGATCCGGCCGGGCGGAATGATCGAATGCTTTCGGAGGGTGGAACGGAATGGAGCCTGAGTTCGCCGGGCGCTACCGGCTCGGTGCGGAACTGGCGCGAGGCAGGGGCGGAACTTTCCGGGCCGCGGTGGATCCGGACGGGCGGGAGGTCGTGTGCCGGCAGCTGCCGGCCGGCCGCTCCGACGGCCGGGCGGCGTTCGTGCGCGAGCAGTCCGTCCTCTTGGGACTCGGCCACCCGAACCTCGTGACGGTGCACGACCTCCTCACCGAGGGGGACGTGGTGACCCTCGTGCTGGATCCGGTGCACGGGGGTTCGCTGCGCGACCGGCTCGACGCCTCGGGAACGCTGCTGCCGAAGGAGATCGCGCGGATCGCCGCCGGCGTCGCCGCCGCGCTGCAGGCGGTCCACGACGTGGGCGTCGTCCACGGCGACCTGCGCCCGGAGCACGTGCTGATGGACGACTCCGGGCCCGTCCGGATTCCGAAGCTCACCGGCGCCGGGATCTTCCGCATCGTGCCGGAAGAGCCCGGGATTTCCCTGCGGGAAGCGTCGAAGTACCTCGCCCCGGAAGTCGCCGGCGGGGGCGAGCCGGCCAAGGCGGCGGACAGCTACGCCCTCGGGGTCGTGATCTACGAGCTCTACTGCGGCGTGGTGCCCTTCCCCGGCGGGTACGTCCGGCGCGCGGACGAAGAACCCGGCCGTCCGGGCGACATGCCGGATCCGCTCTGGGAAGTCGTGCGGTTGCTGCTCGCGGTGGACCCGGCGATGCGCCCGGCCGCCGGCCGGATCGGGGCGGTGCTCGAAGCGATGGTGCCGGACCTGGCCAACAGCCCGGTCGGGCCGCGGCTGGCGCGCCCGCCCCTGCCGACCTACGGGCGGCAGCAGACCACGACCGGCGCGATGCCGCCGCCGGGGATCGGAGACACGGTGTTCGAAACCCCCCTCACCGGCCCGCCGCCCGCGCGGCGGCGGAAGCGGAAGGTGGTTCCCGTCCTCGTCGTCGCGGCGCTGGCGATCGCCGGGACGATCACGGCGCTGAACCTCGGCTCCTCGTCGGCGCCACCCGCGGTGTCCCCGGTCGCCGCGCCGGCTCCTTCGACGGCTTCGGTGGCGACCTCCTCGGACGTGGCCACGACCACCACCTCGGCGGCTCCGACGGTCGCGCCCGACCTCGTCGGCAAGAAGCTGGCGGAGGCGCAGGACCTGCTGGGCAACGGCGTCCAGATCGAAACGGTGGACTCCATCGAGCAGACCGCGGCCCCGGGGACGGTGATCGGCCAGGACCCGAAGGCCGGTGCCGCACTGGCCGGGCACATCAAGCTGACCGTCGCCCGGTCCGCGGTCGAGGTCTACCTGGCGGACCTGCGGCCGGTCAACGGCAATTCCTGGTCGAACGTCAGCCAGCCCGGGAACATCGCGGGGAAGAGCTACCTCCACACCGTCTCGATGGGCGTCTCCTACTGCTCCGAAACGGGCGCGATCGAGTACAACGTGTCCAAGGGCTACCGCCGGTTCGTCGCGACGGCGGGCATGGACGACAACTCCGGGGACTCCGGGCTGAAGGTGCAGTTCGAGGTGTTCGGTGACGGCCGCAAACTGACCTCCGTCACGTTGGAGCTCGGAAAGCCGACACCCGTCGACGTCGACCTGAGCGGCGTGCTCCGGCTGCGCCTGTCCTGGCAGCTCGTCAACCCCACCTGCCGCAGCGGTGTCGGGGGTGACGCGTTCGACCTGGGTGAGGCGAAGCTGCTCGGCCTGCCGGGAGAAGCGCCGACACCGACGACGACGAGCTGACCACCGCGGTCGAGGGGCCCGGCGCATCCCGCGCCGGGCCCCTTCGCGCGCTATTCGACCAGGGTGGGATCGCCCCAGCCCAGCGAAGGCAATTGGTTCGACCGGCCGACGGCCATGGCCGCGCCGGCGGCCAGCGGGTGCAGGGTCATCCCCGGACGCCACGCGACGAGCTTCATCCGCAGCACGTTGGTGAGGTCGCACCGGATCCAGGCCGGCTTGCCGAGCCGTGCCTCGAACTGGCCCTGCGGCACGTTGTCGAGGAACACCTGGAAGTAACCCACCTGGTCGGCCTCGTCGGCGTCGTCGAGCACCCCGGCGACCGACTCGAAGCGCCGGTACCGGCGGCTGAGGTTGAACTCGACGACACCGCGCGGGTCGTTGGCGAACAGCTGCGGCCGGTAGACGATGCTGGTGCCGCGGTGCATCCCGTCGATTTCGGCGCCGGTGAACCGGATGTCCGACGTGCTCGCGACCGGCTGGAGCACCGTGGTGAGCAGCTGGGCGCCCGCCGCCGGCCGGCTCGCCTGCCGCGCACCGACCCACTCGCCGATCCGGGGTGGCGCGAACCGGGGCACACCGGTGAACGCGGCCAGCAGGCTCGCGGTCCCTTCGAGGGTGAATTCCGAGATCTCGTACCGGGTGGTGGAATGGGCGTTGAGGAACGAGGGAATCTCGTCGACACTCCGCCCGGGCAGCACCACGGGAAGAATGCGCCGGGTTTCGCGCGGCAGGTCCCGGGTCAGGTTGTCCCTGATCATCGCCGCCTCGAACTGGGAGCCGCGGCCGACGTCGGCAACCTCGTCGCCTTCGGCGCGGCGCTTGTAGGCGGGCGAGGCGATGGCCAGCACGAAGTCGGCCTTGGTGAGGTGCTGGGAGGCCCACAGCGACCAGTCGAGCCGGTGGCCGTCGACCCATTGGTCGAAAAATACCTCGACCCCCAGCTGGGCCTGCAAAAAAGTGGCGAACTGCCGGACGACGTCCTGGTGTTCGGCCGAATCGTGGGCGTAACTGAGGAAAACCCGCGGGTGTTCTGCGATGCTCATCCAGTCTTTTCCTTGGGCTCCCGGTGCCGGTGGCTCCGATTGAACCGCAAGAATTGTGGCGCGGCCGCCCGCCAGGCGGATTGTCCGGCTTCTGTCCAGTCTCCGGCCGCCGGGTCCCCGCCCGGCGGTCCCGGTGGAGGGCGCGACCCCCAACGACGCGCCCGCCACCGGGTCGCCCCGGCATTCCCCCTCTTCGGCCGTGGCCCTAGGGTTCCGGACGCCGTCCTCGTTTCGTCCTCGCGTCGCTTCACCTGCGGGTTCCGGAACCCGGGCGCGGGCGAAGGGCGCGAGGCGAGGGGGAAAGCGCGATGAGGTTCCGGATTCTCGGGACGCTGGAAGTGCGTGCCGGCGAAGACCGGATCACCCTCGCCAGCCCGCGTCAGCAACGCGCACTCGCCGCCCTGCTGCTCAACGCCAACTCCGTCGTCCCGGTCGAGCGGTTGATCGACGCGCTCTGGGAGGACGAGCCGCCCGTGACGGCCGCCAAGCAGGTGCGCAACTCCGTTTCGGCGCTGCGTAGCCGGCTCGGCGAGGCCGGCGCTTCGATCGTCACCGACGGCCCCGGGTACCGGCTGCGGACCGACGCCGGCGACCTCGACTCCCTCCGGTTCCACCGGCACGTCAATGCCGCACGCGCGCTGGCCGGGCAGGCGAAACTCGTCGACGCCGTCGAGGAGATCCGCGCCGCCCTGGCGTTGTGGCGGGGCCCGGCGCTCGACGGGGTGCGGACCGCCACGCTCGCCGGCCGGGCCGCCCTGCTCGACGAACAACGTGCCGAAGCCGTGGAACTCTGCGCCGAATGGCAGCTGCGGCTCGGCGAAACGGGCGAGGTCGTCCGCCGCCTGACCGAGTTCTGCGGTGAGCACCCGATCCGCGAACTGCCCCACCTGCTCCTGATGCGCGCCCTCGCCGAGGAGGGCCGCTACGCCGAGGCGTCGGCGCTGTTCCACGGCCTGCGCCGGCGGCTGGCCGACGAGCTCGGCGTCGACCCGAACGCCGACCTGCGGCGGCTGCACGAGCGGGTCCTCGCCGACGCCGCGGCCGGCGAAGATGCCGCCACGGCCCCGGAACCCGCGCCGGAGCACCGTTTCGGCCGCGCGGTCACCGAGCTGGCCGAAGCCGTCACGTGGCAGTGGCGTGCCGAAGCCGAGCTGCGTTCGCTGCACCGGCCGCAGCCGATCGCGCTGCGCTGGTCGGCCGTCGCGGGTCCGGGAAGGCCGGTGCAGCGGGGCGACCTCGACGACATCGCGGGCGTGTTCACCGCGTTGCCGGTGCCGCAGCTGGTCGTGCTCGGCGAGCCCGGCTCCGGCAAGTCCGTGCTCGCCCTGATGCTGACGCTGGAGCTGCTGCGCGTCCGCGCCCCGGGCGCGCCGGTCCCGGTCCTGCTTTCCCTGGCTTCCTGGGACCCGCGGCGGGAGCACCTCGACCGGTGGCTGGCGGGCCGGCTCGCCGAGAACCACCCGGCGCTGCTCAACGCGCGGGAGTACGGGCGGGACGCACCCACCCGGCTCGTGCTCGGCGGCCACGTCGTCCCGGTGCTCGACGGCCTCGACGAGCTGCCGCCCGACCTGCGCGTGGCCGCCCTCGACGCCCTGGACCAGGCGATGGCGGTGGGCCGGTCGCTGGTCCTGACCAGCCGCCCGGCCGAGTACGAGCAGGTCCGGCGCGAAGCCGGGCCGGTGTTCGGCGGCGCCACCGTGGTGCGGCTCGAACCCGTCGCCCGGCAGGAAGCGCTCACCTACCTGGCGGCGCGGCAGGGCGCCGGCCAGGACCGCTGGCGCCCGGTGGCCGAGCGGCTGGGCCGCGAGCCCGGCGCGCCGCTGGGCCGGGTGCTGCGGACGCCGCTGATGGTCGACCTCGCCCGGATCGCCTACGGCCGTCCCGGCACCGATCCCGCGGAGCTGCTCGACGCCGAAGACGCCGCAGTCCTCGAAGGACGGCTGCTCGACTCCTTCGTCCCCGACGCCTACGCGCAGGTGCCGCAGCCGCCGGGCCGGAACCCGAAGACCAGCCCCTCCGGGGGGTACACCGCGGAGCAGGCGACGCGCTGGCTGGGGTTCCTGGCCCGGCACCTCGAGCGGACGCGCAGCCGCGACCTGGCGTGGTGGCAGCTGTACCGGGCGGTGCCGGTCCGGACCCGGTCGGCGCTGGTCGGCGCCCTGATCGCGGTGTTCTTCGTCGTCACAGGCTGGGTCGACGACGGTCCGGGGCTGGCCGCGATCTACGGTCTCTCCTTCGGCGGCGCCGCCTGCCTGACCCACCGCTTCGGACGCGCGCCGGAGCCGCTGCGCACCGAACTGCGCTTCGCCGGCGCCGCGCGGAAGTTCGCCGGGCGGTTCGCGATCGGCGCCGTCGTGGGTGTCCTGCTCGGGCTGGGCTGGTCGCTGGCCACCGGCCTGGTCGTCCTGCTGGCGCTCGTGTTCGGCCTGGTGTTCGCGGTGCACGTGTGGCTGGCGAAACCGGTCGACGCCGCCCGCGTGGCGAGCCCGGGCACGATCCTGCGCAACGAACGGACCGGCGCGATCGCGTTGTCCGTCTCGTTCCTGGTGTCGCTGGGGCTGTTCGACGGGATGGCGTTCGCGTTCACCGCGCAGACGCGGTTCCTGCCGGTGCTGGGTGGCCGGTACGACCTGGCGCTCGCCGTCGCGGGCGGGCTGGCGGGCGCGCTGTTCGGGTTCTTCATGGCCCGGGGGGTCGCCGCCGTGTGCTACGGCCTCGCGGGCGCGATCGCCGGCGGCCAGGTGTTCCCGCCGGCGGCGGACCCCGTGCTGCCGTTCGTGGCCGGCGTGTGTTTCGGGGGCGGTATCGGCCTGGCGGTCCTGGTGACCCGGGCGTGGGGCAGCTACTTCGTCCACCACGTCTGGCTGGCGGCGACCGGCCGCCTGCCCTGGCGCCTGATGCCCTTCCTCGACGACGCCCACCGCCGCGGCGTCCTCCGGCAGGCCGGCGGCGTCTACCAGTTCCGCCACGCGCGGGTGCAGGAACGGCTGGCCGCGGCCGGGAGCCGTCAGCCGGCGAAGCAGCTCAACAGCGGGAACTCCGCCGCCGAGGGAGCCGACAGCTCGACGAGCCACACGAGCAGGTGACTGAGCACGCCCACGAGGTCCACCGGGCCGCCGCGGGTCGCCAGCTCGACGTGGATGTCGCGGCTCGGCCCATCGTCGTTGAGCGCCGCGAGCACCGCGCGCAACGCCGATCTCGGCCCGCGCGGCAGCCGTTCCACCGGCGCGGGCTCGCCCCGCTCGTTCTCGACGACGACGGTGAACAGCGCGTCGGCCTGCGTGCGCTGGAGCGCGCGGACCGCGCCGGTGCAGCGGCTCACCAGCTCGCCGACGACCGCGGCGGGCAACCGCGCGGGATCCGAGCGGGCCAGGACGCCCAGCGCGTCCGCCACGCCGTCGTAGTCGCCCGCCAAAGCGGCGCCGACCAGGTCGTCGGTGAACCGCCGGACGGAGCTGTCCGGGGGCGGCGACGGATTTCGGTTGCCGGTCATCCGGGCCGCGTACCCGGACCGGCCGCGGACAACCGGAAAGACCGGGGGATGTCTCCGGGTGACCCCGATCAGGGGGCGCGGGAATACGGTTCGGAAATCGCCACCCGGGAGAGGGGAAATCGGCGGACCGAACACCCACGAAAGCGGGAATCGTCGGCGTCCGGTTGCCGCGGTGGAGCCGCGCGGTTTACCTTCTTCCTCCTACCGCGCTGAACCATGATCAGGGGTGAGTTCGATGCGACAGTGGCGGGTGGACTGCGGTGGTTCGGCCGGAATCGGCATTACCGTCCGCCGGATCGCGGAGGGGGCGGCGGTGGTCGCCGTATCCGGGGAAATCGACAGCTCGAACGGTGAATCGCTGTGCGAAGCCCTGCACACGGCACTGTCGGAAACGACGTGGATGATCGCCGACTTCACCGGAGTCACGTTCTGCGGCAGCGCCGGCCTGCGTGCCCTGCTCCTCACGAGCGAAGACTGCGCCGGTCGCGGAGCGGAATTCGTGGTCCTGCCGTCACCGGTGGTCCGGCGCGCGGTCGAGGCGTGCTGCCTCGGGCGGGAGCTGCGCCTGGCCGGGGCGGACGACACGGTGACCACGCTGCTGGCCGGGCGGTCCTGACGGCGGCGGGCTCCCCGAGCCGTCACCAGGTCACGGCGTCGATCCCGACGAGCAGCGGCTGGTCGGACCCGCTCCAGAACTGGATCCCGATGGTCGTCACCTGGTCCACCGCGGGCACCGTCCAGCTGAACGGCGTCCAGCCCGACCCGCTGGGCCACGGCCCGCAGGGAAAGCCCCCGTGCCATCCGCCGTTCCCGGATCCGGGCGCCGCGCACCTGGGCGGATCCGCTGTGCACACCTGGGATCGCCACCGCGGCGAGCAGTCCGATGGCGGGCAGGATCCCGGCTGAAGCGGGGGGTGGACTCGCGGCGGCCGGACGGTGCCGCGTGGACCAAGGCCGGACCAGGTTCGGACCGGTGCCGGTCCGCCGGGTCAGGACCGGCCCGGACGCGGCAGGGAGCGGGGCGGCAGGTGCGGCACCGTGCCGAGCTCCGGCCGCACATACCGCGGCTGCCCGGTCAGCGCGCGCAGCAGGTCTTCGATGCCGGCGTCCGAAAGCTCGGTGACGTGGTACCGGTCGGCGCAGTAGGGCTGGAGGAACAGCGGGATGTCGTCGATCGAGCGGCCGGGCAGCACCACGGGCAGCAGCTTCGCCGTCCACGTGTGCCGGTCCCGGTGCAGCAGGTCGCGGATGGTCGCCGACTCGGCCTGCGCGCCCCGGTTGTCGTTCGTCTGCGCGAAACCGTCGCCGACCCGCCGGTAGGCGGGCGACGCGACGACGAGCACGAAGCCGGCCTGCGAGATCAGGCTCGTCGCCCACGCCTGCCAGTCCTGGCGCCCGGCCCCGGCCCACTGGTCCAGGTCCGTGTCGATCCCGTTGCGCACCAGCAGCTCCGCCAGCCTCCGGACGGTTTCCTTGTGGCCGTCGTCCTCGTGGGCGTAGGAGATGAACACCTTCGGCCCGGCCACCGGCGCCCGGCACACCAGCCGGATCCGCCGCGGCCCGAGCACGACCTCGCCGCCGCGGGTGAGCCCCGCCCGGTCCAGGCAGGCCACCACGTCGGCCAGCCCGGCGGCGCCGGGGTCCGGCGGAACCGTGCCGGGCACGCGGGCGTGCAGCACGGGGTCGCCGGTCGTGAGTTCGGCCCGCTCCACGGAAAACAGCAGGTTCGCGACCGCGTTCAGGACGCCGGCCGGAAGGGCGCCGGCCCCGAGCTGCCGCAGGACCACCGCGGTGACCGACCCGAACACGACGGCGCGGGCCACCGCCGGTGCCAGGTCCCCGTGCCCGGCGCCGCCGCGGTTTCCGTTCCCGGCCGCGCTTCCGGCGTGGAAGTCGAGCAGATCCAGCAGGGTGGCCCGCAGGCCGGCCTCGTCCGCCCCGAGTGCGCCGGCGAGTTCGGCGACGAGCGCGGGGTCGATGGTCACCCGGTCGCCGGCCGCCGAAGCGAGGTGAGCCAGCCAGTCGTCGAGCGTCACGACGGTCATTCAACCGCATCCGGCGCGCCCGGCCGGGGCCGGTCACCGGTGCAGGTGGCGGTTCCAGTCCTCCGGGACCCGCCCGGCCGGGCCCGGCGCGGTCTGGGTGAGCGGGCGGTGCGCGGGCTCGGCGAGCGCCGGGCCGGATTCGAACATCACCTGCTCGTCGTAGTCCCAGAACCACTCCTCGCCGGGCTCGAAGCTGCGCACGAACCGGTGGCCGGTGGCCGCGGCGTGGGCGCTGGCGTGCTGCCCGGGTGACGAGTCGCAGCAGCCGATGTGCCCGCAGCCGGCGCAGCGCCGCAGGTGGAACCACCAGCCCGGCGGGTCCGCGGCGTCGCAGTCCGCGCAGCCCGTGCCGCTGGGCGGCACCGACGGGTCGACTCCCTGCATCCGAACTCCTCTGCTCGTTCCTCGCGCGGCCGACCGAACCCGGGCCACCAGCGAAAGGCTACGGCTCGCCGTCCTCCGGTGCACCGGAGGACGCGGTCACGACGGTGAGGTCCTCAGGCGGCGCCCACAGCGGGGCGGCGCCGGCGCGCTCGGGGTGCAGCCAGTGGTGGCGGGCGGCGGTTTCGTGCGCGATCGCGAGGAACGCCCGGACGGCTTCCGGCTGTTCGCCGTCGCGCCAGGCCAGCGACCAGGGGTAGACCGGTTGCAGTTCCTGCGGACGGCAGGCCGGGATGTCCGAGGCCGCGTACCGGCGGGCGTAGCTGTCGAACTCCAGCAGGTACGCGCGGCCGGGGGCGCGGGTGAGGGCCGCGAGACAGGTGTCGAACGTGCCGGGGTTGCCCAGCCAGTTCAGGGCCAGGCCGGTGTGCCGCTCCAGCGAGCTGAGATACCGGCCGTGCACGTTGTACAACGCCGTGCCGGGGGCGTCCGCGAAGACCTCCAGGGGGCGCTCGTGCACCGACGCCGCCGCCCGGTGCGGGTCACCGGGCCTGCCGACCAGCCAGAACGGCTCCAGCCGCAGCAACGCGTGCTGCCACCCGGCCGGGTGGGCGGCCTGCATCGCGCCGGTGACGCGGATGATCGCCACGTCGAGCTGGTCTTCGAGCAGCGCGGCGAGCTGGCGGCCGCTGTCCATCTGGCTCTGCACGAGCCGGACACCGGGGTGGGCCGCCTGGAACGCGTCGGCGACCACCCGGCTCGTGTCCAGTTCGAAGATGTGCGCCATCCGCAGGTGGTGCGGCGCCGGTTCGCGCAGCATCCGGTCCGCGGTGGCCAGCAGCTGCCGGGCGAGGTGCAGGAACCGGTCGCCGCGCGGGGTCAGGGCGACGTGGCGGCTGTCGCGCACCAGCAGGGGCCCGCCGACGTCGGCTTCGAGCTTGCGGATCTGCTTGGACAGCGTCGGCTGGCTGATGAACAGCTTGGCGGCGGCCCGCCCGAAGTGCAGTTCGTCGGCGACGGTGACGAAGTAGCGCACCAGCCGGAGGTCGAGGTCCATGCGGGCCTTCCGCGCGCAGGGGTGGAGCCGGTCACCGACGATGCCACCACGGCTATCGATGCGCGCGCAACAGGTCTTGGACGCGGCGGCCGGGCCGGGTGTTGGCTTCGGGGGACCGCTCCCACACACTGGAGGAACGATGGCCGAGCCGGGCACCCCCGTGGTGTTTGTCCATGGGCTGTGGCTGCACGCCACCTCGTGGAACCCCTGGATCGAGCACTTCCGGGCGGCCGGGTACGACCCGGTCGCGCCCGGCTGGCCGCACGAGCCCGAGACCGTCGAGCTGGCCCGGGCGAACCCGGACGCCGTCGCGGACACCGGCATCGACGACGCCACCGGCCACTACGCGTCGATCATCGCCGGCCTGGGCCGCCCGCCGGTGATCATCGGCCACTCCTTCGGCGGCCTGATCACCGAGAAGCTGCTGGGGCAGGGGATCGGCCTGGCCGGCGTCGCCATCGACCCCGCCCAGATCAAGGGTGTCCTGCCGCTGCCGCTGGCCCAGCTGCGCGCCGGCCTGCCCGCACTGGGCAACCCGGCGAACCGCCACCGGTCGGTGTCGCTGACGGAGAAGGAGTTCCGGTTCGGCTTCGGCAACGCGCTGACCGACGAGGAGTCGGCGGAGCTGCACCGGCGCTGGACGATCCCGTCCCCGGCCCGCCCGCTGTTCCAGGCCGCGGCCGCGAACTTCGTGCTGCACTCCGAGGCGCAGGTGGACACCCGCCGGGAGGACCGCGGCCCGCTGCTGCTGATCTCCGGGACCGCGGACCACACCGTCCCGGACGTGGTCACGCGCTCGACGTTCAAGCAGTACCGGGATTCCACCGCGGTGACCGAGCTGAAGCAGTTCGAGGGCCGTGGCCACTCGCTGACCATCGACCACGGCTGGCGCGACGTCGCCGACGCCGTGCTCGGCTGGCTGCGCGAGCAGGGGATCCGCTGACGTGGACCTCGGACTGGACGGCGCGGTCGCCGTCGTCACCGGAGCCGGCCGGGGCATCGGCCTGGCCGTCACCGAAGCCCTGATCGCCGAGGGCGCGCACGTCGTGGCCGGCGCGCGCCACCCCGGACCGGACCTCGAAGCCCTGGTGCGGGCGGGGAAGGCCCACGCGCTGGCCGTCGACCTCGGCACCCCCGACGGCCCGGGCCGGCTCGCCGGGCTGGCACTGGCCGAACGGGGGCGGATCGACGTCCTGGTCAACAACGTCGGCGCCGTGTCGCCGCGGCCGAACGGGTTCCTGCTGGTCACCGACGACGAGTGGGCCCGGTCGGTGACCCTGAACCTGCTGAGCGCGGTCCGCGCCACGCGCGCGGTGCTGCCGACGATGGTGACCGCGGGCCGCGGGAGCATCGTCACGATCGCCTCGGTCAACGCGCACCTGCCCGACCCCGGCGTCATCGACTACAGCGCGGCGAAGGCGGCGCTGGTCAACTTCACGAAGTCGGTGTCGAAGGAGTTCGGCCCCCGCGGCATCCGCGCCAACGCGATCAGCCCGGGCCCGGTCGCGACGGACCTGTGGCTCGGCGCCGGCGGGGTGGCGGAAACCCTGGCCGCCGCGACGGGCGCGGACGCGGAGGCCGTCGCCGGCGAGGCCGCCGCCCACGCGGTGACGGGCCGCTTCACCCGGCCGGCGGAGGTGGCGAACCTGGTGGCGTTCCTGGCCAGTGACCGGGTGGCCGGCAACATCACCGGCGCGACGCTCACCATCGACGGCGGCTTCAGCACCGAGACGCACTGAGGTTCTCCCCGGTGTTCGTGCGTCGCGGCGGCGGGCAGCCGGAGTCCGGCCCGTCGCCGGTCACGACGACGTCCAGGTGCTCGCCCGTGCAGACGGCACCCGGCCACCGGCGGGTCCGCTGACCGATCAGGACCAGCGCCCGGCGGCCTCCGTGGCGTCGGCGAAGTGGGCCGCCGCCAGTTCGGGGTCGCCCAGCGCCAGTGCCAGTTCGCCCAGCGTCCGGGCCACCGGGCGCGTGGCGAGGGACAGGCTCGCCGCGCCCGCCGACGTCACCTTCGCGTATGGCTCGAGTGCTTCGTAGAGGGCCCTTGCTTCTTCGCGCTGGTCCAGGGCGACCACCGCGAGCGCGCGGAAGGTGGCGAACAGCGTGAAGAAGCAGTCCCGGCGGAGGGGACGCGCCTGCAGCCGGACCCGGCGTGCCTCCCCGGGCCGGCCGGTGGCGGCCAGGCCGAGGGCGTGCAGGTCGGCCGCGAGCGGGCCGAAGTCGTGGTACAGCCCTTCGGCCGTTTCGGCGAAGGCGGGCATCAGGTTCCGGTCCAGCAGCCCCAGGGCTTCGGCGAGGCGGCGGTACGCGTGGCCGTGGTGGGAGCCCCGGCGGGCCATCCGCCCGGTCACCTCGGTGTAGCGCCGCCGGGCTCCGCC
The DNA here is from genome assembly GCF_040674975.1 of Amycolatopsis sp. NPDC049688. NCBI lineage: Bacteria > Bacillati > Actinomycetota > Actinomycetes > Pseudonocardiales > Pseudonocardiaceae > Amycolatopsis > Amycolatopsis sp. NPDC049688. The sequence goes on from NZ_JBFANY010000001.1 coordinate 779,625, forward strand.
GAAGTCGCCGGCGAGGTGCGCCAGCATCGCTTGGGCCAGTTCGGCCACGTCGGTCAGTTCGGGCAGGCGGTAGGCCCCTGCCAGGTCGAGGGCCTCGGCGAGCAGCCGGTGGACGTCGGCCACCGCACCGGCCGCAGCGGCCGCGCGGGCCCCGACGATCCGGCCGTAGCACCGGTACACCGGCAGGTCGTGCTCCTCGCCCAGCCGGTCCAGCTCGCGGCCGATCTCCGCCTTCTCGCGCCACTCCAGGTCGGCGTCGAGCTCGCGGGACAGCGTCGCCAGCGCGTGGGCGCGCAGCCGGGGCTCGCCGGCCAGGGCGACCGCTTCTTCGGCGGCCGCCCTGGCGTCGGGGTTGCCGTTGTCGGCCCGTTCCACGGCGTAGGCGCCGAGCAGCCGGCAGCGGACGTCCGGGGCCAGGCCGGGCCGCCGCAGCAGCCGGGCCAGGAGGTCGACGACGGGGGTGTCTTCGGTGCCGTACGGGCGGGTCTGCCACGGTGTCGGCTCGGTCCACGCCGTGAAGGCCGCGATCACCAGGTCTTCGCGGCCCGCGGCTTCGGAGAGGTCGATCGCCTGCTGCCGGGTCGCGCGGGCGCCGGGCACCGCGCCGGCCCGGATCTGCGCGCGCAGCAGGTCGCCGAGCAGGGCCACGTGGTCCGCGAGCCGGTCGCCCGGCAGGCGTCCGAAGCTGGTCAGCGCGTCGGACAGGAACGTGACCGCGGTGTCATGCGCGTAGCGGCGTCCGGCCTGTTCGGCCGCCCGGACGCAGTAGTCGACCGCCTTGCCGGCGGTGGCCGCCGCGGCGGCGCGGGTGTAGTGGTGGGCGAGGGCGGCGATGTCGCCGGGGTGGCGCCGCTCCACCGCCACCGCGATCCGGCCGTGCAGGCGCCGCGCCCGCAGGCCGCTGAGGTCGGCGATCAGGGTGTCGCGCACCAGCGCGTGCACGAACCGCACGCGGCCGGGCGCGGGCTCGTCGAGCAGGCCCGCCAGCAGCCCGGCTTCCAGCGCGTCCAGCACGCCGTCCTCGTCGGTGCCGGCCGCTTCGACGAGCACTTCGACGTCGGCTTCCCGCCCGGCGACCGCGGCCAGCCGCAGCACCGACACGGTGGCCGCGGGCAGCCGCGCGAGCCGGCGCCGCAGCACGTCCCGCACCCCGTCCGGCACCTCGGAGACGGCGACCAAGGCGCCCTCGCTGCGCAGCAGCCGCGCGCTTTCCCTGACGTAGAAGGGGTTTCCGCCGGTCCGCCGGGCCAGGGCGGCCATCGTGTGCTCGTCGACCGGGACGTCGCAGAGTGCCTCGACGACCTCGGCGACGGCCCGCTCCGGCAGCCCGGCGAGCGGCAGCCGCAGGGGAGCGCGGGCCGCCAGCGTGGCGAGGGTTTCCCGGAGGCGCCCGGCGTTTTCGTCGCTTTCGCCGTTTTCGCCGGGCCGGAAGGCGGCGACCAGCAGGACGTGGGCACGTTCGAGCCCGGCGCCGGCGGCGGCGAGCAGCGCGAGGGTTTCGGCGTCGGCCCAGTGGAGATCGTCGAGCAGGATCGCGACCGGGCCCGCACCGGCGAGCCAGGAGCACACGGCGCGGTGCCACCGGAACCGGCCGGCGGCGGGGTCGGCGGGAGGCTCGGCAGGATCGGCCGCCAGGAGAGGCGCGAGGGCGGCCGGGGCAGGGACCGTGCGGGCCACTTCGGTGAGAATTTCGGTCCACGGCCAGGCGGCGGGAGCCCCGGCGGTTTCGGGGCACCGGCCGGTCGCGACGAGCCAGCCATCGGCGGTCAGCCGCCGGCTCAGGGCGGCGAGCAGGGCGGACTTGCCGAGCCCGGCTTCGCCGGTCACGAGAGCGATCCCCCCACCGGCGGCGGCGAGGGAGGTGAGGGCGGCGATTTCGGCTTCCCGGCCGAGGAAGAGGCCCGCGCCGGGGGGTGGTGACGGCAGTGCGGAGGTGATCGGGCGGGTGGGACCGGGGGTGGCCGGCTGCGGCTGGCCGGGTGTGTGCGGATGGCTGGGATTGGGCGGGGGGTTGAGGACCGCCGTGCCCCGCCGCAGTGGCTGAGGCCCGGGAGTGTGCGGGTGGCCGAGGCCTGCCGTGCCCGGCCGCAGCGGCATAGGCAGCCCGGGGTCGCGTGGATGGCTGGTGCCGGGGGTGGCCGGCTGCGGCCGGCCGGGATCGTTGGCGAGGCCAAGGCCTGCCATGGCCGGCCGCCGCGGTACCAACGCCCCGGCAGCCTCCGAACGTGGCCCGCCTTCCGCGGTGGCCACCAGCCGCGCCTTTCCCGGCAGGACGTCGCGCTGGGCCAGGATCGCCGTCTCGACTTCGGTCAGCACCGGCCCGGGATCCAAGCCGAGCTCCTCCGCGAACACCTTCCGGGCCCGCCGCAGCGCCTCCAAAGCGTCCCCTTGCCGGCCGCTTCCCCACAACGCCAGCGCCAGCAGCCGCCAGCCCTCCTCCCGCAGGGGCTCCTCGCGCGCCAATGCCTCCGCCTCGGCCGTCACCGCGGTGGCGTCCCCCAGGTCCAAGGCCGCCGCCACGCCGAGCTCGCGGGCGATGTGGCGCGCCTCCGTCAGGGCCGATGCCTCCGCCCGGGCCCACTCCTCGTCCGCGACCTCCGCGAACGCCGGGCCGTGCCACAGCGCCAGCGCTTCCGTCAGCGCCGCCCGCGCTCGCTCGCCGGTCAGGGTGCGCGCGGTGCGCAAGAGCCCCTCGAACCGCCACGCGTCGACCGCCTCCTCCGGCAGGCTCAGCGCGTACCCCGGCGGCGCGCTGACCAGCACCCGCGCCGGCGCGCGCGGGGGACGGCCGGGTTCCAGGAGCTTGCGCAGGTTCGACACGTACGCCTGCAGCGACACCAGTGCCTTGGCCGGTGGCTCGCCGCGCCACAGGTTCTCGATCATCCGGTCGACCGGGACGACGTGGCCGCGGGCGGCCACCAGCATGGCGAGCACCGCGCGCTGCCGCGGGCCGCCGAGCGGGACCGGGACACCGTCCCGCTCGGCCGCGATCGGCCCGAGCACGCGAAGCCACACCATGCCGTGATCATCCCAACCGTTCCAAGTGGATTCCAAGCCGTCCGCGCGAGGCTGCACGACATGACCACGCCGTGCCCGGGAGCCCGCGAACGCACCCCGGCCGCGGTCGACGGTGCCCTGCCCGGCCGGACGGCCACCGCCCCTCGCGCAGCGGCACCTCGCCGCACCCGAAAGGACTCCCTCCGATGACGCTCGTCCTGCCCGGCTTCACCGATTCCCTGGTCGTCCGCGCGGCCGACGCCGAAGTCATCGGCCGGGCCCCCACGACCGTGCGGCTGCTGGCCGACGCCGGGTCGACCGGCGGTGCGCTGTCCACCCAGCGCGTCACCCTCACCGACGGCGCCGACGGCGCGAAACCCCACCACCACGCGAATTCCGCCGAGCTGTTCTACCTGCTCGACGGGACCGCCCAGCTGCTGTCGGGCGACCAGGTGGTGACCGCGGAACGCGGCGACCTCGTGGTCGTGCCCCCGGGACTGGCCCACGCCTTCGCCGCGGCCCCGGGCCACGACGCCGACATCCTCATCGTCATCACCCCGGGCGTCGAACGCTTCGAGTACTTCCGCCACCTGGAACGCATCGCCTACGGCCAGCAGCCCCCGCAGTCCCTTTCGGACGTCCAAGAGCTCTACGACACCTACTTCCGCACCAGCCCGGCCTGGGACCGGCGCGGCACCACCGAAACCCCGTGAAGGCACCGATGAGAACGATCCTCAACACCGCGCACGTGTACCTGGTCCTCGGGCTGGTCAGCGGGCTCGGCTACCGCGAACTCACCAAGATCACCGGCTTCACCGGCGAAACCCAGCTCGCCGTGGTGCACACGCACATCCTGGCGCTCGGCATGCTGTTCTTCCTGATCGTGCTGGCCCTGGACAAGCTGTTCGACCTGACCGGCCACGGCCTGTTCCGGTGGTTCTTCGGGATCTACAACGCGGGCCTGGCCGTCACCGTCGGCGCCATGACGCTCAAAGGCACCTTGACCGTCTTGGGGAAGCCGGCCGGCGAGGCACTCGCCCTGGTCGCCGGGCTGGGGCACATCCTGCTGACCGTGGGCCTGGTCCTGCTGTTCGTCACCTTGGGCAAGCGGATCCCGGCTGAGGAGTGCCCGGGACCTGGGACGGCCGGGAACGCTGCGGGGGTGCGTAGCCGGCCTGTGCGCCGGGTATCCCCTTCCTGACCGTCCGGAAGGGGACCGCCATGGGAATCCTCGTCGCCCTGCTCGTGATCTGGGCCGTGCTCGTCGTGCTCGGCATCGTCGTCAAGGGGCTGTTCTGGCTGATCATCGTGGGTGCGGTGCTCTTCGTCGCCACCGGGGTGATCGGCTTCGTCAAGCGAGAGGCGCTGGGGCGGCGGCACTGAGCGCCGCCCGGACGACGTCGAGGGCCGCTTCCGCGGGGGAGCGGTCGTCGGCGTCGTCGCCGCGCTCCGGGTGGGTGGCGACCGAGCCGGGGTCGACGCCGGTGACCAGGATGCCGCTTTCGCGCAGTTCGGCCGCGAGGGCCGTGGTGAGCGCGTCGAGGGCGTACTTCGCCAGCGAGTGACCGGGCGCCCGGACGCCGCCGGTCCCGGCGGTGAGCTGGGCGGCGGCCGCGCTGGAGACGTTGACGATCCGCGCGGCGGGCGCGGCCCGCAGCAGCGGCAGGCACGCCTGCACGAGCGCCAGCGCGCCGAGGACGTCGACGTCGTAGGCGGCGCGGGCTTCGGCCAGGTCGGCGTCGAGCAGGGACAACGCGGTGAAGTCCGGCATGGTCGAGGCGTTGTTCACCAGCACGTCGAGCCGGCCGGCGCGGGTGCGCAGGAACTCGACGCACGCTGCGACGTCCGCCGGGAGGGTGACGTCGAGCCGGATCGCGTCGGCGGAGAGTCCTTCGCCGGTGAGCTGGCCGGCCAGGGCGCCGGCCCGGTCGGCGTCCCGGCCGGCGAGGACGACGTGGTAGCCGCGGGTCGCGAACGCGCGGGCGACGGCGAAGCCGAGACCCTGCGGGCGGCTCGCTCCGGTGATGAGGACGGTTTCGTTCATGACTCCTACTGTAGGGTATCCCTACAATTGAGCCAACCCGCGGTACCTGTCCTAGGATTCGCGGCATGGCCCCCTTGCCCCCCGAGCGTCCCCGTGCCCTGCTGCGCTGGCCCACCTACTTGATGGGACACCTGCACCGCACCGGCGTCAGCCGGATCGACGCCGAGCTGGCCGGATCCGGGGTGTCCCTGCGCGAGTTCTACGTACTGGTCTGCATCGGCGAATCCGGCCCGCTGTCCCAGCAGCGCGTCGCCGACCGGCTCGGCCTGGACCGCAGCGACCTGGTGAAGGTGCTCGACCGGCTCGAAGCCGCCGGCTGGGTGCTGCGGGAGCGGGACACCGAGGACCGCCGCCGGCACGTCCTCACCCTGACCGGGGACGGCCGGGCCACGGTCGGGAAGGTCGAAGAGGTCTCAAGCGAAGTCACCGCCGAGCTGTTCGGCCGGCTGAGCCCGGGGGAGCGGGAGACGTTGCACCGGCTGCTGCTCAAGGCTTTCGGCGAGCCGTCCGGCTGACGGCGGCCCGAGCCGTAACGCGGAGGCGTGAGCGGTCGCGGGAGTGGCCGGCGCCGACGGCTGATCGCCGGGTCAGCAGGTCGTCAGTGCGCCGTCAGCGTCCGCGGCAATCCTTGCCGGGCAAGCACGATCGGCAGGACCGGGAGGGTGACGGCGCGATGACTTCGCTGGTGGCGGTGTCCGCCTACGTGCCCAGGACCGTCCCGATCGAATCGCTGCAGGACGAGCTGGGGCTGTCGGCCACGCAGCTGCGGCGGTTCCGCCGGATGTACGGCCTGTCCGAAGTGTGCCGGTCGGACGAGTCCGAAGCGGACCTGCTGCTCGGCGCGGTCAGCAAGCTCGATTTCCTGGCCGGGCAGGAAGAACGCGTCCGGTACGTCGTGCGCGCCAAGACCATGCCGGCCGCCAGTCCCTATCCCGTCAACCCCATGCTCGGGGTGCGGGAGGCGCTCGGCCTGGCCCACGCGACGATGTTCACCGTCACCGACCACGCCTGCGCCTCCGGGCTGCTCGCGGTCGACCTGTGCGGCACGCTGCTGGCCGCCGACGGCGATCCCGACGCGCTCGCGCTGATCCTCACCGGGGAAAAGGCGTTCACCCACTCCGCGCAGGTCATCCCCGACGTCGCGATCATGGGCGAGGCCACGGCGGCGGTCCTCGTCGGACCGGGCGACGGGCAGGACACCCTGCTCGGCTACGCCACCACCACGCTCGGCGGCCCGGGCGGCGAAGTCATCCTCGACGACGAGCAGGCCGCGGAGTTCCGGCGCATCTACCCCGGCGCCGTCGCGGACGTCGCGCGGGAGGCCATCGCGGCGGCGGGGCTCACTTCCGACGACATCGCCATGGTGCTGCCGCACAACGTCAACAAGATCTCGTGGGTCCGCGCGAGCGGGGCGCTGGACATCCCGCGCAGCCGGATCTTCCTCGACAACGTGGGGACGACCGGGCACAGCTTCTGCGCCGACCCGTTCCTCAACCACCACACCGCGAACGGCCTGGGCCTGCTGGCGCCCGGGGCCTGCTACTTGATGATCTCGGTCGGCCTGGGGTCGACCTTTTCCGCCATGGTCTTCCGGAAATGAGGAGCGCTTCATGAGTGTCGAGTTCGAGATCCAGGGTATCGGCATCACCGAACTCGCGGAGCGTTACGGCACACCGTTGTTCGTCTACGACGGCGACGAGCTGGGCGGCCGGCTGACCGCGCTGCGCGAACGGCTGCACCCGCGGCTGGAGATCTTCTACTCCCTGAAGTCCAATCCGAACATCTCGGTCTGCGGCCTGCTGCACGCCCACGGCGCGCGGGCCGAGGTTTCGTCGATGGCCGAGCTGATCACCGCCCGCCGCGCGGGTGTGGCCGGTGCCGACATCATCTTCCTCGGCCCGGGCAAGAGCGCGGCGGAACTGGCTGCCTGCCTCGACGAGGGTGTCCACACCGTGGTCTGCGAATCGTTCGGCGAGCTCCGGCTCCTCGACGACCTCGCGCGCGAGCGGGGGATCGAAGCGCGGGTCGCGCTGCGCGTGAACCCGAGTTTCGCGGTCAAGGGTTCGGGGCTGACCATGGGCGGCAAGCCGCGCCAGTTCGGCATCGACGAAGAGCAGCTGCTCGCCTCGGCCGGGCTCGTGGAGCGGCACCCGAACCTGCGGCTGATGGGCGTGCAGGTCTACATGGGAACGCGGATCCTCGACGAGGAGCCGATCGTCGAGAACACGCGGCGGATCTTCGACCTCGCCGAACGCGTCTCGCGGTACCTCGGTTTCCCGCTGGAAATGGTCGACGTGGGCGGCGGGCTCGGGGTCGCGTACTTCGACGGCGAAACGGACCTCGACCGCGATCGGCTGGCCTCGCTGCTGAACCCGGTGATCGACGAGTTCGCGCAGCGGCACCCGGCGACGCGGCTGGTGATGGAACTCGGCCGGTACCTGGCCGCCACGTCCGGGACCTACGTCGTGCGCGTCCGGTACACCAAGACCTCGATGGGGCAGAACTTCGCCGTTGCCGACGGCGGGACCAACCACCACATGGCGGCCGTCGGCATCGGCTCCTACGTCAAGCGCGACTTCCCGATCCGCCTGCTCAACCGGATCGACGAGCCGGCCACCGAAACCTGGCAGGTGACCGGGCCGCTGTGCACGCCCAACGACGTGCTCGCCAAGAAGGCCGCCCTGCCGCCGGTGCGCAGCGGCGACCTCATCGGCGTCACCCGGTCCGGTGCCTACGGCCCGACGGCGTCCCCGGTGCTGTTCCTCAGCCACGGCTACCCGGCCGAGGTGCTGGTCTACGGCGGGCGCGCGCACCTGGTCAGCGAACGGGACCAGCCGGCGGACCTGCTGCGCCGCCAGCACCTGCACGAGTTCGCCCCGCTGGCCGCCGCGGGCGCGGAGCGCTAGGCGATGTACCGTGCCGCCGCCCCGGTCCTGTCCGCCGCACCACCGGCGGGACTGCGGCCGTTCCCGCTGCCCCTGGCGCTGGCGATCCGGCGCGAATTCGGGCCAGGGGACCGGGAAATCGACGTCCCCGAGCTGCACCACTACTTCGCCGACCTCAGCCGCGGGCACGAGATCGGCTTCCGCCCCAGCCGGGTGACGCGCGCGCGGGGCAACACCTTCCTCGCGATGGCGCGGGAACTGCTCGCCGGGCAGCTGTCCGGCGAGCGGATCGACCTGGCGGTCGTCGCGCACGCGGCGCCCGAGTTCGACCCGCGGCTGTCGGCGCCGGTGCACCTCACGGCCGTGCTCCCGGGCGGGCCGCTGGTGTTCGCCGTGTCCGGGCAGGGCGCACTGGCGCCGTTCAGCGCGCTGCGGATCGCGGCTTCCTACGTGCGGCGGCACGGTTTCCGGCGGGTCCTGGTGCTGGTCATGGACCAGGGTGTCACGCCGTACGACACCCCGGAACACGTCGGCGACGCCGCCGCGGCGCTGCTGTTCGAGCCCGGCGGCGGGCGCGCGCTCCGCGCCGGTGTCGTGCCGGGGGTGGCGCCCGCGGCCGTGGCCGGGTTCCGGCCGCCGGGCACCGCGGTCACCGGGCCCGGGCTCGCCCGCACGGGAGCGTGGCCGGGGGCCGCCGCCGCGCCGGCGGAGTACCCGTGCACGGGCCTGTGGGCGCCGCTCGCGGACGGCGCCGCGGGCCCCCTCGTGCTGGCCGACTACGACCCGGACCACCGCGCGCTGGGTGTCTGCGTGGTGACCGAGCCCGCCTGACCGGGCCCCTATGATGGTGGTCGTCAACGGGCTCAGGGTGGGGGACGGACAAGTGCGCGTGGTCATCGGCGAGGACCAGTTCCTGCTCCGGGACGGGCTGGTGCGGCTGCTCGAGGCGCACGACTTCGAGGTCAGCGCGGCGGTGGACAACGGACCGGACCTGCTGGAGGCGATGCTGCGCGAGCGGCCGGACATCGCGATCGTGGACATCCGGCTGCCCCCGTCGTTCACCGACGAGGGCCTGCGCGCGGCGATCGAAGCCCGGCGCCGGATGCAGGGTTTCCCGGTGCTGGTCCTTTCGCAGTACGTGGAACGCCTGTACGCCGACGAACTCCTCGCCGACGGTGAGGGTTCGGTGGGTTACCTGCTGAAGGACCGCGTGTTCCACGGCGACCAGTTCGTCGACGCGGTCCGCCAGGTCGCGGCCGGCGGCACGGTGATGGACCCGGACGTGGTGACCCGCCTGCTGACCCACAACACCCGCGACGACCGCCTGGAGCGCTTGACGGCCCGTGAGCGCGAGGTGCTGAAGCTGATGGCGGAGGGCCGGTCCAACAGCAACATCGCGGGGGTGCTGGTGGTGTCGGAGAAGGCGGTTTCCAAGCACATCAACAACATCCTGGCGAAGCTGAACCTGCCGCAGTCCGAGGACGCGAACCGGCGTGTGCTGGCGGTGCTGGCGTACCTGAAGCACTAGAGTGTCCCGATGCTGAACGAAGTGGCCGACGGCGTCTGGGTCCGGCAGAGCGAGTGGGTCTGGAGCAACAGCATCGTGGTGCGCGGGGAAACCGGGCTCGTCCTGGTCGATCCCGGGATCACCGGTGCCGAACTGGACCAGCTCGCCGACGACGTCGAGCGGCTGGGTCTTCCGGTCGTCGCCGGGTTCAGCACCCACCCGCACTTCGACCACCTGCTCTGGCACCCCCGGTTCGGCGACGTCCCGCGTTACGCCACGGCGCCCTGCGCGGCGGTGGCCACCGAAGCCCGGGAGCGTGCACAGGCGATGGCGGTGGAGACCGCGCCGGACGTCCCGGCCGACCTGGTCGCGCTCGTCACGCCGCTGCCCGCGGACGGCGGACCGCTGCCGGGCGAGCTCATCGAGCACGACGCGCACGCCGCCGGGCACGCCGCCCTGCTGCTCGCCGACCGGGGCGTGCTGCTCGTCGGCGACATGCTCTCCGACGTCCTGATCCCGCTCCTCGACCCGCGCCGAGACGGTCAGGAGGTCGCTTATCCGGCGGCGCTGGACCGGCTGGAGGAGGCGGCCCGGCAGGCGGACGTGCTCATCCCCGGCCACGGGTCCGTCGCGAAGGGACCTGAAGTGGCGGCCCGCTTCGCCACCGACCGCGCCTACCTCGACGCGCTGCGGCGGGGCGAGGAACCGGACGACGGGCGGTGGGGGAAGCGGCGGTAGCTCAGCGCTCGAGGGCGCAGGGGATCTCGATCGTCACCATCGTCGGGCCGCCCAGCGGGCTGAGGATGGTGATGAACCCGTCGAGGGGGGCCAGCCGCTTTTCGATGCCCCGCAACCCGGTCCCGTTCTCCGTGCTCGCGCCGCCGCGGCCGGTGTCGCTGATGTTGATCACCAGGCGGCCGAACTCGTAGTGCACGTTGATCTCGCCCGTCTGCGCGCCCGAGTGCTTCACCGCGTTGTTCAGCACCTCGGACACCGAAAAGTACGCCGCCGTCTCGACCGCCAGGGACGGGCGGCCGGGCAGGTCGATCGTCGTCGCGATCTGCAGCGGGTTTTCCAGGGCCAGGGTGCGGATCGCGTCCGCGATGCCGCGGTCGACCAGGACCGGCGGCTGGATGCCGCGGACCAGGTCTCGCAGCTGCTGCAACGCTTTCGCCGAGCTGTTCTTCGCTTCGTCCATCAAGGACCGCGCGGCTTCGGGGTGCGAATCCAGCACGCGCATCGCCGCGTCCAGCGTCATCCCCATCGCGACGAGGTGGGTTTGCGCGCCGTCGTGCAGGTCGCGCTCGATGCGGCGCAGCTCCGTCGCCTGGGAGCCCACCGCGTCGTCGCGGCTCTCCGACAGGTGCTGCACCCGGTTCGTCAGCCGGGTCACCTCGGTCGGCGACAGCAGCGTGGCCGCCAGCTTCGCGTGCAGCCGGAGCAGGTGGGGCGCGCTCCACAGCGCCAGCGGGAAGTGCGCCAGGCCGAGGATGGCCGCGAACCAGGCCGTCGGCTGGTCGTCCACCGGGATCACGACGTACCAGCTGCCCAGCCAGTCGGCCGCGTCGGAGCCGATCAGGAACGGCATCGCGAGCCCGCGCAGGCCGTGCAGGATCAGCAGCAACGGCGTCAGGGTGAGCAGGATCCCCAGTGAACTGTCCACCAGCAGCCACAGCACGTCGCGCCAGTTCGCGCGGTCGCCGAGCAGGTGGTGGCAGCGGCGCAGCGGCGAGCCGGCGCCCGCCGGCTCCGGCAGGTACGGCGCCGGGATGCGCACGCCCGACCACGCCGCGGCCGACGCGCGCACGCCGTTGGTCAGGTGCCGCATCAGCAGCACGGCCGGGGGCAGCACGAAGAGGCCGATGCCCACCCCGAGCAGCGAACCGGCGGTGACCACGACGACGAACATCACGAGTTCGGTCACCGCGACCACGGCGAGCGCGCTGCCGCGCACTGTCGCCAGGCCGCCGTCGCGCAGCAGCGACCGCGTCATGGCGGCGACCGGGCTTCCGCTAGTCATGGCGCCCATTATGCGCAGGTGGGCTCGTTCTCCGCGGTAGTGCTAACCCCCGCATAAGTCCGCTCCCTAGCACCCTCGGAAACCGGCCCGCGGCTTCGTAACGTGGTCGCGGTAAGGGATCGAAGCCACGGCAGGGGAGCCGCAGATGTACCAGCAAGACGACACGGTCGAAGTCGTGCGGCTGCTGTCCGTACGCAAGGCGTACGGCAAGAACGGGGCCCAGGTCCTCGCCCTCGACAACGTGACGGCGGGCTTCGCCCGCGGCACGTTCACCGCGGTGATGGGGCCGTCGGGCTCCGGCAAGAGCACGCTGCTGCACTGCGCGGCCGGCCTGGACAAACCGACGTCCGGCACGGTCACCCTCGGCGGCACGGACCTCAGCGCGATGCGCGAGATCGAGCTGACCAAGCTGCGGCGCGACCGGATCGGCTTCGTGTTCCAGGCCTTCAACCTGCTGCCCGCGCTGGACGTCGAGCAGAACGTGACACTGCCGCTGCGGCTCGCCGGCCGGCGAGCCGACCCGGCCTTCGTGCGCCGGGTGATCGAGCAGGTCGGACTCGGCAAGCGGCGCCACCACCGGCCCGCGGAACTCTCCGGCGGGCAGCAGCAGCGGGTGGCGATCGCGCGGGCGCTCGTCACGCACCCCGAAGTCATCTTCGCCGACGAGCCGACCGGGGCCCTGGACACGCGCTCGGCGCAGGAAGTCCTTTCCCTGCTGCGGGAGGCGAAGAACGCGTCCCGCCAGACCATCGTGATGGTCACGCACGATCCGGTCGCCGCCTCCTACGCCGACCGCGTGCTGTTCCTCGCCGACGGCCGGGTCGTCGACGAGCTGCGGCAGCCGAACCCCGAAGAGGTGGCCCGCCGGATGACCGCGCTGGTCGCCCGCACCGAACAACGGTCCCCGGAGGGACCCTGGCTGAGTGAGCTGACGCGCTGATGCTGGCCCTCGTCCTGCGCACCCTGCGCTACCGCACCGGTGGCTTCATCGCCACCCTCGTCTCGGTGTTCGTCGGCACCGCGGTCATGCTCGCCTGCGGCGGCCTGATGGAAACCGGCGTCCGGACCGTGATCCCGCCGCAGCGGCTGGCCGCCGCGCCGATCGTGGTGGCGGGCAACCAGTCCTACGACCTGCCCACGGTCGGCCACGGTGAAGACGCCTACCACGAAACGGCGACACTGTCCGAGCGCGTCCGGCTCGGCGAAGGCCTCGCGAACACGATCAGCGGGGTCCCCGGCGTCGCTCACGTCGTCCCGGACGTCTCCTTCCACGCCGACGTGCTCGCCGACCCGGGCGGGTCCTCCGTGCCCGGCACGCAGGCCGGCCACAGCTGGGTTTCCGCGGAGCTGGCGCCCTACCGGCTGACCGAAGGCGTGGCCCCGATCCGCGAGGGCGAAGTCGTGCTCGACTCGGCCACCGCCGGCCGGATCGGCGCGCACGCCGGCAGCAAGGCCGACATCGCCGTCCACGGCGGCGTCCGCTCCTACCAGGTCACCGGCGTCGCCGACGCCGGCCGGCGGATGGCGGGCGACGCGGTGTTCTTCTCGCCCGCCGAGGCCGGCGGCCTGCGGCCCGCGGCCGGGCAGGTCGACGCCTTCGGGGTGCAGCTCGCGCCCGGGGCCGACGTGACCGCCGTCAGCGCGCAGATCGCGGCCGCGGTACGGGACCAGCACGCGGTGACGCTGACCGGCGACGCCCGCGGCTCCGCCGAGTTCGCCAGGGCGGCCGGCGACGGCGAGCTGCTGATCATCCTCGCCGCCGTGTTCGGCGGCCTCGCGGCGCAGGTCGCGATGTTCGTCGTCGCCAGCACGCTGACGCTTTCGGTGCAGCAGCGCCGTCGTGAGGTGGCGATGCTGCGGGCGATCGGCGCGACCCCGCGCCAGCTGAGCCGGATGATCACCGGCGAGTCGATGATCATCGGCGCGCTCGGCACGGCGCTGGCGATCTTCCCGGGCATGCTGCTCGGCGACTGGCTCTTCGGGCGGCTGACCGGGTTCGGCGTGATCCAGCCGGTGCTCAAGTTCGAGCAGGGCTTCTACCCGGTCGTCGCCGCCGCGATCGTCGGCCTGGGCTCGGCGTGGGGCGCCGCGTTCGTCGCCGCCCGGTACGCCGGCCGCACCCGGCCCGTCGAAGCCATGCGGGAAACGGCGATCCCCACGCGCTGGCTGACGCCGACGCGGCTCTGGCTGGGCGTGTCCAGCCTGATCGGCGCGGTGGCGCTGGCCTACCTCACGATCACCGTGGTCGACGGCCCGCTCGCGGCGAGCACGGCAGGCCCGGCCGTGACGCTGGTGGCCACCGCCGTCGCCCTGTTCGCGCCCGGGCTCACCAAGCTGCTCGCCGGGCTGCTGCGGCGGCCGATCCACGCGCTCGGCGGCCTGCCCGGCTACCTGGCCTCGCTGAACGCCCGGGCCCGCTGGATGCCGATGGCCGGTGCGGTCACGCCGATCATGCTGGCCACCGGGCTGGCGATCTTCATGCTGTACTTCCAGACCACGGAGGTGGCGGTCGCGGAGAAGCAGTACTCCGACTCGCTGCTCGCCGACGCCGTGGTGACGTCGGCGACCGGGGACCTGCCTCCGGACCTGGTCGCCAAGGTACAGCAGGCGCCCGGCGTCGGTGGCGCGACGGCGTTCGTGACGAGCAAGGGGTACAACGAAAAGCCGTCGGACCCGACGCAGGACGAGGACGGCGTGGACCTCACCGGGGTCACCGCGGACGGCATCGCGCAGGCGTGGGGGAGCATCGTCGCCGACGGGAAGCTCGACGCCCTGCACGGCAACACGATCGCCCTGCCCGCCGACCTCGCCCAGCGGCTGGGGGCCGGCGTGGGCGCGAAGATCGTCATGCGGCTGGGCGACGGCTCCGACGCCACCCTGGACGTCGTCGCGACGCTGCGGACCACGGCGGCCTCCGCTTCCGCGCTGATGCCGGCCGAGACGCTCGCGCCGCACACCGCGGCGGGCGCGGCCGACCGGATCCTCGTCATGGCGAAACCCGGCACCGGGGAAGCCGACCTGCTCGCCGCGTTGCGCGGCCAGGTCGGGGGAGCGGACGGCGTGCAGGTGGCCGGCCGGGAGGCGCTGACCAAGGCGTTCGTCGCGGAGGTCCAGGCCAACGCCTGGGTCAACTACCTGATCGTCGGGCTGCTGCTCGTGTACGCCGCCATCTCCATGGTGAACACCCTGGTGATGGCGACGGCGGACCGGCGGCGGGAGTTCGGGCTGCAGCGGCTCATCGGGTCGACCCGGGGCCAGGTGATGCGGATGATGGCCGTGGAGGCGGGGATCGTGGCCGCCATCGGCGTCTTCCTCGGCACCCTGGTCGCCGCGTCGATGCTGGTGCCGTTCAGCGCGGCGGTCTCGGACAGCCCCGTCCCGTCGGGTCCTTTGTGGATATATCTGGTGATACTCGGGCTGGCCGTCGTGCTGACGGTGGTGGCCACCTGTGCGCCGACGTGGTTCACGTTGCGCACCAGGCCGTCGCCTTCGACGCTCGCCCCTGAATAGGTGACCTCGGGCGGGCCGGGGACCCCAGTGAGGCGCTGACGACTCTCTCCCCCTGGATTGTCAGCGCGCGGTCAGCCCGAGGTCACCGCTCCGGCATAGCGTCGGGGCGTGGACACAGAAGAGACGGCCGCCGGCCGCTGGGACGCCATCGTGGTGGGCTCCGGGATCGGCGGCCTCGTGTGCGCCGGGTACCTCGTCGCCAGCGGGATGCGGGTGCTCGTGCTGGAACAGCACGACGTCGCGGGCGGCAACAGCCACGTGTTCCGGCGGCGGCGGGCCTACCAGTTCGACGTCGGGGTGCACTACCTCGGCGACTGCGGACCGGACGGCCTGCTGCCGCGGGTGCTCACCGGGCTCGGCCTCGGCGACCGGGTGCGCTTCCACCCGATGGACCCGGACGGCTTCGACCGGATCGTGCTGCCGAGCGTCACGGTGGACGTGCCGGCCGGGTGGGACCGCTATGCCGACCGGCTGCGGGCCGCGTTGCCCGCCGAGGCCGAGGGCATCACCCGCTACCTCGACATCTGCTCGGCGATCGCGCAGGCGTGCCGCCAGCCCGCCTTCGCGGCCGGCCCGGGCGCGAAGGTGCCGGCCGTGATGCTGCGCTGGAGCCGCCGGACGCTGGCGCAGCTGTTCGACCACTGCGGCCTGTCGGCCCGGGCGCGCACCGTGCTGGCCGCCCAGTCCGGGAACTACGGCTCGGCCCCGGCGAGCACGCTCGTCGTCGCGCACACGATGATGCTCGACGACTACCTCCGCGGCGCCTACTACCCGGAGGGCGGCGGCCAGGTGATCGCCGCGTCGTTCGTCGAGCTGCTGGAGTCGCACGGCGGCACGCTGCTCACCCGCACCCGGGTCGACCGGATCCTGATCGAGGACGGCCGGGCGGCCGGTGTCCGGCTGACCGACGGCACGGTCCACCGCGCGCCGGTGGTGGTGTCCAATGCGGACTACTGCCGCACGGTCCTGGAACTGTGCGGTGGCCGGGAAAACCTGCCCGAGCCGGTCGTGGCCCGCGCCGAGACGGCGACCATGCGCCTGCCGCTGGCGGTCTGCTACGTCGCCCTCGACAAGGAACTCGCGCTGCCGAGCGCGAACATCTGGTACTGGCCGGACGAAGACGTCGATGCCGCTTACGCAAAGGTGGAGTCGGGCAGCCTCGACGAACTGCCGTTCGCGTTCCTGTCCTTCGCCTCCCTGAAGGATCCGGTGCCGGGCGCGGCGTGCCCGCCGGGGCACACGAACTTCCAGATCATGACCGCCTGCCCGCCCGGGTACGCGCCCTGGGGGCTCACGGACGGCCCGGCGCACGGCGCCCGGTACCGGCGTGAGCCAGCCTACGTCGGCGCGAAGGACCGGTTGACCGAGCAGATGCTGGACCTGGCCGAGGCGGCGATCGGGCCGTTCCGCGCGAACATGGTGCACGTCGAAACGTCGACGCCGCTGACCCAGGAGCGCTACACGCTTTCGACCGGCGGCACGGCGTACGGCCTGCAGACCTGGGGCCGCGTCGGGCAACGACCCGATATCGGTTCCGGGGTCGACGGTCTCTACCTGACCGGGCAGAGCATCTTGCACGGGGGCGGCATCGTCGGCTGCGCCACCGGGGGTGCCCAGTGCGCGTCGACGATCCTCGGCCGGCCGGTCCTCGACGACGGTCCACTCGGGAATCCCGAGCTGCTCCCGGACCGCGAGCCGGGCTGGGACCCGCTGCGCACCTCCCGGGGACTGCGGCGGCGCGAGGCACGCGGCCTCGCCCTGCTGGACCGGGTCGTCGCGGGCTAGGAAGCGAAACCGAAGAACTCGAGGCCCGGTTCCGGGCCCGTGGGTAACGACTGCTGTCTTGACGAAGGGAATGGTGAGCACTGTGACGGAAACCGTGGCTGAACCGACGGAGGTCCTGGACGACCGCGTCGTCGCGGGGATCTGCGCCGCACTCGAGTCCGTGCTGGAGACGGAGGTGCCCGACCTCGGCCCGGAGACCCGGCTCGCGGACGCGGGTCTCGACTCCACCGGCGTGCTGGAACTGCTGATGCAGCTGGAAGAGGCGCTGGGCATCGAGTTCGACGCGGAGAACCTGGAAATGAGCCACTTCGAGTCGGTGGGGTCGCTGGCCCGGTTCGTCTCGGCGGAAATGGCCGCCTGAGCGATGACCACGATCTCGCCGCCGATCACGGCGACCTGGCTGCGGTGCCACGACATCGCGCGGGCGGAAGGGATGGCCCCGGCGCTGGCCGCGCTGCACGCCGCGCTGCCGGCGGGGGCGCCGGTGTTCGGTGCCGGCGGGGCCGCAGTCCTGCCGACGCTGCCGACGCTGCCGGTGGACGGCGACGTGCTCGTGGTCCGGACCGCGGAGCTGCCGGGCGGCACCGTGGTCCTCGCCCGCACTCCCCGGCCCGCGGGCCCCGCCGACCCGGTCCTGGCGATCGGGTCGGTGTGGCTGCGGCTGGGCCTGTCCGGTGCCCTGCTCGACGCGGCCCTCGGCTACCTCGGTGGCCGCCGGAGCGGGGACACCACGCTGCTGCGCCGTCAGCTGGTCCAAGGCGCCGTCGCCGAGGCGCTGACCGGCCAGCTCCAGGTGCGGGCGGCCCTGACCGCGGACACCCCGGCACCGGCCGCACTGTCCTATCTGCACACCCGGCTCACCGAGTCCGACCGGGTCCTGCTGCGCCTGCTCGGGGCGGCGGGGTTCGCCCGGGGCGGCGCGGGTGAGGTCGCGGACGTCTCCGAGCTGCTCGCCGGGGCCTACACCCCGGAGGTCGCGGCGTGACGGCGACGGTGCTGGACGACCGGTTGCGGGCGCTGCGGGACGCGGCCCGCGAGTGGGGTGCGGAGTTCCGCACCGCGGGCGCCGGCCTGGACCTCGAACCCGACGGCGTCGGCGCGCACCTGGACCTCGCCGGGGTCCGCTGTCTCGCGTCCATGCTGATCCCGGCGGAGTTCGGGGGCGCCGGCCTGCGCCTGGGCGGGCACCGCTTCCACGGCATGACGGCGATCGAACGGGTGGTGGTGCTCGAAGAGCTCGCCCGCGGTGACGCCGGCCTGATGCTGGCCGGCCCGGGCGCGTCGATGTCCGGCGTGCTCGTCGACGTGCTGGCCGACCGGGAGCAGAAGGAGTGGTTCTACGGACGGCTCCTCGAACGTCCCACGTGGACGTTCTTCGCGCTCACCGAACCCGGCCGGGGATCCGACGCCGCCGCGCTGGAGACGGCGCTTTCGCCCGCGGCAGAAGGGGTGCACCGGCTCGACGGCCGCAAGAAGTACGTCGGCAACGCCGCGCGGGCCGCCCTCGGCGTCGTGTTCGCCCGGACCGGGCCCGGCCCGCTGGGCGTCACCGCGGTCCTGGTGGACACCGCGGACCCGGGGTACCGCGCCGAGCCGATCGAGACACTGGGGTTGCGGGCCGCGCGGATCTGCGAGGTGACGCTGGACGACGTGGCGGTGCCCGCCGAGCGCGTGCTCGGCCGGGACCGGTCGCCCGCCCGGCGCGGGATGTGGGCGTGCGTGCAGACCTTCAACCGGCTGCGCCCGGGCGTCGCCGCGATCGCGGTCGGCATCGCCGCGGCCGCCCACGACTCCGTGCTGGCCGGCCGGCTCCGGCTCGATCGCGCCGAGCGCGACCGGCTCGACGCGCTCGGCCACCGCATCGACAGCGTGCGCCACCTGGTGCACCTGTCCGCCGTCGAGGTCGACGCCGACGGCTCGCGCGGCCACCTCGCCTCGGCGGCCAAGGCCGAAGCGTGCCGGCTGGCCGAAGAAGCCACCCTCGCCGCCTGCAGCTTCTTCGGGCCGCGAGCCCGCTGGGACCACGCCGTGCTCGACAAGCTCGTCCGGGACGCGCGCGGGGTCGAGTTCATGGAGGGCGCGGGCAACATCCAGAAGCTCACCCTCTTCCAGGGCCTGATCGCGGGCAAGGTCGGGCGCGGCGACCCCTTCGCCGCCCACGCCGGGAAATCGTCGTCCGGAGGTTCGTCGTGCAGGTGATCACGAGGCCGGAGGAGTTCGACGTCACGGACCTGTACGTCGACCTCCGCCACGTCGTGGGCCGGCGGGTCCTGATGAAGTGCGAAGGCTTCAACTTCGCGCGGTCGAGCAAGCTCAAGCCGGCGCTGGAAATGGTGACGCTGGCCGAGCGCGCGGGCGTGCTGCGCCCGGGCTCGACCATCGTGGAGATGTCGTCGGGCAACCTCGGGGTGGCGCTGAGCCTGGTCGCGGCCAGCCGCGGGTACCGGTTCGTCTGCGTGACCGACCCGCGCAGCACGCTGCTCACCCGGCAGCTGATGCAGAACCTCGGCACCGAGGTGCTGGTCGCCCCCGACCCGGCCGCGGGCCTGCGGCTCGTCCGCAAGCTGTGCGCGGAGAACGACGGCTACACCTGGCTGGACCAGTACGCCAACGCGGGCAACTGGATGGCCCACTTCCGCTCCACCGGCCCGGACATCCTGCGCACGGTGCCGGACCTCGACGTGCTCTTCGTCGGCGTCGGTTCGGCCGGCACCCTCACCGGCTGCGCCCGCTACCTGCGGCAGGTCCGGCCGCAGGTGCGGATCGTGGCGGTCGAGTGCGTCGGGCCCGGGCCGCGCGCCGCCCGGCGCAGCACCGCGGTGCGCACCAGCGTGCGGTTCCCGGTCATCGACATGTCCCTTGTGGACGATCTGGTGCGGGTCGACGAGGCGGCCGCGATCCGCGCCTGCCGCCGGCTCGCGCTGAGCGGCTTCCTGCTCGGGGGCGGCTCCGGCATGGTGCTGGCGGGCGCACTGGGCTGGCTGGAGGAGAACGACGCGGCCACGGCGGTGGTGATCTCGCCCGACCTCGGTGACCGCTACCTGGACACGATCTACCAGGACCAGTGGGTCAAGGACAACTACGGCCCCGAAGCGCTGTTCGACGGTGCCGAACACGAATCCCCGTACGCCAAAACACTCTTCGAGGTGCCCTGATGACCGCGGTCGACGCGTTCCTGCCCCTGTCCACCGCACAGACCGACGTCTGGTACGACGAACAGCTGTCCGGGGGCGGCCTCGCCTACGCGATGGCGGACTACCTGGACATCTCCGGCCCGCTGGACGTCGAGGTGTTCCGGACGGCGCTGCGGGCGCTGGCCGACGAGGCCGAGTGCTTCCGCGCCCGGTTCGTCGAGGTCGAGGGCGAACCGCGGCAGCTCATCGAGCCGCTGACCGACCTCCCGATCCGCTACCCGGACGTGACCGGGGAAGCCGACCCGGAGGCCGCCGCGCTCGAGTGGATGCACGAAGACATGCGGCACCCGTTCTCCCTCGAAGACTTCCCGCTGTTCCGCGGCGCCCTGATCAAGGTCGGCGCGCAGCGGCACTTCTGGTACCTCACCACGCACCACCTCATCGGCGACGGGTTCAGCGCGGCGATCTGCCACCGCCGGCTGGGGGAGCTCTACAACGCCCTGCTGAACGGCGAGGACCCGGGACGCAGCGCCCTGCCGCCGTTCCGGCTGCTGCTCGACGCCGACCTCGCCTACCAGGACTCCCCGCACCGGCTGCGCGACAAGGCGTTCTGGAGCCGGCACTTCGACACCACGCCCGACCTGGTCAGCCTGTCCGGCAAGGAACCGGCGCCGGCCCGCGGCTTCCTGCGCCGCACGATGGTGCTGCCCGCGGAGACGGCGAAGGCCGTGCGCGAGGCGGCCGCGGCGGCGAAGGTGACGCTGCCGACGTTCTTCATCGCCGCGATGGCGGCCTACACGCAACGGCTTTCGGGCATCAAGGACCTGCTGCTGACCGTCCCGGTCGCGGCGCGTGCGGGCGTGCGCTCGCGGGCGACCCCGGGCATGGTCGCGAACTACCTGCCGCTGCGGATGATCGTCGAGCCGCAGACGACGATCGCCGAGCTGCTGTCCCAGGCGTCGGGCGAGCTCGCCGCGACGCTGAAGCACCAGCGCTACCACGTGAACCAGATCCGCCGGGACATCGGCGTGCGCAGCGACGAGCGCCGCCCGTTCGGCGGCCCGTTCGTCAACGTGCTGCCGCCCGAGCCCGGCCTGCGGCTCGGCGACTGCCACACGCGCGTGATGAACCTGTCGACCGGCATCACCAACGACCTGTCGCTGACCGTCCTCGACGTCACCGAGGACATCATCGAGATCCACCTGAACGGCAACCCCGACCTGTACGACGCCGAGGGCGTCTCGGCCCACCTGGAGCGGCTCGCCGGGTTCGTCGGCCGCCTCGCCGAGGCCGACGCTTCGGCGGTCCTGGGCTCGGTCGACGTCGTGTCGGCCGACGAACTCGGCGAGCTGCTGGCGGCCGGGGTCGGCGCCGCCGGGGAGGTGGGGGCCGATGTGGTGTCGCGGGTGTGCGACATCGCGCTGGCCTCGCCGGACGCGCCCGCGGTGGCCGACGGCGGCGACTGGGTGTCCTACGCGTCCCTGGCCGGCCGCGCGAGCGCACTGTCCCGCCGGCTTCCGTCCCGGGGTGTGGTCGGGGTGCTGGCCGAGCCGGGCGCCGGGTTCGTGGCGGCCGTGCTGGGTGTGCTCTGGTCGGGGTCCGCCTTCGTGCCGCTGGACGCCGGGATGCCGGTGGCCCGCCTGGCCGGGTTGCTCGCCGACGCGGGCGCGACCGCTGTGGTGGTGGGGGCCGGGTACGAGGAGCTGGCGGCTTCCGTGGTGGCGGCCACCGGGGCCGGGATCGTCGTGCTGGATGACGCCGAAGACGCGGAATGGGCGCCGGTTCACCGCGGCGACGCGGGGCTGGACCTGGGGTACGTGATTTTCACGTCGGGTTCGACGGGCCGTCCGAAGGGCGCGATGGTGCACCGCCGGGGGATGGTCAACCACCTCCTCGCCAAGGTGGAGGACCTCGGCCTGGCGTCGTCGGACCTCGTGGTGCAGAACGCCCCGGTGACGTTCGACGTTTCGGTGTGGCAGATGCTCGCGCCGCTGCTGGTGGGCGGCCGGGTCCGGGTGGTTTCCCGGGCGGTCGCGGCCGACCCGGACGCGTTGTTCGGGTTGATCCGGGCCGAGGGTGTTTCGGTGCTGGAGGTCGTGCCGTCGCTGCTGCGGGCGGCCCTGGACTCCTGGGACCTGGCCGGGCGGTCCGTCGATGTCTCGGGACTGCGCTGGCTCGTCGTGACGGGCGAGGCGCTGCCACCGGACCTCACCGCGCGCTGGTCCGCGCGGTACCCGGACGTGCCGCTGGTGAACGCCTACGGGCCGACGGAGTGCTCGGACGACGTGACGCACGCGGTGATCCGGTCCGCCGTCGACGTGGTGCCGATCGGCCACGCGGTCCGGAATTCCCGGCTGTACGTGCTGGGTGACGAGCTGCGCCCGGTGCCCGCCGGCGCGGTCGGCGAGCTGTTCGTCGGCGGGCTGGTCGTGGGCCGCGGCTATGTCGGCGACCCGGCCAAGACCGCGGCGGTGTTCGTCGCGGACCCGTTCGGCGGCCGGGGCGCGCGGATGTACCGCACCGGTGACCGGGTCCGGATGCGTCCCGACGGTCAGCTGGAATTCGTGGAGCGGCGGGACTTCCAGGTGAAGATCCGCGGCCACCGCATCGAGCTCGGCGAGATCGAGAGCGTCCTGCGGTCCGTGCCCGGGGTGCTGGACGCCGTCGTGCGGGTGCTCACCGACGCCGACGGCGGCAAACGGCTCGCCGGCTACCTCATCGGTGTCGACGGCGAAGGCCCGATCGACGCCGGTGCCGTGCGCAGCACCGCCCAGCAGCTGCTGCCGGACTACATGGTGCCGTCGGCGCTGGTCGTGCTCGGCGAACTGCCGCTGACCGAACACGGCAAAGTCGACCGCGAGGCGCTGCCCGCCCCGGACTTCCGGGCCGAGGTCGTCGGGCGCCGCCCCCGCAACACCGTCGAAACCGTCGTCTGCGACATCCTCGCCGAGGTCCTTTCGGTGCCGCGGGTGTACATCGACGACAACTTCTTCGCCCTCGGCGGCGACAGCATCAGCGCGATCCAGGTCGCCGGCCGCGCCCGCACGGCGGGTATCGAGCTCACCCCGCGGGACATCCTCGAGCGGCGGACGCCGGCCGCCATCGCCGAGCAGGTCTCGGTCCGCGAGCCGGGTGCCGACGTCGTCGCCGTGGCCGACGGGCCGCTGGTCGAGCTGACCGGCGACGAACTGCGCGAACTGGCCCCCGAGGGCGGCCGGATCGAGGACGCGTGGCCGCTTTCCGCACTGCAGCAGGGGTTGCTGTTCCACTCGGAGTTCGACCCCGACGGCGTCGACGTCTACACCGTGCAGGCCACCGCGGACCTCGCCGGCCCGCTCGACGTCGAAGCCCTGCGCCAGGCGTGCGCGGCGCTGCTGCGCCGGTACGCGACCCTGCGCGCCTACTTCCGGCACCGTCGCGGCGGCGACGCCGTGCAGCTGATCGCCGCCGAGGTCGCCCTGCCGTGGGCCGAGATCGACCTCTCCGTGCTGCCCGGGCCCGAGCGCGAGGAGCGGCTGGGCCGGCTGGCGGCCGAGGACCGGGAGCGCCGGTTCGACCTCGCGCACCCGCCGCTGGTCCGGTTCACCCTGATCAAGATCGCGGCCGGCCGCTACCGGTTCCTCTGGACCGCCCACCACATCGCCACCGACGGCTGGTCGGTGCCGATCCTCATCCGCGAACTGGCCACCCTGTACGCGCAGGGCCCGGCGGCGGCGCTGCCCGAGGTGGCGCCGTTCCGGAACTACCTCGCCTGGCTCGGCCGCCAGGACGAGCAGGAAGCCCGGCGGGCCTGGCGCGACGTGCTCGACGGCCTCTCCGAGCCGACGAAGGTGGCGCCGGAGCTCGACGGTCACCTGACGGCGGTGCCGGCGTCGGCCGAGCTGGTGCTGACCCGGGACGAGACCGCCGAGCTGGTGGCGTGGGGCCGGCGGCACGAGCTCACCCTGAACACCGTCGTGCAGGCGTGCTGGGCGGTCCTGGTCGGCCGGCTCACCGGACGGCGGGACGTCGTCTTCGGCTCGGTCACCTCCGGGCGCCCGGCGGAGCTGCCGGGGGTGGAGACGATGGTCGGGATGTTCATCAACACCGTGCCGGTCCGGGCGGACCTCGACCCGGCGGGCACGCTCGACGAGCTGCTGGTCTCCCTGCGCGACCAGCAGGCCACCATGTCGGCCTACCAGCACGTCGGCCTGGCCGAGGTGCAGCACGACGTGCCCGCCCTGGCCGGCACCGGCGAGCTGTTCGACACCGCCATCGTGTTCGAGAACGTGCCCGCGGACGACGAGGGCACCGAGGTGGTCCTGGGTGCCGACGTGCGGGTGCTCGACGCCGTCACCGAGGACTCCCGCCACTACCCGCTGAGCCTGGTCGTGAACCCGGGCCGGGAGCTGGCGTTCCGCTTCGACTACGCCCCCGAGGCGTTCGACGAGGAGCGCGTCGGCCTGGTCACCCGCATGTTCCGGCACCTGCTCGACACCACGCTCGCCGATTCCTCGGTGGCCCTCGGGCGGGTGGACGTGGTCTCGCCCGCCGAGCCGGAGCGCGGCGCCGGGGCCACCGGGCCGGTCGGTCCCGACGTGGTGTCGCGAGTCTGCGACATCGCGCTGGCCTCACCGGACGCGGCCGCGGTGGCCGACGGCGGCGACTGGGTTTCCTACCGGTCGCTGGCCGGCCGGGCGAGTGCGTTGTCCCGCCGGCTTCCGTCCCGGGGTGTGGTCGGGGTGCTGGCCGATCCCGGGGTGGGCTTCGTGACGGCCGTGCTGGGCGTGCTGTGGTCCGGGTCGGCCTACGTGCCCTTGGACCCGACGCTGCCGGTGGCCCGGCTGGCCGGGCTGCTGGCGGATTCCGGCGCCGCGTCCATCGTGGTGGGTGCGGGCTTCGAGGACCTGGCGGCCGAGATCGCCGGCGGCGGTACCGAAATCGTCGTGCTGGATGACGCCGAAGACGCGGAGTGGGCGCCGGTGTCCCGCGGCGACGCCGGTCTGGACCTGGGGTACGTGATCTTCACGTCGGGTTCGACGGGCCGCCCGAAGGGGGCGATGGTGCACCGCCGGGGGATGGTCAACCACCTGCTGGCGAAGGTGGAGGACCTCGGGCTGACGTCGTCGGATGTGGTGGTGCAGAACGCGCCGGTGACGTTCGACGTTTCGGTGTGGCAGATGCTGGCGCCGCTGCTGGTCGGTGGCCGGGTCCGGGTGGTGTCGCGGATTGTCGCGGCCGACCCGGACGCGTTGTTCGGGTTGATCCGGGCCGAGGGTGTTTCGGTGCTGGAGGTCGTGCCGTCGTTGCTGCGGGCGGCGCTGGATTCCTGGGATCTGGCCGGACAGCCGGATGTCTCGGGCCTGCGCTGGCTGGTGGTGACCGGTGAGGCGCTGCCGCCGGACCTGTGCGCGCGGTGGTTCGCCCGGTTCCCGGAGGTGCCGCTGGTGAACGCCTACGGGCCGACGGAGTGCTCGGACGATGTGACACACGCGGTGATCCGGTCCGGCCCCGCGGTGGTGCCGATCGGCCGCGCGGTGCGGAATTCCCGGCTGTACGTGCTGGGTGACGAGCTGCGCCCGGTGCCGCCCGGGGTGGTGGGCGAGCTGTTCGTCGGCGGGCTGGTCGTCGGCCGGGGGTACGTCGGCGATCCCGCCAAGACCGCGGCGGTGTTCGTCGCGGATCCCTTCGGCGAGCCCGGGACCCGGATGTACCGGACCGGCGACCGCGTCCGGATGCGCGCGGACGGTCAGCTGGAGTTCGTGGAGCGGCGGGACTTCCAGGTGAAGATCCGCGGCCACCGCATCGAACTCGGCGAGATCGAAGCCTGCCTCGCCGCGCACCCCGCGGTCGGCGAAGCGGTCGTCACGGTGCACGGCACGGGCAACGAGCGGCGGCTGGTCGGGTACCTCACCGGTTCGGCGACCGCCGAAGAACTGCGCGAGCACGCGACCGCGCAGCTGCCGGCGTACATGGTCCCGGGCGCCTACCTCGTCCTCGACCGCTTCCCGCTGACCGCGCACGGCAAGATCGACCGCAAGGCGCTGCCGGCCCCGGAACAGGACACCGGCGCGGCCGTCCGCGGGCCGCGCACGCCGGTCGAAGCCACGTTGTGCGAAATCTGGGCCGACGTGCTCGGCGTGCCCGAGGTCGGCATCGACGACGACTTCTTCGTCATCGGCGGGCATTCCCTGCTGGCGAACTCCGTCGTGAGCCGCGTCCGGTCCGCTTTGGCCGCCGCACTGTCCATCCGGGACCTGTTCGAGGCGCGGACCGTCAGCCGGCTCGCGGGCCGGCTCGTCTCGGCGGGCCAGGCGGGCGCCGGCTTCCGGAAGCTCGAGCGGCCGGACCGGATCCCGCTGTCCCACGCGCAGACCCGGATGTGGTTCCTGAACCGGCTCGAAGGCGCCGGGTACAACATCCCCCTGGCCGTCCGGCTCGGCGGGGATCTCGACCGGGCCGCGCTGGCGGCCGCGCTCGACGACGTCGTCGAGCGGCACGAAATCCTGCGCACGGTCTTCCCCGACGTCGACGGCGTCCCGTACCAGCAGGTGCTCCCGGCCGCCCCGGGCCTGCTGGTCACGGCGGCGGTCGCCGAGGACGGGCTCACCGCGACGCTGGAAGCCGCGGCGAGCCACGGCTTCGACCTCGCCACCGACCGCCCGCTGCGCGCCACCCTGTACGACACCGGGGACGAGCACGTGCTGCTGCTCGTCCTGCACCACATCGCCGGCGACGGCTGGTCGGTCGACGTGCTGGCCCGCGACCTGGCCACCGCGTACGACGCGCGGGTGCGGGGAGCCGCGCCCGGCTGGGCGGAGCTGCCCGCGCAGTACGCCGACTACGCGGTCTGGCAGCGCGAGCTGCTCGACGACCGGCAGGCGGCGGAGCGGCAGTGGGAGTACTGGCGCGACGCGCTCGACGGCGTCCCCGACGAGCTGCGGCTGCCCGCCGACCTCCCGCGCCGGGGCGCCACCGCCTTCCGCGGCGGCTCGGCCGGCTTCGAGGTGCCCCCGTCGGTCCACAAGGGACTGACCGCGCTGGCCCGCCGGTCCGGCGCCAGCGTCTTCATGGTGGTGCAGGCGGCGGTGGCCGCGCTGCTCACCAAGCACGGCGCGGGCACGGACATCCCGCTGGGCAGCCTCGTCGCGGGCCGGTCGGAGGAGGTGACGAACGACCTCGTCGGGTTCTTCGTGAACACTCTGGTCCTGCGCACCGACACCGGCCGCAACCCGACGTTCGCGCAGCTCGTCGCCCGGGTGCGCGACACCGACCTGGAGGCGTACGCGCACCAGGACCTGCCGTTCGAGCTGCTGCTCGAGCTGGCCCGGCCCGCGCGGTCGCTGTCCCGGCAGCCGTTGTTCCAGGTCATGCTGTCGTACTACGAGGTCCCGGACCCGCGGTTCGAGATCGGCGGCCTGCGGGTGCGGCCGGAGATCCTGCCGGCGACGGGCGCGAAGTTCAAGTTCGACCTGACGTTCCAGCTCGGCGAGCGCCCCGGCGACGGCGGCCTGGAAGGCAGCATCGAGTACTGCGCCGACCTGTTCACCCCCGAGACGGCAGAGCTGCTGGCCGAGCGGCTGAACCGGCTGCTGGCGGCGGTGGCGGAGGACCCGGAGCTGCCGTTGAGCCGGATCGAGCTGCAGACCCCGGCCGAGCTCGGCCGGCTCGCGCCGCCGCCCGCCGGGGAGCCGGCGGAGCTGCCCGCGCTGCGGAACACCCGCGCCCCGGCGTTGATCGGGGCGGACGGCCGGCTCAGCCACGCCCAGCTGCGCCGCCGCGTGACAACGGAGGCCCGCAAGCTGGCGGCGGCCGGAGTGGGTCCGGAGTGGACGGTGACGATCGCCGCGGAGTCACCGGCGGAGCGGGTGGTCCACGTCCTCGCCGCACTGCAGGCGGGAGCGGCGTACCGGCTGGCCGACCCGGCGGAGGAGCCCGGCGTGGTGATCGAGGTCGCTGCCCCGGACACCGCAGCGGCGGCGCCCGATGCGGAGGTCGGCCGCTCGGAGCGCGGCCGACCGGCTGCCGGGACTCCGGCCGCTCCTGGGGCCGAGATCGGCCGCTCGCAGAGCGGCCGTGTGGCTACCGGTGCTGGAGCTCCGGTCGCTCACGGCGCGGAGGCCGGTGGCTCGCCCAGCCTCCCGGCGCCGGCTCCCGGGGCGGAGGCTGGTCGCTCGCAGAGCGGCCGGGCGCTGTCCGAAGGCAGGGCCCCGGTGGCTCCCGGCCACGCGGCCGCCCACCTCCCCGACGGCACCATCCTCACCCGCCGCGCCCTCGCCGAGTCCGTCGCCGCCCTCCGGGAGTCCATTCCGGACGGCAGCCGCGTGATCGTTCCCGAGCTGCCCGGCGCGATCCCCGCCGTGCTCGCCGCGCTGGCCGCCGAGGGCTCGGTGCACTTCGCCGAGGCCGGAACCGGCGACGCCACCGCACTCGCTCGGCTGCTCGAAGGCGAACTCCCCGCCGTCCTGTTCGCCACCGGGCACCAGGTCCGGGCCCTCGCGGCCCGGCACGAACACGCCCTCGCCGGAGTGCGGCTGATCGTCACCGGCGAGCCGCTCGCCGCTCCCCTCACCGAACGGCTCCACCGCGCCGGCGCCGAAGTCGGACCCGGCACCCCGGCTCACGCCTACGTCCTCGACGAGACACTCCGGCCCGTCCCGCCGGGCGCCCACGGTGAGCTCTGGCTCGCCGGCCCGGCCCTCGCCCGCGGCTACGCGGACCGGCCCGGCGACACCGCTGTGCGGTTCGTCGCGGACCCGTTCGTGCCCGGGGCGCGGATGTACCGCACCGGCGACCTGGCCCGCCGCCGGCTCGACGGCCGCCTGGAACCGGTGGCCGCGGCCGTGCGGGTCCGCGGGTTCGCCGTCCGGCCGGTCGAGGTCGAGGCCGCGCTGCTGGGGCACCCGGGCGTCGCGGCGGCCGAAGTCGTCGTCCGCGACGACCGGATCGTCGCCTACGTCGTGCCCCGCGGCGACACCGGAGACCTCCGCGAGCACCTGACACGGGAACTGCCGGACTTCGCGGTGCCGTCGGCGATCGTCGAGATCGACGCCATCCCGCTGACGGCCGCGGGCGAGCTCGACCACGCGAAGCTGCCCGCACCGGCGACGCCGGCCCAAGGAGGCACGCCGGCCGAGGAGGTCCTGCGGCTGGCCTTCGCCGAGACGCTCGGCCTGCCCGAGGTCGACGTCGACGCGGACTTCTTCGCCCTGGGCGGCAACAGCCTGCTCTCGGTGCGGCTGGTCGCGCTGGCCCGCAACGCCGGCCTGCGGTTCACCGTCGCGGACGTCCTGACGCACGGGACCGTCGAGCACCTGGCCGCGCTGGCCGCGTCCGGCGACGACACCGGCGAGGTGCTCGACCCGTTCGCCCCGGTGCTGCCGATCCGGCCGGACGGTGACCGCGAGCCGCTGTTCTGCGTGCACGCCGGACTCGGGCTGAGCCTGCCGTACCTCGGGCTCGTCCAGCACCTCGACCCCGGCCGGCCGCTGTACGGCCTGCAGTCGCCGAACGTCGGCTCCGGCGGCGAGCTGCCGGTCAGCGTCGAGGACGTCGCCGAGGAGTACGCCGCCCGGATCCGCGAGATCCAGCCGTCGGGCCCGTACCACCTGCTCGGCTGGTCGTTCGGCGGCCTGCTGGCGCACGAAATCGCCGTGCAGCTGCAGGAAGCGGGCGAGCGGGTGGACAGCCTGTTCGTGCTGGACAGCTTCCCGGTCGACGCGGAAGACCAGACGCCGCCGACGAAGCAGGAGCTGCTGGTCAGCTTCCTGGAACACCTTGGTTACGAAGCGGACGAGAACGCCGAGCTGTCCCCAGCGGACGTCCTCGGCGTCCTGAGCCGCGGCGGGTCGCGGCTGGCCGGGATCGGCGAGGACCGGATGTCCCGGGTGCTCGACGTGATGGCCAACAACGGTGAGCTCGCCCTCCGCTACGAGCCCGCCCGGTTCTCGGGACGCCTGCTGCTGTTCCTGGCCGCCGAGGGGCGGACCGAAGACGACCTCGCCGCGCGGCCGGGCCAGTGGTCGCCCTACGTCGACGGCGCGATCGAGACGCACCGCATCGACTGCGGGCACGAATTCATGATGCACCCGCAAGCCCAGGCCGCCATCGGCCGGATCGTCGCCGCCGAACTGGACGGCTCTTCCGAGGAGGACGAATGAGTGTGATTGCCCCGGCCGGTTCCCGGCGGTTGTCCGACGCCGTGGTCGAGGTGCTGGCGCTCGCCGGGCGCCGCCTCACCCACCTGCGCAACGTCCCGGGCCGCCTGCTCGCGGTCACGCTGAACCCGCTGATCACCATGCTGGCGATCGGGTACGTGTTCAAGGACGCGGTGATCGTGCCGGGCAGCGGCAGCTACCCGGAGTTCCTGTTCCCGGCCGCGCTGATGCAGGTCGGCCTGGCCGGCATCGCGCCCACCGCGATCGCCGTGGCCACCGACCTCAACGGCGGCCTGACCGACCGGTTCCGCTCGCTGCCGATCGTCCGGCCGGCCGTGCTGATCGGGCATTCCCTCGGCGACTTCCTGGTCGGCCTGATCGCCCTGGCCATCACCGTGGCGTCGGGCCTGCTCGTCGGCGGCCGGGTGCACACCGGGTTCCTGCCGCTGCTGGGCGGCCTCGCCCTGCTCGTCGTGTTCCTCTACGCGATGATCTGGGTCGGCATCCTGCTCGGCCTGTCGCTGCGCAACCCGGAGGCCATCGACGGCATCGGCGCGGTGGCGACGCTCGGCCTTTCCTTCCTCTCCAACGCCTTCATGTCGACCGACCGGCTGCCGGCGTGGCTGCGGCCGGTCGCGGAGTGGAACCCGGTCAGCTCGGTGACCACCGCGGTCCGCCGCCTGTGGGGCACGCCGGTCGACGAGACCGGCTTCCCGGCCCAGCACCCGGGCGTGGTCGTGGCGATCACCCTGGTCGTCACGCTGGTCCTGGCCGGGGGACTGAGCTTCCGCAAGTACCGCACGATCGCGTAGTCAGGTGGCGGTCAGCGGGCCGTCAGCCGATCCGAACACCATGACAGCAAGCCAGCCGACACAGACGGAGATGTGAAGTGACGAGTCCATTCGACGATGAGAACGGCCGGTTCCTCGTGCTGGTCAACGCCGAGGAGGAACGCAGCCTCTGGCCGGTGTTCGCCGCGGTGCCGGCGGGCTGGACGGTCGCGCTGGAGGAGAGTTCCCGGGCGGACGCGCTCGCCCACGTCGAGGCGACGTGGACGGACCTGCGCCCGAAGAGCCTGCGGGACGCGGGCTGATGGCGAGCGGCGAGCTCGACCGCGAAGCGGCCATCGAAGTCACCGGGCTGCGCAAGGGATTCGGCAGCCACGAGGCACTGGCCGGCATCGACCTGCGGGTGCCCGCGGGTTCGGTGCTGGGCCTGCTCGGCCCCAACGGCGCGGGCAAGACCACCACCGTCCGGATCCTCGCGACGCTGCTGCGCCCGGACGGCGGCACCGCGCGGGTCGCGGGCTTCGACGTCGCCACGCAGGCGAAGGAGGTGCAGCGCCGGATCGGCCTCGTCGGCCAGTACGCCGCGGTGGACGAACTGCTGACCGGGCGCCAGAACCTGCACCTGCTCGGCACGCTGCTGCACCTCGGCCGCCGCGGGGCCCGGCAGCGGGCCACCGAACTGCTGGAGCGCTTCGACCTGACCGCGGCGGCCGACCGCGCGGTCGGGACGTACTCGGGCGGCATGCGGCGCCGGCTCGACCTGGCGACCTGCCTGATCGGCCGCCCGTCGGTGCTGTTCCTCGACGAGCCGACGACCGGCCTCGACCCGGCCAGCCGCAGCACGCTGTGGGGGATCGTGCGGGGCCTGGTCGACGAGGGGGTGACGGTGCTGCTGACCACGCAGTACCTCGAGGAGGCGGACTATCTCGCCGACCACATCGTGGTGATCGACCACGGCCGCGTGATCGCCGAGGGCACCGCCGACGAGCTCAAGCGCAAGATCGGCGCGGAGCGGCTCGAGGTCGCGGTCGCCGAGCAGAAGTGGCTCCGGCCGGCGGTTTCGGCGCTGTCGGGCGTCACGGGCTCGCCGGTGACCGTCGACGAGCGCAAGAAGAGCATCGCGGTCGAGCTGCCCGACACGGCGGGAGGGGTCGCGGCCGCGGCGGCGGCCCTTCGCGACGCCGGCGTCGAGTACACGGACTTCGCCCTGCGGCGCCCGACGCTCGACGAAGTGTTCCTCGACCTCACCGGGCGCCCTTCGGGCCCCTGATCCGCCACCAGTTCGTCCGGCCTCCGAGCACCGCCAGCCGCGGGAGCAGGAGGAACCGGACGAGCACGGTGTCGGCCACCAGGATCGCCGCCGTCGCCAGGGCGAACTCGCGGACGTCCCCGCTTCCCGTCAGGCCCCAGACCAGCCACATCACCACCGTCACCAGCAGCGCGCCGCCGGATGCCGACCAGGCCCGGCGGCACGCGTGTGCCACCGTGTTGCGGCGGGACATCCCGGCCAGGGTTTCGCTCCGCAGCCGGTGCAGGAGGTACACCTGCAGGTGGTTGGCCGGCACGAGCAGCACGATCACCAGGACCATCGGGGCCCAGCCGGGCAGCGGGTCGACCAGCAGGGCCAGCATCCCCAGCCCGGCGAGCGCCGCGACCCCGTTCAGCAGGAACGTCGCCAGCGCCACCACCGGGCGCCGGTAGACGACGAGCGTGGCCACGCCCAGCACGGCCAGCAACGTCACCACACCACCGGCGTCCATGTCCTGGACCAGGGGACGGCACCCCGGACAGCCGGCGGAGAACACGCGCAGCGACCCGTAGACCGCCGCGGCGCCGAGGGTGAGCACGCCGGCCGCGATCGCCGTGGGCCGCACGAACCGGGGCAGGTCACTGACCTTCCACCGCGCGGGCGGCTGCGGCGGGAGCGCCTTCGGCGAGGTG
This sequence comes from Amycolatopsis sp. NPDC049688, assembly GCF_040674975.1. Lineage (NCBI taxonomy): Bacteria > Bacillati > Actinomycetota > Actinomycetes > Pseudonocardiales > Pseudonocardiaceae > Amycolatopsis > Amycolatopsis sp. NPDC049688. Next base: position 812,372 of record NZ_JBFANY010000001.1, read on the forward strand.
AGCACCCGGTCGTTCAACGCGGGCAGCAGGCTCAGCGTGGCGACGGTCGACACCAGCACCGCGACGAGCACCGCGGTGGCCAGCGGCATCAGGTCCGCGCTGCCGGCCAGCGCCACCGCGGCCAGTGACGCGGCCACGCCGCTGCCCGAGACGAGGGCGGCGTTGCCCGCCGTGCTCGCGACGATCCGCGCGGCCCGCGCCGGGTCGTTCCCGCCGGCCAAGGCCTCCCGCCGCCGGCAGAAGGCGAACAGCATGTGCTGGACCGAAACCGTGATGACGACCAGCAGCGCCGCGTCGCCGGTGAGCGGGGACATCGCGACGGATTCGGACACCGTGTTCAGCATCGCCGCCGACGCCGCCGTGACCACGCCGGTGAACAGCGCGGACACGAGCAGCAGCAGCCGGGAGAACGGCACGCTCAGCAGCACCGCCACGGGTGCGGCGACCACCGGCCACCAGTTCGCCGCCACGTCGGGGCCGGCGAGGGAGCCGTCGCCCAGCCGGTGCCCGCCGGCGAACCCCGGCAGCTCGGTCACGCCCACGAACACCAGCCAGAGGGCGATGACCGCGCTGGCGTGGCCGGCGGACCAGCAGGAGGCGCGCACGGCGAGCGAAGGCTTCACGATCGTCCCCGTTCGACCCGATGGGCATGCGGCGTTCGCGGCCGTTCCTATCCGCGCATGTGTTCGAGTCTAGTGAACCGTGACCGTTCGTTCACGGGGTGTGAGTCCCGGATCCGCGGTGGTGCTAGCCCGTGTGTGGTGAATCACAAACTGCGAACGTGCTCATCGAGCAGGTCCTCGCCGTAGAGATCGGCGACCCACTGGTCGTGGTAGACGGTGTCGAGGTAGCGGTCGCCGAGGTCGGGCGCGATCGCCACCGCCGTCCCGGTTTCCTCGTGCGCGGCCAGCCACGTCAGGGCGCCGCTCACGACGGTGCCGGTCGAGCCGCCGAAGCAGAACCCTTCGCGGGTCAGCGCCCGGCAGGTGCGCACGGTGTCCGCCTCTTCCACGTGCACGACGTCGTCGACGTGGGTGAGGTCGAGCATCGGCGGCCGGATCCCGGTGCCCAGCCCGGGGATCATCCGGCGGGCCGGGGGCGTGCCGAAGGTGACCGAGCCGACCGTGTCGATCGCGACCACCCGGGTGCCGGGCCGGTGCTCGTGCAGGTACCGGGCACACCCCATGAGCGTCCCGGTGGTGCCCGCGCCGATGAAGACGACGGCGGCGTCCGGGAAGGCCCCGGCGATCTGCGGGCCGGTCGTTTCGTAGTGGGCGCGCCAGTTCCCGGCGTTTTCGTACTGGTTGAGCCAGACGTACCCGCGCTCGGCGCACAGCCGCCGCACGAGGTCGATGCGCGCGCCCAGCAGCCCGTGTTCCGGGTGCGGTTCGGTGACGATGCGGACCTCGGCGCCGAGGGTTTCCATCAGCTGCCGGGCGCCGAGCGTGCACCGCGAGTCGGTGACGCAGACGAACCGGTAGCCCGAGCTGGCGGCGACGAGGCTCAGCGCGACGCCGAGGTTGCCGGACGAGCTCTCCACCAGCGTCGAGCCGGGCCGGAGGTCGCCGCGGCGCTCGGCCGCGGCGACCATCGACCGGGCGGCCTTGACCTTGATCGACCCGGCGAAGTTGAAGCCCTCGCACTTGAGGAAGAGCGGCCGGCCGGCGAACCGGCGGAGGTCGACGAACAGGTCGTCGGTGTTGAAGTCCTGCGGAGCGGTGATGATCGGCACGCCGGGCTCCTCCTCAGCGCTTGCCGTACCGGTCGAGTTCGAAGAAGAACCCGTCCACGGTCCGCAGGTCCCCGGAAGCGTGCAGCTGGTCGTAGACGTACTTGCCGACGGCGAGGTCGAGCACGCCGAGCCCGAACGGCGAGAAGATCAGCGGCCGGTCCTCCGGCAGGGTGGCCGTGCCGGAGATGACGTCGTACAGCGTCCCGGTCAGGAAGTCCCGGCCGCCGGTCTGCTGCTCGGCCAGGTGCACCGACGTGTTCGCCTTGAGGCAGTGCTCGACGTCGTCGACGACGTTGGTGCCGGCCAGGATCACCTCCGGCGCCAGGTCGCGCAGCGAGACGTGCAGGACCAGCGGGTTGTGCGCGAACCAGGCCGGGTCGTGGACATGCGGCTCCCCGGCGACGGTCGCGAACACGACCAGGTCGCTCCCGCGGATCAGCTCCTCGGCGGTTTCGTGCACGGTGACCGACGGCTCCCCGGCCGCGCCCAGGTACCCGCTGAACCCTTGGGCGTGCGCCTGGTTCAGGTCGAACACGCCGACGTCGTCGAAGTTCCAGCCCCCGGCGGCCAGGTAGGTGTGGATGTACCGCGCGATCAGGCCGGTGCCGACGATGCCGAGCCGGGCCGGCCGCGCCCGGTCCCGGGTCAGCCAGTCGGCGGCGAGCGCGGCCGACGCGGCGGTGCGGGTGGCGCTGATGATGGAGCTCTCCAGGCAGGCCAGCGGATAGCCGGTCGCCGGGTCGTTCAGCACGAGGATCGCCGACGCCCGCGGCAACCCGCTTTCGACGTTCTCCGGGAAGCTTGAGATCCACTTGAGGCCGTCGACCGCGATGTCCCCGCCGACCGACGCCGGCAGCGCGATGATCCGGGAGGACGGCCGGTCGGGGAAGCGCAGGAAGTAGGACGGCGGGTTGATCGTGTCGCCCTCGCCGTGCAGGCGGTAGGCCGACTCGATGAGGTCGATGACGAGTTTTTCCTGACCCGCCAGGACATCGTGGACCTGCGCCCCGGAGATGACGGCGAACTCCGGGACGGACGTGCTCGTGCTCATGCGGAAAGCCTCCTGAGGCGCTCGGTGATGGTGTGGTCCAGGTCGTCGAGCTCCGCCACCGACGGGCCGACGAGCACGCCGTACAGGCGCCCGGCGAACGCTTCGCCCGCGGCCGCGAGGCCGGCACCGGCGTTGACGGTGGCGAAATTGTTGACGAGCAGCCCGCTCCCGGACCCGGCGAACAGCAGGTCGCCGAGCGTCTCACCCAGCCGCGCGAAGGGGAGCGGGGCGGTGAGGCGCACCGGGTAGTGCCGCGCCATCGCGACGGCACCGGCGGGCACGAACCGCTCCTGCAGCGGCACCTGGTAGGTGGACATGTTGTTGCGCGCGTTGATCTCCAGCACCGGGAAGATCCCGCCGTCCGGCTCGACCAGCGCGTCGACCCCGACGACACCGTAGTAGCCGTCCCGGGCCAGGCGGGCCCCGAGCGCGTCCGCCGCGTGCCGGAGCACGCCGTGCTGGGCCTCGTCGAGGCGCGGCGGCATCCGGTGTCCCTTGTGGACGCCGTTCTCGGTGATGGCCTCCTTGACGAAGTCGAACCGCACCGAGCCGTCCCGGCCCACCGTGAACTGGTAGTTCAGGTCGGCCCGCTTGTCGACCCACGTCTCGGTGACCAGCGCGATCCGTTCGCGGCCCGCCTTCCGCGCGGACCGCTCGACCATCCGCTGCAGGCGCAGCAGCCGCTGTTCGCTCGTGACGACGGAGATGCCCTTCCCCGAGACGCCGAACGCCTCCTTCACCACCACCGTGCCGCCCTCGGCGAGCACCTTGGCCGCCTCCGGGACCGCGTCGGCCAGCTGGGCGGGCGTGTCGCAGATCCAGCCGGGCGGCTGCCGCAGCCCGAGCTCGTCGGCCAGCTGCCGGCTGTAGACCTTGCTGTTGACGGCCTTGCAGAGCGCGGCGGGCGGAGTGGCCAGCGGCACGCCGGTCCGTGCCGCCAGCTCCTCCTCGACCACCGAGGCACCGTGGGGGAGCAGGTGCGCGCCGTCGGTGGCGAGCTCCGCGAGCGTGGCGACGAGGGCCGCGTCGGCGAGCGCGTCCTGGGTGACGTTGCGCGCCGGGTCCGGCGCCGCCACGACGTGCACTTCCGGCAGCTCGAAGCCGAGGTCGAGCAGGTAGCGGCGATAGTCCGGGTCGGGTGCGTGCTTCAGCACGACGTGGTCGCCCTTGCCGCCCAGCAGCAGCGCGAACTCGTCCATGCTGTTGACCACCGCGGTGCTGCCCGCCGCGGACACCCGCGGCAGGCCGAGCTCGTCGGCGGCCCACACCTCCTCGACCTCGAAGTTGCCGAGGAAGACGAACGGGTGCTCGGCCGAGCCGAGCGCGGCGGTCTTGAGCCGCGCGATGAAGTTCGGGCTCTCGGTGTCCATGGCGGACCTTCCCCTCAGACGACCAGGCCGCCGTCGATCTCGAAAACGCTTCCGGTGATGTAGGCCGCGCGGTCGGAGACCAGGTAGGACACCAGGTCGGCGACCTCCTCGGCGGTGCCGAACCGGCCCAGCGGGACGGCCGCGCGCAGCTTCTCGCGGGCCTTGTCCGTCATCTGCGCGGTCATGTCGGTCTCGATCAGGCCCGGCGCGACCGAGTTGACCCGGATGCCGAACCGGCCGACCTCCTTGGCCAGCGCCTTGGTGAACCCGATGACCCCGCTCTTGGACGCCGAGTAGTTCACCTGCGTCGGGTTGCCGTGCACGCCGGACACCGAGGACAGCGCGACCACGCTGCCGCGGCGCTGCTTGAGCATCAGGAACACGGCCGGCTGGCAGACGTTGTAGACGCCGTCGAGGTTGGTCCGCAGCACGTCGGTCCAGCGGTCTCCGGTCATCGTCACGAACGCGCCGTCGCGGGTGATGCCCGCGGACGTCACGACGGCGTCCGGGACACCGAGGCCGGCGGCCGTGCGGGCCACCCACTCGGCCGCGGCTTCCCGGTCGGTGACGTCGACCTTCGTCGCGACCGCGCGCCGCCCGAGCTCGTGCACCTCCTTGGCGAGTACGTCGGCGGCTTGCTCGTCCGAGCGGTAGCAGAACGCGATGTCGTGGCCGTTCTCGGCGAGGCGCAGCACGACCGCCCGGCCGATGCCGCGGGAACCGCCGCTGACGAGGGCGACCTTCGGGTCGCTCATCGGACCGGCTCGCCGAGCCGCAGCAGCGTGCACGCCACCGCACCGTCGTCGTCGCACGTGGTGACGACCGTGTGGTCGGCGCCGGCCCGCTCGGCGGACTCGGCGACACTCAGGACGGCGGCGAGCTGGAACATCGCGCTCGCCGACGCCGTGTCGCCGAGCAGGTCCGCGGACGGCACCCGGTCGACGGCGGCGTCGCCGAACAGGTTCCGCAGCGCGGCCGTCTCGACCGCTTCGCCGCGGGAATCGGTGAAGCCGCTGCCGGTCGCCGCCCACACCTGCCCGGGTGCGACCCCGGCCGCGGCGAGCAGCGCGCGGACGGCGACGGTGACGGCGCCGGCGAGGTCGCCGTCCAGGCACACCCGGGACTCGAACCCCTCCAGGGTGCCGAGCACGCGGCGGCCGGGCGGCCGCAGGTCCGCGGGTTCCAGCAGGAACATCGCGCAGCCTTCGCCGATGACCACGCTGTCGCCGCCACCCCGGCGGTGGTGCTCGACCCAGGCGCGGGCGGGGGAGTACTCCTCGGCGGCCCCGCAGAGCACCCGGGTCGCCCGGCCGGTCCGCAGCAGCCGCCGCGCGTAGTTCAGCGCGTGCGGGCCGGTGGTCCGGCCCGCGGCGATCGTCGCGTTCGGACCCTTGAGCCCGTGCCAGATCGCGGCCTGCCCGGCGGCGCAGTTCATCACGCAGCCGGGGACCGCGGCCGGTTCGACGTGGTCGGGTTTGTCGCCGGTGAGCGACGCCCGGGTCAGGTCCATCATGCTCTGGACGCTGCCGGTCGTGGTGCCCAGCACGAACCCGATGTCGTCGCGGTCGTCACCCGGCTCGACGCCGATGTCGGCGAGCAGGTGCTTCGCCGCCGCGACGGCGAGCCCGCTGACGCGGTTCATCGCCCGGGTGCCCTTGGAACCGAGGAACTCCCGCGGTTCGAAGCCCGGGACGGTCGCCGCGGTGTCGCCGGGGCCCCGCTCCCAGCGCCCGGTGTCCACTGCGGACACCGGGGACGTCCGGGTGCGGACGCCGTCGGCGAAGGAGGCGCGGTCGTGCCCGAACGGCGAGATCGCCGTCCAGGCGGAGATGACCGGCGCGGCCGGGGTTGCGGTGCTCATGCGACCGCCTCCCGCGGGCCGTCGTAGCGGCCGATCAGCACGACCGAGTTGTTGCCGCCGAACGCCCAGCCGTTGTTCTGCACGATCCGCAGGTCCGCCTCGACGGCCACGTTGGGCACGCAGTCGACGGCACACTCGGGGTCGGTCTCGATGTGGTTGATGGTCGGCGGGATGAAACCCTCGGTGATGGCGACCGAGCAGCCGATGGCGGCCAGCGCGCTCGCCGCGCCCATCGAGTGGCCGAGCATCGACTTCATCGACACCACGCGCGGGGTGTCCTCGCCGAAGAGCTCGCGGATCGCCGCGGCCTCGGTCTTGTCGTTGGCGTGGGTGCCGGTGCCGTGCGCCGAGATCAGGTCGACCTCCGCGGGCTTGACGCCGGCGTTCTCCAGTGCCAGCTCCATGCAGCGGGCGATGCCGCCCTGGTGCGGGGCGACCGGGTGGTGGGCGTCGCAGGACAGGCCGTAGCCGAGGACTTCGCCGTAGATCCGGGCGCCGCGGGCGAGCGCCGACTCCAGGCTCTCCAGCATCAGGATGCCGGCGCCCTCGCCGGTCAGGATGCCCAGCCGGTTCTTGTCGAACGGGCGGCAGTAGTCCGGCGCGATGCTGCGCAGCCGGTAGAAGGAGGTGAACGTCTTGCGGCAGACGGCGTCCGCGCCGCCGCACAACGCGAAGTCGGCTTCGCCGAGCCGGATCGCGTCGAACGAGTGGCCGATCGCGTAGTTGCCCGCCGAGCAGGCCGTCGCGATGCTGCCGACCTCCACATTGGACAGCCGCAGCTCGTGGGCGATCGAGGTGGCGAGCCGGCCGGCCGACGTGCGCCGGGCCAGCCGCGGGCTCATCGCCTCCGGGCCGCCGTCGATCTCCAGCGAGACCATGCTGTCCAGCTCGTGCGACTCGCCGTCGGTCGTGCCGACCGACAGCAGGCAGCGCGCCTCGCGCAGCACGTCGAGGTCGATGCCGGAGTCCGCGACCGCGAGCCGCGCGGCGGCGGTGGAGAACCGGCTGGCGCGGCCGAGCGAGTCGATGTCGACGTTCTCGATCCAGCGTTCGGGCTCGAAACCGATGACCTCACAGCCGTTGTTGTGCTCGAAGCCGGTCGTGTCGAAGACGCTGATGGGCCGGACGTTGCTGCGCCCCGCGCGCAGCGCCGCGGTGAACTCCTCGATGCCTGTGCCCAGGCTGGAAACCACCCCGCAGCCGGTGATCACCACCCGGCGTCCGGGTGCGGTGGAATGTTCGCTCATCGGATTCCCTTACCAGCCGGCGGATTCCGCGACGACGTCGTAGGCGCTGTTCAGATCGGTCATCCGGCGGAACTGCGCCTGGTCGATCGTGACGCCGAACTTCTTCTCCAGCGCCGCGAGCACGTCCATCAGCGTGAGCGAGTCGGCTTCGTGGTCCTCGATGAAGTTGCTCGTCTCGGAAAGCTCGTTGTCCTCGAGTTCGAGGTGCTCGCGGACGATCGCGCGGATCTGTTCCCTGCGCTCGGACACTGCCGCTGTCATGACGACTCCTGGGTTTCGGGCGAACTTCGGCCTCGCCGGAAACTAGCCAGGGGAGATGACCGCACTCTGACCGAACGCTGACGAAGGCGCCCGTCGGTGAGCTGTCAGCGGTCGGTCATCCCGGTGCGTCATGATCACGCCCAGCGATCACGGAAGCACGCGGGGAAAGGAGGGGGATGGGCCCGGAGCGAAGGGGCGCCCGAGCGGTGCGACAGCAGGGACGGCCGGTGGAGGCGCCGTCCCTGCGGTTCAGTCGAGCATGCAGTCCTGGACCAGAATGGCCTGGTACAGCTGTTTCAGCGCCCGGCCGGGCGAGAGGCCGAGCTCGGCGCCGAGCCACTTGCTGGTGTGGTGGAAGACCGACAGCGCTTCGCTCTGCTGCCCGGAACGGTAGAGCGCGAGCATCAGCAGCTCGCTGAGGCGCTCCCGGCCCGGGTTTTCGGTCGTCAGCAGCCGCAGCTCGTGCACGATGTCGTGCTGCTCGCCGACGGCCAGCCGGGCGGCGATCAGGTCCTCCTGGACCGCGAGCCGCCGTTCGTTGAGGTGGGTGGCCGCCGCCCGGCACCGCACCCCTTCCTGGACGTCCATCAGGGCCGGCCCCCGCCACTGCATCAGGGCATCCCGGAGGATGCCGACGGCTTCGTGCGGCGCGGAGCCCACCAGGGCGGTGCCGCGCCGCGCGAGCTCGAGGAACCGGTGCGAGTCGATCGACTCGGCGGGCACCTCCAGCTGGTAGCCGCTGTAGGTGGTCCGGACGATTTCCTCCCCGGTCGCGTCCGTGATCGGCTTGAACAGCCGCCGCAGCCGCGCGATGTTCGCCTGCAGCGCGTTGCGCGAGTTGGCGAGCGACCGCGGGCCCCACAGTTCGTCCGCGAGTTGCTCGTAGGACACCGGACGTCCCGGCGACAGCGCCAGCATCGCCAGTAATGTCCGCACTTTCTTGGCGCGTATTGCGTGAATTCTCCCACCGGATCTTATTTCCAAGGCGCCCAGCAGTTCGATTTGCACTAGTACCTACCCCCAGATTCGGCTGACCCGATGACTTTACCCAGGCCGGATCACCCGACGATGTATTTTTCGGAGATAGTGGCAGAGGGCCGGTGGCTTAGGTACCTCCGTTCGGACCAGTGAATCGGCGAACTCGTGAGTAGTTTCACCAGGTGGACGAGTTGGGTATGGATGTATTCGGACATCGTCCGGCATGGTGGTGTTAGCTCCACCATTAATGGTGGTGCCAGCACTCCGACAGCGGTTTGAGATCCGTGCAGGTCGAGCGGTCGCGGCCGCTGTCGCGCTTGCCCGGTCCGGTGGGACCTCATTACGCCGTAGCCGCAGGGTGATCACTTGGTTGCGCTCGCGGACGACCCCCTTGGGTGCGGGCCGCTGGGCGTGCGCGGCGCTGCTGTGCCGGAGCCTGGCGGCGGGGGCGCGGGGCGGGCGGGCATTCGGCGCCGGAAACGCCATTCCGGAGTGAGTTACGGGTGAAATCGGCGCTGTGGTATAGGCGACTGTTATTAGTCTGAATATTATTCAGGTTCTATTGTCGGCGGTTGCGGTGGCGGCCCGGTCGCATTCGGCTCGGGCGGTCTCCGGGAGAAGAGCTCGGGTCGCTCCGGCAAAGGCGTGCGGCCGGACTCGGCGAACAGCTCGCGGACGTAGTCGACGGCCTCGTCCGGGAACTCGTCGACGAGGTGGAGTGCCCGCCGGGATTCGACCCTGAGTCCGATTGCGGTGAGCGCACGGATGATCGCGGTGTGTGCCCGCGCGGGCCCGCGCCGGCGGGAACCTTGACCGACCACAATGGACAGATATGGATGGCTCCCGGATCCGCGCCGGCGTCTCGTCCCCGGATTTCCCCGGCGGCGACGGATTCGACGTGATATCCTGGTGTCGACCGGATCCCTCGATTACCGGCCGGTCGCTTCCCTTCCCGACGAGATCTGCCCGCTTCGACGACAGCCGCCGATTTCCGACGCCTTCGCCCAGCCCTGATCCCTTGTCCGGTGACACACGAACCGCTGCTCCACGCGAGCGTGCGCGTGGACCGATGTGAAGGGGAATGCCCATGAGCGACACCGTCCTGGCCCAGGCGGCCAACATCAACCCCGGCCTCGCGGCCATCGGCTACGGTCTGGGCGCGATCGGCCCGGGAATCGGCGTCGGCCTGATCTTCGCCGCCGTCATCAACGGGAGTGCGCGCCAACCGGAAGCGAGCGGGAAACTGCAGACGATCGGGTATTCGACGTTCGTGCTGACCGAGGTGCTCGCCCTGATCGGCATCGTCATCTATTTCATCGCCTCGCTTTCCTGAGCGAGCCGGTGTGTCCGATGTGGAGGGTGACCCGGGGGACCGTCACGCGCCGCCGAAGCACACGAACGGCGTCAGCGGCTCACCCCGGGTCGCGTCGGCCAGCGCCCGCGGCGCCCGCACCCCGCGGGCCAGGGCCCGGTGGTAGGCGTCCATCACCTCGACCGCCGCCTGATCGTCGACGCGGGCGACGCTCGACACCACCGTGTGGCTGCCCGAATACAGCAGCGCCGCGGTGAACCCGAGGAACTCGTCGCCCGGGCGGACCACCGAACGGCCGACGTCGCAGGCCGACAGGACCACGTGCCGCGGCGCCGTCTCGAGCTGGTGGACGTCGTAGGCCATCAGCGGGCCGTCCGCCAGGTCCAGGCGGGAGAACAGGACGTTCTCGGGTTCGTGGTGGCCGTGCGCCGCGAAGTGCACGATCGCCGCGTCCCCGAGGGCGCCGAGGGTGGCCGCCACCGTGGCGCGCGACCCCGTCAGGAGGGTCCCTTCCGGGTACACCGCGGAAATCCGGCTCGCCTCGGCGGGCGCGTGGTCGAGGGCGGGGCCCGCGACGACCAGGACGTGGCCGGCGGCGGCGCCGTCCGAGCCGCGCCGGGCCGCGTGCCAGGCCGACGGCGACGGGCTCACCGTCACCGGCCTGCCGCGCAGCGGGGGCAGCAGACCCCACGGCACCGTCGACAGCGGCGCGTTCGGCACGATGACGACCTCCGCGTCGCCGATCGTGTCGGTGAGGGGGGCCAGCAGTTGCTCGGTCAGGACGGCGAGCTGCCGGCCCAGCGACGTCCGCACGACCTGGTCGATGGCGTGCGGCAGCCGGCGCCCGCACAGCGTGTCGAGGTCGCTGTGCAGCCGCGCCAGCGCTTCGGCGACCGTCGCCGGGTCGCCCAGCGCGACCAGTGCCGCGCGCCCCCGGACGAGCACCAGCGCCTTGAAGCCGGTCCGGTCGGTCAGGAAGCTCAGCAGCACGCTGCCGGCCCGGTCCAGCTCGGCGGCGACGTCCGCGAACGACGCCCCGGCGTGGTAGCCGGCCGCGCCGCCGGTCTGCCAGTCCCGGGCCCGGATCGCCCGTTCCAGCGCCAGGCACCGCCGCCGCGCCTGCGTCGCCGGCTGCCCGGCCAGCTCGGCCGTGCGGGCCTCGTGCGCGAGGTGGCGGAGCTCGGCGACGGCGTCGAGGGTGCGCTCGTCGGCCGGCGCCCGCACGGCCGGGACCTGGAACGCCCGGGCCCGCGACCGCTCCAGCCACCGGAAGACGACCCGGGGGTCCGCCGTGCCCAGCGCCGCGGCCAGCCCGGCCCTGGCGAGCTCGTCGCCGAGCGAGGCCGCCCCCGTCTGCAGGTCGAAGCTGCCGAACCGGACGCGGTGCGCGTCGAGGCGGTCCAGCCCGGCGCGGGCGTTCGCGAACGCGCCCCGGCGGTCGCCGGTGGCCATGGCCAGCTCGGTCCGGGCCAGGCTGCGCACCAGGTGCGACGTCAGGGGAGCGCCGGCGCCGAGCCGTTTCGCCAGCTGGTCCCCGGCACGGCCGACCTCGTGCCGGGCGATGTTCGCCCGCGCCGACAGCAGCGCCGCGGCTTCGGCGTCGTTGCGCAGCCCGAGGGCGGTCAGCCGGTCGGCGAGCGCCTCGGTGGCCGCCGCCACCGCGGCCATCCGGCGCCCGGCCGCGAAGTCCGCCCGCAGGACGGTGAGCGTGGCCACCGCGGCCCAGGTTTCGTTGCCCCGCCGCCGGAAGTGCGCCCGCGCCCGCGCCGCCCACTCCCGCGCCTGCGCGGGCCGCCCGGTCGCCAGCGCCGCGCGGGCCCGCGTGAGCTCCGCTTCGGCGTGCTCCTGGTCGAGGCGGGAGACGGCGAACAGGCCGAGCGCCGCGTCGAGCTCGATGGCGGCTTCGCTCGGCAGCCCGGCGGCGAGCAACGCCCTCGCTTTGTCGACACCCAGCGGGCCCAGCATCTCCGCGCACAGCTCGGCGTAGACCGCGCCGGCGGCGTCGAAGTCCCGCAGCGCGCCCGGGATATCTCCGGTGAGGACGCGGCACTGCCCCCGGCCGTGCCGGGCCTTGGCGACGAGCGCCCGTTCGGAGGCGTGCCGGCTCCCGAGCTCCGCGCACTGGCCGAGATCGGCCATCGCCGGCCGCACCCGCCCGGCGATCTGGTGCAGCAGCGCCCGGTTGAGCAGCGTTCGCGCCAGGACGACTTCCTCGCCGGCACGCCGCAGCAGGGGAACGGCGTCGTCGAGGTACGGCAGCGCTTCGCCCATCCGGCCGACCAGGACCAGCAGCAGGCCCCGCTGCTGCAGCAGGACCCCGCGGTCTTCCGGCGCCACCGCGGCCTCGGCCGTGTCGAGCAGGTGGAAGCCGTGCTCGCTGTGGCCCAGCACGACCTCCACCCCGGCCAGGCTGGTCAGCACCCGCACGGCCAGCCGGTCCGGGCCCGGCCCCGGGGGCGCGTCGGGCGAGGACCACCCGAGCAGGCGCAGCGCGGTGAGCAGCAGCCGCCGCCCGGCCAGCGGCTGCCCGTTGTTGGTCGCCTCGACCGCCCGCTGCTGCAGGGCCCGGACCTGCTCGCCGGGGTCCGGAGCCGCTTCGGCCGTCACAGCTCGATGACCGGGGTCGTCATCGGCCGCCCGGCGCCGGCGGGCCGGACCGCCAATCGCGCCGGGCCGCGGCGCGCGCCTTCGATCACGAAGCGCCCCTCGCCGTCGCACCGGGCGGTCCGCCGGCCGGCCGTCGTCAGGAGCTCGACGTCGTGGGCGGCCGGCGGGGCGAGCCAGCCGTCCACCCGGACCGTGCCGGTTTCGCCGGCGGTCACGTTGACCAGCACGGCGAATCCGTCCCGTTCGAACGTCAGCACGCGGCCGGACCCGTCGCCGCGCGCGGAGGCGACCTCCAGCAGGACGGGCACCGACGTCAGCTCGGCCTCCAGGTTCGCCAGCCGCACCGCAAAACAGACCCGCTCGACCAGCGACGGCGGCACCGGATCGGCGTCCGTCCACAGCTGCCGCAGTTCGGCCAGCAGCTCCTTCTCGTCCGCGGCGGCCCGCGGGCGCCCGGTCACGGCCAGTCCCCGTCCGCGAGCAGGGACCGCAGCCGGCTCAGGCACCGGCCCCTGGTCGGGCCGATGCTGCCCTTCTTCATCCCGAGCGCCGCACTGACCTGGTCGTAGTCCGGCCGCGGCACGAACGCGACGATGCGCAGGAGCCGGCGGCACCGCTCGGGCAGCCGGTTGACCGCCGCCCACAGCACCGCCCGGCGGTCCTCGGCCAGCACGTGGTGTTCCGGGCCGGGTGCCGGGTCCTCCAGGGCGGGGAACCACCGCTCGTCGACCGGCTGTTCGGCCCGGTACTGCGCCTTGGCCCGCCACGCCTGGCGCTTGGTCACGGTGATCAGCCAGCTGGTCAGGGCGACGGGGGAGCGGATCTCCTCGAGCGAGCCGAGCAGGCGCAGCCACACCGTCTGGACGACGTCGCCGCTGTGCTCCCGGTCGACGCCCTGTGCGCGGGCGACGTGCCACAGCAGCGGGGTCAGCAGGCCGACCAGCTCGTCGAACGCCCCCTGGTCCCCGGCGCGGGCGGCGGTGAAGACCGCGGCCACCCGGTCGTGGTCGAGGGGGTGCGCCGGCGACCGGCCGGCCTCGGCTGTGCTCATGGCAACAACTCCGGGAGCGCCGCGCGGGCGCGCTTGACGGTGGTTTTGAGGTCCACTTCGGTCAGGGCCAGCTTCGCCTTCTTCTCCCCGATGCGGAGGAGCCGGTTCGCGACTTCGGCGGCGACCAGCGGCGTCGCGAACGACGTGCCGCTCCACATGGCGTACTCGCCGGTGAACCGGTCGGGGTCCAGCGAGGCCCGGCCGAGGTTCGGGACCACCCGTTCCGGCGTCTCCGAACCGTCACCCGCGGGGAAGGTGCTCACCACGTTGACGCCGCTGGCCCACACCTTCACCGACCTGTTTTCGTTCGAGAACAAGGCTTTACTGCCGTCCGGGTTCAGCGCCCCGACCGCGATCACCGGGGGACCGCCCTGCGGGTCGGCGGGCCGGGTGGCCAGCCACGCGGGGAGGAACGGCCGCGCGGTCGACTCGTTGCCCGCGGCGGCCACGAACACCACCCCGCGCCGGACGAGTTCGCCGACGACCTCGACGAACTCGGAGGTTTCCTCCCATTCGTCGTAGTAGCCCGCCGAGAACGACACGATGTCGATCATCTTCCCGGGACAGCCGTCGTCCTGCGCCTCGGTCACCTGGCGCAGGATTTCGGTCAGCGCCGTCAGCGCGTCGCCCGAGTAGCCGATCTTGTCGCTGTGCACCGCGCGGATCGCGAGCACGCGGGCGCGGGGCGCCGCCTGGCGGATCAGGCCGGCGATGAACGTGCCGTGCCCGTAGGCGTCCTCGAGCGCGCCGACGAGCGGTTCGGTGGGCTCCGGCGTGTCCCGGTAGCCGTCGATGAGCCGGAAGGCCGGTGTCTCGCCGGCGGGGCGGTTCTTCACGATCTCCGCCTGGATGTCCGGCGACACGGTGACGAACTCGTCGGCGAAGACGGTGTTGGGGCCGGGCACGTAGCAGGACAGCAGCGGGTGGTCGGCGTGGCCGCTGTCCACGACGGCGATCACCGGACGGCGGGCGGCGGACGGCCGGCACGGCGGCGCGCCGGGCAGGACCGCCGGGAGCCGCCCGCGGGACGAGGACCGCATCGAACCGGAACCCGGCGTGTCGCTGATCGCCCACGGCTTGAGCACCATGTCGTCGGTGGTGGCGATCAGGTGTTCCAGCGAAATCCGGGCCACGTCGTCGGTGGTGAGCCCGGAGCCGTCGGCGGCTTCGTACGGGCCACCGTCGCCGCGGGGCGGCGGAACGGAGGCCCTCAGGTGCTGCAGGGCGAGCCAGGAATCGACGGTCACGGCGACGCCGGGCCCCTGTGGCCGGAGCGCAATGCGGACCGGTGCCCGCTCCGGCAGGCTTTCCGGGGGTTCCGCGCGCAATCGGATCTCACTGAGCACGTTGTCGATCGCGCCGCCTTTCCCGGTCCAGATTTCGACCGGAATCAGCAGCACGCCCGGCCGGTAGACCGTCGGCCGGTACCGGGCTCCCGGCGCGGGCCACCCCTCGACGACGTCCAGGCCGGGGTCGAGCACGCGGGCGCCGTGCCGCTCCAGCAGTTCCGGGGAAATCGCGGGCACGAACCCGGGCGAGCCCAGCTCTCCCGTCCCGCGTCCTTCCGGCGGATCGAATCGGACCTCCATGCGTCGCTCCCCTCGAGCCGGTGCGGCCGGCCTTGCTGCCGAAGCCGCTGCCACCCCGGGAAGGCCGGTGCACGCTCCGCCGGATACGCGTCCCCGGTCACAAAGCGGTAAACCTGGCTCGGTATCGAGAATAACACGGTTGTCAGAAGTAGTAATCGCGCTCACCCGACCGGTGTAAAGAATCGGAAATCAGGTGATCAATGATTGTCGAATGACTTCGGTGTGCCAAATGTTTTCGTCCGCGAATGTGGTGGGACAAATGCGCGCGGACGTATCCGGCGGCGCCCGGCCCCCACTTCACCGCCAGGTACGCACACCGAGGGAAGGGCCGCCATGGCGATCACGGAAGTCCGCATCCACCCGGCGATCGGCATCGCGCGGGTCGGCAACAGCGACACGGAGTTCTTCGTCGGGCCGGAGCGGCGGTGGGACCGGTCGGCGCCGCCGGGCGGGTACAAGGACGACCGGTGCCGGATCAAGCGGCAGGCCGCCCGGTTCCGGGTCTTCGGCTACGACAACGGCGTGGCGACCGAGCTGACCGCGGCCGACGCGGCCATCGAGTGGACCGTGCACCTGGTCAACCGCAAGGCCGCCGCGGACGGCTTCGACCACCCGGGACCGCGCAACAGCGGCGTCACCGGCGCCGCACGGGACAAGCTGGTGATCGACCCCGGCGCCCGCACGCTCACCGGGCCGGACCAGCGCGTGGTGCTGGATTCCGGCACGTTCGAGGTGCCCGGCGGCGCGGCGGTCACCGTGCCGCTGGGCGAGGTCCGCACCGACGACGACGGGCACCTGCTGGTGCTGGGCGGCCTCGGCAACGCCGGCGCCCCGGCCGGCACCGCGCTCCAGCACTTCGCCGACAACGACGGCTGGCACGACGACGTGGCGGACGGCCCGGTGACCGCGACGGTCACGATCGGCGGCCAGACGTTCACCGCGCTCGGCTCCTGGGTGGTCGTCGCGCCGCCGAAGTTCGCGCCGCCGGTCGACAACACGATCCGGCTGTGGGACGCGGTCTACGACGCCCACGCCGCCGCCGGGCTGCTGACCCCGCCCGCGACCCCGTCCTACACCGACGACATCTACCCGGTGCTGCAGTCGGCGCTCGACTCGGCCGCGGTGAACTCCGACGCCAAGGGCCACCACGCGTTCAGCCATCCGATGGCGGGCGCGCAGTGGGTGTACGACCGGCTGGTCGCCCCGCCCGGGCCCGCCCACATGCCGCGGCAGTACTCGACGTCGAACAACGGGCAGTGGGACCAGAACCTGACCGGCACCCAGCTCGCGATGGTGCAGAAGTGGGCGGCCGGCACGGTGACCGCCGACTGGGACCCGGCGTGGGGGCAGAGCCCGCCACCGGACGCGGACATCACCCCGGGCGGACTCGACAAGGCGGCGCTGGAGAACTGCGTCGGCGGCGCGTTCTTCCCCGGCATCGAGGCCGGGGTGATCCTCACCGACACCGCGCGGTACCTGCCGGTGGTGAGCAACGGCGGCGTCCCGTCGTTCCGGCTGGACCACGCGAAGGTGGCGCCCGGCGACCTCACCACGCGGATGGCCGTGCCGTGGCAGTCGGACTTCTACGCGTGCAGCACGTACTGGTGGCCGGCGCCGCGGCCGAACCAGGTCGACGTCGCCGGGGCGGGCAGCAAGGCGTGGGCCCGGTCGGTCCCCGGCACCGCGGCCTTCGTGGCGGGGCAGTGGGCGAAGCTGGGGTTCGTGACCCGCCAGGGCACCGCCCTCGTGGAGACCGACCGGTGCGACGGCGCCGACGCCGTGGTCAACCTCGTCACGCCGTCGCTGACCTTCCGGGACGTGCCCCAGGGACCCGGCGGCACCACGCGCAAGGCGGCCCGCGCGGTGGTGTTCGAGGTCCGGTCGCCGGTGCCGGTCACGCTGACCTTCACCGCCGGTCCCGCCGACCCGAGCCTGTCCCGCTACACCCCGACGCCGGTCACCGTGCCGCCGACCGGGGCCGCGATCACCACCGTGCGGCTGTGGATCGTGTACGCCGCCCCGAACACCGCGCACAGCGTCACCGACAGCCTCACCGCGTCGTGCGCGGAAACCGGGCAGACGTGGACCATCCCGGTCACTGCGAACTCCGTACCCCGCAAGACCGCGGCCGCCGCGCTGGTGCTCGACAAGTCCGGCAGCATGAGCGAGGACCGCGGCGACGGGCTGGGGAGCAAGGCGCAGAGCCTGCGCGAGGCGGCGAGCACGTTCCTGGACGTGATGCTGCCCGGCGACGCCCTTTCGCTCACGGCGTTCGCCGACGACGCCGCCGTGGTGCGGGGCCTGACCACCCTGGGGGCGGCGGACGACCCGTTCGACACCACGCGCAGCGACCTGCGCAGCGCGATCTACGGCGCCGGCCTGAATCCCGGCGGCAACACCTCGATCGGGGACGGCATCTTCACCGGCCGGGGCACCCTGGCGGCGGCCGCGACCCAGGTCCGGTCGCTGGTCGTGCTCACCGACGGGGTGGAGAACCGCCCCCGCTGGATCGCCGACGTGGCCGCGGAAATCGACGAAACCACGTACTCGGTCGGGCTCGGCACGGCCGCGAACACCAGCGCCGCCGCGCTGCAGACGGTGTCCGGCAACCACGGCGGCTCCCTGCTGATCACCGGGCCGGCGCTCGGCGGCGACAACCAGTTCCTGCTCAAGAAGTACTTCCTGCAGATCCTCGCCGGCGTGAGCAACGCCGAGGTGGTGCTCGACCCGGCCGGGCACATCGGCTACCGGCAGGCGTTGCGGGTGCCGTTCTCCGTCTGCGACGCCGACAACCTGGTCGACGTCATCCTGACCGCCGAGAACCGGCGTGGCCTGACGTTCCTGCTGGAGACGCCGTACGGCCGGCTGGTCGATCCGGCGCTGGCCCGGTCGCTGGGCGGCTCGTTCGTGGCCACCGACCAGGTGTCCTACTACCGCCTGCCGCTGCCGCTGCTCGCCGACCCCGGGCGGCCCGCCCACGAGGGCATGTGGAACGCGGTGCTGGCCTACGACCGGCGTGGCGGCCAGGACGACCACGGCGGCCAGGACCCGGTCGCCGCCCGGTTCCAGCGCTATTCGGTGATCGTGCACGCGTGGTCGGACGTCTCGTTCACGGCATCGGCCCAGCAGAGCAGCCACCAGCCCGGAGCCACCGTGACGGTGGTGGCCGCGCTGGCCGACTCCGGCATCCCGCTGACCGCGGACGCGACGGTCTGGGCGGAGATCACCCGGCCCGGCGGCGCGGTCAGCACGCTGGCCTTGACCCCGGACGGCGACGAGTTCACCGGATCCTTCGTGGCGCACACGATCGGCGACTACCAGATCCGCGCCCGGGCGGGCGGCCGCACCGGCCGCGGCCACCTCTTCACCCGCGAACGCACGCTCTGGGCCGGGGTCTGGCGCGGCGGCGACACCCCGCCGCGCGGCGGTCCGGGCGACGTCGGCGGGGCGCTGGCCGAGCACGACCGCCGATGGTGCGCGCTGCTGCGCTGCGTCCTGCTCACCCTGGCGGGCAACGACCGGCTGATGCGGCATTGGAGCGAGTAAGGGGTGGACCCCAGGGAGTTCCTGAAGTGCGTGGAGGCGCTGTGCCGCGACACTGCGCCGGACGTCGGCGCCGAGGCGTCCGGCGAGGTGCGCCGGCTGGTGGCCGAGCTGCGGCGGACGGTCGGCGATGAAGGTTGACGTCGCGGTGGCCGGCGGCGGCCCGGCCGGCGCCGTGGCCGCGCTCGGATTCGCCCGCCGCGGCGCCGCGGTGGTCCTGTTCGAGCGGTCGGGCTACGACGGGCTGCGGATGGGGGAGACGCTGCCGCCCGCGGTGAACCCGCTGCTGCGCGCGCTGGGGGTGTGGGACCGGTTCGTGGCGGCCGGGCCGGTCCCGTCGTACCAGACGGCGAGTGCCTGGGGCGGTCCCGAGGTGGCCGAGCGGTCGTTCGTGTTCAGTCCGCACGGCCACGGCTGGCACACCGACCGCGCCCGCTTCGACCGGATGCTGGCGGACGCCGCGGCCGAAGCGGGCGCCGACGTCCGGCGCGGGGTGGCGGTCCGCGGGGTGCGGCGGGTGCCGGGCGGCTTCGTGGTGGACGCGGACACGCCGGTGCGGGCGGAGACGGTGGTCGACGCGACCGGCCGCCCGGCCCGGATCGCCCGGTCGCTGGGGGCCCGCCGCGAGCGTCTCGATCGGCTGGTCTGCGTGGCGAGGGTGTTCGCCGTGCCGCCGGGCACACCGGTGGGCGACACGTTCCTGGAGGCGGTCCCGGACGGCTGGTGGTACGCGTCGCCGCTGCCGGAGGGCCGCCGGCTGCTGGCCCGCTTCGCCGACGCCCGGTTCTCGGCGGCGGCCGGGCTGGCCACCGGACCGGGCTGGTCGGCGGCCCTGTCGGCGACCGCGAAGACGCGGGAACTCGCCGTCGGGACCCCGATCGGGCCGCTTCGCGTGGTGAGCGCGGCGAGCCACAGCCTGGCACCGGCGTCGGGCCCGGGCTGGATCGCGGTCGGCGACGCGGCCTTGGCGGTGGACCCGCTTTCGTCCGGCGGCGCGGCGTTCGCACTCGAGTCCGGCAGCCGGGCGGCCGCGGAACCGGGGGAGGCCTACCGGACCTTCGTGCGCTCGGCGGCGGCCGGGTACCGGGCGGTGCGGAGCGAGGTCTACGGCTGGGAGGCGCGGTTCGCGGGGAACGCGTTCTGGCGGGACCGCGCGGCGGACCGGGGGCTGGAGGTGTCCTGAGCCCCCGGTCGCCTGCCCGGGCCGGCGCCGAACTCGGCGGCGAATCCTTCGGCCGCCGAGGGATACCGTGGCCGCCAGCCCAGGCGCAGGCGGGCTCGGGCGTTGTCCGCGCCGCGCAGGCGGTTCAGGAACGCCACGCCCCAGCTGCCCACCGCCAGCCGGGCGAGTGCGGCCGGGACCTTCCGCGGTGCCGGGGCGTCCAGCAGGCGGGCCAGCTCCGGCAGCCACTCGTGCAGCGCGGCCGGCTCGTCGTCGACGATGTTCAGCACCCCGGTCACCACGTCGCGGTCGACCGCCGCCGCGACGGCGGCCGCCGCGTCGTCTGCGTGGGTGAAGGAAAACACCGCGTGGCCGCCGCCCGCCAAGGGGACCCGGCCCGCCCGGACCCGGCGGGTGAACCGCCCGTCGACGGCGAAGGTCGTGCCGGGGCCGTACAGGTGACCGAGGCGCAGGACCAGGCCGCCGGCGCGGGTAGTCCGGCGCTCCAGCTCCACCAGGGCCGCCAGCACCGGCGCGAACTGCGGGGGCGGGCCCGCCCGCCACAGGGGTGCGTCTTCGCCCGCCGGCCCGTCGTCCGGCTGGTAGCCGTACGCCAGCCCCTGGCTGATCACGCGCGCGTCGCCGGCCGCCTCCACCAGGTTGCGGGTGCCCTCGGTGCGCAGCCGGTTGGTGACCGCCAGGTCGCGGGCCAGGTGCTTCGGGTCCGGCTCGGCCGGGATCGCCGTCAGCAGGTTGACCACGGTGTCCGGTGCCGCCCGCCGGACCGCCGCCCGCACGCCGTCGCGGTCGAGCGCGTCGGCCACCAGGACCTCCGCGCCGGCCGGCACCAGCGGGGCCCGGCCCGGGCGGGCCAGCGCCAGCACCTCGTGCCCGGCGGCGGCCAGCAGCGGGACCACGCGGCGGCCGACCACGCCGGTCGCTCCCGCGACGAGAACCTTCATGACCGGAAGGGACGGGGAGCGCCCGGGCGAGGTTGACGCCCTCAGACTGTGACCTGGGTCACGACGACTGCATCAGGATGAAGTCCCCGTGCCCGCCGTACCCGAGGACGTCCTCGGCGTACTGGGTCCCGTCGAACGTCGGCAGCCACCACCGGCGGCCGATCCGGACGAGCATCGGGTGCGGGATGTTGGTGCCGTACGGCGCGTTCAGCGTGCCGAGTTTCCGCAGCTGCAGGTCGTACACCGGGTACTCGCGGGCGTTCCCGTCGCTGGCGAACAGGTACCACCGGCCGCCCACCCGCTGCAGGATCGTCCCCTCGGTCTGGGTGACCGAGCGGTCGGCGCCCAGCAGCGTCAGGCCGTGGTCGTAGTCCGCGCCGCGCGGCGCGGCCGCCAGCGCCGGGTGGAACACGAAAGCCGGTTGCTGGGCCGGGCTTTCGACGAACGCGATGTGCCAGCGGCCGCCGATCTTCGTCAGGGCCGGGTCCCACGAACTGACCGTCGTGGGCAGCGCCAGCTGCTCGGTGGGCAGCACGTGCACGCCCGAGAGCACGTTCTCCCGGGTGACGGTGTGCCGCACGTGCACGCCGGTGAAGGCGAAGTCGCCCCACGAGCTCATCAGCAGGATGAACCGGTCGTCGTCGACGACGATCTGGCCCGCGTGATCGCCGAGCACGACGCCGTCCCGCGCGAAGAACAGCGTGGCCACCTGTTCGAGCTTGGCCGGGTCGGCCAGGTCGAGGGTCCACACCGCCCAGTGCGCCTGCTGGAAGAACCCGAGGCCGGCGTTCGTCATCGTCAGGTAGAGCTTGCCGTGCCGGATGTAGGGGCGCCCGTCGGCGTACTGCACGACGTGCGGGTCCCGGACTCCGGCCTGGCCGAAGTAGCCGGCCCGGACCCGGCCCAGCCGGGCCGGGCCGCGGCGGCCGTAGGCGTACCCCAGCTTTCCGAGTACCGCGGGGTCCCGCAGGTCGATCCGGGCGCGGACCTGGTCGCGTTCGGTCAGCAGCGGCCGCCAGCCGGTGCCCCGGTCGGCCAGCACCGTCACGGCGTTTTCGTTCACCACCACGGCGAAGCCGAACGACGCGGGCAGGTCGGCCGGCGCGGTCTTGACCACCGTCGTGCCGGCCGCCGTGGTGATTTCGATGCCCGCCTGTTTCGCGGCGGGGTCGTACGTGCCGAGCACCGAGACCCCGTGGCCGGCGAGCCCCGCGACGACGGGAGCGCCCGCGTCGAGCACCTCGACGGTCACCGTTCCGTACGGCGCTTTCGGCCGGACGCCGGTCTCGACGAGCGCGCCCGGGCGGGCGGTGGTGTCGACCTGGACGAACTTCGGCGCGATCAGGTCGAACGGCCGGAACTGCTTCGCAATCGAGAACTCGAGGTCCAGCGGGCTCTCGCCGGACGCCTCCGCGGTGCCGCCGAACAGGCTCGCGGTCACGCCGGTCACCCCCAGCGCGGTGAGGGCACGCAGCACGTCGCGTCGATCGATGTCGGTCACCGGTGACCTCCGGGGGTGGGGACGGGATCGGGCTGTGGCCAGTTTGCAACGTGGCATGCCACGTTGCAACCGCCGACCGGTCATTCGTCGACGAGCGACTCCAGCACCTCGGCGGCCAGCTTGCCCGCCGGGCGCGCCCACCGCCGGCGCAGGCTGCGGAACAACGCCGCGGCGCGGGTGCCCGGCCAGCCCGGGGGCAGCAGTGCCGGCGGCAGCACCGGATCGCGGCGGATGAGCAGCAGCCACTCCGCGCCCAGCCGGATGCTCCGGGACAGCTCGTCGAGTTCGCCGTGGGCGCCGCCGGTCCAGCCGCGGAGGAACTGCTCGTACCCGGCCGCGAGCCGGGGGAGGTCCCACGCCTCCCGGGCGATCCGCGCGGGGTCGGTCCACATGAACGGTTCGGCGCGGAACACCTCGGCGTGGTCGAGCAGGTCGAGTTCGGCCAGCGCCGGGGCGATGTCGGCGGCCGACGTCGAGACCCACAGGCCGCTGCGCAGCAGCCCGAACCCGTACCAGTCCAGCCGGGTGCGCAGGGCGTGCCGGTCCGCGCGCCTGCTCTCCGGCACCGAAAACGTCAGCAGCGTCCACCGGCCGTCCCAGTGCCGGTCGACGATGTCGCCGTCGAGCTTGCGCTGCCCGTCGCGCAGCACCGCGGCGCCGTGCCCGGTGAGGCCCAGGAACGCCTGGCGGCCCCGGCGGAGGGTGCGGAGCAGGTCGCGGCGGATCATCCGGCTCAGCGTCGCCCGCGTCGCGTGTTCGCCGACGCCGAGGCGGTCCAGCGCGGCGATGACGCCGCCGGTGGACACGGCGATCCCGCGGTCCAGCACGTGGTCGCCGAGCAGGGTCAGCAGCAGGGTCTCCGGCCGCACGCCGGGGGTGCCTTCGCCGTCCGCTCCGGCCATGCGCCACCTCCTCGCCGCAAGCCAACTTAACGCCCCGCGGCTCGTTCGTCATCCGGCCGTCGATCGCCGGAAATATGTCGAAGGTTTGTTCTCCCGAGCGAAAGTTTCGATTCCACGATTGGGCTGAACCGCGTAAATAATGGATGTTTCGTTGACGGTCGTCGGCAGTCTGCCTAACGTCACCGGCGAGGGGGATCGCCGAACGGAGGTCACCGATGAGTGGATTCAGAACGGCGTTCACGGCATTCGCGGCCGGCTTGCTGACCGCGGTGACCGCAGTGGCCGTCCCGCCGACGGCGGAGGCCGCCTCCCTGGTGGAGGTGACCGGCTTCGGGAACAACCCGGGCGGGATGCGCATGCACGTCTACGTGCCGGACACCCGGCCGGCCCATCCCGCGATCGTGGTCGCCATGCACGGTTGCGGTGGTTCGGGGCCGGGCTTCTACTCCGGCAGCGAGTTCGCCTCGCTGGCCGACCGCTACGGCTTCCTCGTCATCTATCCCAGCGCCCAGCAGCAGGCCGGGTTCGGCAACTGCTTCGACACGTGGTCCGACGCGGCCAAGCGCCGCGGCGGCGGCAGCGATCCGGTGTCGATCGCGTCGATGGTGACCTACGCCGAGCAGCGGTACGGCGGCGACCCGGACCGCGTCTTCGCCACCGGTTCCTCCTCCGGCGGCATGATGACCAACGAAATGCTGGCCCTCTACCCCGACGTGTTCAAGGCGGGCGCGGCGTTCATGGGCGTTCCCTTCAGCTGCTTCGCGAATGCCGCGGACTTCCCGCCGTGGTCGAGCAAGTGCACCGGCAGCGGTGGCGCGAACCGCACGCCCCAGCAGTGGGGTGACGCGGTCCGGCAGGCCTACCCCGGCTACACCGGTCCCCGCCCGCGCGTCCAGCTGTGGCACGGCACGGCGGACACGCTCGTGCCCTATTCGCTGCTGCAGGAGGAAATCGAGCAGTGGACCAACGTGGCCGGGCTGAGCCAGACGCCGACGTCCCAGGACACCCCGCAGGCCGGCTGGAACCGGCGCCGCTACGCCGACGGCTCCGGCAGCGTCCGGGTCGAGGCCTACAGCATCCAGGGTGCCGGGCACAGCCTGCCCGCGGCCGGGATGGCCGCCGTGGCCATCGCTTTCTTCGGGCTGTCCTGACCGGACACTGGACGGGAGAAAGCGCTTTCGAGTATTGCTCCCGAAATACCGGGGAAATCGATCGAACGGTGTTCGCCGCTCGGCAGTTCCCGGTGGTGGCCGCGCCGGCACCGCCGGGAACCCGGTCCGCTCTCAGCCGAGGACGTCCAGCGCGGCCGCGTGCACCCCGGGGGCGGCGGCGAGGTAGCTCCCGCCCGCGAGATCCCACGGCTCGCCGTCGAGCCCGGTGACGACGCCGCCCGCCTCCTGCACCAGCAGCACCCCCGACGCGTGCGACCGGACGTTGTCGAACTGCCAGTGCAGGTCCATCCGGCCCGCCGCGACCTGGGCGAGCTGGTGGCTCACCGGCACCGAAATCCGCACCTGGAGGGCCACCGCCGCCATCGCGGTGAACGACGTGCCCATCCGCTCCAGCAGCCCGGGGTCGTGGCCGGGCTGGGCCTGGCCGGTGCCGGTCAACGCGCCGGCCAGCGACGTCTTGGCGGACACCTGCAGCCGCTCGCCGCCGAGGAACGCCCCGCCGCCTTCGCGGGCCGTGAACATTTCGCCGAGCACGGGGAAGTACAGCACCGCCAGCACCGGGCGCCCGTCGCGGACGAGGCTCACCCCGACGTTCCAGTCCGGCATCCCGTGCACGGCGTTGACGTTGCCGCCGACCGGGTCGACCAGCCACCATTCACCCGGCGGCAGCGGGCCCGAGCCGTGCTCGTCGTCGAGCCAGCGCGCCTGCGGGCGGATCGCGGCCAGCGCCGGGCGCAGCCCCTCGGCGACGGCCGTGTCGTTGGCGTGCAGGCTGTCCAGCAACTCCGGCAGACCCGGCTGGCGGGACGCGGGGGAGTAGCGCGCCAGCATCCGGGCGCCGGCGTCGCGGACGGCGGCGGTCGTGGCGGCGAGCAGCTCCTGGCTCATGAATCCTCCTGTGGTTGTCTTGCGTTCGTGCAACTCGACCTGAACCTGCTCACCGTGCTCGACGCCCTCCTGGAGGAGGGCAGCGTGATGGGCGCGGCCGAGCGGCTGCACCTGTCCTCACCCGCGGTCAGCCGCACCCTGGGCCGGCTGCGCGCGGTGACCGGGGACGACATCCTGGTCCGCACCGGGCACACGATGGTCCCGACGCCGTACGCCCTTTCGGTGCGCGAGGACGTCCACCGGCTGGTGCGGCAGGCCCGCGCGGTGCTGCGGCCGGCCCGCGAGCTGGACCTCGCCGAACTGGACCGCACCTTCACGATCCAGTGCCACGACGCCCTCACCGCGTCGGTCGTCCCGGTGCTGGTCGGCCGGCTCCAGGACCAGGCGCCCGGTGCGCAGCTGCGGGTACTGGCGGAGCACTCCGCCGACACCGACGACCTGCGGCAGGGCCGCGTCGACCTGGAACTCGGCGGGAGCCGGCCGGACCTGCCCGAGTTCCGGTCGGCGGTGCTCGGGCACGATCCGCTCGTGGTGGCCATGCGGCCGGGGCACCCGTGCGCCGCCGGGCTCGACCTGCGGTCCTACGCCGCAGCGCCGCACGTCCTGGTCTCCCGCCGCGGCCGGCTCACCGCGCCGATCGACGACGTGCTGGCCGCCGAGGGCCTGCGCCGCCGGGTGGTCGCGGCGGTGGCGACCGTCGCCGCCGCCCTGCAGCTGGCGGCCCGCAGCGACGTGCTGGTCAGCTGCACGGAAGTCCTCGGCCGCCCGCTCGTCGACAGTTTCGGCCTGATCACCCGGCCGCTGCCGGCCGCGTCGCCGGCGGCGGAGATCTGCTGCACCTGGCACCAGCGTTACGACTCCGACCCCGCGCACGCCTGGCTCCGCGAGCAGGTCAGGGCCGCCTTCGACGAGGTGACCGCCGGTTAACCGGCCACCGGCACGGCCACCGTGCCGGTGAAGCGGGGCGTCTCGGCTTCGTCGAGCATGGCTGCCGCGACGGTGTCGCGGCTGATCGTCGCGGTGAGGTCGAAGGGCGGTGCCGCGTCGAGGCCCACCGTGCGCCGATGCGGGCTTTCCGGGCCGTCGGCGAGCATTCCGGCGTGGAACACCGTGCCGCCGGCCGCGAGGACGGTGCGGTCGGCTTCGACCTTGTCGCCCAGCCGGTCGCCCAGTACCTTCGCGAGCACTTCGGAGGCCGGGCTCGCGGATGGGCCCGTCCCGTAGGCCCCGAGCCAGATGATCCGCCGCGGTCCGGCCGCGACGACGGCCTTGGCGCCGGCCGACAGGACGCCGGCCCGGTCCGTGCCGAGCGCGGACAGGACCACCGAGTCCGGGCCGATGACGGCCGCGAGGTTCGCGGGGTCTTCGACGTCTCCCGCCACCTTCTGCAGCCCGGCCGTTCCGGGAACGGCGATGCGCGCGGGATCGCGGGCGATCGCGGTCACGGTGTGCCCGCGCCGCACCGCTTCCCGGGTGAGGGCGAGTCCGGTCCGGCCGGTCGCCGCGAGGATCGTGAGGTGCATACCGGCCACGCTAGGGACGCCGCCGGTTTACTTCAAATGCCGAGTCGTCAACGAATGGTTTACCGAAACGCAAGTGGGGCCGCGGTGCCGGGCACCGCGGCCCCATGATCAGCGGCGGGCGCCGGTCAGCGGCGCCGGGGTGTACCGGAGGTAGCGCCCGGGGTCGCCGAGGGCGGCCGCGGCCGCGTTGAGCCGCTCGGGCCGGAGGTCGGGCCAGTGGCCGGTTTCGATGCGGGATTCGAGGGCGTGCAGGGCGGCCACGGTTTCCGACGGCCGGAACGCGCAGTGCCCGGCCGCGTCCACGAAAGCCTGGCGCAGCAGGGATTCCCGGCCCGCGGCGCGCACCCGGTGGGCGTACCAGTTCTCCTGTTCGACCGGGACCAGGTGATCCGCGATCGTGTGGATGGTCAGCTCGGGCACGCGGAGCCGCCCGTTCGCCGTCGAAGTGCGGGCGAGGGTGGCGACAGCGCCGGGATCGGCCTTGACGTCCGCGTGGCGGGTCAGCTGGGCGAGGTCCGCGTCGAGGTCGAGACCGGCCGCGCGGTACAGCGCCCGGACCTGGCGGGCCAGCGGGCTGCCGGCCAGCAGCGTGCGGTAGTCGACGCCCGCGTTGGCCGCGCTGTTCCCGCCGGCGGCGAGCTCGATCTGGTAGCGGCCGGACAGGACGAAGCCGAGCACGAACTGCGTCAGCGCCAGCTGCTGTTGCTGCTCCTGGCCCGCGTAGTCGGCGGGACCGGGCGGGGCGGCACCGGTCAGCCACGCCGGCGTGTTCATCAGCGCGGCTCCCAGGGCGGTCCGGGCGCGGCCGGCCGCGGTGCCCTGGGCGTCGGCGACGATCTTCGTCAGCGCCGCGCCCGCCGCGTTCGCCTCGTCGGCGCTCGCGTACCGGACGAGCTTCACCGGCTGCGCGGGCGCGAGCAGGCGGGAGAGCGCGTATTCGCCGTCGAGCTGGTAGTCGTTCAGGTTCAGCGCACCGGCGACGAGGCCGCACGTGGTGAGCACGCCGTCGAGCCGCCGGTTGCCGGACTCGGCTTCGAGCGCGCTGACCAGCCCGCCCATCGAGGTGCCCCACGCGATGGTGCGGCGGGGCTCGCCGATCCGCCGCACGAGCTCGCCGAGCGAGGCGAACTGGTCCCGCACGGCCGGGCCGACGGCCCACCACGACGGGCCGCTGTAGGACGAGCCGACCAGCGCGTAACCGGCGTCGAGCAGCGCCTGCCCGGTCGCGGCGTCCGGCGCGTTCTGCGCCACGAGCGGCCCGAAGCCGTGGCTGTAGAGGATGACGGTCCCGTTCCACGCCGGCGGCACGTCCGCCACCCAGCTCGCACCGTCCGGCAGCTGCCCGGTGTAGTGCGTGGGGGTGGCGGCGTGCGCCGGGCCGGCGGTGGTGAGGCCGAACGCGGTCAGCGTGGCCGCGAAGAGTGCGCCGAGGCGGCGGAGCCTCATGCCCGGTTTCCTTCCTGTCGCACGGGTTCGGGGGCCGTCGCCTCCGGGGTGAGCTCGCGGCGGTGGGTTTCCCGCAGTGCCAGGACGCAGACCGCGGACAGCAGGCAGAACGCGGCGATGGTCCAGGACACGGGGGTGGTCGACGGGCCGTTGGCGCGCTGGAGTTCGGCGAAGATCAGCGGGGCGAACCCGGCGCCGAGCCCGGCGAGCTGGTAACCCAGCGACGCGCCGGTGTACCGGTTCCCGGTGTCGAACAGCTCCGAGTACAGCGCGGCGAGCGGGCCGTACATCATCGGGTGGATGACGCCCTGGCCGATCACCAGCGCGAGCACGAGCAGGAGCCCGCTTCCGTTGCGCACCATGGGGAACAGCGCGAACCCGAACACCGCCATCGCCACCACGCCCGCCAGCACGACCGGGCGGCGGCCGATCCGGTCGGACAGCGCGGACCACAGGAGGATGCCCGCCACCGCGCAGGCCGACGACAGGGTGAGCGCGTTCAGCACCTCCTGCCGCGGGTGCCCGTGCTGGACGCCGTAGGCGAGCACGAACGTGGTCAGCGTGGCCTGGACGACGAACGCGGCGAACCCGACGCCGACGCCGAGCAGCAGCACCCGCGGGTGGTCGCGCAGCACGGTGAAGAGCGGGATCCGCCGTCGTTGTTCCGTCCGGGCGGCCAGGAACGCGGGGGTTTCCTCGACGCGCGACCGCACGAACAGGCCGACCGCGAGCAGGACGATGCTGAGCAGGAACGGGATCCGCCAGCCCCACGCCAGGAAGTCGGCCTCGGAGGTGACCGCGGCGGTACCGGACATGACGAGCGTCGAGAGGACCATGCCGCTCGGCGCGCCGGCGTTGGTGAAGCCGGCCCACAGGCCGCGGCGCGTCCGCGCGTGTTCGGCGGACATCAGCACGGCGCCGCCCCACTCGCCGCCGACCGCGATGCCCTGGACGACGCGGAGCAGGACCAGGCCGACCGGGGCGACCGCACCGATCCGGTCGTAGCCGGGGAGCAGGCCGATGAGGAAGCTCGCGACACCCATCAGGGTCATGGTCAGCACGAGCATCCGCTTGCGGCCCAGGCGGTCGCCGAAGTGGCCGAAGAGCAGACCGCCGAGCGGGCGGGCGAGGTAGCCGGTGGTGAACGTGCCGAAACTGGCCACCGTGGCCAGCGCCGGATCGAGGTCGGCGAAGAAGACCTTGCCGAAGACCACTGCACTGGCCGTGGCGTAGAGGAGGAAGTCGTAGTACTCGATCAGGCTGCCGAGGAAGCTGGACGCGACCGCTCTGCGGAGCTGAGTGCTCATGGGGCTCACCCTCGTCGATGGGGGCGTTGCGGCGGGGAACAGGTTCGTCCGGGGGCGGACGACGGGGGAACGGGCCCCAACGTTAGTCAGAGCCATGACGGCCGTCAATATTCTGCACAACATCAGGTGGGCGCCGCCGGGGTTACGCTGACGCTCGTGGCGCACCTCGACGAGACCGGCTCCGGGCCCCGCCCGAAGTCCGTCATGCTCACCTTCCTGGGCATCCACCTGCTCGGCCGCCCGGCGGCGATCTACTCGGGCAGCGTGATCGACGTGTTCGCCAGGGTCGGCGTCTCGGAGGAGGCGGTCCGGTCGACGCTGACCCGCATGGCCGGCACCGGGTTGCTGACCCGGCACCGGCACGGGCGGAAGGTCTACTTCGGCCTGAGCGAGCGCCTCGCCGCGGTCCTCGAGGACGGCCGCCGGCGCATCTGGGAGACCGGAGCGGTCAACCGGTCCGCCGACGGCGGCTGGACCCTGGTCGCGTTCTCCCTGCCCGACACCCGCCGCGGCGACCGCCACGACCTCCGCCGCCAGCTGACCTGGGCGGGGTTCGGCCTGCTGCAGAACGGGTTGTGGGTCGCCCCCGGCACCCGGGACGTCACGGCGATCGTCGAGCAGCTCGGCCTGGACGGCCACGTCACGGTCTTCTCCGCGCAGCCGGCCGAGCCGACGGAAGCGGCGGCCCTGGTCGGCAAGGCGTTCGACACGGCGACGATCGCTTCGCGCTACCAGGACTTCCTGGAAAAGTGGGACGCAGGGACGCCGTCGTTCCCCGACGACCTGACGCGCCAGCTGGTGCTGCATTCGGACTGGCTGCACGTGGTCCGGCGGGACCCGCACCTGCCGGCGGAGCACCTGCCGCGGGACTGGCCGGCCATCCAGGCCGAGACGGTGTTCCGGAAGCTGGACGAAGACCTGCGCGAGGGGGCGGCCGCGCTGGCCGCCGGGACGCTGGAGCTGCTGCCGGTTCAGCCCGCCGGGTAGGCGTGCAGGCCGTGGCCGGTCTTGCGGCCCAGCCGGCCGGCGCCGACGAGCTCGGCCAGCAGCGGACACGGGCGGTACATCGGGTTCCCGGTGCATTCCAGCAGCACCACCAGCGTGTCCAGGATGACGTCGAGACCGATGAGGTCGGCCGTGCGCAGCGGGCCCATCGCGTGGCCGAAGCAGTTTTCGAAGACCCGGTCGACCGTGCCGGCATCGGCGATGCCGTCGCCGACCGTCGCGATCGCCTCGTTGATCGTCGCCATCAGCACCCGGTTGGCGACGAAGCCGGGGCCGTCGGCGACCACGATCGCCCGTTTGCCGATCGCCGCCAGCAGGTCCGTCGTGGTGCGGACGGTCTCGTCGCCGGTCGCCGCCGCGCGGACCACCTCCACCGTGTCCTTCAGCGGGGCCGGGTTCATGAAGTGGGTGCCGATCACCCGGTCCGCGCGGCCGGTCGCGGCGGCGAGCCGGCCGATCGGGACCGCGGACGTGCAGGACGCGAGGACCGTCCCGGCCGGACAGCACCGGTCCAGCTCGGCGAACAGGCTTTCCTTCACCGGCAGCCGTTCCGCGGCGCACTCCACGACGAACTCGCTGCCGCCGAGGTCGCCGAGCCGGCCGGTCCAGCGGATCCGGTCCGCGGCCCCGGCCGGCGGGCGGGTGCCGCCCAGCAGCGCGGCCATCCGCAGGCCGGCGCGGACGCGGTCCGGGCCGCGGGTGAGCGCCCCCGGGTCGCGGTCGGCGACCACGACGTCGTGCCCGGCCGCGGCGAAACACTGGGCGACCCCGGTG
Organism: Amycolatopsis sp. NPDC049688; assembly: GCF_040674975.1. Classification (NCBI taxonomy): domain Bacteria; kingdom Bacillati; phylum Actinomycetota; class Actinomycetes; order Pseudonocardiales; family Pseudonocardiaceae; genus Amycolatopsis; species Amycolatopsis sp. NPDC049688. Next base: position 843,616 of record NZ_JBFANY010000001.1, read on the forward strand.
CCCATCACGCCCGCGCCCACCACCCCGATCTTCACCGGTTCCTCCCGTCGACGATCCGGACGTGCGCGGGCGGGGCCGGCAGCGGCCGCCGGGGGTCGAAGACCAGGCTGTCCCCGTCACCGGGCTCGAACCCGGCGAACCGCAGCGTCACCAGCATGATCCGGTTGGCGGCCGTCGGGACGAACCGGGCGACCGGCCGGCGTCCGCGCGCGAGGACGTCCCGCACGAGGTGACCGAGCAGGACGGCGCCGATCCCGCGGTTGAGCACCCGGCACGACGTCAGCAGCAGCTCCAGGACGACGTCTTGCCCGGCTTCGCGCAGCACGGCGAGCCCGACGGTGCCGTGCGCGCCGAACCGGTCGGTCACGCCCGCGACGAGCACTTCGTGGTCTTCGGACGTGCACAGCTCGCGCAGCTGCGCGGCGTCGAGGGTGCGGCCGGTGGTGTTGAGCTGGTGGGTGCGGAGGGTGAGTTCGTGCGCGCGGGCGAAGTCGGCCTCGGTGGCCGCCCGGACGGTCATCGTGAGCCCGAGCGAGGCGAGGAACTCCGCCGCCCGCCCGGGGAACGCGCGTTCCGCTGCGGCGCGGTCCCGTTCGGCCAGGTACCGGTGACGGCGGTGGCGTGCCTCGTCGGTGACCTGGGCCGGCCGGAAGTCGGCCAGCCCGGCGAGTTCGCCGACGCGCTCGGCGGGGTAGCAGCGCACCATCGGCAGCGCGGCGGCGACCTCGGCGCGCTCGGCCGGGTCGTTGTCGGCGAAGGCGATGGTGTCCAGGCCGATGTTCAGGTCCGCGGCGATCCGCCGGATCGACGCGGACTTCTCGCCCCAGCCGACCTCGAACGCGCAGAACAGGTCGGTCAGGCCGTGTTCGGCGAGGTGCCCGGTGGCGCGCGCGAGCTCACCCCGGCCCGCCACGGCGTGCAGGATTCCCCGGCGGTCCAGCGTGTGCAGGGCGTCGAGGGCGGCGGGGAACGGGCGTGGCCGGTCGCCTTCGAGCACGACGCCGTCCCACAGCGTGTCGTCGAGGTCCCAGACCAGGCACTTGACCGTCTTCACGGCCGCCACCGCAACGCGTACTCGCCGAGCTGCTGTTCGGCGACCTCGTCGGCGCCTTCGATGATCCGCATGACCTTGGCGTCGCGGAAAAACCGGCCCACCGGGCTGTCCTCGGCGCAGCCGGCCGCGCCGAGGACCTGCCCGGCCCGGTCGGCGACGGCCGCGGCGTTGTTGGCCGCCACGTACTTGGCCAGCACCGTCCCGGCGACGGCTTCCGGATCGCCGTTCTCGCGCAAGGCGGCCGCGCGGGCGCACAGCCCGCGCGCGGCGGTGACGTCGGCGAGGCTGCGGCCGAGCAGGGCGCGCACCGCCTGGTGATCGGCGAGCCGCGTGCCGCCCTGGACGCGGTCCGCGGCGTGGCCGGCGGCGGTGCGCAGGCACGTCTCCGCCAGGCCGACGCAGCCCCAGGCGACGGTGAACCGCCCGTGGTCCAGTGCCGTCGCCACGACGTGGGACAGCCCGAACCCCGGCGGGGCGAGCAGGTTCTCCGCCGGGACGGTCACGTCGTCGAACCGGACGTGCGCGAGCCGGGCCGCGCGCATCCCCAGCTGACCCCGCACCGGTTCGACGGCGGTGCCCGGCCGCCCGGCTTCGACCAGCACGGCGACGGGACGGCCCGCGCACGCGGCGAGCACCAGGAAGACGTCGGCGACCTGCCCGAAGGTGACCCAGAGCTTGCGCCCGCGGACGCGCACCCGCCCGGCCTCGGGCACCGCGGACGTGGTGACCGCGGACAGGTCGCTCCCGGCGCCGGGTTCGGTGGCGGCGAACCCGGCCAGCACTTCCCCGCGCGCGAGCGCGGGCAGCCAGTGCGCCTGCTGGCCGGCGGTGCCCCAGCGGTGGACGGCCGCGGCGACCATGCCCTGGACGGTGACCAGGGCGCGCAGGGAACTGCACACGCCACCGAAATCGGCGCAGAGTTCGCCGAGCGCGGCCGGGCCGAGGCCGGCACCGCCGGCGGCCGCGGGCAGGTCGGCGGCCAGGAAACCGGCGTGCGCCACGGCTTTGACGACTTCCGCCGGAACCGCGCCGCGCGCGTCCCAGCCCGCCGCGTCCGGCCGCACCGAATCGGCGAACGCGGCGGAGTCCACTGTGGTCACCGAATCCCGGCCGATCGTTTCCGCAGCACGAATCCGGCGACCCGGTTCATGGTCCGGAAATTGTCGAGGTCGAGATCTTCCACGCCGACTTCGATCCCGTACCGGCGTTCGACGTACGCCACCAGTTCCAGGGCCAGCAGCGAGTTCACCAGCCCGAGGGCGAAGTAGTCTTCGTCGGGGCCGGGGGTGTGGCCGGCCGTCGCGGTGGCGAAGAAACCGGACAGTTCCGCCAGGATCGTTTCGGCCGTGGGTTCCGCGCCCACGGGCTGCTGGCCTGCCACGCACCCTCCCTCGCCGGATTCCCCCACCCGAAGCTAACACGCCCGGCGGCGCGCCCGACGGCGCCGAACGGCGTAATCGCTTGCTCGCCGGATTTGTCTGTCCGTTGTGGACGATCAATTTCATTGTGGTCACGCGCAATAATGTCGGCGATCCCTCGTTCGGCGGCTTGCCGCTGCCGGTCGGCCGCTGCGAGTATCCAAAGATCGCTCGCCGGAAAAGCGGGAAAATCCGTTCCGGCATCGCGCATCGAGCACTGGGGACTGCTGGGGATGACTGCCACGCCGGGAACAGTGGGTGAGCTGCTCGCGCAGCAGGCCGCCCGCACCCCCGGCGCCACCGCGGTGGTCAGCGGCCCGGACCGGTTGAGCTACGCGGAACTGGCGGCCCGCACCGGCGAACTGGCGGCCCGCCTGGCGGAGCGGGGAGCGGGACCGGAGAGCCGGATCGGCCTGCTGGTGGAACGCGGAGCGGACCTGGTGGTGGCGGTGTTCGCGGTGCTCGAGGCGGGGGCCGCGTACGTGCCGCTCGATCCCGGCCACCCGCGCCCGCATCGGGCGGCGTTGCTGGCCGACGCGGGGGCCGCGCTGGTGGTGACCCAGCCGGAGCTGGCGGGCGAGCTCCCGGACGGGTGCGAGCCGGTGTTCGTCGCGGCGCCCCGGCGGGACAGTGGCGGGAGCCGGCCGGGCCGCGTTGGTGACGATGGCGGCATTCCGCCCGGCCCCGAAAAAGCCGGCGCCGGTTCGGCCGGACCGAGTCCGGCCGGTGGCGGCGAAACCACACCCGGCCACGTGGCCGGGGGCAACGCCCCGCCGCGGCCGGACAATTCCGACAGCAGCTCCGTGACGCCAGGCCCGGCCGGGACGGGTAATCCTGACCGCACCTCCGTCGCACCCGGCCCGCCGCGGCCGCGGATCCGGCCCGACAACCTCGCCTACGTCCTCCACACCTCCGGCTCCACCGGCCGGCCCCGGGGCGTGCTCGGCACCCACCGCGGCCTGCTCCACCTCTTCGCCTCCCACCGCGCCCGGATCTTCGACCCCGCCGCCCAGGCCGCCGGACGGCGGCTGCGGGTCGCGCACACCGCCGCGCTTTCCTTCGATGCCTCCTGGGTTCCGCTGCTCTGGATGCTGGCCGGGCACGAACTGCACGTGCTCGGCCGGCTCGATCCGCGCGCCACGGTCGCCGCCCTCCGCGACGCGCGGATCGATGTGCTCGACGAAACCCCTTCGCACCTGCGGATGCTGCTGCTCGCCGGGCTCCTCGACGGCCCCGCTCGGCCTCGGGTCGTCGTCACCGGTGGGGAGCCCGTCGATGCGGACCTCGGGGCCGCCCTCGCGGCCGCCGGGGTCACCGTCCACAACGCCTACGGCACCACCGAGACCACTGTGGACAGTCTCGTGTGCCCGGCCGTCCCCGACGGGCACGCCGTGCTCGGGCGGCCCGTCGCCGGGACGCGGGCGCAGGTGCTGGACGACTGCCTGCGGCCGGTGGCGGCGGGGGAGCTCTGGCTTTCCGGTGCCGGCCTCACCCGCGGCTACCTCGGCCGGCCGGGCGCGACCGCCGCCGCGTTCGTCGCCGATCCCGCCGGGCCGCCCGGCTCGCGGATGTACCGCACCGGCGACCGGGTGCGCCGCCGGGACGACGGGCTGCTCGACTTCCTCGGCCGCGCCGACGACCAGGTCAAGATCCGCGGCATCCGCGTCGATCCCGCCGAAGCCGCGTCCGTCCTGGCCGGCCACCCCGGGCTGGCCGCGGCGGCCGTCGTGGCGCGGCGGGACGGCCGCGACACCGACCACCTGGTCGCCTACGTCGTACCCGCGACCGCGCCGGCGCCACCACCCGCGCGGCTGCGGGCGTTCCTGCGCGACCGGGTGCCGGACCACCTCGTGCCCGCGCGGTTCGTCGAACTGGCCGCGCTGCCGTTGACCGCCGCCGGCAAGGTCGACCGCGATGCGCTGCCCGCACCGGACAGCCGGGCGACCGCCGCGCCGCGGGACGCCACCGAGGAACTGGTCGCCGGGATCTGGCGTGAAGCGCTCGGCCTGCCGCACGTCGGCGTCCAGGACGACTTCGTCGAGCTCGGCGGCGACTCCATCCTCGCGATGCGGGTGGCCGGCACGCTCAACCGGCGCCTGGGCACGGCGCTGCCCGCCCGGGCCGTGTTCGAGCACCGCACGGTCGCCGGGCTCGCGGCGGCCATCCCCGCCGCGCACGCCGGGGCCGCGCCGTCCCGCACCGCACCGGCGGCCGCGCTGCCGTTGTCGTCCGGCCAGCAGCGGCTCTGGTTCCTCGACCAGCTCGGCCCGGGCGGCGCGGAGTACAACACCAGCGCCGGGTTCCGGCTGCGCGGCCCGCTGTCCGCCGGCGCGCTGGCCAGCGCCCTGACCGCGCTGGCCGAGCGCCACGAGCCGCTGCGGACGACGTTCCCGGCCGTGCGGGGCCGGGGTGTCCAGGTCGTCGGGCCGCCGGTCGCGGTCCGGCCGGACGTCCGCGTCCCGGAAGACCTCGACCGGGAGCTGCTCGCCGAGGTGCAGCGGCCGTTCGACCTCGCCCGCGGCCCGGTGTTCCGGGCGACGCTGTGGAAGCTGGGGGAGGACCACCACCTGCTCGTGCTGGTGCTGCACCACATCGTCACCGACGGCTGGTCGATGGGCGTGCTCGCGGACGAGCTCGGCCGGCTGTACTCCGCCGCGGCCGGCGGCACGGCGGCCGCGCTGCCGCCGCTGCCGTTGCGCTACGCCGACTTCGCCGCCTGGCAACGCGAACAGCTCGCCGGGTCCGGCCTCGACGACCGGATCGCCTACTGGGAGCGCCAGCTGGCCGGGGTGCCGGCGCTGGAGCTGCCCACCGACCGGCCCCGGCCCGCGGTGCGCGGGACGGCGGGCGCGACACACCGGTCCACCGTGCCCGCGGACGTCACCGCCCGGCTGGCCGACCTCGGGCGGGAGCACGGCGCGACGCTGTTCATGACGCTGATCGCGGCGACCCAAGTGCTCTTCGCGCGCTACACCGGCCAGCGCGACATCGCGCTCGGCACGGTCACCGCCGGGCGCTCCTGGGACGAACTGGCCGGGCTCATCGGCTTCTTCGTCAACACAGTCGTGCTCCGGTCCAGCCTCGACGGCGACCCGGACTTCGCCGCCTTCCTCGGCGAAGTCCGCTCGACGGTGCTCGACGCGATGGCCCACGACGACGTCCCGTTCGGCCGGCTGGTCGAACTGCTCGCCCCGGACCGCGACGCGAGCCGGTCGCCACTGGTGAACGTCATGGTGGTGCTGCAGAACGCGCCGTCGGCCACCCCGGAGCTCAGCGGCCTGGCGGTCGAGGAGCTCGACCTGCCCCGGCGCTCGGCGCAGTTCGACCTCACGGTCGAGTTCGAGCCGCGGGCCGACGGCCTGCGCGCGACCTTCGAATACAGCACCGAACTGTTCGACGCCGGCACGATCCGGCGGCTGGCCGAAAACCTCCTGGTCCTGCTCGAAGGCATCGCCGAAGATCCCGGACGGCCGCTGTCCCGGCTGCCGTGGCCGGCCCCGGCGCAACGCCGTGCGCTCCTCGAAGCGGGACGCTCGGCCGCGGACGGCCCCGGTCTCGGCGTCCTCGACGTCTTCGCCGAGCGCGTCCGCGAGCGCCCGGACGCCCTCGCGGTGACCTGCGCCGGCACGGCCCTGACCTACCGCGAGCTCGACACCCGGGCGAACCGGCTCGCGCACGGCCTGCTCGCGCACGGCGCCCGGCCGGACGCGCGGATCGGCCTGTGCGTGCCCCGGGGCATCGAGGCGGTCACCGGCATGCTGGCCGTCCTGAAGGCCGGCGCCGCCTACGTCCCGCTGGACCCGCGGTACCCGGACGAGCGGCTGGCCCTGCTGCTCGAGGATTCCGGCGCCACGATCGTGCTCACCACCCGGGCGGCGCGGGACCGCGTGCCCGGCGGCATCCCCGTGCTGACCCTGGACGAAGGGTGGGAAGCCGGCCGCCCCGGCGGCGCCCCGCCGCGGCGGGCCCGGCCGGAGAACCTGGCCTGCGTGCTCTACACCTCCGGGTCGTCGGGCCGGCCGAAGGGCGTGCTGATCGAGCACCGTTCGGTGACCCGCCTGTGCGCCGACCCGCACGCCCGGCTCGGCCCGGACGACGTCGCGACGCAGTACGCACCGCTGTCGTTCGACGCCTCGACGCTGGAGATCTGGGGTGCGCTGCTGTCCGGCGCCCGGCTGGCCGTCGACACCGACGACGTGCCGTCGGTCGACGCCCTCGGCGCCTTCGTCCGGGCCGAGGGGGTCACCTCGCTCTGGCTGACCGCGGGGATGTTCCACGAGGTGGCCGCGGCCGACCCCGGCGTGTTCGCCGGGCTGCGGCGGCTGGTTTCCGGCGGTGACGTCCTTTCGCCGCAGCAGTGCGCCCGGGTCCTGCGGCGGTGCCCGGACCTGGAGCTGGTCAACGGCTACGGGCCCACCGAAAACACCACGTTCACCACCTGCCACCGCGTCCGCGACCGCGACGCCGGCCGCCCGGTGCCGATCGGGCGGCCGATCACCGGGACCACCTGCCTGGTGCTGGACCGCCACCTCGATCCGGTGCCGGCCGGAGTACCCGGCGAGCTCTACGTCGGCGGCGGCGGCCTGGCCCGCGGGTACCTGGACCGGCCCGGCCTGACGGCCGACCGGTTCGTGGCCGACCCGTTCGGGCACGGCACCCGGCTGTACCGCACCGGTGACGTCGTGCGCTGGCGGGCCGGCGAGGAGTGGGTGCTGGACTTCCTCGGCCGGTCCGACGACCAGGTCAAGATCCGCGGCTTCCGGATCGAGGTGGGCGAGATCGAGGCGGCGCTGCGGCGGCACCCGGACGTCGGCGAGGCCGTCGTGGTGGCGCGGGAGGACACCCCCGGCCACAAGCGGCTGGCCGGGTACGTGGTGCCGCGGCGCCCGGTCGAGCCCGCCGCGCTGCGGGAGTTCCTCGCCAAGAGCCTGCCGGGGCACCTCGTCCCCGGCGCGCTCGTGCTGCTCGACCGGTTCCCGCTGACGCCACAAGGCAAAGTCGACCGCCGCGCGCTACCCGCGCCGCGGGCCGCGCGCGCCCACACCGCCCCGCGCGGACCGGCCGAGGAGCTGGTGACCCGGGTGTGGGCCGAGGTCCTCGGCGTCGAGCGCGTCGGCGCGGCGGACAACTTCTTCGAGCTGGGCGGCGATTCGATCCTCGGCATCCAGGTGGTGGCGCGGGCCCGGCAGCTCGGGCTGCGCCTGAGCGCCAAGGACGTCTTCCTCCGCCAGACCCCGGCGGAGCTGGCCGCGGCCGGGGTCTGGGCGGAACCGGCGGTGCGCGAGGCCGCCCCGCCGCCGGGGCCGGTGCCGCTGTCGCCGATCCAGCACTGGTTCTTCGAGACGATCACCGAGCGTCCCGGCCACTTCAGCCAGTGGGTCGCGGCCGAGCTCGCCCCGGACGTCGACCGCACGGCGCTGCGCACGGCGGTCGAGGCGCTGGTCCGCCACCACGACGCGCTCCGGCTGCGCTTCCGGCGCGTCGAGGGCGAATGGCGGCAGGAGTACACGGACGCGGCGCCGTCGCTCCGCACCGGCCCGATGTCCACAATGGACTTCTTCGACCTGGACGGCGGCGCGTTGTTCACGGCGATCCTGGACGGCTCGCGCCTGCTCCTGGCCGCCCACCACCTGGTCGTGGACGGCGTTTCGTGGCGGATCTTGCTGGCGGACCTGCGCACGGCGTACCGGGCGGCCCGCGCGGGACGCCCGGTGGAACTGCCACCCCGGACCACGTCGTTCGGCGAATGGGCGCGCCGGCTGGCCGGACACGCGGCCGCGTTCGAGAACCAGCTCCCGTTCTGGAACCGGGCGGCCTCGGGACCCGGCGCCGGCCCCGACGGCGACCCGCGGCCCCCGCGCGCGGTGACCGTCCGGCTCGGCGCGGAGAAGACGGCGGCGTTGCTGCGCGAAAGCCCCGCCGCCTACCGCACCCGCGTCGACGACCTGCTGGTGAGCGCCCTCGCCCGCGTGCTCGCCGGGTGGACCGGGCACCAGCGGGTGCTGCTGGAGCTGGAAGGCCACGGCCGCGAGGACGTCTTCGAAGACGTGGACCTGTCCCGGACGGTCGGCTGGTTCACGACGCTGTACCCGTGCCCGGTGGAGGTCCCGCGCGAGGGCGGCTGGGGCGCGGTGCTCAAGGCGGTGAAGGAGGCCCTGCGCGCGGCGCCGGACCGCGGCCTGGGATACGGGGTGCTGCGGTACCTGGGGGAGGCGCAGATCCCGGAGCCGCGACCGGTGGCGGCGTTCAACTACCTCGGCCGGTTCGACCTCGGCGACGGGGAACGCGAACTGTTCCGCTCGGCCCCCTCGGCGATCGGCCTGACCCGCGCCCCGCACCGCACCGGCACCGCCCGGCTGGACATCACCGCGGCCGTCACCGCCGACGGCGAACTCGAGTTCGAATGGACCTACTCCCCGGGCGTGCACGACGAACCCACCATCGCCAGCCTGGCCGCCGATGTTCTGGGCGCACTCGGCGAAATCGTCGCCCACTGCGCCGACCCCGCTGCCGGTGGCGGGACCCCGTCGGACTTCCCGCTCGCCGCCACCGACCAGGCCGAACTCGACCGGCTCCTCGGCGACGGCCGCAACGTCGAGGACGTCTACCCGCTGACCCCGATGCAGGCCGGCATGCTGTTCCACAGCCTGTCCGAACCGGGCACCTACCTCGAGCAGGTCTGCTTCACCCTGACCGGCGCCGACGACCCCGCGGCCCTCGAACGCGCCTGGCGGCGGGCCGTCGCCGAGATCCCCGCCCTGCGCACCGCCGTCCGCTGGACCGGGGTGCGCGAGCCGGTCCAGGTGGTGCACCGGGCCGTGACGCTGCCGGTGACCGTGCACGACTGGCGATCGCACCAAGGCAGCGAAGCCGCCCTGCTCGCCGCCGACCGGGACGCCGGTCTGGATCCGGCCGTGCCGCCCTTGCTGCGGGTGACGCTGATCCGGCTGCCCGGCGCCCGGATCCGGGTGCTCTGGACCTTCCACCACGTCATCCTGGACGGCTGGAGCGTCTTCGAGGTGCTCACCGACGTCCTCGCGCACCTCTCCGGGCAGCCCGCCAGGCCGCGCCGGCCCTTCTCCGACCACGTCGCGTGGCTCACCCGGCAGGACGCCACCGCGGCCGAAACGCACTGGCGGAAGGTGCTTTCCGGGCTCACGCCGACCCGCCTGCCGTACGACCGCCCACCCGGCAGGGCCCACCGGACCCGCTCCCAGTCCACAGTGGAGCGACGATTGTCCACTGAGGAAACGAAGGCCGTGGTCGCCTTCGCCCGGCGGCACCGGCTGACCGTCAACGCCGTCGTGCAGGGCTCGTGGGCGCGGCTGCTCGCCCGGCACGGCGGCGACCCGGACGTCTGCTTCGGCGCCGTCGTCTCCGGCCGGCCGCCCGAACTGCCCGGGGCGGACGCGATCGTCGGCATGTTCGTCAACACCGTGCCGGTCCGCGTCACCGTCGCGGAGGCGGAAGACCGGCCCGGCTGGTTCCGGCGCCTGCAGGCCGACCAGGCCGAGGCCCGCCGGTTCGGGCACGTCTCCCTCGCCGCGCTGCGGCGCTGGAGCGGGCTGCCCGCGGCCACCGGCCTCTTCGCCGGCATCGTCGTGTTCGAGAACTACCCGTTCGACCGCGACGCACTGGCCGCACGCGGGCTGCACGTGGCGGACCTGGCCGCCGTCGAGATCACCAACTACCCCCTGGTCCTGATCGCCCACGGCAGCGCGCGCGACGACGAACCCCTGACCACGGCCCTCGGCTACGACCCCGCGCTGTTCGACGCCGCCACCGTCGAAGCACTGGGCGACGAGCTCGTGGACCTCCTCCGCGAACCGGCCGGGAAGGCCGCACCCCCGCGGGATCGCCCGCCGGTGCCGGTGCCCGATCCGGTCGCGGGCGACCCGGCCTACCTCGCGCCCCGCACCGCGACCGAGCGGACCCTGAGCCGGATCTGGGCCGAGGTGCTCGCCGTCGAGCAGGTCGGGGTCGACGACGACTTCTTCGCCCTCGGCGGCGATTCGCTGCTGTGCCTGCGCGTCACCGCCCGTCTGCGCGCGGATTTCGGCGCGGCGCTGCCCCCGCGGGCGCTGTTCGACAACCCCACGGTCGGGGCGCTGGCCCTGCTGCTGGAGCACCCCACGGTCGAAGCACTGGGCCGGGCGGTGGACCGCGGCCTGAACCCGCCGAAGGACTACGAGCTCTAGGAGGCCGGAGCCGGTGCGCAACGACGACGTGGCGATCATCGGGGTGTCCGCCCTGCTCCCGGGCGCCCACGGGCTGGACGCGGTGCACGACCTGCTCGCCGCGGGCCGGGACGTGACCGGGCAGCCCGATCCGGAACGGCTGCGGGACAACGGCTTCCCGGACGGCCCCGGCTACCTGCCGATGGGGTACCTCGACCGGATCGACCGGTTCGACCACCGGTTCTTCGGCGTCCCGCCGGCCGAGGCGGCGTGGATGGACCCGCACCAGCGGCTGATCCTGCAGCTGGCCCACGAAGCCCTCGAGAACGCCTGCTACGCGCCGCAAGCCCTCCGGGGCTCACGCACCGCCGTCGTCCTCGGCAGCTCGCGCAGCGACTACGAAGACCTCTTCGAAGAAGAAGATCCGCAGCAGATCCTGGGCATCATCGGGGCGGCGCTGGCGGCGCGGATCAGCTACCGCCACGACTTCACCGGGCCGGCGCTCGTGCTCGACACCGCCTGCAGCGGCAGCCTGGTCGCGATCGCCCACGCCGTCGCCCTGCTGCGCAGCGGGGCCGCGGAGCTGGCCCTGGCCGGCGGCATCAGCGTGCGGCCGGTGCCGATCCGCGAGGCCGGGCACGTCCCGGTCCGCGGGGTCGAGTCGCCCGAGGGCCGGTGCCGGCCCTTCGACGAGAAGGCCACCGGCGCGGTCGGCGGCGAAGGCGGCGGGATCGTCGTGCTCAAGCCGCTGCCCGCCGCGCTCGCCGACGGCGACCACGTGCACGCGGTGCTGAAGGGCATCGCCGTCAACCACAACGGCTACCGGATGGCCAGCATGAGCGCGCCGAGCCGGGCCGCCCAGACCGAGGTGATCACCGCGGCCTGGCGGGACGCCGGGGTCGACGCGGCCACCGTCGGGTACGTCGAGTGCCACGGCTCGGCCACCCCGCTCGGCGACGTCGTCGAGGTCGAAGCCCTGCGCCAGGCGTTCCTCGACGCCGGCGTGACCGCCCCGCACTGCGCGATCGGCTCGATCAAGGGCAACATCGGGCACCTGGACAACGCCGCCGGGGTCGCCGGGCTGGTCAAGGTCCTGCTCAGCGTGCAGCGCGGCGTCCGCTACCCGACCGCGCACTTCGAGACGCCCAACCCGCTGATCGACTTCGGCGGCCCGGTGCGGGTCAACCCGGCGTTCGGGCCGTGGGACGGCGAAGGGCCGCGGCGCGCGGGCCTGAGCTCGTTCGGGCTGACCGGGACCAACGTGCACGCCGTCGTCGAGCAGGCCCCGCCGGCCCCGGCGCCGGCCGGACCGGACGAGCCCGATCTTCTGGTCACGGTGTCGGCGAAATCGGCTTCGGCCCTCGCCGCCTACCGCGACCGGCTCGCCGCCTTCGCCGAGGAGAGCGGGTACGGCGTCCGCGCGATCGGACACGCCATGAACCGCGGCCGCGACGACCACCCGTTCCGGATCGCCGTGGTCGCCCGCGAGCCCGCCGGCCTCGCGGCGGCGCTGCGGTCGGCCGCCGTCCCGGACACCCCGGTCGCCGACGACCCGCCGGTGGTGCTGCTGTTCTCCGGCGACGGCGGGGTCGAGCCGGAGGTCTGGGCCGAGCTGTGCGCGGCGTGGCCGGTTCTCGGCGACGACCCGCTGCCCGCCGAGCCGGCGCCGCGGCTGGTCGCCGTGCAGCACGCCCTCCACCGGCTGGCCCGGTCGCTCGGCCTGCCCGACACCCACCTCGTCGGCTCCGGCGCGGGCAACCTCTCGGTGCGGATCGCCCGCGGGGAAATGTCCCTGGTGGACGGGCTGGCGGCCGCCGCGGACCGGGCCGTCGGTCCCGGCCTCGACGCCGCCCGGCTGGCCGAAGCGGTGCGCGGGTTCGTCCGGGACGGGGCGGTGCTGGTCGAGCTGGGCACCGGCGGGGTGCTGTCCCGGACCATGCGCCGCCTGGCACCCGAGCTCGGCTGCGTCGACCTGGTCGCCGGCGGCGGGCGGCGGGCGGTCCTGCGGCAGCTGGCGTCGCTCTACCGGCTCGGCGTCCGGCTCGACTGGGACCGCCACTACGCGTGGGCCGCCGTGCCGCGGATCGAGGCGCCGGCGTACCCGCTGGAAAGCGTCCGCTGCTGGTGCCGCCCGCCGGGGGCGCCGCCCGCCGAAACCCGGGCCCCGGCACCCCCGCCCGTCGTCGTGGCCGCTGGGGACACCGAACGCCGGGTCGCCGAAGTCTGGGCCCGCGCGCTCGGCGAAGACGAGCTCGGCCCGGCCTCGGACTACTTCGCCCACGGCGGGACGTCGATCGCGGCGATCACCGCGCTGCGCACCATGGAACGCGACTTCGGCGTCGAGCTGACCTTCGCCGACCTGTACGCCCACCCGACCGTGCGGGCCTTCGCCGCCCGCATCGAGGCGGCCCGCGCCGAGGGTGGCCGGTCCGGCGCGGTCCCCGCCGTCACGGTGCTCCCGCGCGGCGGCCCGCTGCCGCTGTCGTTCGGCCAGGAACAGCTGTGGTTCCTGGACCGGCTGAACCCGGGCACCGCGCTGTACAACATCCCGCACGACCTCCGCCTGTCCGGGCCCCTGGACGAAACCGCGCTCGCCGCCGCGGTGCAGGACCTCGCCGACCGGCACGAGGTCCTGCGCACCTGCATCCCCGACGACGACGGCGTCCCCTTCGTCCGGCTCGCCGAAACCCCGCCGCGGCTGGTCGTGCACGACCTGAGCGGGCGGCCCGACGCCGAGCGGCACGCGCACGAGCTGGCCGACGCCGAAGCCGTGCGCCCGTTCGACCTGGCCACCGGCCCGCTGGTGCGGATCACCCTGCTGCGCCTGGCCGCCGACGACCACGTCCTGCTGTGGACCTACCACCACATCGTCTTCGACGGCTGGTCCCCGGCGGTGTTCTTCCGCGACTTCACCGAGCTCTACCAGGCCCGGCTGGCCGGCCGCGCGCCCGGGCTGCCGGACCTGCCCTTCCAGTTCGCCGACTTCGCCGCCTGGCAACGGGAGCGCCTGACGGGGGAGACCCTCGAGCGCGGCCTGCGGTTCTGGCGCACGCAGCTGGCCGGGCTGCCCACCGCGCAGCTGCCGCTGGACCGGCCGCGCCCGCCGGCCCAGATCTTCGACGGCGACCTCGTCGAGTTCACCGTGGCCGAACCGGCCGCCGAGGCCGCGCGGGCGTTCAGCCGCGAACACGGCGTCACGACGTTCGTCACCATGCTCGCCCTGGTCGACACGCTGCTGCACCGCTGGGCCGGGTTCACCGACGTCGTCGTCGCGGTGGCCACCTCGGGCCGGACGCACCCGGCCACCCACGACCTCATGGGGTACTTCAACAACCTGCCGCCGTTCCGCACCCGGGTCGAGGGAGCGCTGTCGTTCACCGGCCTGGTCCGGCGCTGCGCGGACACCGTCGCGCAGGTCCTCGACCACGAGGAGATCCCCCTCGGGAAGATCGTCTCGGCGGTGTGCGGGCCGCGCGAGCCCGGCCGCCAGCCGCTGTTCGACGTCGCCTACACCTACCAGAACGTCCCGCAGGACACCGCCGAGCTGGGCGGCCTCGGCTGCTCCCGGTTTTCCGAGAGCGGCACGATCGCGGGCATCGCGCCGGGCACGGCGAAGTTCGATCTGACCGTCGGCGTCATCGACCAGCAGGACGGGCCGATGGACGGCTACTTCGAGTACGCGACCGCGTTGTTCGACCGCGAGACGGCCGAGGCGCTCGCCCGGCTGCTGCCCGGCCTGCTCGACGCCGTGCTGCGCGAACCCGGCCGCCCGCTCGCCACCTTGCCGGCCGTCGACGGCGAGCCGGTCCCCGCCACCACCTTCCACCGGGGGCCCGCCGTGACCACACCTTCCACTGTGGACAGTGAGCCGATCGGCCACGCCGAGCGCGTCCTCACCGCCCTCTGCGCGGACCTGCTGACCGGCGGCCCGGTGTCGCCGAAGGACAACTTCTTCGACCTCGGCGGCGATTCGGTCCTCGGCGTGCGGGTGGCCGCGCGGGCGGCGAAGGACGGCGTCCACTTCACGCCGCAGCAGCTGCTGCAGTGCCGCACGCTCGCCGAGCTGGCCCGGGCCGCGGTCGTCGACGGTCCCGCCGCGCCGGCGGCCCCGGTCTCCGCGCCGGAGCCGCTCCGGGCGATCCCGCCGACGCCGATCATGCACAGCTTCCTGCGCCGGATGCCCGACGACGTCGGCGACTTCGTCGACGTGCACACGGTGGAGACCACGCCCGAGGTCGCGCCGGCCGCGATCCGGACGGCGATCTCGCACCTGCTGGCCCTGCACGAGCCGCTGCGCTACCGGTTGCGGCGCAACGCCCTGGGCGTCCGGCTGGAGGTCGCGGACCTCACCGCGGCGGACGTCTTCGACACGAAGGTGCTGCCGCCGCTGGGCGCCGAGGAGGAACTCGGGATCGTCGCGGACGACTGCCAGGCGATGAAGGCGGAGATGGATCCCGCGCGCGGGCCCCTGTTCCGCGTCCGGCACTACGACCGCGGCCGGGCCCGCGGCGGCCTGCTCGTGCTGCTGGTCAACCACTTCGTCTTCGACAACATGTCCACTGTGGTCGTCCTCGACGACCTCGACGTCCTGCTGGGCGAGCTCACGGCGGGCCGGACGCCGTCCCTGGCGCCCCGGCCGCCGCGGTGGCGCGAGTGGGCGGAGCACCTGCGGGCCATGGCGGCCTCCGACGAGCTCTCGGCGGAGCTGACGTACTGGACGGCGACCCTGCGCGCGGGCGCGGCGGCCGGGACGATCGGCGGCTCGCCCGGCGACGGCATCACCACCCGGACCCTCGACGACCCGGCGGTGGCGACCCTGCTCGCCGCCGGCGGCGCGGAAGGCCGGGAAGCGGCCCTGTGCGCGGTGTCGTGCGGCCTGGCCCGGTGGCAGGACGCGCCCAGCGCGTTCGTGATGACCGAGGGGGAGGCCACCCCGAACCCGTTCCGGCTGGCCGGGCGCGGCCCGTCGGTGGGCTGGTTCACCACCCTGCACCCGCTGGTGCTGCCGGTCGCCCCGGGCACCCCGGCCCGCGACTGCCTGCCGGAGATCACCGACCGCGCGCGGTCGGTGCCGAACGACGGCGTCGGCTACGGCATGCTGCGCCACCTCTCGCCGGATTCGCCCGGCACCGCGCAGCTGCGGGCCCTGCCCGAACCTGAGGTGCTCGTGCTCCACGGGCCGAGCGACACCTCGGCGTTCGACTCCGGCGTCCGCCTGCTGCGGACCCGCTGGGACCTGTCGGTGAACCTGAAACGCGCGGTCGCGTCCTGGTTCCCGCTGGTCGTGACGAGCGCGGTGCGGGACGGTGCGTTGCGGCTGGCCGTGGCCGGCGGGGTCGGCGAGGACCGGCTGGAAGCGCTCGCCGGCGAGATCGTGCGCGCCTTCACCGAACTGCCGTGATCGCGCTCGCCGCGTCGGCCTGGTACCTGCCGGAGACGTCCGTGCGCGTCGCCGACCTGCCGGGCCTGTCCGATCCGGAACGCGCGACCTGCGCCGCCCTGGGCATCGACCGGGTCCCGGCCGACGACACGCTCACCGCGGCTGAGCTGGCCGCCCGCGCGGGCCGGCGCGCACTGGCCACGGCCGGCCTCGACGGCGGCGACGTCGACGTCGTCGTGACCGTGGAACCGCGGGCGCCGCAGACCCTGGTCAGCTCGGAAGCCACCCGGCTGCAGGCGATGCTCGGCGCGGACCGGGCGATGGCGTTCTCGGTCGGCGGGCTCGGCTGCGCGTCGCTCACCCCGGCCCTGCTCGCGGCCAGGGGGCTGCTGTGCGCCGATCCGGACCTCGCCACCGTGCTGGTGCTGCACGGGAGCAAACCCGCGACCCCCGGCCGCTACCGCCACCCCGTCACGGTCAACGGCGACAGTGGCGGCGCCCTGCTGCTGCGCCGCCGGGGAGCTCTCCGGATCCGGGACATCCTGCTGGAGACGAACGGCGCCTACGCGGACCTGTTCCGCGTCGAGTACCGCGACGAGGAGTTCGCGCGCTGGCGGGAGGAGTGCACGGATCCGGCGGCCTATGCGTTCCGGCTGGCCGTGGAGACGCGCAACCGGCTGCGGGACCTCCTCGCCCGGCTGCTCGGCCGCAACGGCCTGACCCCGGCCGACGTCCCGTGCTACCTCACGCAGAACCTGTCCACGGCCGCGTTCCGGAACTGGTCGGAGGCGATCGGCGTCCCGATCGCCAAGGCGTGCTCCGAAAACCTGGCCCGGTACGGCCACCTCGGGCCCAACGACGTCTTCTTCAACCTGTCGACCGCCCGGGAAACCGGTGAGTTCGGCGGCCGCGCGGTCCTGCTCAACATCAGCCCCGCCGCGGCCTGGAGCGCCCTGCTGGTCACCACCGAAGAAGGCACCGCCCACGAGCTGTGAGCCCGGGGCGGGCGGAACCCGCCCGCCCCGGGTGGTGCACCGGGTCAGCGCCGGCAGGGGTGGCCCGCCGGGTGCGCGGCGGTGCCGTGCACGTCGGCCTGGGACTCCGCCAGCACGATCTTCGCCAGCGGGGTCTCCAGCGAGACGGCCTGCTGCTTCACCACGCCGTTCGCGATGGTCTGGCCGTTCAGCTTCAGCGAGCCGATGACCAGCGCGATGGTCAGCGGCGCCGAGCCCACCGTGACCGGGACGCCGTTGATCTTCAGCGAAGCGACGTTCGAGCTGCCGGTCAGCGCCGGGGCGAGGCCGCCCGGGGCGGGCTGGCAGGTCGCCGCCGCCTGCGACTGGATGACGCCCAGCTCGATCGTCAGGCCGACCGTGCTGATCACCGTCTTGTCGATCCTGGCCGACGCCTGCGCGTGGTCACCGGCCGCCGGAGCCGCCGACTGGTCGTCGGGGGACAGGTCGGTCGAAGAGGTCAGCGCGTGCGTCTGCACCTTGATCAGGCCGGCGTTGAGCGTCGCGTCGAGGACGGACTTGCTGTCGTCGGCGCAGGGCAGGTTCGCCGGGTTCGCCACGGCCGCGGTGATGCCGACGACGTTCGCGGCGGTGCCGGTGCAGGAGAAGACGCCGTCCCGGTCGTCGTCGAGGATCGTGCCGACCCCGGCCGGGTCGACCAGGCCGGCGCCCGACGGGGCCGAGAGCGTGACGGTGAACGTCTCGTCCGGCTCGTCGACGGTGTCCGGGTTGACCAGCACGGTCACCGGCTTGCTCGTCTCGCCGGGCGCGAAGGTCACGTCACCGCTCGCCGCCTGGTAGTCGGCCGGTGCGGTCGCCGTGCCGTTCGAGGTGGCGTAGTGCACCGACACCGGGTTCGGGCTGGCGCCGCCGAGCAGCGACACGGTGAAGGTGGCCGGCACCGGTGCGCCACCGGAGCCCTCGTTCACCGTGACGTCGTTGATGCTCAGGCCCAGCACGCGCACGGTCGTCGTCTCGACGAAGCCGCGGGACACGCCGTCGACCAGGTAGTCGACCGTGCAGTGGTACGTGCCCGGGGCGGCGTCGGCCGCGGCGGCGACGGTCTCGGTGAACGTCGCGACGTCCCCGCTGGGCACCTTGACGCTCGCCGGGGCGTTGGTCAGGGTCAGCTGCGGGTCGCAGCCGGTGACCTTCGGCGTCACGGTGACCTCGATGGACTTGATGCCGTCCAGGATGGCCTGCGAGACCTGGTCCGACGGCACGTTGTTCAGCAGCACGCCGCCGGTGGCCGTGGCGATGGCGCTCGCCTGGCCCTCGGCGTCCAGCGCACCGACGTTGACCGCGACGACGCGGATGTTCGCCGCCTTGAGCGCGTCGATGGTCTGGGCCAGGGTGTGCCCGCCGCTGGGGTCGTGCGACGGCGCGTCGCCGAACCAGGCGATGATGCGGGTGCCGTCCGGGCGGAAGGCGACCGCGCCGGTGGCCAGTTCGTACAGGGCGTTGAGGTCGGCCTCGGGCGTGTCGCCGCCACCGCCCGCCACCCACTGGTCGATCCCGGCCTGGACCGCGGCCGTGTTGCCGGTGATGTCCTGGTTGACCTTGAACGGCACGGAGTCGGTGAAGTCCTTGTACTCGGCCACGCCGAACCGGGCGGTCGGCTGCGCGGCGAGCACGTCCCCGGTGATGGCACCGGCGTTCGTGCGGACGTTGTCGAGTGCGGAGAACATGCTGCCGGTGGTGTCCGCGAGCAGCACGAGGTCGGGGTTGGGCGGCACGGCGGAGGTGGTGACGTGCTTGGTGACTCCGGCGCTCGCCCCGGCGGCGAGCGTGAGGTCGACGGTGGCCGGATCGACGCCGGGCGGCGCCGCGGCGGCCACCGAGGCCGGGGCGAGCAGGGCACTGACCGTGGTCAGTGCGACGAACAGCGATCTCCGCGTCATGAACTTCCTTTCCGAAGGCCGGATTGCTGCGGTTGCCTCGGGAAGACGGAAAACGCGGAACTTCGTTAGCAGGCGGGGAAAACGTCACTCGGAGCGCCCTGTGTCAAGGCGCTCAACGGGGTACGGCCGCCGGTCCGGGCTACCGAAACCAGGGGTTCGCTGCGCCGGAACACCGAAGATCGCCGGGCGGGTTTCACTCCATCCAGCGACGAAGGACCGGCGAACCGGCACGAAGGGTGCCGCCTGTTCGGGGGAATCGCGGCGGTTTTCGGGGTCCGGGCAGCGAATTCCGCCCGGATGTCGTAACGCGGGACCGGTCAGCGCGCCGTCCGGCCGAGGTCGGCGAGCACGGCGCGCGCCGCTCGCGCGCCCGAAGCCAGGGCGCCCTGCAGGGAGCTCGTGTCCCGGTGGTCGCCGCACACGTACAAGCCGTCGCCCAGGCGGACGGGACGCCGGATCTCGTGCGGCGGCGGCATCGACGGCAGGGCGCGGGGGATTTCGTACCGGTTCACCAGCGGCCAGCGGCTCGTGTCGGTCCGGTACAGCCGGGCCAGCGCCCGGCGCACTTCGTCCTCCGGCAGCGCGCTCAGCGCCGACGCGCTCACGAGCGCGGCTCCCGGTGGCGCGTAGGTGGGGCACACTTCGCTGACCACGCTGGTGTTGACGACCGGCCCGCCCCGCGCGTCGACCACGATCACCGGTTCGCGCAACGGCGACCGCGGGGGCGCGAAGTACCACGTCGTCCCGCTGTTCCACCGCGGCTCGCCGACGCCGGCGAGCTCGGCGGCCGTCGAGCCGTCGGTCGCGACGACGACCGCGCGGGCCGTCCAGGTCTCGCCGCCCGCCGTGCGGACCCGGCCGGGCCCGACCTCCTCGACCGGCGTGTTCAGGTGGACGGCCGTCGTCGGCAGGGCGCGGGCGAGCTGCCGCGGCAGCTCACCCATGCCGAGCGCCGGCAGCGACGGCGCCGAGCGCAGGAAGCTGCGCCACACCAGCTGGAAGAAGCGCGCCGACGTGGTCAGCCCGGGTTCGAGGAACACCCCGGAGAGGAACGGCCGGAACACGGTCTCCACGGCCCGCGCGGACACCCCGGCGCGCCGCAGCTCGTCGAGGGTCGTGCGGTCGTCGCGGTCGAGGATCGCCTTCGCCGGTCCCGCGGCGACGCGGGCGGACAGCGCGCCGAGCGCGGCCAGGTCCTTCGCCGACAGGTACCGCCGGGCCGCGATGTCGCGCAGCGCCTTGGGCGTGTCGACGGGATTGCCCAGCAGGGAGACGCGGTCGTCGTCGGCGACCCGGACCGCCCGCCAGAACCGGCCGAGGTCCAGGGCATCGACGTCCACCAGGCGCCGGATCGCCGGGTAGGCCGGGTTGAGGATCTGGAACCCGCGATCGAGGCGGAAACCGTCCACGACATCGGTGCGCACCCGCCCGCCGACATCGTCGCCGGCTTCGAGCACCGCGCACGGCACCCCGGCCCGGTGCAGCGTCACGGCGGCGGCCAGCCCGGCGAGCCCGGCGCCGGCGATGACGACTTCCTGGCTGGTCATCGCGCACCTCCGGTCACGGGCCGGGTTGAGGTGTGCCGGTGGGGCAGGGCGGTGGCGGCTTTGTGGTTGGTCATCGCGCACCTCCGTGGCGGCGCCGGGTTGGGGTGTGCTGGTCGGCCACGGCGGCTTCGTGACCGGTCATCGCCCACCCCGGTGAGGGGCCGGGTCGAGGTGCGCCGGTCCGCCATGGCGGCTTCGTGACCGGTCATCGCCCACTCCCGCCGAATGTCTTCGTCGAAGCGAGCCGGTTCAGCAGGGCGATGCGGCCGCGGTTGGGGACCGAGCGCAGCGGGTGCCCGGCGAGGCCCCAGCCGGTGAGCAGCGCGTTCGCCGCGGCCCAGCCGGTGGTCGCCGCGCGTTCCATCAGGGCGACCGGCAGGTCGATCCGCACGCCGTCGCCGGCCAGGACCAGCGCCGGATCCGGCGTGGCCACCGCGGGGCGGCTGGCGAAGCCGCCGAGCCCGAACAGCGGGCAGTCCTCGCGCCACAGGGAAATCGCGCCGGTCACGCGGGCGCCGAGCGTTTCCGGGTAGATCGCGTGCAGCCGGTCGTCCACCGCCTTCACCAGGGTCTCGCGGTCGTCGGTCTCGGCCGCGTAGGCGTGGAGCTCGACGACCGAACCGCCGGTCCGGCCCGCCCACCGCCGTGCCTCGCCCTCGTACCGGTCGAGCAGGCTGATGTTGTCCAGCGGCGGCACGCTGCCGGTGCCGAGGAAGGCCGGCCGGCCCGGCTCGAGCGGCCGGTCGAGCCACAGCCGGCGCACCAGGAACGGCGGTGCGGTGCGCAGTCCCGCGACGGCGTCCCGCCACCCGGGCGTGCCGACCCCCGGCGACGCCGCGACGATCTCCTGCAGCCCCCGCCCGTCACAGGCGAGGACGACGGCGTCGAACGGCGTGGTGCCCGCCGCCGTGGTGACCGTGAACCCGTCCGCCGTGCGGTCGAGGGAGGCCACCGGGGTGCCGGTCCGGAGGGTCACCCGGCGATCGGCCAGGTACCCCGCCAGGGGGTCCCACAGCGCCTGCGGGAACGGCTCGGCCGGCACGTCGAACACCAGGCCTTCGCTGGAACCCAGGAAGTACAGGTGGAACATCGTCGCCAGCTCCGCCGCGGACAGCTCGCGCGGATCGGCGAAGAAGCTGCGGGAGAACACCTCGAACGCCAGGTGCCGGGCCGCTTCCGGGAAGTTGATCCGCGCCAGGAAGCTCGCGGCGTCGATGTCGTCGAGCCGGTGGTAGATCTCCGGGACGGACACCGTCGCCAGCGGCAGCGCGCCGCGGCCGTTGAGGCGCAGCAGGTCCCGCGCGGTGAACGTCGGGCTGCGCCAGGCGAACGCCAGCGCGTTCCACGGCGGCGTCCGGGGAAGCCCGGCGAAGGTGTCCGTGCGGCCCTGGGCGTCCAGCAGCGGGTAGTCGGCCAGCGGCGTGAGCCGGTCCAGGCCTGGGTCGGTGCGCCTCAGCAGCGCCCGCAGGTTGTAGTACTGGCGGAAGAAGGCGTGGAAGCCCCGGCTCATCGTCACCGGCGTCCCGTCCGGCAGCCGGTCGGCCCAGCCGCCGACCCGGCCGCCGAGGTGGTCCTCCCGCTCGAACAGCGTCACCGTGACCCCGCGCTCGGCCAGGCCGGTGGCCGCGGTGAGGCCCGCGATGCCGCCGCCGACGACCGCCGCGGACGGCCGGCGGCCCAGCCGGCCGGCATCCGGCAGGCCGGGCGGGGCCGGCCGGGTTTCGATCCGGCGGTCCCGGCCGGGGATCACGGCTGCTCCTGCGGGTTGGTGCCGAGGACGGTGTGGACGATGCCGTGCTGCCAGCCGGGCACCGTGCCGGTCCGGACGTCGGTGAACCCGGCGTCGGCGAGCCGGCCGGCGAGCGCGCCGATCCCGTCGAACTCCAGCACGCTGCGGCGCAGGTGGCGGTAGAGGGTCGCGTCCCCGGTGGTGACCTTCCCGAGCGGGATGATCACGCCCGCGCAGACCGCGTTCCACACCCACCGGGCGCGGCGCGAGTCCCGGACGGAGTACTCGTGGATCGCGATGCGGCCGCCGGGACGCAGCAGCCCGCGCAGCCGCCGCAGCTGCGCGGCCGGGTCGGTGAGGTTGCGCAGCAGGTACGCCGCCAGGATCGCGTCGAACGGGCCGGTGATCCCGTCGAGTTCCTCGACCGGCGTGTGCACGAAGCCGACGTTGCGGGGCCAGTTCTTCGCCCGGGCCCGCGCGAGCATCTCCCCGGAGGCGTCGAACGCGGTGATCTCCGCCCCGGGCGCGGCCGACAGCAGCGCGGCCGTCGAGGCGCCGGTGCCGCAGCCGGCGTCCAGCAGCCGCAGGCCCGCCCCGGCCGAGGGCAGCTCGAGCCTCCGCGCCGAGAGCCGGAGGTGGTAGTGGTAGCCGGGGTTGGCCCCGACCAGCCGGTCGTACCAGCGGGCTTCGGTGTCGAAGGCCGACGGCACCGCCCCGCGGGGCAGCCCGTCCTTCGCCAGCCGGCTCATGTGCGCTCCTCGCGGGGTCCGGTCCGTTCCCACACCAGCAGCACCGCGGTCACCAGCGCGAACCCGAAGAGGAAGTCCTCGACCGGGATGTCCCAGGGGAAGCGCCAGCCGGTGATGTGCCCGGGGGAGTAGCGGACGATCGGGTCGGACAGCTTGGTCAGCCAGCCGTCCACCGGGATCTGGAAGGCGGTCACGATGGCCATCGTGAACCAGTAGGCCGGGCGCCGGAACAAACCCGTGCGCAGCAGCCGGAGTTCGACGAGCACGACGACGGCCACCGCGGCGGCCGCGGGCACGGTGTAGCCCCAGGGGATCACCGCCGCGCCTCCTTCCGGGCGAGCCGCCGCACCAGCGCGGCGGTGAGCTGGACGGCCTCGTAGGTCAGCAGCCCGCAGATCGGGATGACCACGAAGAACAGGACCTCCTCCAGCGGCACGGCGAAGGGCGCGCGGATCCCGGTGACGCGGCCCGGCGCGTAGTCCCAGACGCGGCCCGCGATCGCCAGCGCGTCCCAGACGAGGAACACCAGCGCCACCGGCAGCACCGTGCGGGCCAGCCGCCGCGGCTGCCGGTACACGCGCGCCCCGGCCAGCTCCAGCGGCAGCGTGACCAGGACGCAGGCCGCCAGCACGATGAGGTATTCGAACTGGCCCACCTCAGCCCACCGCCACCGGGAGCGACGGCGCGGGGTGGCGGGCCCGCGCCCACTGCGTGCGGGCGACCGCGCCGCACGCCACCAGCAGCCGCCGTCCGCGGGAAACCGCCGCGCGGCCGGCGAAGACGTCGTGGCCGGCGTCCTCGATGCGGTCGAGGATCCGCCCGTACAGGGTCGCGGCCGTGGCCACGCACGGACGGGAAACCGGGTGCAGCATGGCGATCCCCGGGCGGGCCTCGGCGTAGACGTCCCGGGTGACGGCGATCTGGTTGCGGATCGCGGCCCGGACCGGCTGGTCGGCCCGCCCGTGCCGGGCGCACCACGCCAGCCGGTCGCGGTCCACGCCGTGCGCGGCCAGCTCGTCGGCCGGCAGGTAGACGCGCCCGCGCGCCAGGTCCTCGGCGACGTCGCGCAGGAAGTTGGTGAGCTGGAAGGCCTTGCCCAGCGCGGCGGCCCGCGGTTCGGCCTCCTCGCGCGGGGCGACGGTGCCCAGCACCGGCAGCACCTGCAGCCCGATCACCTCGGCCGAGCCGTGCACGTAGGTGTCGAGCTCGGCGCGGGTGGCGTAGCCGGTGACGGTGAGGTCCATCCGCATCGAGGTGAAGAACGCCTCGAAGTACGCCTTGGCGAGCGCGTACCGCGTGGCCGTGTCGATCACGGCGGTGAGCAGCGGGTCGTCGCTCACCCCGGCCTTCAGGTCGGCCAGGAAGCGGTTCTCCACCTCCTGCAGGCGCGTGTCGAGCGACTCCGGGGTCGCGTCCGCGGCCGGATCGTCGACGATGTCGTCGAGCCACCGGGCGAAGCCGTAGAGCGCGTGGATCGCCGGCCGCTGGGCCGGCGTCAGCAGCCGCGTGGCCAGGAAGTACGTGCGGCCGTGCCGGGCGTTGAGTTCGCGGCACCACGTGTAGGCCGCGCGCAGGCCCGGGGCGCGGATGCCGGCGGCGTCGAGTTCACGTCGGGTCATCGGGTCCCTCCGGTGATCCGGTCGGCGGCCAGTCTGCCGGAGATGAGCACGGTCGGCACGCCCACCCCGGGCACGGTGGCGCCGCCGGCCAGCACGGCGTTGTCCGTCCCGCGCGGGAGGTTCCGCGGCCGGAACGGCCCGGTCTGGGCGAAGGAGTGCGCGTAGCTGAACGGCGTCCCGGCGACCAGGCCGCGGTCCGCCCACTCGGCCGGGCCGAGCACGTGCGTGAACTCCGGGGCGAAGCCGGGCAGCAGCCGGGCCCGGGCGACGTCGAGGACTTCTTCGGCGTAGGCCTCGGTTTCGGCCGCCCAGTCCGCGGGGCCGCGGTCGAGGTTGGGCACCGGGGCGAGCACCGAGTACAGCTGGCGGCCGGGCGGGGCGAGCCCCGGCTCGGTCGCGGTCGGGCGGGTGATCAGCAGCGACGGGTCGCTCATCCGCCGCCCCTGCGTGATCAGCTCGTCGAAGGTCGACCGCCAGCCGTGTCCGAACGAAATCGTGTGGTGGGCGACGTCCCGGTGTCCGGACGGGCCACCGGCGTGCACCACCAGCGCCGACGGCGCGGCCCGCAGCGGGACCGGCCGCCGCGGCTGCCTGCCGAGCAGGCGGTGGCTCTCCGGCAGCTCGGTGGTGAGGACGACGGCGTCGCACGGGTACCGGGCGCCGGAAGCGGTCCGCACGGCGGTGACGCGGGAGCCGCGGCGTTCGAGCGTGCGCACGGCGTCGCCGTACTCGAACTTGACCCCGGCGCCGGCCGCGACCCGGGCCAGTGCGCGCGGCAGGGCGGCGATCCCGCCGGTGGGGAAGTACACGCCGCCGACGGTGTCCATGTACGAGATCACCGCGTACAGGGCCAGCGCCCGCATCGGGGATTCACCCGCGTAGAGCGCCTGGAAGGTGAACACCCGCTTGAGCCGCTCGTCGGACAGGAAGGCCCCGACCCGGCCGTCGAGCCGCCGGAAGCCGCCCAGGGCCACGAGCCGGGCCAGTTCCGGGGAGAGCATGCCGAGCGGGGAGTCGATGTTCGCGTCGACGAACCGGCCGAACTCGGCTTGGTAGAGCTTCGTCAGCCAGGCGCGCAGCCGGGTGTAGCCCGCGGCTTCGGCCGGCCCGGCGAACTCGCGGACGGCTTCGGTCATCGCGTCCGCGTCGGAGTGCACGGGCAGCGTGCTGCCGTCGGCGAACTGCGCCACGTACGCCGGGTCGAGGCGGGTCAGCGGCAGTTCCTCGGTGAGCTGGGCGCCGACCGCGGCGAAGGTGTCCCGCAGGATCGACGGCATGGTCAGCACGGTGGGGCCGGTGTCGAGCAGGTAGCCGTCCCGCTCGACGCGGCCCGCGCGGCCGCCCGGGCCCGGGTCGCGCTCGAGGACGGTGACCTCGCGGCCCCGGCCGGCCAGGTGCAGGGCCGCGGCCAGGCCGGCCAGGCCGGCGCCCACGACGACGACCCGGTCCGCCGGTCCGGGCACGGTCCTCATCGGTCGCGGTCCGTGCAGCGGGCCGCGAGCGCGGCGAGCAGGTCGGCGGCCGGCTCCGGGACCACCGCGGGGTCGATCGCCGCGAGCGCCTTGTCGGCCCGTTCCCGGATCAGCTCGCCGAGCCGGTCGCGGGCGCCGGTCGCCACGATCAGCTCCCGCCAGCGCTCGACCGCTTCGTCGTCGACGGCGGGCAGGTCGAGCAGCTCGGCGAATTCGGTCTGCCGCCGCCGGTCGGCCATCGCGGCGGCGAGCACGACGACGCTGGATGCCTTGCGGTCGCGCAGGTCCTGCCCGGCGGGCTTGCCCGTGACGGCCGGATCGCCGAACACGCCCAGCAGGTCGTCGCGGAACTGGAACGCCTCGCCGACCAGGCCGCCGAACTCCGACAGCCCGGCCGTCAGCTCGGGGCCGCAGCCGGCCAGTGCCGCCCCGAACTCCAGCGGCCGCCGCACGGTGTAGTTGCCCGACTTGCGGCGCAGGACGTCGAGCAGGGTGTCCCAGCTGGGCAGCGCCCGCGCGTCGTTCACCAGGTCGGCGAGCTGGCCGACGGCCAGCTCGGAGCGCATCGCGTCGTAGTGTGGCCAGCCGCGGGCCAGCTGGTCCGCGGCCAGCCCGCTTTCCCGCAGCAGCTGCTCCGACCACACCAGGAACAGGTCGCCGAACAGCGTCGCGGCGGACTCGCCGAACCGGGCGGCCGAGCCGGCCCAGCCCTGCTCCTGGTGCCACCGGGCGAACCGGACGTGCAGCGCGGGCCGTCCCCGGCGCAGCTGCGAGCCGTCCATCACGTCGTCCTGGACGAGGGCGAAGCAGTGCAGCAGCTCCAGCGCGGCGGCCGCCCGGACCGCGGCGTCGGAATCCGGCTGCCCGCACCGCCAGCCGGCGTAGGCGAACAGCGGCCGCAGGCACTTGCCGCCCGCGACGAACTCGGGCACCGCGGTCACCGCGAGCGCCCCTTCGCTGCGCCCGGCGAAGTGCTCGGCCGCCCGCTCACCCACGAACCCGTGCGCCTCGGCCAGGCAGCGCCGGCCCAGGGCGTCCAGCCCGTCGGCCGCCGTCATCGTCGCGGTCATCCGCCGCCCTCCCACAGTCCGCTATTCGATTCGCAACCGTTTCATATGGGGTGTAGCTTGTCCACTTGAACGGGTGAAGACGTGGCGGCAGGCCAGGCTGATCGGTGCCGCATCGAAACGGCTTCGCTGAATGCGCACCTGATAAACGGTGATCTGCGTCACAAAAGTCCTCTGTGGCGGGCTCGTGAGGAGCGGGGAGTGCCGGACGGCCGTCCGATGCCGTATCGGTAGGAGCGGACAGAGTTCCGGCGGCAGGAACGTGGTGCGGATGGACGTCGACGCGGTGGGTGGCCGGGGTTCATGGACGCCCGGCAAGGTCGCCGAGCTGCTGGGCGTCTCGCCGGTGACGCTGCGCACCTGGGCGGCGCGCTACGGCGTCGGCCCTTCGCTGCGGGACGACGGACGGCACCGGCGGTACTCCGACACCGACGTCCGCCGGCTGCAGCACATGCAGCGGCTCATCGCCCGCGGTCTCCGCGCCCGCGAAGCCGCCGCGGCGGTCTTCTCGGGCCTCGGCGACACAGTGCCGGAGGTCCCGGCGGGCCGGCGCATCGAAGAGCTGGCGGCCGCGGCGGAGGGCCTCGACTTCGCGTCCCTGGCCGCGCTGCTGGACGAACTGCTCGACGCGCTGGGCCCGGCACGGGCGTGGACCGACGTGCTGGTCCCGGTGCTGAGCGACCTCGGCGGCCGCTGGCTGCGCGGCGACGTGTGCTTCGAGTCCGAGTGGGCCCTGACCGGGGAGATTTCGCTGGCCCTGCAGCGTTACAGCGCCCGGTTCGCGAACATCCCGCCCGGCCGGGCGGTGCTGCTGGCGTGCTGCCCGGACGAGCGGCACAGCCTCCCGATGGAGGTGCTGCGGGCGGCGATGGTGGAGATCGGCATCCCGGCGGTTTTCCTCGGCCAGCTGGTCCCCGCCGAGACGACGGCCGCCACCGCGGCGAAGCTGCAGCCGGTGGTGGTGTTCCTGTGGTCGATGTCGGCGGGCACGGTCGACGACGGGCTGGTCGGGCGCCTGTGCCGGACCGGATTCGAGGTCGTGCTGGCGGGACCGGGGTGGGAGGACCGGGCAGGCCGCGAGGTGGCGTGGGTGAACGACCTGGCCGCCGCCCTGGATCTGGCGGCGGAGCGGCTGAAGGCATGAGAGGCAGCCCCCGGCCCGCCCGCCGACGCCGGCTGATGCCCCCCTGATCACGCGAGATGCCCGCTGGATCACGCGAGATGCCTGCTCGATCACGCGAAATGCCCGCTCGATCACGCGAGAGCCCCGTACCGGACCGATCTTGCGTGATCAGAGGCGTATCTCGCGTGATTGGAGGGGCATCTCGCGTGATTAGAGGGGCATCTCGCGTGATTAGAGGGCCATCACGTGTGATTGGAGGGGCATCACGTGGGATTGGCGGGGACTTGCGCGGGCGTAGTCCGGTCCGGCGGCCCGCCGGGGTGGGGTGCGGTGGTGAAGCGTTGCGCAATCGCTTCACATGCCTGAGGATGGCTCGCGGGCCGGTCCGCTCGGCCGGCCGTGTCGAGCGGGAGGGTGCCACGTGGACTTCAAGCGGCAGGTGATCGAGCGCTGGCCGGCGCGGTGGCCGGTGCAGCCGTTCCGGGAACCGGCCTGGGCGCGGCAGGAACCCACCTACCGGGACTGCAGTCCCGCCCTCATCGAAGCCGCCGTGAAACGGGCCGGCACCCGGCCCGCCGGCAACTGGTTCGTCTTCGCGGCCTCCCGGGACGTGCGCGCCGACCGGCCGTTCGGGGTGCGGGTGGGCGGCCGCGAGCTGGTGGCGTGGCGCGGGCCGGACGGGGGGCTGCTCGTCGGCCCGGGTGCGTGCCCCCACCTCGGTGCCCCGCTCGACCAGGCGCGGGTGCACTGCGGCGAACTGGTCTGCCGCTGGCACGGCCTGCGCGTCGGCGCGGACCGTCCCGGGTGGACCGCCCTGCCCGCCCACGACGACGGCGTGCTCGCCTGGGTCCGCCTCGACCGGATCGGCGGCGAACAGCCCACCGACCGCCCGCCGGTGCCGGTCCGGCCGCACGGGACCACGGTGGACGCCGTCGCGACGCTGGCCGGGGTGTGCGAGCCGGAGGACGTCGTGGCCAACCGGCTCGACCCGTGGCACGGCGCATGGTTCCACCCGTACTCGTTCGCCCGGCTGCGCGTGCTGTCCGCGCCGCAGGGCGTCGACGTCGCCGAGGAGGACGACCGGTTCGTCGTCGAGGTGACGTTCCGCCTGGCCGGCAAGATCGGCGTCCCGGTAGTCGCGGAGTTCACCTGCCCGGGCCCGCGCACCGTCCTCATGACCATTGTGGACGGTGAAGGCGCCGGCAGCGTGGTGGAGACGCACGCGACCCCGCTCGGCCCCGGCCCGGACGGCCGCCCGGAAACCGCGGTGATCGAGGCGACGATCGCGGCGTCGGAACGGCCGGGTTTCGCCCACGCTGCACGGTTTGCGCCGGTTTGGCGTCCGCTCATGCGCCGGGCCGCGGCCCGGTTGTGGCGGGACGATCTGGCCTATGCGGAACGCCGGTACGCCCTGCGCGCGCACTGAAACCGCTCGCCGACTGCGTCGAGTTACCGAAGTCGGCCCGGGTTTTCCCTTGGGCGGCACCGCTCTTGTCACGCTGAAGACAGGAAGCGGTATCGGCGCGGGAGGTGAGCGCGGTGGTCGGGCGCATCGTGATCGAGGACGTCCGCCCCACGGTGGGGACGGCGGAACACCCGGCGAAGGCGGTGGTCGGCGCGGCCGTGCGGGTGTCGGCCACCGTGTGGGCCGAAGGCACCGAGGCGGTCGCCGCCGCGGTGGTGCTGCGGTGGCCGGACGGTTCCACCCGGCGGACCCGCCTGCAGTCCGACGGCGGTGACCGCTTCGCGGCGACCGTCGTCCCGGACGAACCCGGGGTCTGGACCTTCCGGATCGACGCCTGGAGCGAACCGTGGACCGCCTGGGAGCGGTCGGTCCGGGCCAAGGTCGCCGCCGGGCTCGGGGCGCCCGAGCTGGCCAACGACTTCGAGATCGGCGCGCGGCTGCTCGAACGCGTCGCCTACCGGCCCGACCGCCGCGCCGAGCGGGAGGCGCTGCTCGACGCGGCCACCGCGTTGCGCAACCGGGACCTGCTGGTGCGCGAACGGCTTTCCGCCGCCCTGTCGGACTACGTGCTGCCGGTGATGCGGGAGCACCCCGTGCGGGAACTGTGCACCCGGGGCCGGGTCTGCCAGCTGCGCGTCGACCGCGTGCGCGCCGGTTACGGCGCCTGGTACGAGTTCTTCCCCCGCTCGACCGGCGGGACGGACAGCACCGGCCGCCCGGTGCACGGCACCTTCGCCACCGCGACCGCGCAGCTGGACCGGATCGCCTCGATGGGCTTCGACGTCGTCTACCTGCCGCCGGTGCACCCGATCGGCACGGTGCACCGCAAGGGCCGCAACAACTCCGTGGTCAGCGCGGACGGCGACGTCGGCTCGCCGTGGGCGATCGGCTCGGCCGAGGGCGGGCACGACACGATCGAACCCCGGCTCGGCACCTTCGCCGACTTCGACGCGTTCGTCGCGCGGGCGCGGGAACTCGGCCTGGAGGTCGCGCTCGACCTGGCCCTGCAGTGTGCGCCGGACCACCCGTGGGTGCGCGCGCACCCCCAGTGGTTCAGCACCCTCCCCGACGGCACGATCGCCTGCGCGGAAAACCCGCCGAAACGCTACGAGGACATCCTGCCGCTGAACTTCGACCAGGACCCCGAGGGCCTCTACGCGGAGGTGCGCCGGATCGTCGGCCTGTGGGTGCGGCACGGCGTGCGGATCTTCCGCGTCGACAACCCGCACACCAAGCCACCCGCGTTCTGGCACCGGCTGATCCGGGACGTCCAGGAGGCGCACCCGGACGTGCTGTTCCTCGCCGAGGCGTTCACCCGCCCGGCCCGGCTGTACGGCCTCGCGCGGCTGGGCTTCAGCCAGTCCTACACCTACTTCACCTGGCGCACCACGAAAGCCGAGCTGACGGAGTTCGGCCGGGAGCTGGTCGAGCACGCCGACGAAGCCCGGCCCAACCTGTTCGTCACCACGCCGGACATCCTGCCGGCGGAGCTGCAGACCGGGAACCCGGCGGCGTTCGCCGCGCGGGCCGCGCTGGCCGCGACGCTGTCGCCGACCTGGGGCGTCTACTCGGGTTTCGAGCTGTACGAGCACGAAGCGATCGGGGCGGAGGAGTACCGCGACTCGGAGAAGTACGAGCTGCGGCCGCGGGACTTCGCCGCCGCACTCGCCGAGGGCCGCTCGCTGCAGCCGTGGCTGAGCCGCCTCAACGAGATCCGCCGCGCGCACCCCGCGCTGCAGCAGCTGCGCACCCTGCGGTTCCACCACGTCGACAACGACCACCTCCTCGCCTACTCCAAGACCGATCCGGCGGGCGGGGACACCGTGCTCTGCGTGGTCACGCTCGACCACTGCCACACCCAGGAGGGCACCGTGCACTGGGACTTCGCCGCGCTGGGGCTGGCCCCCGACCACCGCTACACCGTGCACGACGAGGTGAGCGGCGAGCTCTTCGAATGGGGCCGCGACGCCTACGTGAAGCTCGACCCGCACCGGTCGGTGGCCCACATCGGCTCGGTCGGCCCGGCATGATCCCGCCGGTGCGCGCCGATCCCGGCTGGTTCAAGCGGGCGGTGTTCTACGAGGTGCTGGTGCGCGCGTTCAGCGACTCCGACGGCGACGGCGTCGGCGACCTGCGCGGGCTGCTCGGCAAGCTCGACTACCTGCAGTGGCTCGGGGTCGACTGCCTCTGGCTGCCGCCGTTCTACAGCTCGCCGATGCGCGACGGCGGCTACGACATCAGCGACTTCCGCGGCGTGCAGCCGGAGGGCGGCACCGTCGAGGACTTCGTCGAGCTGCTCGACGAAGCGCACCGGCGCGGCCTGCGGATCATCACCGACCTCGTGATGAACCACACCTCCGACGCGCACCCGTGGTTCCAGGAGTCCCGCCGCGACCCCGACGGCCCCTTCGGCGACTTCTACGTGTGGCGGGACGACGACCAGGGCTACCGCGACGCGCGGATCATCTTCGTCGACACCGAGACGTCGAACTGGACGTTCGACCCGGTGCGCGGGCAGTTCTACTGGCACCGGTTCTTCTCCCACCAGCCCGACCTGAACTACGACAACCCCGCGGTCGCCGACGCGATGCTCGACGTCGTGCGGTTCTGGCTGGACCTGGGCATCGACGGCTTCCGGATGGACGCCGTGCCGTACCTGTTCGAGCGCGAGGGCACGAACTGCGAAAACCTGCCCGAGACCCACCGGTTCCTCAAACGGGTCCGGCAGGTGGTCGACGAGGAGTTCCCCGGCCGGGTGCTGCTGGCCGAGGCGAACCAGTGGCCGGCCGACGTCGTCGACTACTTCGGCGACCCGGCCGTCGGCGGCGACGAGTGCCACATGGCGTTCCACTTCCCGCTGATGCCGCGGATCTTCATGGCCGTGCGGCGGGAATCCCGGTTCCCGATCTCGGAGATGCTCGCGCACACGCCGAAGATCCCGTCCGGCTGCCAGTGGGGGATCTTCCTGCGCAACCACGACGAGCTGACCCTGGAGATGGTCACCGACGAAGAGCGCGACTACATGTACGCCGAATACGCCAAGGACCCGCGGATGAAGGCCAACATCGGCATCTGCCGCCGGCTGGCCCCGCTGCTGGACAACGACCGCGACCGGCAGGAGCTGTTCACCGCGCTGCTGCTGTCGCTGCCCGGCTCGCCGGTGCTCTACTACGGCGACGAAATCGGCATGGGCGACAACATCTGGCTCGGCGACCGCGACGGCGTCCGCACGCCGATGCAGTGGAGCCCGGACCGCAGCGCCGGGTTCTCCGGGTGCGATCCCAACCGGGTGTACCTGCCGGTGATCGCCGACCCGGTGTACGGCTACCAGGCGGTCAACGTCGAATCCCAGCTGGCGGGGGAGGCGTCGCTGCTGCACTGGACCCGCCGGATGCTCGAGGTGCGGCGCGCCCATCCCGCGTTCGGCCTCGGCGAGTACAGCGACCTGCACGCCGGCAACCCGGCGGTGCTGGCGTTCCTGCGGCGCCACGTCGGCGACGACGGCGTGGACGACGTCCTGCTGTGCGTCAACAACCTGTCCCGGCACCCGCAGCCGGCCGCGCTGGAGCTGACCGAGTTCGCCGGCCGGCGCCCGGTGGAACTGACCGGTTCGGTGCGCTTCCCGCTGATCGGCGCGGAGCCGTACCCGCTGGTGCTGCCCCGGCACGGGTTCTTCTGGTTCTCGCTGCACGACGAAAGGGGACGCTGATGACCGCCGCCCTCGACGACCGCCTCGGCGCCCTGCTCGGCGACACCGAGCTGGCCCTGCGCACCTGGCTGCCGGAGCAGCAGTGGGCCGGCCACCGGGTGGACCGCGTCCGCCTCCGGGTGCTCGGCCGGTTCACCGACCAGCTCGCCTGGGGCGGCCCCGCCGGCCTGCTCTGCGTGGCGGAGGTGCGCACCGGCGGCGAGGTCGTGCGCTACGGGCTGCCGCTGGGCCTGCGCGCGCCGCGCACGCCGCTGCCCGGCGTCGTCCCCATCATCAGCACCGGCGAGCTGGCCGTGTACGACGCCGCGGCCGACGACCTGCTCACCGCGGAACTGACCGCGTTGATCGGCACGGGCGCGGCCCGCGATCGCGTGCGGTTCGTCCCCCGCCGGCGGGCCGGGCTGGCCCTGGTGCCGCGGCGCGGGCTGACCGGCCGCCCGCCCGCCACCGGGCGGGGCGCCACCTCGGTGGTGCTGGGCGAGCGCTACCTCCTCACGCTGTTCCGCCGGCTCCCCCACCCCGACCTGGAGCTGCACCGTGCGCTCGACGCGGCCGGCAGCCCGCACATCGCCCCGCTGCTCGGCTCGATCGAGGGGGACCTGGACGGTGCTCCGGTCGCCCTCGCCTTGCTGCAGTCTTCCGCCACGGACGCCGTCGACGGCCGGCGCCTGGCGGGGCCGGCCCTCGCCGCGGAGGCGGGCGTCCTCGGCCGGGCGGTCGCGTCGGTGCACCGGACGCTCGCCGAGCGGCTGGGGACGACGCGGTTGCCCTCCGGCGGGCTCGTCCAGCGCGTCCACGGGGATCTGCACCTCGGGAACGTCCTGCGCACGCCGACCCGCTGGCTGCTCGCGGGTTTCGGCGCCGAGGCGGTCGTGCAGTCGCCGCTGCGGGACGTCGCGAGCCTGCTGCGGTCGATCGACCGCACCGGCCTCGACGGCGACGGGACGGCGCGCGACGCGTTCTGCTCCGGTTACGCGGAGGTCGCGGGGGAGGACCCCCGGGCCGGACTGGACGCGGCCGAGGTCACCGGAGGTCTCCGGTGACGGCGCTGAGCCACCGCGACCGGGCGATCCTGCGCGCGGTGGCGGACGGCCGGGCCACCCTCCGTTGCGGCTGCGCGCCGGACCTGTTCGTGGACGGGGTGGCCTGCTGCGACCAGCACGCGGTGCACGAGCTGGCCCGGGCCGGGCTGCTGGGCCCGGTGCGGCCGGGCACGCCCGGGACGGTGGTCCCGGCGGCGCTGACGGAGCTGGGGTCCGTGGTGCTGGACGAGGCGTCGTGACGCGCGCGTCGCTGGGCTGCGCCGCGCGGGGCAAACCAAGGGGAGGACGACATGACGGTACGGCAGGTCGAGTTCCGGTCCGGCGGCGAAACCCTCGCCGGTGACCTCCACCTCCCGCCCGGCGGCGGCCCGCCCCCACCCGCCGTGGTGGTCGCCGGGTCCTGGACCACCGTCAAGGAGCAGATGGCCGGCCGGTACGCCCGCGGTCTCGCCCGGCGCGGGATCGCCGCGCTGGCCTTCGACTTCCGCGGCCACGGCGCCTCCGCCGGGGCTCCGCGCGACGCCGAACTGCCCGACCGGAAGGTCGCCGACCTGGTCGCCGCCGCGGGGTTCCTGCGCCGATGTTCCCTTGTGGACACTGCGAACGTCGGCGGGGCGGGGATCTGCGCCGGCGCCGGGTACCTGGCCGTCGCGGCGGCCGCGGAACCCGCCCTCTTCGGTTCCCTCGCGCTGATCGCCCCCTGGCTGCACGACGCCGAACTCGTCGGCGAGGTCTACGGCGGTGAAGCCGGCGTCGCCGAGCGGATCCGGCGCGGCGAGGCGGCCGCCGCCGAGTTCGCGCGCACCGGGGCCGTCCGGTACGTCCCGGCCGCCAGCACCACCGACCCGGCGGCCGCGATGCCCGGCCCGTTCCGCTACTACCTCGACCCGGCCCGCGGCGCCGTCCCGCAGTGGCCCAACCGGTTCGCCGAGCTGTCCTGGCCGCACTGGCTGCGGTTCGACCCCATCGCCGCCGCGGGCCGCGTCACCGCGCCGGTCGTGCTCGTGCACAGCGAGGACGCGGCCCTGCCCGGCGGCGTCCGGAAGTTCCTCGCGCGGCTGGCCGGTCCGTCCACAGTGCACTGGCTGACCGGCACGCAGTTCGACTTCTACGACGATCCGACCACCGTCGCCGCGGCGCTCGACCTGGCCGCGGCCCACCTGGCCGACAGGAGCACGGAATGACCGCGAACGACCGGCTGGACGTGATCGAGGCGTGCGACAGGTTCGGCTGGTACGCCGACCGCCGCGACTGGACGGCGATGACCGCGCTGCTGGCGGGCTCCGTCCACCTGGACTACCACGCGCTGCACGGCGGCGAGCCGGTGACCGTGCCGGCCGCCGACGCGGTGGCGGGCTGGACGGCGGAGTTCGCCGGGTACGCCACCACCCAGCACCTGATCGGCAACCACGTGGTCGCCCTCGACGGCGACACCGCGGTCTGCCGCTGCCAGGTCCAGGCCACGCACGTGCCCGCCGCCGGCGGCCCGCCGTGGGTGCTCGGCGGCCACTACCGGATGGACCTGCGCCGCACCGGCACCGGCTGGCGGATCACCGCGGTCACGTTCACCCCCGACTGGCAGACCGGCGGGCCGGCGCCGGCCGCCGTCGAGGACACCGGCAGCACCCGGGCCACCGCGCTGGCGTGGTTCGAGCGCGTGTGCGGCGGCGACGTCACGCAGGCCGCGGACCTGCTCGGCGACGACGTCGAGTGGGTCAACTTCGTCGGCGTGCCGGGCCACCACGACTGCATGCCCTGGATCGGCACCTACCACGGCCCGGCCGCCGTGCTGGCCAGCTTCGAGGCGTTCACCTCGGTCTGCGAGGTCAAGCGCAAGGAACTGCGCGGCCTGGTGGTGGACGGCGACCAGGCGGTCGGCATCGTGCACGAGAAGGGCGTCGCCCGCGGCACCGGCGTCGCGTTCGAGATCGAGTACGTCGAATGCCTGACCGTGCGCGGCGGACGGATCGTGCGCTGGAAGTCCTACACCGACCCGTGCTCGATCATCCGCGCGCTGCGGTTCTGACCCCCGGCACGAACGAAGCGGGCGGCCCCCGGAGGGACCGCCCGCTTCCGTTTGTGCCGCTACGCCGAAGCGCCGGCGGCCGTGGCGGTGCGGTCGACCGCCACCACCGGGCTGAGCTGCTGGTACAGCTCGATCAGTTCGCCGCCGGGGCCGCGGACGAACGCGACCCGCACCTCCATCTCCGGTTCGCCGTTGATGAAGACCTGGGTCGGCGCGCCGTCCCAGTCCTCGATCGGGAAGGCGGCGCCGCCGGCGGACAGGCACTTCGTGTACGCCTCGTCGACGTCGTCGACGATCAGCGCGATGTGCTGCAGCGGCCCCGAAATCGACGTGACGTCGTCGCGGCCGCCCGGGAACAGCTCGATGTAGGTGTGGCCGTCCAGTTCGATGTAGACGCCCCGGTCGCAGTAGAGCACCTGACCGGTGTCGCTGGTCGTCTTCGACCACTCGTACGTCTTCGCGAAGCCGAGCCCGTCGCGGTAGAACCGCAGGGATTCGTCGACGTCCTTGCAGAGGATCGCGACGTGCATCAGCGTGGCCGAGCCGGGCGGGCGGGACCAGGGTGCCGACATGGGACTACCTCCTCGGTTGGGTACTGCCTTCGGGGGTGGTGCGGACCGGGGACCCGGGGCCGGGTACCGGGATCAGGAGCGCCGCAGCCAGGCGGCGAGCCCGGCGGGCAGGGTCGCGGCGTCGGCGGCGTCGGCGGTGAGCGCGACGTAGCCGTCGGGGCGCACGAGCGTGGCGTGGGCCGTGTCGTCGGCCGGGAGCACGGTGATCGGCGTGACACTCGCTTCGGCGGCCTCCTTGACCGCGACGGCGTCGGCGGCGGGCGGGATGACCAGCGTCCAGCCGATGCCGGGCGCCATCCCGCGCCGGGGCGCGACCCGCCGTCCCGGGCCGGGCGAGTGCGGGCCCTCCGCACCGGCGTAGCCGATGTGCAGGCCGGCCAGGCGGGTGGCCAGCCACGAGCGGAACGCCGGCAGCTGCGCGACCGAGTCGAGCACCTCGTTGCGCAGCCCGATGCTCGCCGGGTTCGTCTGCGTGGAGATCTCGGTGAGGGTGCCGGTGAACCCGAGCACGCCGGCCGCGACCGGCCGCCGCTCGGCGTCGTAGGTGTCCAGCAGGGCGGGCGCGGCGGTGCCGTCGAGCACCGCGCCCAGCTTCCAGGCGAGGTTCAGCGCGTCCTGGACGCCGGTGTTGAGGCCCTGCCCGCCGACCGGGCTGTGCACGTGCCCGGCGTCGCCGACGAGGAACACCGGGCCCTGCCGGAAGGTGTCGGCCAGCCGCTCGTGCACCCGCCAGTTGGAGGCCATCTTCACCTCGCGCACGCGCCCGCCGGCGGCGCCCGGGCCGCGCGTGTCGATGACCTCCTGGACGTCCTCGCGGGTGGGCACGCCGGCGTCGTCGCCGACCAGCGCCACCACGCGGTAGAGGTCGCCGGGGATCTTCGCCACCGCGCCGAGTCCGCGCGGGGAGAAGTAGAACGTGACGACCTCCTCCTCCGGGCCGTGCCAGTCCATGGTGACCTCGGCCAGCATGAACGTCTGCGGCCGCGCGCCGCCGGGGAAGGCGACGCCGATCCGGTCGCGGACGGTGCTGTGGATGCCGTCGGCGCCGATCACGTACCGGGCGTCGATCGCCCGGACGGTGCCGTCGGAGTCCACAATGGACGCGGTCTTTCCCGGGAAGTTGTCCCGCAGGTCGAGCAGCGACGTGGTGCGGTGCACGGTGCCGCCGAGGGCGGCGTAGCGGTCGGCGAGCACCTCCTCGGTGGTCATCTGCGGGATGCTCAGCGCGTACGGGTAGGGCGTGTCCAGCTCCGCGAACGGGATGGACAGCAGCACCTTTTCCGCGTCGCGGACGGTGAACGTGCGGCCCGGGATGGACCGCGCCACCAGTTCGTCGGCGACGCCGATCGCGGCCAGGGACTCCAGCGTGCGCACGTGCACCGCCGACGCCCGCGAATGCGCTGCGGGGCCCGGCGCGCGGTCGATGACGACGTGGTCGATCCCGAGCGTGCGCAGCGCGCAGCCCATCGTCAGGCCCACCGGCCCGGCGCCGACCACGAGCACGTCGGTGGAGCGGGGTAGTTCTGGGGACAGGGACATGGCGAAACCCTCCTGCGCTCACCCGGCCACCGCGGTGGACGGCGGCTCCTCCAGCGTCGAGCGCGGACCCGTTGGCGGGCAAGGGCGAATGCACGGAGTAGCCCGGCCGGCGCGGGTCCGGCGCGACTTCGGATAGTGCGCGGCGGCGCCTTGCCCGGCGCGGCGCGGGCGCGGTGTGCTGGGGAGCGGAAAGGCCCGGCACACCACAGTAGACACAACGGCCGAAGGATCTCTCATGGCGGACAGCACAAGCACCCGCGCGGTGGTCACGCAATTGTTCTCCGACGTCGCGTCGGGCAACGTCGAGGGCGTGCTCGCCGCCCTCTCCCCGGCGATCGTCTTCGACCTGCCCGGCAACGAGTTCAACACGATCGTGCCCAACCTGCGCGTGTGGCGGGGCAAGGACGAGGTGCTGGAGGCGTTCCGGCTGCGCACGCTCTACGCCGACGTCACCGAGTTCGAGCAGCGGCAGATGGTCGTCGAGGACGACCGGGCGTTCGTCGTCAACTACCAGAAGCTCAAGCACCACCGGACCGGGATGGAGGTGGACTTCGAGTTCGCGATGGTGCTGACCGTCGGCGACGACGGCCTGGTGACGCACTGGCGCGCGTTCTTCGACGCCAGCCCGGAAATCGCGCTGTTCCGCTCCGACATCGACGACCGCCTGCTGGCCGCGGTCCGCGCCGGTGACCGCGAAGAGGCCGGGCGGCTCGTCCGCGACGGCGCCGACCCGAACCGCCGCGACCCCGCCACCGGGCTGACCACCTTCCTGGTGGCCGCCGGCCTCGGGAACGCCGGGGTGGTGCGCGAGCTGGTCGACGCCGGCGCCGACGTGTTCACCACCGACAGCCGCGGCGGCGCGACCGCGCTGCACAAGGCGGTCCAGCGCGGCGACCTGGCGACCGTGCGGGTGCTCGTGGACGCGGGCGCGTTCGTGGACGCGGTGGCCGCGACCACCGGCCACACCCCGCTGATGGACGCGCTCTGGTACAAGTGGCCGCACATCGCCCGGTACCTGCTGGAGCTCGGCGCGGGCGTCAACCTCTCGACGCACTACGGCTTCTCGATGAAGGAGCACTTCGAGTACGAGCTGAACGTCAACAAGCTCGGCAAGGAGAAGCTGCTCGAAGCCGAGCAGGCGCTGAAGGACCGCGCGAAGTCCGATGAGGACGCCGTCGCGGCGCAGCAGCTGATGGCCGCGGTGACCGCGAACGACGTCGAGCGGGTGCGGTCGCTGATCGCCTCCGGTGCCGACGTCGACGCGCGGTACCCGGTGCTCAACGGCTTCAACGACCAGCACACCCCGCTGCTGGTCGCCGCCCGCGACGGGCACGCCGAGATCGCCGGGCTGCTGCTGCGCGGCGGCGCCGACGTCAACGCGACCGAGCCGACGTTCGGGGCGAGCCCGCTGCACAAGGCCGTCTACAACGGACACGCGACGATCACCTCGGCGCTGGCTTCGGCTCCGGGCGCGGACCTGGACTACCAGGGCGCGACCAACGGCTACACCGCGCTGCACGACGCGCTCTGGCACGGCTACGACGACTGCGCGTCGATCCTGCTCGACGCCGGCGCCCGGGTCGACGTCGAGGGGCACGACGGCAAGACCGCGCTCGACATCGCCGCCGAGGTGTTCGGCCCGGACCACACCCTGACCGCCCGCATCCGGTCTCTCTGAGCCACCCGGAAGGAAGCACGCCGATGTTGTTCTACGTCCAGATGAGATGGAACCACGAAGGCCGGATCACCCTCGACGAACTGTGGGACGTCGAGGCCGACGAGGCCGAGCACGCCCAGGAGACCGTCGATTCCGGGTTCTGCGTCGGGATCTGGAAGGTGGCCGCGCAGAAGCGGGTGATCGCGATCATCGACTCGCCGGACGCCGAGGAGCTCGACCGGACCGCGCTCGGGCGGCTGCCGATGCGGGAGTACCTGGAGTTCGAGGCGGTCTGGCCGTTGCGGGACTACCTCGGGTTCGCCGAGGACGTCAAGAAGCGCTACCAGGTCTGAAAATCCGGCGGGAAGGTGGCGAGCACGGTGGTGGCAGCAAGCGACAGCGGCGGCCCGTGGCCCGGCGGGACCGGGGTCGGCGGCGTGAGCGAGGCCGCGGCCCGCGGCGGTGACCGGCACGCGGCCGTCACGGCGGTGCACACGTGGCTGGCCGGCTGCCGGGCCCCGATCGGGCCGGGCGAAGTGGCCCGGTTCCCGTTCGCCCCGGTGCTGCGCCACTACCGGGCGGTGGGCCGCGCCTACGCCGGCGACGAGCTCACCGCCCTGCTGCGGACCGTCCACAGCAGACTGTCCGGGGGCGGCCGCGCGCGGCTCGCGTGGCCGCTGCCGGACTGGCTGCCCAGCACGGCCGACCAGGCGGGCGGCGGATACGACGGCTACCTGGCCGTGCCGCTGCTGGACAGCCCGGCCGGCGCCGACCTGCCGCCGCACCGGGCGGCGGCGGACCTCCTGCGGGCCCTGTCCGCCGACCTGCTCGGGCTGGAGGTCCGCGCCCTCGGGCTCGGGCCGGGCCGGGTGCAGCGGCAGCGGGCCCGGGCCTGCCTCGGCGTGCTGGCGCGGCTGCGGGACGTCCCGCTGCCGCCGCCGTCCGCCGACGAGGACCTCGCCGACCTCGCCGCGACCTGGATCGCGGAGACCGCCGAGACGATCGCGCCACGGGTGCGGGTGGTCACCGAGCTGTCCCTGCTGCCGATGACCCCGCTGCACGACGAGCAGATGTTCGTCCGCTGCCTGCAGCTGTTCGAGACGCTGTACCGGCGCATCGGCGACGCACTGGCGGCGGCCCGGGACGCGCTGGTGAGCCTGGCGGTCGAGCGCGCGCGGGTGCTGGTCGCCGACGCGGCCCGCCTGCTGGCGCTGTCGCCCCCGCTCTACCGGGTGGTGACGACGATGCCGCCGGAGGTGTTCGCGGTGATCCGGGCCCACACGGACGGCCGCAGCGCGATCCAGTCCCGCGGCTTCCGCCGGATCGAGACCCTGTGCGGCGGTTCCCTGCAGGAGGCGGCGCTGCGGGCGGGCGAGCGGCTCGGCGGCGTCGCGACGGCCCGGCTGTGCGCGGACCTGGCGCGGCTGGACGAGGCGTGGTGCGCGATGAAGCGGACGCACTGGGGGATCACGGTGAAGATCATCGGCATGGTGCCGGGCACCGGCGGCACGACGGGCGCGGAGTACCTGCGCCGGGCGGCCGCGGTGCCGTTGTTCCCGGCCCTGTCCGCCCGGCCGCTGGAGGTGCCCGCGTGAGCGGGTACGCCGGCCTGCGCCGGAAGATCATGGGCGCGGTGCTGGCCCAGGCGATCCACGCGGTGACCGAGCTCGGCGTCGTCGACCGGCTCGCGGCCGGCCCCGCCACGGCGGCGGACCTGGCGGCGGAGCTCGGCGCCGACGCCGACGCGCTGACCCGGTTCCTCCGGGCGCTGGCCGGGGAAGGGCTGTTCACCGTGGCGGCGGGGGAGTACGCACTGACCCCGGCCGGGGAGCTGCTGCGCTCGGACGCCCCCGGCTCGCTGCGGCACCTGTCCCGGCTGATGACCGGCGAGGCGTACCGGGTCTGGGAGGAGGCGGCGCTGACCCTGCGCACCGGCAGGCCGGCGTTCGAGCCGGTGTTCGGCGCCCCGCTGTTCGAGTGGCTCGCGGAC
The DNA here is from genome assembly GCF_040674975.1 of Amycolatopsis sp. NPDC049688. Classification (NCBI taxonomy): domain Bacteria; kingdom Bacillati; phylum Actinomycetota; class Actinomycetes; order Pseudonocardiales; family Pseudonocardiaceae; genus Amycolatopsis; species Amycolatopsis sp. NPDC049688. The sequence continues at coordinate 885,866 of NZ_JBFANY010000001.1, forward strand.
CGGCCGGAGCGGCAGGCCGAGTTCGACCGGGCGCAGGCCGGGCTGGCCGAGGTGCGCGCGCAGCCGCTGCTGGAGCGGTCGTGGGAGGGTGTCGGGCACGTCGTCGACGTCGGGGGCGGGAACGGGCTGCTGCTCGGCCTGCTGCTGGAGGCGCACCCGTGGCTGCGCGGGACGGTGTTCGACCGGCCGGGGGTGCGTTCGGACGCCGGCGCGGCGGAGCGCTGCCGCCGCGTCGAGGGCGACTTCTTCGTGTCGGTGCCGGAAGGCGGCGACGTGTACCTGCTGGCGCAGATCCTGCACGACTGGGACGACCCACGGGCGGTGGAGATCCTGCGCAGCTGCCGCGCGGCGATGCCGGCGGACGGGCGGCTGCTCGTGCTGGAGCAGGTGATCCCGGAGGACGGCGAGCCGCACCCGGGCCACCTGCTGGACCTGCACATGCTGGTCCTGCTGGGCGGCCGCGAGCGCACCGAGCCCGCCTGGCGGCGGCTCCTGGCGGACGGCGGGTTCGAGGTCCGCAGCGTGACGCCCGGCGAGCGGGCATCGGTGATCGAGGCGGTCCCGGCATGACGGCCGACCCCCGGAGTACGCAAACCGACCCTCCAGGTACGCAGGCCGACCCTCGGGGTACGCAAGCCGACCCTCCAGGTACGCGAGACGTCCTCTCCGACCGGGACCTGATGCCCGGCCGGCTGGTGCCCGACGTCGGCCGCTACCTCGGCGAATACGCCGCACGGACTGCCGCCGCGCGGAGGCGCCGGCACCGGACCCTGCGCTACGGCACCGCCGAACCCGAACTCCTCGACTTCTTCCCGGTGCCGGGCGCCACGCGGGCACCGCTGATGGTGTTCGTCCACGGCGGCTTCTGGCAGGAGTCGGGGCGGCACCAGGCCGCGTTCACCGCCGACGGCTTCCTCGACCGCGGCGTCGCGTTCGCGGCGCTCGGGTACGGGCTGGCCCCGGCCTACCGGCTCGGCGAGATGGCCGCGATGGTCCGCAGGGCGATCCGGCTGCTGACGCACGTCGCCCCGGCACTCGGCATCGACCCGGCGAAAATCCACCTGGCGGGCAGCTCGGCCGGCGCCCACCTGGCCGCGATGGCGCTGCTGCCCGGCGGCGCGCCGGTTGCCGGGGTGACGCTGCTCAGCGGCCTGTACGAGCTCGAACCGCTGATCGGTTCGGCCGTCGACGACGCGTTGGGGCTCTCGGTGATCGAGGCCCGGGAGAACAGCCCGCTGGGCAAGCTGCCGCCGGCGTTGCCCCCGGTGATCCTGGCCCGCGGCGAGCACGAACCGGCCGAGTTCATCCGTCAGCACACCGCGATGGCGGCCACCTTGACCGCGGCCGGCGCCGACGTCACCGACCTCGTCGGCGCCGGCCGCAACCACTTCGACCTGCCTTACGACCTCACGGATCCGGCCACCCCGCTGGGGGCGGCGGTGGCGGGACAGCTCGGGTCCGGCTGCCGAAGGCCGGCCACGCTCACGTGAAGGTCTCAGAGCCGCGCGCGCAGCTCCCAGAGTTCCGGGTAGAACCGCGCATGCTGCCGGGCGGCGAGATGCGCGGCCCCGGTCGTCCCGCCGGTACCCCGCCGACGTCCGATCTGCCGTTGCACCGTCAGCAAATGCCGCCCCTGCCACGCCGCCCAAGCCTGGTCGTGCGCGACGAGCGCCTCGGCGAGCTCCCACAGCGAGTCCCGCTCGGCCGCGATCCGCGCGTACGCCTCGAACCGCTGCTCCTCCGTCGTCACCGGGAAGCCCGCCTTCTCCAGCACCGCCAGGTACCCGTCCCAGAGCGTCGGCTCGGCCGCCCGGCGGCGGAGCCGGGACCGCTCCGCCGCCGTGTACCACGGGCGGTCGAAAGCCCCCTCGTCCCGGGCGCCCGACAGCAGGGCGATTTCGTGGAACTGCGCCGACTGCCCGCCGTTGCCCGTGCCCAGCACCCCGCGGAAGAGCTGGAAGTCCTGCGGGGCCATCGTGTCGAGGACGTCGAACTGGCCCAGCAGCATCCGCTGCACCGCCACCGCCCGCTCCAGCCGACGGCGGGGGACGGGCACTTCGCCGGTCAGCAGCAGGTCCCGGGCGTCCTCGAGCTCGAACAGCAGCTGCTTGAACCACAGCTCGAACGCCTGGTGCACCACCACGAACAGCAGCTCGTCCCGCGCCTGCGGGCCCGCCTGCGGCCGCTGGAGCCCGAGCAGCGCCGGCAGCTGCAGGTATTCCCCGTAGCCCGGCATCAGAATTCCTCCCCGGTGAGCAGCCCGTGCGCCGCGAAGGCGTCCACCGCACCGGGAACCTCGAACACGCCCGCGGACGCGCACATGCGCAGCGAAGCGCGGCAGATCGTGCGGAACCGCTCGTCGTCGGCGCGGTAGCAGTCGTCGGCGACGGCGGCCGCGGTGGCCGCGTCCAGCCCGGCCAGGCGCAGCGACGACCGCACCGGGGCGAGGTCCCAGACCAGGCAGCTCTTCATCAGCTCCGGCAGCGCGAACGCGACCGCCGACCGGGTGCCGGCGTCCAGGCCGTGCCACAGCTCGTGGAAGAACGCGGTGAAGAACCGGTGGTGGCGGCCTTCGTCCTTCGCGTGGTCACGCACCAGGTCCCGGACCGTGGTGACGACCCCGGTGTCGGCCGGGACCTCGTTGAGGATGCTGGTGACGAGCGTTTCGAACACCACGGTCTGCAGCAGCGGCGCGAGATCCGGGTACTCGCGCAGGCTCCCCGCCGCCACCTCGCCGAGCTGGGCGACGAACCCGCCGTAGTCCCAGCGCGGGATGGCGATCCCGGTCGCCGCCGCCACCTGGTCGGCCAGGTCGAGGCTGTAGAGCGAGTGGTAGCCCTCGTCGCAGTACACCTTGAACGCGTCCAGCCGGGTCGGCGTGGCCAGCGGGACGCCGCAGCGGTCGTCGGCGATCAGCTCGGCGCCGCGGTTGACCACCCGGGTCTCCAGGTGGGTCGTCGACAGCAGGAACTGGTACAGGTGCCGGACGGCCAGCTCCCGCCGCTGCTCCGCCGGAAGCCCCGCGACAGCCTCGTGCGCCAGGTACGGCACCAGCCGCTCCGGGAAGAACACCTTGCCCGCGTCGGCGTCGTCGTGCAGCATCCGCCGGACGCCGGTGCGCACGCCGGCCGCCTCGTACCACGCGTCGAGCGGGCCGCGGCTCATCGCGGCACCGCGCCCAGCCGCCGGACGGCTTCCCGCACCAGGGCCGCGTCCGTGGCGAAGCAGAGCCGGAACCAGCCCGGCTCCGGCGAGCCGAACGCCGACCCGGGCAGGACGTTCACCCGCGCCGAGTCCAGGATCCGCTGCCACAGCTCGTGCTCGCCCGGGGTGCCCGGCTCCGCCAGCCACGCGCGCAGGTCGAGCCACACCGAGAAACCCGCGCCCGCCGGCACGTGCGGGACACCGGCCTCCGCCAGCGCGGCCGTGACGCCCGCGTAGGCCGCGGCCAGCCGGGCGCGGGAAGCGTCGAGGTAGCCGCGCACCCAGTCGCCGTCGGCGAGCAGCCCGGCCAGCAGCGCCTGCGTGTCGCTCGACACCGGCGCGAAGTACGCGAGGGCGCGCGCCGCGGCCAGCACCTCGGGGTCCCGGCTGCAGAGCGCGCCCACCTTGAGCCCCGGCAGCCCGAAGTCCTTGGCGAAGCCCCAGACGACGTGCACGCGCGGGCCGCCGTCGAGCACGCTGGTGAACGGCTCCGGGCCGAACACCGAACCGGCGTAGATCTCGTCGGCGACGACGTCGAGGTCGAGCCGGGCGGCCACCTCGAGCAGCTCGCGCAGCACGCCGGCCGGGTGCACGCGGCCGGTCGGGTTGTCGGGGGAGGTCAGCACCAGCGCCCGCACGGTCTCGCCGCGGCGGCGCGCGGCGACCACGGTCTCGGCCACGACGGCCGGGTCGAGCCGGAAGCCGTCGGCGGCCCGCATCGGGGCCGGCAGGAGCCGGGCGCCGGACCGGACCGTGAGCAGCACCTCGAGCGCGCCGTAGTAGGGCGCGGGCACGACGAGCGTGTCGCCCGGGTCGCACAGCACGCTCGCGGCGATGTCGAGGGCGGCGCTGGCCCCGCTGACGACCACCAGCTCGTCGGCGTCCACCGCGGTGAGCAGGAGGCGGGAGAGCTGCGCGGCGGTCGCTTCGCGCAGCTTGCGCGTGCCATGCAGGGGGCCGTACCGGACGTCGGCCGGGGCCAGCCGCCGCGGCGCGGTGACGCGGCCGGCCAGCAGGTCCCAGACCAGCCGGTTCTCCGCGGTACCCAGGTTGAGGAAGCCGCCGGGGTTGGTCACCGGGTGGTACGGGTCCGCTTCGGCGCGCAGGTGGGCCGCGGCGATCGCCGGCACGCGCCCGGCCAGCGCGGCGGCGCGCTTGGCCACCATCAGCAGCCCGCTTCCGGGCCGGTGACCAGACCGGGGTGGACGCCGAGGCCGCGCGAGGCGTCCAGCACCGCGCCGTGCAGCAGGGCCGCCGGCTCCTCGCACAGCCACCAGGTCAGCTCGGCGAGTTCGGCCGGATCGAGCAGCCGGCCGCCGGGCAGCCGGCTGGTCAGCTCCGCCAGCTGCGGCTCGCTCAGCGCGTCGAGCAGGCTCGCGCGCAGCATCGGCGTGTGCGTCGCGCCGGGACAGATCGCGAAGACGTGCACCGGGTCGTGCACGAGCTGCGCGGCGAGGTGGCGGGTCAGGTAGGCCAGCGCCGCCTTGCTCATCCCGTCGGCGATGTCGAACGCGGGGAAGGTGGCGATCCCGCCGCCGACGCTGCAGACGTTGACGATCTTGCCGTAGCCGCGGTCCAGCATGGCCGGCAGCAGCGCCCGGATCATCCACAGTGGACCGGCGCTGTTGATCCGCAGGAACGCCTCGTCGCGCTGTTCCACCGGGCCGTCGACGACGCTCTCGACGGTCTTGGTGCCGACCGCGGCGTTGTTGACCAGGACGTCCACCGGGCCGTGCACCCGCTCCAGCAGCCGCCGGTGGCTTCCGGCGTCGCCCTGGTCCAGCTCGAACGCCTCCGCCTTGCCGCCGGCGCCCGCCACCTCGGCGACCAGCCGCGCGGCCGCGTCCGGGTGGGACCGGTAGGTGAACCAGACCCGGTCGCCGCCGAGCGCGAACCTGCGCACCATCGCCTCGCCCAGGCCGCTCGAACCGCCGGTCACGAGCACTCCACGTCCAGCCATGCCAGGGATTCTCTCGGCGGAACCCCGGTGACCGCACGGATCCGGCGGCTACTTCGTGCGGTCGCGGGCCGACTTGGGGGAGTGTCCGCGCCCCCCTTGCCGCCCGCGCGCGCCGCGCGGTGCCATGGGATCCGGTCACCACGCGCACCGACAAGGGAGCACCGCATGATCCACCAACTGATCTTCGCCCACCCCAAGCCGGGGATGAGCGAGCAGGAGTTCCAGCGCTACTGGGTCGAAGAGCACGCGGTCCGGTACGCCGCCAAGATCCCGCAGATCCGGAAGTACCTGATCGACACGCGCATCCCGTTCGGACCGGAGCCGGAAGATCCGATGTGGAGCGGGGTCGCGGAGATCTGGCTGGCCAACGACGAGGAGCAGCTGGCCTCCCTGCAGACCGACGAGTTCCTCAACGGCGCCCGCCTCGACGAGCCGCGCTGGGCGGCCTTCTGGCGCACGGTCGTCCTCGACACCGACGCGCACGAGGTCGTGCCCGGCCCGGCCGACGCGGGCGGGGTCAAGCTGATCCAGCTGGTCAAGCGCCGCGAAGGGCTGCCGCTGGCCGAGTTCCGCGAACGGCTGCGGGGCAAGTACGCCGACCTCGCCGCCGAGGTCCCCGGGCTGCGCCGGTACCTGCAGGGCACCACCCGCGACGGCTACTACGGCGTCGGCGAGGCCCTGCTGGACGCGGCGCAGCAGCTGTGGTTCGACGACACCGACGCCCTCGCGGCGGCGCTGGAGTCACCGGCGTACCAGCGGGCCCACGAGGAGCTGCTGTCCATTGTGGAGCCCCGGTACGTGCACGAGCTGGTCGTCCGCGAAAACTGGATCATCGGTCCCGAGCCGCGCTGAACCCCGGACTCCCCAGGCCGCCGTCCGCACCGGACGGCGGCCTTCCCGTGCCAGGAGGAGGTTCCCCGTGCCGCCCGTGCTCTTCCGCGACATCCGGGTGTTCGACGGCCACGACGTACGGCCGAGGACCAGCGTGCTCGTCGACGGCGGCCGGATCGCCGCGGTCGGCGACGACCTGACGGCGTCCGGCGCCGACGTCGTCCCGGGCGCGGGCCGGACGTTGCTGCCCGGCCTGATCGACGCGCACGTGCACATCACGTCCTCCGGGCTGCGGCACGGCTTCGCCTTCGGCGTCACCACGCAGCTCGACATGTTCGCCGACCCGGCGGTGCTGCGGGTGGTCCGGGCCGAGGCCGCCCGCGGCGGGGCGGTCTCGGACGTCCGGTCGGCGGGGATCGGCGCCACCGCGCCCGGCGGGCACCCGGCCCAGCTGGTCCACCACGGACTGTTCGGGCCGTTCCCGGCGCTGGCGTCGCGGTCGGACGCGCCCGCGTTCGTCGCGGCGCGCGTGGCCGAGGGATCGGACTACCTGAAGGTGTTCGCGTCCTCGGTGCCGGGGGAGGGGCACCGGCCGTCGCTGACCGCGGACGCGGTGGCCGCGCTGGTCGCGGCCGCGCACGAGCACGGGCTCCTGGCGGTGGTGCACGCGATGGACGTGCGGTCCGCGCTGGCGGCCGTCCGCGCCGGCGCCGACGGTCTCGCGCACCTGCCGTTCGACCGGCCGCCCGGACCGGGGTTCGCCGCGGAACTCGCGGCGCGGGACGTCTTCGTGGTGCCGACGCTGACCGTGCTGGAGTCCTTCTGCGGCCGGCCGGGCGCTTGCGGGCCCGAGGCCACGCGGGTGCTGGACCCGGCGGCCCTGGCGAATCTCGCGGCCCCGATGGCACCGGAGGCGGCCGACGGCTACGCGGCCGGGTATGCGGCCGGAGCGGTGGCGCCGCTGGCCCGGGCGGGGGTGTGCGTGCTCGCGGGGACCGACGCCGGCGCGCCCGGGACCGCGCACGGGCTGAGCCTGCACCGGGAGCTGGCGTTGCTGGTCGAGGCGGGGCTCACCCCCCGGGCGGCCCTGACGGCGGCGACTTCGGCACCGGCGCGGCGGTTCGGGCTCGCCGACCGCGGCGAGATCGCGGTGGGGAAGCGGGCGGACCTGGTGGTGGTGGCGGGTGACCCGCTGACGGACATCTACGCGACGCGGCGGCTGGTCGCGGTGTGCCGGGAGGGTGTGCTGCACGAGGGGGGAGCAGGCTGAGCACCCGAAAGGGAGGCGCCCGCCGGTCCCTGGGAAGACCGGCGGGCGCCTGCTCTGGGGTGGGTGGTTCAGTCGTTGACGCCCGCGGCGACCGGCGCCGTCGCGGCCGCGGTGCTCCGGCCGCGCAGGAAGATCGTCGCCACCGCCGCGCCGAACAACGCGATCAGCGCCGCCGTCAGCAGGCCCGCGTGCAGGCCGCTCGTCGTCGCCGCCACCGTGTCGCCTGTACTTTCCAGGCTCGCCGTGCGGGCCGTGACCACCGCCGCGAGCACCGGCAGCCACACCGCGCTGCCCAGCTGCTGCGCCGTCTGGGCCAGGCCGCCCGCCAGGCCCTGCTTGTCGTCCGGCAGCCCCGACGTCACCGTGATGTTGAACGCGATGACCGCCGTCACGTGGCCGAAGCCGAGGCCGATGTTGGTCAGCACCAGCAGCGTGAAGTTGCCGCTCTGCGGCAGCAGCACCATCAGGCCGGTCGACACCGCCTGCAGCAGCAGCCCGCAGACGAGCGCGCGCGGCACGCCGAGCGCGCCGATCGTCTTGTTCCCGATCAGCCCGCCGATCACCGCGGAACCCCCGAGGGGGATCAGCGACAGGCCGGTGCGCATCGGGCTGTACCCCAGCACGTCCTGCATGTACAGCGTCTCCAGCACGGTCGCGCCACCGCACATGCCGAAGGTGATGAACCCGGCCAGCCCGCCCCACTTCACCGACCGCCGCTTCAGGACGTCCAACGGTGCCAGTGGCGCCGGGTGTTTCGCTTCGGCGTAGAGGAACAGGCCCAGGAACACCACCCCGGCGGCGAGCGTGCCGATCGTCGCCGCGCTGCCCCAGCCGGCGCTGTCGCCGGTCGAGATGCCGTAGACGAGCGCCAGGATGCCGGCCGTGGCGAGGACGGCGCCGGGCACGTCGAGCCGGGCGGCGTTCGCGTCCTTGCTCTCCTCCAGCAGCGCGATCGCGGCGACGAACACGACGCCGCCGATGATCGCCAGCAGCAGCATGGTCCAGCGCCAGCTGAGGGCGCCGGTGATGATGCCGCCGCTGATCACGCCGACGATGAAGCCGAGCATCAGCACCGCGCCGTTGACGCTGAGCGCCTTCTGCCGTTCCGGTCCCTCGCGGAACGACGTCGTCAGCAGCGACATCGCCGACGGGCCGACCATCGCCGCGCCGATGCCCTGCCCGGCGCGGGCCAGGATGAGCAGCCACGGCGTTTCGGCGAGCCCGCCGGCGAGCGAGAACACCGTGAACAGGGCGACGCCGATGAGGAACAGGCGGCGGCGGCCGAACAGGTCGGACGCCCGCCCGAACAGCAGCAGGAACCCGGCGATGAACAGGATGAAGGCGGTCATCACCCACTGCAGGTCCGCGGTGGAGGTGAAGCCGAGGTCGTGCCCGATCGCGGGCAGGGCCACGCTGACGATCGAAAAGTCGAGCGCGACCATGAACTGCGATGCGCAGAGCATGATGAGGAGGAGCCAGCGCCGGGCGCCGAAGCGCGTGGGCGGGTCCGGCCGGGATGCGTCAGTAGCCATGGGACCAGCCTGGGGCACGCGTCGCGCGCGTGGAGAGCCTGAACCAGTCGTGGTATTGGCAGTACCAGCATGGGCCGGTTCTGGCTGACCGCGCCGGCCGGGGCGCATGCTGGCTCGAGGCCGTGCCGATCCCGGCCGCCATCCCCCAGTCCTCCTCCCAGAAGGAGCCAGCCATGCATTCACTCGACGTCGCCGCGGCGACCGAGGACCCGATCCGCCGGATCCCGTCCGGCTTCATGCTCGGCAGCAAGACCCTGGCCCGCGGCGCGGAACTGGGGTTCGTCGAGTCGGACTTCTACTTCGTCGGCCGCGGCGGGGTACTGGGCGACGTCGACTCCGACGTCGTCGCGGCGGGCTTCACGTTCGTCAACGCCGAGTCGCTGCGGGTGGTGTGGGAGCGCAGCCGCGACGTGCTGCCGCGGCAGGAGGCGTCGGTCGAGTTCGCGGCGTGCGCCGCCGACTGGGCCCAGGAGCACATCCCGGACGAGTTCGACGCGGCCCGCCTGGCCGAGCTCCTGGACCCGGTGGTCGCGGCGGCCGGCCCCGAGCTGGCCCCGGTGTTCGCCGGCTGGCGGGCCCTGGAGGTCCCGGCCGAGCCGAAGGCGCACGCGTTGCACCAGCTCAACGTCCTGCGCGAGCTGCGCGGGGCGCGCCACATGGTCGCGGTGCTCGCGGGCGACCTGGCCCCGCAGGACGCGCTGCGCTACCACTCGCCGTCGGTGATCTGGGACCTGTTCGGCTGGCCGGGCCAGCTGGAGGCCTCCCGCGTCCGCCAGGTCGGCAAGCGCTGGCAGAGCGCGATCGACGTGACCAACCAGCTGCTGGCCCCGGTGTTCGACGTCCTCTCGGACGCCGAGCGCGGCGAGCTGGTGACGTTGCTGCAGTACCTGCTGACGGTGACGTCCTGACCGAGCACGTGGAAAAGGCCACCCGGGTCGTCCCGGGTGGCCTTTTCCGCGCTCAGGATCCGGCGCGGTAGCGGTGGATGAGCGACGCGGCCATGGCGCCTTCGCCGACGCCGGACGCGATCCGCTTCACCGAGCCGGCCCGCGCGTCCCCGGCCGCGAACACGCCCGGCATGTTCGTCTCCAGCAGGAACGGCGGCCGCGGGAGGTCCCAGCCGTCGTCCGGTGGCAGGTCCGGGCCCGTCAGGAGGAACCCGTGGCCGTCCCGGGCCACCGCGTCCGCCAGCCACTCCGTGCGCGGCCGCGCGCCGATGAACGTGAACAGGTACTCCGCGTCCTCCGTGGACACCCGGCCGGTGCGGCGGTCGCACAGGGTCAGCCGGCGCAGGCGGTCGTCGCCGTCCACCGCCACCACCGTCGTGTCCAGGCGGACGTCGATCGCCGGGTGGCGGCGGATCTCGTCGATCAGGTAACGCGACATCGAAGCCTCCAAAGAGGACCCGCGCACCAGCAGGGTCACCCGCGACGCGTGCTCGGCGAAGTGCAGCGCCGCCTGGCCCGCCGAGTTCGCCCCGCCGACGATCCACGCGTGCCCCCGCGCGCACGTCGTCGTCTCCGAAGTCGTGGCCCCGTAGTAGATCCCGGCCCCTTCGAACCGCTCGGCGCCCGCCGCTTCCAGGCGCTGGTACGCCAGGCCCGTCGCGAGGAGCACGGCGCCCGCCGTCACTTCCCGGCCGTCCGAAAGGCACAGCACCCGGGCCCGCCCCGCCGCGCGCAACGCGACCGCCGAAACCGGCGCCAGGATGTCGGTGCCGAACCGGCGGGCCTGCGCCACCGCACGCCGGGTCAGCTCCGCGCCCGACACCCCGGCCGGGAAGCCCAGGTAGTTCTCGATCCGGCTCGACGTGCCCGCCTGCCCGCCCGGGACGTAGGCGTCCACCAGCAGCGTGCTCAGCCCCTCGGACGAGCCGTAGACGGCCGCCGCCAGCCCGGTCGGGCCGCCGCCGACGATCACCGTGTCGTAGTGCGGCCGGTCCACCGCCGGGGCGAGCCCGAGCACCTCGGCCAGCTCCCGGTGCGTCGGCTGGGACAGCCGGGTCCCGTCGGGCAGGTGCACCCGCGGCCACGCCGTGCCCTCGGCGTCGGCCCCGCCGGCGGTGGTGACGTCGACGAAGCGGAACGGCTGCTGGTGGCGGGTCAGGAAGTCGCGCAGGCGGTGCGTGGCGGGCGCGAACGGGTGGCCCACCACGCGGATGCCGCCGTAGGGCGGGCAGTAGGCCGCCTCCCAGGACGCGAGCAGGTCGTCGAGCACCGGGTAGAGCCGCTCCTCCGGCGGCTCCCACGGCTTGACGAGGTAGTGGTCCAGCCGCACCTCGTTGATCGCGGTGATCGCGACGGCCGTGTCCGCGTACGCCGTCAGCAGCACCTTCTTGGCCGCGGGGAAGCGTTCCTTCGCCTGCCCGAGGAACTCGGTGCCGGTCATCTCCGGCATCCGCTGGTCCACCAGCAGCAACGCCGCTTCGGTGCCGCGCTCGCGGAGCGTGTCGAGGATCCCCAGCGCCGCCCGGGGCGTGCCGGTGGCCAGGACGCGGTACCGGTCGCGGTAGCGGCCGAGGTCCCGCCTCAGCGCGCTGAGGACGGTCGGGTCGTCGTCGACGACCAGCAGGGCGGGTGCGGACTGCTTGGCGGTCACCATGATCGCAGTGTCCGCGCCGCACGCACGCGGGTGCGATCCGGACGTCACGAAGTCCGCCGAGGTACCCCCGAACCGACGCCCGGCGCCCGGCCCGACTTGTCGAAGTGACGGTGCCGTAAGGCTTTTCCCTGGCTCCGCGGCGGATCCGGTTGCTTCACTGGCTTCAGCCCGGATCCCGGGATTCCACCGCACCAGCACGGGAGTGCCGATGTCCAAGAAGATCCTGTACGTGCTCTCCGAGTACGGCTACTGGGGTGAGGAGCTGCTCGGCCCGGTGACCGCCACCGACGCGGCCGGCTACGAGAGCGTGTTCGCCACCCCCAACGGGAAACGGCCGCAGGCGCTGCCGCCGAGCCTCGACCCCGGCTACGTCGACCCGCCGCTGGGCCGCTCGGTCACCACGCCCGAGGTCGCCGTCGCCGCGCGCGAACTCGACGAGTCCGCCCGGCTGGACGACCCGCTGAGCCTGGCCGAGCTGATCCCGGAACGGCCGTACAACAGCGAGCCCGGGTTCCTGCGGCTGATCGAGGCGTACTACCGCGAACTGTCCACTCTGGACGCCGAAGTCGAGCGGTACGACGCGCTGGTCATCGTCGGCGGCAGCGGCCCGATCGTCGACCTGGCCAACAACGGGCGCCTGCACGAGCTGATCCTCGCCTTCGTCCGCGCGGACAAGCCGGTCGTCGGCGAGTGCTACGGCGTCGCGCCGCTGGCCTTCGCCCGCGACTGGGAGGACCGGACCAGCATCATCCGCGGCAAGCACGTCACCGGCCACTGCAAGGAGTACGACTACAAGGACGGCACCGGGTTCGTCGGCGTCGACTTCAACATGGGGCCGCCGCCGTACCCGCTCGAGTACATCCTCCGCGACGCCACCGCCCCCGACGGCCGCTACCACGGCAACGTCGGCAAGGAGACGTCGGTGATCGTCGACTACCCGTTCATCACCGCCCGGTCCACGCCGGACTCGTTCCTCGCCGGCCAGAAGCTGGTCGAGGTGCTGGAACAGGGTCTGCGCCGCTTCGGCTGGTAGTCAGCGACGGACAAAGGAGAGCACGATGACCGCACGCGCGGGCCGGGTGGCGATGCTGGAGCAGTTCGCCGCCGACGGCATGACCCGGATGTTCGGCAACCCGGGCACGGTGGAACAGGGCTTCCTCGACGAGCTCGGGAACTTCCCCGGCCTCGGCTACGTGCTGGGCCTGCAGGAGGCGGCGGTCGTCGGGATCGCCGACGGGTACGCCCGGGCCGGCGGCCGGCCGGCGCTCGTCCAGCTGCACACGGGCGTCGGCCTCGGCAACGGGATCGGCATGCTCTACCAGGCCATGCGGGGGCACTCGCCGCTGGTCGTGATCGCGGGCGAGGCCGGCGTCCGCTACGACGCCCTCGACGCGCAGATGGCGGCCGACCTCGTCGCCATGGCGCGCCCGGTGACGAAGTACGCGACGCGGGTGCTGCACCCCGGCTCGCTGCTGCGGGTGCTGCGGCGGGCGGTGAAGATCGCGATGACCCCGCCGCGCGGCCCGGTGTTCGTCTCGCTGCCGATGGACGTGCTCGACGAGCTCACCACCGAGCCCGCGGTGCGCACGGTCGTCCCGACCCGCGCGGTGCTGCCGGTGCCGGGCGAGCTCGACCGGGCGGCCGCGCTGCTGGCGTCGGCGCGGCAGCCGATCGTGCTGCTCGGCGACGGCGTCTCGGTGTCCGGCGCGCAGGCCGAGCTGACCCGGGTGGCCGAGCTGCTCAACGCGCCGGTGTGGGGGGTCAACGACTCCGAGGTCAACATGGACACCACGCACCCGCTCTACCGCGGGCAGCTCGGGCACATGTTCGGCACGCACAGCGCGGGCATCGTCGGCACGGCCGACGCGGTGCTCATCGCGGGCACCTACGTCTTCCCCGAGGTGTTCCCCGAGCTGCGCAACCCGTTCGCGCCGGGCGCGAAGATCGTCCACGTCGACCTGAACGACTACGAGGTGGCGAAGAACTTCCCGGTGGACGTGCCGCTGGTGGCCGACCCGAAGCCGACCCTGGCCGCCCTCGGCGACCTGCTCGCCGACGAGCTGCCCGACACCGGCTGGACCGACCTGGCCCGCCACACCTGGACCGCCCCGGAGGTGACCGACGACAGCCCGCTGGCCGAGCGGTTCGCCGCCGCCCTGGCCGCGCAGGCCGGTCCGGACCTGGTGGTGTTCGACGAGGCGCTGACCGCGTCACCCGGGCTGGTCAAGCACCTCCCGCCGCGCGTGCCGGGGAACTACTTCCTCACCCGTGGCGGCTCCCTCGGCGTCGGCATCACCGGCGCGATCGGCGCGAAGCTGGCCCGGCCGGAGGCCGAGGTCGTCGGGTTCACCGGCGACGGCGGCAGCATGTACACCCCGCAGGCGCTGTGGACGGCCGCCCGCTACGGCATCGCCGCCCGGTTCGTCGTCTGCAACAACGGCCGCTACCGGCTGCTGGACCACAACCTCGACCAGTACCGGGCCGAACGCGGCATCGAACCGCACGAGTACCCCGGCGCGTTCGCGCTCGGCGACCCGGAGATCGGGTTCGTCGAGCTCGCCGCGGCCATGGGCGTCGACGGCGTCCGCGTGGCCAAGGCGTCCGAAGTGGACGAAGCCGTCGAACGGATGCTGGCCGCCACCGGGCCGTTCCTGATCGACCTGGTGACGGCGTGAGCGGGGGAGCGCGATGAAACAGCTGGTGCCGCGCGAAGGCGGCGTGCTGACCGGGCGGACGATCGCGATCCTGCTGGAGGCCGACTACGTCGAACCGGAACTGCACTACTACGAACGCCGGTTCGCCGAAGAGGGCGCCACCGTCCGCTGGCTCACCCGGCTCTGGGGCCAGGACTCGCTGACCTTCACCGGGCACGAGTTCGGCCTGCCGGTGACCGTCGACGACGACCTCGAGCAGGTCGACGACGACACCCTCGCCGGGTTCGACGCGCTGATCGTGCCCTCGGGCATGGTCTCCGACCGCCTGCGCTACACCGAGGACGCGGCCCGGCTCGCGCCGGCCGTGGACCTGCTGCGCCGGGCGTTCGGCATGCCGGGAGTGCTCAAGGGCGTGATCTGCCACGGCCTGTGGCTCGTGTCGCCGATCCCCGAGCACGTCCGCGGCCGCCGGGTGACCGCGCACGTGAACCTGCTCGGCGACGTGCGCAACATGGGCGCGGTCTACACCGACCAGGACGTCGTCGTCGACGGCGACCTGGTCACCGCGCGCAGCGCCGACCACTGCCACCTGTTCGCCCGCGCGCTCATCGACCTGGTCGCGGCGCGCTCGGCGCGGCGGCCCCGCCGGTGGCGCCGCGCGAGCTGAGCCCTGCACTGTCCACTTCGGATCTTTCGGCCGGGAGTGCCTGCCATGACCGACTTCCCCTTCTCCGACCTGGTGGCCGCGCGCGTCACCGGCTACGACCGCCGCACCCGGGTGGCCGACCTGCGCACGCACGACGGCCGGCCGGTCCGCGCCGAGCTGACCCCGACGACGTCGGCCCGGTTCCTGCACAACCTCGGCGAGCCCGGCGCCGACGCCACCGGCGAGCTCGACGAGCTCCTGGAGCCGGGCCGCCCGCTGTTCGCCTACGGCGTGTTCTACCCGGACCGCGGCGGGCACGTGTTCGAGGCCAAGGACATCGTGTTCTGCGGCCGCGGCGCCACCGAGTACGCGTTCGAACAGCGCGGGTGGTGGGTCCGGCAGCTGGCCGAGCTGGCCCGGTTCTACCGCCGGGCCCAGTTCGGCACCGCCGCGCACGCCGACTTCGCCGACTACCGCACGGTCCTGCGCCTGGGCGGCGACAAGAGCGACCACCACGTGCAGGAAACCGACACGATCTCGCGGCTGGTCTACGGGATGGCGTCGGCGTTCCTGCTCACCGGCGAAGAGGACTACCTGCGGGTCGCCGAGAGCGGCACCGAGTACCTGCGCGAGCACATGCGGTTCGTCGACCGCGACGAGGACGTCGTCTACTGGTACCACGGGATCGACGTCCGCGGCGGCTACCACGAGAAGCTGTTCACCTCCGAGTTCGGCGACGACTACCACGCCATCCCGGCCTACGAGCAGATCTACGCCCTCGCCGGCCCGGCCCAGACCTACCGGATCACCGGCGACCCGCGGATCGCCGAGGACGCCGAAGCGACGCTGCGGTTGTTCCGCCGCTTCTTCCGGGACCCCGAGCACGGCGGCTACTTCTCGCACATCGACCCGCTCCGGCTGAGCCCGCACGAGGAGTCGCTCGGGCCGAACCGCGCGCGCAAGAACTGGAACTCGATCGGCGACCACGCCCCGGCGTACCTGGTCAACCTGTTCCTCGCGACCGGCGACGAGCGGCACGCGGACATGCTGGAGGAGACGTTCGACCTGATCGTCGAACACTTCCCGGACGAGGGCAGCCCCTTCGTGCGCGAACGCTTCCACGCCGACTGGACGCCCGACACCGGCCACGGCTGGCAGCAGGACCGCGCGGTGGTCGGGCACAACCTCAAGATCGCCTGGAACCTGATGCGGATGAACGCGATCCGCCCCAAGGCGGCCTACCGGGAACTGGCCGCCCGGATCGGCAAGTCCCTGCCCGAGTACGGTGCCGACCTCCGCCGCGGCGGCTGGTACGACGTCGTCGAGCGGACACCGGCGCCCGGGCACGGCCGGCACCGGTTCGTCTGGCACGACCGCAAGGCGTGGTGGCAGCAGGAACAGGCGATCCTCGCCTACCTGGTGCTCGCGGGCAACGGCGGCGACCCGGCCTTCCTCGACCAGGCCCGGCAGGCTTCGGCGTTCTACAACGCCTTCTTCCTCGACCACGACGAGGGCGGCGTCTACTTCAACGTGCTCGCCTCCGGCATCCCCTACCTGCTCGGCACCGAGCGGCTGAAGGGCAGCCACTCGATGAGCATGTACCACGCCTCCGAGCTGTGCTACCTGGCCACCGTGTACCAGCGGCTGCTGATCGGCGGCGAGCCGCTGTCCCTGTGGTTCCGCCCGCGCCCGGACGGCTTCCCCGGCCGGGTGCTGCGGGTGGCGCCGGACGCGCTGCCGCCGGGCCGGGTCCGGCTGGACTGGGTCGAGGTCGACGGCCGCCCGTACGCCGACTACGACCCCGAACGGCTGCTGGTGCGCCTGCCCGGCAGCGACAGCGAACTGACCGTCTGCGCCCACCTCTCGCCGGTGGACCGCTGATCGCCCGATGAAGACCGGAGAAACGCCATGGAAGTCGCGAAGTACATGCAGGGCGCGGTCACCGTGATCGCGCTGGACGGGGAACTCGACAGCAGCACCGCCGCCCGGGTGCACGAGCAGCTCGGCGACCTGGTGCCGCCGCGCGGGCTGGTGCTCATCGACCTCGGCAAGACGTCGTACATGTCCAGCGCGGGGCTGCGGGTCCTGCTGCTGGTCTACCGGCAGGCGCAGGCCAACGGGGCCCGGCTGGCGCTCGCGTGCGCCCCGCCGGACGTGCGCGAGGTGATGGCGGCGACCGGGTTCCTCGGCTTCTTCACCGTGAG
>NZ_JBFANY010000001.1:902861-1364329 GCF_040674975.1 Amycolatopsis sp. NPDC049688
CGTGACCGACACGCTCGCCGAAGGGCTCGCCGCGCTCGAGCCGTGACGGCGAACCGGACGCAGGAGGTGTGATGAGCTGGACGTCGTTGCCGGCGCGGACCGTGACCGACACGCTCGCCGAAGGGCTCGCCGCGCTCGAGCCGTGACGGCGAACCGGACGCAGGAGGTGTGATGAGCTGGACGTCGTTGCCGGCGCGGATCGACGCGTACCCGACCCACCGCATCGGCGGGTTCGAGGTCCGCGCCGGGCAGCCGCTGCCCTTCGGGGCGACACCGGTGCCCGGCGGGGTCAACTTCTCGGTGTACTCGAACAACGCCACCGCGATGACGCTGGTGCTCTTCCGCGTGGGCGAGGACGAGCCGCTCGCGGAACTGCGGTTCGACGAGTCCTTCCGGATCGGCGGGGTGTACGCGATGACGGTGTTCGGCGTCGACCCGGAGGCGATCGCCTACGCCTACCGCGCGGACGGCCCGTTCGCGCCGGCCGATGGCGACCGGTTCGACGGCCGGGCGCTGCTCGTCGACCCGTACGCGACGCTGCTGTCGGGGCGCGAGCGCTGGCGGTGCGGGCCGGACCGGCCGTGGCGGTCGCGGATCGCACCCGCCGACTTCGACTGGGAAGGCGACCGGCCGCTGCGGATCCCGCCCGAGGACCTGGTCGTCTACGAGGCGCACGTGCGCGGGTTCACCGCGCACCCCAGCTCTCGTGTCGGCGCGCCGGGCACGTTCGCCGGGCTGGTGGCCAAGATCCCGTACCTGGCCGAGCTCGGGGTCAACTGCGTCGAGCTGATGCCGGTGTTCGAGTTCGACGAACGGGACAACGTCCGCAGCGACCCGCGCACCGGCGAGCCCCTGGCCAACTACTGGGGCTACAGCACGGTCGGCTTCTTCGCGCCCAAGGCCGGCTACGCCGCCACCGGGCGGCACGGCATGCAGGTCGACGAGTTCAAGCACACGGTCAAGGAACTGCACCGGGCGGGCATCGAGGTGATGCTCGACGTGGTGTTCAACCACACCGCCGAGGGCGACGAACGCGGCCCGACACTGTCGCTGCGCGGCCTGGACAACCGCACCTACTACATGCTCACGCCCGACGGGCACTACTTCAACTTCAGCGGCACCGGCAACACGCTCAACTGCAACCACCCGGTGGTGCGCGGGTTCGTGCTGGACTGCCTGCGCTACTGGGCGTCGGAGTTCCACGTCGACGGCTTCCGGTTCGACCTCGCCGCGATCCTCGGCCGCGCCACCGACGGCGTCCCGCTGGCCAACCCGCCGCTGCTGGAGGCCCTCGCCCACGACCCGGTGCTGCGCGACTGCAAGCTGGTCGCCGAGGTGTGGGACGCGGGCGGGCTGTTCCAGGTGGGCAGCTTCCCGGACTACTGCCGCTGGGCGGAGTGGAACGCCGGCTACCGCGACGCGCTGCGGCACTTTCTCAAGGGGGACGTCGGCAGCGTGGCCGAGCTGGCCACCCGGTTCGTCGGCTCGCCGGACCTCTACGCCCGCCGCGGCGCGGTGGCGTCGGTCAACTTCGTCACCGCGCACGACGGCTTCACCCTGCGAGATTTGGTGTCCTACAACGAAAAGCACAACGACGCCAACGGCGAGGACGGCCGCGACGGCGAGAACCACAACATCTCGTGGAACTGCGGGCACGAGGGCCCGGTGGACGGCGGCCCGGTCGCCCGGCTGCGCGACCGGCAGGTGCGCAACGCGCTGCTGATCCTGCTCACCAGCCACGGCATCCCGATGCTGCTGGCCGGCGACGAGGCCGGCCGGACCCAGCACGGCAACAACAACGCCTACTGCCACGACGACGAGCTGTCCTGGTTCGACTGGACGCTGGTCGAGCGCAACGCCGAGCTGGTCGAGTTCACCCGGCACCTGATCGCCTTCCGCCGCGCCCACCCGTGCCTGCGGCGCCGCCGCCAGCCCACCGGGCGCACCCAGGGCCTGTTCCCGGACGTCAGCTGGCACGGCGTGCGCGCGTGGACGCCGGACTGGTCGCCGCACAGCCGCGTGTTCGCCGCGATGCTGTGCGGCCGGCACCCGGGCGGCGCCGACGACTGCGTCTACGTGGCCGCCAACGCGCACTGGGAGCCGCACGAGCTGCAGCTGCCCGAGCTGCCGCCGGAGCTGACCTGGCACCGGTTCGCCGACACCGGCGCCGGGCCGGGCGCGGACAGCCACGCGCCCGGCACCGAACCACCCCTGCCCCGGCAGGACTCGGTCCGGCTGGCCCCGCGGTCCTCCGCGGTGCTGCTCGCCCGGCCGGGCCCCGCCGCGGCGCAACCGCACGAGGAGTGAGCCACCGATGAGTGTTCCCACGGACTTCCAGGCCAAGCTCGACGTCGAGGACGGGACCGCCACGGTGTGGCTGTCCGGCGAACTGGACTCGCGCTCGGCGGCCGTGCTCGACGAGCTGGTCACCCGGGCCGTCGAGCAGCACGTCCGCCGGATCGTCCTGCTGGCGGGCGAGCTGACCTACCTGTCCTCGGCCGGGCTGCGGTGCCTGGTCTTCGCGCACCAGAAGCTGGGCCGCACCGGCGACATCGTGCTGGTCGGCGCCCGCCCGGAGGTGGCCGAGACGATCCGGCTGACCGGGTTCGACCGCGCCATCGTGATGCAGAGCCGGGCGGAGCCCTGATGGCCGCGCGCCGGCTGCTGGTCAACAGCGGCCACGACGTCAACGGCGTCCTGGCCGGGCTCGTCGCCGAACTGGCCGCGCAGGGCGGCCTAGCGGCGCCGCAGGCCTACCGGCTGCGGCTGGCCGCGGACGAGATCACCACGAACATCGCCTGCCACGGCTACCGCGGCGCGCCGGGCGTGGTCGACCTCGGCGGGTACGCGGCGCACGGGCGGGTGTGGCTGAGCATCGAGGACGACGCGCCGCCGTTCGACCCGCGCGGCCACCACCCCGACCCCCGGCTGGCAGCCGAACCGCCGCTGCGGGCCGCGGGCGGCCTCGGCCTGCACCTGGCGCTGACCGTCGTCGACGAGTTCGGCTACGAGCACGTGCGCGGCCGCAACCGCAACATCCTGGTGCTGCACCGGGAACGCGGGCACCGGGGCGCCGGCGAACGACGGAGGAAACGATGACCGGTACGACGGCGCTTCTCGTCGCTGACAGCGAAGACCCCGCCCCCGAGCTCGAGCGGGTGCTGCGCGCGGAGGACATCGGCCTGACCAAGGTGAGCGCGGCCGGGTTCGCCGAGCGGCCCGGCCGGCTCGACGCCGACGTGCTGCTGGTGTCGGCGTCGCTCGGCCTGCAGCGGGTCGCGCTGATCGCGCAGCAGGTCGCGGTGACCGGCGCGTCGGCCACCCTGCTGGTGTTCCCCGAAGGCGAGGACTTCCAGGCGCTCGAGGCCTGCGCGCGCGGCGGGTTCGACTTCGTCGTCCCGCCCTACCTGCCGGGCCTGCTGCGGAGCCGGATGACGTCCTGCTGGGAGCGCTGGCAGCTGACCATGACGGTGGAGGAGATGGCGGCCGCGGCGAGCGTGCGCGAGTACGAACGCGACCTGAGCATCGCCCGGGAGATCCAGTCCGGGTTCCTGCCGCAGGAGCTGCCGTCGGCGCCGGGCTGGGAGTTCGCGTCGCGGTTCCGCCCGGCGCGCCAGGTGGCGGGTGACTTCTACGACGGCTTCGAGCTGGTCAACGGCCGGCGGCTGGGGTTCGTCGTCGCCGACGTCTGCGACAAGGGCATCGGCGCCGCGCTGTTCATGGCGCTGATCCGGACCCTGCTGCGGCACACCGCCGAGCACACCGGCACGGTGAGCCCGGTGGACGCCGTCCCCGAGGTCGTCGCCGGCGGCCCGGCGCTGCCGCCGCTGCTGTCCCTCGGCGCCGGGCCGCTGATCCAAGCCGTGCTCGGCACCAACCGGTACATGGCCCGCAACCACCTCCGGCAGGGGTACTTCGCGACGGTGTTCTTCGGCGTGCTCGACCCCGATTCCGGGGCGCTGCTGTACATCAACGGCGGCCACAACCCGCCGGTGCTGGTGCGCGCGAGCGGCGGGCACGAGCTGCTCACCCCGACCGGGCCCGCCGTCGGCATGATGCCCGGCAGCGCGTACACCCTCGGCCACACGAGCCTCCAGCGCGGCGACACGCTGTTCCTCTACACGGACGGGGTGGTCGAGGCCCGGGACCGGGCGGGCGCGCTGTTCGGCATGGACCGGATGACCGCGGTGGCCGGGCGGGCGGGGACGGCGGCCGAGAAGCTGCTGCTCGAGATGGAGGACACGCTGTCGCGGTTCGTCTCCGGCGCGGAACAGTCCGACGACATCACGATGCTGGCGCTGCACCGGCGGAGCCGCCCGTGACGCCGTTCCCCGGCGGACGGGTCCGCGGCAGCCGGGTCGCCGTGGTCGGCGGCAGCGTCGCCGGGTGCGCGGCGGCGATCGCGCTCTCGCGCGCGGGCTGCGCGGTCACCGTGTTCGAACGCAGCCGCGGCGTGCTCGCGGACCGCGGGTTCGGCATCGGGCTGGCCCGGCCCGCCTGGCGCGAGTTCGTCGACGCCGGTTACTTCGCCGCGGCGACGCCGGCGCTGGCCTGCCGGTCACGGTCGTGGATCGTGGCGGACCCGGCGGCGGGCGAAGCGGGGCGGCTCGCCTGGCGGCAGCCCCTGGACCTGCTGCTGACCAACTGGGGCATCGTCTGGCGCGGCCTGCGCGAGCGCGTCCCGGACGGCGTCGGCTGGCGCACCGCGACGGTGACCGGCGTGCGCGAGACCGGAGCCGGCGCCGAGGTCACCGCGGACGGCGTGACCGGGCGCTTCGACGTCGTCGTCGGCGCGGACGGGTACGCCTCGCGGGTCCGCCGGATCGCCGGCGGCGGCCGTCCCGGTTACGCCGGCTACGCGCTCTGGCGCGGCAACTACCCGGCGTCGCGCCTCGGGACACCACCGGCGGCGCTGCACGGGGCCGGGGTGTCGGTGATGTTCCCGGGCGGTCACGCGGTCTTCTACCTGATGCCCGGCCTGCCGGGCACCGAGACCCGGGTCAACTGGGCGGTCTACCTGCCGCTGCCCCGGCCCGGCGGGCTGGTTTCGCTGCCTCCCGGGAGGGTCGGCGACGGCCTCGCAGCGGAACTGGACCGGGCCGTCGAGGCGCACTTCCCCGCGGTCTGGGCCCGGGTGGTCCGCGCCACGACCCGGGCCGAGCTGGCCCTGCAGCCGATCTACGACCTCGCGGTCGCCCGGTACGCCACCGGCCGGCTGCTGCTCGCGGGCGACGCCGGGGCCTTGGCCCGCCCGCACGCGGGCGGCGGGGTGACCAAGGCGGTCCAGGACGCGCTGGCGCTGGAGGCGGGCTGCCGCGAGCACCGCCGGTGGGACGCGGTCCTGGCCGGCTACGACACGAGCCGCACCGCCAACGGCGCGGAGCTGGTGACCCTCGGGCGCCGGCTCGGCGCCGCCCAGGTCGGGCGGACGCCGGACTGGGCGGCGATGGGCGACGGTGAGTTCCGGCGGTGGTGGCGGTCCACTCTGGACGGACCGGCGCGGTGAGCCGTGGCGGCCACCCGTGGGGGAGGTGGCCGCCACGAGCCGTTCAGGACGCCTGGTCCGCGTCGACCGCACGGGGCATCCGGTCGTGGACGAGCTCGGCCAGCTCCGCGATCGAGGCCGCCTGCAGCAGCTCCCGGACGCTGATCGGGATGTCGAGCTCGGACCGCAGCCGGTAGGCGAGCTTCACCGCGAACAGCGAGTTCAACCCCAGCTGGGTCAGCGGCACCTCGAGGCCGACCCCGCCGGTGTCGATGCCGAGCAGGACCGACGTCCGGCGGAGCAGGTCCTCGGCGCACTCCTCCGGCGTGCTCGGGCCCCGGCGGGGGCGGTCGCCCGGCTCGTCGAACCGCTCGGCGGCGGCGTGCCGGTGGTGCAGCGAGATCACCGGGGAGGTCCCCGCCCCGGCGCCGTCGCCGACCCAGTACCGCTCGCCCTGCCAGGGGTAGCCGGAGAGCGGGACGAACGCGCCGCCTTCGGTGAGCCGGGCCCAGTCCGGGTCGCAACCCGCCGCGTACGCGGTCGCGAGCGCCCGCAGCATCGTCGCCGCCTCGGGTCTTTCCCGCTCGAGCGAGCCGGTGACCGTGGCGGCGGCCGCGCCCGCGGCCTCGATGCCGTCCTCGATCGCCGCGTGCAGGATCGGGTGCGGGCTGATCTCGACGAACAGCACCGGCCGCGGATCGGCGAGCACCGCGCCGACGGCGTCGGCGAAGCGGACCGGCAGGCGCAGGTTGTCCGCCCAGTAACGGCCGTCCAGCTCGGTGCCGCCGACCACGCGGTCCAGCACGGTCGAGTGCAGCGGCACCCGGCCCTCGCGCGGGCGCAGCCCGGCGAGCGACCGTTCGATGTCCGGGCCGAGCCCGGCCACCTGCGGGGCGTGCGACGCGTAGTCGACCGGCACCTGGCGGCAGTGGACGCCGGTCGCGCGCAGCGGCGCGACGACTTCGGCGAGCGCGCCGGGGTCGCCGGACAGCACCGTCGCGTGCGGGCTGTTGACCACCGCGACGCAGACCCGGTCGGCGTGCGCGCCGATGGCGCGGGCGGCGCGTTCCTCGCCCAGCTGCACCGCCCACATCGCGCCGGGCGTCCGGCGGCGGGCCAGCAGGCCGCTGCGCCGGCAGATCACCGCCGCGCCTTCGGCGACCGTCAGCGCGCCGGCGGTGACCGCGGCGGCCACCTCGCCCATGCTGTGCCCGATCAGCAGGCCGGGCTCGATGCCCCGGCTCCGCCAGCTCCCGGCCAAAGCCACCTGCACCGCCCACAGCACCGGCTGCACCTCGTCCATAGTGGACAGGGTGCGGCCCGATTCCAGGGCTTCCAGCACGGAAAACCCGGCCTCGGCGCGTACCGCCCGATCGCACTCGGTCAAGCGCGCGGCGAACACCGGGTCGGTGCGCAGCAGCTCGCGGCCCATGCCGGGCCACTGCGAACCCTGGCCGGGGAAGACGAACACGACCCGGGGCGCCCGCACCGGTGCCGGCCGGACGCCGTGCCCGCCGGCCACCGCGATCAGCTCGTCGGCCAGCTCCGCCCGGTCCCGGCCCACCACCGCCACCCGGCGCTCGTGGTGCGTGCGCCGGGTCCCGGCGGTGTGGCAGACGTCCGCGGCGGAGGGCCCGTCCGGGGCGCTCAGCAGCTCGGCGGTCGCCGCGGCGAGGGTCCGCAGCGCGGTGGGATCCTTGGCGGACAACGGAAGCAGGTACGCCGGGCGATCGCCGTCCCGGGTCCGGCGCGGCGCGGCCACCGCCGGAGCTTCCGACAGCACGGCGTGCGCGTAACCGCCGGAAAGGCCGAAGGCGCTCACCCCGGCGAGGGCGGGGCGGTCGATCGGCGTCAGCGGCGTCCGTTCCGTGGCCAGCCGCAGCGGGCTGCCCGGCTCTTCGAAGATCGGCAGCGGGGTGCGGACGTGCAGGGTCTGCGGGAGCTCGCGGTGGTACAGGGCCAGCGCCGCCTTCAGCAGCCCGACCATCCCGCCCGCGACTTCGAGGTGACCGACGTTGGACTTGGCCGAGCCCACCAGGCAGGGCCGGGCCGGGTCGCGCTGTTCGCCGAGCACGGTGGCCAGCGCCGTCAGCTCCACCGGGTCGCCGGCGGGGGTGCCGGGGCCGTGTGCCTCGACGAAGTCCACATCGGCCGGTGAGACGCCGGCGTCTTCGTAGGCCGCCCGCAGCATGGCTTCCTGGCCCTCGACACCCGGCGTGGTGAGCGTGCCGCCGCTGCGGCCGTCGCCGCGCACCGCGGTCCCGATGACCGTCGCGTAGGTCCGGTCGCCGTCGGCGTCCGCGTCCTCCTGCCGCTTGAGCACCAGCACCACGGCGCCTTCGCTGCGCACGTAGCCGTCGGCGTCCCGGTCGCCGAACCGGCAGCGCCCGGTGGGGGAGAGCATTTCCGCCTCGCTGAGCGCGAAGTACAGGTCGGGCGACAGCAGCAGGTTCGCGCTGCCGATGATGGCCAGGTCGATCTCGCCGGAGCGCAGGGCCCGGCCGGCCACGTGCGCCGCCAGCAGCGCGGTGGCGCAGGTGGACTCCAGCGCCATCACCGGGCCGCGCACGTCGAGGTGGTAGGCGATCCGGCCCGCGGCCATTCCGCCCGCCTCGCCGCCCATCGCCGCGTGCAGGTCGTGGCGCCCCGCCGCGCGCAACACGTCCCAGTATCCGGAATTGCAGATGTTCACGTAGACGCCGGTATTGGAGCCGGCCAGTTCGGGAGCGGTCCGCCCGGCGTCTTCCAAGGCCTGCCAGGTGACTTCCAGGAGCATCCGCTGCTGCGGGTCCATTTGCTCCGCTTCGTTGGGCAGAATGCCGAAGAAACGTGCGTCGAATTGGTCGATCCGATCCAGGAAGCCACCGCTGCGGCTGCGGATGGTGTGCGGCTTTCCCATTTCGGGGGAGAACCACCGGTCGACGTCGAAACGGTCGTCCGGAACCTCGGTGACCGTGTCCTGCGCGGTCCGCAGCACCTCCCAGAACTGCTCCGGAGTTCCGGCGCCGGGCAGCCGGCAAGCGGCTCCGACAATGGCAACACCCTGCTCTGCGGAAGTTTGCCGGGCAAGGTTCCTGCTCGTCCTCAAGATCATAACTTCCCCTCGTGCTGCCACGGGACCCCAGCGTCGATCCCGGAATGGCGGGCATGGCCATTTTTTGCTTGTTGTTCCCCAGTCGGCGGATCTGCTGCTCGTGGCCGTAACCGCCTAAGGGGCGGTCCGTCGACACTGAGCAGGATCGGCACGCTGCGCATAGCCTGTCGCGCCGACCGACCGGTGGTCAACGACCAAATAACGGAATGCCGAAACGCGCGGCCGCTATTCGGTCGCGGTGGGCAGGTGCAGGACGACGCCGGAGGGAATGAACTCGGGCGACTGCAGGGGCACGATGCGCATGGCCTGTACGCCGAGGTGCCCGTGGCGGAACAACCGCACGGCCGACCGGTGTTCCAGCACTTCGTGACTTTCCCACCATTCGGCGAAAGCCGGGCTGAGGCGGGTGAACTCGGCGATGCGGGCGCGGATATGCGGGTCGTTGGGGTGGCGGGCGCATTCGGCGCGCCAGCGGGCGACCGAGTCCCGGGTGACGACCTCCCAGTCCACCAGCCGTTCGCGGGCCAGCGGCGAGGACAGCAGCCAGTGCAGGATGTTGCGTTCCGCCGGCGGCAGGACGGCCCAGTCGTCGTACCACTCGCAGGCCGCCTGGTTCCACGCGATGACCGCGCAGTACTGGTCGGCGGCGTAGACCGGGTAGGGGCTGTCGTCGAACTGGGCGACGATCTGGCGGATGAGGTCGGCGGCGGTGACGTCCGTCGTCAGTGGAGCGGCCTGGATGACCGAGCCGTGCGCGAGGCTGTGCACGTACCGGCGTTCGTCCTCGGTCAGCCGCAGGACCCGGGCCAGGCTGTCCAGGACTTCGCGCGAGGGCTGGATCCCGCGGCCCTGTTCGAGGTAGGTGTACCAGGTGGGGCTCAGTCCGGCGAGGACGGCGACCTCCTCGCGCCGCAGCCCGACGGTCCGCCGCCGGGGCCCGGCGGGCAGCCCGACCTCCTCCGGGGTGATCCGCTCACGCCTGCTGCGCAGGAACTTGGCCAGCTCCCGGCGGCTATCGCCTGCCGCGGACATGCCGACCTCGGGCGGGCGGAACGGACGGACGAAAATCCCCCAGGCAATGGGCCATTCGGACAGCATACGGGGCGTACCGGTCGCATCCGGCCGGCCACGGCGGTCCGCTGGTGTGAACTTTCCCCCGATATCCGGCGAAACGGCCTAAAAGGACTATTCGCCGAGTGTGGGGCCGGGC
The DNA here is from genome assembly GCF_040674975.1 of Amycolatopsis sp. NPDC049688. NCBI lineage: Bacteria > Bacillati > Actinomycetota > Actinomycetes > Pseudonocardiales > Pseudonocardiaceae > Amycolatopsis > Amycolatopsis sp. NPDC049688. The sequence continues at coordinate 912,651 of NZ_JBFANY010000001.1, forward strand.
CGGAAAGCGGCCGGGTGGTCCTTTTGCCGGGCGGCGTTTCGTGCTCAGGGCACCTCGGCGGTGGCGGCCGAGCGGGCGGCGGTCGTCAGCGCGGCCATCGCCACGGCGACTTTCCACCCGCAGTCCGGCGCGGCGGCGTGGAATTCGCCGGCCAGCGAGGTGGCCTCGGTGATCCGCCCGGCGAGCAGCAGCGCATCGATGAGGTAGGCCCGCAGGTAGGGCGCCATCCAGGGAAGAACGGCCCGATCGGCCTCGGCGAGCACGAGCGCCCGCCGCAGGGGCGGGATCGCGGCGGCGCCCCGGCCGAGGTCGAGGTGCCCGATGGCCTCGGCGGCGTGGGCGAAGAGAGCGGCGTGCCGGTCCCGGTGGTGCGTGAGGCCGGCAAGCACATCGGCGGCCTCGGAGCTCCGCCCGGCCACGGCGAGCAGCCAGCAACGGTAGGCGTGAAGCCGTTCCCGGTGCGGCGAGGCCGCGGCCGCGGCGGCGAGGAGGGCATCGGCTTCACCGAGCTCCTGGCGGCCGAAGGCGAGGCACATGGCCCGCAGGAGAAGGGGGTGCGGATCATCGGAGCGCGCGGCCGCCCCGATCGCATGGCCGCGCGGCGGGGCGGAGTGCGAGCGGACGGCGGAGGCTCGGCTGTCCGCCGGCGGTGCGACGGGTGCTGCGTGGCGGAGGGCCGCCTCGGAGCCCGGGCCGTCGCCGCGGCCTTCGCGGCCGGGGGCGGGTTCGGCGTGGTCGAGGATCGTGCTGGAGCTGGTGCCGAGGGCGGCGCCGATGCCGGTGCCGCGGGGGGTCGTGTGGTCGACGACCGCGCCAGAGCTTGCACCGCCGGCGGTTTTCGCTTGGCCGAGACCGCCGCCGAAGCCCACGCGATCCAGCACCGCGCCCGAGCCGGTGCCGCCGGTGGGTTCTGCGTGGTCGCGAGTGCCGTTGATGTTCGTGTTGTCGGTTGCTGCGCGGTGCAGCACCGCGCCCGAGTCGGTGCCGCCGGTGGGTTCTGCGTGGTTGCGAGTGCCGTTGATGCCCGTGTTGTCGGTTGCTGCGCGGTGCAGCACCGCGCCCGAGCCGGCGCCGAGGTCCAGGGCCGCTCCCAAACCGGCGCCGTTGCTCCTTCCCGCCCCCTCCCATCGCCCGTCCAACGCGTCGAACGCCTCCGCCGCCCGGCCGCGCAGCAAATGCACCGCCGCCTTCACCAGGGCCACCTCCGCGCCCGCGCCGCTCCACACCGCGAGCCGGCACAAGTCCTCCACCTGGTCCAGGGCCAGTGACTCCCACGCCCGTGCGACCGCCGCGAGCAGGTGCGTGACGCCGCGGCAGGTCAGCGCCGGTGGTTCCTCCGCCGGTGGGGCGTCGGCCAGGCACCAGCGGCCGCCGTCGCGCGTCATCCGGCTTCGCAGCTTCTGGCGGACCACGATGTCGTGCAGCAGGCCCGGGTTGCCCGCCGTGGCCGCGTGCAGGGCTTCCGTCGTCGCCGAACGGACCGGGCCGTCCATCAGCCGGGCCAGCACCGCGCCCACCTCGTCCACCGACAGCGGCGGCAGCCGTACCGTCTTGATCCCGCGTTCGTAACGCAGGCAGTCCACCGGGTCGCCGCCACCCGCCCGTGGAGCCGGGACCGGGTGGGTGAGCAGCAGGAACGCCCCCGCGTGCCGGTTGAGGTGCTGCAGTACCAGCATCGTCGCGTGGTCGGCCAGGTGCGCGTCGTCGGCCAGGAGCACCAGCCGGCGCCCGGCCGCCGGCGCCCGCACCGCGTCCGCGATCTCCCGCACCGCGTCGCGGCCCGCCGGGGGCGCCGCGCCGGCCGGCAGCAGGTGCCGCAGCGACGAGAACGGCTCGTGCCCGCCCGGGCGGACCTCCAACAGCGCGTCCCGCCTCGGATCGAGGGCCGCCAGCGCCTTGCGCACCACGCTGGTACGGCCGATGCCAGGCTCGCCGACGACCACGAGCGGGCCCGGGTCGCGTTCGGCGAGGCGGGACCGGATCCGTTCGAGGTGCTCGGCCCGGCCGACGAAGTGCCAGTCCATCCGATTCCCCTTTCCGCTGGTCGATGCCGTTCACGCTCGCCCGGACAGCGGAGCCGGTCAAGATCGAGCTGACGGAGTGTGACCACTTCCGTCACTCAACCGAGTGCAGGCATTCCCAGTACCACTACAAGCCGGTTCTGTTTGGTTCTTGCTCACCGGCGCACGCTCGAAGAACTGGACGGACTGGAGGCCGGTGGGATGAACGGGCGGGTGCGGCACGACGGAGATCCACGGCGACCGGCCCCGGTGGGGCACCGGTGATCCCGGCGGTGCTCCTGCTCGCCGGGGTCGTCCTGCTCGGGCTGACGTGGCTGAGCGTGCTGCGCACGGTGTTCGCGCCGCGGCAGCGGTCCGGCCGGCTGATGCGGCTGGCCGTGCGGGCGGTCGGCGGCGGGGGAGCCGCCCTCGCCCGGTGGCTGCCGCCCGGCGGCCGCGAGCGCGTGCTGGACCTGTGCGCCCCGCTCGCCTTGATGCTCGTCGGGGCCGGCTGGATGGCGGCCACCTTCCTCGGCGCCGCCCTCCTCGTCCCGGCGCTGGCGGGCATCCCGCCGACCCCGGGCGGGGTCGCGCGGTTCATGGTGCTGCGCGACGACTCCGGGGCGGCCCTGCTGGCCGTCGCGGGCTGGCTCGCCGTGCTGCAGGTGCTCCTCGTCTTCGGGTTGCACCTCTCGCGGATCGTCGCCGCCTACAGCCGTCGCGAACGGATGGTCGCCGAGCTGTGCACGCACAGCACCAAGCCGTCCGAGGCGGAGTTCCTGCTCGCCGAGCACCTGCGGTTCGGCTCGCGGGAGCACCTCGACGACCTGTTCCGGCAGTGGACCGCCTGGCTGGCCGACATCCGGGCGACCCACACCGGCTACCCGGCGCTGACCTGCTTCCGGCCCGCCAGCGAGCTGTGCTGGCTGGACGCGGCGGTGCTGGTGCTCGACGCTGCCGCGCTGACCCACGCCGTCGCACCGGCGTGGGCCCCGCACAGCGCGCGTTCGGTGCTCGACGCCGGTTCGAGCTGCCTGCCCGCACTGGCCAGGCAGCTCGGCATCGACCTGCCGCGGCCCGCGGTGAGCCTCCAGGGGAGGGAGGAACGCGGGTTCGAACACAGCGTCCGCGTGGCGGTGCTCGCCGGGCTGCCCGAGCAGCGCGGTTACGGCGAGGCATGGGCGCACTTCCAGGACTGGCGCACGCGGTACGCGCCGCAGGCCGCGGCGATGCGTGTCCGGCTGCACTACGCCCACGGCGAGGAAGAGCTCGCCGTGTGCCGGGTCGGCCGCGCCGCGGCCTGATCCACCGCACGGCACGAGAAGCAAACCGTTTGGGGGAACCATGACCACTGCCCGCATCGAGAGCTTCGTCCCGGTCGCACCCGTCGATCCGGTGGACCTGTCCGTCTTCTGCCAGGAGCTGTTCGCCTCCTTCGCCCGCTCCGACCAGCGCCGCTGGGGCGAGGTGTACGTCCGCGGGCTGTACTCCCTGCCCGGCCGCAAGACGATCCGCCGGATCTCCGACCACGTCGTCGGCTGGCGCGCCGACCAGTCGCTGCAGCAGTTCGTCAACCAGAGCCCGTGGCACTGGGCGCCGGTCCGCGCCGCGCTGGCGCGGGCGGTCGCGGGCACGCTGCGGCCGCGGGCGCTGGTGATCGCCGAAGCGGTGTTCCCGAAGAACGGCGCCAGTTCGGTGGGCGTCGCCAAGCAGTTCGCGCCGAGCTGCCAGCGGGTGCTCAACTGCCAGCTGGGGCTGGCCGTGTTCCTCGCCTGCGACGAAGGCAGCGTGCCGGTCGACTGGCGGCTGCAGCTACCGAGGGAGTGGGACGAGGACAGCGTCCGCCGGACGCGCTCGCGGGTGCCGCCGGGCGAGCGGCACCGGCCGCGCTGGGCGCACGTCATGGAGATGCTGGACGAGATGCTCGACTGGGACCTGCCCGCGCTGCCGGTGCTCGTCGACGCCCGGCACGAGCGGCACGTCGAGGCGTTGCTGCGCGGGCTGGAGCGCCGCGGCCTGCACTACGTCGTGCAGGTGTCGGAGGACACCCCGGTGGCGGGCGCGGTGCCCGCGGCCGCGCTGGGCGCGCCGCAGCCCCGGACTGCGGGTGAGCTGGTGCGCCAGGCCCGCCGGCTCGGCCGGATGACGATGAACTGGCGGGAGACCGCGCACGGGCAGGCGAGCATCTCGCAGTTCGTGCTGGCGCCGCTGGGCGGCACCGGGCGCACCCAGCCGGCGCCGGCGCGGCTGCACCGCGGCACCCGGCAGCTGCTGGCCGAGCGGGTGTCCGGCCGGGCGCAGCCGGACCTGATCCACCTGACCAACATCACCCAGGCCCGGATGCCGGACCTGGTGCACCTGGTGCGCCGGCACCGCGGCGTCGCCGAGGGGGTGGCCCGGCTGCACGACGATTCGGGGCTGGCCGACTTCGAGGGCCGGTCCTTCCGCGGCTGGCACCACCACGTGACGCTGGCGTCGGTGGCGCACGCGTACCGGGTGCTGCAGGAAAACGCCGGTGTCCTGGACACCCGCGACGCGTGGATCCGGCCGTACGCATGAGTCCGGTGACGGGCGCTCGGCTGCGCGGCATCGAGCTGTTCGCGGGCCTCGACGACGAGCGGCGCGACTGGCTCGCGGCGGCCGGCACCCGGCAGGTCCTGCGCGACGGCGAAATGCTGTTCGACGACGGCCAGCCCGCGGAGCACTTCTACGTGCTGCTGGCGGGGGAACTGTTGCTGAGCAAGCGGATCGACGGCCGCGAGCAGATCGTCGGAAGGCACTTCGCCGACCCGGCGGCGGCCCCCCACGCGGCCGACAAGCCCCCGGCGGCCCACCAGTACACGGGCGAGCTCCCGCTGCTGGCCGGCGGCGGCTACGTGGCGGCGGCGACGGCGGTCGGCCCGGTGGAACTGCTCGTCTACGACCGCGAAACCTTCCTGCGGATGCTGGTGCGCTGCCCGGAGATCTGCCGGGTCCTGCTGCCGGTGCTGGTCTGGCGGATCCGCTCGTACGAGGCCCAGGCGGGCCGCCGCACGATGATGGAGGGACTGGGAACCCTGGCAGCGGGCTTGGCCCACGAGCTCAACAACCCGGTGGCGGCGTTGGTCCGAGCGGCGGCCGAGTTCGACCGCACGGCGGCGGACCTGATTACGACGGCGACGGCCTGGGGCGCGATGGCCCTGCCCGGGGAACGGGCGGCGCTGGACGGGCTGGTGGGTCTGGCGGTCGCGGAGCCGGCGGCTGGTTCGGGTGCCACAGCTTCGACCGGCGAGCGGGGCGGGTCCAGTCGGCCGGCGGATCCGGCGGATGAGTTCCCGGCGCCGGCTTCGCCGGCGGCAGTCACCATGGCCCCGGGCGGCGAGCGGGGCGGGGCCGGCCGGATGGCGGGTTCCGCGGTAGCGGAACCCGCCTCGGGCGGCGAGCGGGCCGGGCCCGGATGGCTGGCGGGTCCCGCGGTAGCGGAGGCCGCCGTGATCGCCCCGGCTGGCGAGCGGGCTGGTCGGCCGGCGGGTTCCGCAGTAGCGGAAGTAGCCGCGGGCGCCACAGCCTCGGCCGGTGAGCTGGGCGTGTCTGGTCGGCTGGTGGGCCGGCCGGCGGGTCCCGCGACCGCCACCACCCTGGCCAGCGAGCGAGCCACGCTCGACCACCCGCCGACCACACCCCCCGAACCGGACCCCCTGGCCGCGGCGGAAGCCGTCGACGCGATGTCCGACTGGCTCGCCGCGGCCGGCATCCCCGACGCAGCCGACCTCGCCCCCGCCCTCTCCTCGATCACCCCCGCCGACCTGGCTGCCTTCGCCGCGGCCGTCCGGCCCGAGGTGCTCGACATTGCCGTCCGGCTGCTCGCCGGGCGGCTCTCGGCGCGGGCGCTCGCCGTCGATGCGCAGGCGGCCGGCCGGGCGATCAGCGCGCTGGTCGCCTCGGCGGCCGCCTACTCCGATCTGGGCCGCGCCCCGGACCGCGAGGTCGACGTCCTCGAAGGACTCGAGGCGACGCTGCGGGTCCTCGCCCCGACGCTCACCGGCCTCACGATCGTCCGCGATTACGCTCCACTGCCGCCGGTGATCGCGCACCTCGGTGAGCTCAACCAGGTCTGGACCCACCTGGTCCGCAACGCCGCGGAAGCCATGGGCGGCCACGGCGAACTGCGGCTGACCACCCGCCGGGAAGGTCCCTGCGCGGTCGTCGAGGTGCGCGACAGCGGGCCGGGCATTCCGCCGGACCTGCTGCCGCGGCTGTTCCAGCCGTTCTTCACCACCAAGGACATCGGCCACGGCACCGGCCTCGGCCTGCACCTGTGCCACGAGATCGTCGCGATCCGGCACAACGGCTCGATCGAGGCGGTGTCGGCGCCCGGTGACACGCGGTTCGTCGTCCGGCTGCCCGGGGCGGTCAGTCCTTGACCGCCCCGGCGGCCAGGCCGGTGCGCCAGAACCGTTGCAGCGCCAGGAAAGCCAGGATCAACGGGATGATCGACAGCAGCGAACCGGTGACGACGACGGCCTTCAGGTCGGGGTCGCGGGTGATCTGCGTGTTGAGCGTGTAGAGGCCGAGGGTCACCGGGTACAGCCGGTCGCCGGTCAGCATCACCAGGGGGAGCAGGAAGTTGTTCCAGATCGCGACGAACTGGAACAGGAAGATGGTGACCAGCGCCGGCGCCATCAGGCGCAGGCTCACGGTGTAGAACATGCGCACGTCGCCCGCGCCGTCGATGCGGCCGGCCTCCAGCAGCTCGTCGGGGACCGACGCCGCCGCGTAGACGCGGGCCAGGTAGACCCCGAACGGGCTGATCATGCTCGGCAGCAGCACCGACCACACCGTGTTCGTCAGCCCCGCGCCGGCGAGCATGAGGAACAGCGGGACGGCGAGCGCGGTCGGCGGCACGAGCACCCCGGCGAGGACGGCCGAGAACGTGAACGACCGCCCGCGGAAGCTGAACTTCGCCAGTGCGTACCCGGCCATCGCCGACAGCAGCGTCGCCGCCGCGGCCCCCACCACCGAGTACAGCGCGCTGTTGGCCAGCCAGCGCAGGTACAGGCCGTCCCCGAAGGCCACGGTGTCGTGCAGGTTCTGCCCGAGGTGGTTGCCGGAGAACCACAACCCGAACGTCGTCGAGAGGTCGGACGCGGACTTCGTGGCCGAGATCGCCAGCCAGACCACCGGCAGCAGGAAGTAGACGGCGGCCACGAACATCGCCGTGGTGACCACGACGGACGAACTCCGGGTGTTCACAGGGCGGCCCTCGCACGGGTGATCCGGAAGAACAGCCACGACAGGACCGCGATGAGCAGCGTGACGAGCACGCTCATCGCCGCTCCGAGGCCGTAGTTCTGGGCGGAAATCTGGGCGTAGGCGGCCATCGACGGCGTGTAGGACGACGACACCGCGCTCGACACCCCGGCCATCACCTGCGGTTCGGTGAACAGCTGGAAGGTGCCGATGATGGAGAAGACCCCGGTCAGCACGAGCGACGGCGCGATGACCGGCACCTTGATCCGCCAGGCGATCGCCCAGCCCGACGCGCCGTCGAGCCGGGCCGCTTCGTACAGCTGGGGCGGGATCGCCTGCAGCGACGAGTAGAGGATCAGCATGTTGTACCCGGTGAACGTCCAGGTGACGATGTTCGCGATCGAATACAGGATCACGTTGCCGGACAACAGGTCCGGGTGGATCCCGGCCGGGGCCAGCAGCTGGTTGACCGGCGAGAGGTTCGGGGCGTAGAAGAAGCCCCACATCACCGCGGCGATCACGCCGGGCACCGCGTACGGCAGGAAGAACGCGAGCCGGAAGAACCGCCGCAGCCGCACGACCGCCGAGTCCAGGGCGAGCGCCAGGACCAGCGCCAGGCCGAGCATGACCGGGATCTGGACGACGCCGAACAGCAGCACCCGCCCGACCGAGCCGGTGAACCCGGCGTCGCCGAGCGCCGCGGTGTAGTTGCCGAGCCCGGCGAACACCTCGACGGGACGGCCGTAGGTCGAGGTCCGGGTGACGGCGGTGAAGCTCTTCACCAGGGCCACGACGATCGGGGCCACGTAGAACACCGCGAAGCCGAGCAGGAACGGGGCCAGCAGCAGCCAGGCGGCGCGCGTGCCGGTGCCCGCCCGCCGCCGGCGTGCCACCCGGGGGCGGGAGGGCACGCCGGCGACGGTTCGAGACGCTGCGACAACCATCGTCGGCCCTACTTCGCCACGGGGATGGACTGGCGTTGCAGGTCGGTGATCGTCGCCGCGCCGGCTTCGGAAAGGGCGTCGCCGAGCGTGCCGTGGCCGGCGAGGGCGGCGCCGAACCCGTCACGGACGTGGGCGTAGGTCTGTTCCATCGACGGTCCCCAGGTGAAGTCCTGGCTGACGCCCTTGCCCGCCTCGCGGAACACCGCGTCGACGTCCTGGCCGCCGAAGAACTGCGTGTTCTCGGGGGAGGCCTTCGCGTTCGCCTGGGCGTCGACGGTGGCCGGGTAGATGCCGCCCTGGGCGGTGAGAACGGCCAGCGCCTGCGGGTCGCTGTTGAGCCACAGCGCGAACTGCGCCGCTTCGGCCGGGTGCTTGGTGCCGGCGAACACCGCCGTCGTCGAGCCGCCCCAGTTGCCCGAGCGCTGCTCGCCCTTGGTCCATTGCGGCAGCGGCGCCACGGCCCACTTCCCGGCGGTCGACGGCGCGGCCTTCGCGATCGTGCCGACGCCCCACACGGCCCCGGTCCAGGTGGCGATCTGCCCGGAATCCAGTGCCTTGTTCCAGGATTCGGAGAAGCCCTGGTAGTTCGAGACCAGGCCCTGCGACAGCAGGTTCTGCCAGTAGCCGGCGACCTTGGTGGACGCGGGGTCGGTCAGGTTCACCTTCCACTGCTGGCCGTCCTGGGTGAACCAGTGCCCGCCGGCCTGCCAGACGAGACCGGCGAACCAGTTGACGTCCTTCTGCGGGAAGTGCGTGATGGTCAGGTTCGGGTCGGCGGCGTGCAGGGTCTTGGCGGCCTGCGCGTACTCGTCCCAGGTCGTCGGCACCGGCACGTGGTATTTCTCGAACAGGTCCTTGCGGTAGAACAGGCCCATCGGGCCGGTGTCCTGCGGGACGGCGAACACGCCGTCGCCGCCGACCGAGGCCTGCGCCCACGTCCAGTCGACGAACTTCGCCTTGGCGTCCGCGACGCCGGGGCAGCCCGAGATGTCGCGCAGGCCCTGCTGGACGCGGAACCCGGGCAGCGAGTCGAACTCGACCTGCCCGAGGTCCGGGGCCTGGCCGGCCTTGAGGGCGGTGAACATCTTGTTGTAGGTGCCCTGGTTGCCCTGCGGGGTCTGCTCGACCGTGACGTGGATGCCGGGATGTCCCTGGTTCCAGAGGGCGACGGCCTGGTCGATGCCGGGCAGCCAGGACCAGAACGACAGCTCGACCTTGCCACCCGATGGCGCGCAGGCGGCAGCGGCCGGAGCCGCGGCATCGGTGCTGCCGCAGGCGGCGGTGGCCAGGGCGAGCCCGGCCGCGGCGAGGACGGCGCCCAGCCGGCGGAGCCGTCTTGTCGTGGGGGAGGTACGCACCATTGCGTTCGGTCCTTTCGGGGTGGCGGCGGGATCAGCCGAGGCCCGGGATCGGGAGGAGCCGGGCTCCGGGAAGCGGGAGAGGTCGCGGCGGCGGGAGGAGTGGGGTCCGGTGTGGACGGTGGGCCTGGCGGCGGGGGGACGAGGTGTTGTGGTGCCGGCGGCGGCTCGGTGGGCGAGCGGGAACGGGTTTCCGGCACCGGCCGCGGGCGGGATGGCGGCCTGCGTCCATGCCGTTGTCTCCCTGTCCGTCCATTGTCGGGAACGTTCCCGGGAATGTTCCCGGCGCTGGTTCCCGGGGAGTATGCGCACCTCCGGGGCACGCCGTCAAGGGCGTCTTCGCCGCGGGGTCAGGCGGTGGCGCGGGTGATCAGCGAAACCGGCAGCGAAATCCGGTCGGCCGTGTCCGCCAGCAGGGCGCGGACCAGGGCCTGCCCGTGGTCGTACTTGTCGATCCGGACCGTGCTGAGCGGCGGGTTCAGGTAGGCCGACATCTCCAGGTCGTCGAACCCGACCACGGCGCAGTCGGCCGGGACGGCGGCGCCACGCGCGAGCACCGCCTGGACCGCGCCGATGCCCATCAGGTCGTTGAACGCGAAGATGCCGTTGACCGCGGGCCAGTCGTCGAGCAGCCGGCGGGCCGCCTCGGTGCCGCCCGCGATGCTCGGTGGTCCCTGCACGATCCGGGCCGAGACGTCGCCGAACCCGTGGGCGGCGCAGGCGGCGAGGAACGCCAGCCGCCGCTCGTCCACCGCGACGCCGACCGAGCTGTCCAGCATGCCGAGGCAGGCGTCCGGGCGGCGGGCGAGCAGTTCGACCGCGGCCGCGGTCCCGGCCGCGAAGTCGTTGCTCACCGAGGCGGCCACCTCGGTCGACAGCTCCCGGTCGGCGACGACCAGCGGCACCGAGCGCGCGTAGTCGGCCAGCACGTCCTCGGGGGTTCCGTAGAAGAAGCCGACGACGCCGCGCGCGGAACGGGCCAGCGCGTCCTCGATGGCGTCGCGTTCCCGGCCCGGGTCGGCATCGGTGTTGTACAGCACGACGCTGCACCCGGCCGCCTCCGCCGCGTCGTACACCCCGCGCGCCACAGCGGGGTAGAACGGGTTCGCGATGTCGGACACCACGAGCGCGATGACGTCCGAACGCTGCGTGCGCATGCCCTTCGCCAGCGCACTCGGCCGGTAACCCAGCCGGCTCGCGGCGGCCAGCACGCGGTCGCGGGTTTCGGGAGCGATCTCCGGCAGGTCGCGCAGCGCGCGCGAAACGGTCTGCCGGCCCACCCCGGCCGCCTTGGCCACGTCCTCGATCGTCACGCGCTTGATCCGCGGCAGCCGCCCGGTCACCCCGCCACCTCCCTCCGCCGTCCGACGAAGAGCCTAAGGGGTCGCCGCGGTCCCGGCGGAGGAAGCCGTCCGCAGGGCGCGGCGCCAGTGCTCGGTGACGCTCCGGCGCAGCCCGTCGATGTCGACGCTCCCCGGGTCGAGCAGCCGCTGCAGCGCGATCCCGCGCAGCTGCCCGACGACGGCGGTCGCGACCTCGGCCGCGACGGCGCTCCCGTCGATCGTCCCGGCCGCGATCCCGGCTTCGACGTCTTCGCGCAGGTCGGCGCGGAAGGCCTCGTCCCGCTCCCGGAAGATCGGCGCCAGCTCCGGCTGGGTGGCGGATTCGGCCCACAGCAACAGAAAGGCCTGGTTGAACACCCCGATCCGGCCGAGCTCGCCGAGGTAGCCGTCGATCAGCCGCAGCAGGCGGTCCAGCCCGGGCGGCACGTCTTCGAGGCCGGGGACGAACCCGGTCTGCGTGGCCCGCGCCAGCCGCTCCACCAGCGCCTGCTTCCCGCCGAAGTGGTGGGTGACGATGCCGCGGCTGTACCCCGCGCGTTCCCCGACGCGGGCGAGGGTCAGCGAGCGGACGCCCTGCTCGACGACGAGCTCGGCGGCGGCGGTCAGGAGCGCGGCTTCGGCTTGGTCGCGGCGTTCCTGCTGGGTGCGGCGGGCGGTCGGCATGACATGAGGATAGCAAACTAACTTGCGTGTCGACCAACAAGTATGTGTAAGGTGGCGGCCAAGGAGGTCCTGATGATCGAAATCGAAGACCGCGCCCTCGACGCCCTGCTCGCCGAGGACCCGGGCGGCCCGGTCGTGATGCTCAACCTGCTGCGGTTCCGCCCGGACGGCGGCCGCGAGAGCTACCAGCGTTACGCCGAAGCCCTGAACCGCGGGCTGAACGCCCGGTACGGCCTGAAGGTCGAGTACCTGGGCCGCGGCGGCCGCGCGCTCGTCGCCGAAGACGGGCAGGCTTGGGACATGGTCGCGCTCGTCCGCTACCCGGATCGGCAGGCGTTCGCGGCCATGGTCCGCGACCCCGAATACCAGGCGATCACCCACCTGCGCACCGAAGCGCTGGCGGAATCCGTGCTGCAGCCGACCACGCCGGCGGGTCCCTGATGCCCGCGGTGTTCGTCCACGGGAACCCCGAGACGGCGGCGGTGTGGGACCTGCTGCTGGCGGAGCTCGCGCGGCCCGACGTGGTCTGCCTGTCGCCGCCCGGTTTCGGCGCGCCGCTGCCCGCCGGGTTCGAGGCGACCCACGCCGGCTACCGCGACTGGCTGGTCGCGGAGCTGGCGGCGTTCGGCGAACCGGTGGACCTGGTGGGGCACGACCTCGGCGGCGGGCACGTCGTCAACGTCGTCCTGAGCCACCCGGAGCTGGTCCGCAGCTGGGTCAGCGACGCACTCGGAATGTACGACCCGGGGTACGAGTGGCACGAACTGGCCCGCCGCTGGCAGACGCCGGGTGCCGGCGAGGCCGACGTCGCGGCGCGGTTCGGCGGCACGGCCGCGGACCGCGCGGCGGTGCTGGAGGAGCGGGGGATGGGCGAAGCCGTCGCGGCCCGCGTCGCGGCGGGGCAGGACGAGGCGATGGGCCGGGCGGTGCTGTCGGTGTACCGGTCCGCCGCCGCGGGTGTCCCCGGCCTGGGCCTGCCGCTGGAACGCGCGGCGGCCCGGCCGGGACTGGCCGTGCTCGCCACGGCCGACCCCGTCTCCGGCACCGAGGACCAACGCCGCCGCTCGGCCGCCCGCGCCGGTGCGCAGGTCGCCGTGCTCGACGGCCTGGGCCACTGGTGGATGACCCACGACCCGGCCCGCGCCGCCGCGGCGCTGACCGGGTTCTGGGCCACCGTCCCCTGAGGTCAGCGGGCGGCGCAGGCCAATCCGGACACCGGCTGGGCCGCGCCGGACACGGTGGCACCCCAGGTCGTCGTCGCCCCGGCGGCCAGCGTCCCGTTGTAGGACTGGTTGCCCGCCTGCACCTGCCGGCCGGTCTGGGTCACCGCGGCGTTCCAGGAGTTGGTCACCTGCTGGGTGTCCGCGAACGAGAACGACGTGGTCCAGCCCGAAACCGCGGCCGAGCCGGTGTTCCGCACCGTGAACTGCAGCTGGTACCCGCCGTTCCAGGTGGACGTGACCGCGGCGGCCGCCGTGCACGCCACCCCGGCCGGCGTGGTCGTGGTCGTGGGTGTGGTCGTGTTCGTCGGGGTGCCGGTGCCGGTCGTGTAGCCGATGGCGGTGTAGGCGGCCCCGCACCCCGACAGGCACTGGTCCGGCAACGTGAACCGGTAGACGCGGCCGTCGTTGACGAGCGCGTCACTCGCGTCGCGGACCCGGATCGCGTACGCGGTGCCCGCGGTGGCAGTCGGGCCGATGATGAACGCCTGCCCCAGATCGCTGTCCGGCTGCGCCTGCTGCCAGGTGCCGTCCGCGCCGAGGAACTCCACGCCGTGGACGCCGTTGGGCAGGTGCGACACGGCGATGGCCGTCCAATACCGTTGCGCCCCTTGGAGGAACCCGAGTTTCAGGTCGCCGGTGTAGTCCGGCGCGGGCACGTAGGACCACGAGACGTGCCGGTTGTTCCAGTGCGCGGGGTTCATGTCGCCGACCGGGACGCCGTTCTTGACGAACCGGTTCAGTGACGCCGTCGACAGGTCGAGGTGCCCGGGATCGTCGCGGCACCAGGCGTTCGCGTCGCCGCAGCTGTCGGCCACGACCATGGTCAGCTGGGCGCCCGCGTAGCCGTCGGTCACCCAGGACCCGTTGCGGCAGAACGGTTGCCCGGGCGCGCCGTCGTTGACGCCGGTGCAGTAGTCGCCGATGGTGACCTGGACGAACCGCCCGCAGTTGCGGCCGTTGTCCCACAGGCCGATCTTGGCGGCCTGCGCCGGCGGGATCGGCCGCGGGTAGAAGCCGTAGTCGCCGGGGGTGTTGTAGACGTTGAGGGCCACGAAGTCCGGCGAGTCGAGCTGCTCCTGGGGCAGGCCGCAGCCGCCGTAGGGTGCGCCGAGCGCGTCGAAGTGGGTGGCGTTGCCGGTGACCGGCGCGGCCGGCGCGGCGCCCGACGGCCACGGCCACAGCACGGAAACACCCAGGACCAGCAGGGCGACCGCGGCGAGCACGGCCGGGCGCGCGGCACCCCGGCGGGAGGCGGATCCCATGGACTCTCCTTCCGCCTTGCGTGCCGGGGCAGGCGGAAGCGACCCCGGCGGCGACTTCTGGAAGCGCTCCCAGAGTCCTCCGGGGACCGTCCGTTGTCAATCTTCCGCCGGTCCCGCGGCGGCACGCGCTCCGCAGCGCGCGCCGCCGTCCGCTCAGGGCCGCCAGGCCGGGTCGCGGCCGAGGAAGCCGATCAGCCGGTCCTGCGCCGAGGCGTCCGCGGCGACCGGCACCGCCGGGCCGAACTGCCCGCTGCCGCGCAGCAGTTCCTCCATCGGCCGCATTCCGGCCAAGGTGGCGGCGCAGCGCTCCTCGCCGAGGTCGGGCTCGCGGCCGAGCGCCTTGGCGAGATCCCAGGTGTGCATCCAGATGTCGTTGGTGTAGAACTGGTCGATCGCCTCGTCCACGGGACGGTCGCCGGTGTGCGGGTTGCTGAGCACCCGCCCGGCGGGGTCGTCGACGATGGCCTGGATGTCGGCGGCGTGCTGCTTCCACGCGGCGGCCGGGTCGGCTTCGACGGCCAGTGCCGGCAGCTCGATCCCGGCTCCGCCGAGGAACGCCCGCGGCCATTCGACCAGGTGCTTCACCACGTCGAGCGCCGTCCAGCCCGCGACCGGGCTGGGCCGCGTCCAGTCGGCGGCCGAGGCCGACTCCGTGAGCTCGGTGAACCGGGCGGCGTCGTGCGCGTGCCGCTGCGCGGGGCCGGTGGGGGTCATTTCACGCCTCCTTGGCGAGCAGTTCGTCGAGCTTGGCGTAGCCCTCGGTGAGGCCGGTGTTCATGCCGCTCGCCAGCATGCCGTCCCGGGTTTCGAAGTCCTGCACCACACTCAGCACCTGCAGCCGGGTGCGGCCGCCCTCGAGTGCTTCGAGGGTCAGGGTTTCCAGGGCGACGCCGTCGGGCTCGCCGTCGTAGGTGAACGTCCACACGATCCGCTCGTCCGGCCGCACGTCGTGAAAACTGCCGTGGAAGGCGGCGATCTCCTCGCCGTCCCGGTCGTTGGCGAACGCCCACGCGCCACCGGCCCGCGCGTCCCACCGGGTGATCCTCGTGGTGACCGAGTGCGGCCCGATCCACTGCGCGTAGAGCTCGGGGTCGACGTGCGCGCGGAAGACGAGTTCGGGAGGGGCGTCGAACTCCCGGACGATCCGGATCGTCGGGACCCGCCCGTCGGCCTGGATCTCGGTTTCGTGCTTCGCCATGGTCATGATGCGTCCTCGCGGGATCGGGCTTCGTCGCCGGCCATCCGGCCGAGCAGGGCGTCGAGGCGCCGGTAGCGCTCCTCGGCCTGCCGCCGGTACCGGTCGATCCACTTGGTCATCAGGTCGAAAACCTCGGCGTCCAGGTGGACCGGCCGGCGCTGGGCGTCCTTGCTGCGCGTCACCAGCCCGGCCTCTTCGAGCACCTTCACGTGCTTGGAGATCGCCTGGAGACTCATGTCGTAGGGTTCCGCCAGCTCGCCGACGGTCGCGTCCGCGCCCGCCAGCCGGGCCACCAGATCGCGCCGGGTGGGATCGGCCAGCGCCGCGAACACCCGGTTGAGCCGCTCGGTGCCTTCGTCCACCTGTCTTCTCAACTCCTCGGTTGAACAAGAACGTAGAGCGCACCCCGCCCGTTGTCAACCCGGCGGTTGAGAAAGGGGCGGGGGGCCGGGAACCCCCCCCGCCCGTGCCTCAGAAACTGTCCGGAGTGCTGATGCGGCTCCTGACCAGTGCGCCGGACGCCGTCAGCGTGCCGGTGCCGTAGTCGCTGCCCGCGCAGGTCCCCGGGCGCAGGGCGGCGCTGCTTTCGTCCGCGTCGGAGTACGTCCAGTTCGCGTAGCTGATCTTCAGCTGGTCGAGCAGGTCCAGCCAGGCCGTGGTGCTGGCCTGGTCGAGCGTGCCGCCGCCGGTGGCGGTCACCGTGCCGAACTCCGTGACGAACAGCGGCAGCTGCGTGGCGGCGCGGCTGACGGTGGCGCGGTAGTTGTCCTTGTGGCTGGCCGCGTAGAAGTGGAACGTGTACATGATGTTGGTGGCGTTGACCGGGTTGTTGACGATCTCGGTCTCGTTCGACCCGTCGGAGACGCCGAGGGACGACCAGCCGCGGGTGCCGACGATCACCACGGCGTCCGGGTCGGCGGCGCGGATCACCGGGATGACCTGCTCGGCGTAGCTCTTGATGCCGGCCCAGCTCACGCCGTTGGGTTCGTTGGCGATCTCGTAGATCACGTTCTTCCGGGCCGCGTTGCGCGCGGCCACCGCGGCGAAGAACGTCTTGGCGCGGTCGAGGTTGTAGTTCGGGTCGCCGGGGGTGAGGGTGTGGAAGTCGACCACCGCGTACATCCCGCGTTCCTCGGCTTCGCCGACCAGGGCGTTGACCCGGTCGGTGAACCAGGCCGGATTCGTCTCGTACCCCTTCTCCTGCACGTACATGGCGATGCGGAGCAGGTCGGCGTGCCAGTCGTTCGCCAGCGCGTCCAGCGACCGGTCGTTGTAGCAGCTGTCGAACCACTGCAGGCCGTGCGTGCTCATGCCGCGCAGCTGGATCGCCCGGTTCCCCTCGTTGCACAGGTGGACGCCGCAGACGTGCAGCTGCCCGTTCGCCGCCAGGGGAGTGCTCCCGGGGGACGGCGTGGTGGGGGTCGTGCTGGGCGTCGTGGGCGTTGTCGTCGTTCCCGGGCCGGTGGATCCGGTGCAGGTGACGCCGTTCAGCGTGAACGCCGCCGGCACCGGGTTGGCGCCGGTCGTGGTGCCGGTGAAGCCGAGGTCGGTGACGGCGCCCGTGGCCAGCGTGCGGTTCCAGTCGGCGTTGGTGGCGGTGGCGGTGGCGCCGGACTGCGACCAGGTGGCGTTCCAGCCCTGGGCCACCTTCTGGCCGCTGTCGGGGAAGGTGAACTGCAGGGACCAGCCGGTGATCGCGTCGCCCAGGTTGGTGACTTTGACCCCGGCCTGGAACCCGCCCTGCCACTGGTTGGTGATGGTGTAGTCGACCCGGCAGCCCTGCGCGGCGGCCGAAGCCGTCGGCATCAGCAGCAGGCAGGTCGAGCCGAGAACCGTCGCGCCGGCGGCGGCCAGCGCAGCGATGGAGCGCTTCATCGAACTCCCTATGGTCTGGTTTCGAAGGTTTCACCAGGCTGGGAGCGCTCCCAAACAGGAGAACATCCGGTGCCGCGATCCGTCAAGGGCGGCCGGGTCAGCCCAGCCGCGGCAGTTCGCCCCGCGGGCCGGTGCTGAGCGGGGACCACACCGGGGAGCTGTCCGAGCTGGTCCCGACCAGCCGTCCGGGGCCGATGCTCACCTCGCCGGTCGGCCCGGACGACACCTGGTTCAGGCTGGCGGACAGGTCGGCCTCGACGCCGCCGGGCAGCTTCAGCCGGACCAGGAAGGGCAGCACGAACCCCAGCGCCACCAGGCCGACCAGGATCGGCGTCAGGGTGCTGATCACGACCGTGGTCACCTTGTCGGTGAGGAAGAACCCCAGCCACAGCGTGATCAGCAGGCCGCCGGCCACCGCGATCATCGTCGCGCTGCCCGCGAGGCTGTTGCGGGTGATGGCCAGGCTCTGTTCGGCGAGCGTCATCACCCGGCGCGCTTCGATGTGCTCGGGATCGTGGTGCAGGCAGCGCCGGAAGTGGTGCAGGGCGCGGCGGCGGTAGAACGGCCGCGCCTGGGCTTCCGGCCCGCTTTCCCCGGCCTTGTAGGCCGCGACACCCGCGACGTAGTGCGGGTCGGCCTGACCGGCGGCCAGCTCGATCGCCTGCCGGGCGGTGCTGAGCGCTTCGAGGTGCAGGTCACGGCGCTGGGTTTCGTCGCCGCGGCCGATGAGCAGCCGGGCCAGCGCGACGAGCAGCTGCCACCGCGGCTGGTCGCAGTCCTTGCGCCGCAGGGCGTCCCGCAGCACGCGTTCGGCGGCCGGCAGGTCGCCGGGCGACTTGATCAGGGCCAGCGACAGCCCGATGGCCGCGGCGCCCCGGGTCGGCTCGATGACCAGGGCCTGCCGGAAGTGCCGCGCCGCGCGCCGCGCGTCGGCCGGGTCGTCGGGGCCGTCGAAGCCGCGCTGCAGGTAGAGGGCACCCAGTTCGATGTGGGCCTGGCTGTCGTACCAGTTGCGTTCCAGCGCCTTGAGGAACAGGGCTTCGGCTTCTTCGGAGCGGGCCATCTGGGCGAAGAGGGCACCCAGGTCGACGTAGCTCCCGCCGTAGGGATCGATCTCGATGGACCGGCGGAGGTGGTACTCCGCCTGGGGCAGGTTGCCCTGCCGGGCGTAGAGGACGCCCAGGCACGTGTGCGCGAGGTGCCGGCGCGGCGACTCGGCCAGGACGGCGAGGCACAGGCGTTCCGCCTCGTCCTCGCCGTTCGGTTCCCCTTCGTGCACCAGCGTCCACGCGAGGCCGACCATCGCGTCGAGGGACTGGGTGTTCTCGGCGATGGCGGCCCGGAACCGCAGCGCGGCCTGCTCGAAGTCGCCCGCGGTGAAGGCGACCCAGCCGAGGCCGTTGAGGGCGTCGACCCGGCTGCGCGTCCCGACGGCCTGGCCGAGAGCGCGTTCGAAGGCCTCGCCGGCCCGGGTGAGCTCGCCGCGGTCACGGAGGACCCAGCCCCATTCGATGACCACGGTGGTGGCGACGTTCGGGTTCGCCAGCTTCGGCGCGAGCAGCCGTTCGGCTTCCCCGAACCGGCCGAGCGAGCGCAGCGCGGCCGACTTGGCGACCAGCGCCCAGGTGGACCGGGGGGACAGGGCGATGCCCCGGTCGAACCAGGTGAGCGCCTCTTCGTGCCGGTTCTGGGCGTCGCGGAGCTCGCCCATCTCCAGGACGAGGGAAGCGTTGCCGGGCCACAGTTCCAGCGCGGCGGTGAGGGCGGCCTCGGCGTCGTCGTGCCGTCCGGCCATCCGCAGGGCGTTGGCGTGGTTCAGCCGGACGCCGGTGTGCCGGGGATCGAGTTCGAGGGCCTTCTCGTAGACGGCGATCCCCTCCTCCCGCCGCTCCAGCTGCGCGTAGGTCCAGGCGAGCTCGATGTGCAGGTCGAGGTAGTTCGGGCGCTGGGCCAGCTCTTCGAGCAGGATCCGCACCGCCTCGTCGAACCGGCCCAGCCGCCGCAGGCAGAGCAGCTTCCCGCGCAGGCTCGTCCGGTCGGTGGGGTTCAGGGCGAGGCAGGCTTCGTAGTCCGCCAGCGCCTGCTCGTCCTCGTCCAGGTCGGCGTGGATGTCGCCGAGGACCCGCCGGAACCGGAGATCACGGGGGAAGCGTTCCGCGCCCGCCGTGGCGATGGCGATCGCTTCGGCGTGCTCCCGGGTTTCGCGCAGCAGGCCGATGCGGTTCATCAGGACGTCCGAGCGGTCCGGCAGCTGCCACAGGATTTCCCGGGCCTGGCCGGGTGCTTCCGCGCTGCGGAGGTACCAGGTCAGTTCGAGCGACAGCACGATCCGGCCGGGCAGTTCCGCGCAGGCGGCGCGCAGCGATTCCGCTGCCTTCTCCGGGCCGCCGATCGTGTCCTGGACCGACGCGGCCCAGCTGCGGAGCTGGTAGGCGAGCGGGTTGGCCGCCACCGCCAGCCGCGCCGCCCGTTCCGCCTCGACGTGACGCTCCTGCTTCGCCAGCAGCCGGATCCGCCCGATCCACGCCCGCAGGTACCCCGGCCAGCGGTCGTTCATCTCCGTGTAGAGGTCCACCGCCGCGGCGAGGTCGCCCCGGTCTTCGAGCAGCAGCGCCCGGTTCTCGACCAGGTCGGGTGACTCGGGGAGCTTCGCGCACGCCTCCGCGAGCAGCCGCTCGGCTTCGTCGTGGCGGTAGAGCCAGCGGAGCGCCTTGGAAACGTCCACGAGGTACCCGGCCGCGAAGGGAACCAGGTCGCTCGCCCGGCGGAACCACTCCAGCGCCGTTTCGTCGTGGTCCTGGTCGGCATGGATCCAGCCGAGGTCGTTGTGCAGCTCCGGGTCCCCGGGCCGCAGCCGGATCGCCGACCGGGCCACCGATTCCGCCTCGGCGAACCGGTGCGACCACCGCAGGAGGGTGACGAGGCAGGTGAGCGCGGACCCGTCCGCCGGATCGAGGGCGACGGCCTTTTCGGCGACGGTGACGGCGGTTTCGGTCTCGTCGCGGTCGTGCAGCCGCCACGCCTGGGCGACGAGCAGGCTGATGCTGTCCGGGATGGCCGCCAGGGCCGTGCGCAGGACTTCGAGGGCCTCGGTGTCCTGGTCGAGGTGGCTCAGGACGGTGGCCCGCCAGCGGTGGTACAGGGAGCGCTGGGGATCGAGTTCCGCGGCGTGCTCGAACTTCGCCAGCGCTCCGGCGAAGTCCTGGCGTTCGTTGAGCGCGACACCCCACGAGAGGTACAGGCGGCTGGCCCCGGGCAGCTGCCGAACGGCCTCTTCGGCGAGCGTGCACACCTCGTCGTGGCGCCAGGCGTCGTTCAGCGCCCCGAACTTCCGGTAGTGCGCTTCGACGTATTCGGGTTCGAGCTCCAGGGCCTGGTCGAACTTCTCGACCGCGGCGGTGAACCGGCCGGCTTCGGCCAGCGCTTCGCCCCAGGCCACGTACAGCTCGGCCGCGTCCGGGTGGACCTCCAGGGCCTTCCGGGCGGCCGCGGCCGCCTCGTCGGGACGGTTCATCGTCCCCAGCGTCCGGACGCGCACCTCCAGGGCCTCGAGGTGATCGGGCGCGGCGGCGAGCACGGTTTCGAGCTCGTCGAGCAGGTACTTCTCCTCGTCGGTCTCGTCCTCGGCCACCCGGGCCCGCGCGATCCGGACCAGGTGCGCGTCCGGGCGCCGCGCCAGGACGGCGTCGGCGGTGGCCCGGGCTTCGGTGTACCGGCGTTGCCTGCTCAGCCCCGCCACCCGCCACGCCTGCGCGAGTTCATCGGCCGGATCCAGCTCGACGGCGCGCGCGAAGTGCTGCGACGCGACGTCGGTACGGTCCCGCTCGAACGCGATCCGCCCCAGCTCGACGTGGGCGCCGGCGCCGTCCAGCAGCTTCTCGACGGCTTCTTCGGCTTCGGCGTACCGGCACGCCCGGCGCAACCTGGTGACCTGGGCACGGGGATCCAGCGCGTTCACCGGCGTAGTGGACTACACCGGGCGAGGCGCCCGCTTCGGCCGAACGGGTGCTCGCCGGGGCCGAGGTGGACGCGCGGGAGCAGTCGGAGTCCACAGTGGAGAAGTGAGCGGTCAGCCGTCCGGTTCGCCCTGCAGGGCGCGGTTGAGCAGCCGCGCTTCGTGGAGCTGGTCTTCGAGGGTGACGATCCGGCAGGCGGCGTCGACGGCGGTGCCCTGGTCGACGAGCTCCCGGACCCGCGCCGCCAGGCGCAGCTGGTGCCGCGAGTACCGGCGGTGCCCGCCGGCGGACCGCTGCGGCGTGATCAGGCCGGCTTCGTCGAGGCTGCGCAGGAAGCCCTGGGTCGTGCCCAGCATGTCCGCGGCCCGGCCCATGGTGTAGCCGGGGTAGTGCTCGTCGTCGAACTTACCGGGCGGCCCCGGTCTTTCCCGGTCGGGAATCACGTCACCTCCGCATCGGAAAGGACCCCGGGTGCCGTGGGCGGCACCCGGGGTCCTCGAAGGTTGGGTATCACTACTGCCGGCCGGCGTGACCACCGGCCTCCTGCACCCGCGCCGACCGGCGCGGGGATCGCTCATCCGTGACCGAGCACCACCTCCGAACTCGATGGGACTGCGGCACCCGCGCGGCCACGAGCCGCGGCGGGCGATCCAGTGATGTTCCCGTGCCCTTCCTTCCCGTCTGGTCTCTCTCGGTACAGGCAGAAGATTACCTCCGGCTGGGCGCGAATGTCTACCCTCGCCAAGGGAGATTTTCTCTGCGCGGGGACGCGGGACGTTCGGGCCGGGCAGGAGTGCGCAGGCCACGCCCCCGGCGGCCCGGTCGCCGATCGGCGGTGAGACGGGCTCCGTGCGGGCGGCCACCCTCCGCGGTCAGCGGTCGCGGTTGACCGAGCTGATGGCGTCCTGAAGCCGTTCCCGCGCCGTCGAAAGCGAGTCGCGCGCCGCGGGGGCCGACGATTCGGCCGGCAGGCCCACCGGGCCCGGCACCGGGTACACCTGGTGCTCGCCGGGCAGCGGGACACCGGGGCAGATGGTGGCCGCCGGGCGGGCGCCGCCCAGGAAGAAGCCGTTCACCAGATCGTCCACACAGGAATTGCCGCCGACCGCGTACTGGCCGTGGAAGGGCGAATCCGCCACCGAGATCATCGGGATCCCGGCCGCGCGCGCGGCCGCCTCCGCCTGCTCGTAGCCGGTCTGGGGGTCGAACTCGCCCTGGACGACCAGGATGTTCTTCGCGGCACGTGACGTCAGCCTCGGCAGCTCGTGCCGCGGCGGGTCGGACCAGAAACCGCACGCCTCGCTCAGGCCGTACGCCCAGCCGAACAGCGGGTAGGCCGGCCCCTGCAGGTCGCTGAGCAGCTTGTACCAGCTCGCCGTCCGCGTCGGCTGGTCGCCGCACGCCACCGCCAGCCGCGTGCCCGGGACGTCGGCGTAGTCGGGCTCCGGCGGGTCCGCCGCGACGTCGGCGGCGGTCAGCCGGTCCGCCGGCCGGCCGAAAACCGCCCGTGACGCCCGGTCGAGGTCGCTGCGCAGCGCGGTGGGCGGCGGGGCGGCCGTGCCGTCCATGGCCGCCGCGCCCTTCGTGAGGACCAGGGCGCCGGTCATCCACTGCCGGGTGCTGCCGTTGCCGACGAAGACCGAGTCGAAGACGTCCGGCGGCACGCCCTTGGACTTGAAGAACTTGCGCAGCCGCTCCCATTTCGCCCGGACCTCGGCGGCGGTCTTGCCGAGCTGGTCCGGGAACCGCCGGGCCAGCCAGGGTGCGTAGACGCCGTCGAACTGGCGCTGGTCGATCTTCGGGAACGCTTCGAACGCGGCCTGGAGCCGGCCTTCGAAGTTGACGCTGGAGTCGAGGACCATCCTCCCGGCGCGGTCGGGGAACAGCGACGCGTACTTCGCCCCGAGCCAGGTGCCGTAGGAGAAACCGAGGTAGTTCAGCTTCTCGTCGCCCAGCAGCGAGCGGATCAGGTCCATGTCGTGCGTGGTCTGCCAGGTGGTGATGAACGGCGCGAGCGCGTCGCTCTGGCACGCCTCGGCCAGCACGCGCGGGGTCCGCTGGTGCACGGCGATGCTGGCCGCCGAGCGGTCGCGGGCGTCGAGGTCGTCGTCGTCCGCGGGCAGCCGGCCCAGCGGCACGCGGCAGACGTACCCCTTGTCCTCGCCGCCTTCCTGGCCGGTCCCGCGGGGATCCATGCCGATCAGGTCGTAGTGCTCGTTCACCGCCGGTTCCAGGCTCGCCAGCGCGCCGGCCAGCGACGTGCCCTGGCCGCCGGGCCCGCCGGGGTTGACCAGGATCGCGCCCTGCCGGGTCCCGGCGGCCGGGACCCGGCTGATCGAGACCTCGAGGTCGGTGCCGGCGGACGGCGCCGACCAGTCCCGCGGGACGGTGATCCGCGCGCACTGCGCGGCCCGGGCGTGGGCGCCCTGCTTGAAGGGGCAGGCGCCCCAGGTGACTTGCTGACCCCGGTAGGGAGCGAGCGGGTCGGGCGTGGTCGCGGCGGCGGGCGCCGTGGCCGCCACCAGGACCGAGACGGCCACCGCCAGCCCAGCTCGGGACGTTCGCACCGCAGTCTTCCTTCCTCGCGCACCGGCCGGGAAAATCCAATCACGCCCGGTGGGGGAGTGGCAGCACAAAGTCGCGGATCACCGTAAGGATTCCTTCGATCCGGTGAACGCCGCGGTGCAGGTCAGGTGCGGTACGGGCCGTGGTTGCCGAGATCGGGGGCCACCCGCGGCTGCGGCCCGTCCTGGCCGGGCACCGGGGTGACGGCGGGCCGCCACGCCGGGTCCGTCGCGGCCGGCTCGACGACCACCTCGGTGGCCGGCCGGACGTAGGTCTCGGTTTCCCGGTCCTGGAAGTGCTCTTCGACGATCCGGTCCTGGCGGCGGCGGGAGAGCACGGCCAGCGTGAGCACGTGCGCCACGGCCATCAGCAGCAGGAAGACGCCGAGCCGGCCGACGAGCGCGGCCGTCGAGCCCGACCACTGCGGGCCGACCACCGAGAGCAGGGCGAGCACGCCGAACGAGACGAGGTGGAAGACGGTCACCACCATCCAGGCCATCGACCCGGTGCCCTCCCCGCCGTCCGGTCCGCTCAGGTACCGCCGGCCGCCGCGGTAGAGGACCTGGCCGTCCGCCACCACGAACACCAGTCCGATGATCAGGAACCCCGTGAGGTCGTTGTCGGGCATGCGTCTCCTCCTCGTTTCCGGCGGAGTACCCGGCCCGGCCGGGCCGCGGCGGCGATTCACCGGAACGAGCGAACGACCAGCTCACACCCGGGAATCATTCGCGGCTCCCGGACGTCTGAGGGGTGTGAAGAAGATTGGCTTCCTGTCGTTCGGCCACTGGTCGCCGGGCGCGCACTCCGAGACGAGGTCGGCCGCCGACTTCCTGCACCAGTCGATCGACCTGGCGGTGGCCGCCGAGGAGCTCGGCGTGGACGGCGCCTACTTCCGCGTGCACCACTTCGCGCGGCAGGCGGCGAGCCCGTTCCCGCTGCTGGCGGCGATCGGCGCGCGGACGTCGAAGATCGAGATCGGCACCGGCGTGATCGACATGCGCTACGAGAACCCGCTGTACATGATCGAGGACGCGGGGGCGGCGGACCTGATCTCGGGCGGCAGGCTCCAGCTCGGCATCAGCCGGGGATCCCCCGAGCAGGTGATCGACGGCTGGCGGTACTTCGGTTACGCCCCCGGCGAGGGCGAGACGGACGCCGACATGGCCCGGCAGCACACCGAGGTGTTCCTCAAGCTCCTGGAAGGCGAGGGCTTCGCGCAGCCGAACCCGCGGCCGATGTTCGCCAACCCGCCGGGCCTGCTGCGGCTCGAACCGCATTCCGAGGGCCTGCGCGACCGCATCTGGTGGGGCTCCGGCTCCAACGCGACGAGCGTCTGGGCGGCGAAGCTGGGCATGAACCTGCAGAGCTCGACGCTCAAGGACGACGAGACGGGCGAGCCGCTGCACGTCCAGCAGCGCAAGCAGATCGAGGCCTACCGCGAGGCGTGGACCGAGGCCGGCCACGAGCGGGAGCCGCGGGTTTCGGTCAGCCGCAGCATCTTCGCGCTGACGAACGACACCGACCGCGCGTACTTCGGCCGCGACCGCCACTCGCGCGACCAGGTCGGCATGATCGACGAGAACACCCGCGCGATCTTCGGCCGCTCCTATGCCGGGGAGCCCGACGAGCTGGTCCGGCAGCTCAAGGAAGACGAGGCCATCCAGGCCGCGGACACGCTGCTGCTCACCATCCCGAACCAGCTCGGTGTCGACTACAACGCGCACGTGCTGGAGAACATCCTCACCCACGTGGCCCCGGAGCTGGGCTGGCGCTGAGGAACGGCGGCCCGGTGGCGGCCGGGCCGCTCTTCGTCAGCCGTGGGTGACCTTCAGGCCGTAGAACGCGACGCGGGCGCCCTTGGTCGTGCTGTCCGAAGAGGACTGGTTGTACGAGCCGGCCTTGAAGTACTGCTTGTACGCCTTGAACGACGACGGGATGCCGTAGTGCGTCGTGCTGCCGTTGACCGTCAGGTCGATGGTGTTGCCGCCGGAGATGCCGATCGTGTAGGTCCACGTCTTGCCGAGCGAGACGTGGCCGACCGTGTGCGCCGTCTGGCCGCCGTCGGGGGAGTTCTCCGTGCCGAGCACGATGTCGCCGCTCGCCCGGTAGTACAGCTCCAGCAGCGGTTTCGTCGACGAGCCGCCGGTGCCGAGGTGCACCTGGCCGACGCAGACGTTCGACGTCACGGACACCACGCGCAGGGTCGCGCTCAGCTTGTGCGACCCGCTCAGCGACCAGTTCGCGGCCGAGCCGTCGCGGTTCATCTCGCGTAGCTCCGAGCGCGCGTAGTTCGAATTCGGCGTGGTGACGCCCTTCTCCGGCGCCCAGAACGTCATCGCGCCGTCGCGGGTGTCGGTGTAGAAGTAGCTGTCCTGGAAGCCGTTCGGCCCCTGCAGCCGGGACGACGAAATGGTCGTCGGGCTGCCCGGCGAGCCGACCGGCTCCTGCAGCTGCCAGACCGAGAGGTCGAAGTTGCCGCCCGGAGCCACGGACGGATCCGCCGCCAGCGCGGGGGACGCGGTCGCCGCGGCCAGGGCCGGGATCGCCAGGAGGACGAGCAAGGCACGCACACGCATCGTCGAGTGTCCTTTCACGGTAAATGGTCTGGACAACCCGGCGGCGTGGAACTCACGGTAGGTCGGCGCTCACCCCTTGTCAAGATCGCCGCGCACACGAAACGGGCCCGGCCGGAAAACCGGCCAGGCCCGTCGAGGTGGCGATCAGGCGAGGTCGAAGCGGTCCAGCTCCATGACCTTCGTCCACGCCGCGACGAAGTCCGCGACGAACTTCTCGCGGGCGTCGTCGCTGGCGTAGACCTCGGACAGCGCCCGCAGCTGCGAGTTCGAACCGAAGACGAGGTCGACCGCGGTGGCGGTCCACTTCAGCTCGTCGGTCGACACGTCGCGGATCTCGTAGACGTTCTCGTCGGACTCCGACGCCTTCCACCGGGTGCCCGGCGCGAGCAGGTTGGCGAAGAAGTCGTTGGTGAGCACGCCCGGCTTGTCGGTGAGGACACCGTGCGCGGCACCGCCGTGGTTGTTGCCGAGCGAGCGCAGGCCGCCGACGAGGACGGTCATCTCGGGCGCGGACAGGCCGAGCATGTAGGCGCGCTCGACCAGCAGCACCTCCGGCGGCAGCTTCTCGCCGGAGCGCAGGTAGTTGCGGAACCCGTCGGCGCGCGGCTCGAGCGGCTCGAACGAGTCGGCGTCGGTCTGCTCCTGGGAGGCGTCGGTGCGGCCCGGGTGGAACGGCACGGTCGTCTCGACGCCGGCGTCGCGCGCCGCCTTCTCGACGGCGGCCGAGCCGGCCAGCACGATCAGGTCGGCCAGCGAGATCTGCGCGCCGCCGGCCTCGTTGAACTCGCGCTGGATGCCCTCGAGGATCTCCAGGACCTTGCCGAGCTGCTCGGGCTGGTTGACCTCCCAGTTGCGCTGCGGCTCCAGGCGGATCCGGGCGCCGTTCGCGCCACCGCGCTTGTCGGTGGAGCGGAAGCTGGCGGCCGACGCCCACGCCGTGGAAACCAGTTCCGCGGTGGTGAGCCCCGAGTCGAGGACCTTCGCCTTGAGGGCGGCGATGTCGGCGTCGCCCACGAGCTCGCCCTCGACGGCCGGGACCGGGTCCTGCCACAGCTGCGGCTCGGCGACCCACGGGCCGAGGAAGCGGCTGACCGGGCCCATGTCACGGTGCAGCAGCTTGTACCAGGCCTTGGCGAAGGCCAGCGCGAACTCGTCCGGGTTCTCCAGGAACCGGCGCGAGATCGGGCCGTAGACCGGGTCGAAGCGCAGCGACAGGTCCGTCGTGAGCATCGTCGGCTTGTGCTTCTTGTTCGGGTCGTACGGGTCCGGGATGATCTCCGGCGCGTCCTTGGCGACGTACTGCTTCGCGCCGCCCGGGCTGGTGGTGAGCTCCCACTCGTAGCCGAAGAGGATCTCGAAGAAGCGGTTGCTCCACTGGGTCGGCTTGTCGGTCCACGTCACCTCGAGGCCACTGGTGATCGCGTCCGGGCCCTTGCCGGTGCCGTACGTGCTCAGCCAGCCGAGGCCCTGCGCCTCCAGGTTCGCGCCCTCGGGCTCCGGGCCCACGTGGTCGTCGGCGATGCCGGCGCCGTGGGTCTTGCCGAAGGTGTGGCCACCGGCGATGAGGGCGACGGTCTCCTCGTCGTTCATCGCCATCCGGGCGAAGGTCTCGCGGATGAAGTGCGCCGCGGCCTCGAAGTCCGCGCTGCCGCGGGGACCCTCGGGGTTGACGTAGATGAGGCCCATCTCGGTCGCGCCGACCTCGGGCGCCATCTCCGAGTCGCTGACGTAGCGCTCGTCGCCCAGCCAGTCGTCCTCCGGGCCCCAGATGATCTCCTCGGGCTCCCAGACGTCGACGCGGCCGAAGCCGAAGCCGAAGGTCTTGAAGCCCATCGACTCCAGGGCGACGTTGCCGGCGAGCACGAGCAGGTCGGCCCACGAGATCTTCTGGCCGTACTTCTGCTTGACCGGCCACAGCAGGCGGCGCGCCTTGTCGAGGTTGGCGTTGTCGGGCCAGCTGTTGAGCGGGGCGAAGCGCTGGTTGCCGTCCCCGGCGCCGCCGCGGCCGTCGTGGATGCGGTAGGTGCCCGCGGCGTGCCAGCTCAGGCGGATCATCAGGCCGCCGTAGTGGCCGAAGTCGGCAGGCCACCAGTCCTGCGAGGTGGTGAGCACCTCGGTGATGTCGCGCTTGAGGGCGTCGACGTCGAGCTTCGCGAACTCCTTGGCGTAGCTGAAGTTCTCGCCGAGCGGGTTGCCCTTCGGGGAGTGGGCGTGCAGCACGGACAGGTCGAGCTGGTTGGGCCACCAGTCCTTGTTCGTGCGCGGACGGCCACCCGTCTTCGGCTTCGGCGAGTCGATCGCCGGGTTTTCGCTCTCGCTGCCGTGCGAGGTCACCGAGTCGTGCGCGACCGGGCAACCGGCCGCCGCCTTCTTGTCCACGCCCTGCGCGGAGGACGGGTTGTCCTGGGTGGAGCTCATTTACTTCCTTCCGGGAGCGGCGAATCATTTCGGGGACGGTCGGCCGCGCAGTCGGGACAGGTGCCCCAGTAGACGACCTCCGCCTGGTCGATCACGTAACCGTGATCGTCCGAAGCGGTGAGACAGGGGGTGTGGCCGACAGCGCAGTCGACGTCGGCTATCGCCCCGCACGAACGGCACACGACGTGGTGGTGGTTGTCACCCACCCGGGCCTCGTACCGGGCGTTCGCGCCGGCCGGCTGGATGCGCCGGATCAGCCCGGTTTCGGTGAGCGCCCGCAGCACGTCGTAGATCGTCTGGTGCGACACCGTCGGTTGCTCGGCGCGCACCAAGTCGATCACCGTTTCGGTGTCGACGTGGGGATGGTCGCGCAGCGCGGCCAGCACGGCCAGCCGGGGTCGCGTGACCCGCAGCGAGACCGCACGCAGCTGTGCTTCGAAGTCCGACATCGCCGCCGACCCTAGGGCCTTTTCTGGAATGGGTCAAGTTTGCTGCCCGTCCGTGTGGCGCAACCGGGGTTCACGCTGAGTCAGCGGCACGGGTTAGAGTCCCGGGCATGCCGGACACGCAGTACGAAGACCTCCTCCGCCATGTCCTCGACACGGGCGCCCGCAAGGGCGACCGTACCGGCACCGGCACGAGGTCGATCTTCGGGCACCAGCTGCGCTACCGCCTGTCCGAGGGTTTTCCCCTGATCACCACGAAGAAAGTCCACTTCCGTTCGATCGCCTACGAGCTGCTGTGGTTCCTGCGCGGCGACGCGAACGTCTCCTGGCTGCAGGAACACGGCGTCACGATCTGGGACGAGTGGGCGGCGGCCGACGGCGACCTCGGCCCGGTGTACGGCGTGCAGTGGCGCTCGTGGCCGACCCCGGACGGCGGCCACGTCGACCAGATCGCCGAGGTGCTGCGCACGCTGCGTGAGAACCCGGACTCGCGGCGGATCATCGTGTCGGCGTGGAACGTCGCCGACATTCCGCGGATGGCGCTGCCGCCGTGCCACGCGTTCTTCCAGTTCTACGTCGCCGGCGGCGAGCTGTCCTGCCAGCTGTACCAGCGCAGCGCGGACCTGTTCCTGGGCGTGCCGTTCAACATCGCGAGTTACGCGCTGCTCACGCACATGATCGCCGCGCAGGTGGGGCTCGGCGTCGGCGACTTCGTCTGGACCGGCGGCGACTGCCACATCTACGACAACCACGTCGAGCAGGTCCGCACGCAGCTCGCCCGCGACGCGCGGCCGTTCCCCGTGCTCGACCTGAAGCCGGCCGACAGCCTGTTCGACTACACGTACGAGCACTTCGCACTGGAGGGCTACGACCCGCACCCGGGCATCAAGGCGCCGGTGGCGGTGTGATCGGGCTCGTCTGGGCGCAGGCGGCGAACGGCGTCATCGGCCGCGACGGCCGGCTGCCGTGGCACCTGCCGGAGGACCTCAAGCACTTCAAGGAGCTGACCGCCGGCGCCGCGGTGGTGATGGGCCGCCGGACGTGGGAGTCGCTGCCGCCGCGGTTCCGGCCGCTGCCGGGGCGGCGGAACCTCGTGCTGTCGACGACCCCGCAGGAAGGCGTCGAGACGTTCGCCGACCTCCCTTCGGCGCTGGCCGCGGTCGACGGGGACGTCTGGGTGATCGGCGGCGCGGCGGTGTACCGGGCGGCGCTGCCGGTCGCGGACCGGATCGTCGTCACCGAGCTCCGGGAGTCCTTCGAGGGCGACACGTACGCACCCGAGGTCGGGCGCCCGGCGGACTCCGCGGGCGAGTGGCTGGAGTCCTCGACCGGCCTGCACTACCGCTTCCTGACCTGGGGCTGACGACCCGGGCCGTTGCGCTCGCGGGGTGCGGCGCTATACGGTTGGCCAACTAGAACACGTTCCAGTTCCAGCGGCCGGTCGTAGCGAGGAGCGGACATGGCGAAAAGGGCGGCGCGCGGCGACGAGGCCGACTACGTCGTCGTCGGGTCGGGGAGCTCGGGCGCGGCGATCGCGGGACGGCTCGCGCAGGCCGGGGCCAGCGTGATCGTCCTGGAAGCCGGGAAGAGCGACGAGCAGCTGCTGGTCAAGAAGCCCGGGCTCGTCGGACCCATGCACGCCGTGCCGCAGCTCAAGAAGCCGCTCGACTGGGGCTTCTACGGCGTCCCGCAGAAACACGTTCTCGATCGGCGGATGCCGGTGCCGCGCGGCCGGGTCGTCGGCGGCTCCAGCTCCATCAACGGCATGGTCTACGTCCGCGGCAACCGCGCCAACTTCGACTCCTGGGCCGCCGAGGGCAACACCGGCTGGGACGCCGACAGCGTCAACGCCGCCTACAAGCGCATGGAGGACTTCGAAGACGGCGAGAACGCCTTCCGCGGCGCGGGCGGGCCGATCCGCGTCACCCGCGCGAAGAACCCCCAAGAGGGCTCCCTGCAGTTCGTCGACGCCACCGCCGACGCGCTCGGCTGCAAAATCCTCGACGACTACAACGCCGAGTCCCAAGAAGGCGTCAGCCGGATGCAGCAGAACGCCGCCGACGGCCTGCGCTACAGCGCCTCGCGCGGCTACATCCACTACCTCGCGCCCCCGACGCTGCAGCTGCAGGACCGGGTGACGGTGACGAAGGTGCTCATCGAGAACGGCCGCGCCGTCGGGGTCGAGGTCCTCGACCGCGGCCGCCCGCGCACCATCCGCGCCGGCAAGGAGGTCATCCTCTCCGCCGGTGTCATCGGCTCCGCGCAGCTGCTCATGCTGTCCGGCGTCGGCCACGCCGAGCACCTGAAGGAACACGGCATCGACGTCGTCGCCGACCTGCCCGTCGGCGACAACATGCACGACCACATGTTCCACGCCCTGACGTTCCACGTCTCGACCAGCAAGAACAAGGGCACGGCGCCGTACTTCGCCCGCGGCCTGGCCCGGGAGCTGCTGCGCCCCGGCACCACCTTCCTGGCGAACTCCGTCTTCGAGGCGGTGGCGTTCCTGCGGACCTCGCAGGCCGGGGCGATCCCCGACCTGCAGCTGCACCTGCTGCCGTGGGCGTACGTGTCGCCCAACCAGGACGCGCCGATCCGGCACGACGTCGACAAGCGCCCCGCGCTCACCGTGCTGACCACCCTGATCTACCCGAAGAGCCGCGGCACCCTGCGGCTCGCCTCGGCCGACCCGGCCGCGGCCCCGCTCATCGACTTCCAGTACCTGTCCGACCCGGCCGACCTCGAACTGCTCGGCGAAGGCTCGGAAATGGTGCGCGAGATCTTCGCGTCCAAGGCGTTCAAGGGCGCGGTCAAAGAAGAGATCCACCCCGGCAAGGACCTCAAGGGCCAGGCACTGCGCGACGCCATCCTCAACCGCGCGACCTCGGTCTACCACGGCGTCGGCACCTGCCGGATGGGCGTCGACGAGCTCGCCGTCGTCGATCCCGACCTGCGCGTGCGCGGGGTCGAGGGCCTGCGGGTCTGCGACGCCTCGATCATGCCGTCGATCACCGGCGGCAACACCAACGCGCCCTGCATCATGATCGGCGAAATGGGCGCCCAGCTCGTCCTCGGGAGCCGGTCATGACGCTCACGCCGCTCGGCCTCACCCGCCCCGCCTCGGTCACCGGCGCCTTCCTGCAGCAGCTGGTGTCCCGGGTGCCGGGCTCGTCCGGCACGACCTGGAAGCTCACCGAGGTCTACACCGGCGACCTGCTCGTGGAGCTCCCGCAGTCGAGCACCGACGACATCGACCGGGCGTTCGCCGTGGCCCGCGAGGCCCAGCGGAAGTGGGCGGCCACCCCGGTCAAGGAGCGGCTGGCGGTGTTCCGGCGGGCGCACGCGCTGTTCGTCGAGCGGGCGCGCACGATCGCCGACCTCATCCAGGTCGAAAGCGGCAAGAACCGGCGGATGGCGATCGAGGAGACCTGCGACCCGCCGATGGTGATGAGCCACTACCTGAAGCGGGCCGCGAAGCTGCTGGCGCCGACCAAGCGCGGCGGCCCGGTCCCGCTGCTCACGACATCGACCGAGGTGCGGTTGCCCAAGGGGGTCGTCGGCATCATCGCGCCGTGGAACTTCCCCTTCGCCACCGGTGTTTCCGACGCCGTGCCGGCCCTGATGGCGGGCAACGCGGTGGTGCTGAAGCCGGACAACAAGACGGCGCTTTCGCCGCTCTACGGCGTCCGGCTGCTGGAGGAAGCGGGCCTGCCGGAAGGGCTGTTCCAGGTGGTCTGCGGTGAGGGCCCGGACGTCGGGCCGCCGCTGATCGACCGCGCGGACTACGTGATGTTCACCGGCTCGACCGCGACCGGCCGGGTGATCGGCGAACGCGCCGGCCGCAACCTGATCGGCTGCTGCCTCGAGCTCGGCGGCAAGAACCCGATGATCGTGCTGGACGACGCTCCCCTCGAGGAGGCTGTGAAGGGCGCGATCTTCGGCGCGTTCGGCAACACGGGCCAGATCTGCATGCACATCGAGCGGATCTATCTGCCGGAATCCCGCTACGAGGAGTTCAAGACGGCGTTCGTGGCGGCGGCCTCGGCTCTCGACGTCCGCGCGGCGTACGACTTCGGCCCCGACATGGGCTCGCTGGTCTCGGTCGACCACATGCGCCGGGTGAAGTCCCATGTGGACGATGCGGTGGCGAAGGGCGCGACGGTGTTGTGCGGCGGCAAGCCCCGCCCCGACCTGGGCCCGGCGTTCTTCGAGCCGACGATCCTCGAGGGCGTCACCACGGACATGCTGTGCGGCGTCACCGAAACCTTCGGCCCGGTGGTCGCCCTGCACAAGTACCGCACGGTGGACGAAGCGGTCGCGCTGGCCAACGACACGGACTACGGGCTGAACGCGTCGGTCTGGAGCGGCGATGTCGCAGCGGGGTGCGCGCTGGCGGCGCGGATCGAGTCGGGGAACGTCAACGTCAACGACGTCCTGGCGACGGCTTATGCGGCGAAGGGGACTCCGTCCGGCGGGGTGAAGAACTCCGGCGTCGGCGCCCGGCACGGGGACCAGGGGCTGCTCAAGTACACCGACGTGCAGAACCTGGCCGTGCTGAAGAAGCAGGTCATGGGGCCGCGGCCGGGGCAGGGGTACGAAAAGTACGTCGAGAGCATGCTGTCCGGGCTGAAGCTGATGCGGAAGCTGCGGATCCGGTAGCGCTCAGCCGTCCACCAGCAGCCCCCGCAACGGCCCCTGCAGCCGCGCCGCGCGGCGCGAGGCGCCCGGCAGCAGGACCAGCCGGTGGGTCCGCTGCTCACCGCGGCGTTCCCGCTCGGCCTGTTCCTCCGCCAGTGGCCGCCAGAGGTGGTCCACGATGTCCGCCGGGTCGCTCTTCGCCAACTCCGAGACCGGACGCCCGAGGTGTTCGGCCCACAGCCGCAGCCGGGCGGTGCGGGCCACCTCCGGGTCGTCGGTGACGAGGTTGACCTCGGTATCGTTGAACAGCGAATGCTCGTTCAGGTTCGCCGAGCCGACCGTCAGCCACTCGTCGTCCACGATGCCGAGCTTCGCGTGGACGTACACCGGCGCGGACTCGTCGCCCTCGTGCGCGCTGATCGTCGTCGCCAGCAGGCGGTGGTGGCCGTCGTCGGCGTCCAGCAGCCGGCCGAGCTGGCCGCGGGTGGTGTCCGAGCCGTTGCTCGGCTTGCGCGGCAGCAGGAGCACGACGCGGAACCGGTCGTCCGGCGGGTTCTTCAGCTTGCCGAGCAGCACCTCGGCGATCTCCGGCGACCACAGGAACTGGTTCTCCAGGTAGACCAGCCGCCGAGCCGAACGCAGGGCGCGCAGGTAGCCGTCGAGGACGGTGAACTCGCCCTTCGGCAGGAAGTCGTAGGTGTCGTTCGGAATCGTCTTCTGCAGCTGCACGCGGCTGGTACCGGCCGGCTCCGGGACGGCGGGTTCGGGCAGGGCCTCGCCGTCCACCTCCGTCCACCGCCGCCGGAAGTGGACGGCGACATCGGCGACCGCGGGCCCTTCGAGCTTGGCCATGAGGTCGTGCCAGCCGATCGGCCGCGGCGGGTGCTCGGGGCTGTCGTGCCGGTCGCCCTCGAGCGCGGTGAAGTCGACGCCGCCGACGAAGGCGACGGCGTCGTCGACGACCACGATCTTTTCGTGGTGGCAGTGCAGGGTGCGTTCCCGGGCGTCCAGCACGCAGCGCACGCCGGTGCCCTCGGTGAACTTCCGCTGTTCGGACAGCGCCAGCTTCCGCGACGGCTGGAAGGCCGGAAAGGGCGGCCCGGCCCACAGCAGCACCCGGACGGCGACCCCGCGCCCGGCGGCCTCGGCCAGCAGCTCGCGCAGGGTGGGCGAGCCGGGCTCCCGCGTCAGCCGGAAGTCGGCGCTGGCGTGCCAGTTGGCCAGGTGCACGTGCGACTTCGCCCGCCGGATGGCCTCGGCGACGGCGGGCAGCGACTCCTCACCGTCGATCAGCACCTCGACGCGGTTCCCGTCGCGGACGGGGGCCCGGCCCCCGAGCCGGTCCTGGGCGCCGCCGGGCCCGAGCACGTCACCCCACCCGAGCCGGCGCAGCCGCCGCCGGTGGTGGGCGCACAGGACCCGCTCCAGCCCGTCACCGAGCCGCTCGTCCACCTTGTCCACGAAAGAGCGAAACGTCGTCACCCGTCCTATGTCACTACAGATCGGCGGGGTTCGCCGTGCAGTGACGCTGCGCAACAACCTGTGTCGTAACAGTGGATAGTGCCGGGGCGACTCGAACTCCATGGAGCCTTTGGTGCTGAAGGTGGGCACGGCCGTCGTCAGCTCGGCCGTGAAGTCCTGGCTCACCAGCCGCAAGAGCGGGCTCGAACGGGAAAGTTCCCTGGCGGAGCTGGTGCAGGCCCGCGTGGGCGGCGGCTTTTCCCGACGGCGCTTCGACCGGGAGGTCGAAGCCCTGGTCGACGTGGTGTCCGAGCGGCTGCTGCTGTTGTGCCGTCAGGAAGTCCCGGACCTCGACGACGGCGAGCGGTCGGCGGCGCTGGCGGAGGTCGCGGACGCCTTCGAACGCGCGGATCTGGCCGACGCCGACCTGTTCGAGGTCGACGTCGACGCGGCCAAGCTCGCCGATCGCCTGCGCGCCACCCTGCCGGACGCGGCGGAACGCGCGGGCCTCGGCGAAGCCGCTACGTGGTTCTACCGACGGGTCCTCGAAGAGTGCTGCGTCTGCTACACCCGCTTGGTCGTGCACTTGACGCCGTTCGCGGCGAGGGCCGGTGCGGAGCTGCTCGGCCGGGTCTCGGGCCTGGCCGAGCAGCTCGAACGAGTGCTCAACCGGTTGCCGGCGCCTTCCTTGATGGCCCCCGGCGGCACCGCGTCCGACACGGCGTTCCGGTCCCGGTACCTGCGTCAGATCAGCGAAACCCTGGACGACCTCGAGCTGTTCGGCGTGGACACCCGCAGCTACCGGCTCCGCACGACGTTGAGCGTCGCCTATGTGAGCCTGACGGTCCGCGGCACCGGTGCGGAGTCCCGCGGACCGGCCCACGAGATGCTTTCGTGGCGGGCGGACTCGCTGCGGAGCCAGGACGGCTCGGTCCGGGCCGAGCGGGCGCTGGCGGCGGCCGGCCGCCTCCTGGTCCGCGGCGAGGCCGGCTCGGGCAAGTCGACGCTGCTGCGCTGGCTCGCGGTCAACGCCGCGCGGGGGACGTTCCGGGACGAGCTGGCCGGGCTTAACGGGTACGTCCCGTTCCTGATCAAGCTGCGCAGCTACTCCGGCCGCAGGCTTCCTTCGCCCGAGGAATTCCTCGACGGGACGGCGCAGGCGCTGACCGCCCTGATGCCGCCGGCCTACGTCCATCGCCAGCTCGCCTCGGGGCGCGCACTCGTCCTCGTCGACGGCGTCGACGAACTCACCGCCGACGAGCGAGGCGCGGTCCGGGCGTGGCTCAAGGACCTGTGCCAGGCCTTTCCCGAAGTGCGGCTGGTCCTCACGTCCCGCCCGGCCGCGGCCGCGGAGACGTGGCTGAGCGCGGAGGGGTTCGGTTCGGCGTGGATCGAGCACATGAGCCAGGCCGACGTACGTGCCCTCGTCCGCCACTGGCACCGGGCCGTACGCGATGCGGGGAGCATGCCGTGTCCCGAAGAGGAGCTGCCTCGCTACGAGGGCGTCCTGCTCAGCCGCCTGGACGGTAACGCCCACCTGCGGGCTCTCGCGACGACGCCGCTGTTGTGCGCCATGTTGTGCGCATTGAACCTGGACCGTGCCTCGTTCCTCCCGCGCAACCGGCTCGAGCTCTACGTCACGGCGTTGTCGATGCTGCTGGAACGGCGGGACGTCGAGAGGCGCATCCCGACCTCGCTGAAGATCGGCAACCGCGAGAGCCGCCAGCTGCTCCGCCACCTGGCTTGGCGGCTGTCGGTGAACGGCCGGTCCGAGCTGAGCAGGGAGGAAGCACTCAGGCGCCTCACCGAACGGCTCGCGACCATGCCCCGGGTCGGCCACGACGCCGGCGACCTGCTCGAACACCTGGTGCAGCGCAGCGGCATCGTCCGGGAGCCGACACCGGGCCGGATCGACTTCGTGCACCGCACATTCCAGGAGTTCCTGACCGCGGAGGAGGCCGCGGATCAGGGCGATGTCGGCTTGCTGGTGCAGAACGCGCACCTGGATCAATGGCGGGACATCGTCGTGATGGCCGCCGGGCTGGCCAACGCGCCCTTGCGGGAGCAGCTGTTCAAGGGGTTGTTCGACCGGGCCGACGCCGAACCGCGGACCCGGCGGAAGCTCCGTTTGCTTGCCGCGGCGGCGACGGAGTCCGGTCCTGCCCTGACCGTCGAACTCACCGAACGCATGGAAAGCTCACTGGCCGCACTGATTCCGCCGCGGGGGAAGGCCGAAGCCCGGTCACTTGCCGCAGGCGGGGAGGTCTTGCTTCCTCGCCTTCTTGATTCGTCGGCCGATCTGTCGGAGGCCGCGGCAGCGGCTACGGTCCGGACCGCGGCGTTGATCAACGGGCCGGAAGCGTGGCCGGTGCTAGAGAAGTTCAGCCGCGATCCGAGGCCGGGGGTGCAGAAGGAGCTGATCGCGGCATGGCGGTATTTCGATCCGGATGAGTACGCCGCACGTGTCCTCGCCGATGCACCGCTGCTGGACGGGCATCTATGGATTGAGGACCAAGCGCTCTTGCCCGCGGTCCACAGGCTCCGTCAATTGAGCCATCTCAGTGTCAATTTCCGCGACTTCACGGACCTGGGACTGCTGCCTGGCTTTCCGTGCCTGCGCAATGCCCACCTTGCCGGCAACTTCGATGATCTTGCTCCGTTGACGCAATGCACCGGAGTGGAACGGTTGTTGTTGGCGCCTCGTGGCGCGGTCGACCCCCGTACTCTTCTTGATATACCGAGTTTGCGGCACTTGTATTTCTACCCCGGGGCCGGGTCGATATCGGATCTTGAGGTCTTCCGGCCGATGGCAAATCTAATCTCGTTGGGTATAGAGTTTGTCGAGGAGGTAGCTGACTTTTCTCCGCTCGTCGACCTGCAGAGCCTGAACCAGTTGTGTTTGTATTGCTATCCGGACGGAGCCGAATTCAGTTTCCTCGGGAACCTCCCTGCGCTGCGACGGTTGGATCTGGGCCGTCGCGGCAGCAGTGAGAGCCTCGGGGTGCGGGGTGGTTTGCGTCAGCTGGCAATGGACGCTCCTCGGCTCGATGAACTCGGATTCTTGTTCGTTCAACCACTCGATGAACTCGGCGAGATCGCCCGCTTTTCCGCGTTGAACACGTTGTCCATCCGCTATTGTCAAGTCGAAGACCTCAGCCCGCTCGCCACCGTGGAAACCCTTCGGACCCTCCAGATAGTCGCGCCAGTCGACCCGGTTCAGTTGGCGCACATCGCTCGGCTGACCCAGCTGACCACCTTGGAGATCCTCTCGGATTCCGACGACCGAAGAATTATCGACCTTTCCGGACTGGGCAATGCCGAGCTGACCGTTCGCGCCTATCCCGAGAGACACCGGATCGTCGGCGCCGGCCCGAGGATCAAAGTGAAATGGCTCTGAGGCAGCCGTCAGAGGTCGAGCACGAGCCGCGGCGAGCACGCCCGGGACACGCAGAGCATCATCACCTCGTTCTCCAGCCGCTCCTCCGCCGTCAGCACCGAGTCCCGGTGATCCGGCTCCCCGCCCAGCACGCCCGTCTCGCACGTCCCGCACGTCCCCTCCCGGCACGACGACAGCACCGGCACCCCGGCCTCCTCGACCACCTCCAGGATCGACCGGTCCGCCGGCACCGGCAGCACCCGCCCCGAGCCGGCCAGCTCGACCTCGAACGCCGTGCGCGGGCCGGTGTCCGGCTGAGCCGTGAAGCGCTCGACGTGCAGATCGGGCGGCCCCAGCGCCTCCACCGCGGCCAGCAGGGGTTCCGGGCCGCAGCAGTACACCGCCGTTTCCGGACCCGCCGAGGCCAGCAGCGCCGGGAGGTCCAGCAGCCCGTGTTCGTCCTGGGGCCGGAAGGAAACCCGGTCGCCGTGGACCGAGAGCTCCGAGGTGAACGCCATCGACGATCTGGTCCGGCCGCCGTAGACGAGCTGCCAGGGGCGGCCCGCGCGAGCCACCTCGTCCAGCATCGGCAGGATCGGCGTGATGCCGATGCCGCCCGCGAGGAACAGGTAGCGTTCGGCGGCCACCAGCGGGAAGTGGTTGCGGGGGCCCTCCACCCGGACGCGGTCCCCGGCGAGCAGCGAGTCGTGCACGTACGCCGAGCCGCCGCGGCCGGCCGTCTCCCGCAGCACCGCCACCCGGTACGCCGACGCGTCCGCTGGGTCGCCGCACAGCGAGTACTGCCGCACGAAGCCGGGCAGGACCAGGTCGATGTGTGCGCCCGGCTCCCACGGCGGCAGCGACCCGCCGCCGGGTGAGCGGAGGGTCAGCGCCACGACGCCGTCGGCCAGAACTTCCTTGCGGTCCACCAGGAGGTCGAGGGTCATCGGTGTCCTTCGGGGTGGGCGAGCAGCCAGTCCCACAGCTGCACGGGGTCGTCGAACTCGCGCTCGGCGCCGCAGTGGCAGACCGCGCGCAGCCGGTCCGTGCCGAGCACCCAGTGGATCCGGTTGACGCGGTCGCCGGTGAGCATCGGGCGGGTCACGGCGCCACCAGCCGCTGCAGCATCCGGCGGGCCGCCAGGCCGCCGGTGTCGATGTTGATCGACAGCTCCTGGTACCCCTCCGGTTCGGTGGCGATCACCCGCTCGAGGACGTCGAGGGCTTCGACGTCCTGCAGCACCACCGTCCGGTTGTTCTCCGCGAGGAACGCCGACACGCCTTCGTCGTCGAGCGCGAAGTCCCGGGCCACCGCCCAGAAGTCGTGCGTCGAGTGCTCCGTCTCGGGGGTGATGGCGTAGACGACCTCGACGTGGAACGCGTCCGGGTCGCTGCCGTCCGGGTTCGGCACCGACCCGACCGGCGCGATCCGGCTGTGCAGCTTGTACAGGCACGGCGGCGTGTATTCGATGTCCTGCCAGCGCGTGATGCGGCCCTCCAGGCCGGTCGACTTGGCGTAGAACGGCGGGCACGCCGCGTCGGCCATGTGCCGCGAGACGTAGACGATCCCGGCGTCCTCGTCGACCTCGGTCGTGATCGGCGTTTCGGCGACCTCCGGGGTGCCGATGTAGCCGCCGTGCAGGTACGTCTCGTGGGACAGGTCCAGCAGGTTGTCGACCAGCAGCGAGTACCGCGCCTTGAGCGGTTCCATCCCGCAGACCGTGGTGTAGCCCGGCGAGTCGAGCCAGGGCGCCCGCGGGATCGCCGACGCGTCGGCCTTCGCGGGGTCGCCGATGAACACCCAGACGAAGGAGTCCTGCTCCACCAAGGGATACCGGGTCAGCCGCGCGGTCCGCGGCACCCGCGTCTGGCCGGGCACGGCCACGCACTTGCCGTCGACGCCGTAGGTGAAGCCGTGGTAGCCGCAGATCACCTGGTCGTCGACCAGCCGCGAAGGCGCCTGCGACAGCGGGAACCGCCGGTGCACGCACCGGTCCGCCATCGCGGTGACACTCCCGTCGCGCGTGCGCCAGAAGAGGATCGGCTCACCGCAGATGGTGCGGCTGAACAGCTCGGTGCCGATCTCCGAGCCGTAGGCGGCGACGTACCACTGGTCGCGGGGAATGGCGCTCATCGGGTCGTCCTTTCGTGGTGGGCCGGGTCACAGCCTGGGCGAGCGACCCCGCCGCCACGAAGGGCGATTTCATAAGATGGAAAGTGCGCGCGAGATGGCCCGCGCGCTGGTCATGACCAGCGGAGCCAGCGCGTGCGGCGAGACGCTCCCGTACCGCACGACCAGCGACACCGCCGCGACGACCTGGCCCCGGGCGTCGTGGATCGGCGCGCCGACCGACAGCGCGTCCAGGGTCACCTGGCGCTCGCTGATGGAGAACCCGTGCGTGCGCACGTCGGCCAGCAGGTGCCGCACCCGGTCCGGGTCCGTCACCGTCTCGGGCGTGTACCGCTCGATCGGACGGCCGAGGACGTCCTCCTGCACCTCGGCGGGGGCGTGCGCGAGCAGGACGAGCCCCACGCCGGTGGCGGTCAGTGCGAACCGGCCGCCGACACGGGTCAGCACCGGCACCGCGCCCGTCCCGGCGATCCGCTCGATGTACACGACTTCGGTGCCTTCGCGGACGGCGAGCTGGACGTTCTCGCGCGTGATCTGCGAGAGGTCCTCCAGGAACGGCAGGGCCAGCTCCCGCAGGCCCAGGCCCCGCGGCGCCAGCGATCCGAGCTCCCACAGCCGCAACCCGACCCGGTAGACGCCGGCCTCGTCCCGCTCCAGCGCACCCCACTCGCAGAACTCCCGCAGCAGCCGGTGCGCGGTCGCGGCCGGCAGCCCGCTCCGGCGCGCGACCTCGCTCAGCCGCAGCGCCGGCCGGTTCGGCGAGAACGCCTCCAGGACCCGCAGCGCGCGTCCGAGGACCGGCCCGGTGGCGCCGGGCGCGCGACCTCGGTGCGGCACGGCGACCTCCGGTGGGCGGGACTTCAGTCCACTATGCCTCGCGCCGCCCGGCGCGCAGCAGCCGCGTCACGGCGTTCCTCGAACCGGGACGCCTGCGTGTCCAGGCCCTTGAGGAAGGTCGCCAGCTCCTCGCGCGCGGCTTCGCCGACGGCACCGAGGCCGGTCAGGTCGAAGACCTTCCAGTACCGCAGCAGCGGCTGGACGACGTCGTCGTGGTGGATGCGCAGGTCGTAGATGCCCGCCTTGGCCATCAGCGCCGCCTTGCGCTGGAAGCTCGGGATCACCGCGCCCGGCATCGCGAAGTTCAGCACCTCGTCGGTGATCGCGCGCATCATCGCGTCCGGCGAGATCTCCAGGGCGGCCTTGACGAGGTTGCGGTAGAAGACCATGTGCAGGTTCTCGTCCGTGGACACCCGGGCCAGCAGCTTCTCGGCCAGGGGGTCCTGGGTGTAGCGGCCGGTGTTGCGGTGCGAAAGCCGGGTCGCGAGCTCCTGGAACGAGACGTACGCGCAGACGTTCAGCAGCGGTTTGTCGCCGGTGTCGTAGCCCGCCTGCATGGTCTCCATCCGCATCCGCTCCAGCTCGACCGGGTCGACGGCGCGGGTGACCAGCAGGTAGTCGCGGATGCAGATGCCGTGGCGGCCCTCCTCGGCCGTCCACCGGTGCACCCAGGTGCCCCACGCGCCGTCGCGGCCGAACGCGCGCTCGATTTCGCGGTGGTAGCTGGGCAGGTTGTCCTCGGTCAGCAGGTTGACCTCCAGGGCCGTCCGCGCGATCGGGGTCACGCGGGACTGCTCCGGGTCCCAGGCCTCCCCGCCGAGCTCGGCGAAGTCGCGGCCCTGGCTCCACGGGACGTACTCGTGCGGCATCCACTCCTGGGCGGCGGCGAGGTGCCGGTTGAGGTTCTCTTCGACCGTGCCTTCCAGTTCGTGCAGCAGGCGGGTGGTTTCGGGGACCGGCATGGGGGATGTCCTTCCGTACCTACGCGACCGTAACTTACGGTGCCGTAGGAACCGACAACGGACACCGATGCCGCGGGGTTCCCCTCAGTTCGTGAACTCGAACACGTAGTCCTTGAGGACGGGCCCGAAGAAGCTCCTCCCGGTGACCCGCACGACGGCCCGCCCGGGCACGCCACCGGCCTGGGAAAGGACCTCGCACCGCACCGCGGGATCGGCCGGGATGACCTTCGTGATCCTCGGCGAAGCGCCGGCCGGCAGCGGAACGGTGCAGGACGGCGCCCCGGCGTCGAACCCGCCGATCGTCCGGCCGCCCGCCACGATCCGGATCGCGAGCGGCCCGTCCGTGGGGATCGCCCGGCCGCTGAACCCCTGCCAGTACCGCACGCAGGTGTCGCGCCAGCTGCCCGCGTCGGCCTCGTGGGCGGCGAGCTTGTCGCGCACCTCGGCGAAGCGCCGCGCGTCGACGTGCCGTTCGAGCGAACTCCAGGCCCGGCGCATCCAGCTCACGTAGTGGACGCCCGTCTGGTAGCGGTACACCAGTTCGTCCCAGAAGATCCGGCCGTTGCGCATCCGCCGGTCCCACGGCACGTGGTGGAACCACATCAGCAGGTTTTCGGGCACGGTCTCGATGTCGGCGTACCGGGCCGCGAGCACCGGAAAGTACTGCGCGGTGAAGCCGCTGCCGGTGGGGGAGCGGTCGTAGCCCAGGCCGGCGGCGTCGGCCTTGTTGTAGTACACCGGGCTCCAGTCGTCCCGCGCGAGCCGTTCGGCCGGGTTGGGGCCGTAGTGGTCGCTGGACCGGAACTGGTGCGCGACGCCGAGCGGGGTCTGGTAGCTCACCAGCGCCTCCCGGGAGCCCAGCATCATCGCCACGATCGTCCGGACGACGAAGTCGTGGTTGCCCCAGGTCAGCCGGACCCAGTCTTCGGCGATGCCGCGGGCGTCGAGCGTCCAGTCCCAGGCCAGCCTGCCGAAGGCGTACAGGTTCGCCTGCGCGAAGTGGTGCCCGGTCAGGTTGGCGGCGTTGCCGAAGTTGCCCACGCCGACGATGGCGCTGTCCGGGTGACCCTGGGCGGTGCCGTCCACCACGTGCCCCACCAGCCGCTTGTCCAGCAGCTTGCCGTGCGCGTCGGTGGCGTACGTGTCGGACTTCAGGACCTCCTCCCACAGCGGGCCGAGGTAGCACAGCATGGTGTTCTGCCCGGTGTACTCCTGCGTGATCTGCAGTTCGAGGGCCTGGTTCGTGTGTTCCATCCGGCCGAAGAGCGGGTTGGCCGGCTCCCGGGCCTGGTAGTCGAGGGGGCCGTTCTTGGTCTGCAGGAAGACGTTCTCCGAGAACCGGCCGATCGTGCCGTCGGGCTGGAGTTCCTCGTCGATCGGGCCGAACTCCAGGTAGGCGCGCTTGAGCCGGTCCGCGTCGACGTCGGCGTTGTAGACGAAGGTCCGCCAGAAGATCCGCATCCCGAGCGGCGCCACCGCCGCCGCCATGCCGTTGGCGCCGTCACCGTGGTCGTAGCCGAGGTCCTGGGGACCCGGCTGCCCCTCGGAGTTCGCCTTGACGGTGAAGCCCATGAAGTCGGGGATGGCGGCCTGGAGCTGCCGTGCCCGCCGGGTCCACCAGTCCCGGAACTTGGCGCTGTAGGGATCGAGTTCTTCCCGGGTGAGCGTGTCGGGGG
This sequence comes from Amycolatopsis sp. NPDC049688, assembly GCF_040674975.1. NCBI lineage: Bacteria > Bacillati > Actinomycetota > Actinomycetes > Pseudonocardiales > Pseudonocardiaceae > Amycolatopsis > Amycolatopsis sp. NPDC049688. The sequence goes on from NZ_JBFANY010000001.1 coordinate 956,787, forward strand.
CGAACCGGGCGTCCGTCGGCGCCGCGTAGTTGATGGAGACGGCCAGCTTGATCCCGTAGGGGCGCAACGCGTCCGCCAGTGCGGCTTCCTGCTCGATGGCGGCCGGGGTGAGGTAGAAGCTGTTGGCGTTGACGTTGTTGATCGTGATGCCGTTGATGCCGAGGGACGCCATCGCCCGCGCCGCCACGACGTACCGGTCCAGGATCACCGGCAGGTTCAGCGCGGCGGACGCGCCGGTGGCGGTGAAGTCGAACATCGCCCCGTTCTCGCCGTTCAGCCCGCCGGTGCCGGCCGGGTTGTTGCCGGCGTACAGCCGCTCGGTCTCCCAATAGTTGAGGTACCGGTGATTGATCCTCGGGACCGAAGAAAGTTTCAGGCCGGCGACGGATTGCTGCGCCTGCAGACGCCGGAGGAACGCGAACGTCCCGTACAGCGCGGCGAGCTCGGTGTTGCCGGCGATGACGATCACCCGGCGGCCGCCCCGGGACAGGGAGCGGACGAGGTATCCGTCGGTCCCGAGCGGCTTCAGGTCGGGTGCGGGAACGAGCCTGCGGACCAGGGGAGAGGTGCCGGGAGTGCCCACGACCACCGCGCGGTCGGGAAAGCCGCCCAGCACCGGCACGGGCCGCCCCAGCAGTCCCCCGAGGCCACGGACGAGTTCGTCGCGCGCTGCTTCCAGGGTGCTCCGCACCAGGTGCTCGGTGGCGCCGGGGGCCATGCTCAGGTTCGCCGTGTGGCGGTGGACCGGGGTCCGCTCGGCGTTCTCCACGACGATCGCGCCGAGCGCGGCCCGGTACCGGGCGAGCACGCCGGGATCGGTGACGGTCTCGTAGCGCAACCACAGGTCCGAGCCGTCGTAGCCGCCCGGAAAAGCCGGCGGGCTCGCCTGCGCCGCGGGGGCGCCGAACACCGAGGTCGTCAGGACGGCTCCGCTGCCGATCAGGAAGCTGCGCCGCCGCATTCCGTTCTCGTCACTGGAAGACAAGGTTCCCCCATCCGCCCGCCGGATATTCAGTTCGTTTCCCGCACTATTGCGGGCAGGTACCGCACTGTCAATAATTGGCGATATAGCGGGGAAATCCCGAAACTTTCGCCGAGCGCCCGGCGTGTCGGAGACGGCGTGCCCGGCCCGCCCGGACTGCCGTGCCAGACTGCGGCGCGATGCTCACCCCAGCCGATCTCGCCGACCTGCTCGAATGCGAACACCGCAGCCTGCTCGTCCAGGCGCTCGCCGCGGGCCTGCCGGGAGCGCCGCGGCCCGAGCCCGGCCGCCACGAGACCGACGGCGTCGAAGACCTCGCGCTCGCCGCGAAGGCGACGGAGGAGGCGTTGCGCTCCGGGGTCCCGGTGATCCACCGGGCCGTCTTCCTCGACGGCGAATTCTCGGCCCGGGCGGACCTCCTGGTCCAGGACGGCGAAGGCCGCTACGAGGTCCACGACACGACGCCGGTCCGGCAGGCCACGCCCGCGGCCGTGGTCCGGCTGGCCGCGTGCGCCGACGCGATGACCCGCGCCGGCTGGCCCGCCGGCCCGCACCTGCACCTGCGGCTCACCGACGGCGGGACGCGGACGCTGCGCACCGAGGACTTCCGGCCGCTCGTGGACCGCCTCCGGGCCCGGCTGGCCGGGCGGCCGCCGCGGCTGCCGGTCCCGCTGTGGGCCGACGAGCGCCCGGCCTGCGCCGGCTGCGGCTTCGCCCGGCACTGCGCGACGGCCCGCGAAGCCGACCGGGACCTCTCGCTGGTCGCCGGGATGCGCGTCGACCAGCGCCGCAAGCTGGTCGAAGCCGGGCTCGGCTCGATCGACGCCCTGGCCGCGGCCGGCCCGGCCGACCGGCCGCGGGACCTGTCCGCGACGGCGTTCGCGACTCTGCGCGCCCAGGCCGCGCTGCAGGTCCGGCAGGACACCACCGGCGAGGTCGCCTACGAGATCGTCGACCCCGACGAGCTGGCCGCCCTGCCCGCGCCCGCGCCGGGCGACGTGTTCGTCGACCTCGCCGGCGACCCGCACGCCCTCGCGGGCGAGGGGCTGGAGTACCTGTTCGGCGCGGTCGCCGACCGGCAGTTCACGCCGTTCTGGGCGCACAGCCGGACCCAGGAGCGGCGCGCGTTCGAAGAGTTCGTCGACTTCGCCGCGGCGCGGATCGCCGAACACCCCGGCTCGCACGTCTACCACTACGCGCCGTACGAGGTCACCGCGATCAAGCGGCTGGCGGCGGTGCACGGCACCCGCGAGGAGACCGTCGACCACCTGCTGCGCAGCGGCGCGGTCGTGGACCTGCACGCGGTCGTGCGCAAGGCGCTGCGCGTGTCGCAGCGGTCGTACTCGATCCGCCACCTCGAACCGCTCTACCAGCCCGGCGCCCGCGCGAAAACCGCCGTGTCCGACGTCGACGCGTACGAGGAGTACCTGGCGTTCGCGCAGACCGGGGCGCCGGAACGCGCCGACGAGGTGCTGCGTCGCATCGCCGAGAACACCGAGGACGACTGCCTCTCCGCCCAGCGGCTCTTCGGGTTCCTGCACCGGGTCCGCGCCGACGCGGGGATCGACGTCCCGGAACCGGCCGCGGAATCCGCCGAGGACGCGCTGCTGCGCGCGGCCGAGGAGGACGTCGCCGCCGAGCGGCGCGCCGAACGGGCCGCGCAGCTGGCCGCGCTGGTCGACCCGTTGCTGGAGGGACTCCCGGACGACCCGGGCGCCTTCACCGGCGAGGAGCGGGCCCGTGCGCTGCTCGCGGCGGCCGTCGGCTACCACCGCCGCGAGACGAACCCGGCGTGGTGGGAGTACTTCCGCCAGCTGGCCGCGCCGCTCGGCGATCTCGAAGTGGACACCGCCTGCGCCGTGCCGGTCGCCCTGGAAGCGGGGGAGTGGGTGCCGCCGTCCGGGCGGGCGCGCACCGCGAAGCGGACGCTGCAGCTGGCGTGCGACCCGGACCGGCCGCACCCCTTCGCCCCGGGCGACGACGTGCGGCTGCGCTACGGCGACACCGCCCGCGACGCGAAGGTCGTCGCCGCGTCGGCCGTGGAGCTGACCCTGGAGGAGAGCTGCCCGCCGGACGCGACCACGAACGACCGGCCGTCCGCGGTGCTGCCCGGCAGCCCGGTCCGGCCCTCGCCGAAGGACGAGGCGGTCGCCGACCTCGCCCGGCTGGTCGTCGACGCGCTCCCGGAGCTGCCGCGGCACCCCGGTGTCGACCTGCTCCGGCGGACACCGCCGCGGCTGCGTGGCGGCGCGGCGCTGCCGGCACCGGGGCCGGACCTGGTCGCCACGGTGATCGAGGCGGTCGACGCCCTGGACGGCTCCACGCTGGCCGTGCAGGGGCCGCCCGGCGCGGGCAAGACCTACCTCGCCGGGAAGCTGATCGCCCACCTCGTGCGGGCCGGGCGGACCGTCGCGGTGACGTCGAACAGCCACAAGGCCGTGGAAAACGTGCTGAGCGCGGCCAAGAAGAACGCACCGGACCTGCCGTGCGCCAAGCGGGCGAAGAGGACGCCGGACCCGGCGGCGCCGTGGGAGCAGCCGAAGAGCAACCCGGCGCTGGTGAAGTGGCGCGCGGAGCACGACACCGGGCACCTGGTCGGCGGGACGGCCTGGACCTTCGCCAACGCGGCGATCCGCGAAGAGCCCTTCGACCTGGTGATCATCGACGAGGCCGGTCAGTTCGCCCTGGCCGACGCGCTCGCGGTGTCGGTGTGCGCGCGCAACGTCCTGCTGCTGGGCGACCCGCAGCAGCTGCCACAGGTGGTGCAGGGCACGCACCCGGCGGGCGCGGAGGCTTCGGCGCTGGGGCACCTGATCGGCGACGCCGAGATCATGCCGCCGTCGCTGGGCTACTTCCTCGACGAGACGCGGCGCATGCACCCGGCGGTGTGCGAACCGGTGTCCGACCTGTCCTACGCCGGACGGCTGCACGCGCACCCGTCGGCGGCCGGCCGCGCCCTGGAGGGCGTCGCGGCGGGGCTGTACCTGGCCGAAGTGGACCACCGCGGCAACACGACCCGGTCGGTTGAGGAAGCGGCCGAGGTGGTGCGCATCGTGTCCGAAGTGCACGGTCGCCTGTGGACCGACCACGGCCCGCCGCGGCCGCTCGGCGACGCCGACATCCTCGTCGTGGCGCCGTACAACCTGCAGGCGCGGACGGTGACCCGGGCCCTCGCCGACGCCGGGTTCCCCGGGGTCAGGGTGGGCACGGTCGACCGCTTCCAGGGCCAGGAGGCCCCGGTGGTGATCACCACCATGACGTCGTCGTCGGCGGTCGACCTGCCGCGCGGCCTGGATTTCCTGTTGTCCCGCAACCGGCTCAACGTGGCGTTGTCGCGGGCCCAGGCCCTGGCGGTCCTCGTGTGCTCACCGCGGCTGGTGGAGGCCGACATCCGCACGGTGGACCAGATGCGCCTGGTGGCGGGCATGATCGGCCTGATGACCGCGGCGTCGCCGTGGCCTCAGCCGGGCGGTTCGACTTCGCCGGCGTCGTCGTCGACGTCCTGAGAGCCGGGCTTTTCCCGGTGTGCCTCGGGAACGGGGACGTCGAGGTCGAGTTCCGGGGTGCCGGGTGGCGGCGGCACGTCGGGAGTCAGCGGGCCCTGCTCGGATTCGGTCATGGGCGGGGGTTACCCCGGTGCCGGGTGATCGAAGCGGGTCAGGCCGGGTTGCGGGGCGCGGCCGGAGCGGTCCCGGCCAGCTCGGCGGGGTCGAGGTCGTCCAACGGCTGCCAGCGGAACACCCCGGCGCCCTGGGCGTAGGCGAGGTGGCCGCCGAGCGCGCCGCCCACGCTCACCGCGGTGAGACCCAGCGCGCCCAGGAGCCGCCCGCCGGCCCCGCGGCGGCGGGCCAGGTAGGACGCGCCGAACAGGGCCGCCGCCGCCGTGTTGGCTGCCGCGTGCACCAGGCCGACGCGGCGTTGCCGCTCGTCGAGACCCGCGTAGTCGGCCAGGCCGAGTACCACCGCCGCCGGGGCCGTCAGCAGCCCGGCCGCGACCAGGCGGCGGGCCGGGTCACGGCCGTCCGGGAGCAGGTCGAACACCGCCGAGCACACCCAGGCACCGATCGGCAGCGTCACCGCGAGCGGGTGCAGGGGGTGTCCCAGCTCCTGGCCGCGCAGCTGCCGGCCGAGCCGGCTTTCGGCCACGCCGGCCAGCAGCCGCCGGAGCTTGGTGGCCGGGCCGTCGAGCGCCTGGGCGTCCTCGACCTTTCGCAAAGCCCGGTGCGCCCACGCGGGCTTCGTCCGGCTGTGACCGTCGCGCGTCGGATCCATACCGGCCCGGCTACCCCACCGGCCCGCGGGATAACCGGCCCGCGGCCGGGGTACCTGGTGCGCGTGCCCATCCCCGCCTTCTTCCCCGGCACGGCCGTCGCCGCGGGCGCGGCCGTCCTGTTCGCCACCGGGTCGGTCCTGCAGCACGAGGCCGCGTCGAGCAGTACGGACGCGCGCGGCCTCGAGCTGCGCCGGCTGGTGACGCGGCCGAAGTGGGTGGCCGGGCAGAGCGCCACCGTGCTGGGGACGCTGCTCCAGGTCGTGGCCCTCGCCCTGGCCCCGGTCGCCATCGTGCAGCCGGTGCTGGCCGGGGGTCTGGTCGTCGCGCTGGCGATCCGGTCCGTGCGCGACCGGTGCCTGCCGTCGCGGGCGGACGGCCTCGGCGCCCTCTGCACCTGCGGTGGCCTGGCCGTCTTCCTCGTCGCGGCGCGGCCCGCCGCCGGCACCGGCGACCACCTGCCGCCCTGGTTCGCGGTCGTGGCCGCGGTGCTCGTGGCCGCGGGCCTGGTCGCGCTGAGCAGCCGGTCCGGGCGCGGCCCGCGGGGTGCACTCGCCTGCGGTGCGTCGGCCGGGATCGCCGCCGGTGTCGCGGCGGTGCTGATCTCCGTCGCGCTCAAGACGTTCGGCGAACGCGGCCTGCTGCCGACCCTGGGCGGCGCCGCGTTGTGGGCGGCTCTCGCCGTCGCCGTGGTCGCGCAGCTCGGCAGCCAGCAGGCCTACGCCAGGGGCACGCTGTCGTGGTCGATGCCCGCGCTGGTGCTGCTCGACCCGCTCGCCGCGGTGCCCGCCGCCCGGTTGCTGACCGGCGAACGCCTCGAACCGGGTCACGCTTTCGTGTGGGTTCCGGCGGCCGCGGTGGCCGTCGTGGGCGTGGTCCTGCTGGCCCGGACCGGCGAAGGCTGCCGCCGGCCGCTGCGTGTTTCGTGGCGGCGTCAGCGGGAAGCCCGGGGAACACCGGACTAAGGAGCCCGATGACCGAGCCGAACCAGAGCTACGACCCGCCGCAGGACACCGGCGAGCCCGACGCGGTCGAGACCGACCCGGCCGCGCTCAACAGCGCCGAGGACCTCGACGAGGACCGGATCAAGGCCGACCCGCTCGAGGAGGGCATGGACCCGCCCGAGCACTGGTCGGGCGTCACGAAGTACGGCATGACGCCGTGGGAGCAGGCCCACCCGCGCGGGCTGGGCGACCGGCTCGGCGAGGAGCGCCCGGACCCGGCGACCGAGGTGCCGGACCCGGCCGAGTGAACGACCGCACGACGGAGGGACCACCAATGTCCGAACCGGACACTGCCCGTTCCGAGCAGCAGCAACGGCTCGAGCTCGACGACGACCCCGACGGCCTGGACTCCCGCCGGTGGGCGCGCGAGGACCCGGACACCGGCGAGGTGACGCAGGAACCGATCCAGCTGGAAGCGGTCGAGGGCGACGGCCCACCGGCCGACACGGAGGCCGACGAGGTCGCGGTGGACGCGGGCCCGGCTGTGGCCGCAGGCCCGGAACAGGGCGCACTGCACGTCGAAGAGGAGCGGTGAACCGGCTTCGGTGACGGCGCGGGGTTTTCCCCGCGCCGGCGCCGGCACCGGCGCGGCAACCGAACCGGAACCGAGTGCCGCCGAACGGGGGTGCCCCGCGGATTCCGATGCTGATAAGCCTCTGCGCGTGACCATGGACGCGATCGACCTCCACAGCATCAACCCGTGGGAGGTGTCCTTCCTGCGCGAAGAGGTGGGCGCCTACTTCGCCAACGGGATCGAGCTCACCCCCGGCGCGACCGTCCTCGACGTCGGCGCCAACGTCGGGGTCTTCTCCGCCGCGGTGTACGAGCGGCTGGACGGGGACGTGCGGATCTTCGCGTTCGAGCCCCTGCCGCCGCTGCACGCCACCCTGGAACGCAACGGCCGCGACTTCTTCGGCGGCCGGCTGAAAGCGCTGCCTTTCGGCTTGGCGGCCGCCGAGGACGAGCTCGACTTCAGCTACTTCCCGGCGGCGACCATCTTCTCGTCGTCGTGGCGGGACGAAGGGAACGTCGAGGCCGAGCGGCGGCGGGTCACCGCCAGCGTCGTCGAAATGATCCGCCGCGGCGGCCTGGGGGCCGGCCTGCGCCGCGTGCCCGCGCCCCTGCTGCGCGGGATCGTCGGGCGCAAGCTGCGGGTGATGCGGCAGCTCGAGACCCACCGCGTCCGCGTCCGGCCGCTCTCGGCGGTGCTCGACGAACAGGGCATCGAGCGCGTCGACCTGCTCAAGGTCGACGTCGAAGGCGCCGAGCTCGACGTCCTGCGCGGGCTCGACGACCGGCACTGGCCGCTGGTCCGGCAGGCGGTCGTCGAGGTCGAAGGCTGGGCCCGGCACCGCGAGACGGTCCGTGACGTCTTCACCGCGCGCGGCTTCACCGTCGAGGCCGTCCAGGACCCGGTCCAGGCGGCCGCCGACATCGGGATGGTGTTCGCCGTCCGCTAGCGGTACTCCAGCCAGTCGAGGTTGATCGCGCCGGTGTCGCCCGGGCCCTGGGACAGGGTCACCACCGGGTCCCGGCCGGTCAGCGGCACGTCGGCGAACGTCGTCGTGCCCCAGGCGTCCCAGCTGTCCGACACCTTCGGGAAGCCGACCTGGCGCAGCGGCTGCCCGTCCACGGACAGCGTCATCGTGCGGGTGTCGCCGTTGGCGTTGGCGTACCGGACGGTGATCGCGCCGCGCGCCGGTGCGGTCGTGGGGCGGTGCACGGTGAAGGCCGTCGACGCACCCTGCGCCCAGAGGCCGTCGAGGAACGCGCGGCCCGAATAGCCCGTGTGGTTCACGTTCGTCTTGACGCCGCCGGCGTTGTGCGCGTCTTCGGCTTCGAGGTGCGCGGGGTCGGGGCAGCCGGCGAGGGCCGCGGTGCCCGCCGTGTCGGCGCAGCGGTCCCGGTCGTCGGGCACGCCGTCGGCGTCCCGGTCGCCGGCCGGTGCTCCGGTGAGGGTGATGTCGACGGTGTGTTCGCCGGTCAGGGTGGCCGGCAGCTCCGCGCGGGCGGCCCGGCCGTCGACCGTGACCGACCGGATCGTGGTGCCCGCGCCGTGCAGCGCGATGGTCAGGGTCGCTCCGCGGTACCGCAGGTTCCGCAGCGTCACGTCGCCCCAGCCCGCCGGGAGGTGCGGGGTGAACGACAGCCCGCGGCCGGTGAAGGTGAGCCCGAACAGCCCGGTGTGGATCATGTCGAGGAACGCGGTGGCCGACCAGGTCTGGTCCGGTTCGGAGCCCCAGTGGAACTTCACGGTGTCGCCCAGCCGCTGCCAGCCGCCGTCGACGACACCGGTGGTGCCGTTGTGGATTTCCCAGAACCCGCTGTTGGCGCCGGCGAGCTTGGCCAGGCGGGCGGTCTCCGCGGCGTAGGCGTTCGTTTCGCCCTGCCCGGCCAGGGCCTTCGCCCACAGCCCCTGGACGAGCGGCCAGACGATGGCGTTGTGCCGGCCGGGCTGCGCGTCGCTGTAGCGCGCCCAGTTCGGGAAGGTGTCCGGCATGCCCCAGGGCAGTTCCCGGGCGTGGCTCAGGATCGACCCGGCCTGCGCCGGGTTCGCGACGCCGAAGAGCAGCGCGAACGCCAGCCCGGTGCCCTCCTGGAAGGCGCCGCGGCGGCCGTCGGCGAGGAGCTGGTAGTCGTACAGGCCGGTGGCGGGGTTCCAGAAGCGGTCGTTGATCGCCGTCCGGAGGGCGTCGGCCTTGGTCCGGTACCCCGCGGTCTCCGGCCGGCCCAGTTCCCCGGCCAAGTTCGCGGCGTTGACGTAGGCGGCGTAGTAGAGCTCGTTGGTGCTCAGGTACATCCCGCTCGCGACGCCCGGCCACGGCATGCTCCCGGTGCTGACCGACTCGGTCGCGTCCGCGGGCGGCGCGGGGTAGCCGGCGATCCCGTCGTTGAAGAACGACGCGCCGGTGAACAGCCCGTACGTCGCGTTGAAGCCGGCCGTGGTGGCGTGTTCGCGGATGGCCAGGGTGTCCGCCGCCGTCCGGTAGGCGTCCTCCAGGAAGGCCCGGTCGCCGGTGACCAGGTAGTGGTGCCAGGCGGCGGTCACCCAGACGACCTGGTCCCACTGCTGGTCGTCCTGCTGCACGCGCAGGGCGCCGGCCGGGTCCCTGTCGACGACGGCCCACAGCGTATTTTTCGCCAGGGCCGGGTTGAGCAGGCTGGTGGCGTTCCAGCTGTTCACCGAGCTGTCCCGGGTCCAGGGCTGGGCGTAGCCGCCGCCCGCGCGGACGATGCCGGTGGCCGGGTCGAGCAGCCCGGTCCGGTCGTACTTGGCGTCGTAACCGATGGTGTTGGTGTGCAACAGGTTCTGCAGCGCGGCGGCGTAGGCGGAGCCGAACAGCGCCTGGCTGTCCGGGTTGGCGAACTCGAGCGTGGGCGGCGGCGCCGGGCTCGCGGTGGCCGGGGCGGCTCCGGCGAGCGCGCCGCCCATCGTCACCAGGACCAGGAGTGCGTGACCGATCCGCTTCATGCGCGTACCCCTTCCGGCGGCGCCATTGCACCACGGGAGGCCGGTTTCTCCCCGGAAGCGGCGGAATCCTGTCCGTTTCTGTCCGCCGTCACGCGTCGCTCACCCGCCGTGATCATGATCGATCAGATGCGCCGATCGGGTGGCAGCGCCGGGCCGGGCCCTGCATACTGCAGGAATGTCGCGAAGGAAGCCGGAGTGAGTCCACGCGAAGGCAAGCGCCCGAAATTCGGCCGCATCGACCCGTTTTGCCTGATGGCGGTGTTCCCGGTGCTGCTCGTGGCCGGCATCCTCGGCGCGCTGGTCAACGTGGCATTGGGGATCGGCTTCGCCGTCTTCGCGGGCTTGATCCTGCTCTTCGACTCCTGGGCCAACCGGCCCGGCCCGGTACCGCCGCCCGAACGCCCGGCGCGCGCCGCCCGCCCGGCGGCCCCACCGCCGTCCCGGGCACCGGCCCGGGCACCCTCCCAGGCCCGCCGCCCGGCGGGGGACCGCGGTCCGGCACGGGCGCCCGCTCGCGCTCCGGTTCGCCGGGCCGGCCCGCCGCCACCGGCGCGGTGATCGGCGGCTGAGCGGAGCCGGCGGGGTCAGGTCTCTGGCGCCGCGGAGCAGGAGCTGTCGTTTCGCGGGGAGCGGCGGGGCGAGGTGCCCCGTGATCCCGCGGGCGCCCGCCCGTGCCCCGGTCCGCCGGCGGGGCGGCCGCCACCGGAGCGTGGGCGGCCCCGCCGCCGATCTCCTCAGCCGCCGACGTGGATGCCCGGGCGCCGTTCGGGGTTCTTCTCGCTGCTGCGGATGATCTCCCGGACCACCGGTGCCGTGTCACCCCGGCCGAGGAGCAGGTAGCGGAACAGGTGGCCCAGCGGGTTGCCCTCGGCCCACTCGAAGTGGCACTGGGGCCGCACGCCCGTCACGTCGCGCAGGGCCAGCAGGATCGCGGCGATCGCGTTGGGGGCCGCCGGGCTCGCCGCGCGGAGCACCCGGTGGCCGTCGATGTCGACGCCGCGGACCTTGAGCACGTTGCTGAACTCCGACGGGTCCACGACGTCGATCTCGAGGAACAGGATGTCGGCCGCGCCGGGAACCGGGTTCATCGCACGCTGCTCGGCCTCCTTGGCCGAGTACTCGGCGTCGTCGCCGCCCTGGCGCCGGTTGGCGATGATGTGCAGGGCGCCGTCATGGGCCAGCGATTCCGCGACGAACCGGCGCGCCTCCTCGTCGAACTCGATGTGGTCGGCCCGCAGCTCCGTCGTCCGGGTGACCCGGGAGATCAGCGAGACGACGATGATCCCGAGGATGAACAGGGCCGAGATGGCGATCCCGTCCGGCTTCTCGATGACGTTCTCGACCAGGGCGTACAGCAGGACCAGCGTGAGCACGACGAAGCCCACCGCGGCGCCGCGCTGGCGGTGCCGGATCGCCGAGATGCTGACCGCGACCGCGCCGGAGACCATCATCGCCAGGATCCCGGTGGCGTACGCACCGGCCTGGGCGTTGACGTCGGCGCCGAACGCGACGGTGATCAGGATGCTGATCACCGTGTAGACGATCACCACCGGCCGGACGGCGCGGCCCCACTCCGGGGCCATGCCGTAGGAGGGCAGGTACCGCGGCACGATGTTGATCAGCCCGGCCATCGCCGACGCGCCGGCGAACCACAGGATGAGGACGCTGCTGACGTCGTAGACGGTCCCGAAGATCTCGCCGAGTTCGCGGTGGGCGAGGTAGGCCATGGCCCGGCCGTTGGCCTCGCCGCCGTCCTTGAAGGCGTCGGCCGGGATCAGCACCGTGGTGACGAAGCTGGTCGCGATCAGGAACACCGACATGACGAGCGCGGCGGCGGTCAGCAGCTTGCGCGTGTTGCGGATGCGGGACTCGAGCTTCTCCTCGGCGTTCTTCCCGCCGGCCGCGACCAGCGGCATCATGCTGACGCCGGTTTCGAACCCGGACAGGCCCAGCACCAGCATCGGGAACGCGATGACGGCGGGCCCGATGATGCCGGTGAACCCGCCGCCGCCGGCGGTCAGCGCGCCGGTCCAGTGCGAGAGGGCGGCCGGGTCGCCCACGAGGTCGATCACGCCTGCCACCGTGACCACGGCGTTGAGCAGCAGGAAGACGGCGACGAGCGGGATCGCGACGCCGACGGCCTCGCTGAACCCGAGCAGGAAGACGCCGCCGAGGATCAGCAGCAGCACGACGGTGATGAGCACCGCGTGGCCGTGCAGGAACCCCGGCAGGTACGGGTTTTCCAGCATGTGCACGGTGGCGTCGGCCGAGGAAAGCGTGATCGTGATGATCCACGACGTGGCGACGAACCCGAGCAGGGTGAGCACGAAGAGCTTGCCCCGCCAGAACGGCAGCAGGGTTTCCAGCATGGCCACCGAGCCCTGCCCGTGCGGGCTTTCGCGGGCGACCCGGCGGTACATCGGGAGCATCCCGAGCAGCGTCAGCGCGACGATCAGCAGCGTCGCGAGCGGCGACAGCGCCCCGGCGGCGAGCGCGGCGATCCCGGGCAGGTAGGAGAGGGTGGAGAAGTAGTCGACGCCGGTCAGGCACATGACCTTCCACCAGGCCTGCGGCGTGCCGTGGTCCTCGCCGCCGGCCCGCCCGACGGGCGCCACCCGGTGCTCCAGCAGCCACCGCGCCACCCCGGAGGCGGGCGGCTGCGGCGGAACCGGGCTGTCGACCCGCTCCGGAATGGTCAAATCGGGTGAAACACCCATGTCCGCCCTCTCGTCCCCGCGTCCGGAAAACACCGGTCCCCAGAATGCCCGATCCGGCCGCGGCACCGCACGGCAGGCCGCCGTCAGTCCTCTTCGGACAACCCCGCCCGACCCTCCGGGTACGCGAACCGACCCTCCGGGTACGCGAACCGACCCTGTGGGTACGCGAACCGACCCTCCGGGTACGCCTGTCGCCGTTTCGGCATCCCCGCCGCCGGGTAGCCGAGCCCGCATGCCCGGACGCGAAGACCTGCCCAGCACCCTCCTGCGGTCGCCGCGCAAGGCCCAGGACACCTGGGTGGCCGCGCACGACTCCGCCCTGCGGACCTACGGCCCCGGACGGCGGGCGCAGCAAACCGCCTACGCCGCGCTGAAGCACACCTTCGAGAAGGTCGGCGACCACTGGGAACCGAAACCCGAACCCGGGCCTTCCGACGAACAGGCCGCCGGCGGGGCCGGGCAGCCGGAACGGCCGACCCGCGGCGGCGTGAACGCGACCGCGAGCCGGCAGCACCTCTACGAACGCGCCAAGCAGCTCGGCGTGCCCGGGCGGTCGCGGATGTCGAAGGAAGAGCTCGTCACCGCCCTGGAAAAGGAGAACCGGCGGCGCACCGACCGGGCGCGCCGCTCCGGGTCCTGACCCGTCCCGTGTGGACGGTCAGAACTCGTCGGCGTCGGTGAGCTCGTGCTCGAACGCGTCCGCACGGGCGACGACCGCCTTCAGCGGGCGCTCGAACTCCTCCTGGATGCTGAGATCCTCCAGCGGCACCGTGTGCTTGAGCAGCGCGACGCCGTCGACCACCGCCGCGCCGCCGACCGCCGAGGCACCGGCGAGCTCGAGCAGCCGCCGCAGGTCGACCCGGTCGGCCCAGCCGACGGGGGAGGAGATCTCGATCCACGAGCCGCCGTCGAGCTCGGCGAGGTGGTGCACCGTCGCCTGCTGGGTGCGGTTCCGCGGGCCCTCCAGCCGGAACCGCAGCCAGTCCTCCGACTCCTCGAGGACCTCGTACCGCGTCCGGACAAAGTTGATCACGTCGATCCAGGTGGTCACCCGCTGCGCCTCCCGCCTTCGGCCTGCCTGCGCGGTCGAGCATCTCACGTCCGCGGCCGGCCCGGTTCCCTGGTCGCCGCCCCGGTCGCCTCGCGGGCGGCTTGGACGCTCTCACGCGGGTGCTCGCCCCCTTCCCGCGGACCTGCCGGCGGCGGTGCTCGCCGCCCAGCACCCGGACCCGTTCCGGTCGAGCCACCTCAGCGCGCTCCCGGCCGAGCGCACCGCTCTGCGGCCAAGCCGGGATCCGCGCCGTCGCCCGGCCCCGCGCAATTCGGCATGCCCGGCGCCACCATCGCCACCGGTGCCGCCACGTCGTCGACCGCTACGTCCCGGTCCGCGCCGACCTGGCGGCCGCGAGGGCGGCACTGGACTACTCGGTGCGCCGCCGGTGCGAACGCACCTTCCCGCGCGCCGAGGGCACTTCGGCGTACGTCCGCGAGTTCGTCACGGGCAAGCTGAGCGAGTGGGAGGGCCGGAACTCGCCGAGGACGCCCGCCTGATTGCCACCGAGCTGGTCGAGAACGTGGTGCGGCACACCGATTCCGAGCCGAAGGTGCGGCTCGACCTGCGCCGCGGGGCGTGCACGGTCGCCGTGGCCGACCATGACGCGCGGCCGGCCGTGCTGCTCGAACGGCGGTCCCCGTTCGAACCCGGCATGGGGCTGAAGCTCGTCGCGCAGATCGCCCGGTCGTGGGGCTGCAGCCGATCCTGGGCCGGCGGGAAGGTCGTCTGGGCGGTCCTGCTTGGCCGTCCCCGCACCGACGATGACCGTTCGGCCGGGTGGGGTATCGGATCGTGAGCGAGCCCAGGGAACCCACGAACCGCCCGAGTGAGCGGCCGGGGGATTGCGGCGCCAGCGCCGGGCTGTTAATCCTTGATCCATGGGGTTGACCAAGGTGTGGCTCGCGACTCTCAGCGACGGCCTGCTCCGCGCCGACCAGGTGGTCGGCCTGACGGCGCACGCAACCCCGGCGCTGACCGGGAAGCCACCGCGCTGGCTGCTGGACGCGACGATCCGGACGGCGGCGGGCAGCGGCAGCGCGGACGGCTGGGACATGGGCATCCTCCACCGCACGCTGATCCAGACCCCGGCGGAACCGGTGGGAGCGCCGGAAGAGCTGGCCCGCCTGCTGGCCCGGCTGGACCGGGAGGACGCGGCGGGCCTGATCACCGCGGTGGCCGACAGCGGAGCAAGGGCCCCGAGCGTGGTGCGGTTCGCGTTCCGCCCGTTCGAGGACGACGAGGGCTCCGGCGCCTGAGGGCGGGTATCGGGGGCACAACCGGCGGAGGCGCGGGAACACCGCGGCGGGGCTTCCGCGCCTGAGGCGGGGTCTCCGGCGCGTCGCGACTGCGGCGGCATCACCGAGGTGGCGGCCAGGGCTCCGGCGCCGCCGCCGGAGCCCACCGGCCCTACTTGGTGAGCGCCGCGATCCGGCCCAGGACCTCGTCCTGCCCCAGCGCCTGCGTGATCGCGTGCAGGTCCGGGCTGCGCGTCGACCCGGTCAGGGCGATGCGGATGATCTGGGACGCCTCGCGGATGGAACCGGGGAAGCCCTCGGGGTTCTTCTTGAACTCCTTGGCGTTGCGGGCGAAGCCGTGCTTGGCCGCGACCGTGCGGATCTGGTCGAACCACTCCTGGCCGTCGTCGAGCTGGCGGTAGTCCGCCGCGAAGTCGCGGGCCACGGCCTGGACGACCTCCGGGGCGACGCCGAGCGCGGCGATGCGCTCGTCTTCGGGGCCGGTGACCGCCGCGTGGAGCTGCGGGAAGAAGAAACCGTAGACCGCGCGGAACTCGCTCCACTTCTTCAGGTCCTTGCGCGGGTTCTCGGCCCCTTCGCGCTCGACGGCCAGCGCGCGCAGCGCGAGGTCCGGCTCCTCGTCCAGGACCCGGCGCAGCTCGGGGTCGAACCGCCCGGCCCAGCCGCGGACGGCCTCGAGGATCTCGGCGCCGGACAGCGTGGCGATGTGGTCGGCGGCGATGTCGTCGAGCTTGACCAGGTCCACCAGCGGGCCCGCGACGCCGCACTCGTCGAGGTTGATCGGCTCGGTGAGCGCCTGCTCCAGGGGCATCTCCGCGAGCCGGCCGTTGACGAGGCCGCGCAGGTAGTACAGGACGGCCTCGGCGGGGTAGCCGGCCTCGATGAAGAAGTCGACCGACGCTTCCGGGTCCTTGCGCTTGGACAGCTTGCGCTTGCTGCCGCCCTCCTGCTTCATCAGCGGCGCGATGTGCGCGTAGGTGATCGGCTCGAAGCCGAGCGCGTCGAACAGCTGCTGGTGCACCGGCACCGACGAGATCCACTCGTCTCCGCGGATCACCAGGTTCACCCGCATGAGGTGGTCGTCGACGGCGTGCGCGAAGTGGTAGGTCGGCAGCCGCGGGCTCTGGTCGGAGCTCTTGAGGATGACGACGTCGTTGCGGTTCGCCTCGGCTTCCAGCGGCCCGCGGATGGCGTCGGTGAACCGGGCGCGGGCGCCGGTGTCGTCCGGCGCGCGGAACCGCACGACGTACGGGGCGCCGGCGTCGAGCTTGGCCTGGACGTCGGCCGGGTCGGCGTCACGCCAGATGGCCCAGCTGCCGTAGTAACCGGTGGGCAGCTTGGTGGCCTGCTGCCGCTGCGTGATCGCGGCCAGCTCCTCCTTGGTGGCGAAGTCGAGGTAGGCCTTGCCCTCGCGGAGCAGCTCGCGGACGTAGGTGAGGTAGATCCGCTCGCGGGCCGACTGCTGGTACGGGCCGTAGCCGCCGCCGCGGTGGAGATCCTCGTCGGCGGCGAGGTGGAAGTAGGAGAAGCCGCGCTCGAACTGCTCGAGGATGCCCGCCACCTCGCGGGACTGGTCGGTGTCCTCGACGCGCACGAGGTAGCGGCCGCCGGAGCGCCGGGCGACGTCCTGGTCGATCAGGCCGACGTAGACGCCGCCCAGGTGCAGGGACCCGGTCGGAGACGGGCCCAGGCGCGTGACCAGCGCGCCCTCGGGGAGGTCGCGGGCGGGGTACTGCTGCTCCCAGTGCTCGGGCTCGGGCAGGTCGGCAGGGAAGAGTGCGTCGATGACCGCTCGGTCCAGCATGGGTTGTTCTCCCGCGTCGTGGTGCGCTTGCCTCGGCGAAAATGGTCGTTTTCGCCGCCGACGAGCCTAGCCGTGCGGCCTGCCGGCCCGCCCGGGCAGGTGGTGCTCGGCGGGCCGCGGTGCTAGCTTGCCGGGAATGCGCGGTCGGTTCCCTTTCGCCAGAACGCTTTCCGCCTTGGCTGCCCTGGTGGTGGTCCCGCTGACCGGTCCGGCCCCGGCCACCGCGTCGCCGGGCCGCGAGTGCGCGACCCCGTCGATCGACCGGCTGCAGCAGTGGCTGGCCAGCGGCGAAGGCACGACGGTCCCGGCCACCGGGAGCCTGCTCGTGCCCGAGGGACGCCGGTACGCGGCGAAGGTGACGTTCCTGAACGCCGAGTGGCACGTGGCCGTCGTCTGGATGGGGAACCGGTTCGAGGCGCAGGCCGACCTGTCCCGGTCGGCGGGATTCCTGCTCACCTACCGCGCGACCGAGGATCTGTACGTCCAGCTGCGCCCGGCGTCCCACTGGAGCGGCGGCGACAAGTGGCTGACGCTCGTGCCGTCGACGGGCGGACGGCTGGTGACGAAGTTCTTCGGCTTCGCCCCGCACCGGTGGACGTCACTGCCGGAGCTGGGGACGCCGTCGTACTCGTTCGCGTCGGCGCTTAAGGAGGCCCGTGGGCTGGTGTTCGTCGGGAAGACGCCGAACGAGCTGGAGTTCCGGGGCCTGCGCATCGACGGTTACCGGCCGCCCTGCCTCTGACGGGAATTGTCGGTGCCCTGTGTGACACTGCGGGCGTGATCATCCTCTTCGACGCCGAGCTGTGGGAATGGGATGCCCGGCGCACCGACAGCTGGGTCTTCGTCAGCCTGCCCGCCGACGCGTCGGAGGACATCCGTGAACTCGCCGCCGAGCCGCGGCGCGGCTTCGGTTCGGTGCGCGTCCGGGTGACGATCGGCGCCACGAGCTGGAAGACCTCGATCTTCCCGGACGGTGCGCGCGAGGCGTACGTCCTGCCTCTCAAACGGGCCGTCCGGGAGGCCGAAGGCGTCGGCGTGGGGGACACCTGCACCGTCACCGTGGAGCTCGCCGACTTCTGAGCGGGCGATCGGCGCGAAACGCGATCGGCGGCGGAACGGATCTGCCATGATGCGCCACACAGGCCCCGGACCGCAGCAAAGGGAGACCCGATGTCCGCCCAGATGGACGAGCTGATCGCCCAGTTCCAGAACTTCCAGAGCAAGGTGCGGCAGGCCGAAGCCCGCTTCGCCGGCGTCGGCGACATGCAGGAGCGGATCGCCCGGCTGGAGACCACCGTGACCTCGCCCGACGGCACCGTGACCGTCACCGCGGGGGCCGGCGGCACCATCACCGACCTGCGGCTCACCGCCGGGGCCACGCGCGTCGAGGCCGGGCAGCTGGCCGCCACCATCATGAGCACCATCCGCCGGGCGGCGGCCGCGGCCGCGCAGCAGCAGGCCGGGATCGTCGACGAGACCTTCGGCGACGCGTTCGGCGTGGACGTCTCGGCGCAGGTGCGCGAAGCCCAGGCCGAAGCATTCGGAACCGCGGCGCCCGAGCCTGCGTCGGAGCCACAGCCGCGGCAGCCGTCGCGGCCCGCCCGCCGGCCCGCCGCCGAGGACGACGACGACTTCGGCCAAGGCCCCATCCTCCGCCGATCCTGAGGAACCCGCGATGCCAGAAGGAATCCAGACCAACATCGGGGCGATCTCCGCCTACGCCAGACAGCTGCCGTTCTACGAACAGGAGGCGGACAAGTTCGGCGCCAAGATCGACGCCGCCGACGTGACGAACGAAGCCTGGGGGCTGATCGGCCTCTTCGCCAAGCAGGGCTACACCGACCGCCTCACCGAGCTGCGCTCCCTGCTCACCGACCTCAAGGACGGCGTGGACGGCTTCACCACGAAGCTCACCAAAGCCGCGGAGATGTACCAGGGCACCGAAGACGCCGGCAAGGTCACCTTCGGCCGGTACGAAGCGGAAATCGACGCGATCGGGCAGGGCGGATGACCGAGCCGAAGAAGAGCATCGCCGACGCACTGAACGTCGAGGCCTACGACGAGAGCATGGGCGCCAACCTCGACCGCGCCGCCGGGTACGTGCCCGTGGCCGGCACCGCCTACAAGGCCGGCAAGAAGATCGGCGAGCACGCCCGGCAGGCCGCGGAGGCCGACAACCCGGGTGAGCTGGCGTCCGCGGGGGCGGCGCTGGTGGGTGACGGCGCGGCGTTCGTCGGCGCGGCCGCCGGCGACATGGTCACCTTCGCCATGGACCCGATCGGCTGGCTGGTCAGCCACGGCCTGAACATGCTGCTCGAGCTCGTCCAGCCGCTGCAGGACGCGCTGCACCAGGTCACCGGTGACGGCCCGGCCATCGGGCACGCCTCGGAGAACTTCGTCACGATCGCCCAGGGCTTCGTCGCGCTCGCCGACGACTTCGAGCGCACCGGCGACACCGCGCTGGCCGAGTGGGTGGACGACGCCGGCAACGCGGCGAAGGAAGCGCTCGGCGACTTCTCCTCCGGCATCCGCGGCATCGGCTCGGCCGCCGGTTCGGTGGCCGAGGTGCTGCAGATGTGGTCGATGGTGATGGTGGTCATCGAGGAGGTGATCAAGGGGATCATCACCGAGCTGGTGTCCTGGCTGATCACCCTGTGGCTGCCGGCGCTGGCCGCGTCGGTGATCAGCTTCGGCGGTTCGGTCGCGGCCGCGATGACCGCGTCCATCGCCAAGGCGGCCAGCGTGCTGCAGAAGGTGACCCGCTACCTCGGCAAGTTCGGCAAGCTGCTCGACAGCTTCATGGAGTTCCTGGTGAAGTACTCCGGGAAGCTCGAGGTGTTCACCCGCAAGCTGCGGATCGGCGTGATGCCGGGTGAGACCAAGTTCGGCTTCGGCGCGGCGGCCCAGGGCTGGCAGCCGAGCAACCGGGCGCTCACGACGATGTTCGGCACCTCGGCCGGGGTCAAGCCGTTCCTCGCCGGTGCGGGTGTGAAGGCGGGCATCGGAGCCGGGAAGGGTGCCTTCGCCGAAGGCAAGGAGGCGGTCACGCCGGAGGGGGACGAACCGTGGTTCGACAAGAGCGAGATCGGCGGGGACCGGAGCCCGGAGGACACGCGCCGGGACCTGGACATCTGAACGGGTTCGCCGAGCAGTGGTCGCACGAGGCCCAGGTGCGGCCGGGCTTCCGGGAGCGCGTCGAGGCGCTGATGCGCGACCGGTGGCGTGAGCCGGTGATCGTGCTGCGCCTCGGCGACACCGACGTCGGGTACGAGGTGCCCGGCCGCCGCCGCGACGGCACGGTCGAGGGGGAGCACCTCGTCCGGCAGTTCGCCGCCACCACCCTGCGCGGGATCGGCACGGCGGTGTTCTCGGTGTTCGCCCTGGCGAACGGCGGCGCACCGGGCCGGCCGTTCCAGCGCGAGATCCGGGTGTCCGGCCCGGCGAACGCCATGGTGCTCGACTTGGCCGACCGGCTTCGCTCGGTGAAGGGCCCGTGGCTGGTGTGCTCGCCGTCGTGCCTGGCGGTGGTGGACACCGGAACGACCTTCACCGACCCGGCCGACGCGCCCCCGCCGGAGATCGTCTGGGAAGCGCGGCAGCCGCAGGCACCGGCGCTGAACTTCCCGAAGCGCACGCTGACCTGGCCGGACGGCTCCAGCTTCCGCTTCCCGCTGCACGGCCGCCCGGAGGAGCAGCATCTGCGGAAGTACTTCGAGCCGCCGGCCACCGTGCACTGGAACGGCCGCCAGGTCTAAACGCAGGCGATGCGGGCCCAGACGACCTTGCCGTCGTCGTGGTGGCTCACGCCCCAGGTGTCGGCGAGCTCGTCGACCAGCAGCAGGCCCCGGCCGCCCGCGTGGCCGGGGACCCGCAGGCGGGGCTCGCCGGTGCCGACGTCGGTCACCGCCACCGTCACCTCGCAGGGGTCCTCCGCCAGGTGGAGCCGCAGCTGGCGGGGGCCGGTGGCGTGGACGTAGGCGTTTTCGAGCAGTTCCCCGATGACGATCATCGCGTCGACCCGGTCCGGCTCGGCCAGCGACGCCAGCCTGGCCTCGGCCCAGCGGCGTCCGGCGGCCAGTCCCGAAGGGCCCGCTCCGGTCAGGTCCAGCACGTCCCAGCCCGGTTCGCATGCCGCACCCCAGTTCAGTTGCACCGTGCGACCCCTCCTTCTCCGGAGGGCCTACCCGGAAAACCCGGCGTTACACGTGTGGGTGGGAGTGTTACGGGAGTCCGCAGCGCCAGAGGAACGCCTCGCGCAACGCGGTCACGAGGGCTTCGTCGTCGATTTCGCTGGGCTGGTCGCCCATCGGCAGCCAGCGCTCGTCTTCGGGCGTGCCGGCGAAGACGCGGGTCAGCGTGACGCCGGGGTAGGCGAGCGTCTCGGTGCCGCCGTCGGCACCGGGCACGGTGATGCGCCGGGACTCCGCCCGGACGAGGACCTGCCGCTGGTCGTTCATGCCGTCTCCCCGGCGGGCACGGCGCGCCCCGAGGGGGGAGGAGAGCGCGCCATGTCCGTGGCTGAAACGGTACGCCGGGGCCGGGCGGGGCGGCCCCGGAACCACTCGTACGCCGGAACAGCGGAGCGTGACCGGGGTGGCCCCGGTTGCTCTGCGCGAATTCACGGTGGGCGAATTGCCCGGTACCTATCTTTTGTCCTGTCCGACGAAAGTCGGTACCGGCCGTCCGGGCCGCGGCTCACCCTCGACCGCACCGGATCCCCGGTGCCGGCCCCGCGGCCGGCTCGACCCCCACTGTGGCCGGCGCGGCCACCCCTCGCGCCGGCTTCGCCCGCGAAAGCGAGTTACCGGCATGCGCAGAACGTCCCCGGGACACCACCTCCTCACCACCCTCGTGGCCGCCATCGCGGCCATCGCCTTCTTCACGCCCGTCACCGCGACCGCCGCCACCATCGACGGCTACTCGGCCACCGTGCAGCGCGAAGCGGTCGCCTCCCTCGCCGCCGAGGCGGGGATCAGCGAGTCCGCCGCCGTCGCCCTGCTGCGGACCCAGGCCGCCAGTGCCGAGACCGTGCACGAAGTCACCGCCTCCCTCGGTACCCGTGCCGCCGGCGGTTACCTGGACGCGGCCGCCAAGCCGGTGGTCAACGTGCTCGACCAGGCCGCCGCCGACCAGGCCGAGCGGGCCGGCGCGCAGGCCCGGCTGGTCAAGCACTCCACCGCCGCGCTGGCGAGCGCGCAGAACGCGCTGCAGGCGCTGCCCGCAGTGGCGCACACCGCGATCGGGCTCGACCCCAAGACCAACCAGGTCGTGCTGACCGTGGCCGGCGCGGCCAAGGGAACCGAAGCCCTCCTGCGGGCGGCCGCGGCACTCGGCGACCGGGTCCGCGTGGAGCGGGTCGCGGGCGAGATGCACACCGCGATCTACAACGGCGAGGCGATCACCGGCGGCGGCGTCCGCTGCTCGGTCGGCTTCAACACCAACCGCGGCGGGCAGAACTACATCGTCGACGCCGGGCACTGCACCCGCGCGGTGTCGCAGTGGAACGTCGGCCCGTCGCAGGGGTCGAGCTTCCCGGGCAACGACTACGGGCTCATCCGCAACACCACCGGCAGCGCGCCCGGCGCGGTCACGCTGTGGAACGGCTCGACCCAGCGGATCAGCTCCGCCGGCACCGCGACCGTCGGGCAGCGGATCAGCAAGAGCGGCAGCACCACCCACCTGACGTCGGGCTCGGTGCAGCGGCTGAACGTGACGGTGAACTACGCCGAGGGCTCGGTGTCCCAGCTGATCCAGACCAGCGCGCTGGTCAACCCCGGCGACTCGGGCGGCTGCCTGTTCGCCGGCAGCGTCGGCCTGGGCATCACGTCCGGCAAGGGCGGCGGCAGCTCGTACTACCAGCCGGTGGGCGAGGCGCTGAGCGCCTACGGCGTCACCCTGAACTGAACCGGCGCGCCGGCGCGGGGGCAGGCGCCTCCGCGCCGGTGTCAGTCGCGCCGGTGGAAGATCAGCCGGTAGCCGGCCAGGATGATCAGGGCGCCGAGGATCGCCAGGCCCCAGGTCCGCAGGTCGAAGAACGTGCCGAGCTGGGTGTGGAACAGCGTCTTGCCCACCCAGCCGCCGACGAACGCCCCGGCGACGCCGAGCAGGATCGTGATGATGCAGCCGCCCGGGTCCTTGCCCGGCATGAGGGCTTTCGCGATCAACCCGGCGATGAGCCCGAGCACGATCCAGGCGATGATGCCCACGGCGGTGTCCTCTCGTCAGCGTCCCCCTGACGGCACAGGATGGCAGGAGCGGGCCCCCGGAGCGCGTCCAGCCACGCCGACGTGATCCGGATCTCACCCGGGGGTCACCGCCGTGTGCGTGCCCGGGCCGCTCAGCCGCCGCCGTAGGTGGCCTGGGTGACCGCGAAGACGTTGCGGTTGCCCGCCCCTTCCTGCAGCGACCACAGCAGGTCGGCGGCGGTGTCGTCCTCCCAGTACGAGAGGCTCTCGCCGCTGCCGACCCAGGCGAAGGTCTGCGCGGCGGCCGACGGCTTCCAGTAGTAGAGCTGCTTCGAGCCGGAGGAGTTGAACCACCAGCGGCCGTTGTGCGAGGCGACGCCGTTGAGCTTGTACCAGGGCAGCTGCAGCGCCTGGCTCGCCGTCGTCGTCGCGGCGAAGGTGCCGGAGGCGGCGAACGGGTAGCGGATCGCCCGCGGGGCCCGGTTCGGGTAGTCCGTGCAGCCGGACGGGCAGGTGTACTCGGTCATCACGATCGACTTGCTGACGCGGTCGAGGGAGATCGACGACCACGCGAGGTTCGTGCCCGACGTCGTCTTCGAGGTGATCGTGCCGACCTGCGGCAGGACGTAGGCGTAGTTGTGGGCGTAGTACGTGCTGCCGCTCTGGTGGCCGATCTGGTCGGCGGTGCCGCCGGTGTCGGTCTTGAGGATCTTGCGCATGTCGAACACGCGCATGCCCTTCCCGGTGTCGGCGACGTAGAGGTAGTCGCCGTACCAGGACATGCCGCCGGCGTGGATCGGGATGTCCTTGAAGTCCGGCGCCGCCGCGGTCCCGGTCGGCTCGACCAGCAGGATCTTGCGGTAGGCGTTCGGGTAGTCGGCGTCCCAGTCGACCAGGGTGATCCGGCTGCGCTGCTGGGCGCCGTCGCAGCCGTCCTTGGTGTACCAGCTGACCGCGACGAGCTGGTGGCCGTCGTAGTTGCCGCCGTTCGCCGTCCCGACGGCGTCGCGGCTGGTGGTGATGCCCTGCGGGTAGCTGGCGCAGTCGGAGTTGTCGCCGCTGTCGAACCGGAACCCGGTCGAGAGCCCGGCGACGGAGAACGACGACGGCAGCGCGGTGCGGTCGTGGTTCGCGTTGTCCATCACGGTGTGGACGGCCGCGGTCCCCAGCGTCGACACCAGGGCACTGTTCACTGCGTCGAACTGGGTGTAGCTGGCATTCAGGGTGTACTGGTCGGCGGGGAGGGTGGTGGGCGCGGCCGCGGCGGCGGCCGCCGGCGCGGCCGCCAGGCCCGCGAGCAGGCCGGCGGCCAGCGCGGCCTGGGCTAGACGGTGCAATGACATGCGGCCATCGTCGGCCGCGGTCGTACAAGAGCCGTACAACCGCAGGCCCGCTACCGCGCCGCCCGGCGGTCGAGCACCTTCAGCGAGTGCTCGCACCACCGCAGGTTCTCGCGCTCGAACGACAGGCCTCGCATCAGCGTCAGGTACGGGCCGACCCGTTCGGCCTCGGCGAGGTAGTCGTCTTCGAACCGGCCGTCCAGCAGCCGCGCGCGGAGCCGCTCGTAGCCGGCGATCTTGGTTTCCGCACGGGCCATCCGTTCCGCCAGCGCACGCCGGACCGCCGGCTCGTCGCCCACGTCCACGGCCTGCACCTGGACGAGCAGCTCGTCGCGGATCACCCCCGGCCGGGGCGGCTGCGCCGTGAACGCGTGCAGCGCCCGGCGCCCGGCTTCGGACAGCGAGAACAGCCGCTTGTCCGGGCGGTGCTGCTGGTGGACCACCCGCGCGTGCACCAGGCCGTCGGCGGCCATGCGGTCGAGTTCGCGGTAGAGCTGCTGCGGGGTCGCCGCCCAGAAGTTCGCCACCGAGGCGTCGAACCCCTTCGCCAGGTCGTAGCCCGACGCCTCGCCCTCGAGCAGCGCCGCCATCAGCGCGTGTCGCAGTGCCATACTCAACTAGTTGAGTGCTTCGCGCTGGATCCGGTCGAACTGCGCCGCCATCGCCTCCGAGAGCGCCTGCGCCGCCGACAGCGGGCGGACCATCACGGTGAACTCGTCGATCAGGCCGTCGTCGTCGAAGTGGAGGAAGTCGCAGCCTTCGACGCGCGCGTCGCCGATCCGGGCCTCGAAGACGAGGGCGTGGTCCCGGCCGTCACCGCCGCTGAGCTCCCGCACGTAACGGAAGTCCTCGAACACGCGCAGCACGCCGCGCAGGATCGCGGCGGTGATCGCCTTGCCCGGGTACGGCTTGAACGCGACCGGGCTGCGGAACACGACGTTCTCGGCCAGTGCCGCGGCCATGGCCTCGGGATCGCGGGCTTCGACGGCCTTGCGGAAGCTGCTCATGGGCACCTCGGATAGTCAACTTGTTGAGTAGTGCCTCCGCAGCGTACCTCCTCGCGGCGAGCCGTGGCGCGAGCGTGGTCTCGGCGAGCCACGCGACCGGCGCCCGCCGTATAACGCCCTACACAGCCGCCCCGTGCCGTTCGTACTGGGCGCGCAACGCCTTCTTGTCCGGCTTCCCCAGTCCCGTCATCGGCAGGGACTCGGCCACGATCACCTGCTTGGGCACGTGCACCGGGCCCTTGCGCTCCCGCACCGCCGCCCGGATCTCGGCGGTGAGCCGCTCGAGGTCGCCGTCCGCGTCCGGCCGCAGGACCACCACCGCCGTCACCGCCTCGCCCCACTTGTCGTCCGGCGTTCCGATCACGCCCACCTGGGCGACCGCCGGGTGCTCGGCCACGACGTCCTCCACCTCGCGGGGGAACACGTTGAACCCGCCGGTGACGATCATGTCCTTGACCCGGTCGACGATGAACCAGAAGCCGTCCTCGTCCTCGCGGGCGACGTCGCCGGTGTGCAGCCAGCCGTCGCGGAACGTCTCGGCCGTCACCTCCGGCAGGTTCCAGTAGCCGCCCGCGAGCAGCGGGCCGGCCACGCAGATCTCGCCCGGCTCGCCGGGGGCCACCGGGGTGCCGTCCGGGCCGAGCAGCGCGGTGCGCAGGAAGGCCGACGGGCGGCCGCAGGAGGCCAGCCGGGCGTCGTCGTGGTCGCCCTTGGCGAGGTAGCTGATCGCCATCGGGGCCTCGGACTGGCCGTAGTACTGGGCGAAGATCGGCCCGAAGCGGTCGATCGCCTCGCGCAGCCGGACCGGGTTGATCGACGCGGCACCGTAGTACACCGTCTGCAGCGACGACAGGTCGCGCGTGCGCGAATCGGGGTGGTCCATCAGCGCGTAGAGCATGGTGGGCACGAGCATGGTCGCGGTGATCCGCTGCTCTTCGATGATCCGCAGGGTGTCGGCCGGGTCGAACTTCGGCACCACGACCAGGGAGCCGCCCTTGATCAGGGTCGGCGCGAAGAACGCCGCGCCGGCGTGCGAAAGCGGCGTGCAGATCAGGAACTTCGGCGCCGCGGGCCACTCCCATTCGGCCAGCTGGATCTGCGTCATCGTGGTCATCGCCTGCGCGGTGCCCATCACCCCCTTCGGCTTGCCGGTCGTCCCGCCGGTGTAGGTGATCGAGACGACCTGGTCCGGCGGCAGGACGGCGGGCTCCAGCGGCCCGGGCTCGAACGTCGCGGCGGTCGCCGTCAGGTCCTTGCCGACGTGGGCCAGCGGCTCCGGCACCGGCCCGATGGTGAGCACCTGGGTCAGGCCGGGGACCTTGTCGAGCAGGCCGAGCGCGCGGTCGACGAAGGCGGGCACCGGGTCGATGATCAGCGTGGTGATGCCGGCGTCGGCGAGGATGTAGGCGTGGTCGTCGAGCGAGCCCAGCGGGTGCAGCGCCGTGCGCCGCGAGCCCTGCAGCTGACCCGCGGCGATGATGAGCAGGACTTCGGGCCGGTTCAGCGACAGCAGCGCGACCGGGGCGCCGGTGCCGGCCCCGAGGGCCTCGAAGGCCTGCGCGTACTGGCTGACCTGCTCGGCGGTCCGGCCCCCGGTCATCGTGGTCTCGCCCAGCACCATCACCGGCTTGTCCCGGTGCCGCTTCAGGGCGGAAACCACCAGGTGGCCGAGGTGGTTGGGGTACCGCATCGCCTGCTCGTCCATCCCGGTCCTTCCACGGCGTCAAACTAGAACATGTTACTGTTTTCGACACCATACGCGGGCCGGAGCGGTTTTGTCAGCTTGCGGCGCGGGTGGAACGGGTTCCAGCGGCCCGCCGAGGGGACGGGCCGCTGGAATCCTTTGTGGACGATCGCGGTCAGGGCACCGGCGCGGCCTCGGCGCGGGCCACGGCCTCGTCGCGGTCCGGCTGCAGCAGGTAGCCCGCCCGCAGCGCCCGGTCCGCCGCCGCGGTGAACCCGGCGACATACGTCGCGTGGTCCGGGTACAGCTGCCGGATGCGCGCCGGGGTCAGCGGTGTCGTCGTGCCCAGCAGCAGGCACGCGCCCGCGACGTTGCCGCCGCTGTTGTTGGGGGCGTAGGACGCCACCGGGACGTCGAGGTCGGGCAGCCGGACGCCGCCGAGGGCGTTCTGGTCGCCGTCGCGGAGGATGACGAGGTTGAGCAGCATCGAGATCGGCGGCGCCGTCGGCGGGGCCGCGCCGCCGCGCGCCCAGCGGTCCAGGTAGCGGAACGCCGCGTTCTCCGCGTACCGGAACGTCATGCTGTTGACCGGCTTGTCGCAGGTCGTCGGGGCGCCGTCGTTGATGGACCGGTCCCGGGCGTTGGCCGCGTTGTACAGGTCCAGCCCGTACTGGTCGGCGTGCGCGGTACCGGCCACCTCCCACGTGCGCACCCGTGCGGTGTCCTGCCGGACCGAAGCCGACGCGATGACGTCGGTCTCCGACTGCAGGACGAACACCGGGACGCCGAGGTCGGTGCGGATCCGGGCCGACAGCGGGCCGACGATGCCGTCGCCGATCGGGGCCGCCAGCGCCGCCCGGCCGTGGATCATGAAGCCGTCGTAGCTGCGGCGCACCGGCTGGACCGCGTTGGCGAAGGTGGTCAGCCGCAGGGCCGACTGCGAATGGCCGGTGCCGAGTACGACGGTCGGAGTCCGGCCGCCCAGCAGCTGCGGATTCGCCCGTACCGCCTGGGCCGCCTGCGAGAAAACGTCGTAGGAAAGCGCATCCCCGCCGAGGTTCACGGCACCGTAGCGGGCGGGGTCGAGGCTCTTCAGCTTGTCGGCCCCGGCTTTCTGGGTCGTCACGCCGACGTAGGCGTAGCCCTCGCGGACGAAGTGCTCGTAGGACTGCGAGAAGTCCACCGGGATGTCGACGCCGAAGCTGACGTTGAGCCATTCGACGACGACCGTGCCGTTGAACCGGGCGGCGTCGCGCGGCCGCACCACGACCATGCGGGTGGTGTACGGATTGCCGGTGGTGGCCACCCGGGTGGCCCAGCGGCCGTCGTCGGTCCACAGGCCCACCTGGTCGAACGTGTCGGCCTGGCCGGACAGCAGGTATTCCTCTTCGACGTACCCGCGGGCGGCGAGGTCGAGGACGCCTTGGGCGCCGCTGACCGGCCAGCCCCGGCCGGCGTTCGCGGGCACCGCCGTGACCGTCGGCGCGGCGGCCGGCGCGGCCTGGGCGACCCCGGTCGTCACCAATGATGGCAGGAGCACGGTCAGCAGCACGAGCAGGGCTCTGCGCATGGGGAAACCCTTCTGGTCGTGGACGGCGGCCGAGCGGCTCCAGGCTCGGCATCGTCCACATCGGACAGTAGGTGGTGGCCGCGTGGCCACCGCCTTCGTCTTCTACTCGCCGGTACGGTCCGGGGCAACGCAGGACCCGGCGGCCGGGCGGAAGGCGCCGGCGAACGCTCAGGGAAGTGACAACTCCACGCCCCGGCTGCTCGCCGCCGGAAAAACTCCGAAAGTCCTTTCGGCGCCGCAACCTTGCGCAGGTGTCACTCGTTGCGCGACTATCTCCGGACGTTCTGCACGTGCATGCGCACGGCGAGAGGGGTGTGGTGACCGAAGTGGCGCCGGCGGCGGCCGGGACGGACGCCCCGAGCGATGCGGCCTTGATCGCGGCGGTCCGCGGCGGGGACATCGCGGCGTACGGCGAGCTCTACGACCGGCACCTCGTCGCCGCCCGCCGGGTGGCGGCCGCGATCGCGGCCGACCAGGCGGAGCGGGACGACCTGATCGCCGAAGGGTTCACCCGCGTACTGCGGATTCTGCGCTCCGGCGAGGGTCCGGACGAGGATTTCCGGCCGTACCTGCTGACGACCATCCGGAACACGATGATCAGCTGGCGCCGGCGCGACTCGGCCGTCTCGCTGGTGGCCGAGGTACCGGACGTCCTGCCGGGGGCGGGCAGCGACGAGCCGGTGGGCAGCCGGCTGCACGCCACCGTCGCCGCGGACGCGTTCGCGAGCCTGCCGGAGCGGTGGCGGACCGTGCTCTGGCGGACCGAGATCGACGGCGACCCGCCCGCGCGGATCGCCGAGGACCTCGGGATGACGCCGAACGGGG
Organism: Amycolatopsis sp. NPDC049688; assembly: GCF_040674975.1. Lineage (NCBI taxonomy): Bacteria > Bacillati > Actinomycetota > Actinomycetes > Pseudonocardiales > Pseudonocardiaceae > Amycolatopsis > Amycolatopsis sp. NPDC049688. Next base: position 985,957 of record NZ_JBFANY010000001.1, read on the forward strand.
TCGCCGCGCTGGCCTACCGCGCCCGGGAGGGTCTGCGGCAGGCCTACCTGGACCAGCACGTCCCCACCGCGCGGCGGCGGAACTGCCGGATCGTCTCCGGCCAGCTGGCCAAGTTCGTGCGGGACGGGATCTCCGACCACAAGGCGCACCGCGTCGCGGCCCACCTCGACCGCTGTGCGGACTGCCGGGAGCTGGCCGCCGGGCTCCGCCAGCTCAACTCCGAGCTGCCCGCCGCGGTGGCCCCGCTGATCCTGGGCGTCCCGATCGTCTCGCAGTGGTTGTCGGCCTCCGGGTCGCTGGCGTCGTCCGGCGCCGCGGCCGGGGCCACCGGCACGAGTGCGTCGGCCCTGTCGTGGGCCACGGCGGCGAAGGTGGCCGTCGCGGGTGCGGCGCTGGTCACGACGGTGACGATCGGCGCGAGCACCTCCAGCGACGCGCCGTCGCCGTCGGGGCCCGGCAGCGACGGCACGACGAGCCAGCCCGGGCGGAGCGGGCCGCAGGCCGGCTCCCGCGCCGGTGTCCCGCCGGGCGGCACGCAGCCGGCGCCGGACGCGCCGGGCACGCCGGAGCCGGGCGCCCCGGGCGTGGCGACGACCGGTGAGCAGCAGCCGGCGGGGGAGACGGCGGGGTCCACCGCGTCCGGGGTGCCGGGCGCGGCGGGCAACGGCAACAACGGCAACGGGAACGGGAACGGGAACAACGGGAACGGCCTCGGAAACGACCCGGCCGCCAAGTCGTCCAAACAGGCGGCCAAGGAGTCGTCCAAGGCGGCGAGGGAATCGTCGAAAGAGTCGAAAAAGGCCGAGAAGACGAAGAACCCCGGGGAGTGACCCGGCGCCGCGCGGCGCCGGGCCCCTCCCGCTCAGCAGGGCTGCAGCAGCCAGCAGAGCCGGTAGTTCGCCTGGTAGGTGGCACCCGTCGCCGGGGCGACGACGTTCTGCGTCCGCGCCCCGCCGTGCGCCCAGCTGGTGAAGGCGTACTTCAGGTTCAGCGGGGGCAGGTTCTGCGGGCTGTCCGCGCTGATCGAATTGGCCGAGCCGGCGATCACCGTCCGGGAGAACGGGGTGCGCTGCTGGGTCCCGCCGACGGTGAGCATCGCCTGGCTGGGGTTCGACGTGAAGTTCAGCGTCACCGTCTTCGGCTGCAGGTCGATCGTCCGGGACCCGGTGCGGCCCGTCGAGTCGGTCGCCGTCAGCGTCAGCTGCAGGTACGACGGGTACTCGTGGTCCGGCGCGACGAACGATCCGGCGGCGACGCCCGGGAAGTCCTGGACGTTGTGGGTGTGGCAGGTCCCGTTGGCCGCACAGTGCCGGATGGCGAGCCGCCAGGACAGCGCCGACGGCGGCAGGTCGCCGTCCTGGGCGTCGACCGCGTGGCCGGAGAAGGCCACCGTCTGCCCGACCGACCACGTCAGCGCGGGGCTCGGGGTGTCGATGACCGGCACCGGGTCGAGCCCGGCCGGCGTCCCGACGGTGACCCGGACGGTCGTGACCGCCGTGGCGCCGTGGGAGTCGGTCACCCGCAGCCCGGCGTCGACCGTCGCCGCCGTGGTGTAGGTCCAGGTGGGGCGGGGATCGGCCGAGTCGTCGTAGGCGCCGTCGGCGTCGAGGTCCCACGCGTACGACAGCGTGTCGCCGGCGTCCGGGTCGGTGGAGCCGGTGCCGTCGAACTGGACGGTCAGGGGCGCCGGGCCGCTCGACGGCGTCGCCGTGGCCACGGCGACCGGCGGCCGGTTGGTGCCGCCGGCGTAGCTCACCCGGCGCAGTTCGCCGCTGCCCAGCGCAACGTAGAACAGGTCCCCGCCGGGCCCGGTGAGCACCTGCACGGGCGTGCTGACGCCGGTCACGAAGGGCACCAGGCGGCTCGGGCTGGGCTGGCCGCCCACCGTCTGCATCGCCCAGATGCAGCCGCGGGAGGAATCGGCGAAGAACAGCGCGCCGGCGTACTCGGCGGGGTAGGTGCTGCCCGATTCGAAGGCGATGCCGCTGATCGAAGAGCCGCCGGTGGGACACGGGTCGGTCGCCACGACCTTGGCACTGTGGTTGTAGGTGTAGAAGGGCGCGGTCTGCCCGCCGGCCGAGTACAGCGACTCGCACCGGTCGAGGTTCGCGCCGTCGTAGCCGGCCTGCCGGGCGTTGCCTTCGAAGCAGGGCCAGCCGAAGTTCTCCGCGACGCCGTCGCCGGCGTTCGCGACCCGGTTGATCTCCTCCCAGGTGTTCCAGCCGACGTCGCCGGCCCAGAGTTCGCTGGTCCCCGCCCGGAAGCCGAACCGGAACTGGTTGCGGGAGCCGTAGGCGATGACGCGGCGGGCGTTGGCGTCGGCGCTGCTCGCGAACGGGTTGCCGGGCAGCCCGTCGCCGGTGTCGGGGTCGATGCGCAGCAGCGCGCCGTTGAGCAGCACCGGCTGGCCGGCCGCGCGCCGCGGCGACTGCGACCGCAGGGCACCACCTTCGGCCGACGGCGGGCTGAGGTTCGTGCCGGCGGGCGCGGGCGGGTCGGCACAGGGGTTGCCGACCTGGCCGTAGTCGGCGAAGTTGAAGCTGGCGCCGTCCCCGCCGCCGGCGTACAGGGCGCCGTCCGGGCCGAAGGCCAGCGCGCCGACCGAATGGCTGGGGAACTGCTGGCACCAGCCCGTGACCAGCGGTTTCTCACTGACGGCGGTGCCGGCCGGGCCCATCGTCAGCTGGGAGACGCGGCCGGTCACGACGCAGCCCTGGTCGGTCGCGCCCGGCGGCGTGGGGCAGGTGTCGCCCCACCGCGGCGCGGTCCCGCCCGGCTCGGCGTCGAGCGTGTAGGACACGTAGACGTACGGCCGCGCGGGGAAGGCCGGGTCGACCGCCAGCCCGAGCAGGCCGCGGTCCCAGAAGTCCTGCGTCTGCGTGCGGAGGTCGGCGAACACGGTCGCCGTCGGGTCGGCCAGGGAGTCGAACACCTTGACCAGGCCGCTCTTTTCGGCGACGAACACGCGCCCGTCGGGGGCGAACGCCGCGGCGGTCGGCGAGCTGAGGCCGCCGATCGCGACCGTGTCGGTGAACCCGGCGGGGACGGCGGCGGCCGGGGCCGCGGCGGCGACCGCCACCGCGAGGGCGCCGGCCAGCGGCACGACCACCCCCGCGGCCAGCAGGCGTCTTGATCTTCGCGGAAGCAGGAAACGACGAGAACCCATCACGAACTCCTCGTGCGGCGGGGACCGGACTGGCGCGAGCGCCGTCCCGTATGGCGCGGGAAGTCCGAAAGTTGTTACACCACAGGCAAGAATGTGCACGAAACGCGTAATCCCGTTGGGAGGTAATAACTTACCGCCGCTCGCGCGGCCGCCGCGATACGGCCATGCTGGGGACGCATCCGCCGAACGAGGAGGTTCCCGTGGCCCAGCCGCCGACGACCATGCACGCCTGGCGTGTCACCCGGCCCGGCCCGATGCCGTCGAAGCCGGTCGACCTGGTGCGCACGCCGGTGCCGCGGCCGGATGCCGGCGAGCTGCTGGTGCGGGTGCTGGTGTGCGGGGTCTGCCGGACCGACCTCCACGTCGCCGAGGGCGATCTGCCGGTGCACCGGCCGGGCGTGACCCCGGGGCACGAGGTCGTCGGCGAGGTGGCCGCTCTCGGCGCGGACGTCACGGGGTTCGGGGAAGGCGACCGGGTGGGCATCGCCTGGCTGCGGGGGACCTGCGGCCGGTGCAAGTTCTGCTTGCGTGGGCGGGAAAACCTGTGCCCGGACTCGGTTTACACCGGCTGGGACGCCGACGGCGGGTACGCGGAGTACGCGGTCGTCCCGGCGGCGTACGCGCTGCCACTGCCGGGCGGCTATTCCGACGACGAGCTGGCCCCGCTGCTGTGCGCCGGGCTGATCGGCTACCACGCGCTCGCCCGGGCGGAGCTGCCGGAGGGCGGCCGGCTGGGCATTTACGGGTTCGACGGGAGCGCGCACCTGACGGCGCAGGTGGCGCTCGCGCGCGGGGCCACGGTGCACGTCATGACCCGCAGCGCCCAAGCCCGTGAGCTGGCTCTGGCCCTCGGCGCGGCCTCGGCGGGCGACGCGGCGGCACCGCCGCCGGAGCCGCTGGACGCGGCGATCCTGTTCGCGCCCGCGGGCGAGCTGGTGCTCCCCGCGCTGGCCGCCCTCGACCGCGGCGGGACGCTGGCTGTCGCCGGGATCCACCTGTCGGACGTGCCGCCGCTGAACTACCAGCGGCACCTCTTCCAGGAGCGGCAGCTGCGTAGCGTCACGGCGAACACGCGGGCGGACGCGCGGGAGTTCCTGGCCTTCGCCGGGCGGCACCACCTGGCCGTGAGCACCGCGCCCTACGCACTGGACGCGGCGGACCGGGCCCTGGCCGACCTGGCCGCGGACCGAGTGAACGGTGCGGCGGTGCTTCGGGCCACCTGACGTTTCCATTGATAGCCCCTCATTGGTATCACTGATGTTAACGTGGCTAGTATCGGTGTAACCAACGAGAGGGGTCAGCCATGATCGTCATCACCGGCGCCACCGGGCAGCTCGGGTCCCGCATCGTCGACCGGCTGCTGGAGCGGGTTCCGGCGGCCGGAATCGGGGTCAGCGTCCGCGATCCCGCCCGGGCGGCCGGGCTCGCCGCGCAGGGAGTCCGCGTGCGCCGCGGCGACTTCGCCGACCCGGCCTCCCTGGAAGGGGCGTTCGACGGGGCGGCGCAGGTTCTCGTCGTCTCGACGGACGAAACCGGCGACGCGGCCGTGGCGCACCACGTCGCGGCGATCGAGGCCGCGCGCCACGCCGGGGCCAAGCGCGTGCTGTACACCAGCCACCAGGGTGCGGCCGCGGATTCCCTCTTCGCCCCCATGGCCGACCACGCCGCCACCGAACAGCGGCTGGCGGAGGTGCCGTTCACCGCGCTGCGCAACGGTTTCTACGCGAGCACGGTGCCCTTGCTGCTCGGTGACGCCCTGCGGACCGGCGAGCTGGTCGCGCCGGCCGACGGGCCGGTCTCGTGGACGGCGCACGCCGACCTCGCCGAAGCGGCGGCGATCATCCTCGCCGACGAGGGCCGGTTCGACGGGCCGACACCGCCGCTCACCGCGCCGGTCGCCCTCGACCTCCAGGACGTCGCCGTCCTGCTCGGCGACCTCGCCGGCCGGCCGATCCGGCGCGTCGTCGCCGACGACGAGGACTGGGTGGCCACCCTGGTCGGCCACGGCGTGCCCGCGGACCGCGCGGAGCTGCTGCTCGGCATGTTCCGGGCGGCCCGCCGCGGCGAGTTCGCCACCGCGGGACCGGATCTGGAGGCGCTGCTGGGCCGGCCGGCGACGCCGCTGCGGGCCGTCCTGGCGGCGGCTTTGCCGGAGTGATGATCACTATACGCTCCAGCTATACACAGGGTGTACAGTCGCCGGCATGTCGATCGGACTCACCCTGCTCGGATTGCTGGAGAACGGCCCCCGGCACGGCTACGACCTGAAACGCGCCTACGACGACCGCTTCGGGCACGACCGCCGGGTGCACTACGGCCAGGTCTATTCGACGCTGGCCCGGCTCCTGAAGCAGGGGCTCGTCGAGGCCGACGGCGTCGAGGTGGACGGCGGTCCGGAGCGGAAGCGCTACGCGATCACCGAAGCCGGGGTCGCCGACGTCGGCGCCTGGCTGGCCACCCCGGAGAAGCCCGACGCCTACCTGCAGAACACGCTGTACACCAAGGTCGTGCTCGCCCTGCTGTCCGGGCGGCCCGCCGCCGACGTCCTCGACGTCCAGCGGGCCGCCCACCTCGGCGCGATGCGCGAGCTGACCCGCCGCAAGACCGGCGGCGACCTCGTCGACCAGCTGATCTGCGACCACGCGCTGTTCCACCTCGAGGCCGACCTCCGGTGGCTGGAACTGACCGCGGCCCGGCTCGGCCGGCTGGCGGAGGAGATCGCGTGAGCGACGTCCTGCTGGAGGCCACCGGGGTCCGGAAGGCGTACGGGCCCACCGAGGCGCTCGCGGGCGCGGACCTGCGGGTGCGCGCCGGGGAAGTGGTGGCGCTGATGGGCCCGTCCGGGGCGGGCAAGTCGACTCTGCTGCACTGCCTGGCCGGGATCGTCCCGCCGGACGCCGGGACGGTCCGCTACCGGGGCGCGGACCTGGCCTCGATGTCCGATCGGGCGCGCTCGGCGCTGCGCCGCACCGAATTCGGGTTCGTCTTCCAGTTCGGCCGGCTGGTCCCGGAGCTCACCTGCCTGGAGAACGTGGCGCTGCCGCTGCGGCTGAACGGCGTGCGCGGCCGCGTCGCCGCCCAGCGGGCCCGGGAGGTGCTGGCCGAACTCGGCCTCACCGCCGTCGAACGGAACCGGCCGGGTGAGGTGTCCGGCGGGCAGGGGCAGCGGGTGGCCGTGGCCCGGGCGCTGGTGACCGCACCCCGCGTGGTCTTCGCCGACGAGCCGACCGGTGCCCTGGACTCCCTCAACGGCGAGCAGGTGATGCAGCTGCTGACGACGGCCGCCCGAGACCGCGACGCGGCGGTCGTCCTGGTGACGCACGAACCCCGCGTCGCGGCCTACTCCGACCGCGAAGTCGTCGTGCGCGACGGCCGGACCCGGCAGCTCGAGGTGACTCCGTGAGCGCGCGCTGGGCGGCCGACCTGGCCCTGGGGGTGCGCCTCGCCCTCGGTGGCGGTGGCGCGCGGACGGCGTGGGCGCGGCTGGCCCTGACCGCGACCGGCGTCGGGCTCGGCGTCGTCGTCCTGCTCAGCGCGTCGTCGCTGCCGCACATGCTGGCCGCCCGCGCCGACCGCTCGGCGGCCCGCCTGCCCGTCGCCGAGGCGGCCGGCGGCGTCGACCCGGTGTTCGCGGCCGGCCGCGACGACGAGTTCCGCGGCCGCGGCCTGCAGGGCTACCTCGTGCAGCCGACCGGGCCGCACCCGCCCGCGGCCCCGGGCGTCGACCGGCTGCCGGGGCCCGGCGAGGCGGTGCTCTCCCCGGCGCTCGCGGCGCTCCTGCAGTCCCCGGAGGGGGCGCTGCTGCGCCCGCGGTTCTCGCAGCGGGTGATCGGCACGATCGGCGACACCGGGCTGACCGGGCCGAACGAGCTGTACTTCTACGTCGGCGCCGCCGACGTCGCCGGGCAGCCGATGGCCCAGCCGGTGCGCGGGTTCGGTGGCGAACCGGCCCGGCGCGGCCTCGACCCGCTGGAAGTCCTGCTGGTCGTGCTCGGGGCGACGACGTGCCTGGTGCCGGTGTTCGTCTTCGTCGTGGCGAGCACCCGGCTCGCCGCGGCCGCCCGCGACCGGCGGCTGGCCGCCGTGCGGCTGGTGGGCGCCGACCGCGCCCAGGTCCGCCGGATCGCCGCCGGCGAGGCCCTGCTCGGCGCGTTCGCCGGGCTCGTCGCCGGGGCGGGGCTGTTCCTGCTCGTGCGCGTGCTCGTCCCGCGGATCACCGTCTCGGCGTTCCGGGGCGGGATCTTCGCCGCCGACGTCGTCCCGGACTGGCGCCTCGGCGGGCCGGTGCTGCTGGCGCTGCCGGTACTGGCGTGCGCGGCGGCCGTCTTCGCGCTGCGCAAGGTCGTCATCGAGCCACTCGGCGTCGTGCGGCGCGGGACGCGGGTCCGCCGGAAGCTGTGGTGGCGCCTCCTGCCGCTCGCGGCCGGCGGGGCACTGGTGATCGGCAGGCTGGGAACCGAAGACGCCCGCGATCCCTTCGTCATCGCGGGGGTGGTGCTCATCCTCGTGGCCGTGCCGGTGGTGCTGCCGTGGCTGGTCGAGCGCGTCGCGGGGCTGCTCGGCGGCGGATCGCCGGCCTGGCTGCTGGCCGTGCGCCGGCTCCAGCTGGACAGCGCCACGGCGGCGCGGCTGGTCAGCGGCATCGCCGTCGTGCTGGCCGGATCCATTGCACTGCAAGGGGTCTACGCCCGGGCCGAGGGCGACCGGCCGCCGCCGGGGAACGTCCGCGTGCTGGCGACCGCCTTCGCCACGGGGGTCGACGGAGCCCGGGCGTTCACCACCGCGCTGCACGCGCTGCCCGGGCTGGCCGGCGTGCCCGTGACCACCCACGCCCTGCTGCAGAACGCGGCGGGGGAGAAGTTCTCCCTCGCCGTGCAGACGTGCGCCGAACTGGCGGTGGCGGGGTGCCGCGACGGCGATGTCTACACGTCGGACCGCCTCGCGCCCGGAGCCGGGCTCTGGTCCGGCGGCGCCGACCGCACCCGTCCTCCACAGTGGACGATCCCGGTGGCGGGACACCACGTGACGGCGCAGGAAGGAGCGGCCTTGATCGTCACCCCGGGCGCGCTGAGCACGGCGCCGGGCCTCGCGCTGAGCGTGAACGCGACCATCCCCGCCGCCGGGCCGGACGTGGTCGAGCAGGTGCGGAACCTCATCGGCTGGCACGGCAGGGTCAGCTCGCTGGGCACCGAACGGGACGACACCTCCGCGCTGATCACCCGGGTGCTGTCGGTGGGCTCGGTCCTGGTGCTGCTGTTCGCCGCGGGCAGCCTGCTCATCGCGGCGTGGGAACAGCTGCGGGAACGCCGGTCCACCCTCGCCGCCCTGATGGCGAACGGTGTCGGCCGCGGGGTGCTCGCCCGGTCCCTGCAGTGGCAGCTCGCGATCCCGGTCGCGGTGGCGGCCGTGGTCGCGGTGCTCGCCGGGCTCGGCCTCGACTGGCTGCTGCTCACCCTGCTCGTGCACCGCCCGATGGTGGCCGACCCGGTGGCGATCGGGATCCTCACGGCGACCGCGGCCGCGGCGGTGCTGCTGGTGACCGCGGTGACGTTGCCGGCTCTGTGGCGCACCGCGAGCCTGGCCCACCTGCGGGAGGAATGACCGGTACAAGAGGTGTACAACGCCGGTGTACGGAATTTGGATTCGCGCCTGGCGTACTGGCTCCCATGCGAATTCGGAAGGTATTCCTCCTCGCGCTGGCCGTGGCGGCCGGCGCACTGGCACTGCCCGGCACGGCGAGCGCCGCCTACAGCGATCCGCTGACGACGACGGCCAAGCAGAACCTGGTCTGGCACGCCACCCCGGCCGCCGCCCTGACCGCGTTGGACAATGCGCTGCCGAACGTCAGCCTCAACACGGTCGTCAACGACCCCAGCTACGACATGACCGGCTGCACGAGCGCGGAGAAGGCCGCGCTGCCCAAGGCGCCGGTGGCCACCAAGTCGATGTGCTGGGACGCCGACCGTGCCGGGACGACGACGTGGAGCCCGCAGGGCATCACGACCTCCGGTGACGCCGACGACGACGGCAAGTGGGGCGACGACCGGATCATCCTGTCCGGCTGGCACGGCACCGACGCGCTCGGCCGCTACAACGACGCGCGGATCCAGGCGATCAACTACAACGACCCGGCGTCGCCGTCGTACCGGATGTTCTACCTCGCCGTGCCCAACAGCACCGGCAGCAGCTTCTCCGCGGCGCAGGCCCACATGGGCGGGATGGCCTGGTACGGCGACAAGATCTACGTGACGGCCGAAGGCAGCACCTCGACGGCCATCCGCGTGTTCAGCACCAAGCACATCCTGCAGATGACCGACACCACCTCGAACGCGATCGGCAAGACCTCGGGCGGGTACGCCGCCTACACCTACAAGTACGCGATGATGCAGATCGGCTACTACACCTACGCGGGCGGCACCTGCAGCATGTCCTCCGACACGGGCGTGCCGTGCTTCTCGTCGATGTCGCTGGACCGCAGCACGTCCCCGGCGTCGATCGTGACGACGGAGTACTTCTCCGACCAGAGCCTCCACGGCCGCCTCTACCGCTACCCCACGGGCACGGACTACCTGCTGACCGGGACCGCGTCGGAGGCGTTCCGCAGCTCGGTGGGCAACATGCAGGGCGTGCTGTCCAACAACGGCAAGTGGTACGTCGCCCACAGCTCGGCCACCGTCAACGGCCAGCTCTGGACCCAGACGACGGCGAAGAGCAGCTCGGCCACCTGCGGCACCGGCACGACCGCCTGCTGGGCGGTCCACCCGGAGGCGCTCACCTACGACTGGTCGACCGGCCTGGTGTGGTCCCAGTCGGAGTGGTCGACGGCCGACTGCACGGCGAAGGACCAGGTCTGCGGCCGCGCGGTGTTCGCGGTGCCGCTGTCCTCGCTGGCTTCGTGACGCAGGTCAGCTGACCGGTGCCGCCGGCTCGGGTTCCCGGGCCGGCGGCACCGCCGTCCCGGCACCACGGCGGCGGCGGTTCCACAGCTCCCGGCCGCGCCGCAGCAGGACCGGCGCCACCATGACGCCCAGGGAGAGCGCCGTGACGTCGAGCAGGTACGCCGCCAGCCACAGGTGCTTGGCGATCTCGAAGTAGCCGTCGCCGACCACCGCCATCGCGGCGATGCCGAGCGCGCTCGTCACGGCCACGCCGGCGACGACGCCGTAGCGGGTCGTCGAGCGGTGGCGGCGCACCAGCGCGACCACCGCGGCGGCCAAGCCGAGCAGGACGAGCAGAGCGGGCAGCCACGGGATGCCCATCCCGTCGAGCCACTGCTGGAACGTCGTCGCGTCGCCGCCCATGTCGCCGCTGACCGGCGCCGAGCCGTCCGGGGGCCGGCTCACCGGGGTCCACGGCTCGTCCGGCAGGTACGGCAGGCTCCGGCCGAGGGTCGCCTGCAGGCCGATGCCGATCGCGTGGACCAGGACGAACGGGTGCTCCAGCAGCAGGTCCCACGCCTTGCGCTTGACCGTGCCGGGGTCCTCCAGCAGCACGTCCGAGCCGGCGAGCGCCTCGGGACCCTCCGGGTAGTACGCGTGCCCGGCGCTGCTCTGCGCGGACTCGGGCAGGCCGAGCCGGGGCGCGGAGCCGGGCAGCTCGGCCAGGGTGAGGGTGTAGACCACGTTGACGGCGTTGACGTCGGCGTAGTTGCGTTCCTGCCACGCGAGGTTCGCCCGCACCGGGGCGATGATCTCCAGCACGAGCAGGACGGCCAGGGCCGGCCCCACGATCCGGCCGGTCCACCACCGGCCGCTGCCCGGCCGCGCGGCGGTGACCGCGCAGACGAGCACGGCCAGCACGAACAGCGGCAGGAAGCCGATCTTCGCCAGGCCGCCCACAACCCCGCCTGCGGCGACCAGGAGCAGCGCCGCCAGCCGCGCGAAGCCGTCACCGGCCCGCGTCGCGGCGATCACCGCGACCCCGAGCAGCAGCGTGTAGGCGCCGAACAGCCCGGCCGGCTCGGCGAAGGTGGAGATGAACAGCCGCGCGAAGGCCGGTTCGAGCAGCGGCAGCAGCGGCGGGAGGAGGAACAGCAGCCGCAGCGGCCCGCGTGCCTGCACCGCCCACGCCGCGAGCAGCGTGACCAGGAAGACCAGCAGCACGTACAGCCAGCCGAGCTTGACCAGGCTGAAGGCTCCGTCGCCGTTGGCGACGGACCCGAACAGCACGGCCGCGCTGGACGGCTGCGGGTCCGGGCACGGCGTGCCGCGCCCGAAGTCCAGCACCACCCCGCCCAGCCAGCTCGCCTTGTGGTTCGGCGTGGCGGGCGTGAGCCCGGGCCCGCAGAACAGCCGGTAACCGTCCCCGTTGTCCCCGGCGCCGGTCGGTGTCCCACCCAGCAGCCCGAGAACGAGAGCCAGCGCGAGCGCGGCGACCGCCGCGGTCGCCGTGGCGATCCCCACCCTCTTCATGCCGGTCAGCGTAGGTGGTCGGGGCGCGGGGTGGTTCCGGAACACCCGAAACCGGAGGTTCTGCGCTCAGGCGCCGGGGTGGCCGCAGGCGTAGACGTTGGCCGAAGCGAGTGTCACGCAGGCCGGGCAGGTGTTCACCGGCCGGTCGCGGCGGCCGTAGTACGGGTGGCGGGCGCCGCACAACGCCGTGATCACGTCCCCCGGGCGCGGATCGGGGTTGCAGCGGGGGCAGTAGGCGTGCGCGGCGCGTTCGACCTCGGCACTCATGCCTTCCCGGGTACCCCTGGCGGCGGCGCGTCAACCCGCCGCCGCGCGAACACCGGCCGGCCGCCGGAGAAGCACCAGATCGCGATCACCGGGTCGCAGATCGCGCAGCCGAACGACGAGCCGTGGGCGAACGGGAGGATCGGCTGGCCCTTCAGGTGGTGGACGATGTCCCAGCCGGTGTGCAGCAGCCAGCCGATGCCGATGAACGTCCACGAGTCGAGCCCGCGGAAGGCGACGTAGGTCAGCACCGCGCAGAACACCAGTTCCCACGGCCCCAGCGCGCCGCCGGAGAGGTAGGCCGCGCCCGCGCCGCCGACCATCACGGCGTTGAACCGCCGCCGGTGCGGCTCCGGGATCGGGGAGTTGAGCAGGACGTAGAGAAGGCCGATGACGATCGGCGCCACGATCTCGATCACGGGTCCGACGCTAGGAACCCGCCCGTCTCCCGGCCAGTGGCTGAACGGCCACGCTCCACCGGGTTCTCGCCATATTACGTCAAGCGATTGATTTAAAGACGGGGTATGCTGCCGCCATGACCACCACGGAACCGCTCACGGCGGACACCCCGATCGGCGAGTGGGTCGCCCACCCCGACGGCGGTCCGCTCATCCGCACGCTGCTCGCCGAGGCCGGCGTCGACGAGACCGTCCTCGCCCCGGTCCGCCTGCTGCCCCTGCGGCAGCTGGTCGCCCTCAGCCAGGGCCGGCTCGCGCAGGAGGTCGTCGACGACCTCGTCCGCCGCGCCAACCACGGCGTGGTCCCGGACCCCGGCGCCGGCCGGGCCGGGTGGCGGGAGCGGATCGTGCCCGGCCGGTTCGAGGGCCGGACCGTCGTGGTGACCGGCGCCGCCTCCGGGATCGGGCGGGCCACCGCGTCGCGCATCGCCCGCGAAGGCGGCCGGGTCGTCGCGGTCGACGTCTCCGCCGGCCGGCTGGACGAGTTCGCCGCGGACCTCGGCTCGCCGGAACTGGTCGCGGTGCCGGCCGACATCACCGACTCCGGCGGCGTGACGCGGATCCTCGCCGCCGCGGGCCCGCGCATCGACGGGCTGGCGAACGTCGCCGGCGTCGTCGACGACTTCTCGCCGGCCCACGAGGTGAGCGACGAGCTGTGGCGCCGCGTCTTCGCGGTCAACGTCGACGGGACGTTCCGGCTCATCCGCGCGGTCGTCCCGGCGATGCTCGAAGCGGGCTCCGGCGCCATCGTGAACGTCGCCTCCGAAGCGGCGTTGCGCGGCTCGGCCGCCGGGATCGCCTACACCGCTTCGAAGCACGCCGTCGTCGGGATCACCCGCAGCTGCGCCTTCATGTACGGGCCGCACGGCATCCGCGTCAACGCCGTCGCGCCGGGCGGCGTCGCGACCGGCATGGGGATGCACGCCGAGCCGTCGGCGTTCGGCCAGGGCCGGATCGGCGAGTTCCTCGGGCTCATCCCGCCGATCGCCACCGCGGAACAGCTGGCCGCGTCGATCACCTTCCTCCTCGCCGACGACGGCGTGAACGTCAACGGTGCCCTGCTGCCCTCCGACGGCGGCTGGTCGGTGCAGTGACCGTATCGCTGTCCGCGGTGGCGACCGCGCGGATGCGCCCGCCGTCGCTGCCGGAGGTCACCGTCGGGGTGCGCCCCGGCCTGCGGGTGTACCGGCCGCGGACGCCTCGGTCCGGCCGCCGCCTCGCGCCGGAGAATCCGTACCCGGCGGCACTCGACGACCGCGCCGCCGCCCGCCGCGACGACGTCACCGGGCTGCCGGAGACCTGGATCGGCGTGGGGGATATCGACCTGTTCCACGACGAAGCCGCCGTCGAGCGAGTTCAGCCGCCGCTACCCGGCCGCGGCGCGGGCGTGGCTGGGCCGGCTCCGGTGACCGGCTCCGTAAGGTGGGGGCCGGCAGATCGTCGGGGTGACCGGGTGGGTGGATGAACGTCAAGGCGGATCGCGCGAGTGCCACGCGGGAGAGCATCCTGGCCACGGCGGAACGGTTGTTCGCCGAGCACGGGGTGCACGCGGTGTCCAACCGGCACATCAGCGAGGCGGCCGGGCAGGGCAACAACGCCGCGGTCAACTACCACTTCGGCACCAAAGTGGACCTGGTGCGGGCGATCGCCCGCAAGCACTTCGGCCGGATCGAGCGGCTGCGCGAGGAGCTCGTCGACGCCATCGACGGCGACGGCGACCTGCGCGACTGGGTGGCCTGCCTGGTCCGCCCGTCGACGAGCTACCTGCACGAGCTGGGTTCGCCCACCTGGTTCGCGCGGTTCAGCGCCCAGGTGATGACCGACCCGGCGCTACGGGTGATCGTCCTGGAGGAGTCGCTCTCCTCACCGGCACTGGCTCGCGCGGTCGAGGGGCTGAACCGCTGCCTGGACGGCCTCCCCCCGGAGGTCCGGGCCGAGCGCGGCGACATGGCCCGCCAGCTGATGATCCACATGACGGCGGAGCGCGAGCGCGCGTTGGCGGAGGGCACGCCGACCCCGCGGGCGAGCTGGAACGACGCGGGCACGGGCCTGATCGACGCGATCACGGGCCTGTTGCTGGCCCCGGTGACCCCGGCTTCCTGACCCCAGGCGGACGACACGCGTGCCCGGACGGTCGGCTCGCGTACCCGGACGGCCGGTTCGCGTACCTGAAGGGCCGGATGGTTCGTCCGGGCGGATGGATCCTGCCGCCCGAGTTCGTCGCCGCGGACGAACGGCCGCGCCCGGAATCCTCCTAACGTCACCTCGATCGGGCGGTGACGAGGAGGCGGCGGGTGCGGACACTCTTGCGGGGCGGCCGGGTCATCGATCCGGGGACCGGGTTCGACGGCGTCGCCGACGTGCTCCTGTCCGACGCCGGGATCGAAGCCGTCGGCCCCGGACTCGAAGCAGACGGCACCACCGAGGTCGACGTCAGCGGGCTCGTCGTCGGGCCCGGGTTCGTCGACCTGCACAGTCACGTGCACGCGATCGCCGGGCAGCGGCTGCAGGCGATGGACGGCGTCACCACCGCGCTCGACCTCGAAGCCGGCCTGATGCCCGTCGAGCGGGCCTACGCCGAAGCCGCCGCGGCCGGGCGGCCGCTGCACTACGGCTTCTCCGCCTCCTGGGGCGCCGCCCGGGCGCAGGTGCTCGCCGGGATCGAGCCCGACGCGAACATCGACAGCGGCCTGGCCGTCCTGGGAAACCCGGCCTGGCAACGGTCTTCGTCCCCGCAGGAACTGGCCGCCTGGCTGTCCCTGCTGGACACTGAGCTCGCGGCCGGCGCGCTCGGCATCGGCGTCCTCATGGGATACGCGCCGCAGACCGCGCCCGCCGAGTTCCTCGCCGTGGCCCGCCTCGCCGCGACGGCCGGGGTGCCCACCTACACCCACGTCCGCGAGCTGGTCGAAGTCGACCCGGCGATCCCGGTCGACGGCTCGGCGGAGATCGCCGCCGCGGCGGGGGAGACGGGCGCCGCGATGCACCACTGCCACGTCAACAGCACCTCCGGCCACCACATCGACCGCGTCCTCGCCACCCTCGACCGCGCCCGGCGCGAAGGCTCCCGGGTCACCGTGGAGGCCTACCCCTACGGCGCGGGCAGCACCGCGGTCGGGGCCGCCTTCATCGAGCCGGAACGCCTGCGGATGAAGGGACTCCGCCCGTCGAGCGTGATCATCCTCGGCACCGGCGAGCGGGTGCGCGACGAAGGCCGCCTGCGTCAGCTGCGCCGGGACGACCCGGGTGCGCCGTGCCTCCTGGAGTTCCTCGACGAGGAGAACCCCCGCGAACGCGCCCTGCTGCACCAGGCGCTCGCCTTCCCGGACGCCGTCGTGGCCAGCGACGCCATGCCCGTCCACTGGCCGGACGGCCGCACCGAAAGCACCGAGTGGCCCCTGCCGCCCGGCGGCACGACGCATCCGCGCACCGCGGGCACCTTCGCCAAGACCCTGCGGCTGATGGTCCGCGAAACGGGCGCCTGGAGCTGGCTCGAAGCGTTCCGGCGCTGCTCCTACCTTCCCGCGCGGCTGCTCGACGACGTCGCACCCGCCGCCCGCGGCAAGGGCCACCTCGGCGCCGGAGCCGACGCCGACGTCGTCGTCCTCGACCCGGACCGGATCACCGACACCGCCACCTACGCCGACCCGACCCGGCCTTCACAAGGGATCCGGCACCTGTACGTCGCCGGGGTCCCGGTGATCGCCGAGGGGAAGCTGGACGTGGAAGCGCTGCCCGGCCGGCCGCTGCGAGGTGAGCCGCGGTGATCGACGACATCGAGACGCTCGTCCGGTGCGAGTCGCCTTCGGCCGACCACGAAGCCGTCGCGCGCAGCGCCGAGGTCGTCGCCGGGATCGGCCGCCGCCTGCTCGGTGCCGAGCCCGAACGGATCGTCACCGACGGCTGCACGCACCTGCGGTGGCGGTTCGGCGACGGCGAGCCGCGCGTCCTGCTGCTCGGCCACCACGACACCGTGTGGCCCCTGGGTTCCCTGCGCACGCACCCCTTCGAAGTCCGCGACGGGATCCTGCGCGGACCCGGCTGCTTCGACATGAAGGCCGGGGTCGTGATGGCCCTGCACGCCGCCGCCGCGCTGCCCGACCGCGACGGCCTCTCGATCCTCGTCACCGGCGACGAAGAAATCGGCTCGCCGCTGTCCCGCCCCTTGATCGAAGCGGAAGCCAAGAGCTGCGACGCGGTCTTCGTGCTCGAAGCCTCGGCCGACGGCGGCGCGCTGAAGACCCGCCGCAAAGGCGTTTCCCTGTACCGCGTCGAGGTCGAAGGCCGCGCCGCGCACGCCGGGCTCGAACCGGAAAAGGGCGTCAACGCGGGAATCGAGATCGCCCACCAGATCCTCACGATCGCCGCCCTCGCCGACGCGGACCGGGGCACCACCGTCGTGCCGACCGCGCTGACGGCCGGGACCACGACGAACACCGTGCCCGCCAGGGCGAGCGTCGCCGTCGACGTGCGGGTGTGGGACACGGCCGAACAAGAGCGTGTCGACCGGGCCATCAGAAGCCTCGCACCGGTGCACGAAGAGGCCCGGATCCGCATCGCCGGCGGCATCAACCGGGCACCGCTGGACGCGGGAGCGTCTTCCGAGCTGTTCGTGCTCGCGAACGAACTCGCGGCCGGGACACTCACCCAGGCCGCGGTCGGCGGCGCGTCGGACGGCAATTTCACCGCGGGACTGGGCATTCCGACGCTCGACGGCCTCGGCGCGGTGGGCGGCGGAGCCCACGCCGACGACGAACACGTCGTCGTCGCGGAGCTGCCCCGGCGCACCGCCTTGCTCACCGCCCTCACCGAAACCTTGCTGTCCCGTGGAACTTCGTCCGCGCCGACGAACGCACCCGGGGAATCCCGTGCGGGACAACGGTGACCCGGCGCGAGCGTCCGGAAAGGATGGTGGGCGTGACAGAAGTCGTGACGAACACAGCCCCGCCGCTGCGGGACGAGGCGGCCGCCGCGGCGGCCGGTGCCGCCCTCGCCTCGGGCGTCCGGATCCGGACCCTGGCCGAGGTCGCCGAGCTGGGCGCGGTGGCGCGGCTCTTCGAGACGATCTGGCAACGCGCCCCGCGGGACCCCCTGGTGACGTCCGAACTGCTGCGGGCCATGGTCTCGGCGGGCAACTACGTGGCCGGCGCGTTCGACGGGCCCGAACTGCTCGGCGCCTGCTTCGGGTTCTTCGGCGAACCGGCGAAGGGAGGTCTGCACAGCCACATCGCCGGCGTCGCGACGCCCGGGCACGGCCGCGGCATCGGCTTCGCGCTCAAGCTGCACCAGCGCGCGTGGGCGCTGCGCCAGGGCGTCACGGCGATCTCGTGGACGTTCGACCCGCTGGTGCGCCGCAACGCCCACTTCAACCTGACCAAGCTCGCCGCCCGCCCCGAGCAGTACCTGCCCGACTTCTACGGCCCGATGACCGACGGCATCAACAGCACCGGGGACACCGACCGCCTCATGGTCGCCTGGGACCTGGCGAGCCCGGCCGTGCGGACGGCCGCCGCCGGACGGCCGGACCGGGTGGACGCGGCGGCGCTGCGGGCCGGGGGAGCGGCGGTCGCCCTGGCGGCCGGCCTCGACGGCGGCCCGGTACCCGGCCCCGCGGACGCGCCGGTGGTGCTGGTCGCCGTGCCGCCGGACATCGAGGCGCTGCGGCGCACCGACCCGGACCGGGGGCGGGCGTGGCGGGTCGCGCTGCGGGAGGTGCTGGGCGGCCTGCTCGCCGAAGGGGCCGTGGTCACCGGGTTCGACCGGGCCGGCTGGTACGTGGTCGCAAGGGAGCAGTCGTGAAACTCACCGGTGTCGAAGTCCTGCGCGTGCGGCTGCCCCTGGTCGCCCCGTTCCGCACCTCGTTCGGCACGCAGGCCGATCGCGAACTGCTGATCCTGCGGGCGGTGACGTCCGAAGGCGAAGGCTGGGGCGAGTGCGGCGCGATGGCCGGCCCGCTCTACTCCTCCGAGTACATCGACGGCGTCGAACACGTGCTGCAGGCGTTCCTGGTGCCCGCCCTGCTGGCCGCCGGTGACCTCACGGCGAACAAGGTCGCGCCGCTGCTGGCGAAGTTCAAGGGCCACCGGATGGCCAAGGCCGCGCTGGAGATGGCCGTGCTCGACGCCGAGCTGCGCGCGCACGGCGTCTCGTTCGGCACCGCGCTCGGGTCCACAAAGGACTCGGTGCCGTGCGGGGTGTCCGTGGGGATCATGGATTCGATCCCGCAGCTGCTCGACGCGGTCGCCGGCTACCTCGACGCGGGGTACCTCCGGATCAAGTTGAAGATCGAACCCGGCTGGGACGTCGAGCCGGTCCGCGCGGTCCGCGAGCGCTTCGGCGACGACATCCTGCTGCAGGTCGACGCGAACACGGCGTACACGCTGTCGGACGTGCCGCAGCTGCAGCGGCTGGACCCGTTCGGGCTGCTGCTGATCGAGCAGCCACTGGAAGAGGAGGACGTGCTCGGCCACGCCGACCTCGCCAAGCACCTGCGGACCCCGATCTGCCTGGACGAGACCGTCGTCTCCGCGCGGTCGGCCGCGGACGCGATCCGGCTCGGCGCCTGCCGGATCGTCAACATCAAGCCGAGCCGGGTCGGCGGCTACCTCGAGGCCCGGCGGGTGCACGACGTCTGCGCCGCGCACGGCGTTCCCGTCTGGTGCGGCGGGATGCTCGAAACCGGGCTGGGCCGGGCCGCCAACGTCGCACTGGCGTCGCTGCCCGGGTTCACCCTGCCCGGCGACACCTCCGCGTCGGACCGGTTCTACCGCACCGACATCACCGAACCGTTCGTCCTCGAAGCCGGGCGGCTGCCGGTGCCGTCCGGCCCCGGCCTCGGCGTCACCCCGGAGCCGGAGCGGCTGGCCGAGGTGACCACCGCGAAGTCCTGGCTCGCCTAGCGAAACGAGAGGCTCCCCATGCCGAAACTCCCCGAACTCTCCGCCTGGCTCGAAACCCGGCTCCCCGCCCTGCTCGCCGAGCACAAGGTGCCCGGCGCCGCCGTCGCCGTGTACGCCGGTGGCGAGATCATCGACCACGCCGCCGGCGTGCTCAACAAGGCCACCGGCGTCGAGGCCGACGCCGATTCGCTGTTCCAGATCGGGTCCATCACCAAGGTCTGGACGGCCACCCTGGTCATGCAGCTCCTCGACGACGGCCTGCTCGACCTCGACCAGCCGGTCCGGAAGTACCTGCCGGAATTCGTGCTCGGCGACGAAGCCGCGGCCGCGGCGATCACCGTCCGGCAGCTGTTGTGCCACACCGCCGGCTTCGAAGGCGACATCTTCACCGACACCGGCCGCGGCGACGACCGCATCGAGAAGTACGTCGCCACCCTGGGCGAGGTGCCCCAGCTGTTCGCACCCGGCGAGATGTTCTCCTACAACAACGCCGCCTTCTGCGTGCTCGGCCGGCTGGTGGAAGTGCTGCGCGGCAAGACCTACGACGAGTGCCTGCAGGACCACCTGTTCACCCCGCTCGGCCTGACGCACGCCGCGCCGAGCCCGTACGAGGCGATCCGGTTCCGCGCCGCGCTCGGGCACCTGACGCCGTCGCCCGGCGCCGACCCGGAACCCGCGGGCACCTGGGCGCTGGCGCCGTCCAACGCCCCGGCCGGCTCGATGCTCGCGATGCGCCCGCGTGACCTCGTCACGTTCGCCGCGATGCACCTGAAGGACGGCGAAGGCCCCGACGGCACCCGCGTGCTGAACGCCGAAAGCGCCCGTGCGATGCGCGAACGCCTGGTGGAGCTGCCCGACCTCGGCCTCTTCGGCGACGCGTGGGGACTCGGCTGGTCGCTGTTCGACGCGTCCGGCGGGCCGGTCGTCGGCCACGACGGCGGCACGATCGGCCAGTCCGCGTTCCTGCGCGTGGCGCCGGAGCACGGGGTCGCGGTCGCCCTGCTGACCAACGGCGGCGACACGATCGCCGTCTACACCGAGGTCGTCGGGCACCTCCTGCGCGAGCTGACCGGTATCGAGCTGCGCGTGCCGCCGGTGCCCGACCCGGCCGCACCGCGCATCGACGCCTCGCGGTACGTCGGCGAGTACTCGTCGTCGGTGGCGGACATCGTGGTCAGCCAGGACGAGGACGGCCGCGTCTGGGTCGAGCGCGTCCCGAAGGGCATCTTCGCGGAGCTGGCCCAGCCGGAGAAGACCGAGCTGGTGGCGATGAACGGCGACACGCTCATCCTCGCCGAGCCGATGCAGGGCATGTACATCCCGCACGCCTTCGTCGGCGACGACGGCACCGGCCGCGCGCTGTACCTGCACACCGGCCGCGCCGACCGGCGGGTGACCGCGTGAGCACCGTCGAGGCGGAGATCGCCGGCGTCTTCGCCGAAGCCGGCGCGCGCGGCTTCCTGCACGCGCGGGAGATCGGCGGCGGGCCGGAGGTGGCCGTCGGCGCGGACGACCCGGTGGTGCTGGCGTCGGTGTTCAAGATCCCGGTCGCCGTCGCCTACGCCCGCGAAGTGGCGGCGGGACGGCTCGACGAGACGGCGAGGACGCGGATCGGGCCGCGCTACCGCATCGGCGGCATCGGCACCGCCGGCTGCGCCGACGACGTCGAGATGAGCTGGCGCGACCTCGCGCTGTTCATGCTGACGATGAGCGACAACGCCGCCACCGACGCCGTCTACCACCGGATCGGGGCGGCCGCCGTCGACCGCCTGCTGGCGGACCTCGGCCTGCACCGCACCCGGCTGATCGGCTGCTGCGAGGACCTGTTCGCCTCGGTGCTCGCCGACCTCGGGGCGGCCGACGGCACCGACATCGACGCCGTGTTCGCCGGCGCCACTCCCGAGCAGACGTGGAAGCTCGCAGTCCTGGATCCCGAGCGCACGACGTCGTCCACCCCGCGCGAGATCACCGAGCTGCTCGACGCCGTGTGGACCGACCGCGCCGGCGAACCCGCGGCGTGCCGGCGCGTCCGCTCGATGATGGCGCGGCAGATCTGGCCGCACCGCCTCTCGTCCGGGTTCCCCTCGGACGTCACCGTCGCGGCCAAGACCGGCACCCTGCCCGCGGTCCGCAACGAAGCCGGCGTCGTGTCCTTCCCGGACGGCCGCCGGTTCGCCGTCGCGGTGTTCACCCGCGCGGACTCCCTGGCCGAACGGCAACCCGCCGTCGACGCCGCGATCGGCAAGGCCGGCCGGCTCGCCGTGGACCACCTCCGGAAGGAAACACCATGATGCACACCCGTTTCTCGCGGGGGTCCGGGTGGCGGAGCCCCCGGCACGGGGCGAAGCCCCGGTTCGATACCCGGACGGCGGTGGTCCTGGCCGGCGCGCTCGCCCTCGCGGCCACGGCCTGCGGCGGACCGGGCGGCGCCGAAACGAGCGGCGGCACCCTCGCCGACGGCAAGACGTTCACCCTCGGCCTGGCCTCCGACCCCGGCAACCTCGACCCGCACATGTCGGTGCTGTCGGTGACCGGCCAGGTCGACCGGTTCCTCTACGACCCGCTGCTCGACCTCACCCCCGACGGCAAGCCGCTGCCTTCGCTCGCCGAAAAGTGGAACGCCACGAACACGACCGCGTCCTTCACCCTGCGCCCCGGCATCACCTGCGCCGACGGCAGCCCGCTGACCGCCGCCGACGTCGCCGCGAACATCGGGTTCGTCGGCGACCCGGCGAACAAGTCGCCCTACGCCGGCCTGACGATCGCGCCCGGCACCAAGGCCACCGCCGACGAAGCCACCCGGACGATCACCGTGACCAGCGGCGCCCCCGACGCGTTCCTGCTCCGCAACGTCGGATCCCTGCCGATCGTCTGCGGCAAGGGAATGGCCGACCGCAAGCTCCTGGCCACCGGCGGCAGCGGCACCGGCATGTTCGCCGTCACCGAGGTCGTGCCGAACGACCACTACACGTTCACCCGCCGCAAGGACTACACCTGGGGACCGGGGGACTGGAAGGCGCAGCAGCCGGGCCTGCCGGACAAGGTCGTCGCGCGGGTCATCCCGAACACCGCGACGGTGACGAACCTGCTGCTGTCCGGCGAAGTGAACGCGAGCCAGATCAACGGGCCGGACCGCCAGCGGCTCGAAGCGCGCAAGCTCTTCCACGCCGACTTCCTCGCCCCGCTCGGGGAGATCTTCTACAACCAGGCCCCCGGGCGCCCCGGCCAGGACGAGGCCGTCCGGCGCGCGCTCACCCAGGCGCTCGACCTCGCCCAGCTCGGCAAGGTGCTGACCAACGGCACCGGCAAGCCGTCGCAGAGCCTGGTCACCGCCGAGCCGAAGGCGTGCTCGGGCGACACCGTCACCGGCCACCTGCCGAACCACGACGCGGCCGCCGCCGCGTCCGCACTGGACTCGGCGGGCTGGAAGGCGGGCGCGGACGGCGTGCGCGCCAAGGGCGGGAAGCGCCTGGCGCTCACCGTCCTCTACGGCACCCAGCTCGGCCCGACGATGGCCCCCACCGCCGAGCTGGTCCAGCAGACGTGGAAGTCGCTCGGCGCCGACGTCACGCTCAAGGCCGTCGACAGCCCCGGGCTGTCGCAGGTGCTGTTCGGCACCGGCGAGTGGGAGGTCTCGCTCGGGCCGCTCGGGCTCACGCTGCCCAGCCAGCTGGTGCCGTTCGTGTCCGGCCCGGCGGCGCCGGACGGGACCAACTTCGGCCACATCGCCAATCCGGAATACGAGCAGGGAGTGAAGCAGGCGGCCACGATGAGCGGCGAGGCCAGCTGCCCGGCCTGGCAGGCCGCCGAAACGGCGTTGGTCAAGCGCGTGGACGTCGTGCCGTACATCGACTCCGTCGTGCCGTACTACGCGAGCGGTTCGCGGTTCGAGGTCAGCCAGGGCAGCGTCACGCCGTCGTCGATCCGGATGTACGCAAAATGACCACGGCGGCGGCGCCCGCGCGGCTGCGCGGCGGACCGTGGCCGGCGTTCGCCGCCCGGCGGCTGACCCGGTTCGCCGTCTCGCTGTGGGCGCTGGTGACCGCGGCCTTCCTGATGATCCATCTGGTGCCGGGCGACCCCGTGCGCGCCGCGCTCGGCATGACCGCGCCGGCGGACCTGGTCCGGGCCAAGCGGCTGGAACTCGGCCTCGACGACCCGCTGTGGGTGCAGTACGGGCACTACCTGCGCGGCCTGGTCACCGGGGACTTCGGGACGTCGATGGCGAGCGGCCAGCCGGTCACGCAGGTGATCGGCGACCGGTTGCCGGCGACCCTGCAGCTGGCGGTCCTGGCGTTCGCGGTCGTCGTCGCCGTCGCGATCCCGGTCGGCGTGACCTTCGCGGTGCTGACCCGCGGCGGCCGCCGCCGCGGCAGCGAGCTGGCGTTCACGTCGGTGAGTGCTTTCCTCGCGGCCGTCCCGGAGTTCCTGGTGGCGGTCGCGCTGGTGGCGCTGCTCGCGGTGGGCCTCGGCTGGTTCCCGGTCGCCGGCGGTGACGACGCGAGCGCGTACGTCCTGCCGGTCGCGGCCCTGGCCGCCGGGCCGTCGGCGGTGCTCGCCCGGATCGTCCGGGTGGAGCTGCTTTCCGTGCTGGGCGCCGACTTCGTCCGCACCGCGCGGGCGAAGCGGCTGCCCGCCCGGCTGGTCTACGTCCGGCACGCGCTGCCGAACGCGCTGACCGCGACGCTGACCCTGGGCGGGCTGATGCTGACCGGGATGGTCGCGGGCACGGTGCTGGTGGAGAACGTGTTCGCCTGGCCCGGCCTCGGTTCGACCATCGTCGGTTCGATCCTGCAGAAGGACTACCCGCTGGTGCAGGGGATCGTGCTGGTCTACGGCGTCGGCGTGCTGCTGGTGAACCTGCTGGTCGACGTCGTGCTCGGGCTGCTCGACCCGCGCTCGGCCATTCGGGAGGCGTGACATGGTCCGACGCGGTTCCCGGTGGACGGCGGCCGTGCGCACGCCGGTGGGTGCGTGCTCGGCCGGGCTGCTGGCCCTGGTCGTCGCCCTGTCGGTGCTGGCTCCGCTGCTGTGGGGCGACGGCGCCGCCGCGATCGACACCGACGCGATCGGCCAGGGCCCGTCCGGGGCGCACCCGTTCGGCACCGATTCCCTCGGCCGCGACCTGCTGCTGCGCACCCTGGTCGCGACCCGGCTCTCGGTCGGGCTGGCGGTGCTCGCCACCGCGATCGGCGCCGGCACCGGTGTCGTCCTCGGGACCCTGCCGTCCGTGCTGCCCCGCCGGCTGGGCCGGCTGCTCACGGCCGTCGTCGACATCGCCGTCGCGTTCCCCGGGCTGCTGCTCGCCCTGTTCCTGGCGGTGATCTTCGGCGTCGGCACGCACGGCGCGGTGCTGGCCATCGGGTTCGCGACGGCGCCGGCGTTCGCGCGGCTGGTGCAGACGCTGACGGCGTCGGTGAGCGGGCGCGACTTCGTGGCCGCGGCCCGGATCGCCGGCGTCGGCCGGATCCGGCTGCTGGCCCGGCACGTGCTGCCGAACATCGGCGAGCCGCTCGTCGTGAACGCCACCATCGGGGCCGGTTCGGCGCTGCTGGCCTTCGCCGGGCTGTCGTTCCTCGGCATCGGCGTGCAGGCGCCGGACTACGACTGGGGACGCCTGCTGCGCGAAGGCCTGGACGGCATCTACGTCAACCCGGCGGCCGCGCTGGGCCCCGCCGGGGCGGTGGTGCTCGCCGGGCTGGCGTTCAACCTGGTCGGCGAGACGGTCGCCGCGGTGGTCGGGGTCCGGACGCGGGTGACCCGTCGTGCCGCGCCGCCGCTCCCGGCCGCGCCGCCGGCGCCCGCGGAGCAGCCCGCGGATGCCGTGCTCGTCGTGGAAAACCTCCGGGTGGCGTTCCCCGGCCCGGACGGCTGGACGGTTCCGGTGCGCGGAGTCGGCTTCAGCGTCCGCGCCGGCGAAGCGATCGGCGTGGTCGGCGAATCCGGCTCCGGCAAGAGCCTGACCGCGCTGGCCGTCTCGCGCCTGGTCGAATCACCGGGCGTGGTCACCGCCGACCGGCTGGAATTCGCCGGGAAGCCGCTGGCGGACGCGTCGGACCGCGAGCTCGGCACCGCGCTGGCCATGGTGTTCCAGGACCCGATGACGTCGTTCAACCCGGCCCGCCGCGTCGGCGGCCAGCTCGCCGAGGTGTCCGAACAGCACCACGGCCTGTCCCGGCGGCAGGCGTTCGCCCGTGCGGTGGACCGGCTGGCCGCCGTGCGCGTCCCGGCCGCCGGGCGGCGCGCCCGGCAGTACCCGCACGAGTTCTCCGGCGGCATGCGGCAGCGGGCGATGATCGGCATGGGCCTGATGGGCCGGCCGAAGCTGATCGTGGCCGACGAGCCGACGACCGCGCTCGACGTCACCGTGCAGCGGCAGGTGCTGCGCCTGCTGGCCCGCACGCGCGAAGCCGAGGGCGCGGCGATCCTGCTGATCAGCCACGACATCGCGGTCGTTTCCCAGACGTGCGAACGGATGCTGGTGATGTACGCCGGCCGGATCGTCGAAGACCTGCCGACCGGGAGCCCGGCCCAGCACCCGTACACGCGGGCGCTGCTGGCCACCACGGTCGACCTCGACACCGACCGCGACCAGCCCCTCGAGGTGATCCCCGGGCGCCCGCCGGAACCCGGTCAGGTCCCCGAAGGCTGCGCGTTCGCCGCCCGCTGCCCGCTCGCGTCGGACCGCTGCCGCACCGAGGACCCGGTGCTCGAAGCCACGGATCGCCCCGGCCACCAGGTCGCCTGCTGGCACCCCCAGGTCAGTGTCCTTTCCGGACAGTCGCACGAGGAGGGTGCCGCGTGAGCGCACTGGAGTTCGAGGGCGTCAGCGTCCGCTACGGGAAGCTGACCGCGGTCGACGGCGTCAGCCTGACCGTCCCTTCCGGACAGGTCGTCGGCCTGGTCGGCGAGTCCGGCTCCGGCAAGTCGACCCTCGCGCGGGCGGCGGCCGGGCTGGCCCCGGTCAGCGCCGGACGGGTGCTGCTCGGCGGCGTCGACGTGCGGCGGCTGCCCCGGCGGCGGCCGCTGCAGATGGTGTTCCAGGACCCGTACTCGTCGCTGGACCCGCGGATGGCGATCGGGGAGTCGATCGCCGAGGCGATGCCGCCGAGGACGTCCCGCGCCGCGCGCCGGGCCGAGGTCGCCCGGCTGCTCGAACTGGTGAACCTGGACCCGGACCGCGCCGCGGCGCTACCCGGCCGGCTCTCCGGCGGGCAGCGGCAGCGCGTCGCGCTCGCCCGGGCGCTGGCGGGGCAGCCGGAGGTGCTCATCGCCGACGAGATCACCTCGGCGCTCGACGTCTCGGTGCAGGGCGCCGTGCTGAACCTGGTCCGGGAGGTGCAGCGGCGGCTTTCGCTGTCGATGCTGTTCATCTCGCACAACCTCGCCGTCGTGCGGTATGTCAGCGACGTCGTCGCGGTGATGTACCTCGGCCGGATCGTCGAGGCCGGGCCCGCCGCGCAGGTCCTCGCCGATCCGAAGCACCCCTACACACGGGACCTGCTGGCCGCCGCGCCGTCCGCGCGCCGGAACCTGCTCGACGACGTGAGCGACGACGCGCTCGCCGACACCGAACCCGCCGACCCGCACCACCCGCCGTCCGGCTGCCGCTACCACCCGCGCTGCCCGATCGGGCCGCTCGTGCACCCGGACCGCACCGTCTGCGTCACCGCCGACCCGGCGGGCGACGCGGCGGGCCGGCCCCACTCCGCGGCGTGCCACTTCGCCGCCGTCCATCCCACGAGGAGATCCGCATGACCCGACGTCCCGGCATCGACGACCTGTACGCCTTCGAGTTCCCCGAACAGCCGGCCCTTTCGCCCGACGGCAGCCGGATCGCGTACGTGCTGCGCACCGCCGACCGCGCCAAGGACGAGGACGCTCGGTCGCTCTGGCTCGTCGGCACCGAGGACGTCGAGCCGCGCCGGCTCACCCGCGGCCCGGCCGACCTGGCGCCGGCGTGGTCACCGGACGGCACGCGCCTGGCCTTCCTGCGCGCCCAGGACGGCCCGGCGCAGCTGTGGCTGCTGCCCGCCGACGGCGGCGAGCCCGAGCAGGTCACCACCCTGCCACTCGGCGCGGGCACCCCGGTGTGGCGCCCGGACGGCGCCGAGATCGCCTTCGCCGCCCCGGTCGACCTCGCCGCCGACGAGGGGGAGGACGACGCCGCCCGGGCCCGCCGCGCGGGCGCCCCGGTGGTCGCCGACCGGGTGGACTTCAAGGCCGACGGCGCCGGGCTGCTGCGGACGCTGCGCAAGCACGTCCACGTCCTCGACGTCGCCACCGGCGAGGTCCGGCGGGTGACCGCGGGGGATTGGCACGCGGGGGACCCCGCGTGGGCGCCGGACGGCCGGCTGCTGGCCTTCCCCGCCGGCCCGGAGGCCGACGCCGACCTCACGTTCCGCTCCGGCGCCTATGTCGTCGAGCCCGGCGACCGGGCGAGTGAACCGCGGCTGGTCGGTTCCGGCGAGGGCATGTGCGGTGCGGTCGCCTGGACGGCCGACGGCGCCGCGCTCCTGGCCGTCGGCCGTCGTGACACCGCGCCCGGGCACCTCGCGCTGCTGCGGATTCCGCTTGACGGCGGGGAAGCCGCCGATCTGGGTGCGCCGCTGGACCGCAACGTCATGCCGGGTGCTCCCGGCTACCCCGGCGCGCTCCCGCAGCTGTCCGGCAGCACCGTGCTGTTCTGCGCCCGCGACCGCGGCTACACCCACCTGTACGCGGTGGACGGTGACGAGCCGCGGCTCGTCGTGGGTGGCGCCGGCACCACGGTGGCGGCGATGTCCGTCGCCGGGGACACCGCGGCGATCGTGCTCGCCACCCCGACGTCCTACGGGGAGATCGCGACGGTCAGCCTGCCCGGCGGCGAGGTCGAGGTCCGCACCGCGCACGGGCCCGCCGACGTCGAGCCGTTCACCCACGAGGAGCGGGAGTTCACGATCTCCGACGGCACGACCGTGGCCGGCTGGCTGCTGCGCGACCCCGCCCGCACCGGCCCGCGGCCGCTGCTGCTGGACATCCACGGCGGCCCGCACAACGCCTGGAGCGGCACCGCCGACGCCGTGCACCTCTACCACCAGGAGCTCGTCGCCCGCGGCTGGGCGGTGCTGCTGCTCAACCCGCGCGGCAGCGACGGCTACGGCGAAGCGTTCTACACCGCGGCGGTCGGCGCCTGGGGCCTCGCCGACGCCAAGGACTTCCTCGAGCCCCTGGACGACCTCGTCGCCGAAGGGGTGGCCGACGCGCGCCGGCTCGCCGTGGCGGGCTACAGCTACGGCGGCTTCATGACCTGCTACCTGACCAGCCGGGACGACCGGTTCGCCGCGGCCGTCGCGGGCGGGGTCGTCAGCGACGTCGTCAGCATGGCCGGCACGTCCGACAGCGGCCACTACCTCGGCGTCGCCGAGCTCGGCGCGATCCCGTCGGCGGACCGGGCGCACTACGCGGCGCTTTCCCCGCTGGCGCAGGTGGAAAAGGTGCGCACGCCGACGCTCGTGGTGCACGGCGCCGCCGACGACCGGTGCCCGGCCGGGCAGGCCGAGCAGTGGTTCACCGCGCTGCGCGAGCAGGGCGTGCCGGCCCGGATGGTGCTCTACCCGGGCGCGTCCCACCTGTTCATCCTCGACGGGAAGCCGTCCCACCGCGCGGACTTCAACCGCCGCGTCGTCGACTGGGTTGTGCAGTACGCGGGGGAGCCGGGCCAGCCGGCGCGGGTGCCGCTGGACGCCGCGCACTGGCGGCGGCGCCTGGCCGAGCTCGCGCGCAAGCACCGCGTCCCCGGTGCGGCGCTGGGCATCCTGCGCGGCGACGAGCAGGTGGTGGCGAGCCACGGCGTGCTGAACACCGCGACCGGGGTCGAGGTCACCGACGACTCGGTGTTCCAGATCGGCTCGATCACCAAGGTCTGGACGGCCACCGTGGCGATGCAGCTGGTCGACGAGGGCCTGCTGGACCTGGACGCGCCGGTCGCCGACGTGCTGCCCGAGCTGCGGCTGGCCGACCCCGACGTCACCAAGCAGGTGACGCTGCGGCACCTGCTCACCCACACCAGCGGCATCGACGGCGACGTCTTCACCGACACCGGCCGCGGCGACGACTGCATCGAGAAGTTCGTCGGCCTGCTGCCGGAGGTCGCGCAGAACCACCCGCTCGGGGCGACGCTGTCGTACTGCAACTCCGGGTTCGTGCTGGCCGGCCGGGTGATCGAGAAGCTGACCGGGCAGACCTGGGACGCGGCGCTGCGCGAGCGGCTGTTCACCCCCTTGGGCCTCACCCACACGGGCACGCTGCCGGAGGAGGCGCTGCTGCACCGGGCGGCGATGGGCCACGTCGCGGCGGGCGACGGCGAGCCGCAGCCGGCCCCGGCGTGGGGCCTGCCGCGCTCGGCGGGCCCGGCCGGCCTGATCACCGCGTCCGCGGCGGACGTCCTGGCGTTCGCGCGGATGCACCTGGCGGGCGGCCTCGACGTGCTGTCGGCACCCACGGCGGCGGCGATGACCGAATGGCAGGCGGACATGCCGGACAAGCACACGCTGGGCGACTCGTGGGGCCTCGGCTGGATCCGCTTCGACTGGGACGGCCACCGGGTGATCGGCCACGACGGCAACACGATCGGGCAGTCGGCGTTCCTGCGGTTGCTGCCCTCGCACGGCCTGGCGGTCACGCTGCTCACCAACGGCGGCAACACGCGGGACCTGTACGAGGAGCTGTACCGCGAGATCTTCGCTTCGCTGGCCGGGGTGGCCATGCCGGAGCCGGTTTCGCCTCCGGCGACGCCGCCTTCGGTCGACGTCGCGGAGTTCCTCGGGGTGTACGAGCGCGCGTCGATGCGGATCGACGTGTTCGAAGGGGAGACGGGCCTGCGGATGCGCCAGACGATCACCGGCCCGATCGCGGCCCTGGTCCCGGAGCCGACGACGGAACACGACCTGATCCCGGTCGGCGGCCCGCGGTTCGTCTTCCGCGAGCCGGGCGCCCGGTCGTGGATTTCGGCGACGTTCTACACGCTGCCGACGGGGGAGCGCTACCTCCACAGCGGTGTCCGCGCGACCCCGAAGGTGCAGGCATGAGCCGGGTCACGTCGGGGAACACCGGCGGCGGCGTGACGTTGTAAGGGGTGTCGGTACGGCGGTGTCCCCGGGCCTCACCCCTTGCCTTCACGGAATACCGGTAACGCAGGAGCCGTGTTGTGCCTTCCGCCGCGAGGCGACCCCCGTACCGGCCCCGAACTCCCGCTTCCGCTCGCAGGTTCCCCCCAGCCTTCGCCGAGCGGAAGCGGGACTTTTCCTCAGTGCTCCGAAGTGGACGGTGCCATCGGACCGCGCCGGATCAGCCAGCTGCCCGCGAACGCGACCAGCCCGACCAGCGCGGCCACGATGAACGCCGCCCGCAGGCCCGAGGCGTCCGGGCTGCTCGCCGTCGCGTCGTGGCTGCCCAGCGTCGCGATGCTCACGAACATCGCCGTACCGAGCGCGCCCGCCACCTGCTGCAGCGTCGAAAGGATCGCGCTGCCGTGGGAATACAGGTGGCCGGGCAGCACGCCGAGCGCTTCGGTGAACAACGGCGTCATCATCAGGCCGAGCCCGGCCATCATCAGCACGTGGATCCCGATCACCGCGATCAGCGGCGAACCCGGCCCCAGCACCGCGAACAGCCCCAGCGAAACGGCCATCGCCGCCGCCCCGGGGATGACCAGCGGGCGCCCGCCGACCTTGTCGAACAACGCGCCGACCGGGCGGCCCAGCAGGCCCAGCACCAGCCCGCCCGGCAGCATCGCCAGCCCGCTGACGAACGTGCTCGCGTGCAGCACCGTCTGCAGGTACAGCGGCAGCATGATCGCCGCCGCGCCGATCAGGCACACGAACAGCAGCGCCGTCAGCACCAGTGCGACCACGAAACTGCGGTGCGTGAACGGCCGCAGGTCGAGCAGCGCCCGGTCCCGGCGCTGCAGCCGCAGCTGGCGCCAGACGAACACGACCAGCGCGGCGACCCCCACCACGATCGGCACCCAGCCCGGCACCAGCGGCCCGGCCCCGGCCTGCTCCCCGCCGGCCGACAGGCCGTACAGCACCCCGCCGAACCCGATCGCCGACAGCAGCACCGACGGCACGTCCAGCGGGACCCGGCGGCGTTCGCCGTCCAGCCGCAGCAGCAGCGCGCCGGTCACCAGCGCGGCGACCGCCAGCGGCAGCACGATCCAGAACATCCAGCGCCAGCCCAGCGAAAGCACCGCGCCGCCGATCGTCGGCCCGATCGCCGGCGCGACCGCGATGACGATGGTGATCGTGCCCATCGTCGCGCCGCGGCGCTCCGGCGGCACCAGCCGCATCACCGTCGTCATCAGCAACGGCAGCATCACCGCCGTGCCGCACGCCTGCACGACCCGCCCGGTCATCAGCAACCCGAACCCGGGCGCGAGCGCGCTGATCAGCGTGCCGGCGCTGAACGCCGACAGCGAGAAGAGGAACACCTGCCGCGGCGAGAACCGCTCCAGCAGGAACCCGGTCGTCGGGATGACCACGGCCATCGTCAGCAGGAACCCGCTGGTCAGCCACTGCACGGTGGTGGTCGGCACGCGCAGGTCGACGGTCAGGTCGCGCAGCCCGACGCTGAGGATCGTCTCGTTGAGGATCATCACGAACGCGGAAAGCACGAGAACCCCGATGAGGAGTCCCGAGCGCGCCGGGGCGCGGTTCACGTCGGCGGGCGGGGTGGACACGGTTTCGGTCATCGGGGTGGGACTCTCCTGGTCGGCCGGGACGGCCGCGGTGCACACGGGACGTCCCTCGCAGTGTGCCCGTTTCGGGCCGTTCCTGTCAGGCGGTTTTCGGTGAACCGGACCCCCTGCGAGCCGCCTCCGGGCGTCCGATATGCTTCCGCCAGTACGAAGTTCCGCAGCGCGCGATTAGCTCAGCGGGAGAGCGCTTCCCTGACACGGAAGAGGTCACTGGTTCAATCCCAGTATCGCGCACCACGAGTCCGCCCCCCGGATCTCGTGAATTTCGTACCGCGGGCGATTAGCTCAGGGGGAGAGCGCTTCGTTCACACCGAAGAGGTCACTGGTTCGATCCCAGTATCGCCCACGATATTCGCGGAAAAGCCCTGCTTGCGACTGCGCAAGCAGGGCTTTCTGTGTTCTGCGGGGCCCAGCCCTTGCTGTTTCGGTCACAGCAGGCGGCGTTGGAGCGCGTCGGCCATGACCGTGTGCACCGCGGTGGTGAGTTCCTTCTCGTCCGGGACGGTTCCCCGGCGGCGGCCCGCGAACACCAGGTGCCCCGCCCCGATCAGGGACAGGGCCAGGGATTCCACCTCGGCGTCCGCCGCTATGCGGCCCTGTTCGCGCTCGGCTGACAGGTAGTTCTTCACCATCTCGCGGGCCTCCGTCAGGATCGGCAGGCCGCTTCCCTTGCGCAGGCGGGTGCGGAGCTCGTCGCGGAAGAAGACCAGGCTCGTCAACGCCAGCGTGACCGGGTCAAACAGCTCGGTCAGGGCGTCGATGAGGTTGTCCGGCACCGTCCGGGTGCCCGCCGCTGCTTGCAGGAGGGCGCCTTGGTCCGCCAGCCGGGTGATGCGGTCGCGGACCAGGCCGGCCAGGAAGTCGTCGAAGTCCGTGAAGTGGCGGTGCAGGACTCCCTTCGCCACGTCCGCTTCCGCGGTCACCGCGCGGCTGGTCAGCCCGGCGGGGCCGTCGCGGAGGAGGACCCGCTCGGCCGCCTCGAACAGCTGCTTGCGCACGTCGCGCAGGTGGACCCCGGTCGGCATGGCCCCATTCTCCGGCACGGCCGGTGGTTGTCCTAGTGGGCGAGCGCCCATTAAAGTGGGCGCATGCCCACTCAACCTCATGAAGCCCGTGCAATGGCGGAATCCTTCGGCACCGACGTCGAACGGTACGACCGGGCGCGGCCGGAGTACCCGCGCGAACTGGTGGACGAGGTCGTCGCCGGAAGTCCCGGGGCCGACGTCCTCGATGTCGGCTGCGGGACCGGGATCGAGGCGCGGCAGTTCCGCGCCGCCGGCTGCCGGGTCCTCGGCGTCGACCCCGACGCGCGGATGGCCGCCTTCGCCCGCCGTGGCGGGATCGACGTCGAGGTGGCGAAGTTCGAGGACTGGGAGCCGGCCGGCCGGACCTTCGACACCGTCGTCGCCGGGCAGGCCTGGCACTGGGTCGACCCGGTGGCGGGACCGGCCAAGGCGGCCCGGGTGCTGCGGCCCGGCGGGCTGCTCGCCGTCTTCGCCCACGTGTTCCAGCCGCCCGCGGAGGTGGCGGAGGCCTTCGCCGCGGCGTGCCGGCGGGTGCTGCCCGGGTCGCCGTTCGCGGGGGAGACCCGGCCGGCCGCGGACATCTACGACGTGATGTTCGCGGGCTTCGCCGACGCGATCGCGAAAACGGACGGCCTCGGCGCCCCGGACCGGCGGCGGTACTCGTGGGAGCGGACCTACACGCGCGACGAGTGGCTGGACTTCCTGCCCACGACCGGCGGGCTGACGCGGCTGCCGCCGGGAGACCTGGCGGAGGTGCTGTCCGAAGTCGGCGCGGCCATCGACGCGCTCGGCGGAAGCTTCGTGCTGCCGTACGCGACCCTGGCCGTCGTCGCCCGGAAGCCTTGACAAAAAAAGTTGTCGGTGAGACCTTGGGGTCATGTCCTTCCAGGCTTACCTCGACAACGCCGAAAAGCAGACCGGCATCACCCCGCGCGGCTTCCTCGACCTGGCGGCCGGCAAGAACCTCACCAAGCACGGCGAGATCGTCACCTGGCTGAAGACCGAGCACGGCCTCGGCCACGGCCACGCGACGGCGATCGCCCGGCTGGTGACGAAGGGCCCCGAGTTCGTCGCCGCGAACCACACCGGCGGCGTCCTCCACCTCGACGGCCTGGCCGCCCGGACCTGACCCGGGCGGCCCCGCCGCCGAGGGGTTCAGGCGGGCGAGATCGGGCCGAGGAACGTCCCGCCGGAGACGTCGAGGGTGCGGCCGGTGATCCACCGCCCGCCCGGCCCGGCGAGGAAACCCACCACGTCGGCGACGTCCTCCGGCTCGCCGATCCGGCCCAGCGCCGTCATCGCGGTGAGGCCGGCCGCCGCCTCCGGGATCGCCAGCAGCGGCTCGGTCATGTCCGTGCGGATCGGTCCCGGGGCGACCGTGTTCACCGTGATCCCGCGGTGGCCGAGCTCGTTCGCCAGCGTCGGGGCGAGCGCCTCGACCGCGGCTTTGCTGATGGTGTAACCGATCTGGCTCTGGACAGCGATCCGGCCGGCCATCGAGCCGACCGTGACGATCCGGCCGCCGTCGTTCAGCAGCGGCAGCAGCCGCCGGATCAGCAGCGTCGGCGTCTTGACGTTGATCGTCAGCAGCCGGTCCAGTTCCTCCTCCGTCAGCTGCCCGATCGTGCTGTGCGAACCGATTCCCGCGTTGTTGACCAGGATGTCCACGCCGTCGCCGAACTCCGCGGCGACCGCGTCCGCCAGCCGGTCGACGGCGCCGGTTTCGCCGAACCGCGCCGCCACGGTGAACGCGCGGCCGCCCGCCGCCTCGATCAGCGCGACGGTTTCCTTGGCCGCCACGTCGTTGCCGCCGTGGTGCACGGCGACCACGGCGCCGTCGGCCGCCAGCCGCCGGGCGATCGCGCGGCCGATTCCCCGCGAAGCCCCTGTCACCAAGGCGTTCCTGCTCGTCATGTCCGGCTCCTCCGGGTCGGTGCCGGACCGTGGTGGCCCGGCGGTGACCCGAAGGTTTCCGCCCGGCGCTGACCGGGCGCGCACCACGCGCGCACCACCGGCCGCACGGCGGTGCGCGCCCGGTCAGCGTGCCGCGGCCGCGGGTTCCGGACGGGCCGCCGCGGCCACCGCCGGCGACCACCGGGGCAGGAACGCGGCGACAGCCAGCGCGATCAGCGCCGCCGCCGACCCCATCCCCAGCACCAGCCGGAAACCGTCCTGCGACGGCAGGGTCGCCGGGCCGAACGAGATGGTCAGCCGGGTCAGGATCAGCCCGGCGGTGGCGCTCGACACCGACGTCCCGATCGAGCGCATCAGCGTGTTGAGGCTGTTGGCGGCGGCGGTCTCCGACACCGGCACGGCTCCCATGACCAGCGCCGGCATGGCGCCGTAGGCCAGCCCGATGCCGGCGCCGATGACGCACGAGATCAGCACCAGGTGCCAGGTGGCGCTCATCAGGACGACGCCGAGCGCGTACCCTGCCGCGACGACCACCGCGCCGGCCATCAGCGTGGTCTTGGGGCCGCGGGTCCGCGTGATGCGCGCGGACACCGGCGCCAGCGCCATCATGACCAGCCCGGACGGCGCCATCACCAGGCCCACGACGAGCATCGACCGCCCGAGGCCGTACCCGGTGGCCGCCGGCAGCTGCAGCAGCTGCGGCAGCACCAGGGACATCGCGAACATCGAGAACCCGAACACCGCGGACGCGATGTTCGTCAGCAGCACCTGCCGCCGCGCGCTCGTCCGCAGGTCCACCAGCGGCTGCCGGGTCCGCAGCTCCCAGTGGCCCCACAGCAGCAGGACGACGGCGGCGGCCGCGAACAGCCCGAGCGTCGCGCCGCTGCCCCAGCCCCAGTCGGCGCCCTTCGAGATGGCCAGCAGCAGGCACACCAAGGCCACCGAGAGCCCGGCCGCGCCGGGCACGTCGAACCGGCCGCCGGTGCGGACCGGCGACTCCGGCACGAGCGCGACGACCAGCGCGGTCACGACGACGCCGAGCCCGGCCGCGGTCCAGAAGAGCGCGTGCCAGTCGGCGTTTTCGGCCAGCAGTGCCGCCGCGGGCAGGCCCAGCGCGCCGCCGACGCCGAGCGACGCGCTCATCAGCGCGGTGGCCGAGCCGAGCCGTTCGGCGGGCAGTTCGTCACGCATGATGCTGATGCCCAGCGGGATGACGCCGGCGGCGAGGCCCTGCAGGGTCCGCCCGGCGACCATCGGCACGAGGCTGTCGGAGAGCGCGCCGATCGCCGAGCCCACGACCAGCGCGCCGAGGCTGATCAGCAGCATCCGCCGCTTGCCGTACATGTCCCCGAGCCGGCCCATGGTCGGCGTCGCCACCGCGCCGGCGAGCAGGGTGGCGGTGATGGCCCAGGTGGCGTCGGCGGCGGACGCGTGCAGCAGCCCGGGCAGCGCCGGGATCAGCGGGATGACCAGCGTCTGCATCAGCGAGACGGTGATGCCCGCGAGGGCGAGGACCGCGACGACGAGGTTCGCGCGCGGCGACGCCTCCCCGGCGGCTCGGGATGGATCGGACACGAGCGGTCCTCCGGTGATAGAAGGCGGGGCGAATTAAATCAGTCGCTTGACTTAGCTTAGCAGTCTTCGGTTGACTGCTCACGAACTGACGGCCACCGCGGAGGAACGATGACGAGCACCACCGAGATCCCCGAGTTCCCGATGCCGCGCGCCGCGGGGTGCCCGTTCGACCCGCCGCCCGCGGCTCGGGCCCTGCAGGAGGAAGCCCCGCTCGCGCGCGTCCGCCTGTGGGACGGCAGCACGCCGTGGCTGGTGACCCGCTACGCCGACCAGCGGGCGCTGCTGGCGGATCCGCGGGTCAGCGCCGACATCACCCGGCCCGGCTACCCGAGCCCGGCGCCGCTGCCGAAGGGCGGCACCGGCATCAGCTTCATCCTGATGGACAACCCCGAACACGCGCGGCTGCGCAAGATGGTGACCGCGCCGTTCACCATCCGCCGCGTCGCCGCGATGCGCCCGGCGGTGCAGAAGATCGTCGACGACCTGATCGACGAGCTGCTGGCCGGCCCGAACCCGGTCGACCTCGTCGAGGCGTTCGCGCTGCCGGTGCCGTCACTGGTGATCTGCGAGCTGCTCGGCGTCCCGTACGCCGACCACGACTTCTTCCAGGAGAACAGCAAGCTCATCATCCGGCGCGACGTGAAGCCGGGGGAGCGGACGGCCGGGCACCAGGCGCTCGTCGGCTACCTCGACCGGCTGATGGGGGAGAAACTGGCTTCGCCCGCCGATGACCTGCTTTCCGGGCTCGCCGCCCGCGTCCACGCCGGGGAGCTGTCCCGGACCGAGGCGGCGCAGATGGGCGTGCTGCTGCTCATCGCCGGGCACGAGACGACGGCGAACATGATCGCGCTCGGCACCCTGGCGCTGCTGGAGCACCCGGACCAGCTGGCCCTGCTGCGCGAGTCCGACGACCCGGCGCTGGTGGCGTCGGCCGTCGAAGAACTGTTGCGGTACTTGAACATCACGCACAACGGCCGCCGCCGCGTCGCGCTCGAGGACATCGAGATCGCCGGCGGGACGATCCGCGCGGGCGAGGGCCTGATCCTCGCCAACGACGTCGCCAACCGCGACCCGGAGGCGTTCCCCGACGGCGACCGGCTGGACCTCACCCGCGACTCGCACCGGCACGTGGCCTTCGGCTTCGGCGTGCACCAGTGCCTCGGCCAGCCGCTGGCCCGGCTCGAGCTGCAGGTCGTCTACGGCACGCTCTACCGGCGGATCCCGACGCTGGCGCTGGCCACCGACGTCGAGCGGATCCCGTTCAAGCACGACGGATCCGTGTACGGCGTCTACGAACTGCCGGTCACCTGGTAGGTCAGACGCTGCGCAGCACCGACACGACCGCGCCCAGGATCACGGCGCGGTCGCCGTCGATGACGTCGTAGGCCGGGTTCCGGGGCTCGAGGTAGACGTGCCCGTCGCGGCGGCGGTACACCTTGACGGTCGCCTCTTCGTCGATCATCGCGGCGACGATCTGCCCCGAGTGCGCCTCGGACTGCTGCTTCACCACGACGATGTCGCCGTCGCAGATGGCCGCGTCGATCATCGAGTCCCCGCGCACGCGCAGCCCGAAGACGGTGCCGCGCCCGGTGAGGTCGCGCGGCAGCTTGAGGACGTCGTCGACCTGCTCGACGGCCGAAATCGGCGTACCGGCGGCGATGTCGCCGACCACGGGCACCGGCACCGAATCGCCGTCTTCGGGGGCGGCGGTGCCGTGCAGGAACGCGCGCACGTCCATCGGCCGCGAGACCCCCGCGCCCCGGCGCAGGTACCCCTTGTCTTCGAGGGCGGCCAGGTGCTTCGACACCGACGACGTCGACTGCAGGCCGACGGCCTCGCCGATCTCGCGGGTGCTGGGGGAGTAGCCGTGCCGGACCACCCAGTCCCGGATCGCCACCAGGATCTTCTGCTGCCGCTCCGGCAGGATCGAGGGGTCGAGGTGCTCGAACGTGTCGTCGTAGGTGGTCACGGGCGTGATCCTAGGGGCTGCGGCCCGTCGCTCGCCGTCCGGTCCCCGGCACGTGGTCCCGCTGACCGGAACACCGGGTGACAGTTGGCGTCTTACCAACACTGGCGGGGACTTTGCCAGCCGTTGACCTTCGTAACGGATGGACGTATGGTCTAGACCACAATTTTCCTTCGCTCGTAACCCTTCCGACGCGGCGGCCCGTCCGGGGCGCAGCTCCGCCGTGCCCGGCGGCGGGAGGCGAGCCTGTCCCCGAAGGAGCTGGTATGAACCGCAAACTGGTCGCGGCCGCGGCGGGCGCACTCCTGGCCCCGGTGCTGGTGGTGCTGAACCCGGCGGGCATCGCGAGCGCGCACGGGTACGTCAGCTCGCCGGCCAGCCGGCAGGCGCAATGCGCCCAGCACACGGTGCAGTGCGGGGCGATCCAGTACGAACCCCAGAGCGTCGAGGGTCCCAAGGGCCTCAAGTCCTGCAACGGCGGCGTGTCCCGGTTCGCCGAGCTGAACGACAACGGCAAGGGCTGGCGCGCGGCCCCGGTCGGCCGCACGGTGACGTTCACGTGGACCTTCACCGCCCGCCACCGCACGTCGAACTACCAGTACTTCATCGGCAACCAGAAGATCGCGGAGGTGAGCGGCAACGACCAGCAGCCCCCGGCGACGGTGGCGCACCAGGTGAACCTGGGCAGCCGCACCGGCCGCCAGACGGTGCTGGCGGTGTGGAACATCGCGGACACGACCAACGCGTTCTACGCCTGCATCGACCTGCAGGTGAGCTGAGCCACCACGGCCCGGGAGCGGCGCGGCTCCCGGGCCGTGGCGTTCACGGTGGCCGCTCGGACCGGGTTCAATGGGCGCCCACCGTCATTTCGCGGCTGTCTCCTCCCCGGCAGTGGAACGCCCACAGCCCCTTGCCCGGCCAGGTGAGGACCAGGTCCTTGCCGGCCGGCACGGTGGGAGAACGGTCGTGATCCAGGGGGAGCTCACCGATGCTGCTCTGGAAGTTGCACGCGGTCCGGGTGCGGTTGTGGAACGTGACCGTGTCCCCGGTCGTGACGTCCACGGATCCGGGTTCGAAAACCATGCCGTAGACCGGATCACTGGTTATGGTCACCACGTGATCGGCGACAGCCTTGTCGTTCGGGGCCGCGCTGTTCGTCTCGGACGGAATCGGCTCCCCGGCTGACCCTCGGGTCGCGGTGAAGGGGTTGACGGCGGACAACGGCGAGCCGCCGAGGGCTTTCACGGCGCCGAAGGTCAACCCGGCCAGGACGAGGACCACGATGATCCACTGCCTCCAGTGGGCGCGTCGGCCGGTGCTCATCGCTCCTCCGCAGAGGAAGACCAGCACGCCCGCAGCTCCGGCGCCGGCGTACACCGCGCCGAGGGGGAGTCCGGAAGCCAGCGCCGGTCCGAGCAGGGGACGGTGGTGCCCCGCGGTGAAGACGAGCATCGCCCAGCCGGTGATCGCGAAGAGGACGAGCAGCGCACTGGCGGTGAGCAGAACCAGAGCGGCCGGTCCGGCGCCGTTTTCCCCGATCGCGAGCGCGGTTTCCGAATTGCCGGTGCCCCGCCCGTGATCCGCTGAGGAATCCGCCGCCGGAGCCGGCGGGTGGAAATGAAAGTCGCCCTGGATGTGGCCTGCTTGGACCACGGGACCGTGGGCAGAGCCGCTCAGGGAATTGAGCGTGCGGTCGCGCCGATCGGGTTCGCCGGATGCCATCGGCAGATTATGGCGCTGCGCCCGGACGATCGTCACCGAGGGTCTCAATCTCCTGGTTCGTCGGCGTGAGCAATTGTTCGGTGAACGGTGCCGGGTGGAACAATCACCGGTTTTCCGGGATTTCCCGGGTATGGGGAACAGTGGTGCATGGGGGCCGGCTGCAGGCTCGCCGCGAGTCTTGCCGCCGGAGCCGGGCGATCAGGTGGCCGCGGTGAAGCGGGTTCGGTGGTGGCGCGGCCGTTCGACCTCGTCCAGCAAGGCGACCGCGAAGTCCTCCATCGAGATCGCGGACCGGCCGTCCGCGTCGACGAGCAGGTCGTCGCCGCCGAGGCGGTAGCGGCCCGTGCGCTCGCCGGGCTCCAGCAGCATGGGCGGGCTGGCGTAGGTCCAGTCGACCGTGTCGTCGGCGCGGTACACGTCGTGCTGGGCCTGGCATGCCGCTGCGATCGGGCGCAGCTCGGCGGGGAAGCCCGGCGCGTCGAGCACCGTCGTGCCGCCTGCGGTGCGCAGGCTCGCCGCGCCGCCGACGGCCAGCAGCCGCACGCCGGTTCCGGCCAGTCCTTTCAGCAGGCTCCGGGTCACGTCGACGAGTTCCGGTTCGCGGCCCGGTGCCGGGCGGGTGGCGGTGATGACGACGTCCTGGCCGCGGCTGAGCGAGGCCACGTCGCCGGGGTCGGCGGCGTTGCCGGTGCGCACGGCGGCTTCCGGTGGCAGGCCGGCGACGCGGCGCGGGTCGCGGACGACGGCGGTGACCTCGTGGCCCCGGGTGACGGCTTCGGCGACGACGCGGCGGCCGACGGCGCCGGCGGCGCCGAACACGGTGATGCGCATGGGTTCCCTCCCAGTAGTTTGCTTAGCGCTAAGAAGTCTAGCTTAGAGCTAAGCTAACTCGTGGCGGAGGGGTGCGGTGGTGCCCCGGACTTGGCTTCGGGGAAAGGTCGGATCCGGGGCACCACCGCCCGCGGGACGGCTGACGGGATGTCCTGCGGTGGACCCACCCTACGAACCGGCGGCCGCCCTGACCAGGGCCTCGATCCGGTGTCGAAGGTTTGTCGCCCGGTCGGTCATCGGGGGTACCGAGAGTGGGTCTCCGGCATGTCCGCAGCGGCCGCGCCTGGCTCGGCCGGCTCCGGGTGGCTTGACCGGTCCCGGGTCCGCGCCTAGCCTTAAGTTGAAACTTCAACCGATTCGCGCGCCGCCGGGACCGTGGAGCACCGATGTCGATCTTCCGCCTGAACCACGCCGTGCTGTACGTGCGGAGCGTGGCCGAGAGCGTCGCCTTCTACCGGGACGTCCTGGGGTTCGGCTACATCCCGGACGGCGACCTCCACCGCGGCGCGGCTTTCCTGCGGGCGCCCGGCTCGACCAACGACCACGACCTCGGCCTGTTCGAGGTCGGCCCGGACGCCGCGGGTTCCGGCGCCGGGCGGACCTCGGTCGGGCTGTACCACCTCGCGTGGGAGGTCGACACCCTCGGGGACCTCGAGCGGCTCGCCGCGCGCCTCGACGAGGCCGGCGCGCTGGTCGGCTCGTCCGACCACGGCACCACGAAGTCGTTGTACGCCAAGGATCCCGACGGGATCGAGTTCGAAGTCGTCTGGATCATCCCGCGCGAACTGCTGACCGACGAGGACCGGGCGAAGAGCGCGTCGATCGGCCGGCTGGACCTCGCGGCGGAGCTGGCG
This sequence comes from Amycolatopsis sp. NPDC049688, assembly GCF_040674975.1. Classification (NCBI taxonomy): domain Bacteria; kingdom Bacillati; phylum Actinomycetota; class Actinomycetes; order Pseudonocardiales; family Pseudonocardiaceae; genus Amycolatopsis; species Amycolatopsis sp. NPDC049688. The sequence goes on from NZ_JBFANY010000001.1 coordinate 1,027,778, forward strand.
AAGTACGGTCCCGACGCGCGCAGCGGCGTCGGGATCTCGCGTACCTAGCCGGCGGTCACGCGGGTCCGGGCGGGCTCCGACGAGCGCTGCAGGACCGGGAGGTTGCCGAGCGCGAACCGGCCGGGGCCGACGAACGCGACCAGGAGCAGGCCCCAGCAGAACAGGGTGGCCGCTTCGCCGCCGTTCTGGATCGGGAAGAGCCCCTGCGGCAGGTGCACGGTGAAGTACGCGAAGGCCATCGAGCCGGAGCCGAGCACGGCGGCGGCCCGGGTGGCGAGGCCGACGCAGATCAGCGTGCCGCAGACCAGCTGGATCAGCGCGGCCCACCCGCCCGGCCAGGCGGTGACGGCGGTGGTGCTCTTCGCCCCGAAGAGGCCGAAGATCGTCCTGAGGCCGTGGCAGGTGAAGAGGAACCCGATGACGATGCGGTAGAGCCCGATGACGTGTTCGCGGGCCGGTTCAAGGCGGTGCATGGTGCCTCCGTTGGCGGGAGCGGGCGGCATCGAACCGGCCGGTGGCGCGACCGGCCGCTGCGAATTCGGTGTTCCAGATATACCGCCCGTGGGGAGTTGTCACAAGACCCCGAGGTCGGGTAAGGCGCTTTCCAAAATGGCGACCCGGTCCGGGTGATCACTCAGCGACGTTGGCGTACAAGGAAAAGCCGCCGTACGGGTGATCTTCCTCCGGTGGTCCAGACCAGTTAGGAAAGCGGTCTGTTCTTTCGTGAAATTTTCGAGTCTTTCGATGTCGGCGCTTAACGGCCAACTTAACAAAATCGTGGATCCGATTGCCGTATTCGCTGCGTCCGAATGATCTGTTATTCCGTCGTGATGCCGCACCGCCGAACATGTTCGGCCCGAACGTGCTCGTCACGAACATGTTCGCTATGCTGGCCGCATGGCTTCGGGAAGCACCTACAACCGCCGGGAGCGGCCGGCGAAACCGGCGTTGACGCGCGAAGGGATCGTGGCGGCCGCCGTCGCGGTGATGCGCGCCGAAGGCGTCGAACGCGTCACCATGCGCCGGCTCGCCAAGGAGCTCGACACCGGGGCGGCCTCGCTCTACGTCTACGTCAAGGACACCGAGGAACTGCACGCCGCGGTGCTCGACGAGCTGCTCGCCGAGGTGGACCTCGCCGGCGGGGGCGACTGGCGGGAACGGCTCTGGGCGGTGCTCGACTCCTACCGCGCCGTGCTGTTCGCCCATCCCAGCCTGGCCAGGGTCGCGCTGGTGACCCGGCTGAGCGGCCCGCACTACCTGGCCCTCGTCGAGGCGGTGCTGGCCCTGCTCGACGAGGGCGGCATGGCGCCGGGGCAGGCCGCGTGGGCGGTCGACCTGCTGCTGCTGACCGCCACCGCGACCGCCGTCGAGCACGGCACGCGCCGGGAGCGGCCCGGGGCCGCCCGTGAGCACGAGGCCATGACCGAGTCGGTGGCGACGGTGTCGCCGCGGACCCACCCGCACATCGCCGCGCTGGCCGCCGACCTGGTGTCCGGTCCCGGCCCCGCCCGCGCGCGGTGGGCGTTCGACGCGCTGCTCAACGGCGCGCTGGCGACCCCGCGCCCCGAACCCGGGGAGATCCGGTGAACCCTTCCGTCACGATCGTCGGCGGCGGCCTCGGCGGCCTCACGCTGGCCCGGATCCTGCACACGCGCGGGATCCCTGCGACCGTCTACGAGCTCGAAGCCTCGGCGACCGCCCGCGACCAGGGCGGCACGCTCGACCTGCACGAGGAATCCGGTCAGCGCGCACTGGCCGAGGCCGGGCTGACGGCGCAGTTCCGCGCCGTAGTCCGGGAGGAGGGCGAGGCGCTGCGCATCCTCGACCGCCACGGCACGGTCCGGTTCGAGGAGGCCGGCGGCGACGGGACGCGGCCGGAAGCCGACCGCGGCGAGCTCAAGCGGATCCTGGCCGGATCGCTGCCGGACGGCGTGGTCCGCTGGGGCGCCAAAGTCACCGCGGTGTCGCCGGGAAGGCTCACCCTGGCCACCGGCGAAACCGTCGAGGCCGAGGTGGTGGTCGGCGCCGACGGCGCCTGGTCGAAGGTCCGCCCGCTGCTTTCCCCGGCCGTGCCCGGCTATTCCGGGATGTCCTTCGTGGAGGCCCGGCTGTCCGATGTGGACGGACGGCACGCGGCGCTGGTCGGGGCGGGGTCGATGTTCGCGCTCGCCGAAGGCCGGGGGCTGATCGCCCAGCGCACCGGCACCGGGACGATCCGGGTGTACGCCGCCGTCGGCACCGCGGACCCGGCCGCGGCCGCGGAACTCGCGGACCGGGGCCGGCTGCTCGAGCTCTTCGCGGACTTCGACCCCGCGCTGCGGGCCCTGGTCGCGGACAGCGACGGTGCCCTGATCCCGCGCCCCATCCACGCCCTGCCGGCCGGCCACCGCTGGGCCCGCGTCCCGGGCGTGACACTCCTGGGCGACGCCGCACACGTCATGTCGCCCTTCGCCGGCGAGGGCGCGAACCTCGCCATGCTCGACGCCGCCGAGCTCGCCCTCGCGCTGGCCGGACACGACGACGTCGAAAGCGCTCTCGCGGCTTACGAGACCGCGATGTTCCCCCGTGCCGAAGAAGCCGCCCGGCTTTCCGCGCGCAGCCTCGAAGCGTGCTTCGCCCCCGGCGCACCCGACGCCATGGTCGAGCAGATGACGCGGTTCGCCGCGCAGCGCTGACGAAAGGAAGACCTGTGACCTTCGACCTCCTCGACACCGGCACCGGCGACCGGACCGTGCTCGTCCTCCACGGTGGTGCCGGCCCCCGCGGCGTCGCCCCCGTCGTCGACCACTTCGCGCCGCGGGCCCGGGTGCTCGCGCCGATGCACCCGGGCTGGTCCGGCACGCCGCGTCCGGACTGGTGCACCGGGGTCGACGACCTGGCCCTGGCCTACCTCGACCTCCTCGACGACGCGGACCTCGCGGACGTCGCCGTGGTGGCCAGCTCCTTCGGCGGCTGGGTCGCGGCCGAACTGGCCGTCCGCGACCGCGGGCGGCGCCTGGGCAAGCTCGTGCTGCTCGACGCGATCGGCCCGGAAATCGAGGGGCACCCGGTGCGGCTGCCGCAGCCGCCGCCCGGCGCGCCGGGGCCGGACCCGGCCGACCTGGCCGCGATGCGCGCCTACGCCGGGGACCGCCTGGCCGACCCGAAGCTGCTGCGCCGCCTGGCCCGGGTGCGGAACCCGGCGCTGCTGATCTGGGGCGAGGACGACACGGTCGTCCCGCCGCCGTTCGGCAAGGCGTACGCGGCCGCGTTCGCCGACGCGCGGTTCGAGGTGATCCCGGGCGCCGGGCACATGCCGGCGCTGCAGGCTCCCGGTGCGACGTTCGACTTGATCGACGACTTCCTCGCCTAGCTTGAGGCAGCACCCCCTAAGGTGGCTCCATGGTGGACTCCATCGTGGACGAAGAAGCCGTCTCGGAGCGCATCCGGCAGATCGCCGCCACCCTCGCGGACCGCGCGGGCGAACTCACCGGCGAACTGGTCCAGCTGTACGCCGCCGACCTGCCGCAACTGGTCAACGACGACGAGCGCATGGTGAGCCTGCTGTCGTCGAGCGTCTACCAGAACATCGAGACCGCGCTGCAGATCTTCCGGCACGGCATCGACCCGGCGACCGTCGAGCCGCCCGCCGCGGCGGTGGAGTACGCGCGCCGGCTGGCCCAGCGCGGCACCCCGGTGTTCGACCTGATCCGGGCCTACGACCTCGGGCAGGCCGCGATGCTCGACTTCGGGTTCCAGGAGTGCATCCGGGCGGTCGACGACGCGGCCCTGCTGGGGGCCATGATGCGCCGGCTGCTGCGGGTCGCCTACGAGTTCATCACCCGGATCGTCCGCCAGCTCGTCGGCGTCTACCAGGACGAACGCGACCGCTGGCTGCTCAACCGCAGTGCCGCGCGGGCGGCGAAGGTGGCCGACCTGCTCGACGGGAACGGCGGCCCGCCCGACGTCGACGCGGCCGAGGCGGTGATCGGCTACCGCCTGCGCGGGAGGCACGTGGGGATGATCGTCTGGCACGCGTCGGAAGGCTTCGCCGACGACGCGCTGTCGTTGCTGGAGTCGGTCGCGGGGTCGGTGTTCGAGCGCGTCCGCGGGCAGGGGCGGCCGCTGTTCGTGCCCCGCGACGAGGCCAGTGCCTGGGTGTGGCTGCCGCTCGCGCCGGGCGCGGTGGTCGGCCGCGAGCACCTCGACGCGGCCCTCGCGGAGGGCGCACCCGGGGTGCGGGTGACCGTCGGGGAGCCGGGGACCGGGGTCGGCGGCTTCCGCGACACCCACCAGCAGGCCCGCCGGGTGCACGCGCTGGCGCTGGCCGCGGGGGAGCACTGCGACCGCGTGCTGACCTTCCGGGAGGTCGGCACGGCGGCGTTGCTGAGCAGCGACCTGAACGCCGCCCGGCTGTGGGTGGCGAGCACGCTGGGGCCGCTGGCCGCCGACGACGAGAACTGCGGGCGGCTGCGCGAGACGCTGCGGGTCTTCCTCGCCTCCGGCGGCAGCTACACCGCGGCGGCCGCCGAGCTGACGATGCACAAGAACTCCGTCCAGTACCGCGTCCGCAAGGCGGAGGACCTGCTGCCGCGCGGGCTCGGCGAGGGACGGCTGGACGTCGAGCTGGCGCTCACCCTGTGCCGCCGGCTGGGCGGCGCCGTGCTCTCCCCGGCGTGACTTTGGTGCCGCGGACCACCGGTGCCGAAGATCGTTGGGTCCCGGACACGAAGTCGGCGCGGCGATCTCCGCTTACCGTGCTCCCATGGGTGAGAACGGTGGAATGCTCGCGCTGGTGCGGCTACGCCGAGGTGTCGTCGGCGAGAGCAGACGCGTCTGCCACCTGATCCCCGTCCCCGCCGGCCCGGTGCCGGGGCACCTGACGGCCCTCTGCGGCGAACCGATCTTCCCCGCCGACGCCGAGGTGCTGGACGGGCTGCGCGGCATGCCGTGCCACCCGTGCCTGCTGCGGAGTGCGCCGCCGGAGCCGGGGCTGCTCGCCAACGCCGGCTGAACCGCGGTCCGGAGTGGACCGGCGGCACCGCGTCCGCGCTTGATGCGCGACGTCCGGGACGAAGGCGGCCACGCGTGGCAGACTGGCGCGTCGTGGTGATCGACAACCCGGCCCCGGTGGTGGTGCTGCTCGCCCATCCGCGGCCCGGCAGCTTCAACCACGCCCTCGCCTCGCGGGTGGTGGACACGCTGGACCGCGCCGGGGTGCCGGTGCGGTTCCACGACCTGTACGCCGAAGGCTTCGACCCGGTGCTGACCGCCGAAGAGGCCTACACCAGCGGGACGCGGGCAGAGGAGTTCCTTGCCGCCGAACCGGACCCGCTGGTACGGCGGCACCGCGCGGAGCTGGCGACCGCGGGCGGCCTCGTCGCGGTCCACCCGAACTGGTGGGGCAAGCCGCCGGCGATCCTCAGCGGCTGGCTCGACCGGATCCTCGTCCCGGGCGTGGCCTACCGCCTCGACGACGCCGGCGGCGCCCCGGAGTCGCTGCTGTCCCTGCGCCGGCTGCTGGTGGTCAACACCTCCGACACCACCGAGGAGCGCGAGCGGACGCTGTTCGGCGACCCCCTGGACGCGATCTGGCGGCGTTGCCTCGCGCCCTACCTGGGGGAGCCGGAGGTGAGCCGGCTGGTGCTGCGGGTGGTGGCCGACGCCGACGCCGCCCAGCGGGCCGCGTGGCTCGACGACGTCTCCGCGGCAGTGGGACGGCTCTTCGGTTAACCCGGCCCGAAGGCGTCGAGAGCCAGCTTCGCCGCTCGCGCGATCAGCCGGTCGTCGTGCTCGGCGTTCTCGGCCTGGCGGCTGGACATGACCACCAGGACGATCGGTGCCCGCCCCGGCGGCCAGACGACGGCGATGTCGTTGCGGGTGGCGTAGCTGCCGGTACCGGTCTTGTCGGCGACGGCCCAGCCCGCCGGCGCGCCCGCCCGGATCAACGCCGCGCCGGTCGTGTTGGCCCGCATCATGTCCGTGAGCACGGTCTGCTTCGCGGGCGGCAGCGCGGGGCCGAGCGCGAAGGCACGCAGGCTGCCGGCCATCGCCCGCGGGGTGCTCGTGTCCCGGATGTCGCCGGGCGCGAGGTCGTTGAGACCGGGTTCGATCCGGTCGGCGTGCGTGGTCGTGTCGCCGATCCCGCGCAGCGCGGCGGCCAGCCCCGGCGGGCCGCCGAGTTCGCGGAACAGCAGGTTGGCGGCGGTGTTGTCGCTGTAGCGCAGGGCCGCGTCGATCGCGTCGCGCAGCGAGATGCCGGTGGTGACGTGCTTTTCCGTGACGGGGGAGTTCGGCTGCAGGTCCGCCCGGGTGTAGGTGAGGGTTTTCGCGAGCCCGTCGAGGCTCGTGCGCTGGAGGACGGCCGCGGCGGAGAACGCCTTGTGCGTCGAGGCGTAGCCGAAGCGTTCGTCGGCGCGGTGGGCGATCTCGCGGCCGGAGCCGGTGTCGGCGGCGTACACGCCGAGGCGGGCGTCGAAGTCGCGTTCGAGCGGGGCGAAGTCCGGCGCGGGGGCCGCCGTGGCCGTGGAGGCCGTGGCCGTTGATGCGGGGGCCGGCGGCGGTGGTTCGGCGGTGCAGGCGGTGAGCGGCACGAGGACCAGCGCGGCGAGCGCGGCCCACCGGGCGTGGGGGAACGGCACTGGGATCTTCCTTCCGTGGTGATCTTCCGCAGTGTTCCCCGGTCGCTTCATGCTGTCCAAGACGGAAACGTGCGGTTCGATGCGGAACCGGCATAGAGTGTGGTCGTGGACCTGGTCGGCGGCTGCAGGGCGTTCGTGAGCGTGAGCGAGACGGGGAGTTTCACGGCGGGCGCCGCGCTCGCGCACATTCCGCAGCCGGTGGCGAGCCGCCGCATCGCGGCTCTCGAGCGGCACTTCGGCGAGCGGCTCTTCGACCGGTCGACCCGCCGCGCCCGGCTGACTCCGTTCGGCCGGGAGATGCTGCCGGGGGCCCGCCGCCTGGTCCGGCTGGCCGAGACGCTGGAGCACGACGCGAAACGCGCCCGGCTGCGCCCGATCCGGGTCGCGGTGCCGGCGACGTGCGGGGTCCGCGAACTCGCCGGACTGGCGGCGGAGGCCCGCGCGCTGGAGGTCCACCTGGAGTTCCGCGCGGCGGAGCCGGGGGAGCGGGCGGAGCTGGTCCGCACGAGCGAGGTGCGGGTGGCGCTCACGGCCGTCCCGGCAGAGGAGGGCGTGTGGTCGGTACCGCTGGGGGTGGCCGCCGTGACGTTCCCGCCGGGCCGGGTGGTGTTCCTGGAGACGTTGCGGGCGGGCCGTTCGGCGGCCACCCGGCGGCGGGTGTGGATCCAGCCGGAAGACGACGTACCGCACGTCCGCGACCGGGTCCTGCGGGTCCGGGACGCGGTGGGCTTGTCCCCGGCCCAGGTGCAGGTGGCGGATTCCCTGACGGCGGCGGCGGCCGAGGTGTTCGCCTCGGCGGACCTGCTGCTGTGCTCGGCCGCGCAGGCCGAAGAGCTGGGCCTGCCGTGGCGCGGGATCGGGGAGCTGGAGCCGGCACGGGGATTCGGTGTGGCGGCCGTCGCGGGCGAGAACACGGACCTGCTGCGGACGACCTTGAGGGACGCGGTCGGCCGCTGCTTGGGAGCGGGACGGTGACCTCCTCCGCGCTGGTCCGGAACCTGCGTGCCGAACTGGCCGAAGGCGGCCTGCGCGGCTCGTTCCTCGTCCGCGACCTGCGGTCCGGCGCCGAACTCGGGATCGATCCCGACCGCGAGTACCCGATCGCCTCCCTGGTCAAGGTGCCGCTGGCCGCCGCCACGCTGGAGCGCATCCGCCGCGGTGAGCTCGACCGGGCCACCCCGCTCGAGGTCGCTCCCGGCGGGGTCACCACGCCGGGCCCGATCGGGCTGACCCGGTTCCGGCACCCGGCGCGCGTCGCCCTCGAGGATCTGCTGTACCTGAGCACGTCGCTGAGCGACGGGACGGCCGCCGACGTCCTGTTCGGCCTGACGCCGCCGGCCGACGTCACGCGCCTGCTCGGCGAGTGGGGCCTCGGCGGGATCGCGGTGCGGCACCCGATGCGGGACCTCGTCGAGACCCCGGCCGAGCGGTTCGACGCGGGCGAAGCCGACCTGGCCCATTCCCTCGCCATCGGCGCGGCGACCGCCGGCCACGGCCACCGGCTCCCGCAGCTCGACGTCACCCGCGCGAACTCGGCGTCCGCGCGGGCGCTGGTGGAGCTGCTGCAGGCCCTGTGGACGCCGTCGAAGATCGACCCGTCGGTGGCCGCCGGGGTGCGCGAACTGATGGCGCACAACGTGATCCGCCATCGGCTGACCCCCGATTTCGCCTCCGACGCGGCCCGCTGGTCGTCGAAGACCGGGACGTTGCTGAACCTGCGCCACGAGGCGGGCGTGGTCGAGCACGCCGACGGCGGCGTGTTCGCGGTGGTGGCCCTGACCGAGTCCCGCGTCCCGGCGGTCCTCCAGCCGGAGGCGGAGGTCCTCGCGGCCCGGGTGGCCCGGACCCTGCGCGACCACCTGCGCGGCCGGTGAGAAAACCGGTCGGGGACCCGCGGCGGCCGACCTGGCCTCCGGCGGTGCCGCGGGGCTCGGGATCCCGGCAGCCCGTCTCGGAGAAACTCAGGCCGGGGCCGTCACCCCGAACTCCACCTCAGCCGCCGGCACGGTCCCAGCCGTCCGCCCGGGCGCCGTCTGGTACTTCCAGTACAGGTTCGTGTGCGCGATGACCTGGCCCGGCGGCGGAGCCCCATACGCCGACAGGTCCTCCGTCGTGTGCGCGTCCTCGACCAGCGTCACGTCGTAACCCCGCGTCAACGCGCCGTGCAGGGTCGAGCGGATGCACGCGTCCGTCTGCGCCCCCGTCACCACCAGCCTGCCGACGCCGCGGGCCGCCAGCACCTCTTCGAGATCCGTGTCCTCGAACGAATCCCCGTACAGCTTGTGCACCAGCGGTTCCTCCTCGCGGCGCACCAGCTCCGGCACGTACTCCCACGTCGCGCTGCCGCGGGGCAGCTCGTCGCTCGTGTGCTGGACCCACACCACCTCGGTGCCCGCCGCGCGGGCGCGGTCCACCAGGGTGACGATGTTGGCGAGGACGTTCGAACGGTCGTGGGCCGGTTCCATCACGCCGTTCTGCACGTCGACGACGAGCAGGGCGGTGTGCGGGCGGTCGGGCAGAGTCGTCATGGCGCCACCCTAACGACCGGCACCGACAATTCAGGGCGCTCCGCCGATGTGCTTGGCCGACACCGCCGCCCACACCGCGTCGAAGTTCTCGTACCGGTCGCCGCCGGGGAGGCCGCCCAGGGAGCCGAGCACCGAGTCGCCGCCGCCTGCCGCCGCCGCGCGGCGCAGGAGCTCGTCGCGGCCGCAGGGGTACTCGGTCTCGGACAGGTGCTGTTCGAGGCTGGTCCGGTCCGGATCGGACATCGCACACCTCCTGATCGGTTCGCTTGCCCGTCACGTACCCGGGCCGCCCGGCCGGGAAACTCAGCCGACGACGATCGTGTGCTCCGACCGCGGCTCCAGCGACCCGATCACCGGGTGCCCCGGCAGCTCCCCGGCGACCAGCAGCCCGCCGGAGGTCTGCGCGTCCGCCAGTAGCAAAGCCTCGTCCACCGAGATCCGGGACAGGTCCGCGTGCGGGCCGACCCAGTCGAGGTTCCGCCGCGTACCCCCGCTGACGTACCCGTCGCGCAACGCCTCCCGCGCGCCCTCCAGGTACGGCACCGCCGCCGGGTCCACCCGGGCCGTCACGCCACTCGCGCGCGCCAGCTTGTGCAGGTGCCCCAGCAGGCCGAACCCGGTGACGTCGGTGGCGCAGGAAACCCCGGCGGCCAGCGCGGCCCGGGACGCCGGCGCGTTCAACGTCGTCATCGCCTCGATCGCCTGCTCGAACCGTTCGCCGGTCGCCTTGTGCCGCGAGTTGAGCACGCCGATCCCCAGCGGTTTCGTCAGCGTCAGCGGCAGGCCGGCGCGGCCGGCGTCGTTGCGCAGCAGCCGCGCGGGGTCGGCGACACCGGTCACGGCCAGGCCGTACTTCGGTTCCGGGTCGTCGATGCTGTGCCCGCCGGCCAGGTGGCACCCGGCCTGGCCGCAGACGTCGAGTCCGCCGCGCAGGACTTCCGCGGCGAGCTCGAACGGCAGTGTCTCCCGCGGCCAGCCGAGCAGGTTGACCGCCACCACCGGCGTGCCGCCCATCGCGTAGACGTCGGACAGCGCGTTGGCCGCGGCGATCCGGCCCCAGTCGTAGGCGTCGTCGACGACCGGGGTGAAGAAGTCCGTGGTGGCGATCAATGCGGTGTCCCCGGCGATCCGGACCGCGGCCGCGTCGTCGCCGGTGTCGAGGCCGACGAGCAGCTCACCCGGCGGCGAGACGGGCGAGGCGCCGGTGAGGCCGGCCACGGCCGCCTCGAGCTCGCCGGGCGGGATCTTGCACGCACAGCCGCCACCGTGCGCGTACTGCGTCAGCCGGTAACCCATCGGTTCATCGTGCCCGCCGGGCGCGAACTTGGCAGGATGGCCCCATGGTGCAGGGAGGCGTATCCGGCCTGGTGACCGGCGCGGTCTTCAAAACCGTCGAACGGCAGGTACTGCCGCTGGCGGGTTCGATTCCCGTCCGCCTCCGCCATGCCTGACCCGCGCCGCGCGATCCCGCGGACCGACGCGGTCCTGGCCGAGCCCCGGATCGCCAAGGCCGCCGGGACGCTCGGCCGGGACCTGGTGAAAGCCGTGGTCACCGACGTCCAGCGGGCGGCGCGGGCGGGCGGTATCGCCCCCGGCGACGTCGTCGGCACCGTGCTGGCCCGGCTCCCGGAGAGCGCGTCCTCGCTGCGGCCGGTGCTCAACGCGACCGGTGTCGTCGTGCACACCAACCTCGGCCGGGCGCCCCTTTCGGAGGCCGCGCGGGACGCCCTCGTCGCGGCCGGCGGCGCCACCGATGTCGAGTTCGACCTGGCGACCGGCAGCCGCGCCCGCCGCGGCCGGGGCGCGCTCGCCGCACTGGCCGCGGCCGTCCCGGACGCCGGTGCGGTGCACGTGGTCAACAACAACGCGGCCGCGCTGCTGCTCTGCGCGCTCGCCTTGGCGCCGGGCCGCGAGATCGTCGTCAGCCGCGGCGAGCTGGTCGAGATCGGCGACGGGTTCCGCCTGCCCGACCTGCTGGAATCCGCGGGCGCCCGGCTGCGCGAGGTCGGCACCACGAACCGGACGTCGATCCGCGACTACGCCGCCGCGATCGGCCCCGACACCGGGTTCGTGCTCAAGGTCCACCCGTCGAACTACCGCGTCACCGGGTTCACCTCGGAAGCCTCGCTCGGCGAGCTGGCCGGCCTCGGCGTGCCGCTGGTCGCCGACATCGGCTCCGGCCTGCTCGCCCCGCACCCGCTGCTGCCGGCCGAGCCCGACGCGGCCGGCGCGCTGCGGGCGGGCGCCACCGTCGTCACCGCCAGCGGCGACAAGCTGCTCGGCGGCCCGCAGGCCGGGCTGCTGCTCGGGGACGCGGCCGTCGTCGAACGGCTGCGGCGCCACCCCGCCGCGCGGGCCCTGCGCGTGGACAAGCTCACCCTCGCCGCGCTCGAGGCGACGCTGCGGGGCCCGGAACCGCCGGTGCGCGAGGCCCTCGCCGCGCCCGTCGAGCACCTCCGGAACCGCGCCGAGGCCCTGGCCAAGGCCCTGGCCGGCGTCGACGTCCACGTCGTCGAGTCGGTGGCGGCGGTCGGCGGCGGAGGCGCGCCCGGCGTCGAGCTGCCCAGCGTCGCGCTGAGCCTGCCCGCCGGGTACGCGGCCGCGCTGCGGACGGGCCGCCCCGCGGTGGCCGGCCGGGTGGTCAAGGACCGCTGCCTGCTCGACCTGCGGACCGTGCGGCCGGAAGAGGACACCCGCCTGCTGGAAGCCGTCCGCCGATGCGGGTGATCGTCACCGCCGGGCACGTCGACCACGGCAAGTCCACGCTCGTGCGGCGGCTGACCGGGATGGAGCCGGACCGGTGGGCCGAGGAACGCCGCCGGGGCCTCACCATCGACCTCGGCTTCGCGTGGACCCGGATCGGCGACGAGGACGTCGCGTTCGTGGACGTGCCCGGCCACGAGCGGTTCGTGCCCAACATGCTCGCCGGCGCCGGACCGGCGCCCGCGGTGCTGTTCGTCGTCGCCGCGGACGAGGGCTGGATGCCGCAGTCGGCCGAGCACCTCGCGGCGCTGGACGCGTTCGGTGTCCGCCGTGGCCTGCTGGTCGTCACCAAGGCCGACCGCGCCGACCCGGCCGCCGCGACGGCCTCCGCGCTGGCGGAGATCGCGAAGACCTCGCTGGGAGCCGTGCCGAGCGTTGCCGTCAGCGGCACCACCGGCACCGGCCTCGGCGAACTGCGCACGGCCATCGGCGAGCTCACCGCCGGCCTGCCCGCGCCCGATCCGGACGCCGACGTCCGGCTGTGGATCGACCGCGCCTTCACGATCGCGGGCGCGGGCACGGTCGTCACCGGCACGCTGGCCGCCGGCACCATCGCCGTGGGGGACGAGCTGCGGCTGGGTTCGTCGCGGGTGAAGGTCCGCGGCCTGCAGTCGCTCGGCGAACCGCGCGAGCGGGTCGGCGCGGTGGCCCGGGTGGCGGTGAACCTGCGCGGCGCCGCGCGGGGTGACGTCCGGCGCGGCGACGTCCTGCTCACCCCCGGCCGGTGGCGCACCACGGCCGAGTTCGACGTCCGGCTGCGCGGCGCGGCCGCCTCGGACCTGCACCGCGAGCTCGTCCTGCACCTGGGCACGGCGGCGGTGCCGGTCCTGGTCCGTCCACTCGGGACGGACACCGCACGGCTGGCCACGGCGACCGCGCTGCCGCTGCGGGCCGGGGACCGCGGCCTGGTGCGTGACCCCGGCGAGCACCGGATCGCCGCCGGGTTCGACGTCCTCGACGTCGACCCGCCCGCGCTGTCCCGCAGGGGCGCGGCGCGGGCCCGTGGCCACGAGCTGGCCGACCCCGACCTGGCCCGGACGTACCTGCGCCGCACCGGTTTCGTGCGCGCGGCGGATTTCACGGCGATGGGGCTGCCCGAGACGGGGGAGCGGCTGGGCGAGTGGTGTGCCGACCCCGGGCGGTTCGCCGAGTTGCGCGCGCAGGTGGCCGGAATCGTCGGCGGGTGGGACAGCACGGCAGCGGGCGTGCCGGTGGAGGCGGTGCGGCAGCGACTCGGGCTGCCTGCCCCGGAGCTGGTCGTGCCGGTGCTGCGGGGCACCGGGTTGGAGGTGACGGGCGGGCTGGTCCGCCGTCCGGGCGCGGGCCTCGCCCCGGCCGTCGAGAAGGCCGTCGAAATCGTGTGGGAACGGCTCGCCGAGCACCCGTTTCGCGCGCCCGAGGCGGACGAGCTGCGGGCGCTGGGCCTCGGCCGGCGGGAACTGGCCGCGGCCGTCCGGCTGGGCCGGCTGACCGCGGTCGCGGAAGGGGTCGTGCTCGGCCCGGACGCGGAAGAACAGGCGGTGGCGCAGCTGCGCCGGCTGCCGCAGCCGTTCACGGTCTCGGAGGCGCGGCGGGCTCTCGACAGCACCCGGCGGGTGATGATCCCCCTGCTGGAACGCCTCGACGCGGCGGGCCGGACCGAGCCGCTCGGCGACGGCACCCGCCGGACGACCGGCTAGCTCCGCCGCTCCTCGACTCCGAGCGACTGCGTCCCGATGACGCCCAGCAGCGCCAGGCGGTCGGCGTCCTCCGTGCCGGGTTCGGCGGTGTAGACCATGATGCGCAGGTCGCTGCCGGCGACGCTGAGGACGTCGCAGTCCAGGGTCAGCGCGCCGACGTCCGGGTGGTCGACGGTCTTGCGGGCGGCTTCGTGCCGTCCGACCGCGCCCGAGTCCCACAGCTGCGCGAAGCGGGCGCTGCGCCGCCGCAGATCGGCGATGAGCGCGCGCAGCTCCAGGTCGGCCGGGTACTCGCCGGCGGTGCGGCGCAGGTCGGCGACCAGCGCCGCCTCCAGGGCGCGGCGCGACTCGGGGGTGTACCGCACGCGGCTGTCCGGACCGAGGAAGTTGCGCCGGACGCCGTTGAGGTCGTCGCCGTGCCGTTCGCCCATCAAGGCCGTGTAGAGCGGGTTGGCGAGCAGCTGGTTCCAGGCGGCGTCGAACACGGCGACAGCGGTGCCCGCCAGGCGGTCCAGCAGGCGGTGGACGCTGGGCGTGATGTGCCGGGGCACCGTGCCGGGACCGGGCGGGGCGAGACCGGCCAGCCGGAACAGGTGGGCCCGTTCCTCCTGCGGGAGGCGCAGGGCGCGGGCCAGCGCCTCGACGACCTGGGCCGAGGGCGTGGTGGCGCGGCCCTGTTCGAGCCGGATGACGTAGTCGGCGGAAATGCCGGCCAGCTGGGCCAGCTCCTCGCGCCGCAGCCCGGCGGCGCGCCGGCGCCCGCCCGCGGGCAGGCCGACGGACTGCGGGGAGACGTGATCGCGCCAGTGCCGCAGGGCCATGCCGAGTCCGGTGGACGCCATACCTCCGATTGTGCAAGCCGGATCGCCCGTTGTCCTGGTACTGCCGTTCCCAGGAAAACCGGACCACTTCCTGCCCTCGTGGGGCGCGCCGATCGTGGGAGGTGACCGAAAGGAATCCCATGAACCAGCTCGCCCTCGTCACCGGCGCCACCTCCGGCATCGGCCGGGCCTTCGCCGAACGCCTCGCCGCCGCCGGTTACGACCTGATCGTCACCGGCCGCCGCGAGGACCGCCTCGCCGAGTTCGCCGCCGCCCACCCGGGTGCCCGCACGGTGGCCGCCGACCTGTCCACCGACGACGGCGTCGCCGCGGTGGCCGCCATCTGCGCCACCGAACCGCTGACGATGCTCGTCAACAACGCCGGCGTCGCCCACTACATGCCGCTGGCCGAGCTGCCCGCGGACAAGGCGCACGAACTCGTCCATGTCAAGGTCGCCGCGCCCACCATGCTCACCCGCGCGGCGGTCGCGGGCATGCGGGACCGCGGCGAGGGGCGGATCGTCAACGTGGCCGGGATGATCGCGTTCAGCGGCCCGGCCGGCCCGTCCGTGATGCCCCGCCGGGCCGTCTACGCCGGATCGCTGGCGTACCTGGTCGCGCTGTCCCAGACGCTGAACGCCGAGCTCGAGGGGACCGGCGTGCGGGTGCAGGTGCTGTGCCCGGGTGTGGTCGCCACCGAGTTCCACGAGCGGCAGGGGCTCGACCTGAGCGCCGTGCCCCGGATGTCCGCCGCCGATGTCGTCACGGCGAGCCTGCGCGGGTTCGAACTCGGCGAGGTCGTCACCGCGCCGGGGGTCGAGGACCCGGGCCTGCTGGACGCTGTCTTCGCGGCCGACCTCGCGGCGTTCGGGGGACAGCGCCCGGAACTCGCCTCGCGTTACCGCTGAAGGCCGGCGAAGAACTCGCCCAGAGCAGCGGCGAGAGCTTGGGGATTCTCCTCGGCCACGTGGCCGGCGTCGTCGTGCGCGGTCGGCGCCGAGGCCCGCGCGGTAGTCCTCGAGCATCGCGGTGGCCGTGGCCGGGTCTTGGATCGCGCGGTGGAAGTCGGCGAAGTTTTCTTCGGCTGGACGAAGAAGAACCAGTGGAACCACTCGCGGACCGCATCAGGGCGGCGCAGCCCCCGGACGCGAACGCTGCCGCACCCCGGGATGCGGGGTGCGGCAGCGGGAACCTGTGTCAGTCCTTGTCCGTGACGCCCTTCACGGCGTCCTTGACCTTCTCACCGGCCTGCTTCAGCGAGCCCTTGGCCTGGTCGGTCTTGCCCTCGGCCTGCCACTGCTCGTTGCCGGTGGCGTCGCCGACGGCTTCCTTGGCCCGGCCCTTGAGCTCTTCGCCCTTGTTTTCCAGTTTGTCGTTCATCGAGTGCACCTTCCGTTGCGGCGACATTTCCGGATCGGCCAGTCGCCAAAAGGGCCTTGACATCGGGTTACCCACTGGTTCGGGGTCTACACATCGGCCGGCAGATGTCCGCCCATCCGCTCGATCCGCTGGATCGCCGGCTCGGCCAGGATCCCGTGCACGACCACCGAAACCGCGATGGCCAGCGCCCCGACCCGCCACAGCACGTCCTGCTGCGGCACCGGCTCCCGGTCGAGGGCGTAGGCCAGGTAGAAGAGCGTGCCGATGCCGCGGACGCCGAAGAACGCGATCGCCGCCGTCGCCGGGCGTCCCGGCGACGGCGCGCCGAGCAGCGACAGCCAGCCGGCCACCGGCCGCACCACCAGCACCGCGACCACCGCGAGCACCACCTCCAGCGGACGCAGGCCGCGCAGGAGGCCGTCGCCGAGCGCCAGGCCCAGGCCCAGCAGCGCGATCGGGACGAACAGCCGTTCCAGCTGGTGGCCGAACGCGTGCAGGACGCCGTGGTACTCGTGCTCGCGCTCCTGCGTGCGCACCGAGACGGCCGCGACGAACACGGCGACGAACCCGTTGCCGTGAGCCGCTTCCGCCAGCGCGAAGGGCACGAAGGCGAGTGCGAGCAGCACCAGCCCGTCGGCGTACTCGGCCAGCCGCAGTCGGTCCGACGGCGTCCGGAAGATCGCCCAGCCCAGCACCCGGCCGGTGACCAGGCCGGCCACCACACCGACGGCCAGCGGCAGCAGCAGCTCGACCAGCACCCAGGACAGGTCCAGGTGCGGCTCGTGGCCCACCAGCGCCAGGCCGAGCAGCACGAACGGCATGGTCAGGCCGTCGTTGAGGCCGGCCTCGGTGGTGAGGGTGAAGCGGATCTCGTTGTCCCGGGCCAGTTCCGGCTCGACGTCGGGGTGCGGGACCCCGATGTCGCCCGCCAGCACCGGGTCCGTCGGCGCCAAGGCGGCGGCCAGCAGCAGCGCCACGCCGGGCGCGAGGGCGAGCCACCAGTACCCGAGCACGGCGATCGCCAGGATGGACAGCGGCATGGTCAAGGCCAGCAGCCGCCACGTCGAACCCCACCGCCGCAGGCCGAACGGGCGGTCGACGGACAGGCCCGCCCCGGCGAGCGCGACCAGGATGCCCAGCTGCGCGAACGACTCCACGCCGTGCAGGTGGGCGGCGGGGTCGCTCCAGCCGTCGCCGTAGGGGGCAGGCAGCGGCAGCAGCCCGAGCACGATCCCGGCCGCGAGCATCACCAGCGGCACCGAGAACGGCCGGTCCGCGACCAGTTTCGGCACGATCGCCGCGGCGAGCGCGAGCAGCCCCGCCACCCCGAACAACACCGTCAACGACGACAAAATCCTCCTCCTGCCCGCGCGCTCCCCGCTCGGCCGGGTGCCCGGGGGCCGAGTAGCGTGGCCGGGGAGAGGCGCGCCGCGGCCCGGATTCCCGGCGCGCGAGCGGCGAAACCGGCGAGGAGGCCGCGGTGACGGCGACGAACGGGGCGGGCGGGCCGTGCCGGTTCTGCGGCAGGCGGCGCGACCCCCGGGTGCCCGGCCGCAACGGGCCGATCTGCGTGGACTGCGTCCGCGCCGGCCTGCGGGTGGTCCGTGACGGCGCGGACCGCGAGACCCCGGCGGGTGACGTGCTGGCAGCGGTGACGTCCCCGCTGGCCGCGGTCTGCGACTACTGCGGCCGCCGCGAGCGCCGCACGTTCCTCGGCCTCCGCCGCCCCTTGCTGCGCGTGGACTGCGCCGCCCGCGACGCGGTGATCTGCGTGGACTGCCTGGACCACGCGGGCGACGTCCTGAACGTCGCCCTCCGCGGCTGACGCCGCCCCCGACCCCGTGTCGACCCTCCGATCACGCGAGTCGACCTCCCAATCACGCGTGTCGACCCTCCAGGTACGCGAGTCGTCCGTTCCGATACACCGAACTCGCGTGATCGAAGGCGGAACTCGCGTGATCGGAGGGACGACACGCGTGATTGGAGGGACGACACGGCCTGGCGTGGGGCGTTTCCGGGGCGGGAGGGGTGGGTAGCCGGGCGGTATGACGTCCACTCAGGAGAATCGCACGCGACCGGAGACCGCTTCGGTGGCCGAAACTCTGCGCGTCGCGGTCGAGGTGGCGCTGCCCACGCTGGCCGGTGGGGTGATCAAACGCCGTCCGGCGGCGATGGCGGTGGCCGGGAAGCTGCAGTTCGACCGGCCGGCCGTGCGCCTGCTGCGGCGGCTTCGGGACCGCCACTACGGGCGCCCGCTGCGGCTGCGCGTCCCCGGCCGGACGGTGGAGCTGGCCCTGTCCGGTGCGGACGTGAAGCGCGTGCTGGCCGGCGCGCCGACGCCGTTCAGTCCGTCCACAGTGGAGAAACGGGCGGCACTGGGCCACTTCCAGCCGCACGGCGTCCTGATCTCCGACCCGGCCGATCGCCCGGCCCGCCGCGCCTTCACCGAGGCCGTGCTGCAGCCCGGCCGTCCGCTGCACGAGCTGGCTGCGCCGTTCGCCCAGGCCGTCGCCGAGGAAGCGGCCGCCCTGCGCAGCGATGCGACACTCGACTGGGACACCTTCAACGTCGTCTGGTGGCGCCTGGTCCGGCGGGTCGTGCTCGGCTCGGCCGCCCGCGACGACACGACGCTCACCGACCAGCTCGAACGCCTGCGCCTTGACGCGAACTGGGCGTACCTGCACCCGAAACGCCGGCAGCTGCGCGAGGAGTTCCGCCACCGCCTGACGCAGCACCTGGACCGGGCCGAGCCCGGCAGCCTGGCCGCCGTGATCGCCGCCGAAGACGAGGCCACCGCTCCCGACCAGGTGGCGCACTGGCTGTTCGCGTTCGACGCGGCGGGCATGGCGACGTTCCGGACGCTGGCCCTGCTGGCGAGCCACCCGGCGGAGCAGGAGCGTGCCCGTGAAGAGAGCGAAAGCACCGGACCGGCGCAGCTGAGCTTCCTGCGCGCGTGCGTGCTCGAGGCGGTCCGCCTGTGGCCGACGACGCCGATGATCCTCCGCGAGACGACGGAAGAGACGTCGTGGGGCCCGGCGGGCACGACGGTGCTGATCTTCACGCCGTTCTTCCACCGCGACCCGGACCTGCCGTACGCGGACCGGTTCGAGCCGGACCTCTGGCTCGACGGCCGCGCGGCCGAGAACCCCGCGCTGGTCCCGTTCAGCGCGGGCCCGGCGATCTGCCCGGGCCGCGACCTGGTCCAGTTCTGCGCGAGCACGATGCTGGCCGAGTTGCTGCGAGACCACCGGTTCGAGCAGGCGTCCGGCCCGGTGCTGTCCCCGGAACGCCCGTTGCCGGCGACGCTGGACAACTTCCACCTGAAGCTCAAGCCGGCCGGCTGAGCCGGTGCCGCGGCGGAGCGGCACCGGCTCAGCCGGTCACACCGGAGCGGTGAACACGTACGAACCCGCGGGCAGGAAGTACGTCCCCGGCGCCGACGGCACCGCCTGGGGCGGCGCACTGATCCCGGCGGGCCGGGACGTCGGCACCACGACCGTCGCCGACGCCCCTGCCGGGACCGTCACCCGCAGGGTCAGGACGCCGTTGGCCACCGACCAGTCGCTGACCGCGCCGCCGTACGGCGTTTCGTACGCCGACTTCGCCGACGTCATGCCCCCGCCCGGCACCGGCGCGATCCGCAGCGCCGCGTAACCGGGCGCGGCCGGGGCCAGGCCGCCCACCGAGCGGTACAGGAAGTCGCCCACCGAGCCGAGACCGTAGTGGTTGAACGAGTTCATGCCCGGGTCGTTGAACGAGCCGTCCGGCTTGATGCCGTCCCAGCGCTCCCAGATCGTCGTCGCGCCGCGGCCGATCATGTAGCCCCAGCCCGGGAAGTCCGGCTGCAGCAGCACCCGGTACGCCACGTCGGCGTGGCCGTGCGCGGCCAGCACCGGCAGCAGGTTCTCCACGCCGAGGAACCCGACGCTCAGGTGCCCGCCCGCCGCCGCGACCCGGGCCGCCAGCTTGTCCGCCGCCGGCTGGACCAGGGACGGCGGCAGCAGGTCGAACGCCAGGGCGAGGACGTACCCGGTCTGCGAGTTCGACCCGATCGTGCCGTCGGCCGCCGCGAACCGCCGGGTGAACGCGGCCGCGACCTGGTCGGCGAGCGTCCCGTAGGTGGCCGCTTCCGAGCCGTGCCCGGTGGCCGCCGCCATCCGGGACACCAGCCGGGACGACCACGCGAAGAACGCCGTCGAGATCAGGTCCTGCGCCGTGTTGTCATTGACGTTGAGCCAGTCCCCGTAGGTCTGGTGGTCGCGGATCAGGTCCGCGCCCGACGTCGAGCGCAGGTACTCGACCCACCGGACCATCGCGGCGAAGTGCTCCTGGATCACGCCGGTGTCGCCGTAGCGCTGCCACAGCGTGTACGGCACGATGACGCCCGCGTCACCCCAGCCCGCCGTGCCCGAACCGCCCAGCACGCCCGGCGCGACGTCGGTGAACGACCCGTCGTCGTGCTGCGCGTCGGTCAGGTCGTCGCTGAACTTGCCGAGGAAGTTCGCCACGTCGAGGTTGAACGTCGACGTCCCGGCGAAGATCCCGATGTCGCCGGTCCAGCCAAGCCGTTCGTCGCGCTGCGGGCAGTCGCTCGGCACCGACAGCATGTTGGACCGCTCACCCCACAAGATGTTGTGCTGCAGCTGATTCACCAGCGGGTTCGACGTCGTGAACGTCCCGGTCTGCGCCCCGGACGTCCACATCGCCCGCCCGGTCAGCGTCGCGGCCGTCGGGGCCGACGGCAGGCCGGTCAGCTCGACGTACCGGTAGCCGTGCACGGTGAACCGCGGTTCGTACGTCTCCGCGGCGCCGGTGCCCGCCAGGGTGAACCGGTCGGTGGCCTGGGCCGCGCGGAGGTTGGTGGTGTAGATGGTGCCGTCGGGGTTGAGCACCTCCGCGTGCCGCATGGTCACCGTCGTCCCGGCGGGGCCGGTGACGGACAGCCGGTTCCAGCCGCTGAAGTTCTGGCCGAGGTCGGCCACCCACACACCGGGCTTCGGCTGGGTCCACGCGACCGGCTTGAATTCCTGCTGGACCGTGACCCCGTTGTCCACTTGGGACACCAGGTTGGGCCGGTCGCCGGGGCGCACGCGCGGCGCGGCCCAGCCGCGGTCGTCGAAGCCGGGCCGGTCCCAGCCGCTGGCGAGCCGGGCGTCGTAGGTTTCGCCCTGGTAGAGGTCGTCGGCGCGGATCGGGCCGTCGCCGGCCTTCCAGGTGCCGTCGGTGGCGATCGTGGTGCTCGTGCCGTCGATGAACGTCAGCCGCAGCTGCGCCGAGTACCACGGTTCGGTGCCGTACTTCTGGCTGCCGGCGATGCCGATGCTGCCGGAGTACCAGCCGTTGCCCACCAGCGCACCCAGGACGTTCTCACCGGGGCGGAGCTGCCCGGTGACGTCGGAAACCCGGTACTGCAGGCGTTTCGTGTAGTCGGTCCAGCCGGGCGCGAGGACCTCGGAGCCGACCTTGACCCCGTTGAGGTGCGTCTCCTGGAGCCCGAGCGCGGTCGTCAGCAGCCGCGCGCTCGCGACCGGCTTCGTGACGGTGAAGCTCTTGCGCAGCAGGGGAGCTGGGGCGCTCACGGCGACGTTCGCGCCCCATGGCCCGGTACCGTACGCGGTCAGCGCCCGCGCCGCGGGCCAGGAGCTGTCGTCGAAGGTGCGCTGTTGCCAGCCGTCCGGGCCGCTCTGGCTCGCCTTCCACGTGCCGTCGGTGACCAGTGCGGGTCCACCTTGGACAGTCAGCTTCGCGATCGTCCCGGCCGGGCTCTGGGTGGTGTTCTCCGTGCTGACCGCGATGGTGTTCGTCCCGGCGGTCAGCAGGCTCCCGACGTCGACGACCGCGGCCGTCTTCCAGGAGTCGGCGACCCGCGGCGAGTCGCTGACGCGGGTGCCGTTCACCCACACGGTCGCGGTGTCGTCGCCGGTCACGACGAGCGTGGCCTTCGCGGGGGCCGCGGCCAGGTCCAGGGTCCGGCGGAAGAACCGGGTCGACGGCGGTACGCCACCGACCGGATCGCCTTCGGGGTACCAGATCCAGCTCGCTCCGGCGAGGTCCGGCCCGGCCGTGGCGCGGCCGAGGAAGGCGCCGGTCCACTCGGCCGCCCGGATGGCGGTTTCGAAGCGCTGCACCGGGCTCCAGCCGGACGCCCGGCCCTGGTTGTCCCAGACGCGCACGCGCCAGGTGTAGGCGGTGAGGGAGGCGAGCGCCGGGCCGCCGTAGGCGACGTCGGCCTGCTGCGCGGAGGCGACGCGACCGCTGTCCCAGACGTCGGCGCCGCCCGCGGACACCACCAGCTGGTACGCCGACTGCCGTTGCCCGGCCGCCGGTGACGTGAGCTTCCAGCCGAACCGCGGCTGCGCCGGGTCGACGCCGAGCGGGTTGACCCGGTTCGTGACCGTGGCACTCGCGACCGCCAATGGCGAAGCCGTCCCGGGGGTCGGGGTGGTGACACCGGTGCCCCACGGCCCGGCCCCGTAGGCGCCGAGGTCCGCGGCGGCGGCCCAGCTCGAGTCCGCGAAACCAGGCTGTTCCCAGCCTTCCGGCACGGTGGTCGCGCTCTTCCAGGCGCTCCCGGTGGCCACGTCGGTGGTGCCGGCCGCGGTCTTGACCTGCAGCCGCCCGATCAGGCCGGCCGGGCCGCCGGCGTTGCGGACGGCGACGGCGAGGGTGTTGACGCCGGGGACCAGCGCGGGCCGCAGCTCCACCGGCAGCGCTGTCCGCCACGAGTCCGGGATCCGGGCCGAGGAGGCGAGCGGCGTGCCGTTGAGCCAGACGTCGGCGGTGTCGTCGCCGGTGAGGACGAGCCGGGCGTCGGTGACCGCGCCGGCGGGAACGGTGAACGTCGTGCGGAAGTACCGGGTGGCGGCCGGCGCGGCGACCCGGGCGTCGCCCTCCGGGTACCAGATCCAGTGCGCACCGGCGAGCGCCGGTGGTGGCGCGGCGCCGGCCGGAGGGGCCGCGACGCCGGAAAGCGCCAGGATCGCGGCGAGGGTCGTGGTGGTGGCGCGCCAGAGCTTCGAGGGCAGCATGCAGGCTCCCTTGCGGCGGGGACGGGCACCGGGCTTAGAACGTTTCAACCCCGGCGTGACTGGTGACTGTAATCAGAAGCTCACGCAGGAGCAATACTCCTTTGGTAGCCACCCCGCCCGTCCCCGCCCACCCTAAATCGTTTCAGGTCGTCGTCGCCGGACGAACACCGCGACGGCCGCCGCGCCCAGCAGCACCAGCGCGACCGGCAGCGCGGTGGGCAGCCAGGGCCAGGCGTCCCCTTCGAACACGATGTCGTCGGCGGGCAGTTCCAGCACCTTCGCCGTCCAGCGCGCGGTCGCGACATCGGTGTGGCGGGACAGCTTGCTCACCGCGGTGTCGTAGGCGAAGCCGGGTCCGTCGTGGACGTACTCGGGGGCCGGTCCGCCGGATGGCGGCGTCACGCCGCGGGTCGCCCCGGGCACGAGCAGCCGGTCGAGATCCGTGGCGGCGAGGGAGGCCCGCGGCAGGAACGTCAGCCCGTGCCGCGACCGGATCGGGCCGCCGTCGGCACTCACGGCGAGGGTGCGCGAAGACAGCGACTGCCCTTCGGTGTCGAACACCGACGCGAGCTCGATCTCGCCGACGCCGTTCGCGAGCAGCACGCCGGTTTCGCCGGGGTTCCAGCGGAACCCGGCGTTGACGATCGCGGCCGCGTCCGGCATCCCGGCCGGCGGCGTCACCGGGACCGCGGTGCCGTAGCGGCGCCATCCGATCGCCTCCGCGGCTCCGGCCGCCACCGGGCGCCCGGCCAGCCGCTCGACCCAGTGCAGCGTGCCGTCGATGCCGGAGAGGATGCCGGCGGTGGTGACGACGTCGCCGTCGTCGACGAACCGCTGCCCGCGAACCCAGCGCACGGCCGGGTAGTCGGCGGCGAAACTGTCGACCTTCAGCCAGTGTGCGGTGGCCGGCCGCCCGTCCAGCAACCCGGCGGAGGCGAGCACGCCACCGCCGTTGCAGACGCTCAGCAGCTTCGCGCCGCGGGCGGCCTGCTCCCGCAGCCAGGCCTTGACCGGCTCGGTGGACGGTTCGCCGAGGTCCGGGAACGCGGGCACCACGACGAGGTCCGGCGCCTTGGCGCCGAGCCGGGCGGCGAGTCCGGCGAACCCGAAGTCCGGTACCAGGTCGAGGCCGCCGGTCAGCGGCTTCGGCTCGCGGTGCGGCGCCACCGTGTAGACGTTGAACCGGCCGGTCGTGGCCAGGATTTCGTAGGGGGCGAGCGCGTCGGAGACGACGGCGCCACGATCGCCGATGACCACGACCGCGGTCGGCTTGGCCGGGTCGTAGGGGAGCGGCGCCGCGGCGGGGACGGGCCGCGGCGGGCCGGCGGCGTAGAGGGCGTCGATCGCGCCGAGGGCGGAGACGGTCGCGCCCACGGCGGGGATTACCAGCACGGCGGCCACGGCGGCGAGGAGGAACGCAAGGCGCTTCAGCATGATCAGTGCCAGTACTCGGCGCGGCGCCACACCATGGCGGCCAGCATCAGCGGGAACATGATCACGTGCCCGGCGACCATCAGCGTGGTGCCGGAGATCGCACCCAGCCAGTAGGGCGCGAGCAGCGCGACGAACGGCAGGTACATCACCCCGGCCATCTCGGCGATCCGCGGCCACGAGTGCCGGCGCAGGAGCATCGCGAGCACCATCGCCACGGTCATGTTCGTGGCCATCACGAGGGCACTGAGGTCGGGACGCTCGATGGCCGGCCACAGCGGGCCGAGCGCCACCATGCCGACGAGCATGGCGGCGACCATTTCGGCGTAGTGGCCGGTGAAGCGGACGAGCTTGCGGGTGGTGGTCCGGGTGGCCGGCTGGGCAGTCGTCATGGTTTCCCTCCAGGTGGTCCTGGACGAGAATCCCGCCGGGCGGCCGCGGCGCCAGGTGCCGGAAGTCATGACCGGGGGTCATGGTCTAGAGCAAGCCGAGGTCCCTCGCCCGCAGCGCGGCCTGCGTGCGGTCCCGGGCCCCGAGCTTGCCCAGCACGTTCGTCACGTGGTTCTTGACCGTGCCCTCGGCGAGGAACAGCGCCGCGGCGATCTCGCGGTTGCTGCGGCCGTCGGCGAGCAGCCGCAGCACGTCGAGCTCACGCTCCGACAGCGGCACGACCAGCGGCTGGGGCCGGGGCGGCGGCGTGTCCGGCAGCTGCGCGAACCGCGCGACCACCTTGGCCGCCACCGACGGCTGCAGCACCGACTCCCCGCGGGCCGCGGCCAGCACCGCTTCCACCAGGCGTGCCGAGGAGACGTCCTTCAGCAGGTAGCCGACCGCACCCGCGCGCAGGGCGGCGAAGACGTCTTCGTCGTCGTCGAAGGTGGTCAGCGCGATGACCCGCACCCCCGGGTGCGCCACCCGCAGCCGCCGGGTCGCGCCGACGCCGTCGAGGACCGGCATGCGCAGGTCCATCAGGACGACGTCCGGGGTCAGCGCGGCCACCTGGTCCAGGGCTTCGCCGCCGTGCCCGGCCTCGCCGACGACCTCGATGCCGTCGTGGGTGGCGAGCAGGGTGGCGAGCGCCTCGCGGAAGAGGGCCTGGTCGTCGACCAGCAGCACGCGGACCGGCGTCATCCGGGGATCTCCATGGTGAGGGCACTGCCCCGGCCGGGTGCCGAGGTGAAGGTGAGGGTGCCACCGAGGTGTTCGGCGCGTTCCCGCAGCCCGAGCAGGCCGAAGCCGGTGGACGCGGCGCCGTCGCTGCCCGCGCCGTCGTCGCGGACCTCGACGCGGACGGCGGACGCCGTGTAGGCCAGCACGACGTCCGCGCTGTCCGCGCCGGCGTGCTTGCGGACGTTCGTCAGACCTTCCTGCGCGGCCCGGAAGAGCGCTTCCCGCCGCTCGTCCGGCAGCGGGCGTTCGGTGCCGGACACGGTGAGCCGCGCGGTGATCCCGGCCGTTTCCGCAAGGGTCTTCAGGGCCTCCGGCAAGGGCGGCACCGGACGCGGTTCGCGCAACGCCGTCACCGAACGGCGCACGTCGGCCAGCGCGGTTTCCGCCTGGTCCTGCGCCTTCGCCAGCACCGCGTCGGCCTTGCCCGGATCCGTCGGCAGGACCGCCCGCGCCGCCTTCACCTGCATCTGGACGACGGTGAGCGAATGCCCGAGGCCGTCGTGGATGTCGCGGGCGACGCGGTTGCGCTCCTGCGCCGTCGCGAGCCGCTCCGCCTGGGCGGCGTAGTCGCGCAGCTTCGCGTGCGCCTCGGCGAGTTCGGTGCGCGAACGCTGTTCCCGCAGCAGCAGTTCGGTGATGATCGCCGCGAACAGCACCGACATGAACGTGCCGATGCCCTCGCGCAGCCCTTCGCCCAGCGACATCCCGAGGTGCACGAGCGGGATCACGGCGATGACGAGCGCGATCGCGGGCCGCGGCAGGCGCAGCAGCACGCACTGGCTGACCAGCACGACGAGGAACAGCGTCGCGCCGACCCCGGCGTCCATCGTGAACAGCACGAAG
Source organism: Amycolatopsis sp. NPDC049688 (assembly GCF_040674975.1). NCBI lineage: Bacteria > Bacillati > Actinomycetota > Actinomycetes > Pseudonocardiales > Pseudonocardiaceae > Amycolatopsis > Amycolatopsis sp. NPDC049688. Next base: position 1,054,041 of record NZ_JBFANY010000001.1, read on the forward strand.
GCCAGCGGAAGCTGGACGACGACGTAGACCGCGCCCCAGAGGAGCCGGCCTCGCACCCACGCGAAGCCGGCCGTCGCGAGCACGGCGAACACCGCGGCGAGCACCAGGGCGAGCACGGATTCGGCGGACCCGAGCACCCCGATCCCGAACGAGAGGAAGGCGCCGCAGGTCAGCACCCCGAGGGCCCGGTTCATGCGGTCACTGTGGAGGCTGCGGCCCCGGCGGTCAACCACGAAAGCGTTCACACGGCCGTTCGACACCCCGGCCCTTACGCTGGGATCGACGGCCAAGCCGATTCGGGGGTTTGACATCGATGTCAGTGCTCTGGGGCGTCTCCTTCGACGCCACTCCGCTGTCCGGGGTCGTGGTCGAGTTCCTCAAGACGGCACGCCGGTTCGCCGCCCGCGGCCACCGCGTCCACCTGGATCTCGGGTACGACGTCAAAGCCGACAAGGGCGCCTTCTTCCGGCCCTACCGCGACGAAGCCCAGCTGCTGCCGGACTGGGTCACGCTCGACCGCGTCGACCGCGTCGAGGAGATCCGCGGCTACGACCGGGGTTTCGTCGAGCGCGTCCTGCGCGAGGTCGTCCAGGACGGGGACGGGACCCTGCGCCCGGAGATCGACCGGATCGCCGGCGAGCTGGCGGACCGGATCGTGGCCACCTGGGAACGCCTCGGCGTCACGATGGTGATGGTGGAGAACGGCACCCTGCCCGAGAACATCGCCTACACCGAAGGGCTGTACCGGGCGATCGGCCGCTACGGTGCCCGTCACCGGCTCGGCCGGTTCGTGTTCTGGCGCGACCACGACCTGATGTGGCAGAGCGAACCGGGGATCGCCAAGTACGGCCGGTTCCCGTACCCCGGTGTCCCCGCGCCGCGCAACTCCCCGCACATCCACTACTTCGCCCTCCACGAGCAGGCGAAGGCGCGGACGCTGGAGTGGGTGCCGGAGCTGGCGAACATCGACGTCCTGCCCAACTCCTTCACCATCGCGCCCGCGCGGATCGACGAGCGCAACGCGGCTTTCCGCCGGGACCACGGCATTCCCGAGGACGTCCCGCTGCTGGCCCGGATCACCCGGATCATCCCGCAGAAACGCATCGACCGGGACCTGCACCTGCTCGCGCTGCTGCCGGACGCGTGGCTGTTCGTCGCCGGCGACGTCGGCGAGACACCCACCGAGCACGCCCGGCTCGTCGACCTCGCGAACCGCCTGGGCGTGCGCGAACGCGTCGTGTTCGGCGGCTGGCTGACCCCGTACGACACCGCCGTCCCGGGCCGGTATTCCGTGCGCGATCTCCTGGCGCACGCGACCGTCGTGTCGTTCCTGACCTCCTACGACTACGAGAGCTACGGCAACCCGGTCAGCGAGGCGATCGCGTCCGGGACGCCGTACGTGACCAGCGGGTACGAGCTCTACGACGTCGTCTACGGCAGCTTCCGGGCCCCGGTGCTGGACATCCGGGCCCGCGACCTGCCGGACGCGGCGTTCGCCCGCGAGGTCGCCGAGCTGATCACCGACGAAGGGAAACGGGCCGAAGTGGTGCGGGCGAATTCGGAACTGGGACAGGCGCGCTTCGGCGCGCGGGTCGTCGACGACCTGGTCGACCGGCTGTACCCGCCGCCGATGGGGGCGGCGACGCGGCTGAGCGTCGTGCTGCCGGTGTACGACGAAGCCGCGAACCTCCCGGAGGTGCTGCGGACGCTGCACGACCAGCGTGACGGCGACGCGCCCCTGGACAAGAGCCGGTACGAGGTCGTGCTCGTCGACAACAACTCCACCGACGACACCGTGGCCGTCGCCCGCGCCTTCGCGGCCGCGCACCCGGACCTGGCCCTGCACGTCATCCACGAGCCGGAGCAGGGCGTTTCGTGCGCGCGGCGGGCGGGGATGGACTTCGCCGCGGCCCGCAGCCGGAACCGGCCCGAGTCCGACCCGGGGGAGCGGTTCTACCTCGTGTCGGCCGACGCGGACTGCCGCGTCGACCCGCACTGGCTGAGCGAGCTGTTCGCCGCGATGGAGTCGAGCAAGGCCGCGATCGGCGTCTGCGACTACTACTACAACGCCGATCACTTCACCGGACGGCCGCGGCTGTGGGACGCGATCCAGCGGACCCTGCGGTGCCGCGCGGTCACCTTCGCGCTCTTCGGCGGTTTCCCCGACGGCAAGGGCTTCGCCGTCGAGCGCGACGCCTACGAGCGGGCCGGCGGCATCGAGATCTTCTACCAGCTGCAGGACGGCAAGTTCGTCAACCACCTCTCCGACGACTGGGACTTCGGCATCAAGGTCGCCAACGGCGGCGACCCGATCACCTACGCGCCGCGCTCGCGCGTCGAGATCAACCCGCGGCGGGTCGACCACGCCATCGACGAGGTGATCTCCGGCCGCGCGTACGGTTCGGACGGCATCATCGTCATGCGCGACATCCGGCCGTCGGCACCCGCGGTCCCGGCCGACCTCACCGAGGCCGAGGCGCAGCAGGCGTGGGAGTTCTCCATCAAGGACTTCACGCCGAAGAACACCATCCTGCCGGTGCTGCTGACTCCGGCCCTGCTGGAGGACGACGCGGTCATCGCGTTCTTCGGCGCCGATCTGGCGGCCCGGCTGGCGCGGCGGATCGGCGAGATCCGGCACGAGATGCGCGTGGTCGACTTCACGCCGATCCACGCCTACAAGACGCCGTCGTACCGGCTGTACTTCGAGTTCGCCGACGAGCTGTTCGCCTGCCTGCGCCGGCACGTCGGCGAGGACATCGGGCACCCGCCGCCGCTGCCGCCGTGCCTGGCGGAGGTCCCGGCCGAGCGGTTCGCGGAGTTCGTCCGCTACTACTGCGAGGACCGCGAGTCGGGCGAGGCCCACAACTACTTCGGCAACGGAGGGGTGTTCTGATGAGTCTGGGTTACGAAGCCGCGATCGGCTCGCTGCACACGATCGACCCGGCGTGGCCGCGTCCCGCCGTGCTCGACGTCCTCGAAGCACCCGAGAACCGGCATCTGCTGGACTTCGTGCAGGAGGACCCGTTCGGGGCGCACGTGTTCCCCGGCAACGTGCCCGGCTCACCGGCGGACTTCCTGGCCGACCTGGACGCGCAGCTCGCGTCCAGCGGCCCGATCCACCTGTGGTCCTACATCCCGACCTGCGCCTACCGCTGCCGGTTCTGCCAGTACCCGGTGGTGCTGGTGAAGGGCAACCCCGAAGTGGCGTACGAGAAGGCGAAGTCCTGGGTCGACCTCAACCTCGCCGAGGCGCAGCTGTGGCTCGACGCCGTGCCGAACCTGCGCGGCGCCGAAGTGGGGGAGTTCAACGTCTTCGGCGGCACGCCGTCGCTGCTGCCGGAGCCCGAGATCCGCCGCCTGCTGGACTTCTACCGGGAGAACTTCGGGTTCACGGACGCGACGACGATCCGGTTCGAGGGCGACCCCAGCACGTTCACCCCGGCGAAGCTCGAGCTGCTGCGGGAGCTGGGCTGCACCAAGCTGTCCAGCGGGGTCCAGTCGTTCGACGACCACGTGCTGGAGCTGTGCGGCCGGGAGCACACGGCGTCGATGTGCGTCGACTTCGTCCGCAACGCTCGTTCACTGGGCTTCGAGTGGGTCAGCATCGACCTGATGTACGGCCTGCTCGACCAGAGCCTGGACAGCGTCCGCCGCGACCTCGACGTCGTGCTGGAGAACGAGGTCACGGCGGTGGTCTGCACGAAACTGCACCTGGCGTCCTACAGCGACACCCGCACCGGCGTCACCGGCGAGAAGCCGGCGGCGTGGCAGCTGCCGTCCTACCGCGACAAGCTGGTGCGCGACGGCCACCGCTGGCCGGCGCTCGGCGAGCAGTACCAGATGCGGGAGCTGCTGACCGAGGGCCTGCGCGCGGCGGGCTACACCGAACACCCGACGATGTACTTCGCGCGCGACGGCCTCGGGCCGGAGAAGTGGAAGGCCATCATGGTCGACCAGGACAAGCAGGAACCCGAGGTGGCGATCGGGCTGGGCGGCAGCTCGAGCTGCCGCGCGTCCGAGGCGATCACCGACGTGAACTCCCGCCGCTACACCGAAACCGTGCTGTCCGGCCGGATCCCGCTGGGGTCGGCGACGCGGTTCACCCCCGAAGCCCAGGAGGCGCGGGCGGTCAAGATGGCGCTGACGACGCTGCAGCCGGTGCGGGATTCCCTGCACCGTGCCCGCTTCCCCGGAAGGTCGCTGTTCGCCGAGCCGTGGCTGGGCAAGTTCCGTTCGCTGGCTTCGCGCGGGCTCGTCCGCTTGGGACCGGACGCGATCGAGCTGACCCCGGCGGGGGAGGTGCTCGTCGAGGCGATCATCACCACCGAACTCTGATCACTGCATCGGGTGACAGAAGCCTCGCGGGGACCGAGCACGGCAGGCAGCATGGAACCGGACCTGTTCCTTCCGAGATCGGAGCCTGCATGAACCTGATCGTGGCGGGACAGCGGGTGTCGGGTGCGGCCGCGCTGGCGGTGCTCGCCGCGGCGGTGCTCGCGGCACCCGCCCGGGCCGACTACTCCCTGGCGGACACGAACTACGCGGGCACGCAGATCGTGCGGCACGAAGGCGTCCAGGGCGCTCCTCGTGCCGAAGCGGTCGAACAGACCCTCGGGCACGACGTCAGCGGCCACCAGGGCCCGGTCGACTGGCCCGCGGCGGCCGGCGCGGGGGCGAAGTTCAGCTACGTCAAGGCGACCGAGGGCACCGGGTTCGTCAACCCGCAGTTCAACCAGCAGTACGACGGTGCACACGCGGCGGGCCTCATCCGCGGGGCGTACCACTTCGCCCGCCCGGACGTCTCCGGCGGCGCCGAGCAAGCGGAGTACTTCATCGCGCACGGCGGCGGCTGGCTGCGGGACGGCACCACCCTGCCCGGTGCGCTGGACATCGAGTACAACCCCTACGGCGACGTCTGCTACGGCAAGACCCCGGCGGACCTGACGGCGTGGATCGGGGACTTCACCCGCACGTACCTGGCGAAGGTCAAGCGCAGCGCGCTGATCTACACGAGCACGGCGTGGTGGAAGCAGTGCACGGGCAACACCGGCCGGTTCGGCGGCACGAACCCGCTCTGGCTGGCCCGGTACGCCCCGGTGATCGGCGAACTGCCCGCGGGCTGGGACAAGCAGAGCATCTGGCAGTTCGCGCGCAGCGGCGTGCTGCCGGGCGACCAGAACTACTACAACGGCCCGATCACCCGGGTCCAGGCCCTGGCGAAGGGTTAGCGCCGCCGGCGCAGGTCGGGCCACGGCGGCCGGTGCACCATGGCGATCCCGGCGAGGGTGGCGGCGACCAGCCCGACGCCCACGCCCAGCAGCGCGACGCGCGTGGCGTCGACGGCCGGTGCCCACCGGGCCTGGCCGTCGCGGACCGCGAACACCCCGACCGGCCGGTGGACCGGGATCACCGTGGTGCCGTCCGGGGTTTCGTACGGATCGCCGAAGAGGCGTGGTTCGGTCATGCCCGCCATCGAATCGGACTCCGCCGTCGCTGACAAGATCGGACAAAACCTTGTCGTCTCCGTGACCGGCTGCTTACCATGCGGTGTCGAGGTCTTCGTCATCCGTCCTTTGTGGACTCAGGAGGCGCCGTGCGCAGGATCGCCCTTCTCCTCGCGGTTCTGGTGGCCGTCGTCGCCGCGCCGGGAGCCGCCGGGGCCGGGCACGCCTGGTTCACGTCGTGGGCGCAGTCGCAGGACGGCCGGGCCGACACCGCGGTGAACAGCCAGTCGCTGCGCATGCTCACCCACCTCAGCCAGGGCGGCGACGCGGTCCGCGTCCGGTTCCAGAACACCTTCGGCACCGGGCCGCTGACCATCGGGCACGCCACCGCCGGGCCGGGCGCGGGCGGCGCCGCGGTGTCCTTCACGCGTGACCTGACCTTCGGGGGCCGTGCCGCGGTCACGATTCCCGCCGGCGGCGAGGTCTGGAGCGACGAGACCAGGCTCGCGACGCGGCCGGATTCCGACCTCGCGGTGAGCCTGTCGGTCGAGGGCACGGCGGTGCCCGGCCGCCACGGCGCGGCCCTGAGGGACAACTACCTCACGCCGCCGGGCTCGGGTGACCACGCCGGCGACGTCTCCGGTGCCGCCTTCACGGCCACGGTGGGCTCGACGTACGTCGTCAGCGCCGTGGACGTGCACAACGCGGCCTTGCGGGGTGTCGTCGTCCCGTTCGGCAGCTCGGTCGTCGACGGCATCGGCAGCACGAACTGCGGTCCGGGCTGCACCGAACCGGGCGCGAACCGGCGCTGGACCGACGACCTGGCGCGGCGGCTGGTCGCCTCGGCGGTCCCGCTCGCGGTGGCCAACGCCGGCGTCTCGGGCACGACGAGCGCCCGATCCTGCCCGGCGATGCCGCCGTCGGTCGCGGGACTGGACGCGTCGAGCCGGCTGGACCGGGACGTCCTGGCGCTGCACGGCGTCACGGCGGTCATCTACTACTACGGCACCAACGACCTGGCCTACGGCTGCGACGCGGCGACGATCCTCGACAGCTACCGGTCGGTGTTCGCGCGGCTGCGAGCGGCGGGGATTTCGGTGTACGTCACGCCGAGCACGCCCCGGCCGGGCTACTCCGACCAGGCGAACCTGGCCCGGCACGAGATCGCGCTGTTCGTCGGGCGCTGGAGCACCTGCGGCGGTGCGTGTTCCGGCGTCGTGGACTTCGACACGGTGCTGGCGGACCCGCTGAAGCCGAACAGCATCCTCCCGGCGTACGACAACGGCGACGGCATCCACGCGAACGCCGCCGGCCAGCAGGCCCTCGCGGACTTCGTCTCGCTCCCGATGCTCGCCCGATCCGGGCCGGTTCTCCACACGATGGGGTGACGCGGCGAGTCGGAACGGCGGAACTGTGCCCGCGGGTCCGCAGAGTACGCCGGGTGATGAACGAGTCGATGGACGACGCCGGGTGCTGCCTGCTGTCGGTGGCGTGGAACGTCGCCCCGCTGGCGGAAGGAGAATCGGCCTCCCGCCGCACGGAACTCCGGCGCACGCTGGTGACGACGTGCCGGAAGGCCGGCCACGGCGCGCGCGACTGGGCGGCGCGGCACGGGACGGGCACCGAGATCCAGTACCGCCCGTTCCTGCAGCTCGCCGACGTCGCCTACGAGATCGCGACGCTGTTGTTGCTGGTGGAGGACTTCCTGGTCCCGGACCTGGAACGCGAGCACCGCCGCTGGGCGGAGATCGAGGAGCTGACGACCCGGCTGACCGAGCTCGCGGACTGGACGTCGGCGTTCCTCTTGTCAGGCGCATCCTTACGGCTGTAAGGTCGGGCCTGACAAGGAGGTGCTGTGGTGATTGCCCGCTGTTCGTTCTGCGCAAAGCCCAACACGGAAGTGGAAGCCCTGGTGGCCGGCCCGGGAGTGTTCATCTGCGACGGCTGCGTACAGCTGTGCGTGTCGGCGATCGAAGGAAGACCGGCGGACGTGCCGATGATCGCCCCGTGGGAGCACGACCTCCCGCTGGAGCAGGTGCTGCAGAACCTGGCCCCGGTGTCAGCGGCGAGCACCCAGGTCCAGGAGAACCTGGCGGCTTGGGTGGGGAAGGCCCGAGAGCTGGGTGGCACGTGGTCCCAGATCGGCGAGGCTTTGGGCATGACCCGGCAGTCGGCGTGGGAGCGGTTCGCGTAGGGGTGCTCTTACACTCGAGGCCATGGGGTGGCTTGTCGCCGGGGCTGTGGTGTTCGTCGTCTACGCCGCTTTCATGTTCAAGATCGCGGTCCTGGGCGTGGCGATGGACGGCGCCCGGAAGAAGCCGGCGACCGGGTGGTCGCTCCTTGGCACGTGGTTGCTGCTGCTCGCCGTTCCGTTGTGGCTTCCTGTGTTCCTGCTGATCAGCGGTCTCAAGGACCGCTTTCCGCGGTGAGCGGGCTGGTCAGCCTCGGAGCTGAATCACGCCGGGAGATGAAAAAAGCCACGTCCACCTGCGTGAACGTGGCTGATCCGGTCGGGCTGACAGGATTTGAACCTGCGACCCCTTGCACTTACTCGCTGGATTGATGGCCTGCGGTCAACCCAGGTTCTGGTGGTTAAGCAGCGAAGATCCGAGCTCTCAGCCATCGTTATTTGTCGTCGTTCGTGGGTGCCGTGTGGGCAGAATGTGGGTCGCGGGTTCTGAGCGTGGGCGGGTCCTATGTGCTGGCCATGGCTCTGGAGTCGGGGTTCCGTTGGGCATGTTGCGCGTGGTTCGGTTGCGGAGGGATGCCCGCCCGCGTCTCCATAGGGTAACAACCTCTCACCTTCTGTAACACGCTAGTCGTTTCGGGAGATTACCTGCTGCCGAGGTTGCGTAGATTTTGAGGAGTTGAGGAGTTGTCGAAGTTGTCGACGGAGGGTGAGCCGTCAGGGGTTAGTGACGGCCGCCTGTTGCTGAAGTGGAAAACTGTCGGGATCGTTGGCTCATTAAGCGGTATCGGATGTCTTGGAGTGCTGATAACGGTTGTCAGCATTAAGGATATAGACACTCTCTCTACGGTTGCGCTAGTTCTGGCGATCCTTGCGTTTGCGATACAAATTATGATCTTTATTGCGCAGACTTCGGCGGCTACCGAGCAGAGTAGGTCAACGCTCGAAATCAACTCGGAGACCAAGTCAATCTTAAGTGAGCTACGGACGAGAACGCAGGCAACAAACGATGTGTTGAATCTGCAATTCAACAAGCTCCTTGATAAAATGCTGTTCGTTACACAGGAATCTGAGCAGAATGCATCGGATGATGCGGCTAACTCTTCTGGTGAGGGGTTCGAGGTTTACCTGCAGGAGATGAGATCCGCACTGATTGAGCTGAAGAAGGACGTGAATAACTCTTCAAGGGCCAGGTTTCGGTCCGACGAGGAAGTGTACGATGTCTCCGCTGAGGAGCGGGCCTACAGGCGTAGGTTGCTTGACGTCCGACAGTGGCCGAATCGAAAACTGGAGGAGGACCTGCGGGCGGGTGGTCTGGCTGACCTGACTGAAGAGGGGGCAGGGCTGTTGGACCAGTATGCGAGCGCCTATTTGCGCGATGGCGCGAGGGTCAAAGTCCATTTTGTGTTGGATCCCAACAGTGGGGCGGTCGCGGAGCTTCTCAAAGCTGACGTCATTTCCCTGCTGACCTCAGGTGCTAAGGGGGGAGTTTACGGCTTAACGAGAAAAGGTCAATTTGCGGTCCGTCTGGTCATTGCGGATCCTCCGCCGCATGCCTTCAAGAAATTCCCGTGGCTGCGGTACCTGCGTCCGACTCTTTTTGAGTTTTCAGATATGTCTAATGTGCCAGGCGGCGGGGATGGTAAGACTACTGGATAATCAAGTGGGCGGCCTTTTCGGCATCTCGTCGACCTGGCGCAGCCAGATCACGCTGGGTCAAGGGGGCGCCTCTGCGCATCACCGCCACTTGCCTACTCGGCCGTCCCCTTGACGCGGCGTGATAGCCCTCCGGGAGGTCGACGGGATGCCGTTTGGCCGCACACGGACGCAACCGCCGCGCTCGACTCGGCCATCTCGGAGACCTGCCCGTCCGGCGAGGACATTCACTTCTTCTTGAGCTGCGGCCTTCAGTGCGGCCGCCGGCCGGTCGCGTGGGTGCCGGAGGCGGGCCCCGCGCGTGCCGGCCGATAGCGGCGCGGCCCCGGCGGGGCCGCCTTGAACAAGAAAAGAAACTCTGAACACACGGACCGACGTGGACAGAGCAGGCTACTTCGTGGGGATAAGACGGCTGTCGTACCCGGCAGTGATCAGGCGGTCGTAGGCGGTTTCGACGTCGGCAGGGATCTTCTGGGGTATGGCATATCCCGCTTCGGCGTAGACGGTGAGTCGCTGGGTGTCGCCGACGAGCATGTCAATCACGCGCTTCGGGTCTCCGATGCTCTCGACGTAATCGGCTAGCGGCTGCTGGATCGCCGAGCAGAGGAAGTCGACCTCCGGCCACAGCTTCTTCGCGGTCGTGTACGCCCGGCGTTGTTGGTAAGGCCTGCTGAGAATCAAGGCCCTGGCGACGCTGACGCCCCGCTGGCGGAGTAGGTCCCGGGTGAACTCGAAGTTCTCCGCTGTATTCGTGGCCTTCGGCTCAACGAGGATGGCGGAGTCCGGGACGCCCTTGCTCATGGCGATCTCCCGGTAGTGCACGGCCTCGCCGCGGGGGAACCGGTCGACGGTCGTCGGAGCGTTGGCGCCGGTGAACGCGATCAGTGGGAAGAGCTGTTTGTGGTACAGCTCGGCCGCGTAGACGGCGACGCTCGGGTCATGGCTCCCGAGTCCGATCGCGACGTCGACCGGCCGTAGAGGGTCGTCGATGCGGTGGAAGTTCCACAGCGTTTCGACGTCTTCCTTCAGCTCCGGGGGGATTTCCGGCGTCGACATAGGACGGGCTCCTCGCGGTGGCTACTCAGGGATCTCGAACGTGTAGGACCACGCGAACCGGGACGCCGCGTGAACTCCACGCGCGAACTCGACCGGCGTGCCGTCCGCCGTCCGCGTCGTCCGTTCCAGGACCATCACGGGTTCGCCGGCCGGGAGCTCCAGTTCTTCGACCTCCTCGGGCGTCGGCATCCGGGAGTGGAACGTCTCGGTCATGGTGTCGGGCTCCAACCCCTGAAGCGTGAGTACGGCGAAGCCACCTCCCGGGGTCGCGGTCCCGGGTTTCGGATCGACAATCGGAGTGCCCTCGACGTGCTCGGGGCGGTAGTAGCTGGTGAGCGTGTGAGTCGGGTGTCCGTCCTGCTTGACCAGTCGTGCGCGCTCGTACACGAGGCTTCCGGGTTCGACGCCCAACGCCGTCGCGACGTCCGCATCGGCCTCGACCTTGCGGACCTGGTTTGTCTGGTCGTTCCGGTGCCAAGTCTGTCCTGAAGCCTCGCGGTCGGCGGCGAATGCCACGAGTCCGAACTTCCACTTGCTCTTCGCGTAGCGCTCGACGCCGAGACGCTTCATTGGTGGTCGTGCTCGAACGACGGTGCCGCGCCGGCGAACGGAGGTCACCAGTCCTTCGGATTCGAGAACGCTGATGGCCTTGCGCACCGTGTTGACGTTGATGTCGTACTGGTCGGCGAGGTCATCCTGCTTTGGAAGCGTGCTGTCCGGCGGGTAGTCACCTGCCTTGATCGCGTCCCTCAGTAGTGAGGCCAGGTCGCGGTAGCCGATCGTCAAGCCGCCTCCTCTCGGTGGGCGATAACCCTATCTCTACCTGCAGTCTACCGCCGCAGCACGGTGATAGAGATAGTTCTATTGACACTGAGCGTCCATGGAGGTCTAATAGAGATAGTTCTAATGACAACCAAGGGAGGCGGCATGCAGGACATCCCGTTCGTCAGCTCGGGTTACCGGTTCATGGTCACGGAGGCCCCGACCATGAAGATGCGCGAGGTGAGGGGGGAGCTGGTCCCGGCGACGGATCGTGAGGGCACTCCGGCGTTCGTGGTGATGCTGTTCGCGAAGCCGCGTCAGGTGGAGGGGCGCCGGCCGGGCAAGGGGGAAGAGATCAAGGTGACGCTCGCGGCGGACCCGGGGGAGGGGTTCGAGGAGGGCACCTATGTGGAGTTGATCGACCCGGTGTTGAACACGTGGCAGACGACGGGTGAGGACGGCCGGATTACCGGTTCGGGTCTGTGGTTCAAGGCGCTGGGGCTCAAGCCTGCCGGGTCGGGTGCTGCGCAGCGCGCCGCCTGATTCCGGCTTCATGACCGGTGGGTGACCGGTTCGCGCGGCTACCTCCCCGGCCGTGGCGTGATCACCACCCTGGAGCCCTTCCCAAATAGGTTGGCGGCCCGTTTCGAGTCGGGCGAGGGCACTTCTTTGTTCTTTGACAAATACACAGTGGGCCGATCCATGCCTGAAACCGCGTTGTTTGTGGTGGCGCGCCTCGATTCCCGGCCGGACAGGTCGTCCGGGAGTCCTGGGGTTCTACTACGGAGTTTCGAGCGGGAGGAGTGGGCGAATGGGTGGGCTGAACGCGGTTCGGGGTGGGTTGTCGTCGTATGACCCGCACGGCCCGAAGCGGGGTTAGCGGTGGCTGGCCACGTGTGTTCCGCGAGTTTTTGGTTGTCGCCGACACGGATTGCCACGTGCACCGTGTGCGGCGCCCAGTGGCAGATGTGAGGAGGAGAAGCGGTGTTTACGTACTTGGTGTGGTTGGTGCTGGTGGGGTTGCTGATCGTGGCGTCCCCGGTGTTCGGGGTGCTCGCGCTGGTCTCGGGGTTGGCGCTGGCGTGGCGGGCCGGCCGGTGAGCCGCCCGGTGAAGGTCGGTGTGGTGATCCGCATGCTGGCCGCGCGGCTGGAGCGGGAACGCACCGCCGCGTTGGCGGAGCAGACCGAAGACCTGGGCTGGCAGGCGGGCTTCTGTGAGGGCCTGAAGCACGCGCAGCACGTGATCCGGAACGGAGGCTGAGATGCCGGAAATCCTGGCGATCATCGAGGCGGCGAACAAGGCGTACCGGGCTTTCGTGGCCACCGGTCCGGATCGGGAGATCAAGGTGGCGGTCGGGAACGCGGTGCGTTTCCTGGCTGCGGACCTGACGACGGCGGCTGAGCTGGTCGCCATGACACGCGAAGGGTAAGCGCAATGCAGCACGAGATCCGAGACATGATCGACGGCCTGACCGTCGCGTTCCACAAGTTCCGCAGTGCTGACGTTCCGGATGAGGCGAAAGTGCAGGCCGGCCGCTGGGTCGCCGCCCTGATCGGTGACCTGTCCAACATGGCCTGGCAGCTGGAGCACAACCCGGGACGGTGGAGCTGACATGCAGATCGCGGCACTGAATCGGCGGGCGCAGGAGCGTTACGCGACGTTCGTGAACAACATGGACATGGTGGCTGAAGTCCTCCTCGACGTCGACAAGCTGATCGACTGTTACGACGCGGACGCGATGGCCGGTTCGTGGACCATCGCCACCCAGGACGAGCTGAAGGCGCTGCGCACCAAGGCGTTCGACGAACTGGACCGGCTGCGCATGCTCGGCAAGAAGCACGAGGCCGAGCTGGTTTCGCGGGAATGGAGGTTCTGAGATGGCACACCAGGTCGACCGAGTCGTCGAAGACCTCGGGAGCGCGCTGAGGCAGCTGAAGGACTCGATGCGCGGGATGCCGCTGCACAAGAACGGGTTCAAGGCCGCGCACGACCGCATGGCCCGCGCGATGGGCACGCTCACCACCGAGCTGACCGACGCCCGCGCCGCGATCAAGCCTTGACCTGACCCGAACATGATCCGTTTCGCACGCGACCGGCCCCGCTACGTCCCATCACGGGATGCGGGGCCGGTCTTGTGCTGTTCGAGAGGACCACCCACCATGAACACCCCCAAGTCGTCCCGCAAGGTCGGGACCGAATTCAGGGCGCTGAAGTGGCTGTTCCGCCACCCCGGCGCCACCCTGGGCCCGGCCGCCGTCTTCGGATCCGGGCTGGAACTGGGCTGGAGCGCCACGGGCGGGATCGCCGGCGGCACGGTCGGCGCGTTGACGTGCTGGTACCGGGCGCACCCGGACACCTTCGACCACTACGCCGCTCCGCGCCTGCGGGCCTGGCGGCGCCGCTGGTCGGTGTATCTCGGGCCGCGCTTCGCCCGGGCACTGCGGGCGTGCGACATGTACGTCACCGACCGCAAGACCGGCGAGGACCTCCTCCCGCGGATCACCCGGCTGCGCTCCTACTCCCCGTCGGTGGACGTCGTCACGATGGCGCTGGCTCGCGGGCAGGGGCGCCGCTCGATCGAGGACAACCTTGACCGGCTGGCCGACACGCTGAAGGTGCAGCGCATCGCGTTCGAGCACCCGAAGCCCGGCTACGTCGCGCTGATCATCGAACGCTCGGAGCCGTTCACCGAGACCATCCCGGCCCCGGAGATGCCGGCGGAACCGGACGCGGTCGACCTGGACGACATCTACGTCGGGGACACCGAGTACGGCACGGACTGGCGGCTGCGGGTCCGCGATCACCTGTTCGTGGCCGGCGCGACCGGCGCAGGCAAGAACTCGATTGTCCTGTCGGAGCTGCGCGGGTTGGCGCCGCTGATCCGCGACGGGCTGGTCCGGCTGTGGGTGTGCGACCCCAAGCAACTCGAGTTCCGCAAGTTCGGTGACGCCGATGCGGCCTACCGCTACGCCGACACCGAGGAAGCGTGCGCGGACCTGGTGGCGGAGTACGTCGCCGATCTGCGCGAGGTGCAGCAGGACTTCGCCCGCACCGGCCGCCGCAAGATCGAGGTCTCGGCCGAGACGCCGCTGAACCTGCTGATCATCGACGAGGTCGGCGCGCTGCTGGCCTACGGCGACGGCACCATCGCCCGCACGCTGCGCAAGCTGCTGGCCATCGTTGGCTCCCAGGGCCGCGCGACGGGGCATTTCATGACCGCGCTGGTGCAGGAACCCAGCAAGGACGTCGTCCCCGTCCGGGACCTGTTCCCGACCCGGGTGTGCCTGCGCGTCACCGCACAGTCGCACGTGGACATGGTCCTGGGGGAAGGGGCCCGGCTGCGCGGCGCGCTGGCCGATGAGATCCCGAACGTCCCGGACACCGCGGGCATCGGCTACGTGATCCGGCAGCGCACCCGCGTCCCGCAGCGCGTCCGCGCCGCCTACGTCGACGACCGCGAGATCGATGAGCTGATCGCGTTCATCCGCTCCGGCCGGCCGACGCCCGGACTGTCGGTGGTGGCGTGATGACCACGGTCAACTACCCGGCCGTCGTGCACGCCCCGCACTACGAAGTCCTCGTCCGCGACCGGCGGGGCTGGCCGGAACAGACCAACCAGCGGCTCTACCGATCCCTGGCCGCCGCGCAGCGGGGTCTGGAGTACCTGCCGCTGCCCGGACAGTTCGGCGCCCGCATCGTCACCTACGACGTCGCCTTCTACGCCCGCTGCGGGGTGTGCGGCGACTTCGTGGAGTCGGGTGAATGGATCTTCGCGGACTGGCTGGTGGTCGTGCTGGTGGTCACGGACTCTCCGGGGTGGAGCTGCACCCCGGAACAGCTCGTCTTCTGCTCGCAGCACCGACCCGACGGGGAGGACTGACCATGAGCCAGGTCAACTACCCCGCGGTCGTGCACGCCCCGCACTTCGTCGTCGAGAAGCTGACCGACCGCGGTCGTCTGCAGCGGCTGAGTGCCCGGGTCTACTCCTCGCGCGAGGACGCCGAAACCTGGTCCAGCGTGCTGCGGGAATCGGGGGACGTGGTGTTCATCGCCGAGTACAGCATCGCCTACTACGCCCGCTGCGGCGTGTGCGGCGAGTTCCCCGACACCGAACGGATGCGGTTCGTCGACTGGACCGAACTGACGCATTACCTCGCCCAGGAGCCCGGCTGGGGCTGCACCAGCGAACAGCTCGTCTTCTGTCCCACCCATCGACCTTTCGGAGAGGAATAGCCATGTGGCGTCTCGGTTTCTTCCTGTGGCGGACCTGGCTCTACATCAAGTACGGCGTCCCGGCCGGCGTCGTGCTCTGGCTGATCTACCTCGCCCAGGGCTGGTCGCTGCTGTTCTGGATCGCAACCGCGGTGATCGGCTGCGTCGGGCTCGGGATGGTGCTGGCGGTCGGGGAGTTCCGCCATCGCGAGTTCGGCGACATCGGACGGGAGCACATCCGATGACCCGCCGCAACGATCCCGGACAGCTCGGCCTGTTCGGCACCCCCGCGCCCGCTCCGGCACCCCCGGCCGGCCGGGCCTGTCCACCCGCCCGCGGGCGGCGCAAGGCTCCCGGATCGCCCGGAAAACCGCTGGTGGCCAAAGACGTCCTCGCCGACGTCCGGGACGGCAAATTCGGGCTGCTGGACGACACCGACCGCGTGATGGTGATCGACGCGGACGGACACTGCCGGGCCGCCGGCGAAGAGGACATCGTCGTGCACCTGATGTCTGTCGGCTACGTCGAACGCAGCCCGGCCCGGGAGACGATCTCGTGCCTGCACGGTGTCGTCCGCAAACCCGTCCTTCCGCTCCGCCTGACCCGACGCGGCCGCGACAAGCTGCAGCGCTGGTCCAACCTCACCCCGCTCTGAAAGGAGAACACCATGTCCACTGCGGACAGTACGAACCGGACTCGTCGGCTGGTGGACACGATTCGGGTCCTGGTCGCCGTGGTTCTCGGCACGATCGGCGCGGCGGCCGGGTTCACCCACACCCACGACTGGGCTGTCCACCACGGACAGCTCGGCTGGATCGCCTGGGCCGACGCCGTGGTCATCGAGGGCATCGTCATCGTGGCCGGGTTCGAGATCCAACGCGACCACCGCGCCGGCGGAACCCGCAAGCTCACCTTCCCGGTGGCCGTGCTGGTGGCCGGGTTCGGGGTGCAGATGGCCGCGCAGGTCGCCCTCGCCGAACCCACCCCGGCCGGGTGGCTCGTGGCCGCGATGCCGGCACTCGGGTTCCTCGTGGTGGTGAAGCTGCTCATGCGCCGTGCCCCGGACCCGGCGCTGGAGTCCGGTCCGGATCCCGCGCCGGTCACCGTCACCGCCGACCGTGCGGACATCGGGACCGAACCCGGCCGGCCGCCGACAGCCGTCGACGCGGGCCGGCCCCGGCTCAAGCTCCCCGCGGAGCTGACCAGCCGGATCCACACCGCGGCCGAAGCCGCCCGCAGCGAGGGCCGGGAGCTGACCATCGAAGAGATCCGCCGCGTCGTGCGCGTCCCCGAACCGCTGGCCGTGCAGATCCTGCGCGAGCTCACCACCGGCTGACCCACCACGCACGCCCCCGCGACGGCGCGGGAGCCCCGGCTTCCTGGCCCGGCTCCCGCGCCTTCTTCGTGCCCGCCCGACCGAAAGGCTCCGACATGCTGACGTTGGACGACCGCCTCACCGCCCGGGTCCAAGCCCGTGACTACCAGGACTGGCGCAACAAGGTCCGCGCCGTCAACGGCTGCGCCCGACCCATCCGCCTGTTCGGGGCGCACCAGCTCCAGGACGCCACCACCGGCCGCGTCCTGCACCACCACGGCGGCGACATCTTCGCCCCGTGCGGCAACCGCCGCTCCGGGGTCTGCCCGGCCTGCTCCGACCGTTACGCCGCCGACGCCTTCCACCTCATCCGCGCCGGCCTCACCGGCGGCCACAAAGGCATCCCCACCACGGTCAGCGACCGGCCGCGCGCGTTCGTCACCCTCACCGCCCCCTCATTCGGGCCCGTCCACACCGCCCACATCACCAAATCGGGGAAGCGGCGGCCGTGTGGGTGCGGGGATTACCACCACGACGACGACACCCGCGTCGGCGCCCCGCTCGATCCTGAGACGTACGACTACGTCGGGTCGGTGCTCTGGCAGGCCCACGCCGGCGTGCTGTGGCAGCGGTTCACGATGCGGCTGCGGCGGGAGATCGCCAAACGGGCCGGGCTCAAGGCCCGCGAGTTCGCCGAACAGGCCCGGCTCTCCTACGGCAAGGTCGCCGAATACCAGCGCCGCGGCCTCGTGCACTTCCACGCCGTGGTGCGTCTCGACGGCCCCGACGGCGCCACCTCACCGGCTCCCGGGTGGGCGACACCGGACCTGCTCGAAGACGCGGTCTACGCCGCTGCTGGGGCCGTCCTTGTCCGCGCCGCGTACCCGGACGGCACCGAGTTGCCGCTCACCTGGGGCACGCAGGTCGACGTCCGCCGGATCGAGCCCGCCGGATCGGCTGAGCTGGAAGACGAGAACGGTCAGATCTCCGAAGCCCGCCTCGCCGCATACATCGCCAAGTACGCCACCAAGGGGACCGGCAAAAGCGAAGCCGCCGACCGGCCCATCCGGTCCCAGCTTGACATCGACCACCTGAAGGTCACCGAACACCACCGCCGCATCATCCAAACCGCCTGGGACCTCGGAGACCTCCCGGCCTACGAGGAGCTGAAGCTGCGCCGGTGGGCACACATGCTCGCCTTCCGCGGCCACTTCCTCACCAAATCGCTCGCCTACTCGACCACGTTCAAGGCCATCCGCGGGGATCGGCGGGCCTTCCGCCTGGCCGAAACGCTCGAACGGCTCGGCCTCACCGAGCAGGCCGACTCGATCGCCGTGGTTAACGACTGGCGCTTCGACGGCGCAGGCTACCGCGACGACGCCGAACGCGAACTCGCCGCCGGCATCGCCGAACGCATCCGCGACGACCGCAAACACAAATACAGCAAGGAAAACTGCCATGAGTGACCGTCTACTCAGCATCAAAGACCTGTCCGCCTACCTCCAGGTTCCCGTCAACACGCTCTACCAGTGGCGCAAGACCGGCAAAGGACCCGCCGGGTTCCGTGTCGGCAAGTACGTCCGCTACCGGCCGACCGATGTGGACGCCTGGGTCGACGGACAGGCGGCCTGCTGATGGCGCGGGCGTGGGTGTACGACCGAACGAAAAAGGCGGCTCATCGTTCGGCTGTGGCGAAGGCCAAGGCCGCGGGTCGGCAACCACCGGCACGATGGGAGGTCCGCTACTACGACTTGACGGGCGCACTTCGTTCCGAGGTCGCGGCGAACAAGGACAAGGCTGACGCGCGCCGGGCGGAGCTTGAGGACTCTCTCCGCCGGCGGTCGTACGTGGACCCCGCATCGTCCAAAGTCGCGCTCGCGGAAATCGCCGACAAGTGGCTCGACAGCCGACATGACCTTCGCCAGTCCACCTGGTGGAAGTACCGCGGTCTGCTGGACAACCACGTCATTCCACGCTGGGGGAGTGTGCCTCTGCACGCACTCAACCACGAGGACATCTCGGTCTGGGTGGCGGCCTTGCTCAAGCCGAAGGACAAGGGTGGGAGCGGGCTGGGGCCGTCCCAGGCGCGTCATGCGTACCGCGTGCTGGCGATGGTCTTGGAGTGGTGCGTTCCGGGGCGGATCCCCACGAACCCGGCTCGCAAGGTGAAGCTGCCGGTGCGGCCCGAAGCGGAGCATGTGTACCTGACCTACGAGCAGGTGGAGACGCTGGCCAATGCGGCAGCGGAGCTGAGGACGAAGTACGACCAACCCACCGCTGCGTCCGCGGTCAACCGCGCGTTGATCCTGCTCCTGGCCTATACCGGCCTTCGATGGGGTGAGGCTGCTGCTCTGCGTGTCGGTCGGGTTGACCTGGTGAAGCGACGGATTCGCGTTGCGGTGACGTTCTACGAGGTCGGGGGAGTGCAGCACGAGGGTCTGCCGAAGACCGGCAAGATGCGGACCATATCGTTCCCGGCGTTCCTCGTTGACGTGCTGCGCCCGCTGGTCACGGGGCGGCAGCCTGACGAGCTGGTGTTCACCACCGCCCGCGGGCAGTCACTTCGGGCGAACAACTGGCGGATGCGCGAGTTCAACCCGGCCGTCAAGGCTGCCGATCTCGGTGTCGTCGGGCTCACGCCGCACAAGCTCAGGCACACGGCCGCCTCGATGGCCATCGCGGCCGGCGCCGACGTGAAGGTCGTTCAGCTCCAGCTCGGGCAAGCCGACGCCTCCGTCACGCTGAACATCTACGGTCACCTGTGGCCGGATCGCCTGGACGAGGTTTCGGACGCGCTGGACAGCCGACGCACGGAAGCACTCGCTGGCATGGCGGCCTGATGAGCAGCCCCGGGGCGTGTGGGCAGAATGTGGGCAGCCCCGGGGCTGAGCCATGCCTGGACATGAAAAAAGCCACGTCCACCTGCGTGAACGTGGCTGATCCGGTCGGGCTGACAGGATTTGAACCTGCGACCCCTTGACCCCCAGTCAAGTGCGCTACCAAACTGCGCCACAGCCCGGACCCGCACTCCCTGAGTGCGTGGAAGTACTTTAGCGTGCCCGCCGAACCCCCTCGCAACCAGGGTCCCCAGTCCCCCTGAACTGCGGAAACAGGCCAGGGAGACGATCAAGCCGGGTTCGCCGCGTGGGTCAGGGTCTGCCATGCCACGAACAGGCCGTTCGAGCCTGCCGGGCGCTGGCGGTCCGTCAACGTCTGGGTGTTCGTCATCGTGATGCCCATGCGGGTGCTCAACGCGTTGAACCCCACCTCCGTCACCGGGCCCAAGCCGAGGTTCAGGTGGCCGCCGCACAGCCATGACGGCGCCGCTGCGCCCAGCTGGTACTTCGACTGGAAGCCCAGGGCCTGGCGCAGGCGTGTGCCCACGTCCGTCCCGTACACGTCCTCGCCCTGGATGTGGAGCGTCTCCGCCACGTCCGCTATCGCCGCTATGCCGTAGCCCGTGTGGGTGAAGTCGCGGCAGGTCTCCTGGGTCAGGCCGTCCACAAATGTCGATTGGCCCTGCCAGTAGTTCACGATTTCCGCGCGGGAAGAGAGGCCGCTGCCGGGCACCGTCTTCGGCAGGGAACCGTCGGTGGACAGGTAGACGTAAGCCGCCACGCGGTTGCGGTAGCGGGTTACCGCCTTGTCGTAACTTGTCCTGTCCTCCAGGAACACCGAGATCTCGACCGCCGCCTCCATCATGGACAGTTCCCAGTTTCCGTTGCTGTTGCTGCCGTTGATCACCTTGCTCAGGTAGACATTGCGCAGCATCGTCGCGAACCGGCCCGAATTCGGCCAGCTCGAATACGTGTACTTGATGATCTCCGCCGCGCGGGGCCACGATGATCCGGCCCAGCCCGTCTGGAGGGGTGCGTTGCTGTTCGTGTGGCTTGTGATCACCGCCGACCACGCGTCCATCAGGGAAATCGCTTTCTGGGCGTACCGCGTGTCGCCCGAGATGTACCAGATCAGCGCGTCCGTATACGCCGCGATGGCGTCTTCGCGCTCGTCCGTGCAGCCGTAGTTGGGGTTCGAATACGAGCCGCATTCGACTACGGCGCGGGGTTTCGGGGTCCGGGAAAGGGAAGCGTACGGGCTGGCCAGAGCCTGGTCGTACGCCGCCTTCCAGGGCTGGGTGCCCGCCTTCACCTTGGCTTTGACGAAGTCCAGCTGCGGACGGCTGACCAGCACGCCCGGGTGGGTGAACGTCGCCGGGGCGGCCGTGGCCGGGGTGGCGGGCAGCAGCCCCAGCAACAGTGAGACCAACACCAAGACCAAGCGGGACATGGCGCTCCTCGAGACGACGGTGTCTTCGGGTAGGCCGGCCCAGTGTCATGGTCCAGACCATGGTTGGTCAAGAGTAAGAAACGCGTTCAGCCCGCTGAACAAAAAGGTTCAGCGGGCTGAACGAACTGTCAGCCGAGTCCGGCACTCACCGCGTTCATCAACGCGCCGGTGTCGCCCGACATCTCCCACGCCATCACGCCGAGCAGGCCGCGCGACTTCAGCCACGTCGTCTTCAGCCCGATCGACCAGGCGTCGTCGAACGTCCACCACTGGCCGCCGTTGCCCGTGTAGCACGACGTCGCCACCGCGGCCGTGTCGTGGTGGACCGTGCAGTTCGGCACGCTCGCCAGCAGGTTCGCGTACCCGCGGGTGCCCGCTTCCTCGGCGAACTGGCCCGGCGCCGCGCCGGTCGCCGACTGCCATTCGCCGCTCTTCCCGCCGTCGGCCACGCCCTGCCAGCCGCGGCCGTAGAACGCGAGGCCGAGCGTCAGCCGCCGCGGGTCGACGCCCGCGTTCGTGTACGCATTGATCGCGCTTTCCGCACTGAAGTGGAAGTTGTACGGGTCGTCCGCGTCGGCGTACAGGTTGCCCTGGTGGCCGGTGCGGTTCGGCTCCCACGAGTTGTCGCTGCCCGAACCGTGGAAGTCGTACCCCTGCACGTTCGCCACGTCCAGGTAGCTGAAGACTTTCGACAGGTCCCAGCCCGACGCGACCTTGGCCGGGTCCGCCGGCGTGAACGCGTGCAGCTGGTACCGCTTGCCGGTCGTCGCGCCGTAGGCGTCCATCTGCGTGCGGAACTCGGCCAGCAGCGCGGTCAGGTTCGCCTTGTCGTTCGGGCTCCAGTGGTTGCCCGGGTGCCCGTCGCCGCTCGCCGGCCATTCCCAGTCGATGTCGATGCCGTCGAAGATGCCCGCCGCCGTGCCCGGGCCGCCCGCGCCGCCGTACGACGCGATGTTGCCGTTCAGCCAGGTGTCCACACAGGACGCGACGAACTTCTTGCGCGACGCGTCCGTGGCGGCGACGTCCGAGAAGTACTTCGAATACGTCCAGCCGCCCAGCGACACCAGCACCTTCAGGTTCGGGTGCTTCGCCTTGAGCTTCTTGAGCTGGTTGAAGTTGCCGCGCAACGGCTCCCAGCCCGTGTCGGCCACGCCGTCGACCGACTGCGCCGCCGAGAACGGCCGCGAGTAGTCGGCCTCGGCGTCCCCGGCGCCGTCACCCTGGTTCGGGTCCTGCGGATTGGCCGTGGTGCCCTTCGTAACGCCGGAAAGGCAGGTGAGGTTCACTGGGTCGATGTTTTCGAACGCGTACAGCAGGTGCGTCAGCTTCGCCGCCGCGCCCGAAGTCTCGAGGTTCTTGACGAAGTACTGGCGCCCGTAGATGCCCCACTGCACGAAGTACCCGACTTTCGCGTAGCCCGAGACGATGTCGCCGGTCTTCGCGGTGACGGCCGCGCTCGGCGCCGACACGTTGTCGTAGCCGTCGCGAGCCCGGACCGTGAAGGTGTACGAAGTGGACGGTGCCAGCCCGGTCACCACGGCGGACGTCGTCGTCACCGTCGTGGCCAAAGTGGACCCGCGATAGACGTCGTAGCCGACGACACCGGTGTTGTCGGTCGACGCGGTCCACGCCAGGGACACACTGCCGGAGTCCGCGGCCGTCGAGCGCAGGCCGGCCGGCGCCGACGGCGGCTGCGTGTCGTCGGCCGGGTTGTTGGTCGTGATGGCCAGCGCGCCGCTCGCCGGGGACGTGTTCCCCTTGGCGTCCTTGGCCTTCACCGTGAAGGAGTACGCGGTACCCGGTGTCAGCCCGGAAATCGTGGCGCTCGTCCCGGTCACCGACGTCGCGAGGGCTGAACCCTGGTAGACGTCGTACCCGGTCACCGGCAGCGAACCGGCGGTCGACGCGTTCCAGGCCAAAGCGACCGTCTTGGTCGTCTTCGCGACCAGGCGGAGGTTCGCCGGCGCGCCCGGCGGCGTGTCCGGTGAACCGTCGCAGTTGGCGTTGTCGACGCGGCATTGCGCCGGGGTCGCGGCCGCGCTGAGCCGGAACGTCGGACTGTAGGGGTAGGTCGTGCGGCCCGGCGCCAGGGTCGCGATGTAGTAGGCGGGGGTCAGCGTGACCTGGGTGCCGTCCTGCGTCACGGTGCCGTTTTCGCCGGTCGACGCGGTGACGCCGGCGGGCAGGGTGAACGTGATGGCCCAGTTGCCGACCGACGCGGTGCCGGTGTTGGCGACGGTGTACGTGCCGGTGGTGCCGCTCATCGCCAGGGTGGCGGTCAGCGAACCAGCGGCAGCGGCGGGTGGCGCGAGCGCCGCGGTGCCGCCGGCTGCGAGCAGCAAGGCGGCGAGCGCGGAGCGTAGTCGTGCGGGAGTGCGTCTCATGGCGGTTCTCCAAGCGGCACGAGGCGGGGACGATGTGGTCTAGACCACATCGAATGTAACCCGGGCCGGAGAGAACCGCGCACGCCCGAACGGCGGAAACCGCTGTCCGAACGGACTGTTAACGTCCCGAGAACGTCGCTTTCCCCGGCCCGTCGGACAGGAACGACTTCACGGCGTGGCGGAGATCTTCGGTTTCGAAGAGCTCGGCCGCGATCGTCGTGATGTGGGCGTTCGCTTCGGGGACACCGCCGGCGGAGAAGTGGTCGAGGACGCGCTTGGTCGCGGCGTGGGCGCGGGTCGGCCCCTCGGCCAGCCGCCGGGTGAAGGCCCGGGCCGCGTCGTCGAAGCCCTCGTCCGGCAGCACGCGGTTGACGACGTTCCAGCGCTCGAGCGTGGCGGCGTCGTAGGTGTCGCCGGTCATGACGAACTCCTTGGCGCGCCCGACGCCGGCCCGGGCGGCGAGCCGCTGCGTGCCGCCCATGGTCGGCGTCAGCCCGACGACCTTCTCGACCAGCCCGAACTTCGCGCGCGAAGCGGCGAGGATGATGTCGCAGGCCACCGCGACCTCGAACGCCCAGGTCAGGCACAGGCCGTGCGCCGCGAAGACGGTCGGGAACGGCAGCGCGGCGATCCGGTCCGGCACCGCCAGCATGTCATCGAACAGCACCTTCGCCTCGGCGGGCGAGCCCTGGGCGTCGAACAGCGAGACGTCGACGCCACCGCTGACGATCTTGCCTTCGGCGCGGATCAGCAGCGCCCGCGCCGGTTCGGCTTCCAGCTCGCCGATCGCCGCGGCGAGCGAGGACTGCAGCGAAGCCGTGTAGAGGTTCAACGGCGGAGCGTCGACGGTCAGGACGGCGAGCCCGCCGTCACGATCGAGGCGGACCTGCTGAGTCATGTTCACCCTGCTTCTTCGGCTTCGACGATGTCGTCCCAATACTGCTGGGCCTCGGGGCGCCAGTCGACGTGTTTGTGATGGAACAGTTCCGCCGCCTTCGTCCCGCTCCACTTCGCCGGCAGGAGCTCGGCGGGCAGCTGCGGGTCGAGGAACGGGAACCGCCGCCACTCGTGGACCAGCTCGGTCTGCGCCCGCAGCACCGCCCGGCCCCCGGTCGGGTGCAGGCCGGTGAACCGGTCGATGAAGTCCTCGTAGCGGTCCTTCAGCTCGGTCAGGTCCCAGGACCGGGCGACCATGGACTCCTGCTCGCCGACCTCGCCGTACGCGGCGGTGAACGACATCGCCTGCGCGTCGAGGCCCAGCTCGCTGACGATCTGCTGGGCCTCCCGCTGGCGCGACAGGTCCGGGCTGACCCACACGCCGGCCACCGGCGAGCCGAAGCCCGCCCAGGTCAGCCGCGTGCGCAGCCGGTGCCGCAGGTCGCGCTTGGCCTCCGGGACCGACACGATCAGCATCAGCCACTGCCCGTTCCAGCGGCGTTCCTCGCGGCCGAACGCGTAGATCCGGTCGGCGCCCTCGGTCAGCAGCCGGCGCCCCGGCGGGGTCAGCGACCAGCGCACGCGGCGCCCGACGCGTTCGGAGACCACCCAGCCTTCGGCGGCCGAGCGGGCCAGCGCCTGCCGCGCCGACTTCTCCTCGATGTCGAGGATGCCCAGCACCTCGACGAGCATCGACGTCCAGACCGGCTTGTCCCGCGGCAGCGCGTACTCGCCGAGCACCGTCATCAGCAGCGACCGCGCGCTGGCGTGGCTGACCTCCCGGCGGCGGCTCACGGTGGGCCGTGGCGCGGACGACCGGCCTTCCCTCGGCTTCGGCCTGCGGCCGAGGGTGACCGGGGGAGCGGGCTCGCCCATGCTGTTCACCGACCTCACTGTGCTGCGGCACTGACAACCGAACAGGGTACCCACAGTGAGTGATCAAAGCGCCACGGGACACACACAGCCGGTGGTTTTGACCTTGATCTGACAGTTCGCCGCGGGGTCGTAGACTCGGCTACCTCATGAGCGCAACACTCGTCGCGAAGGACCTGGCCGCGGGCCACGGTGACCGCATCCTCTTCTCCGGCCTGGACCTCGTCGTGGCGCCCGGGGACGTCGTCGGCCTGGTCGGCGTCAACGGCGCCGGCAAGTCGACGCTCCTGCGGACGCTGGCCGGACTCGCGAAACCGGACAGCGGCGAGATCCGGCTGAACCCGCCGTCGGCGACCGTCGGGCACCTGCCGCAGGAGCCGGAGCGCCGGGAGGGCGAGTCGGTGCGGGCCTTCCTGGCGCGCCGCACCGGCGTCACGGCGGCCCAAGCGGAGCTCGACGCGGCGACTTCGGCGCTCACCGACGGCGCGGCGGGCGCGGACGACGAGTACGCGGCGGCCCTGGACCGGTGGCTCGCCCTCGGCGGCGCCGACCTCGACGACCGAGCTGCCGAAGTGGCCGCTGACCTGGGTCTTTCCGTGGATCTCGAGCAGCCGATGACGTCGCTGTCCGGCGGCCAGGCGGCGCGGGCGGGGCTCGCGTCGCTGCTGTTGAGCCGCTACGACGTCTTCCTGCTCGACGAGCCGACCAACGACCTCGACCTGGACGGGCTGGCCCGCCTGGAGCGGTTCGTGTCCGGCCTGCGGGCGGCGACGGTGCTCGTCAGCCACGACCGCGAGTTCCTGGCGCGGACGGTGGACCGCGTCGTCGAGCTGGACCTGGTGCAGCAGCAGGTGAACGTCTTCGGCGGCGGGTACGAGTCCTACCTCGAGGAGCGCGAGGTCGCGCGCCGGCACGCGCGCGAGGACTACGAGGAGTACGCCGACACGAAGGCGTCGCTGGAGGCGCGCGGGCGGATGCAGCGGGCGTGGATGGAAAAGGGCGTCAAGAACGCCCGCCGGAAGCAGCCCGACAACGACAAGGCGGCGCGTAAGTTTCGCAGCGAGGCCACCGAGAAGCAGGCGTCGAAGGCGCGGCAGACCGACCGGATGATCGAGCGGCTGGAGGTGGTCGAGGAGCCGCGCAAGGAGTGGGAGCTGCGGATGGAGATCGCCGCGGCGCCGCGGGCGGGCGCGGTGGTCGCGACCCTGCGGGGCGCGGTGGTGCGCCGGGGCGGGTTCACGCTGGGGCCGGTCGACCTGCAGATCGACTGGGCGGACAAGGTTGCCATCACGGGGGCGAACGGGTCGGGGAAGTCGACGCTCCTGGCGGCTTTGCTGGGCCGGGTCGAGCTTGCTTCGGGGTCGTCCGCGCTCGGGCCGGGGGTGGTGGTCGGGGAGGTCGACCAGGCCCGGCGGCTGTTCCTCGACGATGTTCCGCTTGCTTCGGCGTTCGCGCGGGAGGTGCCGGAGTTGGCCGACGCGGAGGTGCGGACGCTGCTGGCGAAGTTCGGCCTGAAGGCGGCGCATGTGCTGCGCTCGGCGGCGACGCTCTCGCCGGGGGAGCGGACTCGGGCGGCTTTGGCTTTGCTGCAGGCTCGTGGGGTGAATTTGCTTGTGCTGGATGAGCCGACGAACCACTTGGACCTGCCGGCGATCGAGCAGCTTGAGGCGGCGCTGGAGAAGTATCCGGGGACGTTGCTGCTGGTGACACATGATCGCCGGATGCTTGATGCGGTGCAGGTGACGCGTCGGCTGGAGGTTGACGGGGGGAAGGTCCGCGAGCTTTGACGGGCTGCGGGTTCGGCTTGTCGGCGGTGTGAGCGGTGCTCTCGGTCGTGAGCGGCGCTCGCTCGGCCGTGTGAGCAGTGCTCTCGGTGTGGGGCGACGCTCCCGGCCGCGCGTGAGCGGTGCTCTCGGTTGCGAGCAGTGTTCGTCGGGCCGCATGAGCGGTGCTCTCGGTTCTGAGCGGTGCTCGGAGGCGCACGTGAGCGGTGCTCTTGGTTTGGAGCGTCGCTCGCGGACGTGTAGGAGCGGCGCTCTCGACGGTGGGCGCTGGCGGCGAGCGCGGGTGAGCGGTGCTCTCGACTTGGTGCGTGGTGGGCGTGGTGCGTGAGCAGTGCTCTTGGGGTGGGAGCGGGGCTCGCGGTCGGGCGGGAGCGGTGCTCTTGACGGTGAGCGGTGGTCGCGGGCTCCGGTAAGCAGTGCTCTTGACGAGGAGCGGTGGTTGCGGGCTCCGGGGAGCAGTGCTCTCGGTGTTGAGCGATGCTCGCCGTCAGATCGGAGCGGTGCTCTCGGTGCTGGGCCGCGGTGTCGCCGCCAGGCCTCGGTGTATGAGCAGTGCTCTGGGATCGGAGCGATTGCGTGGCTCGGCGGGAGAGCGGTGCTCTTGACGGTGAGCGGTGGTCGCGGGCTCCGGTGAGCAGTGCTCTCGGGCGAGAGCACTGCTCAACCCTTGGTTGCCCCTCCCGTCAGGCCCTTCACGAACTGCTTCTGCAGCGCCAGGTAAAAGATCAACACCGGCAGCGTCGCCAGGAACATCAACGCGAACACGCTTCCGAGATCCGCCTGGTACTGCCCGATGGACCGGTAAATCCCCGTCGTGATCGTCGTTCCCTGGCTGGGGCCCAGGATGATCAGCGGGTCGATGAAGTCGTTCCAGATCCACACGCCCAGGAAGATCAGCACCGAGGCCGTCGCCGGGCGTAGCAAGGGGAACACCACTCGCCAGAACACCTGCATCCGGCTTGCGCCGTCGAGCAGCGCCGCCTCCTCCAGTTCCACCGGGACCCCGCGGATGAACCCCGTGAACACGAACACCCCGAACGGCACGTAATACCCGACGTTGAACAGGATCAGCCCCTGCAGCGTCGCCATCAGGTGCGTCACCCGGAGGACGTCCGTGATCGGGATCAGGATCACCTGCGGCGGGATCATCAGCCCGGCCAGGAGGACCAACGTCAGGACCTTCGTCCACCGCTTCCCCGACCGGGCCAGGTAATGGCCCAGCATGGCCGACAGCACCGTGAGGACCAGGATCGACAGCACCGTCACCACGATGCTGTTCGTCAGGCTGACCCAGAACAACCCGTCCGGGCGGGTCAGCACCGCGTGGATGTTCGACAGCGTCGGCGGCACCGGCAGCGACGCAGGCTCCTTCGCGATCAGGGAACCTTCCTTGAACACGTTGGCCAGCACCAGGTACAGCGGCACGAAGAACACCGCACTGACCACCAGCGCAACCCCCGGCCGAACCCAGGAACGGGTCACAGGTCCACCTCCCGGCGGCGCAGGAAGTTCAACACGATCGTCGTCACGACCGCGACGATCACCAGCATCAGCACGGCCATCGCCGAGGCGTAGCCGACGTGGTTCGAGTCGAAGCCCGTCTGCAGGACGTCGAACGCGATCGTCGCCGTGGCACCGGAACCCGGGCCGCCGTTGGTGATCACCTTGACGTAGTCGTAGGTCTTGAACGCCGAAATCAGCAGCACCACCGTGTTGATCGTCAGCGACGGCGCCAGCAGCGGCCACGTCACCGCGCGGAACCGGCGCAGGGGCCCCGCGCCGTCGATCTCCGCGGCCTCCAGCAGTTCGGCGGGCACGCCCTGGAGCCCGGCCAGGTACACCACCACGCAGAACCCGAGCATCTGCCAGCACACGATCGACGCGACCGAGTACAGCGCGATGTCCGGATCGGACAGCCATCCCGGTGGATGGGACACGCCCAGCGCGCGCAGCAGGCTGTTCAGCGGCCCCCGGTCGTCGAGCAGGCGCGACCAGACGATCGACACCACCACCGAACTGAGGATCACCGGGGTGAAGAACACGCTCCGCAAAGCGTTGTACAGCCAGCCTTTCCGGTCCAGCAGCAACGCCACCCCGAGCCCCAGGACGTTCGGGACGACCACCACGACCAGGGTCAGGATCGTGGTGACCTTCAACGCAGTGAGGAACTGCTCGTCGGTGAACAACAGCCGGTAGTTGTCCAGACCGACGAACCTCACCGGCGGGTTGAACGGGTTGTAGTTCGTCAGGCTGTACCCGAAGCTGATCAGGATCGGCGCCATCACGAAACACAGGTACACCAGCACACCCGGCGCGCCGAACGACGCGAAGTGGGCCAGGCGCGGCAGGACCGGACGGCGTCGGCGGCGGTGCCGGACGGCCGGGCGGGGCGGGGCAGGCGGGGAGACGACGGCGGTCAAGGACGTCAGCCCGCTTTCGCCCACTCGGTGTCCAGGAACGCGCACGCGTCGGCCACGGACTTGCGGCCGGTGATGACGTCCTGGGCGGCCTGGTCGACCTTGTCCTTCATACCGGGCAGCAGCCCGTCGTCCGCGGTCTCCCACCGGAACGCGTGCACCACGGCGTTCTGCTGCACGGCCTGCGTGTACAGGTCGTAGCCGGCCTTGAACGTCGCCCCGACGTCGGACGGCGGCGTGTAGCCCTTGATCGCCGGGAACAGGCCGTCCGCCTTCACCGAGGCGTCCAGCTGGTCCTTGTCGAGCTGGAAACCGAGCGCGAACTTCCTGGCCGCGTCGAGGTTCTTGGCCTTGGCGTTGACGATCATGCCGCCGCCGGTGTAGGCCGGGACGACCAGTTTGCCGTCCTCGGTGGGGAAGTTGAACACGCCCACCTCGAAGTCGTGCTTCTTCGAGTCGGCGTTGGCGGAGAACCAGTTGCCCATCGGGTACATCGCGCTCTGGCCGTCGAGGAACGCCTGCTCGGTCGCCGCGTAGTCGCGGGACACGCTCGTCTTGTCCACGTACCCCTTCGCTGCGAGGTCGGCGAGCTTGGAAAACGCGTGCTGGAAAGCGGGATCGGCGAACTTCACCTTGCCCTGCCGCCGCTGGGTCAGCCAGTCCGGCATCGTGTTGTACACCTCGGTGCTGACCAGGCCGGAGAGGATCATCGACGACGGGAAGCCGTCCTTGCCGCCGCCGATCGTGAACGGCGAAAGGCTCTTGTCCTTGAGCTTGCCGGCGTCGGTGACCAGTTCGTCCCAGGTCTTCGGCGGCGCCGCGATGCCCGCGTCGGCGAACATCTTCTTGTTGTAGTAGATCGGCGGGATCGTCTGGGTGTTGGCCGGCAGCTGGTAGTACTTGCCGTTGACCGGGTTGGCCTGCGGGAACTGGAAGTCCTTCAGTTCGTCCGGGGTCCACGCGTACAGGTTGCCCGCCTCGGCGAAGCCGGCCGAGTCGACGGCGATCATCACGTCCGGGAACTGCCCCGACTGCAGGAGCTGCTTCGCGTACGACGTCCGCCCGTCGGCGGTCGGCGCGACGAGCTTCTTGACCTTGATCCCCGGGTTCTTGTCCGTGACGCGCTTAATGGCGGCGTCCCAGTAGGCGGGGGTGAGGTTCGGGGTTTCGAACGTCAGGAAGGTGATCTCCGCGTCGCCGCCGCTGCCGCCGGTGTTCGACCCGACCGAGCACGCGCTCACCGCGAGGAGCGCCGCTGCTCCCAGCGCCAGGGACCTTCTCATGTCCAGCCACCTTCCTCGACCCACCATATGTGATGTATGACGCATTTGATCGGATGTATTCGACGATGTCAAGCATCGGCGGCGACGAAACCGCATCAAAACGCGAGATAGATCAGATCTTTACGCGTTCAAGCTGGACGACGGCGCTGGCGAAGTCGCCGGCGGGCAGGTCGACGGCGAGCCCGTGGGCGAGCAGGACGGCCCCGCTGTGCGTCCGGCCGGAATCCGGGTCGAGGTACCGCGCGGCCGGGTCGAGCCCGCCGAGCCGCAGCGGCCGCCCCGGCGCGTTGAAGTGCGCGGCCTGCCGGTAGGCGAAGACGACCGCCCGATCGCCGTGCACGTACTGGACGGCGGTGACGCCGTCGTCGACGGGCGGCCGCAGCCGGTACAGCGCGCCGTGCTGCACCACCGGCCGGATGTCCTTGTACAGCGCGACGAGATCCCGGGCGAGTGCGAGATCTTCGGCGGGCCAGTGCACGATGTCGCCGCCGAGGCCGAGCACGCCGGCCATCGCGACGTGGAACCGGAACCGCAGCGGAACCGACCGCGCCGTCACGAAGTTCGGGTTGTCGGTGACCCACGCCGACATCGCGCGGGCCGGGTAGAGCTGGCCGTAGCCGTGCTGGATCCGCAGCCGGTCGAGCGTGTCGGTGTTGTCGGAGGTCCAGACCTGGTCGGTGCGGGCGAGCACGCCGAGGTCGATCCGCCCGCCGCCGCCGGCGCACGACTCCACGCGCAGGCCCGGGTGGTCCGCGCGCAGCCGGTCGAGCAGGGCGTACACCGCGCGGGTGTGGCCGACCCACAACCGGTCCTGGTCGTCTTCGCCGGGCCAGCCCGCTTCGCTGAAGGGGCGGTTCATGTCCCACTTGAGGAAGTCGACGCCGTGCTCGCCGACGAGCCGGTCGAGCCATTCGTGCGCCCACGCGGCGACGTCCGGGCGCGCGAAGTTGAGCACCAGCTGCCGCCGCAGCTCCGACCGGCGCCGGTGCGGGTGGTGCAGCACCCAGTCCGGGTGCGCGCGGTAGAGGTCGCTGTCGGGGTTGACCATCTCGGGCTCGACCCAGATGCCGAACTGCATGCCGAGCCCGTGCACGGCGTCGACCAGCGGTTTCAGGCCGTCCGGGAACCGGGAGCGGTTGACGTGCCAGTCGCCGAGGCCGGCGTGGTCGCCGGTGCGGGCGCCGAACCAGCCGTCGTCCATGACGAACAGCTCGACCCCGAGCGCGGCCGCCCGCCCGGCGAGGGCGAGCTGGCCGGCTTCGGTGACGTCGAACCCGGTGGCCTCCCACGAGTTGTAGAGCACCGGGCGCAGTTCGCCCGGGTGCGGCAGGACGTGCGCCCGGACGTAGGCGTGCCACGCGCGGCTCGCGGCGCCGAACCCGCCGTCGGTGTAGAGCCCGGCGGCCACCGGTGTGGTCAGCGGGCGGCCGGGCCCGATTCGGTGGACGACGCCGTCCTGGCCGAAGCCGCCGCTCACCGTCAGGCGGCCGGTCGAGGCGCGGGTGGTGGTCAGCCGCCACGACCCGCTCCAGGCCAGCGCGACACCGTAGACCTCGCCGTGCCGTTCGGTGGCCGTGCCGTCGTCCACCATCACCCACGGGTTGGCGTGGTGACCGGTGATCCCGCGACGGCTGGCGAAGACGGTTTCGCCGTACGGCGCGAACTGCCGCTGCAGCTGGGTTTCCGCAGCCCAGCGGCCGGTGACGTGGCTCAGCCGGTAGTCCTCGAAGACCGGCAGGGCCCAGGTGGCCGAGTCGGCGCGGACGACCTCGACGCCGGTGTCCGCGGTCAGCTCGGTCCAGCGTTCGAGGACGTCGCCGCGCAGCCGGTAGTGCAGGGTGATCCGCAGCGGGTAGTGCCGGTCCGCGAAGCGCAGGGCGAGGTGCCCGGCGGTGATCTCGTGGCCGGTGTACCGCCATTCGAGGCCGCGTGTCCCGTCGGCGAACCGCACCTGCAGCGCGGGTGTCCAGTACCGCGTGCCGCTGTCGGCGGCGAGTTCGCCGAGGCCCTCGTTGGGGTCGTTGAAGCCGTCCCACCAGGGGAGTGTCTTCCCGATCAGCTCGACAACGGCGGTCGCGGGCAGCGCCGGCCCCCAGTAGAGGTGGACCGGGCAGTCCTCCTCGTCCAGCCGCAGCGCGTAGGTGCTGGTTTCCCCGGTCAGGACCCAGGTGCGGTGCTCGTCGAGGAAGCTGATCCCGGCCATGCGGGACATCCTGCTCACCCGCGCGGCCGGAGCCAAGGGATGTCCCGTTCATCGGTCACTGCCCGAACGTGACGCGTGCGCGGCCGTTCGAGTGGTTCTCGGGAATCGACATTGGTGCAATCAGGTGGTTGCCGTAACAATAAGTGAGATCGGATGGATTCGAGGGGTGGCGACGTGGCGGCGACGCCGTCGTCAACGAGGGGAGATCGCCGTGGTGGTCGACAACAGTTTGCGGAATGGGCAGCCGGAACCGGTGGTGTTCGAGGGCGACTGCCCTTGCCTGCCCGATCTCATCAAGGCCAAGCAGGCCGGGCGGCCGGATTTCGCGGCGATGCGAAGGGCCTACGAGAGTCCGGGAAAGATCCTGGAGGAGTATTACGCGCTCAATTTCCGGGCGGCGATCCTGCTCGTCGCCGCCAAGGAGCAGACCGTGGCGGACAGCGACGCGGAGCGGCACGTCCTCAGGATGCGGCTGTATTACGACGCGCGCCAGAGCACGCCGGAGGTCGACGACGTCTTCCGGTCGGCTCGCCGGGTCGAGCGGAAGTACTCGGTCCTGCTGGAGGGGAAGCCGCAGGAAATCCTGGTGCGCGGCATCCACGCCACGGCCGCCGTCCTCCTGGGCGTGCTCGACGCGATGGTGGATTCACCGGACCGGACCGAGCGCGTGCAGGCCGCGGCCGCGTCGGCCCAGAAGGAGCTCCGCCAGATCGAGCAGAACGCGCGTGACGTCGCTTTGGACCGCGCGCTCGCCCGCTATCTCGGTGGTCTCGCCGCGGGTTTCGTCCTGGCTGTCGCCGGCGTGATCGCCCTGAAATCCGTGCCGATGAAGGCGGAAACCGGCGCCACGCTGATCACCTGCCTGGCTTCGGGTGCCATCGGGGCGATCCTGAGCGTCATGATCCGCACGGCGGACCGGCAGAAATTGAGTGTCGGCCTCGCCCAGGGCCGGTTGGTGGCCTTTCTGTCCGGGTTCTTCCGGCTGATCATCGGCGCCGTGTTCGGCGCGGCGATGTTCGTTCTGGTCAGCGCCGGATTCCTGCCGATCGCGGTGCCCGCTTCGGCGGAAAAGGTCACGTTCTTCTTCGCCGGGCTCGCATTCCTCGCCGGGTTCAGCGAACGCTGGGCGCAGGACACGATCGTCCGCACCCTGCCCGGCGCCGCCGACCAGCACGCGGTCGTGCCGGCGCGGGGCAAGGACGCCGAGGCGGTCACGGGCGGTCGCTGAGTCCATCCATGCCCCCGCCACCACCCTCAATGGAGGCACTTCGTGCCACTGCACAAATAGCCGCCCATCGTCTTGAAGTACTCGGCCGCGGGCAGGTCGGTCCCGTCGGCGGTCCGGACGCGCTCGACCAGCAGGCCGGGGGACTGCCCGCGGCGCGCGTCCGGCCCGGCGACGATCACCACGCCGTCGCCTTCGCGGATGAAGATCCGGCCGGGCGTGCCGCCGTAGTTCCCCTGCGACACCGACGCCTTCAGGATCCGCAGCTCCTGGCCCCGGTGGTAGGTGAACGCGTTCGGGTACGGGTCCGACAGGGCGCGCACGAACCGCTCGAGGTCCGCGGGCGGCAGCGTCCAGTCGATCAGGCTGTCCCGCTTGGCGCGCTTGTGGAAGAAGCTGGCCGTGGACCGGTCCTGCGGCACCGGCGTGTAGCCGGTCTCGATCAGCGAGATGGCTTCGGCGGTGATCGGCGCGATGAGGTCGATGGTGCGGTGGAACAGGTCGGTCGTGGTGTCGGCCGGGCCGACCGGGATCGCGCGCTGCAGCACGATGTCGCCGGCGTCGAGTTCGCCGTCCATCATGTGGGCGGTGACGCCGACTTCCGGCTCGCCGTTGATCATGGCCCAGATCAGCGGCGAGAAGCCCGCGTAGGCCGGCAGCAGCGAGTCGTGGATGTTCAGGGTGCCGCGGCGCGGCAGCTCGAAGATCTCCGGCGGCAGCCAGGTCCGCCAGTTGTTCGCCACGATCAGGTCGAGGTCCGCCGCCTTGAGCTCGGCGAGCAGCTCGGCGTCGTCCGGGCGGTTGCGCAGCAGCACGCGGATCCCGTGCGCGGAAGCGAGGTCGGCGACCGAGTCGGCCCAGATCCGCTCGTACGCGTGGTCGCTCTTCGGGTGGGTGACCACGAGGGCGACCTCGTGGCCGGCGTCGATGAGCGCCCGGAGGGTCCGGTGCCCCCAGGTCTGGTAGCCGAACATCGCCACGCGCATTCGAGAGTGCCTTTCATGGTCGGGGGACGAACATCACCACGAACGTACTAGGCGAGGCTCGCCTAAGTTAGGTTAGGGTTCCCTGAACCGTACCGGAGCGCGCGAGGGAGCAACATGACTGCAGAGGTCCCGATCTACGACATCGTCGGCGTGGGCTTCGGGCCGTCGAACCTTGCGCTCGCGATCGCCCTCGCCGAGCACAACGCCGGTCCCGGGGAGCCGGTGACCGCGCACTTCCTCGAGCGGCAGCCCCGGTTCGGCTGGCACCGCGGGATGCTGATCGACACCGCGACGATGCAGGTGTCGTTCCTGAAGGACCTGGTCACCATGCGGAACCCGACCAGCGAGTTCAGCTTCCTCAACTACCTGCACGCGGCGGGCCGGCTCGTCGACTTCATCAACCACAAGAACCTCTTCCCGCTGCGCGTGGAGTTCCACGACTACTTCGAGTGGGCGGCCGCGAAGGTCGACGACGTCGTCTCGTACGGCACCGAGGTCGTCTCCGTGACGCCGGTGTACGACGGCTCCGAGGTCGCGTACTTCGACGTCCGGGCTTCGGACGGTTCGACGCTGCGCGCGCGGAACCTCGTGATGGGCACCGGGCTGCGGCCGCAGCTGCCCGATGGCGTCACCGCCGGGCCGCGGATCTGGCACAACAGCGAGCTGCTGTTCCGCGTGGACGCCCTGCGCGCCGCCGACCCGAAGCGGTTCGTCGTGGTCGGGGCCGGCCAGAGCGCCGCCGAGGTCGCCGCGTTGCTGCACGACGAGTTCCCCCGCGCCGAGGTGTGCGCGGTGTTCGCGCGCTACGGCTACAGCCCGGCCGACGACAGCTCGTTCGCGAACCGGATCTTCGACCCCGAGGCGGTCGACCAGTTCTACCGCGCGGGCGAGCCGGTGAAGGACCGCCTGATGCGCTACCACGGCGCGACGAACTACTCGGCCGTCGACCTCGACCTGATCGACGAGCTGTACCGGCGGGTCTACCGCGAGAAGGTCCTGGGAGTGGAACGGCTGCGGCTGTTCAACGTCTCACGCCCGGCCGAGGTGACTGACGCCGGAACGGTGACGGTCGAGTCGTTGACCACCGGCTCACAGACGGTGCTGGAGGCCGACGCGGTCGTCTACGCGACGGGCTACCGGCCCGCGGACCCGACGCCGCTGCTCGGCGAACTGGGCCGGGCGTGCCTGCGCGACGAGTCCGGCCGCCTGCGCGTGTCGCGGGACTACCGGCTGGTGACCGAGGCGCCGGTGCGCGGCGGGATCTACCTGCAGGGCGGCACCGAGCACACGCACGGCATCACGTCGTCGCTGCTGTCGAACACCGCGGTGCGGGTGGGGGAGATCCTGGCGTCCGTTGTGGACCGCCGGGTGGTGGGCGAGTCGGCCGGGGAATACGCGGTCAGCGCGTGCTGACCGCCGGCGCCCCGGCGGTCCTCTGTGGACCGCCGGGGCAGGCCGTCAGCCCGCGGTGAGCTGTTCCCGCAGGATGTCGCTGTGGCCGGTGTGCCGGGCGAACTCCTCGATCAGGAACAGGTAGATGAACCGCAGGCTGACTTCGCCGACCACCGGGTGGGTCCACCGGTCGTCGAGCGAGTGACCCGCCGCGATCTCGCGGGAGCGGGCGCTCGCCCGCTCGTACTCGGCGATCACGTCGGCCACCGTCTCGTCGTCGCCGACCGCGAAACTCGCGTCGCCGGGGGTCGACGGGCCGTCGATTTCTGCCGCGTCGAGGCCGGCCACCAGCCACTGGAACCAGCGGCGCTCGGCGACCGCCGCGTGCTTGACGATGCCGATCGGGGTGGTCAGGGACGGCACCAGCCGCCGCCGGGCGTCGGCTTCCGACAGGCCCCGCGCGTTCTCCACCAGGGCGAGCCGGTTGCGGTCGAGCATGGCTTCGAGCAGCTCACGCTCGGCGCCGATGGTCTTTTCGGGCAGCGCATACATGCGTCCAGCTTGCCGGAGAATCAGCCCTGGTGCACCGGTGCCGGGTGGTGGCGGCTGATCGGGATCACCATCGGCGTCCCGCTCACCGGGTCCGGGGTCACCTGGCAGCGGACGTCGAAGACCTCGTCGACCAGTTCCTCGGTGATCACCGACGCCGGCTCGCCCGACGCCACCACGCGGCCCGCCTTCATCGCGATCACGTGGTCGGCGTAGCGGCACGCCTGCGGGAGGTCGTGCAGCACCATCACCACCGTCCGGCCTTCGCCGCGGTTCAGGTCGACGACCAGGTCCAGCACGTCGATCTGGTGCGCCAGGTCCAGGTACGTCGTCGGCTCGTCGAGCAGCAGCACCGGCGTGCCCTGGGCGACGGCCATCGCGATCCACGCGCGCTGCCGCTGGCCGCCGGAGAGCTCGTCCACCGGGCGGTCGGCCAGATCGGTCATCGACGTCGCCTCCAGGGCCGCGCGGACCGCGTCTTCGTCCGATGTGGACCACTGGCGCCACCAGCTCTGGTGCGGGGCGCGGCCGCGGCCGACGAGATCGGCCACCGTCATGCCCTCCGGCGCCACCGGGGACTGCGGGAGGATGCCCAGCTGCCGGGCGACCTGGCGGGTCGGCAGGTCGTGGATCGAGCGGCCGTCGAGGTACACCCCGCCCGCCTTCGGCGTCAGCAGCCGGGCCAGCGTGCGCAGCAGCGTCGACTTCCCGCACGCGTTCGCCCCGACGATCGCGGTGATCTTCCCGGGCGGGATGTCGAGGTCGAGGCCGTCGATGACGACCCGGTCGTCGTAGGCGACGCGCAGGTCCTGCACGCGCAGGGACGGTGTCATCTTCTCAGCCTCCGGAGCCGGATCGGTTGGCCCTGGCCAGCAGCCAGAGCAGCAGCGGGGCGCCGAGCGCGCCGGTCACGATGCCGACCGGCAGCGGGGACGCGGTGAGGGAACGGGCCAGGACGTCGCTGCCCAGCACCACCACGGCGCCGGTGAGCGCGGACGCCGTCAGCGGCGGGGAAGCCTGGCGCGCCAGGCGTTGCGCGATCTGGGGTGCGGTCAGCGCGACGAACGAGACCGGGCCCGCGGACGCCGTCGCGAACGCGACCAGCCCGGCGCCGGACAGCAGCAGGCCGAGCCGCACCGGTTGCACCGGCGTGCCGAGCCCGGCCGCCACGTCGTCGCCGAGCTGCAGGGTGCGCATCCACCGGGACAGGGCCAGCACGAGCGGCAGGAGCACCGCCAGGGCGCCCGCCAGCGGGACGACGTGTTCCCAGCCGCGGTTGGCCAGGTTGCCGACGAGCCAGCCGATCGACGCCTGGGCCTCGGTGATCTGCGCGCGGCTGAGCAGGTAGTCGGTCAGGCTGGTGCACATCGCGAAGATGCCGATGCCGACCAGGATGATCCGGTAGCCGGTGGTGCCGCGCCGCCACGCGAGGACGTACACGAGCACGCCGGTCAGCAATCCGCCCAGGAGCCCGAGAGTCGTGGTGCCGAGGCCGCCGCCGAAGCCGAAGGAGATCCCGGCGACGACGGCGGTGGCCGCGCCCGCGTTGATGCCGATCATGTCCGGGCTCGCGAGGGGGTTGCGCGTGATGGTCTGGAACACCGCGCCGGACGTGCCGAACGCGAGCCCGGCCAGCAACCCGGTGAGCGCCCGCGGCAGCCGCAGCTCCTGCACGATGTAGCCGGTGCCGCTGTCGCCGCCGCCGAACACCGCGGACAGGACGTCGGACACGCTCAGCGGGACGTCGCCGATCGTCATGCCCCAGCAGAACAACGCGAACGCCAGCACGGCCAGCACCAGCGAGACGGCCACCGGCCGGAGCCGGACCCGGCCGGACACCGCGGGTTTCGCGAGGCGGAAGGTGACGTGGCCGCGGCGCACCTGCAGCAGGCTCATCAGGACTCCACCAGCTTGCGGCGGCGGACCAGCCAGATGAAGAAGGGGGCGCCGAGGAAGGCGACGATCACGCCGGCGCGGACCTCGCCGGGCCGCGCCATGACGCGGCCGAGGATGTCGGCGGCCAGCAGCAGGCACGGCGCGAGGACCGCGGTGTAGGGCAGCAGCCAGCGGTGGTCGGGGCCGATGACGAACCGCACGGCGTGCGGGACGATCAGGCCGAGGAACACGATCGGCCCGGCGACCGCGACGGAAGCGCCGGTCAGCAGCGTGACGGCCAGGGCGCCGCGCAGCCGCAGCGGGCCGAGCCGCCGTCCGAGCGCGACCGCGACGTCGTCGCCGAGCGCGAGGCTGTTCAGCGCGGGCCCGCTCGCGATCGCCAGCACCACGCCGGCGAGCAGGAACGGCAGCACCCGCAGCAGGGAACCGCTGTCGACGCCGGCGAGCGAACCGGCCGACCAGAACCGGAAGCGGTTGAGCGCCACCGGATCCGACAGCACCATCGCGCTGGTGAACGATCCGAGCAGGGCCGTGACGGCGCCGCCGGCGAGCGCGAGCTTGACCGGGCTGGAGCCGGAGCGGCCGCGGGTGCCGAGGAAGTAGACGACCGCGGTCGCGGCGAGCGCGCCGGCGAAGGCGAACCAGATGTAGCCGTAAAGGGAACCGACACCGAGCACGGTGATCGAGAAGACGATGGCGAACGCGGCGCCGGCGCTGATCCCGAGCAGGCCGGGGTCCGCCAGGGGGTTGCGGGTCAGCGCCTGCATGAGCGTGCCGGCCAGGCCCAGTGCGGCGCCGACCAGCACCGCCAGGAGGGTCCGGGGGATCCGGACACTGTGGATGATCACGGCGTCGGCCGAACCGTCGTCGTGCCAGAGCACCTGCCAGACGGCGCCGAACGAAATCTCCTTGGATCCCAGCCAAACGCTCAGCAGGCACAGGAA
This sequence comes from Amycolatopsis sp. NPDC049688, assembly GCF_040674975.1. NCBI lineage: Bacteria > Bacillati > Actinomycetota > Actinomycetes > Pseudonocardiales > Pseudonocardiaceae > Amycolatopsis > Amycolatopsis sp. NPDC049688. The sequence goes on from NZ_JBFANY010000001.1 coordinate 1,093,835, forward strand.
AACGAGGACACCGAGGGCGGCCACGAGCCCCAGTGCGCGGCCCGTGTGTGGCGGGCGTCGCTTGAGAGCGATCCCTCCGGGGTCTGTTCGCACCGCACCTCCGACTGGTACTGATTTTAGGTAAGGCTAACCGATGGTACAGGAGTGCATCCTCACCATCCGTTTGTTAGGGTCACCTAAGTCAGCGCCCCGGTCGGGGCGCCGTGAGCAGCGGGAGGCTGGTCTACCGGTGAGTAACGGTGACGCTGTGCAGCAGGTGTCGGGGCTCGGTTTCTGGCGTGACCGCCTCGCCTCGGCACCCAAGGAGCTGCCGCTGCCGATCGACCGGCCGTACCCGGCCGAGCCCGCCGTCCCGGTGCTGCTCGCCCGGCCGGTGCCCGAGGCCGACGAGCTGACCCTGCTGGCGGCGTTCACCGTGCTGTTGTCCCGCTATGCGGGAACCGCCGACGTCCAGCTGGGGATCGGCTCGCTGGTGCCGCTGCGGGTGGACCTGGGCGGCTCGCCCGGGTTCGCCGACGTCGTGGCCCGGGTGCGCGAGGCGCGCGAGGAAGCGCTGGCGCACGAGGTACCGTTCGCGGACCTGATCGCCGAACTGGACCCCGAGCCCGGTCGTGGGGGAGCGTTGCTCGTCAACGTCGGCTTCCGTGCCGGAACGGACCTTCCGCTGGACCTGAACCTGACCGCGGACGGGCTGCGCTACCGCGCCGACGTTTTCGACGAGTCCACTGTGGACCGCATGCTCGGCCACCTGGGGCAGCTGATCGCCGAGGCGACCGAGCGTCCACAGTGGCCGGTCGACCGGCTCACCCTGCTGACCGCGCCGGAGCGGCAGGAGATCCTGGACGGCTGGAACGACACGGATCTCACCACCCCGCCGGTCACGTTCCCGGAGCTGTTCGCGGCCCGCGTGCGCGAGAACCCGGACGCCGTCGCGCTCGTCTTCGAAGACGAGGAGCTGACCTACGCCCAACTGGACGCGCGCGCCAACCGGCTCGCCCACGTCCTGATCGGCCGCGGTGCCGGGCCCGAGCAGGTCGTCGCGCTCGCCGTGCCGCGCTCGATCGACATGATCGTGGCCGAGCTCGCGGTGCTCAAGGCCGGCGCCGCCTACCTGCCGCTGGACCAGGACTACCCGGCCGAACGCATCGCCTTCATGGTGTCCGACGCGCGCCCGGCGTGCGTGGTGACCACCGGCGAACTCGCCGACCGCTTCGACGGCGACATCCTGCTGCTGGACGAGGTCGACATGGACGACGTCCCGGCGACGGACCCGGCCGCCGCGATCGTCCCGGCCAACGCCGCCTACGTCATCTACACCTCCGGTTCCACGGGACGGCCCAAGGGCGTCGTGGTCTCACACGCGGGGGTCGCGAAGCTCGTCGCGACGCAGTCCGAGCGGTTCGGGGTGGGGCCGCACAGCCGGGTGCTGCAGTTCGCGTCGCCGAGTTTCGATGTCGCTTTCTGGGACCTGTGCCTGGGCCTGCTCTCCGGCGGCCGGCTGGTGGTCGTCCCGGCCGAGCGCCGGGTGCCCGGCCCCGAGCTGGCGGACTACGCGCACGCTCACGGCGTCGACTTCATGATCCTGCCGCCCGCTCTGCTCGCCGAGTTCCCCGAAGACTGCGATCTGCCGCGGGACAGCGTGCTCCTCGCGGGAACCGAGCGGGTGTCGCCGGAACTGGTGCGGCGGTGGGCGCCGGGGCGGCGGATGTTCAACGCCTACGGCCCGACCGAGGCCACGACCAACTCGACGCTCGGCCTCTGCGACCCGCAGATCGCGCCGGGCTCGGCCGTGCCGATCGGCGTCCCGGATCCCGGCACCCGGGCCTACGTCCTGGACGCGCACCTCGCGCCGGTCCCGGCCGGGGTGGTGGGGGAGCTGTACCTGGCCGGATCGGGCTTGGCGCGCGGGTACCTCGGGCGTCCGGGGTTGACGGCGGAGCGGTTCGTGGCGGATCCCTTCGGTTCGGGCGGACGGCTTTACCGGACCGGTGACCTGGTCAAGTGGCTGCCGGACGGGCGCCTGGTGTTCCTGGGCCGGGCCGACGACCAGGTCAAGGTCCGCGGCTACCGCATCGAGCTCGGCGAGATCGAGTCCGTGCTGGCCGAACACCCGCGCGTCGGCCAAGCGGTCGTCGTCGCCCGGGACGGGCAGCTGATCGCCTACGCCGTGCCGGTGCCCGACCGCGATCAGGTCGCCGAGCAGGGCCACGTCGACGAATGGCACGACGTCCACGAGGAGATGCTCGCCGGCTCCCACGGCATCGAGGAGAACTTCGCGGGCTGGAACTCCAGCTACGACGGCTCGGAGATTCCCCTCGCCGAGATGCGGGAGTGGCACGCGGCGACGATCGAGCGGATCCGTTCTCTGCAGCCGAAGCGGGTGCTGGAAATCGGGGTCGGCAGCGGGCTGATCCTCTCGCGGATCGCCCCGGACGCCGAAGCCTACTGGGGTGTCGACCTTTCCGAGAGCGCCATCGAGAACGTCCGGCGCGAGGTCGCCGCGATGCCCTTCGCGAACCGGGTCCACCTGGCCGCCCGGCCCGCCCACGACCTGGGCGAGCTGCCGGAATTCGACACGGTGATCATCAACTCCGTCGCCCAGTACTTCCCGAGCGCGGACTACCTCGCCGAGGTCGTCAAGACCGCCGCGGGCCTGCTGACCCCGGGCGGGACGATCTTCCTGGGCGACGTCCGCAACCTGCGTTCGCTGCGGGCGTTCCGGACCGCGGTCGAGCTGCACCGCGGCCGCACCGACGTCGCCGCGGTCGACCAGGCGATCGCCCGCGAAGGCGAGCTGGTGCTCGACCCGGACTTCTTCCCGGCGCTGGCCCGCGAACTGGACGGCTTCGACGACGTCGACCTGTGGGTGAAACGCGGCACCGCGCACAACGAGCTGACCCGGCACCGCTACGACGTCGTGCTGCGGAAGGCGCCCCGGCCCGAACCGGCCGAAGAGCAGGTCGTCGCGTTCGGCGAACTCGGGGCGGTGGCCCGGTTCCTGGCCGCCGAGACGCCGGAGCGGCTGCGCGTCACCGGCATCCCGGACGCACGGCTGGCCGGCGAGCTGGCCGCGGTCCGCGCCCTGGACACCGGCGACGCCGAAGCGGCCCTGGCCGCCCTCGGCCGCCGGGACGGCGTCGATCCGGAAGAGCTGTACCGGCTCGGCGAGCGGGCCGGCTACCGCGTCGCCGTCACCTTGGCGGCCGAAGGGCTCGAAGCCGTCTTCACGAGGGGCGAAGACGGCCCGGCCTACCGCCCGGTGCGGCCGGCCGGCACGCCCGGCTCGTACGCCAACAACCCCGCCGCCCGGCGGGAAACCGGGGCCCTCGTGACGTCGCTGCGCGCGTACGTGGGGGACCGGCTGCCGCGATACATGGTGCCGTCGGCGTTCGTCGTCCTGGACAAGCTCCCGGTGCTCGCCTCCGGCAAGCTCGACCGCAAGGCCCTGCCGAGCCCCGAGCGGTTCACCGCCGGCCCCGGCCGCGCGCCGCGCCACCCCGTCGAGCAGCTGCTGTGCGAGATGTTCGCCGACGTCCTCGGGGTCCCGCAGGCCGGGCCGGACGACGACTTCTTCGCCCTCGGCGGGCATTCGCTGCTGGCCACGCGGCTGATCCAGCGCATCCGCGCGGCCGTCGGCGCCGAGGTGCCGGTGCGGGCGGTGTTCGACGCGCCGACCCCGGCCGCGCTCGCGGACGTCCTGGCCGGCGCCGTCACCGGCACCGGACGGCGTCCGCTCGGGCGCGCCGGACAGCGGCCCGAGCGCCTGCCGCTGTCGTTCGCACAGCAGCGGCTGTGGTTCCTGCACGGCCTGGAAGGCGGCTCGGCGACCTACAACGTGCCGCTCGTCATGCGGCTGGCCGGCGAGCTGGACGTCGACGCCCTGCGTGCGGCGCTCAACGACGTCCTGCTGCGGCACGAAGCCCTGCGGACCGTCTTCCCGGTCGTCGACGGGGTCCCGCACCAGCAGGTCCTGCCCGAAGGAACGGTGCAGCTCGCCGTCCGTGCGGTGTCCGATGTGGACTCCGAGGTGGACGCGCTCGTCCGCGGGGTGTTCGACCTCGGGGCCGGGGTGCCGGTGCGCGCGGAACTGCTTGCCGCCGGCCCGCGGCGGCACGTGCTGGTGCTGGTCGTGCACCACATCGCCGCCGACGGCTGGTCGCTGTCCCCGCTGTGGCGGGACATCGCCACGGCCTACCGCGCCCGCCGGCGCGGTGACGCTCCACAGTGGACGCCGTTGCCGGTGCAGTACGCGGACTACACACTCTGGCAACGCGAACTCCTGGCCACCGAGGAATCAGCGCAGCTCGGCTACTGGCGGGACACCCTCGACGGCCTGCCCGACCGGATCCCGCTCCCGCTCGACCGTCCGCACCCCGCGGTGTCGGCCTACCGCGGCGGGTTCTTCACCTTCTCCTGGGACGCCGGGCTCCAGGCCGGGCTCACCGACCTCGCGCGTGCCTGCGGCGCCAGCCCGTTCATGGTCGTGCACGCGGGCCTGACCGCGCTGCTGTCCCGGCTCGGCGCGGGCACCGACATCCCGATCGGCACCCCGATCGCCGGCCGCACCGACCCGGCCCTGGACGACCTCGTCGGCTTCTTCGTCAACACGCTGGTCCTGCGCGTCGACGCCGGCGGCGACCCGTCGTTCCGCAACCTCGTGGCCCGGGTGCGCGAGCGCAGCCTCGACGCCTACGCCCACCAGGACGTCCCGTTCGAACGGCTCGTCGAGGCACTCAACCCGGCGCGGTCACTGGCGCACCACCCGCTGTTCCAGACCATGCTCGCCTGGCAGAACACCCCCGGCACCGGCGTCGAGCTGCCCGGCCTGACCGTCACCGAACAGCCCGTCGGCACCGGCACGGCCAAGTTCGACCTCTGGTTCTCCTTCACCGAGCGGGCCGACGGCCTGCACGGCCAGGCGGAGTTCAACGCCGAGGTGTTCGACCGGGCCACCGTCACCGGCCTCCTCGACCGCCTGGAAACCCTGCTCCGGCAGGTCGTCGCGGCCCCGGACCGCCGCCTCGGCACCCTCGACGTGCTCACCGCGGCCGAGCGGGACGGCCTCGAAAAGACCTGGTCAGGGCTCGCCGAGGAGATTCCCCCGGTCACCGTGCCGGAGTTGTTCGCCGCCCAGGTCGCCCGGACGCCGGACCACCCGGCCCTGGTCTTCGAGGACGAAGAACTCACCTACGCCGAACTCGACGCCGTCTCCAACCGCCTGGCCCGGGTCCTGGCCGCGCGCGGGGCCGGGCCCGAGCGGGTGGTCGCGCTGGCCCTGCCCCGCTCGGCGCACCTGGTCACCGCGATCGTCGCCGTCCTCAAGACGGGCGCGGCCTACCTGCCGCTCGACCCCGGCTACCCGGCCGACCGCATCGCCTTCATGCTCGAAGACGCCGACCCGGCGCTGGTGCTGGCCGTCGCGGACACCGCCGTCCCGGGCGCGCTGCTGCTCGACGACCCGGCCACCCTCGCCGGTATCTCCGATGAACCCGTGGAAGTCGTGCTCCGGCCGGAGAACCCGGCCTACGTCATCTACACGTCCGGGTCGACCGGCCGGCCGAAGGGGGTCGTCGTCCCGCACGCCGGGATCGTCAACCGGCTGCTCTGGATGCAGGCCGAGTACGGCCTCACCGGCGACGACCGCGTGCTGCAGAAGACGCCGTCCAGCTTCGACGTGTCGGTGTGGGAGTTCCTCTGGCCGCTGATCACCGGAGCCACCGAGGTGCTCGCCCGGCCGGACGGGCACAAGGACCCCGCCTACCTCGCCCGGCTGATCCGCGGCCGCGGGATCACGACCGTCCACTTCGTCCCGTCGATGCTCCAGGTCTTCCTCCAGGAACCGGCGGCGGGGGAGTGCACGAGCCTGCGCCGGGTGCTGTGCAGCGGCGAAGCCCTGCCCCTCGACGCCGTCACGCGGTTCGGCGAAGTCCTCGACGCCGAGCTGCACAACCTCTACGGCCCGACCGAGGCGTCGGTGGACGTCACGTCGTGGCAGACGTCCCCTGAGGACATCTCCGTCCCGATCGGACGTCCGGTCTGGAACACGCGGACCTACGTGCTCGACGCCGCCCTCCGGCCGGTGCCGCCGGGCACCCCCGGCGAGCTGTACCTCGCCGGGGTCCAGCTCGCCCGCGGCTACCTCGGCCGCGCCGGGCTGACCGCCGAGCGGTTCGTCGCCGACCCCTTCGGCGCGCCCGGCTCCCGGATGTACCGCACCGGCGACCTGGCCCGCTTCCGCCCCGACGGCGTCCTCGAGTTCCTCGGCCGCGGCGACGAGCAGATCAAGATCCGCGGCTTCCGCGTCGAGCCCGGCGAGATCGCTGCGACGCTGTCCGCGCACGACGACGTCGCCCACGCGGTGGTCGTCGCCCGCGAAGACCGGCCCGGTGACGTCCGCCTGGTCGGGTACGTCGTCCCCGCCGGCACCACCGGCTCGGCCGAGGAGGAGACCGAGCAGGTCGGCGAGTGGCGCGAGTTGTACGACTCGATGTACTCCGGCGACGACGACGAGTTCGCCGGCTGGAACTCCAGCTACACCGGCGAGCCGATCCCGCGCGACGAGATGCGCGAGTGGCGCGACGCCATCGTCACCCGGATCCGTTCTCTTCGGCCGAAGCGGGTCCTGGAGATCGGCGTCGGCAGCGGCCTGCTGCTGACCGAGCTCGCCCCGGACTGCGAGGCGTACTGGGGCACGGACTTCTCCGCCGAGGTGATCGCCTCGCTCGGCGCGCGGGTCGCGGCCGATCCGGCCCTCGCCGGACGCGTCGAGCTGCGGACCGGCGACGCCGCCGACTTCACCGGCCTGCCGGCGGGGTTCTTCGACACGATCGTCCTCAACTCCGTCATCCAGTACTTCCCGAGCGGGACCTACCTCCTGGACGTCGTGCGGAAGGCTCTGGACCTCCTGGCGCCGGGCGGCTCGCTGTTCGTCGGGGACGTCCGGGACCTGCGCCAGGTGCGGGCCTTCCACACCGCCGTGGCGCAGGCGCGCGGCGGCGACGTCGAACAGCGGCTCCTGCGGGAGAAGGAACTGCTCGTCGCCCCGGAGTTCTTCGCCGGGCTCGACGGGGTCGCCGCGGACATCCGGGTCAAGCGCGGCCGGGCGGTCAACGAGCTCACCCAGTACCGCTACGACGTGGTCCTGCGTCCCGGTACCGCCGAGCCGGTCCCGGCCGAGACGCTGACCTGGGGCACCGATGTGTCCACTGTAGACGATGTGGTCGCGCGGCTTCGCGACGGCCTGCGCGTCGAGGGCGTCCCGAACGGCCGGCTCACCGAAGGCGTGGATCCCGAGGACTGGTACGTGCTGGGGGCGGTCGTCACCTGGTCCGCGGCCGGCGACGGCTCGGTGGACGTCCTGTTCACCGGCGGCGACGCCGCCGGGGCGTTCCGGCCCGGCCCGGAGGACGTCCTGGCCTACACCGGCAACCCGCGGCGCTCGCGCCGGAGCACCGCCCTGCCGGCGGACCTGCGCGCCCTCGCCGCCGAACGGCTGCCCGAGCACATGGTCCCGTCGGCGATCGTCGTGCTCGACGCGCTGCCGGTGACGGCCAACGGCAAGCTCGACCACCGCGCGCTGCCGGCCCCCGGCCCCGCGGCGCCGGTCTCGGACCGCGAGCCGCGCACCCCGGTCGAACGGCAGCTGTGCGAGCTGTTCGCCGACGTCCTCGGCCTGTCGCGGGTCGGCCCGGACGACAGCTTCTTCGCCCTCGGCGGCCATTCGCTGCTGGCCACCCGGCTGATCGCCCGCGTCCGCACGGCGCTGCACGCCGAGCTGGAGGTGCGGTCGGTCTTCGAGACGCCGACTCCGGCGGGCCTGGCCGGGGTGCTCGCCACCGCCCGCGGGACCGCGCGGCCGCCCCTGGCCGCCACGCGGCGGCCGGACCCGGTCCCGCTGTCCGGCGCCCAGCAGCGGCTGTGGTTCCTGCACCACCTCGAAGGGCCGTCGGCCACCTACAACGTGCCCCTGGTCATGCGGCTCGAAGGCGATCTCGACATCGAGGCGCTGCGGACCGCACTGTCCGATGTGGTCACTCGGCACGAGGCCCTCCGCACCCGGTTCCCGCAGCGCGACGGCGTGCCCTGCCAGGACATCCTCCCGCCCGGCCGAGTCGACCTTCCGGTGCGCGAGGTCGTCGATCTCGACGACGCCCTGACCGGGCTGGTCCGCGGCCCGTTCGACCTGGAAGAGCACGCGCCGGTGCGCGCCGAGCTGCTGCGGCTGGGTGCCCGGGAGCACGTCTTCGCGCTGGTCTTCCACCACATCGCCTCCGACGGCTGGTCGATGGCCCCGCTGTGGCGGGACATCGCCACGGCCTACGCCGCCCGCCGCGCCGGTGGGGCTCCACAGTGGACGCCGCTGCCGGTGCAGTACGCGGACTACACGCTGTGGCAACAGGATCTGCTCGGCCGGGAGGACGACCCGGACAGCGTGCTGAACGCGCAGCTCGCCTACTGGCGGGACACCCTCGACGGGCTGCCGGACCGGATCGAGCTGCCCCTGGACCGGCCGCACCCCGCGACCGCGACGTTCCGCGGCGAACTGCACACGTTCACCTGGGACGCCGGCCTTCACCAGGCGCTCGCCGGGCTGGCCCGGGAGAGCGGCGCGAGCGTGTTCATGGTCGTGCACGCAGCTCTCGCCGCCCTGCTCACCCGGCTGGGCGCGGGCACCGACGTCCCGATCGGCTCGCCCATCGCCGGCCGCACCGACCCGGCGCTGGACGACCTCGTCGGCTTCTTCGTCAACACGCTGGTCCTGCGCGTGGACACCGGCGGCGAACCGACGTTCCGCGAGCTCCTCGCCCGGGTCCGCGAGCGCAACCTCGACGCCTACGCCCACCAGGACGTCCCGTTCGAGCGCCTGGTCGAGGTGCTCAACCCCGCCCGGTCGCTGTCGTACCACCCGCTGTTCCAGGTCATGCTTGCCGGCCAGAACAACGCCCGCGCCGAGGTGAGCCTGCCCGGCCTGGCCGTCACCGAGGTTCCGGTGACCACCGGGACGTCGAAGTTCGACCTGTCGATCTCGCTGACCGAACGGGACGCGGGGATCGACGGCGTGCTGGAGTTCAACGCCGACGTCTTCGACCACGCCGGCGCGGACGCGGTCCTGCGCCGCCTCGAAGTCCTGCTGCGCGCGGCCCTGGCCGAGCCCGACCGCCCGGTCGGTGCCCTGGACCTCCTCGCCGGGGACGAGCGCGAGCGGGTGCTCACCGAATGGGCCGGTTCCCCCGAACCGGCCGGCACCGAGACGTTCCCCGGGATGTTCGCCCGCCGCGTCGCCGAGGCCCCCGACGCGGTGGCGCTGGTGTTCGAGGACGTCGAGCTGACCTACGCCGAGGTGAACGCCCGCGCCAACCGCCTCGCGCACCTGCTGCTCGACCGCGGTGCCGGGCCGGAGCGGGTGGTCGCGCTGGCCGTGCCGCGCTCGGCCGGCATGATCGTCGCCGAGCTGGCGGTGCTCAAGGCCGGCGCCGCGTACCTCCCGATCGACGTCGACTACCCGGGCGACCGGATCGCCTACATGGTCGAAGATGCAGGCCCGGTGTGTGTGGTGACGACCGCGGACATCGAGGCGAAGCTGCCCGCGGCCCTGCCCCGGGTCCTCCTGGAGGACACCGCACTCACCCGGATGTCCACTGAGGACCCGCAGGTCACGATCACACCGGAGAACGCGGCGTACCTGATCTACACGTCCGGCTCGTCCGGCCGGCCGAAGGGTGTCGTCCTGCAGCACTCGGGCGTCGCCAAACTGGTCGCCACCCAGGTCGCCCGGTTCGGGGTGGGCCCGCACAGCCGGGTGCTGCAGTTCGCGTCGCCGAGTTTCGACGTCGCCTTCTGGGACCTGTGCCTCGGCCTGCTCTCGGGCGGGCGGCTGGTCGTGGTCCCGGCCGAGCGGCGGGTCGCGGGCCCGGCGCTGACCGAGTACGCGCACGCCCACGGCGTGAACTTCATGATCCTCCCGCCGGCGCTGCTCGACGCCATGCCGGCGGAGCTCGACCTGCCGCGGGACAGCGTGCTGCTGGCCGGAACCGAGCGGGTGTCGCCGGAGCTGGTGCGGCGGTGGGCGCCGGGGCGGCGGATGTTCAACGCCTACGGCCCGACCGAGGCGACCACCAACTCGACCCTCGGCGAAAGCGACCCGGCCGAGCTGGCGGACGCGACCGTCGTCCCGATCGGCATCCCCGACCCCGGCACGCGGGCGTACGTGCTCGACGCCGGGCTGCGGCCGGTCCCGCCCGGCGTGGTGGGGGAGCTGTACCTCGCCGGATCCGGCTTGGCGCGCGGCTACCTCGGGCGGCCGGCGTTGACGGCGGAGCGGTTCGTGGCGGATCCCTTCGGCTCCGGCGGACGCCTCTACCGGACCGGTGACCTCGTGAAATGGCTGCCGGACGGGCGGCTGGTGTTCCTCGGCCGGGCCGACGACCAGGTCAAGATCCGCGGCTACCGCATCGAGCTCGGCGAGATCGAGTCCGTGCTCGCCGAGCACCCGGCCGTCGGGCAGACCGTCGTCGTCGCCCAGGACGGCCGGCTCATCGCCTACGCCGTGCCTTCGGCCGGGCGGGACGAAGACGCCGAACTGGACCACGTCGGCGAGTGGCGGGAGCTGCACGAGAACGTCTTCACCGAAGCCGCGTCCGGCGGGCTGGAGGAGAACTTCACCGGCTGGAACTCCAGCTACGACGGCACGGAGATCCCCCTCGACGAGATGCGGGAGTGGCACGCGGCGACGATCGAGCGGATCCGTTCACTGCGCCCGAAGCGGGTGCTGGAGATCGGGGTCGGCAGCGGCCTGATCCTTTCGCGGATCGCGCCGGACGCCGAGGAGTACTGGGGCGTCGACCTGTCCGAGAAGGCCATCGCCAACCTGCGGCGGGAACTCGCGGCGACGCCGCTGGCGAGCAAGGTCCACCTGGCCGCGCGGCCCGCCCACGACCTGGGCGAACTGCCGGAGTTCGACACGGTGATCGTCAACTCGGTCGCCCAGTACTTCCCGAGCGTCGGCTACCTCGCCGAAGTCCTCCGCACGGCCGCGGCGCACGTCCGGCCGGGCGGCGTGATCTTCCTCGGCGACATCCGGAACCTCCGTACGCTGCGGGCGTTCCGGACGGCGACCGAGCTGCGCCACGGCCGGCGGGACGTCGCCGCGGTGGACCAGGCGATCGCGCGTGAAGGCGAGCTGGTGCTCGACCCTGACTTCTTCGCAGCTCTGGATCTCGACGGGTTCGGCGACGTGGACCTGTGGGTCAAGCGCGGCCACGCCCACAACGAGCTGACCCGGCACCGCTACGACGTCGTGCTGCGGAAGGCCCCGCGGCCCGACACCCCCGTAGAGCTGGTCGTCACCCTGGACGAGCTGGAACCGGCGCTGGCCGGCCGCCCGGCCCGGCTGCGCGTGACCGGCGTGCCCAACGCCAGGCTGTCCGGGGAACTCGCCGCCGTCGCCGCCCTGGCCGCGGGCGATGCCGAGCGTGCACTGTCCTCTTTGGAGCAGCGGGACGGCGTGGACCCGGAGACCCTGCACGACCTCGGCGAGCGCCACGGTTACCGCGTGTACGCGACCCTCACCGCGGACGAGGGCGCCGTGGAGGTCGTGTTCACCACCGGCGAGCCGACGCGGATCCACCGCGGCCGCCCGGCCCGCGTCGCGCTCGACGCCCTCGGCAACCACCCGGCGGGGCAGCGGGACACGAACGCGCTGGTCACGGCGTTGCGGGCGCACGTCCGCGACCGGCTGCCGCAGTACATGGTGCCGTCGGCATTCGTGGTGCTCGACCGGCTGCCGCTGCTGGCGTCGGGCAAGCTGGACCGCCGGGCCCTGCCGAGCCCGGACAAGCAGGCGGCCGCCACCGGCCGGGCCCCGCGGACGCCGGTCGAGGAGGTCCTCTGCGGGCTGTTCGCCGAGGTCCTCGACACGTCCTCGGTCGGCGTCGACGACGACTTCTTCGCCCTCGGCGGGCATTCCCTGATGGCGACCCGCCTGGTCGCGCGGCTGCGCGCGGTGTTCGGCGTCGAACTGCAGGTGCGGTCGGTGTTCGAGACGCCGACCGTGGCCGGGCTGGCCACCCTGCTGTCCACCTCGGACGCCGGAGCCGCCCGGCCCGCGCTCGTGCGCGCCGACCCGCGGCCGGAGGTGCTGCCGCTGTCCTTCGCCCAGCAGCGCCTGTGGTTCCTCCACCGGCTGGAAGGCCCGTCGGCGACGTACAACATGCCGACGGCGGTCCGGCTGACCGGCGACCTCGACGTCGGCGCGCTCCACACGGCACTGTCCGATGTGGCCGGACGCCACGAGGCCCTGCGCACGGTGTTCCCCGAGATCGACGGGGAAGCCCGGCAGCTCGTCCTCGAGGACGTCACGATCCCGCTGCCGGTCAGCACGGTCACCGAGGCGACGCTCGCCGACGCGGTGTCCGAAGCGGCGGGCACGGTCTTCGAACTGGAGTCGGAGATCCCGCTGCGGGCGGCGCTGCTGCGCCTGAACCGCCGCGAGCACGTCCTGGTGCTCGTGTTCCACCACATCGCCTCCGACGGCTGGTCCACCGCGCCGCTGTGGCGGGACCTGGCGACGGCCTACACCGCCCGCCGAGCCGGTGAATCTCCTCAGTGGACACCGCTGCCGGTGCAGTACGCGGACTACACGCTGTGGCAGCGGGACGTCCTCGGCGAGCCGGTGATCGAACCGCAGCTGGCCTACTGGCGCGAAACCCTCGCCGGCCTGCCGGAGCGGATCGAGCTGCCCACGGACCGGCCGCACCCCGCGGAAGCGTCCTACCGCGGTGAGCAGTTCGCCTTCGGCTGGGACGCCCAGCTCCACAGTGGACTGATCGAGCTGGCCCGCGCCTGCGGTGCCAGCGTGTTCATGGTCGTGCACGCCGGGCTCACCGCCGTGCTCACCCGCCTCGGCGCGGGCACCGACATCCCGCTCGGCACGTCCATCGCCGGCCGCACCGACGCCGCGCTCGACGACCTCGTCGGGTTCTTCGTCAACACCCTGGTCCTGCGCGTGGACACCGGCGGCGACCCGTCGTTCCGCGACTTGGTCGCCCGGGTGCGGGACCGCAGCCTCGACGCCTACGCCCACCAGGACGTCCCGTTCGAGCGCCTGGTCGAAGTCCTGAACCCGGTCCGCTCGCTGGCCCACCACCCGCTGTTCCAGACGATGCTCGCCTGGCAGAACAACGCCGTCGCGGACATCGCCCTGCCCGGTCTCACGGTGGCGGAGGAACCGGTCCGCACCGGCACCGCCCGCGCCGACCTGACGTTCTTCGTCGGGGAGCGGCCCGGGCACCAGGCCGGAATCCGCGGCACGGCGGAGTACAACAGCGACGTCTTCGACCGCGCGAGCGTCGAGACGATCCTGGAGCGGCTGCGGACGCTGCTGACCGCCGTCGTCGCCGACCCGGACACCCGCATCGGCGCCGTCGACCTGCTCACCGCCGCCGAACACGACCAGCTCGCGCCCGCTCCCGCGACCTCCTTGCCGGTGGAGACGGCCGCCGGGCTGTTCGCGGCCCAGGTCGCCCGGACCCCGGACGCGCTCGCCTTGCTGTTCGGCTCGGAACGGATCACCTACGCCGAACTGGACGCGCGGGCCACGGTGCTGGCCCGGGCCCTGCTCGCGCGGGGTGCGGGGCCGGAACGGGTGGTGGCGGTCGCGCTGCCGCGGTCGGTGGACCTGGTCGTCGCGCTCCTGGCGGTGCTCAAGACCGGCGCCGCCTACCTGCCCCTCGACCTGAACCACCCGGCGGACCGCATCGAGCTGATGCTCACCGATGCGGCACCGCACCTGGTCATCGCCGAGAACGGCTTCGGGGACCGGCTCGTCCGGCCGGGTGACACCGGCCCGGAAGCGACCTGGCCGTCGATCAGCCCGGACCACCCGGCGTACGTGATCTTCACGTCCGGTTCCACGGGCCGCCCGAAGGCGGTGGCGGGCACCCAGCGCGCCTTGGCGAACCGGCTGCACTGGGGCCGTGAGATCGCTCGAGGCGTGCGCGTGGCCAAGAGCGCGCTGACGTTCATCGACGGCTCGACCGAGCTTCTCGGCGGGCTCGTCGCCGGAGACCCGGTGGTCCTCGCCGACGACGCAACGGCCACCGACCCCCTGAAGCTGGCCGAATTCGTCCGCGAGACCGGCGCCCAGGTGCTCACCGTGGTCCCGAGCCTTCTCGACACGTTCGCCGAGGACGCCCCGGCCGGCGCGTTCGGCTCGGTGACCACCTGGATCACCAGCGGCGAACCCCTTTCCGACGCTCTCGCCGAGAAGGTGGCCCGGCGGTGGCCGTCGGCGAAGCTGGTGAACCTCTACGGCTGCTCGGAGGTCGCGGGGGACAGCCTGGCCCAGGTCTGCGGTCCGGTGGCCATCGGGCGGCCGATCGCGAACACCCGCGCCCACGTCCTCGACGCGGCGTTGCGGCCGGTGCCGCCGGGCGTCCGCGGCGAGCTGTACCTCGCCGGTGCCGGAGTCGCGCGGGGCTACCTCGGCCGTCCGGCGCTCACCGCGGAACGGTTCGTCGCCTCGCCGTTCGAGCCGGGGGAGCGGATGTACCGCACCGGCGACCTCGTCCGCCGCCGCGCCGACGGGGCCCTGGAGTTCCTCGGCCGCGCCGACCAGCAGATCAAGATCCGCGGCTTCCGCGTCGAACCCGGTGAGGTCGAGGCCGTGCTGACGACGGACGCCTCGGTGGCGCGCGCGGCCGTGATCGCCCGGGACAACCGGCTGATCGCGTACGTGGCGCCATCGGGTGATCCGGTGGCGCTGCGGGCTCGGGTGGCCGGGCAGTTGCCGGACCACCTGGTGCCGTCGGCGATCGTGGTCCTGCCCGAGCTGCCGGTGAACGCCAACGGCAAGCTCGACCGCGCCGCCCTGCCGGACCCGGAGGTGCGCGCGTCCGGCCGTCCCGCGCGGACCCCGGCCGAGCAGGCGTTGTGCGAACTGTTCGCCGACGTCCTCGGCGTCCCGGCGGTGGGCCCGGACGACGGGTTCTTCGCCCTGGGCGGGCATTCGCTCCTGGCGACGCGGCTGGTCAGCCGGATCCGCGCGCTGCTCGGCGTCGAAGTCCCGATCCGGGCGGTGTTCGACGCGCCGACCCCGGCCCGGCTCGCCGAAGCCCTCGACCCCGGCCGGGGCCGCCGCCCGGCGCTGATCCCGGCCGAGCGGCCCGACGTCCTGCCGCTGTCGTTCGCGCAGCAGCGGCTGTGGTTCCTCGACCGCCTGGACGGGCCGTCTGCGACCTACAACATCCCCTGGGCGTGGGAACTGACCGGCCCGGTCGACACCGATGCCCTGCGGGCCGCGTTGGGTGACGTGGTGGCGCGGCACGAAGTCCTCCGGACGCTCCTGGTCGAGGAGCACGGCACCCCGCGGCAGGTCGTGCTCGCCCAAGCCGGCCCGGTGCTGGTCACCGAGACGGCGGCCGATCTCGACGAGCGCGTCGCCGCGGCAGCGTCGTACTGCTTCACCCTCGACACCGAAATCCCGATCCGGGCCACGCTCCTCTCGGCCGGACCGGACCGGCACGTGTTCGTCCTGCTGGTGCACCACATCGCGGGCGACGGCTGGTCGCTGCCGCCGCTGAAGCGGGACCTCGACATCGCCTACGCCGCCCGGCTGCGGGGCGAGCGTCCACAATGGACGCCGTTGCCGGTGCAGTACGCGGACTACACGCTGTGGCAACGGGAGATGTTCGGCCACGCCGACGACCCGGACAGCCTCCTCGGCCGCCAGGCGGCGTTCTGGCGGGACACCCTGGCCGGGCTCCCCGACGAGCTGGCGCTCCCAGGGGACCGCCCACGCCCGGCGCGGTCGACGAACCGCGGTGCCGCCGTGCCGTTCACCGTGCCCGCCTCCGTCCACCGAGGACTGCGGGAGCTGGCCCACCGCAGCGACACCAGCACGTTCATGGTGCTGCAGGCGGCGCTCGCCACGCTGCTGACCCGGCTCGGCGCGGGCACCGACATCCCCCTCGGCACGCCGGTCGCCGGCCGCTCCGACCACGCGCTGGAAGACCTCGCCGGGTTCTTCGTCAACACGCTCGTCCTGCGGACCGACACCGGCGGCGACCCGACGTTCCGGCAGCTCCTGGCCCGCGTCCGCGAGGCCGACCTGGCCGCGTACGCCCACCAGGACCTGCCGTTCGAGCACCTCGTCGAGCTGCTCAACCCGCCCCGGTCGCTGGCCCGGCATCCGCTGTTCCAGGTCATGCTCGCGGTCTACCACTCGGGTTCGGCGCCGGAACGGCTGCTCGGGCTCGACGCGGCCTACCGGGACACCGGGCTGCGGCAGGCCAAGTTCGACCTCTCCTTCGACCTGGTCGAAACGCCCGAGGGCATGGACGGCGATCTCGAATACAGCCTCGACCTCTTCGACGAGCCGACGGCCCGTGCCCTCACCGAGCGCCTGGTCCGGGTACTGGCGGCGGTCGTCGCGGACCCGGACCGGCCGCTGAGCCGGATCGACGTCCTCGATGACTTCGAGCGGGACCGGATCCTGCGCGACTGGGGTGCCGGAGCGCCACTGACGCTGCCGGCGCCGACCGTCGTCGACCGGCTGGCCGCCCAGGTGGCGGCGACCCCGGACGCGACCGCGCTGAGCGACGCCTCCTCGAGCGTCACGTTCGCGGAGTTCGCCGCGCGGACCGACCGCCTCGCCCGGTGGCTCGCGGCGCAGGGCGCGGGTCCGGAGAAGGTCGTGGCGCTGGTGCTGCCGCGGTCGGCCGCGGTCGTCGAGGCGATCTTCGGCGTGTTCAAAGCGGGCGCGGCGTACCTGCCGGTGGACCCGGACCAGCCGGCGGACCGGATCAATGCCATCCTCGCCGATGCCGAGCCCGCGCTGGTGCTCACCAGCCGTTCGCTGGCTTCGGCCGTTCCCGGCGCGCTGTTCGTCGAGGACATTGTGGACACTGACGCCGCGCTGATCCCGCCGTCGCCCGCGAATCCGGCGTACGTGCTTTACACGTCCGGCTCGACGGGCAAGCCGAAGGGCGTGGTCGTCCCGCACTCCGGGCTGGTCAACCTGTTCCACAGCCACCGCGAGACGCTGTACCGCCCGGCCGTCGCCGCGGCGGGCGGACGGCGGCTGCGGGTCGGGCACGCGTGGGCGTTCTTCTTCGACGCGTCCTGGCAGCCGCAGCTGTGGCTGCTCGACGGGCACGAGGTGCACGTCGTCGACGACGACACCCGCCGCGACCCTTCGCGGCTGGCGGCGGTGGTGCGCGAACGCGCGCTCGACTTCCTCGAGCTCACGCCGTCGCACTTCGCGCAGCTGGCCGCGGCCGGGGTGATCGCGGACGGCCGGTGCGCCCTCGGCGTGGTCGGCGTCGGCGGGGAAGCCGTGTCGCAGACGCTGTGGGAAACGCTGTCGTCGATGCCGGGTACGGAGGCGTACAACCTCTACGGCCCTACCGAGGCCACTGTGGACGCTCTGGTCGGCCGCTTCGGCGACGCCGGCCGGCCGGTGGTCGGGCGTCCGGTGCACAACACGCGCGCCTACGTCCTCGACGGCGGCCTTTCGCCGGTCCCGGCCGGCGTGCCGGGCGAGCTGTACCTGGCCGGCGCCGGGCTGGCCCGCGGCTACCACGGGCGGCCGGCGCTCACCGCCGAGCGGTTCGTCGCCTCGCCGTTCGAGCCGGGGGAGCGGATGTACCGCACCGGCGACCTGGTGCGGTGGCGGCCCGACGGGCAGCTCGAGTACCTGGGCCGCACCGACGACCAGGTGAAGATCCGCGGCTTCCGGATCGAGCCGGGCGAGATCGAGACGGCCCTGACCCGGCACGACGACGTCACGCAGGCCCTGGTCGTGGTCCGGGACGAGCGGTTGGTCGCGTACACGGCTCCGGCGGCCGCCGATCCGGTGGAGCTGCGGGAGTTCCTCGCGCGGTCGCTGCCGGAGTACATGGTGCCCGCCGCGATCGTGCCCCTGGCGGCGTTCCCGGTGACGCCCAACGGGAAGGTCGACCGGGCCGCCCTCCCGGTACCCGGGTTCGCCGCTCGCGGCCGGGCGCCGGAAACGCCCCTGGAAAAAGCTCTCTGCGAGATCTTCGCGGAGGTTCTGGACGTCGCCGCCGTCGGCGCCGACGACGACCTGTTCACCCTCGGCGGCCATTCGATGCTGCTCGTGGTCCTGCGCAACCGGATCACCGAGCGGCTCGGGACCGAGCTGCCCATCGCCGAGTTCTTCCGCACCCCCACCGCGGCGGGCCTCGCCGCGGTGCTGACCCGAGACACGGAGCAGACGTGCACCGCACCCTGATGAACGCCAAGATCCACCGCGCCACCGTCACCCAGGCCGACCTGCACTACGTCGGCTCCTTGACCATCGACGCCGACCTGATGGCCGCCGCGGACATCGTCGAGGGGGAGCGGGTCCAGGTCGTCGACATCACCAACGGCGCCCGGCTGGAGACCTACGCCATCACCGGCGAGCCGGGGTCCGGCGTCATCGGCGTCAACGGCGCGGCCGCGCACCTCGTGCACCCGGGCGATCTCGTCATCATCATCACCTACGCGCAGGTGCCCGAATCCGAGCGCGCCGGGCACCGGCCGCGGGTGGTGCACGTGGACGCCGCCAACCGGCAGGTCCACTTGGGACACGACCCGGCCGAGCCGGTGCCGGGCGCCGCGGCGCAGCTGTCCGGCCGTGGGCGGTGACACAGTTGCTTTTGAGAGCCTTACCTAAATAAGGTATGCCTAAGTTACTGGTCTGCGAGAGGTGCTCATGTCCGTGTTCCAAGGCGCTGCCGGGCTCAGCCGGCGTGGATTCCTGATCGGGGCGGGTGGCGTCGCCGCCGCCGCGGCCCTCACCGCGTGCGGCAGCGGCGGCGACAAGCCGGCGGCCGGGGCGTCCGGCCCGTGGGAGTTCACCGACGACCGCGGCCAGAAGGCGTCGCGCGACCAGCGTCCGGCGCGGGTGGTGGCCTACGCCAGCTCGGCCGCGGCGCTGTGGGACTACGGCGTCCGCCCGGCCGGCGTGTTCGGCCCGCAGAAGACCGCCGACGGCGGCAAGGAGATCCAGGCCGGCAACATCGACCTGAACGCCGTCACCTCGATCGGCAACGCCTGGGACGACTTCAGCATGGAGAAGTTCGCCGCGCTGAAGCCGGACCTGGTCGTCACCGGCCTGACCGGCACCAAGCCCACGGACATGTGGGTGCTCACCGGCGACCTCGGGCTCAAGGTGCAGCAGATCGCGCCGGTCGTCGCGCTGTCGGAGTACAAGGTCACCCTGCCCAAGGTGATCGAGCGGTACGCGCAGCTGGCCGTCGCCCTGGGCGGCGACGCGAACTCGGAAACCATGAAGAAGGCCAAGGAGGACTTCGACAAGGCGTCCGAGGACCTGCGCGCGGCGGCGAAGGAGAAGGCCGGCCTGAAGGTCCTGGTGCTCTACGGCGACAAGGACGGCCTGTACATCGCGAAGCCGGAGTACTTCGCCGACCTCGCCTACTACCGCGAACTCGGCCTGGACATCGTTTCCGGCGGCGGCAGCGAGGACTACTGGGAGCAGCTGTCCTGGGAGCAGGCGGGCAAGTACCCGGCGGACCTGATCCTGACGGACTCGCGCTCGTACGCGCTGCCGCGGGCCCAGATGACACAGTTCCCGACGTGGAACCAGCTGCCCGCGGTCAAGGCGAACCAGCTCGGTGACTGGTCGGCCGAGCCGCGCTTCAACCACCTGCTCGCCACGCCGGTCATCCAGAAGCTGACCGCGCTGGTCAAGGGCGCCCGCACGGACATCACCGCCTGAGGAGGCCCGCGATGACCAACCCGTTCGAAGACCCGGCCGGGACGTACCTGGTGCTGGTCAACGCCGAGAACCAGCACAGCCTGTGGCCGGAGCAGGTGGAGGTCCCGGCCGGCTGGACGGTCACCTTCGGCCCGGCCCCCCGCCAGGACTGCCTGGACCACGTGGAGGCGAACTGGACGGACATGCGCCCCAAGTCCCTGGCCGACACGATGGACACCTGACCCTTCCCCCATCCGACACGCCGGGAGCCCGCGGCTCCCGGCGTGTCGTCGTTCCAGACACACGTGATGCCCCTCCAATCACGCGAGATGCCCCCTCAATCACGCGAGATGACCTTCCCGTCACGCGAGTTCCGCTTGTGATCACGCGACCGCCGTGTACCGGAACGGACGACTCGCGTGATCGGGGGGACGACACGTGTGATTGGGGGGACGACTCGCGTGATCAGGGGGACGACACGTGTGATCGGGGGGTCGACTCGCGTGATCGGGGGGTCGACACGGGTCAGGGGCGCTGGCCGGACCAGGCTGCCCACAGCTTGGCGTACCGGCCGCCCGCGGCGACGAGGTCGTCGTGGGTTCCGGTCTCGGCCACCGCTCCCGCGTCCAGGACCACGATGCGGTCCGACGCCGCCGCCTGGGTCAGGCGGTGGGCGACCACCAGCGCCGTGCGGCCTTCGAGAGCCGCCGCGGCCGCGGACTCCAGGACGCGGGAACCTGCGCTGCCTGCCTCGGCCGTGGCCTCGTCGAGGATCGCGATCGGCGGGTCGGCCAGCACCAGGCGGGCCAGGGCCAGCTGCTGCGCCTGCGTCACCGTCAGCTGGTGACCGCCGTCGCCGACCACCGTGGCCAGCCCGGACGGCAGCGAGCCGACCCAGGTCAGCGCCCCCACCTTCGCCAGCGCGGCCCGCAGTTCGGCGTCGGACGCCGACGGGCGGGCCAGGCGCAGGTCCTCGGCCAGCGGCCCCGCGAAGACGTGGACCTCCTGGCTGATCAGCCCGACCGTCCGGCGCGTGCCGTCCGGCCCGAGTTCGTCCAGTGACACGCCGCCGACGGCGACCGAACCCGTCGCCGGCCGGTGGATCCCGGCGATCAGCTTGGCCAGCGTCGTCTTCCCGGCGCCGCTCGCGCCCACCAGGGCCACCCGCTCGCCGGGGGCGACGCCGAGGTCGACGTCCCGCAGCACCGGGTGACCGTCCACATAGGAATAGCCGAGGCCCGCGGTCTTCACCGACGAATCCACCGGCCGGGCCGGCTGCGCGGGCGACGCCTCGGCGGGCAGGTCGGCGACGCCGATCAGCCGCGCGAGGCTGGCCGTGGCCGCCTGCGCGTCGTCGACCAGCGACAGCGCGGTCGTGATCGGCCCGAACAGGCTGTGGAAGTACAACGCCGCCGCCGTCGCGACGCCGACCGTGACCGCGTCCGTCCCGACCAGCAGGAACCCCGTCGCCAGTACGGCCGACAGCCCGACGAACTCCGCCAGGTTCAGCCGCGCGTAGAACCGCGTCACCAGCCGGATCCCGCGCAGCGCAAGGGAAACCGCGGCGCCGGACCGTTCGCGCACCCGCGCCAGGTGGGTGTCGGCGAGCCGGAACGCCCGGACCGTCTTCGCGCCGCCGACGGTGTCCAGCAGCTGCTGCTGTTGCGCCCCGACGGCCTCGCGCTGCGCCGCGTACAACGGCTTCGCGCGCGGCACGTACCACCGCACGGTCCACAGCTGGATCGGCACGGCCAGCAGCGCGGCCGGCAGGAACCGCCAGTCGAGCACGGCCAGCGCGCCGAAGGTCAGGACGACCGTCAGCACCGACCGGCCCAGCTCGGGCAGCGCCGACCGGACGCCCTCGGCGACGACCGAGACGTCGTTCGTCACGCGGGCGGTGAGGTCGCCGGACCCGGCGCGCTCGAGCTGTTCCAGCGGCAGGCCGAGGGCGCGTTCGACGAAGCGTTCGCGCAGTTCGGCCAGGATCGTCTCGCCCAGCCGCGCCACCAGCGACACGCCGATCGCGGTCGCGACGGCCTGCGCGACCGCCACGAGCACCAGGCCCACCACCGGCGTCACCAGCTCGGCCGCCGGCCGGCGCGTGGCGACCAGGTCGACGACGCGGCCGAGCAGGGGCGCGGTGAGCAGGCCGATCGCGGTGGCCGCGACGAGCGTCGTGAACGCCGCCGCCGCGCGGCCCTTCTGCCGTCCGGCGAGTTCGCCGACGACGGCGCGGATCCGGCGGCCGCCGGCCACCGGGAGGAGTTCGCGGGTCATGCCAGTACCGCCGCTCGGTAGTCGGGACGGCCGGCCAGCTCGGCGTGGCTGCCTTCGCCGGCGACGCACCCGTCGTCGAGCAGGACGACGCGGTCGGCCGCGGCCAGCAGCGCCGGGCTGGTGGTGACGAGGATCGTGGTGCGGCCGCGCCGCAGCTCGGCCAGTCCGGCGGCGATCCGGGCCTCGGTGACCGTGTCGACGGCGGTCGTCGGGTCGTGCAGCACCAGCACCGGCGCGTCGGCGGCGAGCGCCCGCGCGAGGGCGACCCGCTGGCGCTGCCCGCCCGAGAGCGACCGGCCGCGTTCGGTGACGGCGGTCGCGGCGCCGTCGGGCAGCGCGCTCGCCACCTCGTCGACGGCGGCCGCGGCCATCGCCTCGGCGGCGAGCGGCCCGGCCGTCACGTTCTCCGCGACCGTGCCGGCGAAGAGGTCCGCGTCGTGCGCGGCGACCAGCACCACCTCGCGGACCCGGCCGGGGTCCACAGTGGACAGGTCGACCGCGTCGACCGACACCGAGCCGCCCGCGGGATCGGCGGCGCGGCCCAGGCAGTCGAGCAGGTCCGTCGCGGCGGCCGGGTCGGTGGCGACCACCCCCAGCAGCTCACCCGGGCGGGCCTCGAAAGCGACGTCACGCAGGGCGCCGCGGCTCAGCGCGGACAGCTTGACGTGCCCGGCCGCCGGGGACGGCAGGGTGGCGTCCCCGGCGGCGACGGCGGGCGGCGCGTCGAGGACGTCGGCGATGCGCGCGGCCGACGCCCGGCCCTGCGCGAGTTCGCCGTTGACCCACGAGAAGATCGAGAACGGCGTGATCAGGTACTGCGCGAGCCCGACCGCGGCGACCAGGTCGCCGACGCTGATGTCGCCCGCCGCGGCGAGGTTGCCGCCGACCAGCGCGACCACGGCGATGAAGATGCCGGTGAGGGCGAGCAGCGCGCCGTTGTGCCAGGCCTGGGCGCGGGCCGCGCGCAGCGTCGCCCGCAGCGAGTCCTGGCTGGTCCGGCGGTAGCGGTCGACGGCGGCGCGTTCGGCGCCGATGCCCTTCAGCACGCGCAGGCCGGCGACGAGGTCGGTGGCGATGCCCGAGGCGAACGCCGAGCGTTCCTGCTCGGCTTCGCTGCGGCGCTCCAGCGGTTTGCCGATCAGGTGCGCCAGGTACAGCATCGGCGGCGTGCCGAGCAGCACGAGCAGGCCGAGCGGCAGCGACATGGTGAGCAGGGCGACGGCGCTGACCAGCAGCCCGGCCAGGCCGGCGACGCCGAACGGCAGCACGCCGTTGACGGTGCCGACCCGCTTCGCGTCCGACGTCGCGATGCTCACCAGCTCGCCGGCCAGGGTGCCGGAGTCCGCGACACCGCCTGGGTGCAGGACCCGGCGCGCGAGGTCGAGGCGCAGGTCGTGGGCGGCGCGTTCGGCGGCGCGCTCGCCGAAGCGGGCCCCCAGGCGGTAGCTGGTCGAGAGCGCGGCGAAGAGGACGCCCAGCACCGCCAGCCAGAGGAGCAGCGTGCTGACCGAGCCGTTCGCGACGGCCTGGTCGATGACCACGCCGATCACCACCGGCACCAGTGCTTCGCCGCCTTGGTGGCCCGCGGTCAGCAGCGCCGCCAGGGCCACCGATCGTCGTTGCCCGGCGATCGACCGGCGGAGGACCTGCCGTCCCGTCGTGCTCACCCGCGCCTCCCTGTCCAGAGCTGGGATAGGTAAGGCTAGTCTAAGTAAAGAAGTTACGGAATCACGGTCGGCTTCGTCTCAGTCCGCGGTTCCGTTGCCGGTTCGCCGAACCGGGCCAGGGCGAGCGCGGCCAGGACGGCGAGGGCGAACCCGGCGACGGCGACGACCGCGAACCCCGGCCGGGTGCGGTCGCCGAGGACCAGCACGCCGACCAGTGACGGGAACACCGTTTCGCCGAGGACCATCATCGCGGTCGAGGTGGTGACGCTCCCGCGTTGCAGCGCCGTCGCGTAGAACAGCATGGCCAGCCCGCCGGCGACCGCGACGGTGTAGGTCGCGGGGTCGGTGAGCAGGTCGAGCGGTGCGAGACTCGGGATGATCCGGCCGGCGATCGCGACGACGCCGAAGCACAGCCCGGCGACGAGCCCGAGCGCCGGCGTCCGGATCCGGCGGCTCGCCTTCCCGGCGACCACCCCGGCCACGCCCAGCACGGCGACCGCGCCGATCAGGGTGAACCGGAACCCGAGCCCGACCGGATCGGACCCTTCGCTCTCGGCGGCGGCGCCCAGCAGCGCGAGCCCGGCGCACACGACCCCGACGGCCGCCCACTCGCGGCGGCCGAGCCGCACCCCGAGGAACCGCGCGGCGACGGCGGTCACGGCGAGGCTCGCGGCGAGGGCGGCCTGGACGACGAACAGCGGCAGGACGTGCAGCGCGGCGATCTGCGCGACGAACCCGAGGACGTCGAGGAGGAGGCCCAGCACGAACTTCCACTGGCCGAGCACGTGGACCAGCAGTTTCGGGTCGACCCCGGCGGCCCCGGTGTCCGTGGCCCGCGCGGCGACGGACTGCATCACCGAAGCCACGCCGTACGCGCATGCCGCGCCGAGAGCGCAGAGCAGTCCCCACCACATGGGCGTCACTCTATTTCGCCGGAGATTTTGTCGGACCGGTGCGGTAGGTTGCGGCCATGTCGAACACGAGTTCGAAGACGCACCGCCGCTGGCCCGCGCCCCTGGCCGGCGACGAGCTGCGCCTGCAACTGGAGTTCCTGCAGTTCCTGAGGGCGACGGCGGTGAACAAGCTGGCCGGGCTGCCGCGGGAGCAGGCGGTGGCGACGCTGCTGCCGGCGTCCCCGCGGATGAGCGCACTGGGCGTGGTGAAGCACCTGACGGCGGTCGAGCGCTGGTGGCTGTGCATCGAGGCGGGCGGGGCGGACCTGCCCTCGCTGTGGGCGGGGAGCCCGGACCCGAGCTGGGACGTGGGGGAGGAGGACACGCCGGTCTCGGTGGTGGCGGCGTACAAGGCGGAGTGGGCACGGGCGGAGAAGGCGCTGCGAGGGTTGACACCGGACGACCGGACGCGGCGGCGGTCGGAGTTCAGCGTGCGGTGGGTGGTGGCGCATGTCGTGCAGGAGACCGCGCGGCATGTCGGGCACCTGGATGTGCTGCGGGAGCTGGCGGATGGGGAGGTGGGTGAGTGAAGGGACGGCATCGACCGGGAAAACAGGGTGGCGAGCATCGTTACCCTGGATTCGTGGCCGTCGTTGCGGAGTACCGCCGATTTACCGGCCCCCTGGCCCCGCGTGGGTGCCAGCGGGGTTCCGGTGCCACGTCCGCGCTGCCCGAAACAGCGCCGCCGAGCTGAAACCGACCTCGCCGGGCGTCCGGGCCAGGGGGAGCCGTCCCCGCAATCCGCCCGCTCATCCGGAGGTCCCGTCATGCCCGAACCACTCACCCCCGCCCAGCTCGCCCACGCCCTCGCCGTCCGGGATCTCACCGATCCCGCCGGCGGGCCGCATGCCGTCCAGCTCGTCGTCGAACAGGCCGTCGATGCCCTCGCCCGCCTGTGGCCGACCACCGTCCGGTGGTGGCGCGGCGAGCGGGTCGTCACCGTCGCCGACAACTACGACCACCTCGGCTACCACCCCGCCGACGTCACCCGGGACGCCCGCTACACCCGGTACGTCGACCAGGACCACGTCCTGCGCAGCCACTCCACCGCCCTCGTCCCCGCGGCGCTGCGCCGCCTCGCCGGCAACCCGGCCGACGACGTCCTGCTCGTCTGCCCCGGCCTCGTCTACCGCCGGGACAGCATCGACCGGCTGCACAGCGGCACCCCGCACCAGCTCGACCTCTGGCGGATCACCCGGCGCCCCACAACGCGGGGTGACCTCGAAGACATGGTCGCCGCGCTCGTCCGCGGGCGGCGGTGGCGGCTCGACCCCCGGCGGCATCCGTACACTGTGGACGGTGCGCAGCTCGACGTCGAACACGACGGCCGCTGGGTCGAGGTCGCCGAATGCGGGCTCGCCCACCCCGCCGTGCTGAAGCGGGCCGGGCTCGACGAGACGTGGTCCGGGCTCGCGCTCGGGCTGGGGCTCGACCGGATGCTGATGCTGCGCAAGGGCATCCCCGACATCCGCCTGCTGCGCTCGGCCGAGCCGGCCGTCGCCGCGCAGATGACCGACCTCGCGCCCTACCGGCCGGTTTCGGCGCTGCCGCCGGTGCGCCGCGACCTCTCGATCGCCGTCGCCGCCGACGACCGGGCCGAAGACCTCGGGGACCGCGTCCGGGAGGCCCTCGGCGACGACGCCGACGTCGTCGAGTCGGTCGAGATCCGCCAGGAGACGCCGTGCGCGGACCTGCCCGCACCGGCGGTGGAACGGCTCGGCGCCCGCCGCGACCAGAAGAACCTCCTGGTCCGGCTGGTGCTCCGGCCGCTGGACCGGACGCTGTCCGACCACGAGGCGAACGTCCTCAGAGATCGCACGTACGCCGCGTTGCACCAGGGAACAGCCCGCCAATGGGCCAGCTCAGGCCTGCAGGCCCCGGATCGCGAGAGCGGCGAAGCGCCGGGAGGCCGCGACACGCGGCGCCGGTGAAGCGGCGTGAAGGCTGCCGTTGGCCTTGAGGACCAGGATCACGTCGGACGGCTCGACGCCGGGGCGCAGTGACCGGGCTCCCGGGCGCGGCGGGTCAGCTGCGCGCTCCCGGTCCGCCGCGAAGTCCAGCGCGTGCGGGAACGGTCGATGGGTGGTCGTCGGCGCGGTCGCCGGCGACCCGCCCGCCGACTTCGGCCGGATCGTCCTCACCCAGGCGGCCGGCCGCCCGTAGGGTGTCCCGCATGACTGATCGGCTCTACTTCCGGCAGCTGCTCGCCGGGCGGGACTTCGCCGTCGGGGATCCCGTCGCCACGCAGATGGTGAACTTCGCCTACCTCATCGGGGACCGGGAGACCGGGGACGCCGTCATCGTCGACCCGGCGTACGCGGTGCAGGACCTCCTGGACGTCCTCGCGCAGGACGGTATGCGGCTCACCGGTGTGCTGGCGACCCACCACCACCCCGACCACGTCGGCGGGGAGATGCTCGGCTTCTCGCTGCCCGGCATCGCCGAGCTGCTCGCGGTCGCGCCGGTGCCGATCCACGTCAACGGGGCCGAGACCGAATGGGTCCGGCGGGTCACCGGGGTGTCCGGTACCGACCTGCGCGCCCACGACCACGATGACGTCCTCGAGGTCGGGGCCGTCCCGATCCGGCTGCTGCACACGCCCGGGCACACGCCCGGCAGCCAGTGCTTCCTCGTCGAGGACAAGCTCGTCTCGGGCGACACGCTGTTCCTCGAAGGCTGTGGCCGCACCGATTTCCCGGGTGGGGACGCCGAAGAGATCTACCGCAGCCTGCAGGCGCTCGCCGGGCTGCCCGGGGACCCCGTCGTCTACCCCGGGCACCAGTACTCGGCCGAGCCGTCGGCCGCGCTGTCCGACGTCAAGCGCACCAACTTCGTCTACCGGCCGCGGTCGCTCGACGAATGGAAGGTCATGTTCGGCGGCTGAGCCAACCCGTTCCACCCGCTGAAACACGGCGAGTTCACGGAGTGGGCACGGATTGACTTCCCCTCCCGGGGACCGGAAGGTCGGGGCCGAGCCATCGAAGAAAACCCCGTCCCCGGGAGAAATCCGTGTCGATTTCCACCACGGGCGTGCTCACGCGCGCCCGGCCGGCCGCCGCCCGGCCACGCCGCAGGGCGCGGCGCCTCGCTCTCGAACGCTGGATCAGCCCGGTGGTGCTGCTCGCCGCCTGGCAGCTCGCCAGCACCACCGGTGTCCTGCCGCCCGACAAGCTCAGTGCACCGTGGACGGTCGTGCAGGCGGGGATCGAATCCGCGCGCAGCGGCGAACTCGGGTCCGCGTTCGCGGTGTCCCTCGGCCGGGTCGGCGCCGGGTTCGCGCTCGGCGCGGTGGCCGGGATCCTGCTCGGCATCGTCTCCGGGCTGTCCCGCTGGGGCGAGGCGCTGGTCGATCCGCCGGTGCAGATGCTGCGCACGCTGCCGTTCCTCGGCCTGATCCCGCTGTTCATCCTGTGGTTCGGCATCGGCGAAGAGACGAAGATCGTGCTGGTCGCGCTCGGGGTGGCCTTCCCGCTCTACCTCAACGTCCACTCCGGAATCCGCGGCGCCGACCCGGCCCTCGTCGAAGCCTCGCGCGCGCTCGGGTTCAGCCGCGCGGAACGGCTCTGGCACGTCGTCCTGCCCGGCGCGCTGCCGCAGGCGCTCGTCGGGCTGCGGCAGTCCCTCGGCCTGGCCTGGCTCGCGCTGATCGTCGGCGAGACGGTCAACGCCGACGCCGGTGTCGGCTACCTCATCAACAACGCCCGCGAATTCCTGCGCACCGACGTCGTGGTCGTCGGGCTCGTCCTGTACGCCCTGCTCGGCCTGGTCACCGACGCGCTGGTCCGGCTGCTGGAACGGAAGGTGCTGCGGTGGCGAACCCGGTAGCCGAGGTCCGCGGCCTCACCCGGCGGTTCGGCGACCGGACCGTCCTGAACGGACTCGACCTGACCGTCGAGCGCGGCGAGTTCGTCGCCCTGCTGGGCCGCAGCGGCTCCGGCAAGTCGACGCTCCTGCGCATCCTGGCCGGCCTCGACGGCGACGTCGAAGGCACCGTGCAGGTCACCGGGACCGTTTCGGTCGCGTTCCAGCAGCCGCGGCTGCTGCCGTGGCGGAAGGTCTGGCGCAACGTCGTCCTCGGCCTGCGCCAGGACGGCGTCACGAAGTCCCGCAACCGCACCCTGGCGGAGAAAGCGCTCGCCGAAGTCCACCTGGCCGAGCACGCCGACGACTGGCCGCTCACCCTGTCCGGCGGCGAAGCCCAGCGCGTGTCGCTGGCCCGCGCGCTGGTCCGCGAACCCGACCTCCTGCTGCTCGACGAGCCGTTCGGCGCCCTCGACGCGCTGACCCGGATCGCGATGCACGGCCTGGTGCTGGACCTCTGGCGGCGGCACCGGCCGGGCGTGCTGCTGGTGACCCACGACGTCGACGAGGCCCTGCGGCTGGCCGACCGGGTCCTGGTGCTCGACGGCGGCCGGATCGTGACCGCCCACCGGCCGCGCGAAACCGAAGACCACGACGAACTCCGCCGCCGCGTGCTGGCCGACCTGGGAGTGATCGAAGATGCAGTGGCGTAGGGGAATACTCGTGGCCGCGACGGCCCTCCTCGTGTCCGCGTGCGCCGCGGCGACCGGCGACGGGCCCGCCGCGGTGCCGGCCGCGGTGAGCGGGGCCGACCTGGCGAAGGTGACGCTCAAGGTCGGCGACCAGAAGGGCGGGGTGAAGTCCCTGCTCACCGCGGCGAACCTGCTGCAGGGGACGCCGTACAGGATCGACTGGGCGACCTTCACGTCGGGCCCGCCGCTGCTGGAAGCCGCCTCGGCCGGCGCGATCGACGCCGGGCGCGTCGGCAACACGCCGCCGATCTTCGCGGCCGCGGCGAAGGCGAAGATCAAGGTCATCAGCGTGTCCCGCAGCAACGTCGAGCGCGAAGCCGTCCTCGTCCCGCCGGACTCGCCGCTGCAGAACGTCGCCGCGCTGAAGGGCAAGACGATCGGCGTCGCGAAGGGCACTTCCGCCCACGGGCAGCTGCTGAACACGCTGCACCACAACGGACTGTCCACGAAGGACGTCAAGCTGAGCTTCCTGCAGCCGTCCGAGGCGTACGCCGCCTTCAGCCAGCACACGATCGACGCCTGGGCGATCTGGGACCCCTACACCGCGCAGGCGCAGATCGAAGCGCACGCGCGGGTGCTGGCCGACGGCCGCGGCGCGTCGAACGGCCTCGGGTTCCTGACCGCGAGCACGGCCGCGCTCGGCGATCCCGGCAAGAACTCCGCGCTGCGCGACTTCGCCGTCCGCGTGGTCAAGGCGCAGAAGTGGGCCGACACGCACCGCGAAGAATGGGCGCAGGCGTGGGCCAAGGAGACCGGGCTGAAGCTCGAAGTCGCGCGCAAGGCCGTCGAGGCGGGCCGTGACCTGCCGATCGTGCTGGACGACGCAGTCGTGGCGTCCGAACAGCAGCTCGCGGACGCCTTCACCGACGAGAAGACTCTGCCGGGCAAGGTGGACTTCGCCGCCTTCGTCGACCGGCGGTTCGGTCCCGACCTGGACCAGGCGAGGAGCAACGGATGAGCATCAGGCTGCACTGGTTCCTGCCCACCAGCGGGGACGGCCGCACGATCGTGGAACGCTTCCACGCCAACAAGTCCGCGGGCCCGTCGGCCCAGCGACAGCCCGACCTGGACTACCTGGCCCAGGTCGCCCGCGCAGCCGAGCGACAGGGCTTCGAAGGCGTCCTGACGCCGACGGGCACCTGGTGCGAGGACGCGTGGCTCACCACGGCGGCGCTGATCCGCGAGACGACCCGGCTGAAGTTCCTGGTCGCCTTCCGCCCCGGGGTCATCTCGCCCACGCTGGCGGCCCAGATGGCCGGGACGTTCCAGCGCCTCTCGGGCGGCCGGGTGCTGCTCAACATCGTCACCGGCGGCGACGCGGTCGAGCAGCGGCGCTTCGGCGACTGGCACGACCACGACGCCCGGTACGCCCGCACCGACGAGTTCCTGACCGTCGTGCGCGGGGTCTGGTCCGGGGAACCGTTCAGCTTCGAGGGCGAGCACCTGCGGGTCGAAGGCGCGACGACCCTGGCCGCGCCGGACCCGGTGCCGCCGATCTACTTCGGCGGCTCGTCGCCGGCCGCGCTGCCGGTCGCCGCGCGGCACGCCGACGTCTACCTGACCTGGGGCGAGCCGCCCGCGCAGGTGGCGGAGAAGATCGGCAGGGTCCGCGAGCTCGCCGGCGACCGGCCGGTCCGGTTCGGCGTCCGGCTGCACACGATCTCGCGCGACACCTCGGAGGAAGCCTGGGCCGAGGCGCAGAAGCTGCTGGACGCGCTGAGCCCGGAGCAGGTCGCCAAGGCCCAGGCGCAGCTGGCCGCGAGCGAGTCGGTGGGGCAGCAGCGGATGGTCGCGCTGCACGGCGGCCGCACCGACGGCGGGGTCCGCGGGCTGGAGATCCACCCGAACCTCTGGGCCGGGGTCGGCCTGGTCCGCGGCGGCGCCGGGACGGCGTTGGTCGGCAGCCACGAGGAGGTCGCGGACCTGATCGAGGAGTACCACAGCGTCGGCGTGAGCGAGTTCGTGCTGTCGGGCTACCCGCACCTGGAGGAGGCGTACTGGTTCGGGGACGGCGTGCGGCCCGAGCTGGCGCGCCGCGGGTTGCTCAAGGAGTACTAACCCCAGCGCGTCGAGGCGTAGACGACGATGTTGTCGCGATACGAACGCTTCGCCGCGTCGAAGCGGCCGCCGCAGGTGATCAGCCGCAGCGCGCTGCCCGGCGCGGGCCCGTACACCGCGCCGGTCGGGAAGGCGTCCTTCGGGTAGCGCTGGACGGCGTCCACGACGAACCGCAGCTGCAGGCCGTCGGAACGCGCGACGAACACCTCGTCGCCGTCGTGCAGGTCGCGCAGCCGGAAGAACGGTGCCGGCCCGGACCGGGAGTCGACGTGTGCGGCGATCACCGCCGGACCCGGGTCGCCCGGCACCGGGCCGGCGGCGTACCAGCCGACGTCCTCGAACCGCGCCGGCGCCGCCAGCTGGTGGTCGGCACCCAGGCCGAGCGGGACGAGCCCGGCCGCGTCGACGCCGATCGCGGGAATGCGCAGCCGCACCGGGCGGACGTCGGCCGCCGCGGGCAGCGGCTGCGGCCCGGTCGCCGCCGTCGGCGCGGACGGCGGCGCCCCGGCGGGTGGCGGCGCGGCCGGGGCCGGGGCCGCCGAGCAGCCCGCGGCCAGCACGGCCACGACCAGCAGCGCGCCGAGGTCAGCGCGCACGAGCCGCCCGGCGTCCCGCCAGCAGCGCGGCCAGCAGCCCGGCGGCCGCCGCGAACACCGGCCACAGCGGCGGCGCGGGCGCGGTGCCGCCGCCCCCGGTCTCGACGCCGAGCTTCGGCGGCTCGGGCAGTGACGCGCCGTCGGAGATCGGGTTCGCCTTCAGCGTCCCGCCGTTCTCGGTGACCAGCACCGTGGTCGACGACCCGGCCTTGACGTCGACGTCGGCGGCCGCCTTGACCGAGCCGCCGCTGAGCTGCAGCGGCCACCGTCCTTCCGGGACGTCCACGTAGGACGACGTCTGGCCGTAGGCCGCGTCCTTGGCGAGCGTGACACCCTGCGGTCCCGCCACGGTGACCGGTGCGATCGCCGCCGACCCCTCGACGACCCGCACGCGGCCCTTCCCGGCGGCGGGCGGGGTGAGGTCGTCGGTGACCAGGTCGCCCTTCAGCGTGCCGCCCGGGCCGTTGGTGAAGACCAGCAGCGAGTAGGCGCTGCGCTCGGCGACCTCGATCGTCGCCGACAGCGCGGGCGGGGTGCCCGGCGCGGCGTCGGCGGGCCGCATCGAGAGCGTGTACTTGCCGGGGCCGAGCGACGAATACGGCGTGACGGCGCCGTAGCCGGCCTTGCGGATGACGACCTTCTCGGCCTGGCCGAAGGGGGCGAAGGAGATGTCCACCGGCGGCACCTTCGGCGAGAGGTGGCCGACCCGGATCCAGCCGACACCCGGGCCGGGGGCGGTCGCCGCCTCGGCGGGCATCGGGGTCAGGGCGGTGACCAGGAGGGCGGCGGCGGCCAGCCCGCCGGGTCTGAGGAGGACAGTGCGCATGGGAGGGCCTTTCACCGTCAGGGGGAGGAGAACGGGACCAGCAGTCCCGGGGGTGCGAACAGCGGGTAGGTGACGAGCACGCCGTCCGCGGTCCGGGTGACCGAAGACGGCCGGAACAGATCGCGCTGGCCGGCGTAGAACGCGGCCGCGCCGTCTTCGCCGCCGGTCAGCAGCACCCGGCGGCGGGGCTGCCCGGCGGGGTCTTCGCCGGGAACGGCGGGGAACGCCGCGACGCGGACCGGCTGCAGGGCCGCCAGCGCGGCGATCGTCGCGATCAGCCGCGGGTCGACGCGGCCCGCGCGCAGCACGGTGACGGCCTCCGGGGCGCAGCTGACCCGGGCCGACGCCGCCAGCGCCTCGCCCGCGTGGGTGCGCGCGGACGCCTCCGGCGGCGCGGCCGGGTCGGCGGCCGGCAGGCCGAGCCGGGAAACGGTGACCTCCCGGTCGCCGGTGCCGAACACGGCGGTCACGCCGGCGTCGGCGAGCGCGGCGCCGAGGGCCGGGTAGCGGTTCCGGAGATCCGCGGTGCCGGCGGTGAACACGGCCCAGTCGGCGGGCGGGCAGGTCGCCGCGCACGCGGCGGGCGGCACGAGCATCCCGGTCGGCCAGCCGGCCTTGGCGAATTCGGCCCATGCACTGTCGTCGACGAGCACGCGGGCACCGGAAGCGTTGGCGCGCAACCAGTCCTGGGCGTCGACGAGCGGCCCGCCGCGGTCGGTGGACGGCCGCAGGGCGGGGTAGCCGTAGAGCCAGCCGGCGGCGACCACGGCGACGAGGACACCCGTGGTCAGCACGGTGCCGGGCCCGCGTCCGCGGTTCCCCCGGTGCGCCGGGACGCGTGGCCGCGCCACGGTCTGGACCACCGCGGCGAACAGCAGCGGCGTGAGCGGCAGCAGCAGCGCGAGCACGGCGGTGTCCGGCACGCCGGGGACGAGCAGGGCCGCGACGAGGAGCAGGCCGGAGACCGCGAACGGCCGCAGCGCGCCGACCGCCAGCGCGGCCACCAGAGCGACGGTCGAGAGCACCGCCCACGCCGGGTCGAGGGCGGCCCAGCCGGCCACCGACGGCGGGCTCGCGGCCGCGAGGTGCGGCCGGAGCACGCCGGCGGCCGGGCCGAACGCGATGCCCAGCCCGAGGTTGAGCAGCACCGCCACCAGTGCCGCGCGGGCGGGCGCGCGCCGCGCCAGCAGCCAGCCCGCGGCGGGCAGGAACAGCAGCGCCAACGGCGAAGTCAGCACGGCCGCGAGCAGGCAGGCCGCGGCCAGGGCGTCGTGCCGGATCCGGCCACCGGGCTTGGTGATGAGCACCAGCGCCGCGAGGACCCACACCGCCGCCAGGTGCTCGACGACGACCAGCCGCTGCAGGCCGAGCGCCAGCGGCGACGCGGCGACCAGCAGCACCGCGGCCGCCGACGCCCACCGCGTCAGCCCGAGCCGGCGCGCCAGGAACCACAGCAGCACGACCCCGAGCACCGCCGCGACCAGCATGGTTTCGCGGACCGCCGCGAGCGCCGTGGCGGACCGGCCGAAGGCGTCGGAGAGCATCGTGTACGCCGAAAGCTGCCACCAGCCGAACGGGCTGAACCCGGCGCCACCGGCGTCGGTGAACGACGTGAGGTGCCCGAGCGCGTAGGCGTGGGCGACGTTGGCGGCCTCGGCGGGCAGCGCCGGCGTGGGTGCGGCGAGGTACAGCACGCGCAGCCCGCCCGCCAGTGCCAGCAGCGCGAGCACGATGTCGAGCGACAGCAACCGGTGTGCGGCCGGGAAGCCGGTGCCCGCCGGTTCGGGAAGCGTCGCGGGGGAGCGGCCCGGGTCGGTCGTCTCCCGGCTGTGCTGGGCCATTGGACGGATCGTAGCCCCCCGGGATCACCCGTCCAGCCCGGGACGGCTACGTCAGCCGGACGGCCCAGCCGCGGGAAAAGCCTTGTCCGGCAAGATTATTTCCCACCGCGCGGGGTGGCTCCGGAGAGTGTCCGGGTCAACGCGAGCGCGACCGTCCGGACCGCCGGGGCGACGCGTTCGGTCCGCATCCGGTTGGCCCAGCCGGAAATCGACACCGCGGCCACCGCGACCCCGCGCGTGTCGAGCAGCGGGCTGGCCGCGCACACGACGCCCACGCCGGATTCCTCGCGCTCCAAGGCGATTCCCTCTTCGCGCACCCGGGTGAGCTGGCGGCGCAGCAGGCCGGGTGCGGTGATCGTGCGCGCGCTCATCCGCGGCAGCCCGGCCTCGATCACCTGGTCCACCACGGATTCCGGGGAGAAGGCGAGGATCGCCTTGCCGACGCCGGTGGCGTGCGCGGGGAACCGGCCGCCGATGCGCGAGGGCAGCGTCGGCGCGTCCGGGCCGCGCAGCACGTCGAGGTACACGACTTCGGTGCCTTCGAGGATGGCGAGGTGGACGGTGTTGCGCGTCGCCTCGCGCAGGTCGGCCAGGTACGGCCGGGCCGCTTCGACCAGGCCACGGCGGGGCGAGGCCAGTTGGCCGATTTCGAACAGCCGCAGCCCGAGCCGCACCGCGCCGTCCTCGCGTTCGAGCAGCCCGGTTCCGGTCAGGTGGCCGACGAGCCGGTGCACGGTCGTCTTCGCCAGGCCGGTCCGGCGGGCCAGTTCGGAGACGCCGAGGGTCTCGTCACCGGGCCGGAAGGCTTCGAGGAGCGCGGCGAGCCGCGCCGCGACGAGGCCGTCGCCGCTCGCCCCGTCGTTCCGCCCAGCGGTACGCATGGGTTGAGTGTGCCCGATCCGCCGCGCGACTGTCACGAGGTCGGTAGGGAGGTGAGGTCAGTGGCCGTCGGCACCGAGGACGAGTTTGACGCAGTGCGAGACGAGCCGTTCGCGCGAGACCTTCAGCGACCCGTCGAGGTAGGCGATGAAGACGTTGCTCAGCGCGCCGACCAGCCCGACGGCCACCAGCCGGCGTTCGGTCTCGTCGCCGTGGGACAGCTGGTCGCCGACGAGCGCGGCGAACACCGGCAGCAGGTGCAGGCCCCGGCGGGTCAGCGCGGGGTCGGTCAGCGGTGCGAGCAGCAGGATCCGGCCCTTGCGGGGGTCGTCGACGATCAGCTCGACGAACGCGCGCACGGCGTGCTCGGCCCGCTGGGCCGGGGTGGGGGCGTCCCGGACGGCGTCGACGAGCGCCTGCCGCGCTTCCTCGCCGACGTGCTCGTACACCGCCGCGACGAGCTCTTCGCGGTCGGCGAAGCTCTCGTAGAAGTAGCGCTCGGTCAGCTTCGCGTGCCGGCAGACCGCGCGGACGCTCGTCCCGGCGGACCCCTCGGTGCCCAGCAGCTCCAGGCCGGCGGCGACCAGCTGTGCACGCCGGAGCGCCTTCCGGTCGTCCAGCGTCGTGCCCGCCCAGGTCCGGCCCGGCATGGTGACTCCTCGGTTGACTACAACTGTTGTCAGATCCTAGCCTGACAACAGCCGTAGTCAGTTCCGGGCAGACCGAGGAGCCGCCGATGACCCCCCAGCCGCTGGGCCCCGGCTCGCTGACGTGGAAGTACTTCGGCGACTGGCGCGGCCTGCTGATCGGCCTGTGGGCCGGGTCGATGCAGAACATGCACCCCGGCCTCGGCGCGGGCGTCGAGCAGCACTCGCGGTTCTTCGAGGAGCGCTGGCAGCGGCTGTTCCGCTCGCTCTACCCGATCGGCGGGGTGGTCTACGACGGCCCGCGCGCGCACCGGACCGCGCTGGAGGTCCGCGGCTACCACGAGCGCATCAAGGGCGTCGACGCACAAGGCCGGCGCTACCACGCTCTCGACCCCGGCACCTACTACTGGGCGCACGCCACCTTCTTCGTCAGCACGATCCTCATCGCCGACCACTTCATGGGCGGCATCGGCGAGGCGGAGAAACGGCAGCTGTTCGACGAGCACGTCCGCTGGTGGCGGATGTACGACATGACCATGCGGCCGGTGCCGGCGAGCTGGGAGGACTTCCAGCGCTACTGGAAGCACATGTGCACCGAGGTCCTCGAGGACAACAAGGCGACCCGGGACGTCCTGGACATCCGCGGGCTCGGCAAGCCGCCGTTCCTGCCGTGGCTGCCGGACGCGCTGTGGCGGCCGGTCCAGCGGGTGGTCGCGCGCCACTTCGTCTGGCTGACGATCGGCCTCTACGACCGCGAGGTCCGCGACCTGCTCGGCTTCCGCTGGACCGAGCGGGACGCGCGGCGGCACCGGCGGTTCGGGAAGCTGGTGAACGCCGCCTTCAAGCTCGTCCCGCACGACCGCCGCTACCACCCGCGGGCCCGCGCCGGCTGGCGCCGCGAGCGCGGAGAGCTGGCCGCCGACGCGCCCTTGGTCGAGACTCCACCCAGGAACCTGCCGCCGCTGTCCGAGCGGGGCAAGCCCGAGCACTACGCGCCGAACGTCTAGGAGGCCTTTCGTGAAGCTGGGATTCCACCTCGGGTACTGGCAGAGCGCCCCGACCCCGGGTGCGCTGGAAGCCGTCCTCAAGGCCGAGGAGCTCGGCTTCGACTCGGTGTGGACGGCCGAGGCGTACGGTTCGGACGCGTTCACCCCGCTGGCCTGGTACGGCGCTTCCACCAGCCGGATCCGGCTCGGCACGAACATCGTGCAGATGGCCGCGCGGACCCCGACGGCGACGGCGATGAGCGCGCTGACCATGGACCACCTCTCCGGTGGCCGGATGGTGCTCGGGCTCGGCGCGTCCGGCCCGCAGGTCGTCGAAGGCTGGTACGGCCAGCCGTACCCGAAGCCCCTCGCGCGGACCCGCGAGTACGTCGACATCGTCCGGCAGGTGATCGCCCGCGAAGCGCCGGTGACCCTGGACGGCGACCACTTCCAGCTGCCGCTCAAGGGCGGCACCGGCCTCGGCAAGCCGCTGAAGCCGACGGTGCACCCGCTGCGCAAGGAGATCCCGATCTACCTGGCGGCAGAGGGTCCGAAGAACGTGGCCCTGGCGGCGGAGATCGGCGACGGCTGGCTGCCGCTGTTCTTCTCGCCCAAGAGCAACGGCTTCTACCAGGCCGCGCTCGAAGAGGGCTTCGCGCGGCCGGGCGCGCGGCACACCCTGGAGACGTTCGAGGTGCCGTGCTCCCTGCCGGTGATCGTGCACGACGACGTCGAGGAAGCGGCGAGCTGGATCAAGCCGTCGCTGGCGCTGTACATCGGCGGGATGGGCGCGAAGAGCGTCAACTTCCACCACGACGTCTTCGCCCGGCTCGGCTACGAGGACGTCGCGGACAAGGTGCAGGAGCTGTACCTGGCCGGCCGCAAGGAGGAGGCGACGGCGGCGATCCCGACGTCGCTGGTGGAGGACACCTCCCTGATCGGGCCGCCGGCGAAGATCCGCGACGAGCTGCAGGCGTGGGAGGAGACGGTGGTGACCCAGCTGCTGCTGCGGGGCGACGCGGCGACCCTGGAGAAGATCGCCCGGGCGCTCGGCTGACGGCCTCCCGGCTCAGCCCTGCCGGGTGGGCCGGATGGTGAGGTCGCCGATCTCGACGTCGTCCGGCTGCTCGATGGCGAACGCGATCGCCCGCGCCACGGCCTCGGGGGCGATGCCGAGCGCCGCCATCGCCCGCTGCGCCTGCTCGCGCTGGGCGGGGTCCTGGACGTAGTCGACCAGTTCGGTGCGCACGTACCCCGGCGAGATGGCCGTCGTGCGCAGGACGCCGTCGGTCGACTCCTGCCGCAGTGCTTCCAGCAGCGTCCGCACGGCGTTCTTGGTCCCCGCGTAGACGGCCTGGGCCGGGACGATCTTCAGCCCCGACGTCGAGACGGTCGTGACGAAGTGCCCGCGGCCCTGCGCTTGGAACACCGGCAGCGCGGCGGCGATCCCGTGCAGCACGCCGCGGAGGTTGACGTCGATCATCGCGTCCCAGTCGTCGAGGTCGAGGGCGCTCACCGGCGCGATCCGGGCGACGCCGGCGTTGGCCACCAGGACGTCGAGGCGGCCGAAGCGCTCGACCGCGAGGGCGACGAGCCGCTCGAGGTCGGCCCGGCGGGTCACGTCGACGTCCAGCAGGTCCGCGCGGCCGCCGTCGTCGCGGATCTTCCGGGCCAGCGCTTCCAGCCGGTCGGTGCGCCGGGCGCCCAGCACGACGGCGGCGCCGCGGCTCGCCAGCTCCACCGCCGTCGCTTCGCCGATCCCGCTGCTCGCGCCGGTGATCGCGACGACCTTGTCCAGTCCGTTGGTCATGACACTCCTCGCTAAACTGACAACTGTCCGGTTCGGCTTCCACTGTACCGGACACTTGTCCACTTGAGCGAGGAGCAGGGTCTTGCGTGAGCGCCGTTCGGACGCCGTCGCCAACCGCGACCGGATCGTCGAGGCCGCCCGGGCGGAGCTGAGCGAGTCCAACGGCGCGCCCGGCGAGCTGAAGCTGCACCGGGTCGCCAAGGCCGCGGGCGTCGGGCAGGGCACGCTCTACCGGCACTTCCCGACCCGCGAGCACCTGCTGGCGGAGGTGTACCGGGCCGAGCTCGACCAGCTCGTCGACACGGTGGCGCCGCTGCTGGCGGAGCACTCCCCGCTGGACGCGCTGTCCCGCTGGCTGGACCGGCTGATCGAATACGCGCGCGTCAAACGCGGTGTCATGGCGGCGATCGAGGTGCCGGCATGGCAGGACCTCTACTCCGGTCAGCACCACCGGCTCGACGAGGCCCTCGAAACGCTGCTGGACCGGGGAAAGGCCGCCGGGGAGATCCGCGCCGGCGTCGACGCCGCCGACGTCATCCTGCTGCTGGGCGCGCTGTCCCGGATCCCCGGAGCCGACTGGGACGAGCGGGCGCCCCGGATCGTGGCGGTGATCGTCGACGGCCTCCGCGCCTAGCGGGCCCCTGTCGTGGCCTTGGTCACGACGATGGCACGATTCCCCTCGACCACTACCGGGTGCGCGCCGAGATCGAATACTCATGGCCTGCACCCGGTACGCCTTCGAGGAGGACCATGGCGACGCTGTCCGGCCGGACGAGATTCCGCTATTCGCTCGGCTCGTTCGTCACCGGGTCCTTCGGCACGGTCCCCGGCCTGGTCCTGGTCAAGTACCTGACCGACACGATGGCCGTGCCCGCGGGCTGGGCCGCCGCGATCGTGTTCGTGCCGAAGGCCTGGGACGTGCTGTTCAACCCGGTCGCCGGCCGGCTGTCGGACGCCGACCTGCTCAAGACCGGCAGCCGGCGGCGGTTCCTGCTGCTCGGCGGCATCGGCGTGGCGATCCTGTTCGCCGCGATGTTCGCCCACCCCGGGTTCGGCGCCCCGCTGCCGGACGCGCTGTACGTGGCGATCATGTTCGCCGCCTGCGCCACGGCGTATGCGCTGTTCCAGGTGCCGTTCAACGCGCTGCCGGCCGAGCTGACCGAGTCGGCCACCGAACGCACGAAGCTCACCAGCGTCCGCATCGGCGTGCTGGCCGTGACGATCCTGATCTGCGGCGGCGGTGCCCCCGCCATCAGCACCGGCATCGGCGGGGTCACCGGCTACCGCGTGATGGCCGTCGTCATCGGGCTGATCGTGCTGGCCGCGACGCTGCTGGTCTACTTCGGCCTCAAGGACGCCCCGGTCGGCGCGCTGCGGCCGAACACCGTGCGCCTCGGCGAGCTGGTCCGGACACTGGCCGGCTGGCGGCCGTTCCGGTGGCTGCTCGGCACGTACTTCATCCAGGCGCTCGGCATCGGCACGGTGCTCGCGGCGATCCCGTTCTTCGCCCAGCGCATCCTCGGCAGCGAGGGCTACGGCACGATCCTGTTCGTCATCTTCGTCGGCCCGGCCCTGGTCACCATGCCGCTGTGGCCGCGGCTGGGCGACCGCGTCGGCAAGCTCAACGGTTTCCGCCTGGCCACCGCGGCCTTCGCGATCGGCCTGCTCGGGCTGGTCTTCGCCCAGTCGATCCCGCTGGTCGTCTCGTTCGTCTTCGTGGCGCTCTGCGGCGTCGGGTACGCGGGGATCTCGGTGTTCCCGCTGGCCATCCTGCCGGACCTGATCACGGCGGAGGAGGAGCGCACCGGCGAGACCCGGGCCGGGATCGCGGCGGGGGTGTGGACCGCGGGGGAGACCCTCGGGCTGGCCTTCGGCGGCGGGCTGTGGGCGCTCATCCTGGCGTTCGGCGGGTACGTGTCCAGCACGGACGCCACCGCGTTCCAGCCGCACAGCGCGATCGTGGCGATCCTGGTCGGCGCGTCGATCGTCCCCGGGGTGCTGATCGCGCTGGCCCTGCCGCTGCTGCGGCGCTCGGTGCTGGAGCCGCGGCGTGAACTCGCCTGAGGACGTCCTCGCGCAGCTGCGGCAGCTCCGTGCGGGCGACCTGCCGACGCACGGCGGCCGCACCCTGGCCTACGTCTACGACAGCGGACTGTCCGAAGTGGACTCCCTGGGCGCGGCCGCGCACGCGCTGGCGTCGTCGGCCAACGGCCTGGACCCGACGGCTTTCCCCAGCCTGCTGCGGATGGAGAACGACCTCGTCTCCGAGGCGGCGGCGCTGCTCGGCGACGTCCCGGGCGTGGTCGGCTCGGTGACCTCCGGCGGCACGGAGTCGTGCCTGCTGGCGGTGCTCGCCGCCCGGGACGCCCAGCCCTCGATCGCTTCGCCGTCGATCGTGCTGCCGACCACCGCGCATGCGGCGTTCCACAAGGCGGCGCACCTGTTCGGGCTGCGGCGCATCGACGTCCCGGTCGACCCGGTGACGTTCCGCGCCGATCCGGCGGCGATGGCCGCGGCGATCGACGACTCGACGGTCCTGGCGGTGGCGAGCGCGCCGTCGTACGCCCACGGCGTGCTCGATCCGATCCCCGAGATCGCCGCGGCCGCCTCCGCGCGGGGGGTCCGGATGCACGTGGACGCCTGCATCGGCGGCTGGGTGCTGCCGTACTTCGCCCGCCTCGGCGCGGACGTCCCGCCGTTCGACTTCCGCGTCCCCGGTGTCACGAGCATTTCGGTGGACCTGCACAAGTACGCGTACTGTCCGAAGGGGACGTCCGTGCTGCTGCACGCGTCCGCGGAGCTGCGGCGCACGCATTACTTCGCCAGCGCCGGCTGGCCGGGTTACACGATGCTGAACACGACGATCCAGAGCACCCGCTCCGGCGGCCCCCTGGCCGCGGCGTGGGCGGTGGTGAACCACCTCGGCCCCGACGGCTACCTGAAGCTGGCTTCAGCCGCGCGCGAGGCGACCGCCCGCATCCGTTCCGGCATCGCCGAACTGCCGGGCCTGCGGGTGCCGGGCGACCCGGTGTCGACGCTGATCGCGTTCACCGGCGACGACGGCTTCGACCTGTTCACGGTGGCCGACGAGATGAAGGTGCGCGGCTGGTACGTCCAGCCGCAGTTCGCTTTTGAGTCGTCCCCGGCGAACCTCCACCTGACGGTGACGGCGGCCAACCAGGGCAGCGAGAAGGAGTTCCTGACCGACCTGGCGGCATCGGTCGACGCGGCCCGCGCGGCGGGCCCGGTGCTCGTCGACCCCGCGGTGGCCGAGTTCGTGGCGGCCCTCGACCCGGCGACGTTGACGTCGGAGCAGTTCGCGGGTCTCCTCGCCGCGGCCGGCCTCGGCTCCGGTGCGGGACTGCCGGACCGGATGGCCCCGATCAACGCCCTCCTCGCCACCGCCCCGGCGCCGCTCCGCGAGCGCCTCCTCCTCGAGTTCCTGGGCGCCCTCTACAGCCCTCGTGAGTGAAAAACAGTGTTCTAACACTGTTTTTCACTCACGACCCCTCACTGGTTGCGGGAGGCCAGGCCGGCGGGCGCGGACTTGACCGCCGCGTGGATCGCGTCCGCCAGCGCCAAGGCGTCCTCCTCGGTGAGTTCGAGAGCTACCCGGGCCGAAGCGCCCAGGGAAGGGTTGCGGAAGTCGATGTTCACCGTGTGCGCGTACGGCGCGTGGACCGGGTGGTCGACGTACACGGTGCCTTCGTTCAGCCGGAACCAGCCGCGGGCGCCCTTGCCGCTGCCTTCGAGCGCGAACTTTTCCGTCAGGTAGGTGCACATGGGGAGTCCTCTCAGGCTGTGAGCGTGCGGGCGTAGAAGTCGAGAATCCGTTCCCAGCCGTCCTTCGCGGCTTCCGGGCGGTAGCTCGGGCGGTCGACGGCGAAGAACGCGTGTCCCGCGCCCGCGTAGGTGTGGAACTCGTGTTCCTTGCCGTGCTTCTCCAGCTCGGCCGCCAGCACGGCCACCTCGTCCGGCCCGGGGTACTGGTCGTCGGCGCCGAAGATGCCCAGCAGCGGGCAGGACAGCTGCGGTGTCAGGCCGAGCAGCGGCTTCATCTGCTTCATGGCCTCCGGCGGGTCGTTGACGACGAAGGCGCCGTAGCAGTCCACCGCCGCGTCGAGGTCCAGGGAGCACGCGGACAGGAAGGCGTGGCGGCCGCCCGAGCAGTGCCCGATGACCCCGACGCGGC
The DNA here is from genome assembly GCF_040674975.1 of Amycolatopsis sp. NPDC049688. Taxonomy (NCBI): domain Bacteria; kingdom Bacillati; phylum Actinomycetota; class Actinomycetes; order Pseudonocardiales; family Pseudonocardiaceae; genus Amycolatopsis; species Amycolatopsis sp. NPDC049688. The sequence continues at coordinate 1,136,840 of NZ_JBFANY010000001.1, forward strand.
CGTTCGCGTTCTCCAGCGCGCGGAGGTAGTCCGCCGCGCCCGAGACGTCACCGACCAGGCGGTCGTCGGGGACGCCGCCCGCCGCGCGGACCGTCGCCGCCGCGTCGTCCGGGTCCGCGCCCGGCGCTTCACGCGTGTACAGGTTCGGGCAGAGCGCGTTGTAGCCCTCGACGGCGAAGCGGCGCACCATCTCCTTCGTCGCCGCGTCGTAGCCGGGCAGGTGGTGGATCACCACGACGCCGCCGCGCGGGGTCTCGTCGGTCGGCTTGGCCAGGTAGGCCTCGAGCTCGTCCCCGCCGTGGCCGGTGATGGCGACCGTCCCGGCGACGATTTCGTCGGTCATTGAGACTCCTTCGCTGCTTCGGGGCTGTGGACGTACCGCTTGCCGCGGGAGGCGGACGCGATCGCGGCGACGACCGCCATCACGGCGGCCGCGGTGAACACGACCGCCAGGCCGTGGTGGAACGGCCCGGAGACGAGCCGCGGGAAGAACTCGCCGCCGGTGAGCGCCGTCCGGTCGGCGGGGGAGAGGCCGGCCAGGACGTCCGGGCCGAGCAGGTGCCCGACCGGGTTGCTGCCCAGGAACGCGGCGAACAGCGTGCTGACCGGCGGGAGCTGCGCGACGCCGTCGGCGACCGGCGCCGGGACGCCGTGGGCCTGCAGGCCGCCGGTGAGCGTCTGCGGCAGCGACGAAGCGAGGCCGGCGATCATGAGCGAGAAGAACACGCCGATCGACAGCGACGTCCCGGAGTTCTGGAACGTCGCCCGCATGCCGGAGGCGACCCCGCGCTGTTCGGTGGGGACGCTGCTCATGATCGCCGAGGTGTTCGGCGCCGCGAACATGCCCTGGCCGATCCCGCTGAGGACGAGCAGGGCCGCGAACGCCGGGTACGGGAAGTCCACCGGCAGCGCCAGCAGCCCGAAGAACGCCACCGCGACCAGGAGCAGGCCACCGGTGGCGAGCGGCCGCGCCCCGAACCGGTCGGACAGGTACCCGGACACCGGCCCGGCGACCAGGAACCCGGCGGTCAGCGGCAGCAGGTGGATCCCGGCCCACAAGGGGGTCTGCTCGTAGTCGTAGCCGTGCAGGGGCAGCCAGATCCCCTGCAGCCAGATGATGAGCATGAACTGCATGCCACCACGAGCCACCGAAGTCAGCAACGCGGCGATGTTGCCCGCGGCGAACGCCCGGATCTTGAACAGCGAGAGCTGGAACATCGGCGCGGCCACGCGCGTCTCGATGACGCCGAACAGGACGAGCAGCAGCACCCCGGCCCCGATCCCGCCGAGCACCCACGGGTTGCCCCAGCCGGTCGCGGCGCCGCCGTAGGGCTGGATGCCGTAGGTGATCGCCGCCAGGACCAGCGCGGTCCCGGCCGCGAAGGTGATGTTGCCGCCCCAGTCGACCTTCGCCCGCTGCGGCGTCCCGACCTCGCGGAGGCTGCGGATCGACCAGATCGTGCCGAGCAGGCCGAACGGCACGCTGACCCAGAACACCGCCCGCCAGTCGATCTCGGCCAGCAGGCCGCCGACGACCAGGCCGAGGAACTGCCCGGCCAGCGCGGTGATCTGGTTGACGCCCAGCGCCATCCCGCGCTGGTGCGCGGGGAAGGCGTCGGTGAGGATGGCCGCCGAGTTCGCCGTCAGCATCGACCCGCCGACGGCCTGCACGATCCGCCAGCCGATGAGCCACAGCGCCCCGCTGCCGCCGTGGAACGGGTCGAACGACAGCGCCACCGACGCCACGCTGAACACGACGAACCCGACGTTGTACATCTTGACGCGGCCGAACATGTCGCCGAGCCGCCCGAGCGTCACCACCAGCACGGCCTGCACCAGCAGGTAGCCGAGGATCATCCAGAGCAGGTAGCCGATGTTGCCGGGCGCGAGGGGGTCGAGGCCGATGCCGCGGAAGATCGCCGGCAGCGAGATGATGACGATCGAGCCGTCGAGCGCGGACATCAGCACGCCGAGCGTGGTGTTGGACAGCGCGATCCACTTGTAGCTCACAGGTGGTCCGCCAGCCGTTCGATGAGCGGGATGGCCGCGATCAGCTCGCGCTGTTCGGCTTCGGTGAACTGCTCGGCGAGCGCCGCCGCCATCTGCCGGGTGGTCGCCGAGCGGCGGTCGGTGAGCAGCTTGACGCCGGCTTCGGTGACCGACATCAGCACCTTGCGGCCGTCGGAGTCGTCCTTGCGCCGTTCGACGAGGCCGCGCTCGACCAGCCCGGCCAGGGTGACGCCCATGGCCTGCGGCTTGACCCGTTCCAGGTCGGCGAGGCACCCCGGCGTGGCCGGGCCCTCCCGGTCGAGCCGCGACAGGACCGACCGTTCGGGCAGCGTCGGTTCGCCGGCGACGTAGGCCTGGCGCAGCCGCCGGACCAGCCGCCCGAGCGCGACGCGGAGATCGGCGCTCGCCTGGAGGAGTTCCTCGTCCGTCACGATCGTCAACCTAGACTGATAAACCTGGGTTGATCAACCCGGACGAACCGGTCAGACCGCGGGTACGGGATGGACGTGGACCGGGTCCCACGCCGGGAACGGGTCCGGCCCGGTCGCCTCCCCGAGGCAGTCCCGCAGTGCTTCCAGCAAAGCCTCGCCCGCCAGGTCGACGCCGATGAACACCAGCTCCTGCCGCGGCGCCTCCGCCACGCCCTGGGGTTCGAACCGCGCCACCGTGCCCGCCTGCGACCACAGCCCGGTCACCCCGGGCCGGGACGCCAGCGCGAAGAACCCCTTCGACCGCAGCACCGTCCCGAACTCGCCGGAATCCAGCCGCCGGGTGACGAAGTGCCCCAGCGCCACCGGATCGAACGCCCGGGAAGCGCGGAACACCACGCTGGAGATGCCGTACTCCTCGGTCTCCGGCACGTGGTCGCCGTTCAGCTCGGCCACCCAGCCCGGCGCCTCCTGGGCCCGGGCGGCGTCGTACCGGCCGGTCCCGAAGACGCGCTCCAGGGGCACCTGCCCGAAGCGGCCCGTGACGACGTCGGCGGCCGGGTTGAGCCGCCGCAGGGTCGCCACCAGCCGGTCCGCTCCGGCGGACGAGACCAGGTCGGTTTTGTTCAGCAGCAGCACGTCGGCGAACTCGATCTGGTCGATCAGCAGGTCGCTGACCGTCCGCTCGTCGCCTTCGTACTGGTCGAGCCGGCGTTCCACCAGGGAGTCGCCGGCCGCCAGCTCGCGGGCGAAGGTGGCCGCGTCGACCACCGTCACCATCGTGTCGAGGTGGGCGACGGCGTCCAGGAACGTGAACGTCGCCGCCACCGGCATCGGCTCGGAGATGCCGCTCGACTCGATGAGCACGTGGTCGAACCGGCCGTCCGCGCACAGCGCCGCCACCTCTTCCAGGAGGTCCTCCCGCAGGGTGCAGCAGATGCACCCGTTGGTCAGTTCCACGAGGCGCTCCTGCGACCGGACCAGCGCGGCGTCGATGTTGACCTCGCTCATGTCGTTGACGATCACCGCGACCCGCAGCCCGGCCCGGCCGGCGAGGATGTGGTTCAGCAGCGTCGTCTTGCCCGCGCCGAGGAAGCCGGACAGGACGGTGACCGGAACGCTCACCGCGCGTGGAAGTGCTTCATCAGCCGGCGGGGGACCAGCTGCACCGTGCCGTCGACCTTGATCGGCACCAGATCGGGCACAGCCGCCTTCCACTGCGACCGCCGGGACCGCGTGCTGCTGCGGGACGTCTTCCGCTTGGGGACGGCCATCAGCGATTGCCCCGCTTCCCGTAGCGGCGGTGGAACTTCTCGACCTGGCCGGCGCTGTCCATGATCCGCTGCGTGCCGGTCCAGAACGGGTGCGACCACGAGCTGATGTCGACCATCACGAGGGGGTACGTGTGGCCGTCGGACCACTCGACGGTCCGGTCGGAGGTGATGGTCGACCGGGTCAGGAAAGCGTCGCCGGTCGACGAGTCCTTGAACACGACGGGGTGGTAGTCGGGGTGGATTCCGGTCTTCATCGTTCTTCCTTTCGGTTCGCCGCGGAGTGCCGCGCCGGGCCGGGTTCGGTGTCCTCGCACGGTTCCTCGTGCCAGTCCCCGAACGGATCGGGGTAGTGGCGCCAAGCTTCCGGTCCTGCCGCGAGCTCTTCTTCGGTCAGTAGAGCGCCGCGCAGGGCCGCGTCGATCTCGTCCGGGGTTGTCTGGTCCGTCACCACGACGAGTTCCTGCGCACGGTCGCCGTGCACCGGGTCCCAGCGCAGGGACGCCAGGGTCCGGCGCTCGGGGGAGACGTCCGTCCACTCCGGACCGTCCGGCGACGCCAGCCACGGCCCGGCGTGCCCGAGGCCCAGCCCGCCGCCCGCCGACTCGATCCAGAACGCGACGTCGGGCCGGCCGGCCACCCACGCGCGCCCGCGGGTGCGGACGACGCCGTCGAGCAGCACGTCGAGCGCGTCGTGCAGGCGCGACGGGTGGAACGGCCGCCGCGCGGTGAAGACGAGCAGGCCGATGCCGCAGTCGGGGTGCAGCGGCGGTTCGCCGCGCAGCAGGGCGCCGTGCAGGTCGGTGACCTCGCCGCGGCGGGCGTCCGCCGGGACCGCGTCGAGCACGCTGTGGCCGTCGATCCGCGCCAGCTCGACCCGCGGGACCGACGGCGCCACCCGGTCCAGCACCGCGGCCGCCTTCGCGGCGCTCCACGCGTCGGTGGCCGCGCCGGCCAGCACGAGGACGTCGGCGAACTCCACCTGGGACAGGGCGACCTGGGCGACCGTGCGCTCGTCTTCGGGGCTGCCCTGCAGGTTCCGGTCGGCCAGCTCGTCGTCGCCGGTCGCGTCGGCGAGCCAGGTCGCGCAGCCGACCACCGTGAGGACGGCCCGCAGGTCGACGTCGTCGCCCACCGGGTGGTCGCCGACCAGGACGTTCCGGATCGCCCAGCTCACCGGCTCCGGCTCCATGGCCTCGTCGAGCCGGACGACGATCCGGGTCACCTCCGGCCGCCGGGCCAGCCGCCGCAGCAGCGGGAGCAGGTCCTCCCGCAGGGTGCACGAGACGCAACCGTGGGCCAGTTCCAGGACGGTCAGCTCGTCGCGCTCGGCGAGCCGCAGCCGGCGGCGGACGACGCCGGAGCGGATCTCGCGCAGGTCGTGGTGGACGACGGCGGTGCCGGGCTCGGCCACGCACAGCAGCTCGGCGAGCGCGGCGTTCGGTCCGGCGGCCAGACCGCTCACGAGGACGAGCGGGACGCGGGGGTGGTGGGTCACAGGGGCTCCAGGAATGCGGGCGGGGTGCGGTGCGCTACAGTACATGGAAATGAAAACCACTATCAACTCGGGAGGGCCCTTGTCCGCCGTGTGCCAGGTCACCGGCCGCAAGCCGGGCTACGGCAAGCAGGTCTCGCATTCGCACCGCCGCACGTCCCGGCGGTGGGAGCCGAACCTGCAGAACCGTCGCTATTTCGTGCCCGGTGAGGGCCGCTGGGTGCGGCTGCGCGTCTCCGCCAAGGGCATGAAGACGATCGACAAGCGCGGCATCGAGGCCGTCGTCGCCGAGCTGAAGGCGAAGGGGGTGAAGCTGTAATGGCGAAGAGCACCGACGTCCGGCCGATCATCAAGCTGCGGTCCACCGCGGGCACCGGCTACACGTACGTGACGAAGAAGAACCGCCGCAACGACCCGGACCGGATGGTCCTGCGCAAGTACGACCCGGTCGCGCGCAAGCACGTCGAGTTCAAGGAAGAGCGCTGATGGCCAAGAAGTCGAAGATCGCGAAGAACGAGCAGCGGAAGGTGATCGCCGCCCGGTACGTCGAACGCCGCCGCGCGCTCAAGGCCGTCATCGCCTCTCCGGCGTCGTCGCCGGACGAGAAGGCGGACGCCGTCGTCGCGCTGCAGAAGCTGCCGCGCGACGCGAGCCCGACCCGCATCCGCAACCGGGATGCCGCGGACGGCCGTCCCCGCGGCTACCTGCGGAAGTTCGGGCTGTCGCGGGTGAAGATGCGGCAGGCGGCGCACCGCGGCGAACTTCCCGGCGTGGCGAAGTCGAGCTGGTGAGCCGGATGCCGAAGCCGCACCGCGACCGTCCGGGCAAGCGCAAGGTGAACCTGTTGCACGCCAACAAGATCACCCACGTCGACTGGAAGGACGTCGACCTGCTGCGGAAGTTCGTTTCCGACCGTGGCAAGATCCGCGCCCGCCGCGTGACGGGATTGACGCCGCAGCAACAGAAACAGGTCGCCACGGCGATCAAGAACGCGCGCGAGATGGCCCTGCTGCCGTACCCGTCCGCGGGCCGCGCGAGCTGAAATTCGGATGCGCGAAGCCGGGCGGCGCGCGACCATGGGCGCACGAACGGGGGCGTCGCACGGGATGTCCTGACCACCAGGAGGTCCACGCTTGCACGCCCAGCTCACGGTCACGCCCGCCCGGCTGCCCGAGCTCCTGCTGACCACCGCCGTCGTCCGGCCGGTGTTCCTCTGGGGCGCGCCCGGGATCGGGAAGTCCTCGCTGGTGCGCGAGTTCGCGGCGTCGCTGGGCCTTCACTGCGTTTCGCTGCTGGGCACCCAGCTCGCGCCGGAGGACCTGATCGGCGTCCCGCAGATCACGGGCGGCCGCAGCCGGTTCTGCCCGCCGGAGCAGATCGCCCGCGACGAGCCGTACTGCCTGTTCCTCGACGAGCTGAACGCCGCCGCCCCCGACGTCCAGAAGGCGTTCTACTCGCTCATCCTCGACCGCCGCATCGGCTCCTACGAGCTGCCGCCGGGCTCGGTCGTGATCGGTGCCGGCAACCGCGCCACCGACCAGGCCCTGGCCCGGCCGATGGCCTCGGCCCTGGTCAACCGCCTGGTGCACGTCCACCTGCGGGCCGCACCGGGCGACTGGCTCGCCTGGGCCGCCGGGAACGGCATCCACCCGTGGGTGCTCGAGTACCTCACCCAGCGCCCGGACCACCTGTGGAGCCCGCCGCCGAAGACCGAGGAGCCGTTCTCGACGCCGCGGTCCTGGCACATGCTCTCGGACCTGCTCCACTCCGCCGGCGACCCGGCCGACGACGAGACGGTCGCCCTGCTGGCGTACGCGACGCTCACCCCGGCGCACGCGGGCGCGTTCCGCGCGTACCTCAAGGTGGCCCGGCACGCCTTCGACCTGGAGGCGATCCTCAAGGGCGACGCGCGCTGGCCCGCCGAGGCGGGTGACCGCGACCTGCTCTACTTCCTCGCCGAGACGTTCCGCGCGCGGCTGGTCAAGGACCTGCCCGCGGACAAGCGGCACGCGTCGGCGGCGGTCCGCCAGTTCGCGTTCCGGGCGAAGAGCCTCCTGGTCGAGCTGGCCGAAATCTCCCTGGAAATGGCGCAGCTGGTCATCGCCGACGACGAAACCGGCCACCCGCGGCTGCCCTCGTGGTTCCTCGTCGAAGCCGCCCGCGACCTGCCGCGGCTGGTGGCGGCCCGCGCATGAGCAACGCCCGCGCCGAATCGAAGCGCCGCGAGCGCCGGAACAAGGCGATCGCCGACGGCTGGGCCGCGGTGCGCGCCAACACCGTCCTCGACCACCTCGCCCGGGGCGCGAACCTGAGCCCGGAGAGCGCCGGCGCCGGCTGGGCCGTCGTGAACGACCGCGGGGTGATCACGGCGAACCGCGGCCGCGACGCCGAGGCGGACGAGTGGGCGTGGGTGTTCGCACACCTCCTGCTGCACCTCGGCCTCGGCCACCTCGACGACGACCGGCTCACCGAGGCCGAGGCGATCACGCCCGGCCACGACGTGGACCCGGTCTACGCCACGGCCTGCTGCGTGGCCGTCCACCGGTTCGCGGAGGCGGTGCGCGTCGGGACGCCCGTCGTCGACCTGCCCGAACTGCCCGGGACCGACGAGCTCGCGCTGACCCGCGTGTGGCGCGAGACCGGCGTTCCCGAGCCGTTCGCCGGCGGCCCGGGTCCGTGCCTGCGGCTGGCGCGCGCGATGAGCCGCTGGCAGCTGCAGTACCACGGGAAGCCGACGCCGTGGACCGAACGGTTCGCCCGCGGGCTGATCGCCTCGGCCACCGAGGCCATGGAACGTGCCGCCGACGCGCGCGGCGAGACGCGGCACCGGCGGGCGATGGGGGAGTGGGACCGGGCGCTGTCGTGGTTCGTCTCGTCGTTCCCGCTGCTCGGCGCGGTGGCGGCCGGGTTCACCCTGGTCGTGGACGCCGACGTCGTCCGCGTCTGGGACATCGCCCTCGCGGCGGTCGACGCCGAGCACGGCGAGATCTACGTCAACCCGGGCGCGGCGCTGAGCGCCGAGGAGTGGCGGTTCGTGCTGGCCCACGAGATGTTGCACGCGGCCCTGCGGCACGATCGCCGCGCGCTGGGCCGCAACCCGTACCTGTGGAACGTCGCCTGCGACTACGTGATCAACGGCTGGCTGGTCGCGATGGGCGTCGGCGAGCTGCCCGACGGCCTCCTGCACGACCAGCAGCTGACCGGGATGTCCGCGGAGTCGGTGTACGACACGCTGACCACGGACCTCCGCCGGGCCCGCAAGCTGCGGACACCGGGCTCGCGCGAGGCGGGTGACGTGCTCGGCGAGTGGCTGTCCGAGCCGGAGGCGGCGCAGCGCCGGTCGTCGAAGCGGAGCTCCCGCCCGGTACCGTGGGGTTCCCGCGCCCAGGGTGTCGACCTCGACGAGTTCTACCGCCGCGCGCTGACCCAGGGCCTCGAGTACCACCACGCCCAGGGCCGCGGACTGCTGCCGCTCGGGCTGGAGCAGGAGATCCGCGCGCTCGACCACCCGCCGCTGCCGTGGGACGCGCAGCTGGCGCGCTGGTTCGACGAGCACGTCCGGGTGGAGCTGCCGGTGCGCAGCTACGCGCGGGCGTCCCGCCGCCAGTCGTCGACGCCGGACATCCCGCGCCCGGGCCGCGTCCGGCCGGAACGCCTCGACCGGCGCGTCACCTTCGGCGTCGTGCTGGACACGTCGGGGTCGATGAACGCCGAGCTGCTCGGCAAGGCGCTGGGCGCGATCGCGTCCTACGCGCTGGCCCGGGACGTGCCGGCGGCGCGGGTGGTGTTCTGCGACGCCGTCGCCTACGACGCCGGGTACCTCGCGGTGGAGGACATCGCCGGCCGCGTGAAGGTGCGGGGCCGTGGCGGGACGATCCTGCAGCCCGGCGTCGACCTGCTGCAGCGGGCGCCGGACTTCCCGGCGGACGGGCCGATCCTGATCATCACCGACGCGTACTGCGACCACGTCCGGCCGCGGCGTGAGCACGCGTACCTGGTGCCGCGGGGCGCGCGGCTGCCGTTCGTGGCCCGCGGGCCGGTGTTCCGCGTGGCATGACCCACGCTGGGCTGGCGCGGGGGTGAACCGCCAATAAACTCCGGGCCATGGACGACCCGCACTACCTCTCCGGCCTCCAGCTCACCGGCCGCCGCGTCGTGATGATCGGCGGCGGCACGGTCGCGCAACGCAGGCTGCCCCGGCTGATCGGCGCGGGAGCCCGCGTCGAACTGGTGTCACCGCACACGACGCCATCGGTGCAGGGGATGGTGGACGCGGGCGAGCTGGTCTGGCACGAGCGCCGCTACGAGCCCGGTGACCTCCGCGACGCCTGGTACGCGCTGGCCTGCACGGACGACCCGTCGGTGAACGCCGCCGTCTGCGAAGAGGCCGAGCGCGAGCGGGTGTTCTGCGTCCGCGCCGACGAGGGGGAGTCCGGTTCCGCGGTGACCCCGGCGTCCGGGCGGCATGGCGGCCTGCTGTTCGGCGTGCTCTCCGGCGGCGAGCCGCTGCGCTCGGCGGCGGTCCGTGACTCGATGCTCGACGGCCTGCACAACGGCACGATCGAGGACGGCCGCACCCCGCACCCGGAGGGCACCCTGCCCGGCGTGGCCCTGGTCGGCGGCGGCCCGGGCGACCCGGAGCTGATCACGGTCCGCGGCCGCCGGCTGCTCTCGCGCGCGGACGTCGTCGTGGTGGACCGGCTGGCGCCCCGCGAGCTGCTCGACGAGCTCGCGCCGGAGGTGGAGATCGTCGACGCGGCGAAGATCCCGTACGGCCGCGCGGCCAGCCAGGACGTGATCAACAGCACGCTGGTCGAGCGGGCCAAGGAGGGCAAGTTCGTCGTCCGCCTCAAGGGCGGCGACCCCTACCTGTTCGGCCGCGGGTTCGAGGAGGTGCTGGCCTGCGCCGAGGCGGGCGTCCCGGTGACGATGGTGCCGGGCATCACGAGCGCGTTCGCGGTCCCGGCGGCGGCGGACGTCCCGGTGACCCACCGCGGCGTGGCGCACGAGGTGGTGGTGGTCTCCGGCCACGTGGCCCCCGGCGACGACCGGTCCCTGGTGGACTGGGAACTGCTGGCCCGGATGAAGGGCACGATCGTCCTGATGATGGGCGTGGAGCGCCTCCCGCAGTTCGCGAAGGCGTTGCTGGACGGCGGCCGTCCGGCGGACACCCCGGTGGCGATCATCGAGGACGGCACGATGCGCACCCAGCGCTCGCTGCGGTCCACATTGGACACGGTGGTCACCGACGCGGCGGCCTCGGGAGTCCGCCCGCCCGCGGTGATCGTGATCGGCCCGGTGGCCGGCCTCGCCCCGGTGTCCTAAGAGGAACCTCGCGCGTCCCGCCGAGGCAGCACGCGTGCTGCCTCGGCGAGGATCGCGCCGGCGACCTCGGTCAGGGGGCGGGTGCCGTCGACGATCGTGGCGCCGGGGTGCCGGTAGGCGTTGTCGCCGAGGGCCGCGGCCAGTTCCTCCGGGTGCTTGCCGAAGCTGTTCGACGTGCGGGTCCGGAGCCGGTGGCGGAGCGTGTCCTCGTCGATCACCAGGCAGATCACGAGGTCGAAGAGATCCCGCACGTCCTCGTGGTTCTCGGGGCAGCCGCAGAAGTACGCGATCCCGCCGGCCGTCCGGGCCGCCAGGGATTCGACCTTCGCGCGGTCGATCCGCCACCCGAACCGGTCGAGCCAGCCCGACGGCACCGGGTCGGGCGGGTCGGTGACCACCTGGCCGGTCGTCCGGTCGGCCCAGTGGTGGTAACCCTCCTCGTCCGCGTCGACCGCGAACTCGCCCCATTCCTTCAGAAGGGCGCAGACCGCCGACTTGCCGGCTCCGGCGTTGCCGGTCACCCACACCAAAGGCATGGGCGAAGCATGTCAGTCTTCGTAGCAGCTCGCGGCGAAATCGCGGATCGCGTCCGACAGCCGGGTCGGGTCGAGGCGCAGCTCGACCGGGCTGCGGGCCTGGACGAACTCCGCGTCCGGCATGTCGACCGCCAGGGTGTCCGCATCGCCGAACGGGTGGATCGGGTCGCCCTGGTGGCCGATCACCAGTGCCCGGGTCGTGATCCTGCGCCGCACCGCCTTCGGCGGCGCGATCCGGCCGAACAGCACCCCGTGCAGCAGCGCCGCCATCGGGGCCGGGCGCTGCGACAGCGTGTCCGTGACGACGTCGATCCACTGGTTGCCGTGCGGGACCAACGACGCCGCCAGCGCCACCGCCTGCACGGTGAACGGCAGGAACCGGGCCGCCATCAGCAGCGGGGCGAAAGTCACCAGCCCGGCGACGATCGCGTTGTCCAGCACCGGCATCTCGACGATCAGCCCGCGTGCCCGCGAAGGCGCCAGGACCGCGACCTCCAGCGAGACGTTCGCCCCCAGTGACGTCCCGCCGATGACGGCCGACGAGACGTCGAGGTGGTCCAGCAGGGCCAGGGTCTGCTCGGCGAACGACGGCATCGAGTACAGCCACGACTCGGTCGGCCGGTCGGAGTCGCCGTGGCCGAGCAGGTCCAGGGTGATCACCCGGAACCCCGCGCGGGCCAGCCGGCGCGCCAGCGGGGCGTGCATCCGGCGGGTCAGCATGATGCCGTGCGTGAGGACGACGACCTTGTCACCGCTGCCGAACTCGGTGTACCAGAGCCGGTGGCCTTCGTGGTCGAACGAGCCGGTCAGCTCGATCGGGCGGGACGCCCGCCGGACCGGGGCGGGCGGCGGTCCGGGCTCGATCGCGGTCGCACTGGCCGGGCTCATGTCCCACCGTCCTCCCCGTGTCGTGGTGTGAGTCCCTTTCAGGAAAGCATCCCCCGACCGGGTTGGCACAGTGACGCGCGGGTCAATTGACAAGGTGCCAATGGCGGGTCGCCGCGGGCATGGGTCAAGATGACCCCATGACCGCTACTGCTGACAGTCTGCCCGACCTCGTCTCCCTCAAGGTCGACGTCGACGGCCCTGTGGCCGAAGTGACGCTTCTCGGCCCGTCGAAGGGCAACGCGATGGGCCCGGACTTCTGGCGCGAGCTGCCGCTGGTGTTCCGCACGCTGGACGCCGACCCGCAGGTCAGGGCCGTGGTTCTCACCGGCAGCGGGGCGCACTTCTCCTACGGCCTCGACCTGCCGGCGATGATGGGCGACTGGGCGCCGATGCTGGGCGGGGACAACCTGGCCGGCCCGCGCACGGCCTTCCTCGACCAGGTCCGGTCGCTGCAGGCGGCGGTCAGCTCGATCGCGGAATGCCGCAAACCGGTCGTCGCGGCCGTTTCCGGCTGGTGCATCGGCGGTGGCGTCGACGTCATCGCCGCCGCGGACGTCCGCCTGGCCAGCGCCGACGCCAAGTTCAGCGTCCGCGAGGTGCGCGTCGCCATCGTCGCGGACCTCGGCAGCCTGCAGCGGCTCGCCTCGATCATCGGCGAGGGCCACCTGCGGGAGCTCGCCCTCACCGGCAAGGACGTCGACGCCGCCCGCGCCGAGAAGATCGGCCTGGTCAACGACGTCTACGAAAGCCAGGAAGCGCTGCTGAAGGCCGCGCGGGAACTCGCCGGCGAGATCGCTGCGAACCCGCCGCTGGTGGTGCAGGGTACGAAGCAGGTACTGGCGGCGAACACCGAGCGCCAGGTCGCCGACGGCCTCCGGTACGTCGCGGCGTGGAACTCGGCGTTCCTGCCCAGCAAGGACCTCGGCGAAGCGGTCCAGGCCTTCATGGAGCGCCGCAAGCCGGAGTTCAAGGGCGAATAGGAGGTATGGCGTGAGCGCTTCGGAGGTCCACCACGCGTTCCGCGTGGCGCGCGACTACCTGCAGGCCCACCGCGAGGACTACGGCACCGCGTACCGCGACTTCGCCTGGCCGGAGTTCGACGAGTTCAACTGGGCGATCGACTGGTTCGACGTGGTCGCGCACGATCCGGCCAACGCGGAGCGGTACGCGCTGTGGATCGTCGAGGAGGACGGCCGCGAGAACCGCTGGACCTACCCGGAGATGTCCGGCCGGTCCAACCAGGTCGCCAACTGGCTGCGCGGCCTCGGTGTCCGCCGCGGCGACCGGCTGATCCTCATGCTGGGCAACCAGGGCGAGCTGTGGGAGACCATCCTCGCCGCGATCAAGCTCGGCGCCGTGATCATCCCGGCGTCGACGCTGCTGGGCCCGGCCGACCTCACCGACCGCGTCGAGCGCGGCGCGGCGAAGCACGTCGTCGTCCGCTCGGTGGACGCGCCGAAGTTCGACGGCGTCGAGGGTGACTACACGCGGATCGCGGTGGGGGAGCCGGTCGAGGGCTGGCAGCCGTACTCGGCCGCGTTCGCCGAGTCGCCCGAGTTCACCCCGGACGGCCCGACGAAGGCCGGCGACCCGCTGCTGCTCTACTTCACCTCCGGCACGACGGCCAAGCCGAAGCTGGTGCAGCACACGCACGTCTCGTACCCGGTGGGCCACCTGTCCACGATGTACTGGATCGGGCTGGAACCCGGCGACGTCCACCTGAACATCTCCTCGCCCGGCTGGGCGAAGCACGCGTGGAGCAACTTCTTCGCCCCGTGGAACGCCGAGGCGACGGTGTTCCTCTACAACTACAGCCGGTTCGACGCGGGTGCCCTGATGGCGCAGATGGACCGGTGCGGCGTCACCAGCTTCTGCGCCCCGCCCACGGTCTGGCGGATGCTCATCCAGGCCGACCTGACGGCACTGAAGACCCCGCCGCGCAAGGTCGTCGGCGCGGGCGAGCCGCTCAACCCCGAGGTGATCGACCAGGTCGAGAAGGCGTGGGGCGTCACCATCCGCGACGGCTTCGGCCAGACCGAAAGCAGCGTCCAGATCGCGAACACGCCGGGCCAGGAGGTCGTGCCCGGGTCGATGGGCCGCCCGCTGCCCGGCTTCGTGGTGGCGCTGGTCGACCCGGTCAGCGGCGAGCGCGCGACGGAGGGCGAGATCTGCCTGGACCTCGCGCACCGGCCGGTGGGCCTGATGACCGGGTACGCCGACGACGACGAACGCACGTCGGCGGCCTTCGCGGACGGCTTCTACCACACGGGGGACGTCGGTTCGATCGACGAACGCGGCTACATCACCTACGTCGGGCGCACCGACGACGTGTTCAAGGCGTCGGACTACCGGATCTCGCCGTTCGAGCTGGAGAGCGTGCTGATCGAGCACGAGGCGGTGGCGGAGGCGGCGGTGGTGCCGGCCCCCGACCCGATCCGGCTCGCGGTGCCCAAGGCGTACGTCGTGCTGGCCGCCGGTTTCGCGCCGGACGCGCCGACCGCGCGGTCGATCCTCGCGCACTGCCGCGAGCACCTGGCGCCGTACAAGCGGATCCGGCGGCTCGAGTTCGCGGAGCTGCCGAAGACGATCTCGGGCAAGATCCGCCGCGTCGAGCTCCGCGGGCGGGAGAGCGACCCGAAGCGTGGCGAAGGGACCGAGTACCGCGAAGAGGACTTCCCCGACTTGAAGTCCTGACGTCAGCTGCGGGTGCCCTCGACCTGGCGGCCGTCCTCGGTCGAGCAGGCGGTCACCGGGTCGTTCGCCCCGCTGCCGCACGTCCACTCGCCGATCGCGATCGGGCCCGGGCCGTCGGCGTCGTTCGCCTCGGCCGGGGTCAGCTTCGCGAAGTAGTCCTTCAGCAGCTGGCTCGCCGCGGCGCAGTCGACCTTCCCGTGCGCGACGACCGCCGTCTTGGCGCCGCCCGCGCCGGTGACGTCGCCGCACGGCACGCCGGGCGCCGTCGAGGCGGCCGCCGCGGCGGCGGCGGGCACGGCCGCCCCCGAGGAGGAGGGCGCGGCGGGGGCCGGGTCGCCACCACCGCAACCGGCCAGTGCGGCGGTCGCGGCGACGAGCAGCAGGGGGTACGCGAGAGTCTTCATGGGCCCTTCAGGAGCGGACGGAACGGGTTCTCACTCGGACGGCACGACGGCGGCGAACACCGTCTGCTCGCCCTTGGTGCAGGTGGTGCCGCCCTGGGCGGCGGGCGGCCCGGAGGCGCACAGCCAGCCGTCGACGGTCTCGTTCACCGCGTCGTTCGAGCCGGCGCCCTGGCGCCCGGCGATCTTGCGGTGGAAGTCCCCGACGAGCTTCGTCGCGGCGGCGCAGCTGACGCCCGCGGAGCCGCTGTCGAACACGTAGAGCGTCAGCCCGCTGGCGGCGGTCACGGTGCCGCAGGAGCCGGGCACCGACGGCGGCGGCCCGGACGGCTTGGACACCGGAGCGGGCGCCTCGGAGCCGTCCGCAGCGGCGGGCGGGGGCGGCGGGGTGCCGGTCGGCGTCGTCGCGGGCGCGGAGGCGGTCGAGGAGGGCGGCGCCGGGGGCGCCTGCGCGGCCGGGCCGCCGGAGCAGGCCGCGAGCACGGGCAGGGCGAGGCAGGCCACGAGCCACGTCTTCGTGGTGGTCGGGTGGGGCACCGCGATCCTTCCTCCCCGGCTGGCTGGCCCGGTCATTCTGGCCCATCCGGGCCGGGGCCCCGCGGACCGACGCGCCCACGGGTGTGCCGGAGATTACTCCAGCGGCGTGGCGCCCCGGTCCGGTGGCCGCCGAATTGGTGTCCACAATGGACAGTTAACATTCCGTTCACGCTCCGAAACCTCCCGCTGCGATCAAGAATCGATCGGTCTAATTCCGGCCGTTCCCGTTAACAATCCGGCCCGGCGAGCCGAAGATCTTGGTGGGAGCCGACGAGCTTCCCCGTCCCCGACACCCGTCCCGAGATCCGTGAGAGCGATGAACGCCGACGCTGTGACCAGTACCGAAGACCCGTCCAGTCCGCCGACCGTCCCGAGCACCGTGGTCTGGTGCTGCGGCCGCCCGTATGTGCTCGAGGGCCGCGCGGGCCGGGCCCGCTGGATGGGCACCGACTACCGCGGCCGCCCCGAGTCGCTGACCAGCGCGGAGCTGCAGCGCCGCGGGTGGAGCCACCGCCGGGCCAGCTGAGCCCGCCCTGGCCGCCCTGGCTGGGGGAGGGTGGGCCGGGGATCGTCCTCCGGGGGTTGGGCCGGTGCCGGTCGGGCAATGCCCTGCCGGCGCCGCCCGCCCGGGCCGGTGCTCGGCCGGCGCGGGCCCGGCAACCAGGGCTGCGGGCGGACGGTTTCGGCAGGTTGGGTGAGCGCCTCACCTTGCACCGCAGGTCCCGGCCGCTCCACGGCCGGCCACGGCCGGCGTAGGCATGGGGCCTCTACCCTGCGGCGCCTGGCCTGGCCACGGCACGGCTGGCGCAGGTCCGGCAGACAGAACCCCCTGTACTTCCGGCCCGACCGCTCACCGGCCGGTGCAGCCCGCACGCCCCGTCCGCCCGGTCGGTGGAGGCCGGCCGCCTCGCCCCCGCCCGCCGCGGCCGCTTCCCGGTCGGTGAAGGCCGCCCGCCCCGCCCCGTCAGCCTCGGTCGGTGGAGGCCGCCCGCCCCGCCCCGTCAGCCCCGGTCGGTGGAGGCCGCCCGCCTCGCCCTGCCAGCCGCGGCCGCTCCCAGTCGGTTGAGGCCGCCCGCCTCGCCCCGTCAGCCCGGCCACTTCCCACCTGGCGCAGGCCCGGCAAGGGGCCGCAACCTCGCGCCGCCAGGCCCGGCCCCGTCCCAGCCGGCGCCGGCCCACCAACCAGGCCCCGCACCCTGCCCTTCAGGCCCCGACCCCGCACCGCACCACCGGGCGCCCCGCCACCCCTCCGCTGTTTAATGGCCCCGTGAGCACAGCCGCCCCCGAACCCGCCGCTCAGCCCGGTACCGCCGAGCCCTCCCTGCTGCGGCAGGCGCTCAACGTCCCCAACATCCTCTCCCTGCTGCGGCTGGCCGGCGTTCCGGTCTTCCTCTGGCTCCTGCTCGGCCCCCGAGAAGACGGCTGGGCCCTCGCACTGCTCGTCTTCAGCGCCCTCACCGACTGGCTCGACGGCAAGCTCGCCCGCTGGCTCAACCAGATGTCCCGCCTCGGGCAGCTGCTCGACCCCGCCGCCGACCGGCTCTACATCCTCGCCACCCTGATCGCCTTCCTCGTCCGGGACATCATCCCGTGGTGGGTGGTCGTCCCGCTGGTGCTGCGGGAGGCCGTGCTCGGCGTCTGCGTCATGACGCTGCGCCGCCGGGGGTTCGCGCCGCCCGAGGTCACCTACCTCGGCAAGGGGGCCACCTTCGTCCTGATGTACGCCTTCCCGTTCCTGCTGCTCGCGCAGGGTGGCTCCGGCGTCGCCGCGGTCGCGCGGCCGATCGGGTACGCCTTCACCATCTGGGGCGCCGTTCTCTACGTCTGGTCCGGTGTCCTCTACGTCGTGCAGGCACGCAACGCCCTCCGCGAACCCGCAGAGTGAGCTTTCGCCGGGTCGTGGCGGGCGGCTGGGCCGTGTGGGTGTAAGACTTCGCGCAGCACGTTTCGCCAGTGAGGGCATGAAAGGGGACCGCGGTGTCCGCTCCTGAAGAGCTTCGCTACACCGAGGACCACGAGTGGGTCGCCACCCGCGAGGAGACGCTCGTCCGGGTGGGCATCACCGAGTACGCGCAGGACCAGCTCGGCGACGTCGTGTTCGTCGACCTGCCCGAGGTCGGCAGGCAGGTGAGCGCGGGCGACGTCTTCGGCGAGGTCGAGTCGACCAAGAGCGTCTCCGAGCTGTTCGCGCCGGTCGACGGGGAGGTCGTCGCGGTCAACGACGCCGTCGCCGACTCGCCCGAGCTGATCAACAGCGACCCCTACGGCGAGGGCTGGCTGATCGAGATCCGGCTCGACGACCCCGCCGGGCTCGAAGCGCTGCTCGAAGCCGAGGCGTACGACGCCCTGACCAAGGGCTGAAGCCCGCTCCGCCGGTTCGGGGAGCCGGGGCTCGGAGAATCGATCAGGCACGGTACGTTGGCAGCTACACGTTCTTGAGTACTGGCAACACAGCATGTGTGGAGGAGAGCTCAGGTGAGCACGAACGACGGGCCCGGCGGCGTTCCCCCGGAGCAGTCTCCGGAGCGGACCTCTGTCTTCCGGGCCGACTTCCTGGCCGAAGCCGAAGGTCGCGAGCCCGCCCCGGAAGCCCCGGTCCAGGGAGTCGACGCCCTGCCCCCGGGTTCGGCCCTGCTGGTCGTGAAGCGCGGGCCGAACGCGGGTTCGCGGTTCCTGCTCGACCGCGACACCACCAGCGCCGGACGGCACCCGGACAGCGACATCTTCCTCGACGACGTCACGGTCTCCCGCCGGCACGCCGAATTCCGGCGTGAGGGCGGCGAGTTCGTCGTCATCGACGTCGGCAGCCTCAACGGCACCTACGTCAACCGCGAGCCGGTCGACCAGGCCGTGCTCGCCGGCGGCGACGAGGTGCAGATCGGGAAGTTCCGCCTGGTCTTCCTGACCGGCCCGGGGCACGGGGGCCAGGGGGCGCAGTGACGGCGGCCGGACGGCCACAACGTGACGGGTTGAGCATCGGGGCCGTTCTCGCGCAGCTGCGCGGCGACTTCCCCGATGTCACCATCTCCAAGATCCGGTTCCTCGAAGCCGAAGGCCTGGTCCAGCCGGGCCGGACGCCTTCGGGGTACCGGCAGTTCGCCGCGGCGGACGTGGAGCGTCTCAGGTTCGTCCTGGCCGCCCAGCGGGACCACTACCTCCCGTTGAAGGTCATCAAGGAACAGCTGGACGCGGCGGACTCGGGCAACGGGACCGCCGCGGCCCTGCCCCGCCCGCCGCGCCGGCTGGTGCCCATCGACGCGCCGGCCGAGAACGTCGGCCTGCCCGTGGCGGACGACTTCGCCGCGGGCAAGGAGCTGCGCCTGACCCAGGAGGAGCTCCTGGAACAGGCGGGCATCGACGCGGGGGCGCTGGCCGAGCTGCAGCAGTACGGCCTGGTCCGGCCCGGTCCCGCCGGGTTCTTCGACCCGGACGCGGTGCTGGTCGCGCGGACGGTGAAGGCGATGACCGAATTCGGGATCGAACCGAGACACCTGCGCGCGTTCCGCGCCGCGGCCGACCGCGAGGTCGGGCTGCTGGAGCAGATCGTGACGCCGGTGTACCGGCACCGCGACCCGGAGGCCAAGTCCCGGGCCGACGAAGTGGTGCGGGAGCTCGCGGCCCTGTCCGTGACCCTGCACACGCTGCTCGTCAAGGCCGGAATCCGTGGCGTCGCCGGGTGTTGATCGATAACGGGGCAGTGAGATCCTCTTTGCGGTCCCATGTCAATGACTGAATGTTCGGCACCGCATGCCGTACCGTGAAGGGACGGGTTTGCGGCAGGCGAACCGAGAGAGTCCGGACAGCGAGCACAGCGCACGGATGACGGGTAGCGTCGGGAGTGAGGGCGTGAAGCCGGTTCAGCGCTGCAGCCCGTGTGCACGAGAGGGAGGCGAAGCCCGATGAGCGAAATGCGCGTCGTCGGTGTGCGGGTCGAGCTGCCCGCGAATCAGCCGATCTTGTTGCTGCGGGAGACCGAAGGCGAACGGTACCTGCCGATCTGGATCGGCTCGGTCGAAGCCACCGCCATCGCCTTGGAGCAACAGGGGGTCCGGCCGGCCCGCCCGCTCACGCATGACCTGCTGAAAGAGGTCATCGGAGCACTCGGCCGGGAGCTCGAGCAGGTCGTCATCACCGACCTGAAGGAGGGCACCTTCTTCGCGGAGCTCGTCTTCGACGGCGACATCCGGGTGTCCGCCCGGCCGAGCGACTCGGTCGCGCTGGCCCTGCGGATCGGCGTCCCCATCCACGCCGTGGACTCGGTGCTGGAGGAAGCCGGCCTGATCATCCCGGACGAGCAGGAAGACGAAGTCGAGAAGTTCCGCGAGTTCCTCGACTCGGTTTCCCCGGAAGACTTCCGCGGAGCAGATACCTGAGGGGCCTCATGTCCCTGAGTGCCCACCAGGTCAGAGCTTCGATCGCCGTGTCCGACATCCACCGGGCGGTCGAGTTCTACGAAGGCAAGCTCGGTCTGCGGGCGCTGCAGTCCGGCCCGAGCGCCCACGTCGCCGACGGCAGCCGGACCTACGGATCCGGGGGCGGACCGGCGCTGAACGTGTACCAGTCCGGCACCGCGGGGAAGAGCTCGGCCACCCTGGCGACCTGGTACGTCGACGACATCGACGAGGTCGTCGGCGAACTCATCGCGGCCGGCGTCGAGTTCACCCGCTACGACCGGTTGGAACACGACGCGAAGGGGATCACCGCCCGGGCCGGCGGTGGGCGGATCGCCTGGTTCCAGGACCCGGACGGCAACACCTTCGCCATCGAAGCCGACATCTGAGGAGCGGTCCCCTCGCCGCGGCGAGGGGAACTTGCCTTGACGTGGACGTCAACGTCTAGCGTCGAAGGCATGCGGATCGGAGAACTTGCGCAGCGCACGGGTACCACCACCCGTGCGCTGCGGTTTTACGAGGACCAGGGCCTCCTGCAGGCCCGGCGCTCGGCGAACGGCTACCGCGAGTACGGAGAGGACGACCTCCAGCTGGTCAAGGAGATCCAGACCTTGCAGACGGTCGGCCTGACCCTGGAGGAGACCCGCCCCTTCGTCGAATGCCTGCGCAGCGGGCACGAGACCGGCGATTCCTGCGCGAACTCGATCGAGGTCTACCGGCGCAAGCTCGAAGAAGCCGACGCCCTGCTCGCCCGCCTCGGCGGCATCCGCGGCGAACTGGCCGCCAAGCTCGCCGCCGCGCTCGCCCGGCAGGCGCCCGATCCGTGTGCCGTGCCCGATTCCCCGCGCCCGTGAAGGAGCCCGCCGTGTCCGAAGTCCTCGAAGTCACCGACCGCACGTTCGCCGACGTGCTGAGCAGCGACGTTCCCGTGCTCGTCGAGTTCTGGGCCACCTGGTGCGGCCCCTGCCGGATGGTCGGCCCGGTGCTCGCGCAGCTCGCCGCCGAGCGGGACGGCGAGCTCGCCGTCCGGAAGATCAACGCCGACGAGAACCCGGAAACCACCCGCTCCTACCAGGTCATGTCGCTGCCGACGATGATCCTCTTCCGCGGCGGCGAGCCGGTCGAGACGATCGTCGGCGCGTTCCCGAAGGCCCGCATCGAGGACCGGCTCGACCGGGCCCTCAAGGCGCCGTCGCTTTGACGAACGTGTCCGCCACCTCGCGCCCGTACGTTTCGAGGTCCAGCGAAGGGTCGGCCGCGTAGGCCGCGGCGACACCGTCGACGGCCTGCGCGATCGACATCGCCATCACCTCGGGCGTGAATACGCCGAAGACGCCCTCGGCCTGGCCCTGCTTGAGCTGGCGGGCCAGGCCGTGCACGCGCAGGTCGTCGACCAGCACCTTCGTCATCACCCAGCCGTCGGCGTCGTCGGCGTTGGCGGCCAGCTCCGACAGCGCCCGGACGCACTCGGGGTACGCCCGCAGGAACGCGATCGACGTCTCGATGTGCGCCCGCAGGTAGCCGCGCCGGTCGGCCGGGTCGAGGCCGCCGCCGGTGCGTTCGGTGAGGAACGCACCCTTCGTCTCGACGACCGTGCTGAGCACGGCCTGCATCAGGCCGGCCTTGTTCGTGAAGTGGTACGAGATCAGCCGGGTGCTGCTGAGCCTGGCGCGCTCCTTGATCTTGGCGAAGGTGGTCCGGCGGTAGCCGAGATCGGCCAGGACGCCGATGGTCGCGCCGATGATCTGCGCCCGGCGCGCGGCCTCGGTGACGCTGAGGCCCATCTCGGCCATGAGGTCAGTGTTTACCTGCATGAGTAAAAAGTTACTCGGCTGAGTAACTCTGTCAAGGTGTTTGAATCACGCCGTAGGGGGTACGGCGAACGGCTCAAAGGCTCAGCCGACCGTTGAGGCTTGCCGCGCGTCGCGTTGACCGGCACTGTCCGGGCGCTTACCGTCGAAGAAGGGAAATCGCCACGGTGTGATTCACGGTCTGGGGCCGGACCGTGGCGGTTGATCTCCGGCGGGTCCCGCTCCTGGGACCGTCCGGCTGTCATTCGCCGGCCGTCAGGTCGGGCGAGGGGAGGCTTGCGTGGTCGAGGCTGGTTCCGAGAAGCAGCCTGTCGAGGTCGCGACTGGTGAGCAGGGGGAACTGTTCCCCGACAACTCGCTGCCCGACGAGCTGGTGGGGTACCGCGGTCCGGCGGCGTGCCAGATCGCCGGCATCACCTACCGCCAGCTCGACTACTGGGCCCGGACCAAACTGGTCGCACCCAGCATCCGCACCGCGCACGGCTCCGGCTCGCAGCGGCTGTACTCGTTCAAGGACATCCTGGTCCTCAAGGTCGTCAAGCGGCTGCTCGACACCGGCGTCTCGCTGCAGAACATCCGCGTCGCGGTCGACCACCTGCGCGTCCGCGGCGTCCGCGACCTGGCCCGGGTGACGCTGTTCTCCGACGGCACCACGGTCTACGAGTGCACCTCCCCGGAGGAGATCGTCGACCTGCTCCAGGGCGGCCAGGGCGTCTTCGGCATCGCGGTCAGCGGCGCGATGCAGGAAATCAGCGGCACCATCCACGAGTTCCCGGCCGAACGCGCCGACGGCGGCATCGTCGAGACGCACGAACCGGACGAACTCACCCAGCGCCGCAACGCCCGCAAGACCGGGTGATCACCGCTGCGGCGGACAGAGTAAGGTTCACCGTGCGGTCGACGAATCCGCGCGGGAGAGTCCGAGCCACACCTTGAGCTCGGCGCCGAAGGAGCAAATCCTCCCCGGAACCTCTCAGGCACCCTGGACCGCGCGGACGAGACGCCTCTGGAAAGCGGGTCGTCAGGACACACCCTGATGGCCCCGCCGACGGTGCAAGCCCGGGTCAACCTACGGGCGAAACTCTCAGGCGCCCTTAGGGGTCAGACAGAGCGGGGAGGGTTCCTTCGGATTCGGCGAGGTCTGCTCGCGCAAGGCGCTCGCCGGAATCCTGCGGTGGACACCGCCGATCGGAGGAGGCCATCGTGGATCCGTCACTCGCCTCCCTGGAACAGGGCATTCCCTTCGCCGACCGGCACATCGGCCCCGGTCCCGAAGACCTCCGGCACATCCTCGACGTCATCGGCGTCGCCTCCCTCGGCGAACTCGCCGAACGAGCCGTTCCCGAGTCGCTGCGGGAGTCCGCGGAGCCGCTCGACCTGCCGCCCGCCGCCTCCGAAGCGCAGGCCCTCGCCGAACTGCGGGAACTCGCCGCCCGGAACCGGCCGATGGCGCAGATGATCGGGCTCGGGTACCACGACACCGTCACCCCGCCGGTCATCCGGCGGGGCGTCCTGGAAAACCCCGCCTGGTACACCGCCTACACGCCCTACCAGCCCGAAATCTCCCAGGGCCGCCTGGAAGCGCTGCTCAACTTCCAGACCGTGATCGCCGATCTCACCGCGCTGCCCGTGGCCAACGCCTCCCTGCTCGACGAGGCCACCGCCGCCGCCGAAGCCATGACCCTCGTCCGGCGGGCCGGGCGGGCGGCGTCGTCCCGGTTCGTCGTCGACGCCGACACCCTGCCGCAGACCCTCGCCGTGCTGCGGACCCGGGCCGAACCACTCGGGATCGAGCTCGTCGTCGAGGACCTGTCCCAGGGGCTGACCGGGCTCGGGCTCGGCGGCGACTTCTTCGGCATCCTCCTGTCCTACCCGGGCGCGTCCGGCGCGGTGCACGAGCTCGACCTCACCATCAGCGAGGCGAAGCAGCACGGCGCGGCCGTGGTCGTCGCCGCCGACCCGCTCGCCCTCACCCTGCTGCGGCCACCCGGCGAACTCGGTGCCGACGTCGCCGTCGGCTCGACGCAGCGGTTCGGCGTCCCGCTCGGCTTCGGCGGCCCGCACGCCGCCTACCTCGCCGTCCGGAAGGGCCTCGAACGGCAGCTGCCCGGGCGGCTCGTCGGCGTTTCCCGCGACGCCGACGGCCACCCGGCCTACCGGCTCGCCCTGCAGACGCGCGAGCAGCACATCCGCCGCGAGAAGGCGACGTCGAACATCTGCACCGCGCAGGTCCTGCCGGCGGTGCTGGCGGCGATGTACGCCGTGTACCACGGCCCCGACGGGTTGCGCCGGATCGCGCTGCGGGCCCACCGGATGGCCACCGTGCTCGCCGCCGGCCTCGCCGAGGGCGGCGTCGACGTCGGGCACGGCGAGTTCTTCGACACCGTCACCGCGACCGTGCCCGGGCGCGCGGCCGCCGTCGTCGCGGCGGCCCGCGACCTCGGCGTGAACCTGCGGCTCGCCGACGACGACCACGTCGGTGTCGCCTGCGACGAGACCACGACCCGTGAACGGCTTTCGCTGGTGTGGAAGGCGTTCGGCGTCTCGGTGTCCGATGTGGACGGATTGGACGCCGACACCGCGGACGCGCTCCCGGTCCCGCTGCGCCGGACGAGCGGGTACCTGGCGCACCCGGTGTTCCACGCGCACCGCTCGGAAACCGCGATGCTGCGCTACCTGCGTGAGCTGGCCGACCAGGACGTCGCCCTCGACCGCAGCATGATCCCGCTCGGCTCGTGCACGATGAAACTCAACGCCACCGCGGAGATGGAACCGGTCACCTGGCCGGAATTCGCCGGGCTGCACCCCTTCGCGCCCGCCGGGGACGCGGCCGGCCTGCTGGAGGTCGTCGCCGACCTCGCCACCTGGCTCGCCCGGATCACCGGCTACGACACCGTTTCCCTGCAGCCCAACGCCGGCAGCCAGGGTGAGTTCGCCGGCCTGCTCGCCATCCGCGCCTACCACCGCTCCCGCGGCGAGCACGCCCGGGACGTCTGCCTCATCCCGGCCAGCGCCCACGGCACCAACGCGGCCAGCGCCGTCATGGCGGGCATGCGGGTGGTCGTCGTCCGGTGCGACGAGCGCGGCAACATCGACCTCGCCCACCTGAAGTCCACTGTGGACGAACACCGCGCCGACCTCGCCGCGATCATGCTGACCTACCCGTCGACGCACGGCGTCTACGAGGACACCGTCGGCGAGGTGTGCGCGGCGGTGCACGCCGCCGGCGGTCAGGTGTACGTCGACGGCGCCAACCTCAACGCCCTGATCGGGGTCGCCCAGTACGGCCGGTTCGGCGCCGACGTCTCGCACCTCAACCTGCACAAGACGTTCTGCATCCCGCACGGCGGCGGCGGGCCCGGCGTCGGCCCGATCGGGGTCCGCGCGCACCTGGCGCCGTTCCTGCCGAACCACCCGCTGCAGCCGGCGGCCGGCCCGGCCACCGGCGTCGGCCCGGTCAGCGCGGCGCCGTGGGGCAGCGCGTCGATCCTGCCGATCTCGTGGGCCTACGTCCGGATGATGGGCGCCGACGGCCTCCGCCGGGCGACCCTCGTCGCGGTGGCCAACGCCAACTACGTCGCCCGCCGCCTCGCCGGTCACTACCCGGTGCTGTACGCCGGGCGCGAAGGCCTGGTCGCGCACGAATGCATCCTCGACCTGCGGCCGCTGACGAAGGCCACCGGCATCACGGTCGACGACGTCGCGAAGCGCCTGGCGGACTACGGGCTGCACGCGCCGACGATGTCGTTCCCCGTCGCCGGGACGCTGATGGTGGAGCCGACGGAGAGCGAAGACCTCGCCGAGCTCGACCGCTTCTGCGACGCGATGATCGCGATCCGCGGCGAGATCGACCGCGTCGCGGCGGGGGAGTGGCCCCTGGAGGATTCGCCGCTGCGGCAGGCGCCGCACACCGCGCGGTGCGTTGCCGGCGAATGGGACCGGCCGTACAGCCGCGAGACGGCGGTGTTCCCCGCCGGCCCGGGCACGCCGAAGATCTGGCCGCCGGTCCGGCGCATCGACGGCGCGGCGGGCGACCGGAACCTGGTCTGCTCCTGCCCGCCGCCGGAGGCCTTCGCGGACCGGTCACAGGATCGCGGGGTAGGTTGACGCCCATGGTGAGCAGGCACGGTCCTGATCGGACGTCCGTGGTCGTGACCGGCGGGAGCGGCTTCATCGGCCGGGCCGTCGTGCGCGCCCTCCGCGACCGGGACGTGCCGGTCACCGTCGTGGACCGGATCCCCTTCCCCGAAGACACCGCCGGTGTCCGGGTGGTGACCGGTGACCTGCGCGAGGCGGCCGTCCGCGAGGAGGCCGTGACGCCCGGGACCGCGGGGATCGTGCACCTCGCCGCGCTGACGTCGGTGCTGAAGTCGGTCGAGCTCCCCGAGGACACCTTCGCCGACAACGTCCTCGTCACCCAGGAACTCCTGGAACTCGCCCGCCGCCGCGAGGTGCCGGCGTTCCTGCTCGCCTCGACCAACGCGGTGATCGGCAACGTCGGTTCGGCGACCATCACCCCGGATCTGCCGCTGCGCCCGCTGACGCCCTACGGCGCGACCAAGGCGGCGTGCGAGATGCTGCTGTCGGGGTACGCCGGGGCGTACGGCATGACGACGTGTGCGTTGCGGTTCACCAACGTCTACGGCCCGGGAATGTCCCACAAGGACAGTTTCGTGCCGCGGATGATGCGGGCCGCGCTGACCGGCAGCGGGGTCAAGGTCTACGGCGACGGCCGCCAGCGCCGCGACCTCGTGCACGTCGACGACGTCGTCCGCGCCGTCCTGCTGGCCCTGGACAGCGGCCACTCCGGTCGCGCGATCGTCGGCGCCGGCTGTTCGGTGTCCGTGCTGGAAATGATCGACGCCGTGCGCGAGGTGACCGGGGCCGAGTTGCCGGTCGAGCACGTCGAGGCCCCGGCGGGCGAGATGCCGGCGGTGGTCGTCGACATCTCGGCCAGCGCGGAGACCATCGGCTACCGGCCGGAGGTCTCGCTCACCGACGGTCTCGCCACGGCGTGGAAGTACTTCTCCGGCCTCGCGAACCGGTGAGCGGTTTTCTCCGGCGGCACTGGCTGCTCCTCCTGCTCCTCGTCCCGGCGATCACGCTGCGGGTGCTGACCTGGCTCGCCTACCGGCCGGCGCTGCTGTACATCGATTCGTTCCGGTACATCGACAACCTGCACGCGCTGCGCGCCGACCAGCTGAACCCGATCGGCTACGACCTCGTCCTGCGCCCGCTGCTCGCCGTCGGGGGGCTGGCCTGGGTCGCGGCGGTGCAGCACGCCGGCGGGGTCCTGATCGCGATCGGCGTCTACGCGCTGGTCCTGCGCCTCGGCGGCCGTCCGTGGGTCGGCGCGCTGGCCGCGGTCCCGCTGCTGCTCGACGCCTACCAGCTGCAGATCGAGCAGAACATCATGTCCGAGGTGACCTTCGAGGCGGTCCTTCTCGGGCTCCTCTGGCTGCTGCTCGGGTGGGGCACCCCGGGCTGGAAGCGCGCCGGCGCCGCGGGCCTGCTGCTCGGCTTCGGCGTGCTCACCCGGCTGATCGGCATCTCATTGGCGTTGCCGCTGCTGGTGTTCCTGGTCGTCGCCGGGGGAGCGTGGCGGCACTGGGCGGGATGGCGCCGGGCCGGCGCCGGCCTCCTCGGCCTGCTCGCCGTGCTGGTCCCGTATGCGGCGCGGGTGCATGCCGAGACCGGGAAGTGGGGCCTGACCGGGCCGTCCGGGAACATGCTCTACGGCCGCACCGCCGCCGTCGCCGACTGCGCGAACCTGCACCTCGCCCCGGAGGTGCAGGTGTTCTGCCCGGCCGAGCCGCGCGAAACGCGCCTGGTCGACAACTACACCCACGCCGACCTCGACCCGAACTGGCCCGGCCCGCTACCCCCGGGCGCGGACAAAGTCGCACTGGCGCACGAGTTCGCGATCGCCGTCCTGAAGGCCCAGCCCGGCGACGTCGCCGACGCGATCCTGACCGACTTCGCCAAGAGTTTCGCCTGGACACGCGAGCAGGACCCGGCCGACGTCCCGCTGGACCGATGGCAGTTCCAGCTCACCTACCCGCAGTGGGCCGACCAGTCGCTGATCGACCTGGTCACGCTGCAGAACGACGGCGTCGTCGCGCACGTCGACCAGCCCCTGGCGAAGATCCTGCGCGACTACCAGCTCGGCGGCGGCTACGTCTCGGGCGGAGTACTCGGCATCGGCGCGGTGTTGGGCCTGCTGCCGGTGTTCCGACGCAAGAAGCCCCTGGACCGGGCCCAGGCGGGCGCGCTGCTGGCGGCGTCGGCCGGCCTGGTGCTGCTCTTCGCCTCGGCGGTGTTCCTGTTCTCCTGGCGCTACCAGATCCCGGCGCTGGTGCTGCTGCCGGTGGCCGGGGCGCTCGGCTTCACCACGCTGACATCGGCGAGCCGGAAGCGGCTCGCGGCCTTCCCCGACGACGTCGACGCCGGTGCTCTCAACGACTTCCGCGGCCGGCACCCCGGCCTGCAGCTGGCACCGCTGACCGTCGTCATCGCCGCCTACAACGAGGCCGGCGGCATCGGCGAAGTCCTGGAAAAGATGCCCGACCAGTGCCTCGGCATGCCGGTCGACGTGCTGGTGGTGGTCGACGGCGGCACCGACGACACGGCGTCGATCGCCGAAGACCACGGCGCCTACGTCTGCGTCGCGCCGCGCAACCGCGGTCAGGGCGCCGCGCTGCGCCTCGGCTACCACCTCGCGGCCGAGGCCGGCGCCGAGTACGTCGTGACGACCGACGCCGACGGCCAGTACGACAACAGCGAGCTCGAAGCGCTCGTGCGCCCGGTCGTCGACGGCACCGCCGACTTCGTCACCGGATCCCGGCGGCTCGGGCACGAGGAGGCCGACAGCCGCGTCCGGTGGCTCGGCGTCCGCGTCTTCGCGGTCCTGGCCTCGGTGCTCACGGCCCGGCGGATCACCGACACGTCGTTCGGCTTCCGCGCGATGCGGGCGGACCTGGTCTGCGCGGTCCCGCTGAACGAGCCGCAGTACCAGTCTTCCGAGCTGCTGCTCGGCGTCACCGCCCGTGGCGCCCGCGTCACCGAGCTGCCGATGAGCATGCGGCTGCGCAAGGCGGGCAAGAGCAAGAAGGGCGGCAGCCTCGTCTACGGCGCGAACTACGCCCGCGTCATGACCGGGACGTGGTGGCGGGGGTACGTGCTGCGCCGCGGCCGAACACGAGCCGGTCGAGCAGCGTGAACTTGACGGCGAACACCAGCGCGTAGCTGGCGACGTACGCGCCGTCGACGAGCACGACCCACCAGAAGTGCGGCAGCTCCAGGGGCGTCAGCAGCGAGCCCGCGAGGGTCGTCAGGCCGATCGACGCCAGCCCGCCGAGCCCGATGACGGCCAGGTAGGGCAGCAGTTCGCGCCGCACCCGCGGCCGCCCGGTGCGGCCCCACACCCAGCGCCGGGTGACCAGGAAGTTCAGCACCGCCCCGGCCGCCCAGGCCAGCGTGCTCGCCAGGGCCGGGACCCCGCCGGCGGCGAGGACGGCGAGCAGCACGACCTGGCTGACGACGGTGGCCGCGACCGAGGTCGTCGCGGCGCGGGCCAGCCGGGCCCAGCCGCGGTGGCGGGTCTTCTCCGCCGTGCGGGGCCGCACGCCGTTGGTTACCGTCGTCATGTCCCCATCCTCCCCGCGGGCCGCGCGCGCCGCCGTCCGGCCCCCCCACGCATAGGAGATTCACAGGTCATTGCCAGGTCCTCATCAGCACGTGATCTATAGCGTTCGGGTGGCGTAAACGAGCAGGAAAGGCGGCACAATGCGTGTGCTGGTTCTCGGCGGTGACGGATACCTGGGCTGGCCGACCGCGTTGCACTTATCGGACAAAGGCCACGACGTGGCCGTTCTCGACAATTTCGCGCGCCGCGGGTACGACGCCGAACTCGGCGTCGAGAGCCTGGTCCCGATCGCATCACCGGCCGACCGCATCGCCGCCTGGCGCGAGGTCTCCGGCAAGACGATCACCAGCTACGAAGGCGACCTCCTCGACGCGGAGTTCCTGTTCGGGGCGGTGCGCGACTTCGCGCCGGACGCGGTCGTCCACTACGCCGAGCAGCGGTCGGCGCCGTATTCCATGATCGACCGCGAACACGCGGTGTACACGCAGCACAACAACGTGGTCGGCACGCTGAACCTGCTGTACGCGATCGCCGAGATCGACCCGGCCATCCACCTCGTCAAACTGGGCACGATGGGTGAATACGGCACGCCGAACATCGACATCGAAGAGGGCTGGCTGGAACTCGAGCACAACGGGCGCACGGACCGCGTGCTGTTCCCGAAACGGCCGGGTTCCTTCTACCACCTGACGAAGGTCCACGATTCGCACAACATCGAATTCACCTGCCGCGCGTGGGGACTGCGCGCCACGGACCTCAACCAGGGCATCGTCTACGGCCAGCAGACGCCGCAGACCGCGCTCGACCCGCGGCTGGCGACCCGGTTCGACTACGACGCGGTGTTCGGCACGGTGCTGAACCGGTTCGCCATCCAGGCGGTGCTGGGGCAGCCGCTGACGGTGTACGGCAAGGGCGCGCAGACCCGCGGCCTGATCGACATCCGCGACACGGTCGAGTGCATCCGCCTGGCCGTCGAGCACCCCGCCGAGCCGGGCGAGTTCCGCGTGTTCAACCAGATGACGGAGAGCATGCCGGTGGCCGGCATCGCCGAGCTGGTGGCCGACCGGTTCCCCGGCCCGGTGCAGATCGAGCAGCTGGAGAACCCGCGCACCGAGGCGCCGGAGCACTACTACAACGTGAAGCACACCGGGCTGGTCGGGCTGGGGCTGCAGCCGCACCTGCTGTCGGACACGCTGATCGAGTCCATGTTCGACATCGTGGGGGCCAACAAGCACCGGGTGAACCCGGAGAAGCTGCGCCCGACCGTCCGCTGGCGGGGTGCCCTGAAGGCCTGACAGCCCCGTGTGGGGCTCCCGGCGCCGGGAGCCCCCGCGGGTTTCAGCCGGGCAGCTTGTCGAGGAAGCCGTGCACCTTGGCGATCTTGCCGTCTTCGAGCTCGACGACGTCGAACCCGATGGCGACCGGCTCGGCGCCGGGGGTGCCGAGGTGCCACTGGAAGCGCGCGAGATCGTGGTGGGCGTCGGGGCCGGCGGGCAGGCTGAAGGTGAGCCCGCCGAACTGCTGCTGCGCCCCGGCGACGAACTGGTCGATCCCGTCGTGCCCGGCGACGGCGCCGAGCGGGTCGGTGTAGCCGGCGTCGGCGGTGAAGACGTCGGCGATGAGGGCCCGCCGCCGGTCGCCGTCCGTCTCGTTCCAGACGGCGATGTACTGCTCGACGAGGGTGCGGACGTCGGTCATGACTGGTTCCTTCCGGTTGGGGGACAACGGTTTCGGTCGTCGTCCTGCGCTGGGACCGACTTTGGCGGA
The DNA here is from genome assembly GCF_040674975.1 of Amycolatopsis sp. NPDC049688. Taxonomy (NCBI): domain Bacteria; kingdom Bacillati; phylum Actinomycetota; class Actinomycetes; order Pseudonocardiales; family Pseudonocardiaceae; genus Amycolatopsis; species Amycolatopsis sp. NPDC049688. Next base: position 1,168,039 of record NZ_JBFANY010000001.1, read on the forward strand.
CGAGCGGCGGCCCGTCGATTACGCGGGAGGTAATGCCGGGGCGGCGAAAATCCGGTGGCGCCGCGAGGCCCCGCCCGCGACACTCGCCGGGTGGAGGAAGATCCGGACGACGCGTGGCACGCCAAGCCGGGACCGGCGGATCCCGGGCTGGTAGGCGAGGTGGTCGCCGCGGCCCGCGCCGAACGGCCGGCCGCGCCGCTGGAGCGGGTGGCCGTCGCTGCCTACGAAGCCGGCGTCACGCCCCTCGGCCTGATGCGGGCCTGCTACGCGGCCCAAGACAGGGTGGTCGCCGAGTCGCCGGCGGGCGACGATGATCCGGCCTGGGAAGCTCTGGCGGACCTCATGGACCGGCTCACCGGCTTCTGCGCGCCCGGCGCGCACATCGAGCCATTACCCCGGAAGTAATGGCAGCGCCGCCGTGATCGCCGTAGCGTCGCTCGCGTGACGACCATGGTGCAGGCGCGGCAGCGGCCCGTCGGTGAGCTGCTGCGGGAATGGCGGGACCGGCGCCGGATCAGCCAGCTCGATCTGGCGATCTCGGCGGACATCTCCACCCGCCACCTCAGTTTCGTGGAGACCGGCCGGTCCAAGCCGAGCCGGGACATGGTGCTGCGGCTCGGCGAGCACCTCGACGTCCCGCTGCGGGACCGCAACCGGCTGCTGCTGGCCGCCGGGTACGCGCCCGCCTACACCGAGACCGCGCTGGGGGACCCGGAGCTGGACGCCGTCCGCCAGGCCGTCCGGCAGCTGCTCGCGGGCCACGACCCGTACCCCGCCGCCGTCGTCGACCGGAACTGGAACCTCGTCGACGCCAACGCCGGCGTCGGGCTCTTCGTCGCCGGTGTCGCGCCCGAGCTGACCACCAACGTGCTGCGCGCCACCCTGCACCCCGACGGCATGGCGCCGCACATCCTCAACCTGGGGGAGTGGCGCGCCCACCTGCTCGGCCGGCTGCGGCGGCAGGTGAGCCAGACCGCGGACGCGGGGCTCGCCGAACTCCTCGACGAGCTGCGCGGCTACCCCTGCGACCAGCCGGTGCCCGAGGTCGAGGTCCCCGGCCCGGGTGACATCTTCGTGCCGCTGAAGTTCCGCCACGAAGGCACCGACCTGGCGTTCTTCAGCACGATCGCGACGTTCGGCACCCCGTTGGACATCACCGTCGCCGAGCTGGTCATCGAGTCGTTCTTCCCGGCCGACGCGGCGACGGCGGCATACCTGCGCGAGCGGGCCGTCCCGGTGGGATGATGGGGTTCCGCGCAGCATCCGAAGTGAGGATCACCGGTTGATGGCCGTCCCGCCTTCGCTCGCCCTGTCCGACGGAGTCCGCATCCCCCAGCTGCTGTTCGGCGTCGCGGGTCTGTCCCCGGCCGAGACCGGCCGGGCCGTCCGCATCGCCCTCGACACCGGCTACCGCGGCATCGACACCACGCCCGGGACCGAGGCGGCGGTCGGCGCGGTGCTCGCCGCGGCGGAGGTGCCGCGCGAGGAACTGTTCGTCAGCGTGCACGTGCCCGCCCAGGGCTACGACACCGCCCGCCGGGCCGCCGACCAGGTGCTGGCCGCGCTGCAGCTCGAGCGCGTCGACCTGTGCCTGCTGGACGGCACGAAGGGCGCGTTCACCGACACCTGGCGCGCGCTGAGCCGGCTGCGCGCCGACGGCCGGGCCCGCGTGCTCGGCGTGGCCGGCTTCGGCGCCGCCGAGCTGCGCCGGCTGATCGACGCGACCGGCTCGGTGCCGGCGGTCAACCAGGTCGAGCTGCACCCGTGGCTGCAGCAGCTCCCGCTGCGCGAGTTCCACGCCGAGCGCGGCATCGTGACCGCGGCGGCCAGCCCGGCGGCGAACACGGCGCTGCTGTCGGATGAGACGGTCACCGCGCTCGCCGCGAAGTACGGCAAGACCCCGGCGCAGATCGTGCTCCGCTGGCACCTGCAGAACGACACGGTCGCCGTGGCGGCGTCGGCCACGACGACCCGCATCCGCGAGCACTTCGGCATCTTCGACTTCGAGCTGGCCGACGACGACATCGCCGTGGTGGCCGAGCTCGACAACGGGACGCGCGTCTAGGCCGACTTGATCCCGGCGGCCGCGAAGTCGGCCTGCTGCGCGGGCTGTTCCAGGTACTCGCGGAAGGTCTGGGCGGCGCGCAGCGCGGTGTCGTCGATGCCCGGGCCGGCGAGCCCGACGAACGGGTAGTCCGCCGAGCGGGCGTTCGCCACCGACTGGGCGGGCGAGCCGATCATCTCCGGTTTCTTGGTGGTCAGCTCGCTCACCCAGTATGACGACTCGGGCAGCCAGGCGGCCGGGAGCCCGCCGATGGAGTCGAGCTTGGCCCGGCCGACCAGTGCGTCGAGCACCTGCGCCGAGGGCTTGGCGTCGATCGTGACGTGCACGCACTGGCCGTGCACGACGGTGGCGGCCTGGTTCCACCGCTGGGCGGCCGCGGTGAGGGGCTTCTGCACACTGGGGGTGACGACGATCCGCATCTGCGCGGTGCCGCCGTCGCAGCTGGCGGCCTGCGCCTCGGCCCGGCTGTTGAGCTCGTTGTCGGCCCAGTTCCAGCCGACGATGCCGAGCCCGATCAGGGCGGCGAGCACGAGGCAGGCGATGGGCCAGGTGGCGATCCGCCGCCGCGGCGCCTTCTTGCCGACGATCCGGTGCGAGCCGGTGACGTCGCCCTTCCCGACCACGCGGTGCGAACCGGTGCCTTCGCTGCGCCCGGCCCGGCTCGGCCCGGTGCTGTCGGTGCGGCCCGTCCGCTGCGGCCCGGTGGTGTCGCCGCGGTCGGGGGTCCGGAGCGCGACGGTGCTGTCGCTGTGACCCGCGCGCTGCGGCCCGGTGGTGTCACCGGGTTCGGGGGTCCGGAGGGCGACGGTGTTCTCGCTGCGTTCTGCGGTGTCGTCGCCGCGGGCGGCGAGGTCGCCGGGGGAGTCGTCCTGCCGGGTGATCACCTCGGTCCGCTCGGCGGCGGACTCGGGCTGCCGGGCGGCGGCGCGCTTGCCGCGGCGGGAGCGGGTGCCCGACTCGGCGACGGCGGGGTAGGCGGTGGTGACCTCGGCGCTGTTCTCGGCGGGTGCCTCGCGGCGGCGGGAGGCGCGCCTACCGGTGGGTTCGGCGGCCGGGTACGCGCCGGACGCTTCACCACGGCGGGCCGGGGCAGGGGCCGGGTGGGCACCGGACGCTTCGCCGCGGCGGGCGGGGTGGGTGGCGGTGGACCCGGCAGGAGCGGCGGCTGGGTGGGAGCCGGTCCCTTCGCCGCGGCGGGCGGGGTGGGTGGCGGTGGATCCGACGGGGGTGGCGGCCGGGTGGGAGCCGGTCCCTTCGCCGCGACGGGCCGGGTGCGTGGCAGTGGAAGCGCCCGGCGCCGCGGCCGGGTAGGAACCGGATGCCTCGCCGCGGCGGGCGGGGTGGGAGCCGCCGGAAGCGTCGATCCCGTACGCGCCGGAGGTCTCCCCGGGCCGCGCGGGATGCGTCGCGGTGGTCCCGGGCACGTCGATGCGGTTCGCGGCCGGGTAGGCCCCCGATGCCTCACCCCGGCGCGGAGCACGGGTCACGGTCGATTCGCCGCCGCCCGCAGCCGGGTACGCGCCGGATGCTTCGCCGCGGCGGGTGCCCGTCACCGGGTAGGCCCCGGAGGTCTCGCCTCGCCGGGCCACCGGCTGAGGACCGCCGGGCGCGGGCGGGAACCCCGGTGCTTCGGCTCCTTCCGTGAAGAAGGCCGAACCGGATGACTCACGGGCGGCGCCGGCCGCCCGGCCCGCGATCCCGAACGCGTCGGAGATGGAGCTGCGCCCCGGGGTGCGGAAGGCGCCGGAAGCCTCGCTGCGGCCCTCGGCGGGCACGCGCGGCGTGCGGTCCTGAGGGTGCGGCACCGGCTCCTCGTCCCGGTAGTGTCGCCCCATCCGTCATCCTTTCGGGGTGAGCGCATGTCAAGCACGCGCTGCTATGCAATCAAACCGTTATCACCCTAACAGGTGAGTATCGGTGAGAGAATAATCTGACTCACAGTGGCCCGTGCTCAGGGTGCTGCGCTGACCAGGCGATGGCAATGCGCAATCAGGCGATGACGCAGCGGCGCCGCCCGGCGGGCGAACTCCGCTTGGGCCCTGGCGTATTCGGCGCGGCCCGCCGGCGTCTCGATCCGCACCGGCGGGTAGCCGAGGGAAGCCAGGTCGTACGGGCTCGCCCGCATGTCCAGGGTCCGGATCTCGACCGCCAGCTCGAAGCAGTCCGCCACCAGCTCGGCCGGCACGAACGGGTCGAGCTTGTACGCCCATTTGAACAGATCCATGTTCGCGTGCAGGCACCCCGGCTGCTCGAGTGCGATCTGCGTCTCCCGGGACGGCGTCAGCCCGTTCAGCGGCCGCGCGGCATCCGTGAAGAACCGGAACGCGTCGAAGTGCCCGCACCGGATGTCGAGGGACTCGACGACCGCGTCGGTGCCCGCCGAACCCAGCCGCAGCGGCACCTGGTCGTGCCGCACCGAATCCGCCGGCTCGCGGTACACCATCGCCCACTCGTGCAGCCCGAAGCAGCTCAGCCGCGGCGCGCGCGACGCCGTCGCGCTCAGCAGGCCGAGCACGAACTCGGCCGTCCGGATCTTGCCCTCGCCGAAGCCCGCCGGGTCCAGCAGGACGCCGTCGGGTGTCGCGACGTAGCCCTTGCGGTCCAGGAAGCGGCGCGCCGCGGGCCCGGCGAGCGCGACGCCGGGCCCGGGCTGCCACCGTTCGAGGTGCGACGGCCGGTACGAGTAGTAGGTGAACAGGAAGTCCAGCACCGGGTGCTTCTCACCGCGCGAACGCCGCTCCTGGTGCGGGCCGGTCCACCGGCGCATCCGCGAGACGTGCGCCGCCTCCCGGGCCAGCCAGTCCGGCTCGGCGAGCACCTCGACACCCGTCATGCGCCCACGTGGGTGCCGTCGCGCACCGTGCCCACGTACTCCTCGACCAGGTCCTCCAGCGCGACGACGCCGACGGCGTTCCCGCCTTCGTCGAGCGCCCGCGCGAGGTGGCTGCGTTCCTTGCGCATCGCCGAAAGCGCGACGTCGAGCCGGGCGTCGGCGCGCAGCTCGGTGAGCGCGCGGGTCTTCGAGGCGGGCACGATCGTCCCCGGGTCCTGCCCGGCGAGGTCGAGGACGTCCTTGACGTGGATGTAGCCGGTGAGGCGCCCGTCGTCGGTGCACACCGGGAACCGCGAGAACCCGGTCCTCGACACGGCCTGCTCGACGTCGCCGACCGTCGGCCCGCAGGGGAGCGTGGTCAGCTCGGCGGTCGGCACCAGCACGTCGGCGACCGTCTTCTGCACCGACGAGAGCGTCTGGGCGAGCCGCTGGTGCTCGGACTGGTCCAGCAGGCCTTCCCGGCGCGACTCGCTGAGCAGCTCGGCCAGCTCGTCGGAGGTGTAGGCCGTCTCCAGCTCGTCCTTCGGCTCGACGCGGACCGCGCGCAGCAGCGAGTTGGCCACGAAGTTCAGCAGCCAGATGAACGGGTTGGCCACCTTCACCCAGGCGACGTGCGCCGGCACCAGCCACAGCGCGAGCCGCTCGGGCTCGGCGATGGCGAGGTTCTTCGGCACCATCTCGCCGATCAGCACGTGCGCCACGGTGATGAACGCCAGCGCGATGGCGAAGGAGATCGGGTGCAGCAGCGCTTCGGGCAGGCCGAGGGCGTCGAAGCCCGCCGCCAGCCGGTGCGCGATCGCGGGCTCGCCGACGCGGCCGAGCAGCAGGGAGCAGATGGTGATGCCCAGCTGGGCGCCGGCGAGCATCAGCGACACGTGCCTGCTCGCGTTGATGACGATCTTCGCCCGCGTCTTGCCCTGCTCCAGCAGCGCTTCGAGCCTGTCACGCCGCGAAGAGATCAGCGTGAACTCCGCGCCGACGAAGAAGGCGTTGGCCAGCAGCAGGACCACGACGAGGGCGATGTTCAGCCAGTCGGTCACGAGGCCACCTCCGCTTCCGGGGCCGCTTCCGGAGCCGCGCGGACCGGGGCCACCTCGACCTCGGCGATCCGGCGCTTGTCCATCGTGGTGACGGTGAGCAGCCAGCCGTCGACCTCGGTGGCGTCGCCCTCGGCCGGGATCTTGCCCAGCCGCTCGAGGATCAGCCCGGCGATGGTTTCGTAGTCGCCGTCGGGCATCCGGAACCCGGTGACGTCGGTGATCTCGTCGGCGCGCAGCTGCCCGGACACCAGCCAGCTGTCCGCACCGACCTGCTTCGACGCCGGCGCCTCACGCTCGTCGTGCTCGTCGCGGACGTCGCCGATGATCTCCTCGACGACGTCCTCCAGGGTGACCAGCCCGGCCGTGCCGCCGTATTCGTCGACGACGATGGCCAGCTGGAAGCGCGAGTCGCGCAGGCGCAGCAGCAGGTCGTCGCCGGGCAGCGACTCGGGCACGGTCGGCACCGGCCGCATGACCGAGCCGATCGGCACGGCGGCCCGGTCCGCGGCGGGCACGGCGAAGGCCTGCTTCACGTGCACGGCGCCGCGGACGTCGTCGAGGTCCTCGGCGTGCACCGGGAACCGCGAGAACCCGGTGCGGCGGGAGATCTCGATGAGATCCTCGACGGTGTCGTCGATCGCGAGGGACTCCAGCTGCACGCGCGGGGTCATCAGCTCCTCCGCGGTGCGCTCGCCGAACCGCAGCGAGCGGTCGAGCAGCTCGGCGGTGGACGTGTCGAGCGTGCCGCTTTCGGCGCTGGACCGCACGATCGAGCCCAGTTCCTGCGGCGAGCGCGCGGACCGCAGCTCTTCCTGCGGTTCGACGCCGAACTTGCGCACGAGGAAGTTCGCGCTGTTGTTCATCAGGGTGATGAGCCAGCGGAACAGCGCGGAGAACCGCGAGTGGTAGCCGGCGACCGCGCGGGCGGTCGGCAGCGGCCGGGCGATCGCGAGGTTCTTCGGCACCATCTCGCCGAGGATCATCGACAGCGAGGTGGCGATGACCAGGGCGAGCACGATCGACGCGCCCCCGGCGAACCCGGCCGGGAGCCCGACGGCGGTCAGCAGCGGCCGGACGAGCTCGCCGATCAGCGGCTCGGCCAGGTACCCGGTGATCAGGGTGGTCAGCGTGATCGCGACCTGGGCGCCGGAGAGCTGGAAGGACAGCGTCCGGTGCGCCTTCTGGACGGTCAGCGCGCGGCGGTCGCCGACCTGGCGGACGTTGGCCTCGACGGTGCTGCGTTCCAGGGCGGTCAGCGAGAACTCGGCGGCGACGGCGAGGCCGGTGCCGACCGTCAGGAGCACGAAGAGGAGGACGCCGAGCACGGCGAAGAGGATCTGGATCATTCCGCATCCGCCTCGGTGGCGGGGGACGAACCTATCGGACAGCCGGGTCGGTCACCCGGCCCGGTACTGTCACCGGGTGACTGCGCTGCGCGCACGAAACGGTCACTCCTAGCAAGAAATCGGCGTGTACTGCGGATATGGGGACAAGCTTAACGTGTCCTTCGCGTCCGGCGCTGGCGTTACCGGTGTGTCGGCGCGCTCATCCGGCGCCGGGCCGGTGCCGCCGCACCGTTTCCTCGACGAGGTCGAGCACGGGCCCCAGCCCGGCGGCGGGCAGCCCCATGGCCAGGTGCGAGACGAGCCCTTCGAGGACGAGTTCCAGGAAGGCGGTGAGGACGTCGACGTCGACGTCGTCCCGCAGGTTCCCGGCCTCGCGCTGGCGCAGCAGCCGCAGCCGGGTGGCGGTGGTCAGCTGCTCGGACCGCTCGGCCCACCGGCCCCGGAACTCGGGATCGGTCCGCAGCCGCCGGCTCACCTCCAGCCGCGTCCCGAGCCAGTCGGCGGGGTGGTCGCCCCCGGCGAGCAGATCCCGCATGACCTGGACGAGGCCCTGTTCGGCGACGACATCGGCCATCCGGAGGGCATCGTCCTCGGCGAGGGCGAGGAAGAGCGACTCCTTGTCGCGGAAGTGGTGGAAGATGGCCCCCCGCGAGAGCCCGGTGGCTTCCTCCAGACGCCGGACTGTGGCACCTTCGTAGCCGTAGCGCGCGAAGCAGACGCGCGAGCCGTCGAGGATCTGGCGCCGGCGTGCGTCGAGGTGATCCTGGCTTACGCGTGGCATCCTGAAATCCTGGCACCGAGGACCGCCATCTCGCAATCCGTACGTACGTACTGTGACCCGGAGTGCGCGGGAACCGCGGGTGCGTCCCCACCGTCTGAACGTTGCGGCGTTTCGCTGACACGAAGTGAGACGGTTGGCTAAGGTTTGCCCCATCACGGTGGGTGAACTGAGGGGAAGGTGCGGCGTGATCATCGGTGAGGCCGGAGCGGCGGCACAGGCGCTGTGGGGAGACGTCCTGGACAACTCCGGCCGCGTGTACGGCGGCGGAGGCAAGGGCGGCCGGTTCCAGATGGACCCGGAAGAGCTGTCGTCGGTGATCGGCCAGTGGGAGGACCTCCTCGACAAGATCGTCGAGGACGGCGACAAGATCCACAGCCTTGTCTTCACACCCAAGCTGGCGCCGGGCGAAGACTCCGCCAGCGGGAGCTTCGCGTCGACCAGCGGCGACTCGATCGCCGCCCTGCAGCGCCAGAACGATTCCATGCGCAAGTACGCCCAGGAGTACATCAAGAAGCTCAAGGCGGCGCAGACGAAGACCGTGGCCACCGACCAGGGCATGTCGGACACCTTCAAGGCATAGGCGAACAACCTCGTGCGAAGCAAAATCTGCGTCCTCGCTGTGTCCCTGGTCGTTTCCGCGGGACTCGCGACCGCTTGCACCTCGGAGACCGGCGGCGCTGCGTCTCCCGCGCCGGGCACCTCGGCCTCGACGGGCACCTCGCAGGCGGACCCGGAGGTCCCCAAGGTGACCCAGCCTCCGCTCGACGCGGGGAAGTACGCCGCGGACACCTGCGGGCTCCTGCCCCAGGACCTGCTCGCGTCCTTGAAGTACACCGACGCCGGCGAGTACCACCCCGCGGGCAACACCCCGTTGACCGCGGCGGGACCGTCGTGCTCCTGGAAGATCAAGGGCGAAGGCATCGGTCTCCAGGTGATCCTCGGTACCGGGAACCGTGACAACGGGGTGGGCGGGCTGGCCGGCACCTATGCCGCCTACCGCCAGAAGAAGCTCGTGCGGTTCCTGGAGCCCGCGCCGGCCGTCGAGGGGTATCCGGCCGTTTACGCAGGCGTCCAGGACGAGCGATCGAGGGGGACCTGCGCGATGGACGTCGGTATCGCCGACGATCTTTCCTTCAGCGTCCAGGCGCAGGGGTACCAGGGCCAGGACGATTCGTGTGCGGCGGCTGCCCAGGCGGCCGCCGGTGTGGTCAAGACACTCAAGGGGGCATGACGAGTGGACGGCAAGCAGATCTACGACAACTTCAGACAGGGCGACACCTCCGGCCTGCGCCAGATGGCCGAGACGGTTCAGCAGCTGTCGGACGCCTACATGGAGCGAGGGGCGAGCATCAAGGCGCTCCAGAGCCGCATGGTGAACTCGTGGACCGGTGACGCCGCCGACGCGGCCAACGCCGGGGCGGGGCCGCTCGAACAGGCCTTCAGGGACACCGCGTTGCCGCTCGACACGACCAAAGCTTCGGTCGACACCCAGGCCGCGGTGTTCAACGACTCCAGCAACTCCGTTGTCCAGGTGCCGCCCAAGCCCGAAAAGCCCAACCCCTGGACCACCGGGCTCAAGGCCGCCATCCCGATCGCCGGACCCTTCATGGCCAAGGACGACATCGACTCCTACCAGGAGGGGATGGCCAGGTACAACGCGGCGAACGAGACCAACGTCCGCGTCATGGACCAGTACAGCAGCGTCACCAGCGGGACCAGGGCCGCGCTGCCGACCGAATACGGCGTCCTGGAAGCCGACGGCGCCGCCATCGCCGTGAACACCCCCGACGGTCCTGGCGGGATCGACCAGCCGGGCGATGGAAGCAAGTGGCTGCCCGGCCACCCCGGTACCGGCGGCGGCGACCAGACCTCCACCACCGGTTTCGATCCCGGGCGGACCGGCGGGTCCGACAAGCCCGGCGGAACAGGCGGCACCGGAGGCACCGGCGGCACGGGCGGTACCGGAGGTACGGGCGGCACCGGTGGCACCGGCACCGGGGGGACCGGAGGAACGGGCGGCACCGGAGGCACCGGCGACGACACCCACACCACCGGCTCCGGCCGCCCGACCGTGCCCACCGTCCCGACTCGCCCCGGGCAACCGACCGACCAGCCCGGCAAAACGCCGCCGAACACCGGGGGAATCGACTTCTACCCCACCAACACCGGCGGTGGCGGGCAGAACTACGGCCAGAACCCGCTCAACCCCAACGACCCCAGCACCGGCGGCCGCGGCCCCAACAGCGGCAACGCCGGCAGCCGGCTGCTCGACCCCACGGGCCGCGGCGGCGCAGGCACCGGCGCAGGAACCGGAAGCGGCAGCGGGGCCGGCGGTGCCGGTGAGCGCGGGCTCGGCAGCGGCCGCGGCTCCGGGATGGGCAGCCTCGGCAACGCCGCCGCCGCGGAGGCGGCCGCCGCGCGGGCCGCGGGGAGCCAGCGCGGCCAGATGGGGCCCATGGGTCCCGGGGGACGGCGGGGCGAGGGCGACGAGGACGAGGAACACCAGCGCCCGGACTTCCTGATCGAGGCGGATCCGGATGCGATCTTCGGCACCGACCAGCGGACCAGTCCGCCGGTCATCGGCGAATAAGGCGAGCAAGGCGAACAAGGCGAACAAGGCGAACAAGAGGCAGGTGGACGTGGGAACAGGCCGGGTGGACGTTCCGGTCGAGGCGCTGGCCGCGCTGGCCGACCGGGAACAGGTCGGCCAGCTGCACCCCACCCTGCGTCCCGAACCGCTGTGGCTGTCGGACGCCGAACGGGAGGAAGCGGACAAGCGGATCGATGCCGCGCTCGCCGAAGCTGGGCTGGTCGACGTCCGGGGGCGGGTCACCGTCGACTTCCTCGACTGGCTTCCGCTGCTGGTCAGTCCCGCGCGGGAGTGCTACGGCTGGGTCGGCACCGAAGGCCGGACCTACGGCGTGCTCGCCGCCGCCAAAGGGCTGCAGGCCGTCCTGGCCGTGTCCGACGGGACCCACGTCGGGGTGCAGGAAATCGACCGGAACCGGCTCGCCGAGGCGCTCGTCGAGCAGCTGCCGCCGGTCGGGCCCGGCGGGGGACACCCGCGGACCGTGCGGGTGGCCGACCTGACCGAGGCCGCCCGCCGCGGGCAGGCCGCCTACCCGCTGGACCCGGCCATCGCCGACGTCGTCAGCCTGGTGCAGCGGCCGGTGTCGGGCAGCGGTGAGCTCTACGCCGGCCGCCGCGACGACGTCGGCCGGCACACCTGCCTGCAGCAGCCGCTCCACTACGCCGACACCGACTGGGGCCGCTACCTCAGCTACACCTCCGGCTCGGGGGAGGACGCCGTCATCCACATCGGCCCGGCCGGCCCGCGGGAGCTGGCCGGCACCCTGGCCGAACTGGCCGGCACTTTGGCCTGAGCCGGCCCGGGGTAATCTGACAGCGCTGTTGCATTCCGGGTGGAAGGACGCGCCGATGCTGTACCCCGAGATCGAACCGTACGCACACGGCATGCTCGACGTCGGCGACGGCCACGAGATCTACTGGGAGACCTGCGGCAACCCCGACGGCAAGCCCGCGCTCGTCGTGCACGGCGGCCCGGGCTCCGGCTGCTCGGCGAACGTCCGCCGGTTCTTCGACCCGGCGCGCTACCGGATCGTCCTGGCCGACCAGCGCGGCTGCGGCCGCAGCACCCCGCACGCCGGCGCCCCGGTCGCCGACCTGTCCGCCAACACCACCGCCCACCTGGTCGCGGACTTCGAACGCCTCCGCACCCACCTGGGCATCGAAAAGTGGCTGCTGTTCGGCGGTTCCTGGGGCTCGGTGCTCAGCCTGGCCTACGCGCTGCGCCACACCGAGCGCGTCAGCGAGATCGTCCTGATGGGCCTGGCGACCGACCGGTACATCGAGATCGAGATGCTGATCCGCGGCCTCGGCGCGTACTTCCCGGAGGGCTTCGCCAAGTTCCGCGAAGGGGTGCCGGAGGCCGAACGCGACGGCGACCTGTCCGCGGCCTACCACCGCCTCCTGATGGACCCGGACCCCGCCGTCCACCACCGGGCCGCGAAAAACTGGTGCGCCTGGGAGGACGCGATGCTGCCCGGCGTGCCGCCGTCCGACATCTTCGACGACCCGGCGTACCGGCTCTGCTTCGCCCGGCTCGTCACGCACTACTTCAGCAACCGCGCGTTCCTCCCCGACGGCGAGATCCTGCGCGAGGCCGGCAAGCTCGCCGGCATCCCCGCGGTGCTGGCGCAGGGCGTGCTCGACACGAACAACCTCGTCGGCACCCCCTGGCTGCTGCACCACGCCTGGCCGGGCAGCGAACTGGTGCTGCTGGACGACGTCGGGCACACCGTGTCGGCCGCGTCGATGCAGGAGGTCCTGATCGGCGCGACCGACCGGTTCGCGCTCAGGGGATGAGCAGGCCCGGCTCGCCTTCCGGGGCGAGCGCGGCTTCGGCGCGCCGGGCCCGGTTGGCCTCGGCCAGCCGCAGCCCGGCGACGCGCGGGGGGAGCCGGTCCATGTTCCACTCCGCCAGCAGCAGCGCCACCTTCGCCTGCATTTCCGTGCGCAGCCGCAGGAACGAGTCGGCCGGGTCCGCACCGACCTCGCCCAGCAGCAGCCACCACGCCCAGGCCGCCGCGCCCGCGTTGGCGACGAAGTCGGGCACGACCGCGACCCCGCGGGCCGACAGCGCCGCCTCGGCTTCCGGCGTCGTCGCCGCGTTCGCCGCCTCGACGACGACCTTCGCCTTGACCGCGCTCTCGTTGTCCGGCCGCAGCGCGTAGGAGATCGCCGCCGGCACGAAGATGTCCGCGTCGATCCCGACGATCGTTTCGCGCGGCAGGGAACGGACCCCGGCGGGCAGCCGGGACCGGTCGACCTCGCCGAAGCGGTCGCGCAGGTCCAGCAGCGCCGGGACGTCGAGACCGGCGGGGTCGTAGAGCGTGCCCGCGGCGTCGGCCACCGCGACCACCTTCAGCCCGGCCTCGTGCAGGTACCAGGCCGCGCCGCCGCCCATGGTGCCGATGCCCTGGATCGCCACGGTCGTCGCCCGAACGTCCCAGTCCCACGCCGCCGCGACGCCCAGGCACGCCTGCGCCACGCCGTAGCCGCCGACGACGTCGCCGAGCAGCAGCCCGCCGGGCACCGGGGCGTTGAGGCCCGCCTGCACCCGGCGCAGGGTCCGCGCCGGGTCGGCCGAACGGCGGATCGCCGCGTGGTACGACTGCTCCAGCCCGAGCTCGGCGAACACCGAGTCGATCAGGTGCTGCGGCACGCCGAGGTCCTCGGCGGTCACCCAGTGCGCGTCCAGCCACGGCCGCAGGAACGCGCAGAACCGCTTCAGCACGTCGAACGCGCGCGGGTCCTTGGGGTCGAAGTCGAGGCCGCCCTTGGCCCCGCCGACCGGCAGGTTGAACGTCGCGGTCTTGTCGGCCATGCCCCGGGCGAGGTCCTCGACCTCGGACATCGTGCAGCCGGCCCGCATCCGGGTGCCGCCGGTGGCGACGCCGGAGACCAGGCTGTGTACGACCAGGTAGCCGTGCGCGCCGGTGACGGGGTCGGTCCACGTGAGCCGCATCAGCGGTTCGGCGGGGGTCATCGGGCCGCTCACCTCCAGGGGAAGTCCGGGGCGGCCTCGTGACCGCCATCACGAGCGTGCGCCCCGGGTGGCCCGCCCGTCCATTTAACGCTGCTGCACGATCTCGTTTAGGTTTTGTGTATGGAGCTTTCGTTGCACCGCTTGCGGATGCTGCGCGAGCTGCACCGCCGGGGCACCGTGACGGCGGCGGCCGCGGCACTGCACTACACCGCTTCGGCGGTGTCGCAGCAGCTCGCGCAGCTCGAACGGGACGTGGGCGCGAAGCTGTTCGAACGGCTCGGCCGGCGCGTCCAGCTGACCGAGCTCGGCACCCTGCTGACCGAACACGCGGAGGAGATCCTCGGCTCGGTCGAACGCGCCACGCTCGCCCTGGAGGAAGCCCAGGAGTCGCGCACGGTCCGGCTGACCGCCGGGGTGTGGGCGTCGGTCGCCTCCGGCCTGCTGCCCACGGCCCTGACCGCGCTCGCCGGCGAGCACCCCGGCATCGAGGTCCGCACCCGCGAACTGGCGCCCGAAGACACCGCCGAGGCGGTTCGCGACGGCAGCCTCGACCTGTCGTTCGTGATCGACTACTCCGACGCGCCGACGCCGTGGGACGCCGGACTGGAGCGGGCCGTCGTGGCCGTCGAACGGCTGCACGCGGCGGTGCCCCGCGGGGCCGTGCCCGCCGGGTCGGCGTCGCTGGACGACCTCGCCGAGCACCCGTGGATCCTGGCCGGCGCCAAATCCCACTTCGGCCGGGCGATGCGCACGGCCTGCCTGCGCCACGGCTTCACCCCGAAGATCAACCACGAGGTCGAAGAGCAGTCCACGGCGATGGCGATGGTGGGCGCCGGGCTGGGCATCACCCTCGTCTCCGACCTCGGCCTGCGCCTGCTGCGGCCGCCCGGGATCGACGTCGTCACGCTCACCACGCCGCTGCTGCGGACGGTGTCGATCGCCTACCGGCGGACGGCGTTCCGGCGGCCCGCGCTGCACCTCGTGATCGATGCCGTGCGGGCTTCCGCGGCCGAGCTCGGACTCGGTACCGAACCGGCTTTGCCCTGATCAGGGACTTCTTACAGGGTGGTGAACACCTCCTACACCGCAAGATCCGCCCTGAATTTGTCGTACCCCGCGTGTAGCGTCCGAAGACGAGAAAGTTCCACCCCACAGGAACAGGAACGGACATGACAGCGGTGCACGATTTCCCCGAGAAGTCGGGTAGTGCGTCGAACCGCACCGCGCGGGTCCTGGCGGACCGCGCGGCCGGCGAGGCGTACGTCGCATCGGTGTGTTTCAAGCACGGGCCACCCCGCCTGACCGGCGTGGAGCTGGAGTTCACCGTGCACCATGCCGACGACCCGGCCAGACCCCTCGATCCCGACGTCCTCGCCGCGGCGCTGGGTCCGCACACCCCGCGGACACTCCGCCCCGGCAGCCCCGCCCACCCGCTCCCGGCCGGCTCACCCGTGAGCCTCGAACCCGGGTGCCAGGTCGAGATTTCCGCTCTTCCCCAGGCCTCCCTGCGTGAACTCGACGCAGCCGTGACGGCCGACCTCCACCACCTGCGCGACCGCCTCGCCCGGCACCGTCTGGAACTGGGCGAAACGGGCATCGACGCCCACCGTGCGCCGCGCCGGATCCTGCACACACCGCGGTACGCCGCCATGGAACGCCGGTTCGCGCCGATCGGTCCCGGTGGCCTCACGATGATGTGCAGCACCGCGGGCCTGCAGATCTGCGTCGACGCGGGGGAGCAGGAGCACTACGCGGCCCGCTGGGCAGCGGCCCACGCGATGGGCCCGCCGCTGCTCGCCCTCTTCGCCAACTCCCGCGTCCACGCCGGGCGGGACACGGGACACGCCTCGGCCCGCTGGCTGGCGGTGCACGACACGGAAGCGGTGCGCACGCGCACGGCCACCGTGGCGGGCGATCCGGCCGCGGAGTGGGCCGGGCGCCTGATGGACGTCCCCCTGATGGTGCTGCCCCGCGGCGACCGCCCGTGGGACGCGCCGGAGGGGCTGACGTTCGCCGACTGGATCGACGGCCGGGGCGCGGCCGCGCTGCTGCCCAAGCCGACGGAGGCGGACCTCGACTACCACCTGACCACGATGTTCACCCCGGTCCGGCCGCAGGGGTACCTGGAGATCCGGTACCTCGACGCACAGCCGCCGGACGCGTGGCTGGCGCCGGTCGCGCTGGTGTCGGCGCTGCTGGCCCGGCCGTCCACAGTGGACAAGGTGCGCGAGGTCTGCGCCCCGGTCGCGGACCGGTGGACCACGGCCGCGCGCCGCGGCCTGGCCGACCCGGAGCTGGCGGCCGCCGCGGCGGCGCTGGCCGACCTCGGGTGCGCCGAGCTGGGCGTGACGGGGCTGGCGGAGGAGTCGATCACCGAGATCAGCGAGAGCGTGCTGGGGCGCGCGTACCGATCGAGGAGTCAAGCATGAGCACGGAAGCACTGGGCGACCTGAGCGCGCAGGACCTGCGCGCCCGGGCGGCCGAAGCACTGACCCGGGCGCGGGCGCGCAGCGTGGCGCTGACCGACGCCGTGGACGACGAGGACCTGGTCCGCCAGCACTCGAAGCTGATGTCGCCGCTGGTCTGGGACCTGGCGCACATCGGCGTCCAGGAGGAGCTGTGGCTGGTCCGCGACGTCGGCGGCCGGGAGCCGCTGCGGCCGGACATCGACGACATCTACGACGCCTTCCAGCACGCCCGCGCCGACCGGCCGGAGCTGCCGCTGCTCGGCCCGGCCGAGGCGCGCGCGTACGTCAAACAGGTGCGCGAGAAGGCGTTCGACGTGCTGGAGCACGCGCCGATGGAGGGGCGGCGGCTGACCGAGCAGGCGTTCGCCTTCGGCATGATCACCCAGCACGAGCAGCAGCACGACGAGACCATGCTGGCCACCCACCAGCTCCGCAAGGGCGACCCGGTGCTGCACGCGCCCGAGCCGCCGCCGGCGCGGTCCGGGGCGCTGCCGGCCGAGGTGCTGGTGCCGGGCGGTGCCTTCACGATGGGCACGTCGGCCGAGCCGTGGGCGCTGGACAACGAGCGCCCGGCGCACGAGATCGCCGTCGACGCGTTCTGGATGGACACCGTGCCGGTGACGTGCGGCGCGTACGCCGAATTCCTCGACGGCGGCGGCTACGACGACCGGCGCTGGTGGAGCCCGGCCGGCTGGGCCTACCGGCAGGACAACGGGATCACCGCGCCGCGGTTCTGGAAGCGCGAACAGGACGGCTGGTGGCGGACGCGCTTCGGCGTGTACGAGCGGATCCCCGCCGGCGAGCCGGTCGTGCACGTCTCCTACCACGAGGCCGAGGCGTATGCGGCCTGGGCCGGGCGGCGGCTGCCGACCGAGGCGGAGTGGGAGAAGGCGGCGCGGTTCGACCCGGCCACCGGCCGGTCGCGCCGGTTCCCCTGGGGCGACGAGGAACCGGGCGCCGAGCACGCCAACCTCGGCCAGCGGCACCTGCGCCCGGCGCCCGCGGGGGCGTACCCGGCCGGCGCGTCGCCGACCGGTGTGCACCAGCTGATCGGTGACGTCTGGGAGTGGACGTCGACCGACTTCCACGGCTACCCGGGCTTCTCGGCGTTCCCGTACCGGGAGTACTCGGAGGTCTTCTTCGGTCCGGAGTACAAGGTGCTGCGCGGCGGCTCGTTCGGCACCGACTCCGCGGCGATCCGGGGCACGTTCCGCAACTGGGACTACCCGATCCGGCGGCAGATCTTCGCCGGCTTCCGCACTGCCCGCGACGCGGCCCCCGGCGAGGTGGGGTAGGCGCATGTGCCGCCACATCGGCTACCTCGGCGAGCCGCTCTCGCCCGCCGAGGCGCTCTTCCGCGCCCCGCATTCGCTGCTGGTGCAGTCGTACGCGCCGGCAGACATGCGCGGCGGCGGCTCGGTGAACGCCGACGGGTTCGGGCTGGGCTGGTACCCCGGCCCGGGCTCGCCGCCGTTGCGCCACCGGCGTTCGACTCCACTGTGGACGGACGAGACGCTGCCGCCGCTGGCCGCGGCGGTGACCTCGGGCGCCTTCGTCGCCGCGGTCCGCAACGGCACCACCGGCCTGCCGGTGACCGAAGCGGCCGCGGCGCCGTTCACCGCCGGACCCTGGCTGTTCAGCCACAACGGCGTGGTGCGCGGCTATCCGGATTCGCTGGCGGAACTGGCGAAGACCCTGCCGGTCACCGAACTGCTGACGCTGGAGGCGCCGACGGATTCGGTGGTGCTCTGGGCCCTGCTGCGGGCCCGGCTCGCCACGGGCGAGGACCCGCTGACCGCGGTGGCGGCGCTGACCGCCGCCGTCGAAGCGGCCGCGCCCGGCTCCCGGCTCAACTTCCTGCTCACCGACGGCGCCACGCTGATCGGCACGACCTGGACGCACGCGCTGTCCGTGCTGGAGACCCCGGCCGGCAGTGTTGTGCCGGGGCTTCGCCCCGGGCCGGGGGCTCCGCCACCCGGAACCCCCGGAAGCAACGTGTGGCTGGCGTCCGAACCCTTCGACGGTGACCCGCGCTGGCGGCCCGTCCCCGACCACCACGCCGTGCGCGCCACCGCGGCCGGCGTCGACCTGCTTCCCCTGACCCAGGAGCTGTCATGACCGAAGTCGATCTCGACCACCACCGCTCCGGCGACGCCGTCACCGCGGAACTGCGCGCCGACGTCGTCGCCGGGCTCACCGCGGCGCAGAAGTGGCTGCCGCCCAAGTGGTTCTACGACGCCGACGGCAGCGAGCTGTTCGAGAAGATCACCCAGCTGCCGGAGTACTACCCGACCCGCAGCGAGCGCGAGGTGCTGGCCGCGCACGCCGGCGACGTCGCGCAGCTGACCGATGCGCACACGCTCGTCGAGCTCGGCTCGGGATCGAGCGAGAAGACGCGGCTGCTGCTCGACGCCCTCACCGGGCACGGCACCCTGGAGGCGTTCGTCCCCCTGGACGTGTCCGAATCCGCGCTGGCCGAGGCCGCCGAAGCGATCTCGAAGGACTACCCGGGCCTCGCCGTCCGCGGCGTCGTCGGCGACTTCACCCAGCACCTGGCCCTGCTGCCGGACGGCCAGCCGCGGGTGGTCGCCTTCCTCGGCGGCACGATCGGCAACTTCCTGCCCGCCGAGCGCGCGACCTTCCTGCGCTCGGTGCGGGAGGTCCTGGACGAGGGGGAGTGGCTGCTGCTCGGCACCGACCTCGTCAAGGACGCGCGGATCCTCGAACGCGCCTACGACGACGCCGCCGGCGTCACCTCGGAGTTCAACAAGAACGTGCTGCGGGTGATCAACACCCGCCTCGGCGCGAACTTCGACCTCGACGAGTTCGAGCACGTCTCGTACTGGGACGCCGGGAACGAGTGGATCGAGATGCGCCTGCGGGCCCGGCGGGACCTGACCGTCGAGATCCCCGGCGCGGACCTCACGGTGGACTTCGCCGCCGGCGAGCACATCCGGACCGAGATCTCGGCGAAGTTCCGGCCCGCCGGCGTTGCGGCGGAGCTGGCCGCGGCCGGGTTCGAGCTGGCGCACTGGTGGACCGACTCCCAGCAGCGGTTCGGGGTGAGCCTGGCAAGATCTGTGCGTGGCTAATCCTCTCCGGGCGCTGGCCCGGGCCGCCGGCACGAAACCGTGGCTGATGCGCACAGCGCGGTTCGTCGTGTGGGCGGACAAGAAACTGCACAAGGCGTTCGGCGGCCGGGTGAGCCTCGTGGCGCTCGCCGGGCTGCCGTCCCTGCGCCTGACGACGACCGGCCGGAAGAGCGGGCTGCCGCGGAGCACGAACCTGCTCTACTTCCCGCGCGGCGGCGACTTCGTGCTGACCGCGTCCAACTGGGGTCGCCCGCACGACCCGGCGTGGGCGCTCAACCTGCGCGCGAACCCGAAGTGCGAGGTGGCGCTGGCCGGGAAACCGGCCGACGTCGTCGCGCGGGAGCTGCACGGGGAGGAGTACGACCGGATGTGGGGCGAGCTGCTGGCCTTCTGGCCGGGCTACGCGATGGAGCAGCGCGAGGCCGGCCGGCCGTTGCCGGTTTTCGTGCTCACGCGGGTGGCCCGGTAAGTTCCCACCATCCGTTCGGCCGGTGCCGGGATTCACCGCCTTGTGCCAGTCTCACCCGGGTAACGCGCCGTGACGACGTGCTCGCGCGGCGAGGTGCGTGACCTAGGGAGGGAACGTCTTGCCGAGATCCACACAGAGCCGGGTGCGATCGCTCGCACTCGTGGGGGCGCTCGTGGCCGGCGTGGGGCTGGCCGGGCCGGCCGGCACCGCCGCCGCGGCCGAAGACGCGGCGGTCAAGCCCGCCGTCGTCGGCGCGACCCCGGCCGTCGCCTGGGGCACCTGCCCGAGCGAACTCCTCGCCGGCGTGCCCGCGGACCAGCTCAAGCTCTACAGCTGCGCGCGCTACCGCGTGCCGATCGACCACGACAACGCTTCGCTGGGCACCATCGACATCGCCCTCCTCAAGCGTGCCGCCCGCACGCCCGACAAGCGCGTCGGCTCGCTGTTCCTCAACCCCGGCGGTCCCGGTGGCTCGGGCCTGACCATGCCGACCGGGGGCCAGTACTACTTCCAGCCGCAGGTCCTCGACCGCTTCGACCTGATCGGCTTCGACCCGCGCGGGGTCGGCGAGAGCAACCCGCTGCGGTGCTTCACCACCCAGGAGGACGCGGACGAGGTCTTCGGCGCCCAGGTCGGCGTGCCGCTCTCGCGCGCCGAAATCTCCGGCACGCTGGCCAGTTACCGCGACTACGGCCGGTTCTGCCGGAACAACGCCGGTTCGCTGCTCAACCACATGTCCACCAAGGACGTCGTGCGCGACCTCGACACGCTGCGCGCGGCGGTCGGCGACCGGCAGCTGACCTACGTCGGCTTCTCCTACGGGACGCTGATCGGCTCGACCTACACGGCGATGTTCCCGAAGCAGTCGCGGGCGATCGTGATCGACGGCAACGTGGACCCGGCCCTGCGCACCAGCGACGGCGTCGAGTACGACCGCGAGCGCGCGCAGGGCTTCGAGATCTCGCTCGACGGGTTCCTCAAGCGCTGTGACCAGGCGGGCCCGAAGTGCGCGTTCAGCGACGGCGACCCGCGGGCGAAGTTCGACGAGCTGCGCGAATACCTGCGCAAGCAGCCGATCACCCTGCCCGGCGCCGACCCGCTCGACATCAGCCGGTTCACCGGCGGCGTGTCGAGCGCCCTGTACTCGCCGGCGCGGTTCCCCAGCCTGGCCCAGGACCTGCAGGCGCTCTACGCCGCGATCCACCCGGCGGGCGCGCAGGCGCAGGCGCTGCAGGCGCCGAAGCTCAAGGTGCTCACCGCGGGCAAGCAGGGCCTCGCCGACCAGAACCCCGACAGCCCGTACACCGGCGACGACTCGTACTTCGCGGTCAACTGCTCCGACAAGCCGTTCCGGATCAGCCAGGAGCAGGTGCCGGACATCGCCGCGAAGTGGGAGCGCGAATCGCGCACCTTCGGCCGCTACCAGGCGTTCGCCGACACGGCGGCCTGCCCGGTGTGGCCGGCGAAGCGGCCGGACGTCTACCGCGGCCCGTGGCGGGCCAAGACGGACGTCCCGGTGGTCGTGGTCGGCAACTACTACGACCCGGCGACGCAGTACCGGTTCGCCCAGCGGATGGCGGCCGAGCTGGGCAACACCCGGCTGCTGTCGGTCGACGCGTTCGGCCACTGCATCCTCGGTGACGCACTGGGCGTCGACCAGGCCGTGGCCGACTACCTGACCGACCTCAAGGTGCCGGCGAACGGGCAGGTGTTCCAGCCGAACGTCCAGCCCTTCTGAGTGTGAACCCGGTCCCGCGGCCCTTCCCCGGGCCGCGGGACCGGCTACGCTGACCGGGTTGATCATCGACGAACACGGGAAGCGAGGTGAGCGGCACATGCCAGCGGACAGTCATCGGACGGCCGGGCCCGCGCTCACCGGAGGTTTCCGGCGGGGTTAGCTCCCGGCCGCCCCCTGTCCGGCAGTGCACGCACGCCGGAAAAGAGCCGGAAATGACCATCTTCGAAATGCTGCTGCGCGTCGGTGCCGGGGTCGGCCTGGGTGCCGTCATCGGGTTCGAGCGCCAGTTCCGCGCCCGGATGGCCGGGTTGCGCACCAACGCCCTCGTCGCGGTCGGGGCGACGCTGTTCGTGCTGCTGTCGGCCCACGGGTTCGGCGGATTGGCTTCCAGCGGCGACGCCGACCCGACCCGGGTGGCCGCCCAGATCGTCTCGGGCATCGGGTTCCTCGGGGCGGGCGTCATCCTGCGCGACGGCCTCAACGTCCGCGGCCTCAACACGGCCGCGACCCTGTGGTGCTCGGCCGCGGTCGGTGCCCTCGCGGGCGCCGGGCTGTACGTGGTCGCGGCGGCCGGGACCGCGGTCGTGGTCGGGGTGAACGTGGTGCTGCGCCCGCTCGGCCGCGTCGTCGACCGCCGGCCGGACGCGGGCGAGGAGACACCCGCGCGGTACGAGTTCCAGGCGGTGACCCGGGACGACGGCGAGGCCCACGTGCGAGCGCTGCTGGTCCAGGCGCTGACCCGCACGGACTTCCGCCTGCTGTCGGTGCTGAGCACGGACCGGGACGACCGCACGGTCGAGGTCCGCGCGGAACTGATCGGCGACCACCGCGACGACGCCCAGATGGAGGCGGCGGTGTCGCGGCTTTCGCTGGAGCCGTCGGTGTCGAGCGTCCGCTGGGTCGCCGTGCCCGCATAGGAAAGGGCCTCCCCGCTCACCGAGCGGGGAGGCCCTCCGAAAGCGCGGAAACCCTTACGCCTGCGTCATCTTCCGCAGCACGTACTGCAGGATGCCGCCGTTGCGGTAGTAGTCCGCCTCACCCGGGGTGTCGATGCGGACGTCCGCGTCGAACTCCACCTTGGTGCCGTCCGCCTTGGTGGCCGTGACGTGCACCGTGCGGGGCGTCGAACCTTCGTTGAGCGCCGTGATGCCCGAGATGTCGAACGTCTCGGTGCCGTCCAGGCCGAGCGAGGAAGCCGACTCGCCGTGCGGGAACTGCAGCGGGATGACGCCCATGCCGATCAGGTTCGAGCGGTGGATGCGCTCGAACGACTCGGTGATCACCGCGCGGACGCCCAGCAGCGACGTGCCCTTGGCCGCCCAGTCGCGCGACGAACCGGAGCCGTACTCCTTGCCGCCCAGCACGACCAGCGGGGTGCCCTGCTTCGCGTAGTTCTGCGCCGCGTCGTAGATGAACGCCTGCGGGGCGCCCTCCTGCGTGAAGTCGCGGGTGTAGCCGCCCTGCACGTCGTCCAGCAGCTGGTTGCGCAGGCGGATGTTCGCGAACGTGCCGCGGATCATCACCTCGTGGTTGCCGCGCCGGGAGCCGTAGGAGTTGAAGTCCTTCTTCTCCACGCCGTGCTCGGTCAGGTACTGCGCGGCCGGGGTGCCCGGCTTGATCGCGCCGGCGGGGGAGATGTGGTCGGTGGTGACCGAGTCGCCCAGCTTCGCCAGCACGCGCGCGCCGGTGATGTCGGTGACCGGGGCCGGCTCCGGCGTCATGCCCTCGAAGTACGGGGGCTTCCGCACGTAGGTGGACTCGAGGTCCCACTCGAAGGTCTTGCCCTCCGGGGTGGGCAGCGACTTCCAGCGCTCGCCGCCGTCGAAGACGTCCGCGTAGTCCTTGGTGAACATCTCCTGCGTGATCGCGTGGTCGATGGTCTCCTGGATCTCCTTGGCCGTCGGCCAGATGTCCTTCAGGAAGACGTCGTTGCCGTCCGTGTCCTGGCCCAGCGGCTGGTTCGCGAAGTCGAAGTCCATCGTGCCGGCCAGCGCGTAGGCGATGACCAGCGGCGGCGACGCGAGGTAGTTCATCTTCACGTCGGGGTTGATCCGGCCTTCGAAGTTCCGGTTGCCCGAGAGCACCGAGACCGCGGTGAGGTCGTTCTCCTGGATCGCCGCGGAGATCTCGTCCGAGAGCGGGCCCGAGTTGCCGATGCAGGTGGTGCAGCCGTAGCCGACCAGGTGGTAGCCCAGCTTCTCCAGGTACGGCCACAGGTTGGCCTTGGTGTAGTAGTCGGTGACGACCTGCGAACCCGGCGCCATCGACGTCTTCACCCACGGCTTGACCGCGAGGCCCTTGTCCACGGCGTTGCGCGCGAGCAGCGCGGCACCGAGCATGACCGACGGGTTCGAGGTGTTGGTGCACGAAGTGATCGAAGCGATCACCACGGCGCCGTGGTCGAGCACGAACTCGCCGCGGTCGGACGTCGAGACCTTGACCGGCTTGCTCGGGCGGCCCGACGCGCCGTTCGCGGCCGAGCTGGTGACCGGGGCGGCGTCGTCCTCGGCGAACGACAGCGACGGGGCGTCACTGGCCGGGAAGGACTCCTCCGAAGCCTCGTCCATCTTGGTGTGCGGCGTCTCCTGCTCGCCGTTCACGTAGTCGTGGATCGACTTGCGGAACGACGACTTCGCGTCGGTCAGCTCGATGCGGTCCTGCGGGCGCTTCGGGCCGGCGATCGACGGGACGACCGTCGACAGGTCCAGCTCGAGGTACTCGGAGTAGGCGGCCTCGCGCGAGGGGTCGTGCCAGAGGCCCTGCTCCTTGGCGTACGCCTCGACCAGCGCGACCTGCTCGGCCGAGCGGCCGGTCAGCTTGAGGTAGCGGACGGTCTCCTCGTCGATCGGGAAGATCGCCGCGGTGGAGCCGAACTCCGGGCTCATGTTGCCGATGGTGGCGCGGTTGGCCAGCGGCACCTCGGCGACGCTCTCGCCGTAGAACTCGACGAACTTGCCGACCACGCCGTGGCGGCGCAGCATCTCGGTGATGGTGAGCACGACGTCGGTGGCGGTGACGCCGGCCGGGATCTCGCCGGTCAGCTTGAAGCCGACGACGCGCGGGATGAGCATCGACACCGGCTGGCCCAGCATGGCCGCCTCGGCCTCGATGCCGCCGACGCCCCAGCCCAGCACGCCGAGGCCGTTGACCATGGTGGTGTGCGAGTCGGTGCCGACGCAGGAGTCGGGGTAGGCCTGGCCGCCCCGGGACATCACCGTGCGGGCGAGGTGCTCGATGTTGACCTGGTGCACGATGCCGGTGCCCGGCGGGACGACCTTGAACTCGTCGAAGGCGCCCTGGCCCCAGCGCAGGAACTGGTAGCGCTCGCGGTTGCGCTCGTACTCGATCTCGACGTTGCGCTCGAAGGCGTCGGCGCGGCCGAAGACGTCGATGATGACCGAGTGGTCGATGACCAGCTCGGCCGGCGCCAGGGGGTTGACCTTGTCGGGGTCGCCGCCGAGGTCGGTGACCGCCTCGCGCATGGTGGCCAGGTCGACCACGCACGGCACGCCGGTGAAGTCCTGCATGATCACGCGGGCGGGCGTGAACTGGATCTCGATCGACGGGTCGGCGTTCGGGTCCCAGGAGCCGAGCGCGCGGATGTGGTCGGCGGTGATGTTCGCGCCGTCTTCGGTGCGCAGCAGGTTCTCGAGGAGGATCTTCAGGCTGTAGGGCAGCCGCTCGGCGCCCTCGACCTTGTTCAGGCGGAACACCTCGTACGAGGCGTCGCCGACCTTCAGCGTGTCTTTGGCGCCGAAGCTGTCCTTGCTGGCAGGTGCGGTCACGTCTAACTCCAGTGGCGTGGACTTCCGCGCCGGTGCGGCGGTCGAGTCCCGGGTCAGTTCGGTCGGGTTCGGTGGCAGCGAGTCTTGCGCACCCCCACCGTAGGACCGGATGCGGGATGGCACACCTCGCGGTGCCTCAAACAGTACGCGTGTCCTGTTTAACGGACAAGACGACACGCGGTGTGGGCTGCGCCATCCGAAACCTCGGGTCCCTCAATGAGGGGAATTGGTGCCTACGTTGTGTAAGTTTCCGCTGATGCTTGTGATAGTGGTGTGACTGCAGTGACACGCGGTGTGCGCTGGTGAGCGGAGGTGGCGGTCTTGTTAGGACGGTGCGAGGGTCCGAAGGTGCCGCGCGTCCGCCGGGGACTCAGCGTGAGCACGCTCACGCTGGTGATCTTGTTCGGCGCGGGCGGCACGGGCCTCGCGGCGCCCCCGCCGCCGCCCAACCCCAGCGACAGCGAGATCCAGGCCGGCAAGGCCGACGCGAACGCGAAGGCCGGCGAGGTCGGGCGGCTGACCAACCAGCTGGCCCAGGCCGAGCAGAAGCTGTCGCAGCTGCAGGACGACGTCGAGCTCAAGCAGGAAGAGGCCAACAAGGCCCTGGTCGACCTGCAGACCGCGCAGGACGCGGCGACGCAGGCGGAGAACGACGCCAGGGCCGCCCGCACCGAGGCCGACGCCGCGTCGGCGGCCATCGAGCAGGCCCGCGCGGACCTGAAGACGTTCGCCGCGGCGAGCTTCCAGCAGGGCAGCACGGTCGGCTCGCTCTCGGCGTACCTGAGCGCGGACAGCCCGAAGGACATGCTCGCCCGCGCGCAGCTGCTCGATGCCGTCGGCGGCGACCGGCTCAACGCCCTCGACCGGCTCCAGCAGGCGCAGACGGAGAAGTCGAACAAGGACGCCGCGGCCCGCAAGGCCGCCGAGATCGCCCAGCAGAAGCAGGACGACGCGCGCCGGGCGAAGAACAGCGCCGACGCCGCGCAGACCGCCGCGGAGCGAGCCCAGGACAGCCAGGCGGCGCAGAACACCCAGCTCGAGAAGAACAAGTCCGACGTCGAGCAGCAGCTCTACGCCGCACAGGCCAAGGTCAGCGGCCTGCAGGGGCAGCGGCAGCGCTACCAGGACTGGCTCGCCCAGAAGCAGCGCGAAGACGAGGAACGCGCCCGCCAGGCCGCGCTCGCGTCGGCCGGCGGCGGTGACCGCCCGTCGGGGGGCGCGGCGCCGTCGGGCCCGGCCGGCTCGTCGATCGAGGCGGTGATCGCCCGGGCGCTGTCGAAGCTCGGGATGCCGTACGCGTGGGGCGGCGGCAACGCGAGCGGCGCCACCCGCGGCATCCGCGACGGCGGCGTCGCCGACCGCTACGGCGACTACAACAAGATCGGCTTCGACTGCTCCGGCCTGATGATCTTCGCCTTCGCCGGGGTCCGTTCCCTGCCGCACTACAGCGGCTACCAGTACTCGTCGGGGCGCCAGGTCCCGCTGTCCCAGATGCGCCGCGGCGACCTGCTGTTCTGGGGCGGCCCCGGCGGCATCCACCACGTGGCCCTGTACCTGGGCGGCGGCCAGATGGTCGAGGCCCCGCAGTCCGGCCTGCGGGTCCGGGTCGCCCCGGTGCGTTACGGCGGGATCATGCCGTACGCGACGCGGCTGATCGGCTAGCGAAAACCGGTCGACGCGGCCGCGGGCGGCGCCACAGGATCGCCCGGTGGACGACGAACTGAACGCGCTGCGGCGCACCCGGATGCGCTGGAACACGCCCCTGTCCGAGCCGCACGCGGAGCTGCTGCTCGACCGGATGGCCCTCGACGGCGGGCACCTGGTCGACCTCGGCTGCGGCTGGGGCGAGCTGCTGCTGCGCGCGGCGGCCCGGGCGCCGGGCCTGCACGCGACCGGGATCGACACCGACGAAGTCTCCCTGGCGAGGGGCCGGGCGGCGGCCGGTTCGCGTGGCCTGGCCGTCGACTTCCTCGAGTCGGACGCGGCGACCTGGGACGAACCCGCCGAGCGGGCGTTCTGCATCGGGGCCGCCCACGTCTTCGGCTCGACGAAGGCCGCCCTGGAAGGGCTCGCCCGGATCGTGCGGCCGTCCGGCCGGCTGCTCTACGGCGACGGCTTCTGGGCGGCGCCGCCCGGCCCGGCGGCCCGCGAAATCTTCGGGCCGGACCTGCTGACCTTGCCGGACCTGCTCGCCGCCGCGACCGGCGCCGGCTGGCACGTGCTGCACTTCAGCGTGGCCGACCAGCGGGAATGGGACGACTTCGAGTCGACCTCGCGGGCCGCGTGGGCGGAATGGGCGGCCGCGCACCCGGCCGACCCGCGGGCCGGGGCGGTCCGCGAATGGCTGGACCGGCGGCTGCGCGAGTACGTCACGCAGTACCGCGGCGTGCTGGGCTTCACCTACCTCGTGCTGGGCCGCTAGATTCCCCGGATGCGCTACGCGGGGATCGTGGTGGCCGGGGGCTCGGCCCGCAGGCTGTCCGGTGTGGACAAGCCGGCCCTGTCGGTGGGCGGCAAGCCGCTGCTCGCCCGCGCGATCCACGCCCTGGAGGGCGCCGAACGGGTGATCGCGGTCGGCCCGCGCCGGCCCGGCTTCGACGTGGTGTGGACCCGCGAACCGGTGCCCGGCACCGGACCGGTGGCGGCGCTGGCCGCGGGCCTGGTGTTCGTGCCGGAGGACATCGAGACCGTCGTGGTGCTCGCCGCCGACCTCCCGGGCGTCCGCCGGTCCACAGTGGACCGCCTGGTGGCGGCCCTCGGCGACGGCGACGGCGCGGTCCTGGTCGACGCGGCGGGGAAGCGGCAGTGGCTGCTGGGTGCGTGGCGCGCCGCGGCCCTGCGCGCGGCGCTGCCGGACGACGTGGCCAACGCGGCCCTGCGCCGGGTCCTGGGCGGGCTCAGTGTCCGCGAGATCCCGGCGGAACGGGGCGAAGCGGACGACATCGACACGCCCGAGGACCTCGAACGGCATCGGTGAGCCGCACGGGCTGGCGATTCGGACGTACCGGCGCCGGCCTCGACCGGCATCGGTGAGCCGCGCCGGGGCTGGTGACCGGGGTCGATCACCGTCCGTCCGGGCAGTAGCGCTCGGCCACCGGCGACAGGGTCGCGACCAGCTCGGTGAGCCCGACACGGCTCACCCCGCATCCTCGCCCGGCACGGGTGCGCTGTCAGGTCGAAGAGGCCCTTCACAGGTGCCACACCGCTGACCGTGTTGGCTGATCCCGGGGCAGGCCCGTCCGCGTGCCGGATGAGCCGGACGACCGGGGGCGCAGTACGGTCGCACCGCGTGATCACCGTCGCGGGGGCGGCGCACGAGAATTCGAGGAGGCAGAGTGACCGAGCCCGGCTACGCCGAGGGCGGGAACGGCCAGCAGGCGACACCGGCGCGGGACGCCCAGTTGCTGGAGCGGACCGTGTTCGAGGTCAAGCGGATCATCGTCGGCCAGGACCGCCTGGTCGAGCGGATGCTGGTCGGCCTGCTCGCCAAGGGCCACCTGCTGCTCGAAGGCGTGCCCGGCGTGGCGAAGACCCTCGCGGTGGAGACGTTCGCCCGGGTCGTCGGCGGCTCGTTCTCGCGCGTGCAGTTCACCCCCGACCTGGTGCCCGCCGACATCCTCGGCACCCGGATCTACCGCCAGGGCGCCGAGCGCTTCGACGTCGAACTCGGCCCGGTCGTGGCGAACTTCGTGCTCGCCGACGAGATCAACCGTGCGCCGGCCAAGGTGCAGTCGGCGATGCTCGAGGTGATGGCCGAGCGGCACGTGTCCATCGGCGGCCAGACCTTCCCGATGCCGGACCCGTTTCTCGTGCTCGCCACCCAGAACCCGATCGAGAACGAGGGTGTGTACCCGCTGCCGGAAGCCCAGCGCGACCGGTTCCTGTTCAAGATCGTCGTCGAGTACCCCTCCGCCGAGGAGGAGCGCGAGATCATCTACCGGATGGGCGTCACCCCGCCCACCCCGCACGAGGTGCTCAGCCCCGGCGAGCTGGTCCGGCTGCAGGGCGTCGCGTCGCAGGTGTTCGTGCACCACGCCCTCGTCGACTACGTCGTGCGGCTGGTGCTGACCACCCGCACGCCGAACGAGCACGGCCTCGCCGACGTCGCCGGCTGGGTGTCCTACGGCGCTTCGCCGCGCGCGAGCCTCGGCATCATCGCCGCCGCCCGGGCGCTGGCCCTGGTCCGCGGCCGCGACTACGTGCTGCCGCAGGACGTCGTCGACGTCGTGCCGGACGTGCTGCGCCACCGGCTCGTGCTGTCCTACGACGCCCTCGCCGACGGCGTGCCGATCGACCACATCATCACCCGCGTGCTGCAGACCGTGCCGCTGCCGCAGGTCTCGGCCCGGCCGCAGGGCGGGGCCGGCCAGGGCGGCCCGGTCCCGGCGGGCGCGCCGGTCAGGTAACCCGGCGATGGCGAAGAACGAGAAGGGCGCACGCCCTTCGTGGGCGCCCCCGGTGCTGCGGGGCGACCGCCTGGAAGCCGGGCTCCGCACCCTGGAGCTCGACGTCCGCCGCCGGCTCGACGGCCTGCTGCAGGGCAACCACCTCGGCCTGGTGCCGGGGCCGGGGTCCGAGCCCGGCGAAGCCCGCCCGTACCAGCCCGGCGACGACGTGCGCCGGATGGACTGGGCGGTCACCGCCCGCACCACGACCCCGCACATCCGCGAGACCGTGGCCGACCGCGAACTGGAGACGTGGATCGTCGCCGACCTGTCGGCCAGCCTCGACTTCGGGACCGCGCTGTGCGAGAAGCGCGACCTGGTGGTCTGCGCGGTCGCCGCGGTCGCGCACCTCACCGGAGGTGGCGGCAACCGGATCGGCGCGCTGATCTCCACCGGCGCCGACACCGCGCGCATCCCGGCGCGCGGCGGCCTGGCACACGCCCGCGGGCTGGTGCGCAAGCTCGCCGAGACCCCGCGCGCGGCGGAGGGCACCCGTGGTGACTTCGCCGCGGCCCTCGAGGCCCTGCGCCGTCCGCCGCGCCGGCGTGGCCTGGCCGTGGTGATCTCCGACTTCCTGGGTGACACGTCCTGGGAGCGGCCGCTGCGGGCGCTGGGCGGGCGCCACGAACTGATCGCGATCGAAGTCCTCGACCCGCGCGACGTCGACCTGCCCGAGGTGGGCACCGTCGTGCTGGCCGACCCGGAGACAGGGAAACAGCGCGAAGTGCACGCTTCGGCCTTGCTGCGCAAGGAGTTCGGGGCCGCGGCCCACGCCCACCGGCAGAAGGTGGCGGCCGGCCTGCGGCGCGCGGGTGCGGCCCACCTGACGCTGCGCACGGACGCCGACTGGATCGCCGACATGGTGCGGTTCGTCGTCGCCCGCAAGCGCCGCTGGTCGGGGGGTGTGGCGTGAGTTTGACGGGGTTCGCCTCGCCGTGGTGGTTCCTGCTGCTGATCGCGGTGGCCGCGGTGGCGATCGGGTACGTGCTCGCCCAGCGGGCGCGCCGGAAGCGGACCATGCGGTTCGCGAACCTGGAGCTGCTGGAGAAGGTCGCGCCGAAGAGCCAGGGCTGGGTCCGGCACCTGCCCGCGGTGCTCATCGTGCTGTCGCTGCTGCTGCTCACGGTGTCGCTGGCCGGGCCGACCGCCGAGCAGAAGGTGCCGCGCAACCGGGCGACGGTGATGCTGGTGATCGACGTGTCGCTGTCGATGGAAGCCACCGACGTCGCCCCGACGCGGCTGCAGGCGGCCCAGGAAGCGGCCACGAGCTTCGCCCGGAACATGACACCGGGGATCAACCTGGGGCTGATTTCGTTCGCGGGCACGGCGACGGTGCTGGTCAACCCGACCACCGACCGCAACGGCGTGATCAAGGCGATCGAAAACCTGAAGCTGGCCCAGTCGACGGCGACCGGGGAGGGCATCTTCGCGGCCCTGCAGTCGGTGGAGAGCTTCTCCAGCGTCGTCGGGGGCGCCGACGGGCCGCCGCCGGCGCGAATCGTGCTGATGTCCGACGGCAAGCAGACGGTCCCGGAGGACCTGTACGCGGCGCGGGGCGGGTACACCGCGGCGCAGGCGGCGAAGCAGGCCGGGGTGCCGATCTCGTCGATCTCCTTCGGCACCACCCACGGTTCGGTCACCATCGACGACAAGCAGCAGCCGGTGAGCGTGGACGACGAGTCCCTGCGCGAGATCGCCCGGCTCTCGGGCGGCGACTTCTACAAGGCGGCGAGCGCCGAAGAGCTCAAGAAGGTCTACGCGGACCTCGGCGAGCAGATCGGCTACGAGCTCAAGGACGCCGACGCCAGCAAGCCGTGGGTCGTGGTGGGCACGCTGATCCTCATGCTGGGCGCGGTGGCCAGCCTTTTCTTCGGGCAGAGATTGCCGTGACTCAGGCTCGGCGGACGCCGTACAGGCTTCCGCCGAGCAGGGTCACCCCGGAGAGCACGCCGCTGACGAACGGCACCCACGCGGCGGCGGTCCCGAGCAGGGCGAGTCCGATGACGCCGAGCGCGGTCAGGACCACACCGACCACGAGGATCGACCGGGTCTTCCACGCCGAGGCGAGCGCGACGAAGTGGAGCCCGACGATGGTGGCGATCCAGGCGACGTTGGCCTGGACCGGCGCGTCGAGCAGGCTCAGCACGAAGAACCCGGCGACGAGCAGCACGACCTCGCCGACGACGATGACGCGGTAGCTCGGCCCGAACACCGGCCGGTCGTCGAGCGTCGGCCGCCCGCCCGCGCGGAGGCCGAGGACGACGACTGCCGCGAGCGCGACGACCGCGAGGGCGCGCAGCACCCAGCCGAGCGCGGCGGGGAGCGGGGCACCGGAGTTGACGAGGACGAACACCGTGCCGAACGCAGCGCCGATGAGCACCCCCAGGAACTGCTGTCGCATCCGGCGAACCTACCGGAAGCCGTTCTGGCGCCAGGCTTCGTAGACCGTGATGGCCGCGGTGTTGGCCAGGTTCAGCGACCGGCTCGTCGGCAGCATCGGCAGCCGCACGCGGTCGGTCACCTCCGGTGCCTCCTGGACCTCGGCGGGCAGTCCCACCGACTCCGGCCCGAACATCAGCACGTCGCCCGGCGTGTACTCGACATCCGTGTAGAGCCGGGTCGCCGACGCGCTGAACGCGTACACCTTCGCCGGCAGCAGCACTTCCCAGGCCGCGGCCAGCGAAGCGTGGACGTGGACGCGGGCCAGGTCGTGGTAGTCCAGCCCGGCGCGGCGGAGCTGCTTGTCCTCCAACGTGAAGCCGAGCGGTTCGACCAGGTGCAGCTCGCAGCCGGTGTTGGCGGCCAGGCGGATCGCGTTGCCGGTGTTGGGCGGGATTTCCGGGTGGTAGAAGAGAACGCGGAACACGGGCTCAGTCCCCGAGCAGGCCCGCGTACACCTTGCGGACGGCGTCGGGCGGCGGGGCGGGCCGCAGGGTGGCCGGGTCGATGAAGACGTACCGGACGTTCGCCGTCAGCAGGAGCGTCCCGTCGCGGTGGATCTCGAAGTCGAAGACCAGCGACGTGGTGCCGAGGTGGGTCAGGTACTGCGAGACGACCAGTTCCTCGTCGTACCGGGCCGGTGCGCGGAACTTGAGGTTCGCCTCCGCGACGACGACGTCGGTGCGGTGCGCGAGGAACTCGTCGTGCGAGCCGAAAAGCGCCTTCTCCGCCTCGAAGGCGCACATGTCCACATAGGCCATGTAGTGGGCGTTGAAGACGATGCCCTGGCCGTCGCATTCGTGGTAGCGCACGCGCAACGGCATTTCGACGAGCGGGCGGCGGGGTTCGGTCACACCCGCCAATCTAGCGCTCAGCCGTGCAGCGCCCGGTACGCGGCCGCCGCGCCGGGCTGCAGGGGGACCGGTTCCGTGCCGATCAGCGTCCGCACGTCCAGGAACTGCGTGCCGACGGCCTCCGCGGGCACCAGCGCCGTGGCGCGTTCCACGAGCAGCCGGACCACCGCCGCGGCGACGTCGTCCGGCAGGGAAGGGGCGCACACCAGCAGGTTCGCGACGCCGATCGTGCCGAGAGCGCCGACGCCGCGGTAGGCCCCGTCGGGGACCTGGACCTGGTCGTACACCGGCCCGTACGCCGCCCGCAGGGCCGGCACCACGGTGTCAAGGGGCAGCAGCGCGATCGGCGTGGTCCGGGTGAGGTCCGCGAGCTTCGGCGTGGGCACCCCGCCCGACCACAGCATCGCGTCGATCCGCCGGCCGGCCAAGGCCCGGACCGCGTCGTCGAACAGCAGGTGCCGGGCATCCACCGGGACGCCCGCCTTCGCGAACACGCGCTCGCCGAGCTGGGCCGCGCCGGAGCCGCTCGCGCCCAGCGACACCGGCCGCCCGGCCAGGTCGGCGCACCGGCGCACCGGCCCGTCGGCCCGGACCACGAGCTGCAGGTAGTTCTCGTAGACGCGGCCGAGCGCGAGCAGCGGCACCTTCCCGGCGAACGGCGCGTCGCCGCGCACCGCCGTCTGGGCGACGTCGGCGAGCACCAGCCCGAGGTCGGCCCGGCCGCGCCGCACCAGCTCGACGTTGGCGACACTCGCCTCGGTCGGGACCGCGGTGGCGTGCAGCCGCGGCTCGGCGCGGCTCAGCTCGGCCGCCAGCAGCTCCGCGAAGGCCAGGTAGAAACCGCCGCGCTCGCCCGCGGCGATGGTGATGTCCCGTTCGGGGCCGTCGTAGCCCCGGGCCGAACACCCGGCCAGGGCGAGGCCGAGGCCGCCGAGCAGGGCCGTGCGGCGGGTGAGCGTCATCCGGGCACCTCCTGCACCGGCAGTGTCACGCGGGCTTCGAGGCCGTGCGGGTGCGCCTGCCGCAGTTCGAGGACCCCGCCGCGGGTGCGGACCTGCTGGTGCGCGATGGCCAGGCCCAGACCGGTGCCGCGAGGGGCGCCTTCGCCGCCCGCGCGCCAGAACCGCTCGGTCGCCCGCGCACGGTCCGCAGTGGACAGTCCCGGCCCGTCGTCGGCGACGATCAGCGTGGCGGTGGAAGGGCCGGTCTCCCAGTGGGTGGTGATCGTCGCGCCGCGGCCGGCGTAGTGGACGGCGTTGTCGAGCAGGACGTCGAGGATCTGCGCGAGCTCGCCCTCGGGGCAGCGCACGGTGACCGGCTCCTCGTGGCCCGGCGGGGGCACGATCGCCGCACCGGCGTCTTCGGCGGCCGGGCGCCAGGCGTCGACGCGCTCGGCCAGCACCGACGCCAGGTCGCACGCCGCGTCCGTGCCCCCGGCCGCCACCCGGGTCGCGGTGCTCTCGGCCAGGGCGAGCGCCAGCAGGCCGTCGAGGAGCTTCTCGAGGCGTTCCACCTCGGCGACGGTGGCGCGGTACGCGCTGTCGTCGCCTTCGATGCGCCCGGCGAGGGAATCGACGCGCAGCCGCAGCGCGGCCATCGGGTTCCGGAGCTGGTGTGAGGCGTCGGCGACCAGCCGGTGCTGCTGCTCGGCGGCTTCGAGGACGGCTTCGGACATCCGGTTGACCTCGGCGGCCAGCGACCGCAGCTCGCGCGGCCCGGCACGCTCCGGGACGTGCGCGCGGTGCCCGGCGGCCACGGCCAGCACGCCGGTCTCCAGCTCGTGCAGCGGCCGCACCATCCACCGCGCCAGCACCACGGCGAGCAGCACGAACACCACCGCGACCAGCAGCGCCCCGGCGCCGATGGTGCTCCAGCGGGTGGCGACGTCCGCGGCCGCCGCCGTCACGGACGCACGCAGCACGACCACGCCCGACACGCGGGTGCCGGTGCCGACCGGGCGCGCGAAGTAGGCCGGTTCGGCCGACCACGGCGAGAGCCCGTCCACGCGCGGGGCCGGTTCGTTGCGCATGGCCGCCTCGACCAGGGTGTGCACTGCCGGGTCGGCCGCGGTCAGCCCGCCCGCCTGCACCAGCGGGACGCGCCGGGCGTCGACGATGACGACGCCTTCGCCGTACAGCTCGGCGTAGCGGGCCGCGTCGGCGGCGAGCGCGGCCGGGTCGCGGGTGTCGACGGCCTGCTGGGCCAGCACGACGAACCGGTCGACGTCGGCGGTGCGGGAGATGACCAGCTGCTGCGTGCGCTGCTCCGCCGTCGAAGCGAGCAGCGGCACGGCGAACGCGGCGACCACCGCGAGGGCGAGGGCGACCAGGACCACCAGCAGCCGGGTGCGCACGGCGGGTCAGTCCCGGCCGAGGCGGTAGCCGAAGCCGCGGATGGTGGTGAGCAGCCCCGGCCGGTCGAGCTTGGCGCGCAGCCCGGTCAGGTGGACGTCGAGCGACCGCGACACCGCGAGGTAGGCGTCGCCCCAGACCTCGTCCATGAGCTGCTGGCGGCTGACGGCGGTGCCGGGGCGGGCGGCGAGCACGGCCAGGATTTCGAACTCCTTGGTGGTCAGCGCGATGTCGTGCCCGGCGACCAGCACCCGGCGGGCACCGAGGTCGATCTCGACGTCTTCGACACGCACGACGTCGTCCGCGGGGGCGGTGCGGGCCACCGCGCGCCGCACGACGGCGTCCATCCGGGCCAGCAGCTCGGCCAGCCGGACCGGCTTGGTGAGGTAGTCGTCCGCGCCGAGCCGCAGCCCGCGCACCACCGAGCGTTCGTCGCCGCGGGCGGTCAGCACGATCACCGGGACCGGCGAGACGGCCCGGATCTTGCGCAGGACGTCCAGGCCGTCGAGGTCGGGCAGGCCCAGGTCCAGCAGGACGAGGTCGGCGGCGCGGTGGTGGTGCAGGGCGTCGGCCCCGCGGGCGACGCTGGTGACGGGGTGACCGCGCGCGTGCAGCGACTCGGCGAGCGCGCCGGCGACACCCGCGTCGTCTTCGACGAGGAGCACGCGCACGGCCATCCCCTTGTCAGTGTTCGTCTTCGCTGCGCTCTTCGAGCTCGGAGGTCTTCGAGGTTTCCCGCATTGTGCCGTAGACGATCAGGGAGACCAGGACACAGCCCGCGACGTACCAGAAGAACACCGTCTCGTGCCCCGCGCTCTTCAGCGCCTGCGCGATGAGCTCGGCGGTGCCGCCGAAGATCGCCACGGTCAGCGCGTACGGCAGCCCGACGCCGAGCGCGCGGATCTTCGTCGGGAACAGCTCGGCCTTCACGATCGCGTTGATCGAGGTGTACCCGGCGACGATGACGAGGCCGGCCAGCACCAGGAAGAACGCGCCGACGGGGTTGCGGGTCGAACCCATCACCGTCATCAGCGGGACGGTCAGCAGGGTGCCGCCGATGCCGAAGAACAGCAGCAGCGGGCGGCGGCCGATCCGGTCGGACAGGCGCCCGAACACCGGCTGCAGGACCGCCGCGACGAGGATCGCGCAGAACAGCACGATGGTGACCTGCCGCCGCGGCACGTGCGCGGTGTTCTCCAGGAACTTCTGGCTGTAGGTGGCGAAGGTGTAGAAGCCGACCGTGCCGCCGAGGGTCAGGCCGACGACGAGGGCGATCTCCTTGGGGTACTTGGCGAGCGTGCGCAGGGTGCCGCGGTCGCCCTGGGTGTCCGCGGCCTCGCGCCGGTAGCTCTCGGACTCGTCCATGCCGCGCCGCAGCCACATCACGGTGAGCGCGGCGACCGTGCCGACGCCGAACGCGATCCGCCAGCCCCACGACGTCAGCTGCTGCTCGGTGAGCAGCGCCTGCAGGATCAGCTGGAGGCCCAGGGCGAGCAGCTGGCCGCCGTAGAGGGTCACGTACTGGAAGCTCGAGTAGAAGCCGCGCTTGCCGGGAGTGGCCACTTCGGACAGGTAGGTCGCCGAGGTGGAGTATTCGCCGCCGACCGACAGGCCCTGGATCAGCCGCGCGGTGAGCAGCAGGATCGGCGCGGCGATCCCGATCGTGTGATAGTTCGGCGTGACGGCGATGAGCAGCGAGCCGCCGGCCATGAGCGTGACCGAGAGCACCAGCGCCCGGCGGCGGCCGAACCGGTCGGCGAACCGGCCGAGCATCCACCCGCCCAGCGGCCGCATGAGGAACCCGACGGCGAACACCGCGGCGGACCCCAGGAACGCGGCGGTCGTGTCGGACGTCGGGAAGAACGACTTGGCGAAGTAGGTGGTGAACGCGGCGTAGGCGTACCAGTCGTACCACTCGATCAAGTTGCCGATGGAGCCGCGCAGCACGTTGCCGATCACGCGCTTTTCGCTGACGGTCCCCGCGGTCGCGGGACTGATCCGGGTTGTCATCGTCGACCTCCTGTGTTGCGACTCACGGTGACCAACCAGCGGGTAACCAGCAAGGTCGGGAGGCAGTTCCTAACACCGGCTTAGGACGGTCGCGGTGAGCCGGGCGCGGGTGCGCGACCCGCGGGCCCTGCCGATAACCTCGTGCGCGGCATCCGCGAACGGCGAGAAGAGGAGAGCACAGTGGGACGGTCGGTTCTGGTCACCGGGGGCAACCGGGGCATCGGTCTGGCGATCGCCCGGGACCTCGCCGAGCAGGGGCACCGGGTCGCCGTCACGCACCGTGGTTCGGGGGCGCCCGAAGGACTGTTCGGCGTGCAGGCCGACGTCACCGACACCGAGCAGGTCGACGCCGCCTTCAAGCTCGTCGAGGAGCACCAGGGCCCGGTCGAGGTGCTCGTCTCCAACGCCGGCCTGACCGACGACACGCTGCTGATGCGGATGAGCGACGAGCAGTTCGAACGCGTCCTGAACGCCAACCTCACCGGCGCCTTCCGCGTCGCCAAGCGCGCCTCCCGCGGCATGCTGCGTGGCAAGTGGGGCCGGTTCGTCTTCATCTCCTCGGTCGTCGGCCTCTCCGGCTCGGCCGGCCAGGCGAACTACGCGGCGTCCAAGGCCGGCCTGGTCGGGTTCGCCCGGTCGCTGGCCCGGGAGCTCGGCTCGCGCAACATCACCTCGAACGTCGTCGCGCCCGGGTTCGTGCACACCGACATGACCGACGAGCTGCCCGAGGCCCGCAAGAAGGAGATCCTCGCGCAGGTGCCCTCCGGCCGGTACGCCGAGCCGTCGGAGATCGCCGCCGCCGTGCGCTACCTGGCCTCCGACGAAGCCGGCTACGTCAACGGCGCGGTGCTGCCCGTCGACGGCGGCCTCGGCCTCGGCCACTGATTCCCGTTACCCAGAACCAAGACTTGGAGGACCCGTGCCCGGACTGCTCGAAGGCAAGCGCCTGCTGATCACCGGCATCATCACCGACGCTTCGCTCGCCTTCCACGCGGCCAAGATCGCGCAGCAGGAGGGCGCCAAGGTCGTGCTGACCGGCTTCGGCCGCATGTCGCTGGTCGAGCGCATCGCGAAGCGGCTGCCCGAAGAGGCGCCGGTGATCGAGCTGGACGTCACCAACTCCGAGCACCTCGACGGCCTCGCCGACAAGGTCCGCGAGCACGTCGACGGCCTCGACGGCGTGCTGCACTCGATCGGTTTCGCCCCGCAGACCTGCCTCGGCGCACCGTTCATGGACGCGCCCGCCGAGGACGTCAAGACCGCGATCGAGATCTCGACGTACTCGTACATGTCGCTGGCGAAGGCCTGCCTGCCGCTGATGGGCCGCGGTTCGTCCTACGTCGGCATGGACTTCGACGCGCGGGTCGCGTGGCCGGTCTACAACTGGATGGGCGTCGCGAAGGCCGGGCTCGAGTCGGTCAACCGGTACCTGGCCAAGGAACTCGGGCCGCAGGGCATCCGGGTCAACCTGGTCAGCGCGGGCCCGATGAAGACGATGGCCGCGAAGTCCATCCCGGGCTTCGTCGACCTGGAGGACGGCTGGGGCGAGCGCGCGCCGCTCGGCTGGGACAGCACGGACCCGGACCCGGTGGCGAAGAGCGTCTGCGCGGTGCTGTCGGACTGGCTCCCCGCCACCACCGGCTCGATGATCATGGTCGACGGCGGCGTCCACTTCCTGGGCGTCTGAGGCTCACACCGCGACCAGCTCACGGTCGTCGCTGCGCTGCACGGCGGCGGCGACCGTGAGCGCGGCCAGCGTGGCCACGCCGAGGGCGATGCCGGTCCAGGCCACGCTCGGGAAGCCGAAGCCGGCGTCGATCGCGACGCCGCCCAGCCACGGGCCGGCGGTGTTGCCGACGTTGAAGGCCGACGTCGTGCTGGCGCCGACGAGGGTGGGCGCGTCCCCGGCGGCCTGGAAGGCGCGGAGGTTCAGGGCCGGGTTGGCGCCGAACGCGGCCACGCCGAACACCATCACGGCCCCGACGGCCACCAGCGCGTCGGTGGTCAGCGCCAGCACCAGCAGCGCGGCCAGCGCGAGCGCGAGGCAGCCGTAGAGCGTGGCGAACGGCCGCCGGTCGGCCAGCCGGCCACCCGCGCTGATCCCGATCAGCGCGCCGACGCCGAACAGCGCGAGAACCCCCGGCACCCAGCCCTCGGCCAGCCCGTCGGTCTCGGTCAGCAGCGGGGCGAGGTAGCTGAACGCGGCGAAGATCATGGCCTGGCACAACGCGATCACCCCG
This sequence comes from Amycolatopsis sp. NPDC049688, assembly GCF_040674975.1. Taxonomy (NCBI): domain Bacteria; kingdom Bacillati; phylum Actinomycetota; class Actinomycetes; order Pseudonocardiales; family Pseudonocardiaceae; genus Amycolatopsis; species Amycolatopsis sp. NPDC049688. The sequence continues at coordinate 1,207,564 of NZ_JBFANY010000001.1, forward strand.
AGCGCGAGCCAGACCCGGCCCCGGCGGTAGAGCCGCAGCTCACCGCGGACGCTCACCGCCTCGCCGGTCGTCTCCGGCACCAGCAGCGCCACCCCCGCCACCGCGACCAGCGTCACCACCGCCACCGCCCAGAACGCCGTCCGCCAGCCGGCGTGCTGGCCGAGGAACGTGCCGGCCGGGACCCCGGCGATGTTCGCCACGGTCAGGCCGCCGACGAGCACGGCCATCGCCCGCCCGCGCCGGTCCACCGGCACGAGCGCGATCGTCGTCGCCAGGGCGACGGCCCAGAACCCGGCGCAGGCGAGGGCCGCGATCACGCGCGTCGCGAAGAGGAGCGCGTAGCTCCCGGCGAGGGCGCCGACGACGTGCGTCACGGCGAACACGCCGAGCAGCGCCAGCAGGGTCCGGCGGCGGGGGAGCCGCAGGGTCCCGATCGCCAGCAGCGGCGCGCCGACCACCATGCCCACGGCGAACGCCGAGATCAGCAGTCCGGCGTCGGGGATGCTCACCTGCAGGTCGGCGGCCATGCCGGGGAGCAGGCCGGTGATCATGAACTCGGACGTGCCCAGCGCGAACACGCTGAGCCCGAGGACGAAGACGGCCAACGGCATGAGAGTCCCTCCTGGTTATGTATCGTTCAGTTCAAAATCAGGGCGTGCTTGATCCGGGCCGGGCGGTCCTCAGCGGGTGATGGCGGACAGCGCCAGGTCGGCGACCGCGTGCATGCTCTTGCGGCTGCTGCCCCGGCGGGCCATCACGCGCAGGCCCGAGGTGGTGCTGAGCAGGTATTCCGCCACGTCGGCGGGGTCGAGGCCGTCCCGGAGGCTGCCGTCGAGCACGCCCTCCCGGACGCACTGGGTGAACATGGTGAGATTCCGGTCGGTGTCGGCCCGCAGCGCGGCGCCCACCTCGTCGTCGGGTACCCCGAGTTCGGCCAGGGTGTTGACCACCAGGCAGCCGCGGCGGTGCTCTTCGAGGTCGTCCTCGATGGTGCTGCCGAGGACCGCGGCGAGCCGCTCGGCCGCGGTGCCCGGACCGTCGAGGATCGCCTGGCGCTTGTCCAGCTGGGTGCCGGTGTAGTGCGCCAGTGAACGCCCGAACAGGGCCCGCTTGCTGGTGAACGTGTTGTAGACGCTGCTGCGGCCGAGGCCGGTGGCCTCGCACAGGTCCTGCGTCGACGTCCCTTCGTAGCCGTGCTCCCAGAAGGCGTGCATCGCCTTCTCGACGGCGGTGGTCTCGTCGAACTCCCGTGGCCTGGGCATGGGAAGACCGTACCACAGTTTTGTACTGATCGATTCATAACGGGGCCGGGTCGGCGTGCGGGCGGCCACATCGGCAAGATGACGGGGTGGGATACGACGCGTTGCTGTGGCTTTCGTTCGGCGGTCCGGAAGGGCCCGACGACGTCATGCCGTTCCTCGAGAACGTCACCAAGGGCCGCGGGGTGCCGCGCGAGCGGCTCCTGGAAGTCGCCGAGCACTACCGGCACTTCGGCGGGGTCTCGCCGATCAACCGGCTGAACCGCGAGGCGATGGCGGCGGTGGAGAAGCAGCTCGCGGGCGCCGGCATGGAGCTGCCGGTGCACTTCGGCAACCGCAACTGGCACCCGATGGTCGAGGACACCCTGGCCGCGCTCACGGCGGAAGGCGCGAAGCGGGTTCTGGTGTTCCCCACGAGCGCGTACGGCGGCTACTCCGCGTGCCGCCAGTACGACGAGGACATCGAGCGCGCCCGCGCGGCGGTCGGCGACGGTGCCCCCGAGCTGGTGAAGATCCGCCAGTTCTTCGACCACCCGCTGTTCGTCTCGGCGGTCGCCGACGGCGTGCGCGCGGCCCACGCGTCGCTCGGGAACGAGCCCGGCATCCGCACGGTGTTCACGGCCCACTCGGTGCCGGACAGCGCCGACCGGGCCTCGGGTCCGCCGGCCGACGGCGGCCGCCGCTACTCGCGCCAGATCGCGGAGGCGGCCCGCCTGGTCGCGGCCGAGGCGGGGATCGCGGAGTACGACGTCGTCTGGCAGTCGCGGTCCGGGCCGCCGCAGGTGCCGTGGCTGGAACCGGACATCGTCGACCACATCGACACGCTGCACGAGGCCGGGGTGCCCGGGGTGGTCGTCTCGCCGATCGGGTTCGTGTCCGACCACCTCGAGGTCATCTGGGACCTGGACAACGAGGCCGCGGAACGCGCGGCCGAGCACGGAATGGCCTTCGCCCGTGCGGCGACCGCGGGGTCCGACCCGCGGTTCGCGGAGCTGGTGGTGGAGCTGATCCGCGAGCACACGCACGGCGTGGCGCCGCGGAAGCTGTCACCGTTCCCGTCGGCGGGGTGCACGGTCAACGGCGCTCCCTGCGCGGTCGGCTGCTGCGAACCGGCGAAGCGCCCGAGCCGTTAGGTCCGGCGCCCCACGAGGTGGAAGACGCGGCTGAGCCGGCGGTAGGGATCCCGACGGCCGGCTTCGAACTCGACGGCCGCGATGCGCTCGGCTTCGGCCGGGTCCGGGGCGGCGCCGCTGAGGTCGAGCCAGTCGACGAACAGCCAGACCCCGTACCACGCAAGGGGTTCCACCCCACGGCTGCGCAGTGACTCGCTGAGTTCCGCCACGGTGTCGGCGCGCGTCGGCAGGCCCAGCACGCCGATTTCGGTGCGGGCGTCGAAGGCGGCCAGGGCGTCCTCCCAGCGTCCTTCCAGCGCCGGGCGGACCGCGGCCGCGTCGGCGTTGCCCGTCATGATCGACACGAGACCGCCCGGCGCGGCGCACCGGCACAACTGGTCGAGCACGGGTTCCGGCCGCTCCAGGTACCCCAGCACGCCGTGGCACAGGACGGCGTCGAAGAGACGCCCCTCGACCGCGGCCACGGCGTCCGCGGCGCCGGCTTCCACGAACCTCACCGCGGCCGGGAGCCGCTGCCGGGCCTTGGCCAGCATCGCCGCCGAGGAGTCGAGCAGGGTGACGTCGTAGCCCGCCCGGGCCAGCGGGAGCGACTGGTGACCGGCCCCGCCGCCGACGTCCAGCACGGAGGCCGGCGCGGCAGGCAGGTGCTCCAGCAGCTGCCGGTGCATCACCGAGGTGCGCACGCGCCCCTTGGCCGACGCATAGGCTCCGTCGGCGAAATCGTCGGCCACCGCGGCCCAGGTGTCGTCCGGCACCGCTCAGCCTTCGCGGGCCGTCTGCTCCGCGAACACCCGCACCGCCTCGTTGACCGCCGCGCACCGGGCCGTCCGGACCGCGTCCGACAGCGGCCGCAGGGCCTGGGCCCGCAGGGTCGAAGCCGAAGCCGACAGGGCCCCGCCCGGCTCGTCCGTCGAGGCGATCACCAGGATCGCCGCGATCTCCTCGGCCCGCTGCAGGACCCGCAGGGCGCGCCCGGGCGTGCCGGCCGGCCAGTCGACCTCCGGCCGCGAACGCAGGTGGGCCGACAGCTCCGCGCGCACGCCGGGCCGGTCCGAGGCCACGTCGAGGGTCTGCAACGCCCCGGCGCTGGCCCGGATCGCGTCCGTCAGCCCGTGCTCGGCCTCGCCGAGCGCGACGTGCTCCGGCGCCGTCGGGGTGGCCAGCGAGTAGACCGTCCAGCGGACCAGTCCTTCGGCGATCGGCTCCGGCACCAGGCCGAACCCGAGGTCGGGCAGCACCAGCGCGTCGCCCGCGCGCAAGGCCGCTTCGGTGAACGGGCCACCGCCGCCCAGGCCGCGGACGTCGCCCGGGACCGGGAGCACCAGCTGCAGCGATTTCGCTCCTTGCGAACGCAGCGCCATCAGCAGCTGCACCGGCGTGGCCGCCCGGTTGAACGCCAGCGGCAGCGCGAACGCCTCGGCCGCGGCCGCGTCGGCGGCCACGACGTCATGGGCCTCACCCCACGCGAGCAGGGCATCGAGGACATCGTCGGACGCGGCGGCCCCGTTGAGCCACGCGCTCGACCAGACGGCGAAAGTCGCACTGGGACGGCACACGACGCCCTATTTTACCGGGCGGGCGGACACCACAGCAGTGCGCCCACGCTGGAGCCGCTCCACGTCGACGCACCGCCGATCCCGCAGTAGCGTCGAACGGGTGAACGCTGTTCCCGACGCTCTTCCCCGCACCGCCGGGGCCCTGCGCGCGGCCGGCTACGAGCCGCGCCCGATCGCCCGAGAGATCCACGACAACCTGCTGACCGCGCTGAAGAACGGCGAGGACGCCTGGCCCGGCATCGTCGGGTTCTCGCGCACGGTCCTGCCGCAGCTCGAACGCGCGCTGCTGGCCGGGCACGACGTCGTCCTGCTCGGTGAACGCGGCCAGGGCAAGACCCGCCTGCTGCGCACCCTGGCCGGCCTGCTCGACGAGTGGACGCCCGTCATCGAAGGCTCCGAGCTGGGCGAACACCCGCTGCAGCCGATCACGCCCGCGTCGATCCGGCGCGCCGCCGAACTCGGCGACGACCTGCCGGTGACCTGGCGCCACCGCTCCGAGCGCTACACCGAAAAGCTCGCCACCCCGGACACCTCGGTCGGTGACCTGATCGGCGACGTCGACCCGGTGAAGGTGGCCGAAGGCCGCAGCCTCGGCGACCCGGAGACCATCCACTTCGGCCTGGTCCCGCGCGCCCACCGCGGCATCGTCGCCATCAACGAGCTGCCCGACCTCGCCGAGCGCATCCAGGTCGCCCTGCTCAACGTGATGGAGGAGCGCGACATCCAGGTCCGCGGCTACACCCTGCGGCTGCCGTTGGACGTGCTGCTCGTCGCCACCGCGAACCCCGAGGACTACACCAACCGCGGCCGGATCATCACCCCGCTGAAGGACCGCTTCGGCGCCGAAATCCGCACGCACTACCCCCTCGACGTCGAGGCGGAGGTCGCGGTCGTCCGGCAGGAGGCGAACCTCGTCGCCGAAGTCGGCGAGCCGCTGCTGGAAGTCCTCGCCCGGTTCGTCCGGAACCTCCGGGAATCCACGGTGATCGACCAGCGCTCCGGCGTTTCGGCGCGGTTCGCCGTCGCCGCGGCGGAAACCGTGGCGGCCGCGGCCCTGCGGCGCTCGGCGCTGACGGGGGAGGAGCCCGCGGTGGCCCGCCCGGTCGACCTGGACGCCGTCCCCTCGGTGCTGCGCGGCAAGATCGAGTTCGAGCCCGGCGAAGAAGGCCGCGAGATCGAGCACCTCGTGCACCTGCTGCGCCTCGCGATCGCCGAGACCGCGCGAGACCGGTTCGCCGGTCTGGACCTGCGGCCGCTGGCCGACGCGGTCGGTGACGGCCACCTGGTCGCCACCGGCGAGCGCGTGCCGGGCAAGGACGTCCTCGAAGCGCTGCCGGAGCTTCCGGTGCTGCACGAGGTCGCCCAGCGCGCCGGCGTCGCCGCCGACGAGCCCGCCGGCCGGATCGCGGCCGCCGTCGAACTCGCCCTCGAATCGCTGTTCCTCTCGCGAAGGCTCGCAAAGGACTCCGACGACGCGACGACCGTCTACGGCCGATGACCGCGGTCCCGCTTCCCGACGGCTACTCCTACGGCCCGTGGCACGACGGGCCGGATCCCCTCGCGCCGCCGGCCGACCTGCGCGACGCACTCGACGAGATCGGCCAGGACGTCATGGCCGGAGCCTCGCCGCGGGCCGCGCTGGAGGAGATGCTGCGGCGCGGTACGAACCGCACCGCCGGCCTCGACGAGCTGACCCGGCGGCTCTGGCAGCGCCGGTCGCAGATCCAGCGGCGCAACAACCTCGACGGCACCCTGCAGGAGGTCCAGCGCCTGCTGCAGGAAGCCCTCGACGCCGAGCGCCGCGAGCTGTTCCCGGACCCGGACGACGACGCCCGGTTCCGGGAAGCCCAGCTCGACGCGCTGCCACCGGGCACGGCCGCGGCCGTCAACGAGCTGGCGAACTACGACTGGCAGTCCGAACAGGGCCGGGAGAACTACCAGAAGATCCGGGATCTGCTCGGCCAGGAGCTGATGGAGTCCCGGTTCCAGGGCATGAAGCAGGCGCTGCAGAACGCCGGGCCCGAGGACGTCGAGCGGATCAACGAGATGCTCGACGACCTCAACGGCCTCCTGGAAGCACACGCCCGCGGCGCCGAGGACATCCAGCAGCGCTTCGACGACTTCATGGCCAAGCACGGCGAGTTCTTCCCGGAGAATCCGCGGAACGTCGAGGAGCTGATCGACGCGCTGGCCGAGCGGTCGGCGGCCGCGCAGCGGATGCTCAACTCGATGTCCGCCGAACAACGCGCGGAACTCGCCGAGCTGACCCAGCAGGCCTTCGGCGACCCGCGGCTGGCCCAGCAGCTGTCCCGGTTGGACAGTCAGCTGCGGGCGGCGCGGCCGGGCGAGGACTGGACGGGTTCGGCGCGCTTCCGCGGCAACAACCCGCTGGGCATGGGCGAGGGCGCCCAGGCCATGCAGGAACTCGCCGAGCTGGACGCGCTGGCCGAGCAGCTCGGCCAGTCGTACCCCGGCGCGCGGCTGGAGGACATCGACCTGGAGGCGCTCGAGCGTCAGCTCGGCAAGGACGCGGGGGTGGACGCCCGCCGGCTGGCCGAGCTGGAGCGCGAACTGCGCCGCCAGGGCCTGTTCGAACGGGCCGCCGACGGTTCGCTCCGGTTGTCGCCCAAGGCGTTGCGGCGCCTCGGCGAGACGGTGCTGTCCGACATCGTGAACGCGCTGCGCGGCAAGACCGGCGAACGCGAAACCGAGTCGGCGGGCGCGGCCGGGGAGCCCACCGGCGCGTCGCGGCCGTGGCGGTTCGGGGACATGCAGCCCTGGGACGTGCCGCGGACCATCCGCAACGCCGTGCTGCGCTCGGTTTCCGTGGGGGAGCGGCAGGTGCGGCTCGACGTCGAGGACGTCGAAGTGGTCGAGACCGAGCACCGGACGCGCGCGGCGGTGGCGCTGCTGGTGGACACGTCGTGGTCGATGGTGCAGGAAGGGCGCTGGCTGCCGATGAAGCGCACGGCCCTCGCGCTGCACCAGCTGATCAGCACCCGCTTCCGCAACGACGCCCTGCAGTTGATCACTTTTGGCCGCTACGCGCAGTCGATGGAGCTGCCGGAGCTGGTCGGGCTGGAAGGCGCGTGGGAGCAGGGCACGAACGCCCACCACGGGCTGCTGCTGGCCGGACAGCACCTGCGGCGGCACCCGGACGCCCAGCCGGTGGTCCTGATGGTCACCGACGGCGAGCCGACGGCCCACCTGGAACCCGACGGCGAGGCGGTCTTCGACTACCCGCCCCAGCCACGGACCCTCCACAAGACACTGTCCGAAGTGGACCGGCTGGCCAAGCTGGGCGCGTCGATCTCGGTGTTCCGCCTCGGTGACGACCCGCGGCTGACGGCGTTCGTGGACCTGATCGCCCGCCGCTCGGGCGGCCGGGTGATCGCCCCGGACCTCGACGGCCTGGGCGCCGCCGTGGTCGGCGACTACCTGCGCACGCGACGCTGATCCCGGGCGGGCGCGCAGGCGCGCCCGCCCGGCGTCACAGGGTGATCCCCAGCCGGTCGCGGACGGCGGCGATCACTTTCTCCGTCTGCGCCCGGAGGGCGGCCAAACCGGCCCCCTCGTCGGCCGAGCCGACGTAACTCGCGAGATCCGCGCGCACCCCCTGCTTCCACACCGCCCTGAGTCGCTGCGTCGTCGTGATCTCCTCGTCCGGGCGGCCGTCGACCAGGACGAGGTCCGCGCGCAGGCCGGGACGGATCCGGCCGCGGTCGGCCAGCCCGAACGCGTCCGCGGGACGGGCGGTCGCCGCGGTCAGGGCAGCGGACGGCGAGAAACCCGCGCCCACGAGGTGCCCCAGCTCCCGGTGCAGGCTGGCACCGTGGACCGTGCCCGGGTTGGGCGCGTCCGTTCCGGCCAGCACCGGCACCCCGGCCGCGTGCAGCAGCCGGGCGTTCTCCCGGGCCACCGCGAAGTCCGGCAGCTGCGGCGGCAGCCACCGCTGCGCCTGCCGTTCGAGCACCGCGCACCACGCCGGGCCCAGCCGGGCCACGAGCGCGGGCTCGTCGAGCAAGGAGAAACCGGGAAAACCGTCGGCGATCGACAGCGTCGAGATCACCGCCACGCCCGCCGCGGCGATCGCGTCGACCTGACGAGGGGCCAGGGCGTCGAACGGGACGTGGGCCAGCACGTCCACTCCGGTGGGGAGCAGGTCCATGGCCGCGCGGGCGGTCGACACGTGTGCGGCGACGACCACACCGGCGGCGTGCGCGGCCTCGGTCAGCGCCGCGATCGTCGGCACGTCCGGTGACGGCATCGGCATCGGGCCGCCCGTGCCATCGTCGTAGAGCACCTTCAGATGCGTCGCGCCTTCGGCGAGACGGCCGGCGACGAACCGCTCGGCGTCCTGCGGGCCGGTCACCGTCGGGAAGGGCGCGTACATCATGCTCGGGTGCCCGCCCGGCGCCGTGGCTCCGACGCTGGAGGAGCGCACGTCGGCGCCGCCGGGGCCGGCGGCGAGGGCCTCGCGGACTGTGTCCGGCTTGCTGAACATGTCGAGCACGGTCGTGACGCCGAAGGTCAGCGCCTGCCGGGGCGCGCCGGGCAGCAGGTGCACGTGGGCGTCGATCAGGCCGGGCAGCAGGGTGCCGCCGCGGGCGTCCACGTGCTCGTCGCCGGGGCGGCGCAGGGTGTCGTCGCCGACCGCGTCGACGCGGCCGTCCGCGAGCCGGACGGCGGTGTGCTCGGTGCGGCGCTCGCCGTCGAAGATCCGGGCGCCGGTGATGGTGGTCGTGGTCACGGCGGCCACGGTAGAAGTTGACACCGTGTGAAGGTCAATTCCAAGGTGAACGGATGCAGTATTCGATCAGCCAGGTCGCGAAGGCGTCCGGCGTGTCGGCGCGGATGCTCCGCCACTACGACGCGATCGGCCTGCTCACCCCGGCGTCCGTGGCGGCGAACGGGTACCGCTGGTACGGCCGGTTCGAACTGCTGCGCCTGCAGCGCATCCTGCTGCTGCGGCGGCTCGGGCTCGGCCTGGCCGAGATCGGCGCCGTACTGGGCGAACAGGGCGACGAGGCCGCCGCGCTGCGCGGGCACCTGGCCCAGCTCGAACAGGAGCGGCGCCGCCTCGACCGCGTGATCGCCACCGTCGAGGAGACGATCGCCGACCTCGGCGACACCCGGATCGACGACCCCGGCCGGTTCTTCGCCGGCCTGCGCAAGGACGGTGCCGCCATGCGGCGGACCTACCGGGAGACGTTCGGCGAGGGGGCCGCGGCGGCCTTCGACGCCGCCCAGGCCGCCCAGGAGGGGCTCACCGCCGCGGACTACCAGCACGCCGCGGCGCAGAGCGCGGCGCTGTTCCGGCGGCTGGCCGCCGTCATGCGCTCCGGCGCGGCCCCCGACGACCCGGCCGCGCTCGACGCGGTCGCCGAGCACTACCGGTCGGTGAGCCACTTCTGGCAGCCGACGGCGCCGGCCTACGCCGCGCTGGGCGGGCTCTACCGGACCGATCCCCGGCAGCGGGAGCTGGCCGCACGGGCCGATCCGGACCTGCCGGGCTGGCTGGCGCGGGCCATCGAAGCCTACGCGCGCGTGAGGCTCGTCCCACCGCTCGGGAAGGCCTGACCCACCAGCCCTTACAGTCGAGGGTATGCAGACTTGGTCATCGGTCGACGTGCCCCGCATCCCCGGCACCCCCCGCCCGCTGCGGCTCCACGACACGGCCACCGGGCAGATCCGCCCGACCGCGCCCGGCGCCACCGCCCGGATGTACGTCTGCGGCATCACGCCCTACGACGCGACGCATCTGGGGCACGCCGCGACGTACCTCGCCTTCGACCTGGTGAACCGCGTCTGGCGGGACAACGGGCACGACGTCCACTACGTGCAGAACGTCACGGACATCGACGAGCCGCTGCTGGAGCGGGCCGAGCGGGACTCCGACGACTGGGTCGTGCTGGGCATGCGCGAGACGGCGCTGTTCCGCGAGGACATGGTCGCCCTGCGGGTACTGCCGCCGCGGCAGTTCGTCGGCGCGGTCGAGAGCATCCCGGAGATCGTCGAGGTCATCGCGAAGCTGCTGGCCAACGGCGCCGCCTACCGCGCGGACGACCCGGAGTTCCCGGACGTCTACTTCGACCACACGGCCACCGGCAGGTTCGGCTACGAGTCGAACTACGACGCCGAGACGATGGCGAAGTTCTTCGCCGAGCGCGGCGGTGACCCCGGCCGCGCCGGCAAGCGCCACCCGCTGGACGCGCTGCTGTGGCGCGTGGCCCGCGAAGGCGAGCCGTCGTGGGAGTCCGAGCTCGGGGCCGGCCGCCCGGGCTGGCACATCGAGTGCAGCGCGATCGCGGTCAACCGGCTGGGCCTCGGGTTCGACCTCCAGGGCGGCGGTTCGGACCTGATCTTCCCGCACCACGAGTACAGCGCGGCGCACGCCGAGGCCGTCGCCAAGGACGGGCCGTTCGCCCGCCACTACGTGCACGCCGGGATGATCGGCCTCGACGGCGAGAAGATGTCGAAGTCGCGCGGGAACCTCGTGTTCGTCTCCCGCCTGCGCGCCGACCGGGTCGACCCGGGCGCGATCCGGCTGGCCCTGTTCTCCGGCCACTACCGCGAAGACCGGCCGTGGACCGACGCCCTCCTCGCCGAAGCCGAAACCCGGCTCGCGCGCTGGCGCGAAGCCGTCTCGCTCTCGACCGCCCCGGCGGCGGAGGAGACCGTCACGCGGCTGCGCGACCACCTGTCCGACGACCTCGACACACCGAAGGCCCTGGCGGCGATCGACGCGTGGGCGAACGAGGCCCTGCGCCGCGACGGCACCGACCCGACGGCCCCGGGCCTGATCCGCGACGCCGTCGACGCCCTCCTCGGCATCGAGCTCTGACCCCGGAGGGCCCGGCTCACCACCGGGCCCTCCGGGTGTATAACGACCTATACGGCGACCGGTTGGCCCGCAGCCAGCTCCAGGTGGTCGCCTTGCCAGTCGCGGCGCAGCCACCGGTCGTGGGACGCGATGACGACCGCGCCCGGCGCCGTCTCCAGGGCCGCGAACAGCTCTTCCGCCAGGGTCAGCGAAATGTGGTTCGTCGGCTCGTCCAGCAGGAGCACGTCCGGTGGCTCGGCGAGGAGGATGGCCAGCGCCAGCCGCCGCCGCTGCCCGACCGACAGCGCCCCGACCGGCTGCCGCAGATCCCGGGACGCCAGCAGGCCGAGCCGGCTCAGCGGGGGAGCGTCCTCGCCGAGCGTGTCCCGGTAGACCCGGGCGGCGGTCCGCTCGGGTGAAGCGAACACGACGTCCTGCTCCAGCAGGCCGACCCGCACGCCGTGTCCGAAGTGGACCGTCCCGGCCGCCGGGGCCAGCCGGCCGGCCAGCACCGACAGCAGCGTCGACTTCCCGGCGCCGTTCCCGCCGGTGACGAGCAGCCGGGCCGAGCCGTCGACGTCGAGCCGCGGCAGCCGCAGCCGTCCCGGAACTTCCAGTGCGCGTACCGAAATCGCCGGGCCGTCGCCGGTCGCGCGGCCGGTGAGCTCCGCCCGGAACCGCAGCGGCGCCGGGGGTTTGCGCACCTGGTCGCGTTCCAGGTGCTCCAGCCGCTGCTCGGCGTCGCGCACCCGCCGCGAGATCGTCTTCTGGACGCGGGCGCCCTTGAAGGCGTGGATGAACTTGTCGTTGTCCCGCGGGCCGCGGCCGTAGGCGACGTTCCGCGCGGTGACCGCGACGGTTTCGCGCAGCTCCTTCAGCTCCTCCTGCTCTTCGGCGTAGCGCTGCTCCCACCGGGCCCGCTCGGCTTTCTTGTGGCCGAGGTAGGCGGTGTAGCTGCCGCCGTAGCGGACCGCGCCGCCGGCCTGGCGGTCGGCCGCGGCCGGGTCGAGGTCGACGATGTCGGTGCAGACGGCGTCGAGGAACACCCGGTCGTGCGAGGACAGCACCACGATCCCGGTCAGCTCGGTGAGGTGGCGTTCCAGGAACGCCATCGCGGTGTCGTCGAGGTGGTTGGTCGGCTCGTCGAGCAGCAGCGTCTCCGGCTGCCGGACCAGCAGCGCGGCCAGGCCGAGCCGGGACCGCTGCCCGCCGGACAGCGTGCCGAGCCGCCGGTCCGGTTCGACGCCGCCGAGGCCGAGCCCGTCGCAGACGAGCTTGGCGCGGCGGTCGGCGTCCCACAGGTCGTGGGCCTGGGCCCACTCCAGGACGCGGCCGTACTCCTCGAGCACGCCCCCGTCGTCGGGCCGGTCGGTCATGGCCGCGGTCAGCTCGTCGAGCCGGGCCGCCGCGGTGCGGATCTCGGCGAGGGCGTCGTCGATGACGTCGGAGAACGTGGCGTCCATGGGAAACGGCAGTTCCTGCACCAGGAATCCGACGTCGGGGCCGCGGAGCACCTCGCCGGAGCGGGGTTCTTCCAGCCCGGCGAGCAGGCGCAGCAGCGTGGACTTGCCGGTGCCGTTCTCACCGACCAGGCCGAGCCGCTGCCCGGCCGACGCGGTCAGGGAGACGCCGTCGAGGACGACGCGGGTGCCGTAGCCGAAGACGACGTCCTTGGCCTGCAACGGAAAAACGGGAGACATGTGCGATCACCGGGCCCTGGGGGAAGAAAGCGGATATCCACACCGGGCGTCGTGGCACGCGGGAGCGTCGGCTCGACCGGGTGCCGCCTCAGGCGGGATGGGCGCGGTTCAGTTCCTCATAGTGGAACCAGGTTAACGCAACATCAGTAGAGTTAGTCAACTCGTTATGGCCTGGGTCACATCCGGGAGCTCGCTCGTCGACCGTTCGGCCGCCGCGGTGCCGTCGGTGAGGAACTCCAGCAGCGCCGTCAGCTGACGGCGGTCGAAGCGGGCGAGGCGTTCGCCGACGAACCGGGCCATCGGCGCGTAGAGCTCGGCGAGCTCGGCCATCCGGTCGGGCAGCGGCCGGACGACGAGCCGCCGGCGGTCGGCGGGATCGGGGGCGCGCTCGGCGAGCCGGTGCCGTTCCATCCGGTCGAGCAGCCGGGTGAACGCGCCCGTGCTCATCCCGAGCAGCCGCGCGAGTTCCGACGGCGAATCGCTGACCCCGCCGTGGAGCAGGTGCAGGCAGTGCAGCTCGGTCGGGGTGACGCCCATCCGCTCGGCGACCGCGGCGTGGAAGAGTGCGGTCGAACCCACGAAGCGGGGGAGGGCGAGGGCGGCGGCGGTGGCGAGTTCGCGCTGGTCGGGCAACGTCCATCCAAGGTCGGGTCACGACGCAGTCACTGCCCGGTGCAGTCACTGCACCGCGAAGGATAGCGAAGCCGATTGACAAAGCCGCAGGCGGGACCAAGTATGAAAGAGAGCTTTCGAAATACTTCTTTCAGATTGGACGACCGATGGCCGGGCTGCCGCCGCGCAAGCGGATCGAAGACGTCGAGCTGCTGCGGGCCCTGGCACACCCGCTGCGGTCGGCGCTGCTGAACCACCTGACCGCCGTCGGCCCGCGCACCGCGAGCGAGTGCGCCGAGGCGGTCGGCTCGACGGCGTCCAACTGCAGCTGGCACCTGCGGCAGCTGGCCCAGTACGGCCTGGTCGAGCGCGCCGAGGGCGAAGACGGCCGCGAACGGCCGTGGCGCGCCCGGCAGGTCGGCCTGGAAATGGGGGAGCTGGCCGACGACCCGGCGCACCGGGCGGCGCAGCTGGGCGTCGTCGGCGCGACGCTGACCCACGAACAGGAGCTGACCCAGCGCTACCTGGACTCCCTCGACGACCTCGCCCCGGAATGGCGCGCCGCGACCGGGCTGTCCACCTACGCCCTGCGCGTCAGCCCGGCGGAGCTGACCCGGCTGACCGAGGCGATCGACGCGCTGCTCCGCCCCTACATCGGCGCCATCCGGACCGACGCTCCCGCGGACGCGCGTTCGGTGCACGTCGGCCTGCGGGCGTTCCCCCGCATCGAGCACTCGGGAAAGGCGGAGGAATGAAGCAGCTGCTGGGGGTGCCTGCGTTCGCGCGGCTGTGGGTCGCGGCGTTCTTCGGCGAAACGGCCGAGTGGATGCTGCAGGTGGCGCTGCCGGTCCACGTCTTCCAGCGCACCGGCTCCGCCGCGACGACGGCGCTGAGCATCGTCCTCGGCCTGCTGCCCGCGGTGCTGCTCAGCCCGGTCGCCGGGGTCGTCGCCGACCGGTGGAACCGCCGCGCGGTGCTGTTCGGCGTCTGCCTCGGGCTCGCCGTCGTGGCCCTCCCGCTGCTGGCCGAGCCCGGCGTCGCCGTGGTGTACGCCGTGATGGCCGCCCAGGCGGCGCTGGCCTCGGTGTTCGAACCGGCCCGCAACGCGCTCGTGCCGGAGCTGGTCGGCGTCGCGGACGTGACCGCGGCGAACGGGCTGATGAGCGTGAACGGCAGCGTCGCCCGGCTGGCCGGCGGCTGGGCGGGGGGTGCCCTGCTGGGTTCCGGCGGGCTCGCCGACGTGGTCACCGGCTACCTGGCCGTGCTCGCGGTGGCTGCGGCCCTGCTGGCCAAGCCGTTCCGCCGGGTCGCCGCGTCCCCGCCGGCGCCCGCGCGGGAACCGGTGGTCCGGGCCTGGCTGGACGGCCTGCGCGAGCTGGTCGGCAACCGGCGGCTGCGGCGCACCGGTGCCGCGCTGGTGTTCACCTCGCTCGCGCAGGGCATGTTCCTGGTGTTGTTCGTGGTCTACGTCCTGCAGGTGCTCGGCGGCAGCGAGGCCGACGTGGGCCTGCTGCGGGGCGTGCAGGCGCTCGGCGGGCTGGCCGCCGGGTTCGCTCTGGCCACGGTCGCGCGGCGAGTCGCGCCGGCCGCCCTGCTCGGCTGGGGTTCCCTCGCGCTGGGCCTGCTGTCCGCGGTGATCTGGAACCTCTCGCTGGTCACGACGGCGTTGGGGGTCTACGTCGGGCTGTTCGTCGTGGCCGGCGCACCGGGCGTGGTCGTGGGCGCCGGGACCCTGTCGGAGATCCAGAGCGCGGTCGCCCCCGAGCGCGCCGGACGGGTGCTGAGCACGACGTTCGCCGCCATCGCCACCTGCACGACGGCCGGCGCGTTGCTGGCCGGGACCCTGGTGGCGACGACCGGGCCCGCCGTGCTGCTGAACGTCCAGGCCGGGGTCCACGTCCTCGCCGGTGCTCTGATGTTGGTCCGGAAAGGCGGGATCCGGCCGGCTTCCCCGCCCGCGGTGGCTACGGTGGAGGGGTGCCGCACCTCTTCGCCACCAGCGACCTCCACGTGACCCACGAGGGCAACGGCCCGATCCTCGACTCGGTCGTCCCGGAAACCCCCGAAGACTGGCTGCTCGTCGCCGGCGACGTCGCCGAGCTGGCCGAAGCCACCATCGGGACGCTGAAGACCCTGCGCAGCCGGTTCGCGAAGGTCGTCTGGGTGCCGGGCAACCACGAACTGTGGACGACGAAGAACGACGACTGCCAGCTGCGCGGGCAGGCCCGGTACGAGTACCTGGTCGAGCAGTGCCGCGAGATCGACGTGCTGACCCCGGAGGACGAGTTCCCGGTCTGGCGGTCCGGTCCGCGGCCCCTGACCATCGCGCCGCTGTTCCTGCTCTACGACTACAGCTGGCGGACCCCGGAAGCCGAAGGCAAGCCCCTCGAGGAAGCCCTGCGGCAGGCCCGCGAGGCCGGGGTGGTCTGCACGGACGAGTACTTCCTGTACCCGGACCCGTACCCGAGCCGCCAGGCGTGGTGCGAGGACCGCCTGAAGATCAGCACCGAGCGCCTCGACGCGATTCCCGACGACCACGGCACGATCCTGATGTCCCACTGGCCCCTGCACCGCCACCCGACGGCGCCGCTGTACTGGCCGGAGTTCGCGCTCTGGTGCGGCACGACGAAGACCGAGGACTGGCACGTCCGCTACCGCGCGGAGATCGCGGTGTACGGGCACCTGCACATCCCGCGCAGCACGGAGGCCGACGGCGTCCGGTTCGAAGAGGTTTCGCTCGGCTACCCGCGGGAGTGGCGGAAGCGGGCGCGGGGCGCGGTTCCGATGCGCCGCATCCTCTGGCCGTCATGATTCCTCGCGCCGCCGCTCCCTGAGGGCGCGGACGCGGCCGCGGCTGGCGCAGGCGGGGGAGGGGCACCACCGCCGCCGTCCGCCCGGGTCGGCGAACACCCCCCGGCAGTCCTGCTCGGGGCAGGCGCGCAGGTCGTGCCGCAGGGGTCCGGTCAGCCAGTCCGCGGCTTGGTGGGCCAGCCGGCCCAGCGCGTCGGCGGCGGTCGCCGGGGCGCTCCGCTGGAGCCGGTCGAGCGCGGCCAGGTGCACCGGCTCGGTGTTGAGGAAGGGCCGCAGTGCGCTCACCTGGTCGGCGCCGGGCGGAACTCCGTCGAGCGCGCCCAAGGCGAGTTCGCGCAGCGCCTCGCGGAGCTGGTGGGCCGCGCGCACGTCGGCGTACGTGACCGGCGCGAGCGGGGTCAGCTCGGAGCGGGCCAGCCACTCGCGCAGCTGCTCGACGGTCATCATGCGCTCGACCGGCTGGGCCCCGAAGTGGCGGCCGCGGGTGGCGAGCAGGTTCAGCCAGGGTGCGCCCATGTCGAGGCGGAAGTCTTCGGACACCTCGCCATCGTAACGGTTGAGACGTTACACTCGCGATCGTGACTGGGGAACCCAAGGTCCGCACGGTGCTGGGTGACGTCGATCCGGCCCAGCTCGGCGTGACGAACTCGCACGACCACCTCTTCTTCGCCTCGAAGCTGCTGCCGGGCCAGGAGCTCGACGACCCGGCCGCCGCCGCCCACACGCTCCTCGAGTTCAAGGCGCGGGGCGGGGACGCGCTCGTCCAGTGGACGCCGTACGGCCTGACCCGGCGCACCCGCGAGCTCGCCTGGATGGCGGAGCAGATCGGCGTGCACGTGGTCGCGGCCACCGGCCTGCACCGCGCGGAGCACTACGCCCCGGTGATCCTCGGCCGCGTCATCGACGATCTGGTCCAGGAGTTCGTCGCCGACCTGACCGAGGGCACCCAGCCCGCCGACCTGCCCGACGAGCCGCGGACCGGCCCGCGTGCCGGGCTGATCAAGGTGGCCGGCGCCTTCCACACGATCGATTCGCACGCCCGGCTGACGATGACCGCCGCCGCGGTCGCCCACGAGGAGACCGGCGCGCCGATCGCCGTGCACCTCGAACTCGGCACGGCGGGCCTGCAGACGGCCGAACTGCTCTGCGACAAGCTCGACGTTTCACCCGACAAGGTGATCCTCGGGCACCTCAACCGGAACCCGGACCCGCCGCTGCAGCGGGAGATCGCCGAGACCGGCGTGTTCCTCGGCTTCGACGGCCCGTCGCGGGCCAACCACGCCACCGACTGGCGGCTCTTCGACGGCCTCGAAGCGCTCGTCGAGGCCGGGCACGGCGGGCAGATCCTGCTCGGCGGCGACACGACCACCGCCGCCGCGCGGGACCAGCCCGGCGCGTCCTACCTGCTCACCACGCTCGCACCGCGGCTGGCCAGGCAGCTCGGCGGTGACGTCGTCACGGCCATGCTGGTGGCGAACCCCGCCCGGGCGTTCGCCACCAGCTGGCGCAAGTGACTCAGCGCAGGCCGAAGCCTTCCTGCCCGCCGCCGCGGCCGCGCCGGCGCAGGTAGCGCTCGAACTCCGCGGCGATCTTGTCGCCGCTGACGTCCTGCTCCGCCACCTCGGTCTGGGCGTCCCCGCGCTCCTCGAGGCTGCGGACGTACTCGCTGATCTCCTCGTCCTCGTCGGCCATCTCGGTGACCGTGCGCTGCCACTCCTCGGCCTGCTCCGGCAGCGCCCCCAGCGGGATCTCGACGTCGAGGATGTCCTCCAGCTTGTGCAGCAGCGCCAGCGTCGCCTTCGGGGACGGCGGGTGCGACACGTAGTGCGGCACCGCGGCCCAGATCGACACGGCCGGGATGCCCGCCTGCACGCAGTAGTCCTGCAGGATCCCGACGATCCCGGTCGGTCCCTGGTAGTTGTTCAGGTCGAGCCCGTAGAGCGACGCGGTGTCCTTGTCGTAGGCCGTCCCGGTGACCGGGACCGGCCGGGTGTGGGCGGTGTCGGCGAGCAGCGCACCCAGCGTCACCACGGTGGCGACGTCCAGTTGCTTGATGTGGTCCAGCAGCTCGGCGCAGAAGGCGCGCCAGCGCATGTTCGGCTCGGGGCCCTGCACGAGGACGACGTCCCGGTCGAACCCGTCCGGCCGGCACACCGACAGCGTCGTGGTCGGCCAGTCCACCCGGCGAGTGACACCGTCCACCATCCGGACGGTCGGGCGGCTGACCTGGAAGTCGTAGTAGTCGTCGGGCTCCAGTTCCGCCAGCGGGGTGGCGTCCCAGTTCAGCTGCAGGTGCTCGACCGCCCGGCTCGCCGCGTCACCGGCGTCGTTCCAGCCTTCGAAGGCGACGACCATCAGCGGCCGGGTGGGTTCGGTGCGGTCGCCGGGCGGCCGCGGGGTCTCGTCGACGGGCTCACTCACCGGACCAGCCTACGACCACCGGCCTTACGCTGTTCAGCATGTCCGACCGCCTGTCGTCACCGTTCCTGCTCGCCCTGCAGTCCCGCGTCCTGGTGGCCGACGGGGCGATGGGCACCGCCCTGCAGGCCCACGACCTCGCCCTGGACGATTTCGCCGGTCTCGAAGGCTGCAACGAGATCCTCAACGTCACCCGGCCGGACGTGGTCCGCTCGGTCCACCGCGGGTATCTGGAGGCCGGCGCGGACGCCGTCGAGACCAACACTTTCGGGGCCAACTTCGCCAACTTCGCCGAGTACGGCATCACCGGGCGGATCTTCGAGCTCGCCGAGGCCGGCGCGCGGCTGGCCCGCGAGACCGCCGACGAGTTCGCGACGCCGGACCGCCCGCGGTTCGTGCTCGGCTCGGTCGGCCCGGGCACGAAGCTGCCGACCCTCGGCCACGCGCCGTTCACCACACTGCGGGACGCCTACCGCGAGGAGGTCCGCGGCCTGCTCGCCGGCGGCGTCGACGCGGTGATCGTCGAGACCACCCAGGACATCCTGCAGACCAAGGCGTCGATCATCGGTGCGAAACGGGCGATGGCCGCCGAGGGCAGGCACGTGCCGATCCTCGCTTCGATCACCGTCGAAACGACCGGCACGATGCTGCTCGGCACCGAGGTGGGCGCCGCGCTGGCCGCGCTGGAGCCGCTCGGCATCGACGTCATCGGGCTCAACTGCGCCACCGGGCCGGCCGAGATGAGCGAGCACCTGCGGCAGCTGGCCAAGCACGCCCGGGTGCCGCTGTCGGTGATGCCGAACGCCGGCCTGCCGGAACTCGGCCCGGACGGCGCGGTGTACCCGCTCGGCCCGGAAGCGCTGGTCGAGGCGCTGACCGGGTTCGTGCGCGAGTTCGGCGTCGGCCTGGTCGGCGGCTGCTGCGGGACGACCGACGAGCACATCCGGCAGCTCGCCGAGGCCGTGGCCGGCACCGCGCCGGTTCCGCGGCGGCCGCGGCCCGAGCCCGGCGTGTCGTCGCTCTACCAGGCCGTGCCGTTCAAGCAGGACGCCAGCGTGCTGATGATCGGCGAGCGGACCAACGCCAACGGATCGAAGGCCTTCCGCACCGCGATGCTCGAAGGCCGCTGGGACGACTGCGTCGAGATCGCCCGCGAACAGACCCGCGACGGCGCCCACCTCCTGGACCTGTGCGTCGACTACGTCGGCCGCGACGGCACCGCGGACATGGCGGAACTGGCCGGGCGCCTGGCCACCGCCTCGACCCTGCCGATCATGCTCGACTCCACCGAGGTCGCCGTCCTGCGCGCCGGGCTCGAACGGCTCGGCGGCCGCTGCGCGGTCAACTCCGTCAACTACGAGGACGGCGACGGCCCGGAATCCCGGTTCACCCAGGTCATGGAGCTGGTCAGGGAGTACGGCGCCGCGGTCGTCGCCCTGACCATCGACGAGGAAGGCCAGGCGCGCACCGCGCAGAAGAAGGCCGACATCGCGAGCCGGCTCATCGCGGACATCACCGGCAACTGGGGGCTGCGCACCTCCGACGTCATCGTCGACGCCCTGACCTTCACCATCGCGACCGGCCAGGAGGAATCCCGCCGCGACGGCATCGAAACGATCGAAGCCATCCGCGAGATCAAACGCCGCCACCCCGAGGTCCAGACCACGCTCGGCCTGTCGAACATCTCCTTCGGCCTCAACCCGGCCGCGCGGCAGGTGCTCAACTCGGTGTTCCTGCACGAGTGCGTCCAAGCCGGGCTGGACACCGCGATCGTGCACGCGTCCAAGATCCTGCCGATGGCGCGGATCCCGGACGACCAGCGCGCGGTCGCCCTCGACCTCGTCTACGACCGCCGCCGCGAGGGGTACGACCCGCTGCAGGAGCTGATGGCCCTGTTCGAGGGCGTGAGCGCGGCGTCGTCGAAGGCGTCGCGCGCCGAAGAGCTGGCCGCGCTGCCGCTGTTCGAACGCCTGGAACGCCGGATCGTCGACGGCGAACGCAATGGCCTCACCGACGACCTCGACGCGGCCCTGCAGCAGCGGCCCGCCCTGCAGATCATCAACGACACGCTGCTGTCGGGCATGAAGACCGTCGGCGAGCTGTTCGGCTCCGGGCAGATGCAGCTGCCGTTCGTGCTGCAGTCCGCCGAGGTGATGAAGGCGGCCGTCGCCCACCTCGAACCGCACATGGAGAAGGGCGACGACTCGGGCAAGGGCCGGATCGTGCTGGCCACCGTGCGCGGCGACGTCCACGACATCGGCAAGAACCTCGTCGACATCATCCTGTCCAACAACGGCTACGAAGTGGTCAACCTCGGCATCAAGCAGCCGATCACGACCATCCTCGACGCGGCCGACGAACACGGCGCCGACGCGATCGGCATGTCCGGGCTGCTGGTCAAGTCCACGGTGATCATGAAGGAGAACCTCCAGGAGATGAACTCCCGGGGCGTCTCCGCGCGCTGGCCGGTGCTGCTCGGCGGCGCCGCGCTCACGCGGTCCTATGTGGAGAACGACCTGACCGAGCTGTACCTCGGCGACGTCCGCTACGCGCGGGACGCGTTCGAGGGACTGCGGCTGATGGACGCGATCATGGCCGCCAAACGCGGCGAATCGCCGCTGGTGGACGCCGACGCGGAGAAGAAGCGCCAGGAGCGCAAGGAACGCCGCGAACGCTCGCTGCGGATCGCCGAGGCGCGCAAAGCCCGCAAGGCCGGCGAGGAAGCCCTCGAAGGGCCGCCGCCCGCGCGCTCGGACGTCGCCACCGACGTGCCGGTGCCGAGCCCGCCGTTCTGGGGTTCGCGGGTGGTCAAGGGCGTCCCGCTCGCCGACTACGCCGCCATGCTCGACGAGCGCGCGACCTTCATGGGGCAGTGGGGGCTCAAGGGCGCCCGTGGCGGCGCCGGGCCGACGTACGACGAACTCGTCGAGACCGAAGGCCGGCCGCGGCTGCGGTACTGGCTCGACCGGCTCACCGCCGACGGCGTCCTGGCCCACGCGGCCGTCGTCTACGGCTACTTCCCGTGCGTCGCCGAGGGCGACGACCTGGTCGTGCTCACCGAACCTTCGCCCGACGCGCCGGAACGGCTGCGCTTCACGTTCCCGCGGCAGCGCCGCGACCGGCGGCTCTGCCTGGCCGACTTCTACCGGCCGCGGGAGTCCGGCGAGGTCGACGTCGTGCCGTTCACCGTGGTCACCATGGGCCAGCCGATCGCCGACTACGCGAACGAGCTGTTCGCCGCCGACGCCTACCGCGACTACCTCGAGGTCCACGGCCTCGGCGTCCAGCTGACCGAGGCGCTCGCCGAGTACTGGCACTGCCGCATCCGGGGAGAGCTCACCTTCCCCGGCGGTGTGGCGGTGGCCTCAGAGGACCCCGACGACGTCGAGGACTTCTTCAAGCTCGGCTACCGTGGAGCCCGGTTCTCCCTGGGCTATGGCGCCTGTCCCGACCTCGAAGACCGGGCGAAGATCGTCGCCCTCCTCGAACCGGGCCGGATCGGCGTCAAGCTGTCCGAGGAGTTCCAGCTGCACCCCGAGCAGTCGACCGACGCGATCGTCTGCCACCACCCGGAAGCCAAGTACTTCAACACCTGAGGGAGACTCCACTGTGGACGGATTGGCCGCCGTGCTCTGGGACATGGACGGCACGCTCGTCGATTCCGAGAAGCTGTGGGACGTCGCCCTCTACGAAACGGCGGAGTGGCTGGGTGGCCGCCTCTCCGAAGAACAGCGGATGACGCTCGTCGGGTCCAACATGGACGACACCTCGGCGTACCTCCTCGAGGTGGTCGGCCTTCCGGCGACGCCGGAGGCGATCGCCTCGACGGGGGAGGAGATCCGCCGCCGCACGGCCGGGCTGTTCGACGACGAGCTGCCGTGGCGCCCGGGTGCGCGTGAAGCGTTGACGGCGGTGCGCGAAGCGGGCCTGCGCTCGGCGCTGGTCACCTCCACCGAACGCGACCTGACCGAGCTGGCGCTGAACACGATCGGCCGGGACTTCTTCGACGTCACCGTGTGCGGTGACGAGGTCGAAGGTCTGAACAAGCCGCACCCGCGCCCGTACCTCAAGGCGGCCGAACTGCTCGGCGTTTCGCCCGAGCGGTGTGTGGCGGTCGAGGACTCGCCGCCGGGCACGGCGTCCGCGGTCGCGGCGGGCTGCACGGTGCTGGTGATCCCGAACGACGTCGTGGTCGAAGCGGGGGAGCGGCGGGTGTTCCGCGACTCCTTGGCGGGCATCGACGTACCGGCTTTGGCGGCCCTGCTCGGCTGACCACGACCATGTCGCTTTTCCGCTAGCCCGGGTGGTCCGCGTCCGCGATGCTGATGCGGTGCATGAGGACTTCGAACGGTGCGTGCGGGCCGTGCAGGCGAAGGACGCCCGGTTCGACGGGTGGTTCTACTGCGCGGTCCTGACCACCCGGATCTACTGCCGGCCCAGCTGCCCGGTGGTGCCGCCCAAGCGGCAGAACATGAGCTTCTACCCGAGCGCCGCGGCCGCCCAGCAGGCCGGGTTCCGGGCCTGCAAACGCTGCCGTCCCGACGCGAGCCCCGGTTCACCGCTGTGGAACGAGCGCGCCGACCTCGTCGCGCGGGCGATGCGGCTGATCGCCGACGGCGTCGTCGACACCGAAGGCGTCCGGGGCCTCGCCGCCCGGCTCGGCTACAGCGTCCGGCAGGTCGAACGCCAGGTCTTCGCCGAGCTCGGCGCGGGCCCGCTGGCGCTGGCGCGGGCCCAGCGCGCGCAGACCGCGCGGACCCTGATCGAGACGACCACGCTGCCCATGACCGAGCTGGCCCTGGCCGCGGGGTTCGGCAGCATCCGGACGTTCAACGACACCGTCCGTGAGGTGTTCGCCCTCTCGCCGACCGAGCTGCGGCAGCGCGCGAAGGGCAAGCCGTCGGCGGCCGGGGCGCTCGTCCTGCGGCTGCCGTACCGGAAGCCGCTGTGCCCGGACAACCTCTTCGGGCACCTCGTCGCGACCGGCGTGCCGGGGGTGGAGGAGTGGCGGGACGGCGCCTACCGCCGGACGCTGCGGCTGCCGCACGGCCACGGCGTCGTCGCGCTGCGGCCGGAGGACGGCCACATCGCCTGCCGGCTCACCCTGGCCGACCTCCGGGACCTGCCGGCCGCGACCAGCCGGTGCCGCCGCCTGCTCGACCTCGACGCCGACCCGGTCGCCGTCGACGACCAGCTCGCCACCGACCCGCTGCTCGCCCCGCTCGTCGCGGCCGCGCCCGGCCGCCGCGTCCCGCGCACGGTCGACGGCGCCGAGTTCGCCGTCCGGGCCGTGCTGGGCCAGCAGGTCTCGACGGCGGCCGCGCGGACCCACGCGGCCCGGCTGGTCGTCGCGCACGGCGAACCGGTCGACGACCCCGAAGGCGGCCTGACCCACCTGTTCCCGTCGCCCGACGCGCTGGCTTCGCTGGACCCGGAGACCCTGGCCATGCCCCGTACCCGCCGTCGCACGCTGCTGACGCTGGTCTCGGCGTTGACGGACGGCCTCGACCTCGGCGCGGGCAGCGACTGGGAGGCGACCAGGGCGGCCCTGACCGCGTTGCCCGGGTTCGGGCCGTGGACCGTCGAAAGCATCGCGATGCGCGCGCTCGGCGACCCGGACGCCTTCCTCCCCACCGACCTCGGCATCAAGTACGCGGCGGAGACCCTCGGCCTCGGCGGCCAGGCCGCCGTCGTCGCCCGGTCCGCCGCGTGGCGCCCCTGGCGCGCCTACGCCACCCAGCACCTGTGGGCCACCGGTGACCACGCGATCAACCGGATGCCCGCGGCATGAACCCGACCGGAGGAACCATGCGATCCCACGCCGTCGTCGACAGCCCGTGCGGCCCGTTGACGCTGGTCGCCGAGGGCGGCGCCCTCTGCGGCCTCTACATGGTCGACCAGCGCCACCGCCCGGACGAGCTGACCTTCGGCTCGTCCGACCCGGGCGGGGACGTCTTCGCCCGCGCCGAGGCCGAACTGAAGGAGTACTTCGCCGGGCAGCGCCAGGAGTTCGAGGTACCGCTGGTCTTCGCGGGCACGCCGTTCCAGCAGCTGGTCTGGGCGGAACTGCGCAAGATCCCGTACGGCACGACGATCTCGTACGGCCAGCTGGCCGACCGCCTCGGCAAGCCGGCGGCATCGCGGGCGGTCGGCCTGGCCAACGGCAAGAACCCGATCGGGATCATCGTCCCGTGCCACCGGGTCGTGGGTTCGAACGGCTCCCTCACCGGCTACGGCGGCGGGCTCGAGCGCAAGCGGTACCTGCTGGACTTCGAGCAGGGCGCGCTCTTCTGATTCCCAACCCGTGGGAAACACCGTCCACGTGCGTGTGAGATGGGCGGCATCCCCGGCGGGCCGGGGCGGCGGGCGGCGGCCCGGGATGGAAGGATTCCGGACTGTGAAGACCTTCGATGAGCTGTTCGCGGAGCTTGCCGAGCGCGCGCGTACCCGTCCCGACGGGTCCGGCACCGTCGCCGCCCTCGATGCCGGGGTGCACGCCCAGGGCAAGAAGGTGCTGGAGGAAGCCGGCGAGGTGTGGATCGCCGCCGAGCACGAGTCCGACGAGCGCCTCGCCGAGGAGATCTCCCAGCTGCTGTACCGGCTTCAGGTGCTGATGCTCGGCCGCGGCCTGTCGACCGAGGACGTCTACCGCTACCTGTGACGGGTCGCTCTGACAACGAGGAGAAAAGCGAAATGCTGCGTGTTGCCGTGCCGAACAAGGGAGCCCTCGCCGCCGCGGCGACGGAGATGCTCGGCGAGGCGGGCTACCGGAAGCGGCATGAGCAGCGCGACCTGACCGTGCTCGACCACGTCAACGAGGTCGAGTTCTTCTTCCTGCGGCCCAAGGACATCGCGATCTACGTCGGCTCCGGCGAGCTCGACCTCGGCATCACCGGCCGCGACCTCGCGCTCGATTCCGGCGCCCCGGTCGAGGAGATCCAGGCGCTGGGCTTCGGCGGTTCGACGTTCCGCTACGCGGCGCCGGCCGGCCGGGACTGGAAGCCGGCCGACCTGCACGGCAAGCGGCTGGCGACGTCGTACCCGCGGCTGGTCCGCGACGACCTCGCCCGCCACGGCGTCGAGGCCGAGGTGATCCGCCTCGACGGCGCGGTGGAGATCTCGATCCAGCTCGGCGTCGCGGACGCGATCGCCGACGTCGTCGAGTCCGGCCGGTCGCTGCGGCAGAACAACCTGGTGGCCTTCGGCGATCCGATCTGCGTGTCGGAAGCCGTGCTGCTGCAGCGCCGCGGGACCGAGCAGAGCAAGGCGAAGACGCAGCTGGCCGCACGGCTGCGCGGGGTCGTGTTCGCGCAGCAGTACATGATGCTGGACTACGACTGCCCGCGGACGCTGGTGGAGCGCGCGATCGCGATCACGCCGGGCCTGGAGTCGCCGACGGTCGCCCCGCTGGCCGACGAGGACTGGGTGGCCGTGCGCGCCATGGTGTCGCGCAAGAAGGTCAACCTCATCATGGACGAGCTGGCCGAGGTCGGCGCGAAGGCGATCCTGGCGTCGGACATCCGCTCCTGCCGCCTCTGACGCACACCCGTCGTGGGTGGTGAGGCGGGTGGGAACCCGCCTCACCACTCACGACCGGGGACGGTTGGGTTTCTTCGGCAGCAGGTCGTAGAGGCCCTTGCGGGCGCCGTTGTCGTTGACGTTGCGGGCCACCGCGACCTCCGAGATGAAGTCCTCGAAGACGAACTCCTCGTCGGCCGGGACCACCGCCGGGGCCGCGTTCTCCGCCAGGTAGCCGTCCAGGGTCTCCGCGATCTCGCGGAAGGACAGCGCTTGCAGCGTCTCCGGCGCGTACGTCGTCACCGGGACCCCGTGCGCCGCCGCCTCGTTCATCACCACGCCCAGCGGCAGGTGCGACAGCATCGGGATGCCGAAGTCGTACATCTCCTGCAGCGCCGCGGCCGCGTAGTGCGAGATCGGCCGCCGGTACAGGCTCGGCACCAGGCCGAACCAGGACAGCGGCTGGCGTCCTACGGTCTGCTCGACGTACCGGACCTGGTCGGCCAGCAGCCGCAGCGCGCGGATGCTCGTCTTGTCCGGCTGGACCGGCACCAGGATGCCGTGCGAGGCCGCCAGCGCGTTGTTCGTCAGCACGTCCAGCGCCGGCGGGCAGTCGATGACGCAGTGGTCGTAGTTGGCGAACTGGATGACCCGGGCGAGCTGCCAGCCCGGGACGCGGAACGAGTCGAGCCGCCGGATCAGGTCGAACATCCCCGGTGACGTCGGCACGACGTCGAGCGCGCCGCCCTTGCCGAGGTTGCTGCGCGGGTGCGGCACGACGAGTTCCTCGATCGGGCCCTTCCACGTCTTGGCCAGCGCCTTCGCCAGGCTCGGCTGGTCCGCGGCGACCTCGGACAACCCGAGCATCTCGGTCGTCGCGTGGCCCTGCGGGTCGAGGTCGACCAGCAGCACCCGCCGGCCCCGCTCGGCCAGTGCGGCCGCGGTGCCGACGCTCAGTGAGGTCTTGCCGACCCCGCCTTTCTGGTTGACCACCGAGGTGATCTGCATGCCCGAGCGCTCCTCAAGTCGGTCGTTCCGCGAAGGTTATTGGATGCGGGCCCGTTGTGGGTGGCTATCCGCCCCCGGCCTGTCGCGGCCGGACCATCAGCGCCTGCGCGCCGGTGGCCACCGGGCCGTCGCCGTCGTGCAGGATGCTGGTCGCCGTGCCGATGCCGTGCCTGCCGACCAGCGTGACCGCGTCCAGGCCGATCCACTCGCCCGACGGCACCCGGCGCAGGTGCACGGTGAGTTCCGAGTTGATGAACCACCACTGGCGCGGGTCGAGGTAGTTGGACACGCCGTTGCCGGAGTCGGCGACGGCGAACAGCCGCTGCAGCCCGCTCGGTTCCTCGCCGTCGACCAGCGGGACCCGCTGGCGGGCCCACACCGCCGCCGGGCCGGGCACGTCCATGCCGCCGCGCACCGCGCGCCACTCCACCGCGTCGAGGTAGCCGCCCTGCCACCCTTCCGGCCACGGCGACTCTTCGACGCTGCCGGGCCCGGGCAGCAGCGGGCCGGCGTCGGTGCCGACCTCCGCCGTGTCGGACGTCGCGATGCGCCACGCCGACGCCCGCGCCACCACCCGCTCGGCGCTCGCCAGTTCGGCCTGCAGCAGTTCGACCGACCGGCCCGGCCGCTCGATCCGGGCCCGCACGGTGAGTTCCGCGACCGGTGCCGGGCCGAGGATCTCCACGGTGACCCGCGCGAGTTCCGCCGGGTGCGCGGATTCGACGTTTTCGAGGGCCCGGACCAGCAACGCCGACGGCGGGCCGAAGTGCTGGGCGTCCGGGGTCCAGGGCCCGGCGGTGTGCGCGGTCGCGGTGAACCGGCCGTCGCCGAGCGGGACGTAGAAGGCGTCGGCCATCAGTCGGCCCGGTCCAGCGGCGTCTCGTCGCCCGCGTCGGGCTCCGGCCAGCCGGGATATTCCGGTGGCGTGCCGCCGTACTCGGGGCAGTGCGCCTGGTGGTCGCACCAGTTGCACAGCTTGCTCTTGTTCGCCCGGAAGTCGCCGGTCCTGCCCGCTTTGAGGATGGCCTGCCAGATGGCTTCCAGCGTGCGCTCGAAGCGCAGCAGCTCGGCTTCGTCGGGCGTGTAGGCCAGCGACTGGCCGTCGGTGAGGTACATGAGTTTCAGCTGGCGGGGCACGATCCCGCGCAGCCGCCACAGCACCACGGCGTAGAACTTCATCTGGAACATCGCCTTGGCCTCGCCGATCTCGCGCGGCGCGGCACCGGTCTTGTAGTCGACGACCCGGATTTCGCCGGTCGGCGCGACGTCGAGCCGGTCGATGTAGCCGCGCAGCAGGACGCCGGAGCCGAGCTCGATCTCGACGTGCAGCTCGCAGGCCTCGGGTTCGAGCCGCCGCGGGTCCTCGAGTTCGAAGTAGGCGTCCAGGAGCTTCTCCGCCGAGCGCAGCCAGTCGGCGTGGTCTTCGGGTTTCCCGCCGTCGAACAGCTCGGTCCACTCCGGACGGTCCGCGGACAGGTCGGTCCACGCCGGGCCGAGCAGCTCCCGCGCCTGCGCCGGGACGCGCTCGGCGGCGGGCAGCGCGAACAGCCGCTCCAGGACGGAGTGCACGAGCGTGCCGCGTAACTGGGCCTTCGTCGGGACCTCCGGCAGCCGGTCGACCGCGCGGAACCGGTAGAGCAGCGGGCACTGCTTGAAGTCGCTGGCCCTCGACGGCGACAGCGCGGGCCGCCGGCGCACCTCGGTGGCGACGGCGGAGGCTGGGGTGTCGGTGGTGACAGTGTCGGCGTCGGGCATGGGCAGAGCGTAACGCCGGGGTCCGACAGTTCCGGCGACCGCAACGCCCGCCGCCCCGCCCATCAGCACCCGGACGGCCGGTTCGCGTACCCGGACGGCCGGTTGGCGTACCCAGAGGGTCGGTTTGCGTACCCGGACGGTCGGGCACCGAGCCGACCTTCCGGGTACGCGAACCGACCCTCCAGGTACGCGAGGTGACTGTGCAGGTACGCGGGCCGGCCGGGCGACACCCGCCGACCCGGATCACCCGGGGCCCACACCCGGGGCTCTAGGCTCTCCGCATGGCCGCGACCAGTGAGCAGGGCACCGGGGGCACCCGGCAGGCCGTCCACCCGGACGGTGGCCTCGTGCTGTTCCGGGTCGCCGGGGTGCCGGTGCTGCTCGCCCCGTCCTGGTGGGTCGGCTCGCTGATCGTCGTCGTGCTGTACGCGCCGCTGGTCGGGCGGCTGCTGCCGGACGCCTCCAGCGGGACGTCGTGGCTGCTGGCCGGTGCCTTCGCGCTGCTGCTCGGACTGTCGGTGCTGGCCCACGAACTCGGGCACTGCCTGGTCGCGCTGCGGCTGGGGATCCCGGTGCGGCGGCTGCGCCTGTTCCTCCTCGGCGGCCTGTCCGAAGTGGCCCGCACCCCGAAGCGCCCCGGTGACGAAGGCCTGGTCGCCGCGGCCGGGCCCGCCGTGTCGCTGCTGCTCGGCGGCTTCTGCGGCCTGCTGATGTTCGCCGTCCCCGCCGACGGCGCGGTCTGGCTCCTGATCGGCGAGTGCGCGGTGGCGAACCTCGCCGTCGGCGTGTTCAACCTGCTGCCCGGGCTGCCGCTGGACGGCGGCCGGCTGGTCCGCGCCGGTGTCTGGGCGGTCACCGGCATCCGCGCGAAGGGCACGCGGGCCGCGGTGGCCGGCGGGGCCGTCGTCGCCGCGGGGCTGCTCGTCTGGGCGCTGTGGGGCCTGGCGACCGCGAGCCCGGACCGCTGGCTGCGGCTGGGCGTCTGCGTCGTGACGGCGTGGTTCGTGATCCTCGGCGCCCGCTCCGAGCTGGCCGCCGAGGCGCGCCGCACGTGGCCGGAGGGGCTCGTCCTCGGCGAGCTGGTCCGGCCGGTGCTGCAGCTGCCGGCCGAAAGCCCGGTGTCGGACGCGCTGGCCGCGTCGGCCGGCCGGGGAGTCGTGCTGGTCCGCGCCGACGGGGTGGCCGCCGGGCTCCTCGACGAAGGCGCGGCGGAGCGGCTCGCGGGCTCCTCGCCGCACGCGCCCGCCGAACTGGCCGCCGAGCCGATCCGGGCCGAAACCGTGCTGCTGGCGTCGGAGCCGGGCGAGGACGTCATCGAGCGGGTCCGCGAAACCGCCGCGTGGCAGTTCCTCGTCGTCGACGACGAGGGCCGCCCGGCGGGCGTGCTGCGCCGGGACGACCTGCGCGCCGCGATGAACCGCCGCACCCGCTGAGGCCGGGCCCCGGACGGCCTGCGAAGATCTGTCGTCGGCCATTCGGGGTCACCGATCCGGCCCCCGAGCAGTAAGTGACCTTGCCGCGAAAGTCATCCGGCCGTGGCTGTGGCTGGATGGGTGACGAGCAGCACAGTACAGGAGGAAGTGTTGTCGGTCAGCGGACCGTTTCGCGCGGGTGATCGGGTGCAGTTGACCGACTCGAAGGGGCGGCACTACACCCTGACCCTGGCCGACGGCGGTGAGTACCACACCCATCGCGGCGCCCTCGCCCACGACGACCTGATCGGCAGGCCCGAGGGCTCGGTGGTGACGTCCGCGGGCGGGTCGACGTACCTGGCGCTGCGCCCGCTCCTGCCGGACTACGTGCTCTCGATGCCCCGCGGCGCGCAGGTGATCTACCCGAAGGACGCGGCGCAGATCGTGATGTGGGGCGACATCTTCCCCGGCGCGCGCGTGCTCGAGGCCGGCGCCGGCTCCGGCGCGCTGACGTGCTCGCTGCTGCGCGCGGTCGGCCCGGCCGGGCACGTCCACTCCTACGAGATCCGCGACGACCACGCCGAACACGCCGAGCGCAACGTGGTCAAGTTCTTCGGCGAGAAGCCGGCCAACTGGTCGCTCACGGTCGCCGACCTGGCCTCGCACGAGGGTGAGGTCGACCGGGTCGTGCTGGACATGCTGGCGCCGTGGGACCAGCTGCCGAACGTGGCCGCCCACCTGGTGCCGGGCGGGGTGCTGACGGTCTACGTCGCGACGGTCACGCAGCTTTCGCGCGTCACGGAGTCCCTGCGCGAGCAGCAGTGCTGGACCGAGCCGGAGTCGTGGGAGACGCTGATGCGCCCGTGGCACGTGGTGGGCCTGGCGGTGCGGCCGGACCACCGGATGGTCGCGCACACGGCGTTCCTGCTCACCGCGCGGCGCCTGGCCGACGGCACCGTGTCGCCGCGCGTGTCGCGCCGGCCCAGCAAGGGCAAGGGCTGAGCCGCTAACCCGGCACGCACCAGCGGCCGTTCTCCTTGTGCAGCGGGAAGGGCGTGTCCTTCGTGCCGCCCGCCGCTTCGACGTGCACCTTCGCCGTCGCCGACTCGCCGCGCAGTTCCGGGGGGCCCGTCAGCTTCGCCGTGACCGGGCCGGCCGCGTCCCACGTGCGCTGCAGGCCCGCGAGGGCCTCGGTGCTCTGCGGGCGGCAGGTGAGCTTGCCGAACGCCGCCGAGTCGTGGCGGGTGATGGCGTCGACGATCGCGCGGGCCAGCACGGCCACCGCCGCCGTGTCGGCCTCATCGGGGGCGGCGGGTGCCGACGGGCGGGGCGCGGCCGGCGGGCTCGGGGCCGCGGGCGGGGCGCCCGTCGGCGCGACGAGCACCAGGCCCAGCACCACGCCCGCGGCGGCCACGCCGAGCAGCACCAGCCCGGCGGTGAGCGCGCGGTTCACCGCCGACGGGTGCTCACGAGCCGTCCGCCTTGACGTTGGACAGGCACCACAGCCCGGATTCCTTCTGCGCCGACATCGTGCCGACCTTCGTCTTGCTGCCGTCGGTGGCCGAGTAGCGGACGGTGGCCTTGTCGCCGGTCTCCTGCGGGTCGCCGGTCAGCTTGACCGTCACCTTCGGGATCTGGCCGGTCGTGCCCTCGTAGACGCTCCGGCAGATGACGTCGCCGAGCGCCTTCTCGTCACCGGCGTTGTACGCCGAAATCGTCGAATCGAACAGCTCCTGCGAACTGCCCTTGCCGCCGGGGGCCGGGCCGCCCGCGGGCTTGCCCGTCTTCGACGTCGGGCTGGCCGGCGCGGTCGTATTCGGCTTCGGGGTCGACGCCTTGGGTGCGGACGTCGGCGCCGCGGAACTGCTGCTCACGGGCGGGGCGGCGGTCTGGTCGTCCTTGCCCTGGGTGAGGACGAACGCCGTCACGCCGCCGCCGACGAGCAGCACCGCGGCCGCGGCGAGGCCGACGATCAGGCCGGTTTTCTTCTTCTTGGGCGGGGGAGCGTCGCCGAAGCCGCCGCCGTACTGGTCGAACCCGCCGTAACCGGCCTGCGGCGGCTGGCCCCACTGGTCCTGCTGCCCGTACTGGGGGTAGCCCTGCTGGGGCTGAGAGCCCGTCTGCGGCGGGTAACCGCCCTGGCCGGGCTGGTCGTACGGCCCCGGCCGGCCGAACTGCTGGGTGCCGCCCTCGTAGCCGCCGGGCTGCCCGTACTGCTGGGTGCCGCCTTCGTACGGGCCGGGCTGGCCGAACTGCTGCGTGCCGCCGTAGCCGGGCTGGGGCTGGGGTCCGCTCTGGGGGTATCCGCCGGGTTGCGGCTGACCGTACGGCCCGGGCTGCTGCCCGTAGCCGCCGGGCTGCTGGCCGTAGCCGCCCGGTTGCTGCGGCGGGTAGGTCATGAGTGGTGCCCCCTAGCGTTCCCTCGAAAGCGCCCGGCCGTCGGGGCCGGGTTGCGCGTCGCCCGATGC
Source organism: Amycolatopsis sp. NPDC049688 (assembly GCF_040674975.1). NCBI lineage: Bacteria > Bacillati > Actinomycetota > Actinomycetes > Pseudonocardiales > Pseudonocardiaceae > Amycolatopsis > Amycolatopsis sp. NPDC049688. The sequence continues at coordinate 1,240,037 of NZ_JBFANY010000001.1, forward strand.
TAGCCACCGGCCCGTCCTGCCGCGCGGTTAGGGCGGAACTGGCCGGAATTGCCCGCTTCCCCGGCCGGGGTTGGGCCGTCCGTGGGCGGGGTACTCCCGACGTGCTTGCTTCATCCCGGCCCGGCCGGACCCGCGACACACCGGCGCCACGGCACCGAAATGGCCGCTTGCGCTGGGGGAATGTCCGTGCTGGGGGCGGCAGGCAAACCGCGACGCGCCGATCTTGTGATCCGGAAAGGCCTTTTCTTGTCGGTGATCGCCGGTACCGTGGAATGAAAAGCACTCCGAGGAGGTGCCCGATGCATCATGACCTTCCCGGAGGTCGGCGCGAGGAGGCCGACCCTTCAGCAACATCAGGAGCTGGGACGACGGCGGACGAGCAGGCTCGGCAGATCCGTTTTCTCGAGGAAGAAGTGGCGCTGCTGCGCCGCAAACTGACGGACTCGCCACGGCAGAACCGGGTTCTCGAACAGCGGCTCGCCGAGGCCTCGGAAAGGGTGAGCCAGCTCACCGAGCGCAACACCAAACTGGTCGAAACCCTGCGCGAAGCGCGAGGACAGCTCCTCGCCCTCCGCGAGGAGGTCGACAGGCTGGCCCAGCCACCGTCCGGCTACGGCGTCTTCGTCGAGGCGTACGAGGACAACACGGTGGACGTCTTCACGGCCGGTCGGAAGATGCGGGTGTCGGTTTCGCCCGCGGTCGAGATCTCGTCCCTGCGCCGCGGCCAGGCGCTGCGGCTCAACGAGGCGCTCACCGTGGTCGAGGGCGGCGGTTTCGAACGCACCGGTGAGGTGTGCGCACTGCGCGAGGTGCTCGCCCCGGACGTCGAGGGCGGCAGCCCCCGTGCGCTCGTGGTCGGGCACGCGGACGAGGAGCGGGTGGTCCTGCTCTCCGACCTGCTGGCCGAACAGCCGCTCAAGCCGGGCGACTCGCTGCTGGTCGACTCCAAGGCCGGCTACGCGTACGAGCGCGTGCCGAAGGCGGAGGTCGAGGACCTGGTGCTGGAGGAGGTGCCCGACGTCCGCTACGAGGACATCGGTGGCCTCACCCGGCAGATCGAGCAGATCAGGGACGCGGTCGAGCTGCCGTTCCTGCACGCCGACCTGTATCAGGAGTACCAGCTGCGGCCGCCGAAGGGTGTCCTGCTCTACGGCCCGCCGGGCTGCGGCAAGACGCTCATCGCCAAGGCGGTGGCGAACTCGCTGGCCAAGAAGGTGGCCGAGGCCCGCGGCGACGCGGCGGACGGGAAGTCCTACTTCCTGAACATCAAGGGCCCCGAGCTGCTCAACAAGTTCGTCGGGGAGACCGAGCGGCACATCCGCCTGATCTTCCAGCGGGCGCGGGAGAAGGCCTCCGAGGGCACCCCGGTGATCGTGTTCTTCGACGAGATGGACTCGATCTTCCGGACCCGTGGGTCGGGCGTGTCGTCCGACGTCGAGACCACGATCGTGCCGCAGCTGCTGTCGGAGATCGACGGTGTCGAGGGCCTGGAGAACGTCATCGTCATCGGCGCCTCCAACCGCGAGGACATGATCGACCCGGCGATCCTGCGGCCGGGCCGGCTCGACGTCAAGATCAAGATCGAGCGTCCGGACGCCGAAGGCGCGAAGGACATCTTCTCCAAGTACCTGGCCGAAGGCCTGCCGATCCACGCGGACGACCTCGCCGAGTTCGGCGGCGACGCCAAGGCGACGTTCGACGCGATGATCCAGCACACGGTCGAGCGCATGTACGAGGAGAGCGACGAGAACCGGTTCCTCGAGGTGACCTACGCCAACGGGGACAAGGAGGTCCTGTACTTCCGCGACTTCAACTCGGGCGCGATGATCCAGAACATCGTGGACCGGGCGAAGAAATCGGCGATCAAGTCGGTGCTGGAGACCAAGCAGCCGGGTCTCCGCGTGCAGCACCTGCTCGACGCGATCGTCGACGAGTTCGCGGAGAACGAGGACCTGCCCAACACCACCAACCCGGACGACTGGGCCCGGATCTCCGGCAAGAAGGGCGAGCGGATCGTCTACATCCGCACGCTCGTCACCGGCAAGAACCAGGACTCGGGGCGGGCGATCGACACCGCCACGAACACCGGTCAGTACCTGTAGTTCGCAAAGCGCGATGGGCGGCTGCCGCGGCAGCCGCCCATCGGCGTGTCTAGCGGCGGATCAGTTCGGCGTCGGCGGAAGTTGAGCGACGAAGGCGCAACTTCCCGTGGGCCGCCAGGATTCCCGCGATCACCAGCAGCGCTCCGGCCGGCTGGTTCCAGCTCACCGGTTCGCCCAGCACCAGCACGCCGAGCAGCACGCCGACCACCGGCGTCAAGTACGTCACCGCGGAGGCGTTGGCCGCGCCCCAGGCGGCGATGATCCGGGTGTTCCAGGCGTACGCGATGCCGGTGCCGAAGACGCCGAGGGCGATCATGCTCGCCACCACCGGCAGGTCCAGGTGCACGGGCGTCGCCGCGATCGCCGGGGCCAGCAGGCCCAGGATCACCGTCGCCGACACCGTCTGGCCGAAGGCGACGACCACCGGATCCGTCCCACGAGGTGAGACGAACCGGCGCAGGTACACGAAACACGCGCCGTAGCACGTGGTCGCGCCGAGGCAGGCCAGCTGGGCGGTCAGCTGGTGGGACACGTCGATGCCGTGCCACACCCCGACGATCGTCAGCACCCCGAGGAACCCGAGCAGCAGGCCGAGCACGCGCGGCGGCGTGAACCGCTCTTCCGGCAGCGCCGCGGCCGCGAGCAGCATCGTGATCAGCGGCGTCGTCGCGTTGAAGATGCTGGCCAGCCCGGACGGAATGTACTGCTCGGCCCACGAGAACAGCAGGAAGGGGATGACGCACAGCAACACCGACACTGCCGCGAGGTGCCCCCACAGCACGGGATCGCGGGGGAGCGGCCGCCGGCGCACCAGCAGGATCGCCCCTAGTGCCAGCGCGCCCAGCGCAACCCGCCCCAGGGCGACCTGGGCCGGGGAAAGCCCGCCCAGACCGACCTTGATGAACAGGAAACTCGCACCCCACACGATCGCCAGCAGCGCGAACCGCACCGTGACCCCGAAATCCGCCCGTCGCATGGCCGCAGTCAAGCCCGCGAGCCACCCGGGAAGCCAGTGGTTTTCCGACGCCGCGTTGTGTATAACGATCTATACCATGGGGCAGAGATGGCAAGCAGCGGTCCGGTACGTCGCCGCCCGGGCCGAGGGGCCGCCGTTGCCGGAGGACCTGGACGTCACGGTCCACTTCCACCCGGAGCGGCTGGTGGGGGAGGTGTCCCTGCTGCGGCATTGGCTGACCGACGGGCGGTACCGCTCGCAGTTCGAGACGGGCACCGGCAACGGCGGCTTGACCGCGCACCCCGGCGGCGCCCGGTGGCACTGGGAGCACCGGATGTTCGGCGGGATCTACGACGAGCTGCCGCCGTCGGCCCGCCCGAAGTACGGTTCGCTGAACCACCGCCGCCGCCCGGCAGGCGGCTCGGTCCGGTTCGGCTCCGCGCACTTCCGCCTCAAGCGGGAAGTCCGGCACCGCACGACGTTCTGCTACCCGGACAGCTTCCACGAGCCGGCGCACTTCGGCACCGCCGCGCACATGCCGCTGATCCCGCTCGTCGAGGCGGACGCCCCCGACGAGCTCGACGACTACATCGAGGCCCACGTCCACGGCCCGCTCCGGCTGCCGGACGACGTCGCGGCCCTGGTGCTGGACCCGTCGTTCCGGGGTACCGACGTCGAGGCGGCGGCCGCGGGCTTCCGGTTCCCGACGTACTGGCACCACGGGTTCCGGCTCTCCGTGACGGCCCTCGCCGAGCACGCGGACTACCGCGGCGAGGACGTCGTGCGGGCCGGCGAGGACATCGCCGAGGACGGGTGGCTGGACGCCCGCGTCATCGGGGACGCCGTCCGCGCCGGCCGGCACGACCCCCAGGTGCTCAAGCGCGTGTGGCACTGCACCGCGCGCTTCGGGCTACGCGGGTAGCAGCGCTTCGGCCAGCCGGCGCCAGTAAGGCATGGCGCTGGTCCCGGGCTCGACGCCGATCACCTGGACGCCGACGTGGTCGGCGCCGGCGTCGAGGTGACCGCGCAGCTTCGCGGTGATCGTGTCGAGGTCGCCCCAGAACACGAGGTCGTCGACGAGCCGGTCGCTGCCGCGGTCGATGTCCGCCTCGGAGTAGCCGAGCCGCCGGAACTTGGCGATGTTGTACGGCGTGGTGAGGTAGGGGTGCAGGTGGGCGCGGGCGATCTCCCGCGCCTTGGCCGGATCGGTTTCGAACAGCACGGCGTGCTCGACGCCGAGGAACGGTCCGGCGCCGAGGATCCCGCGTGCCTGGGCGGTGTGGTCCGGGGTGACGTGGTAGGTGTGCGCGCCTGCCGACCGGTCGCGGGCCAGCTCCAGCATCTTCGGGCCGTAGGCCGCGAGGATCCGGCGCATCGGGGCGCGCGGTGCGGGGTTGACCTTCGTGTCGGCGTCGAGGGCGTCGAGGTAGCCGTTCATGGCCTGGAGCGGCTTCGCGCCGGGCTTTCCGGCACCGAAGCCGAGACCCAGGAGGTGACGGTCGGGGTAGGCGTCGGCCAGCAGCAGGGCCGCGCCACGGGTCCACTGGGCTTCGCGGGACCAGATCTGCGCGATCCCGTTGACGACGGTGAGGCGTTCGGTGGCCGACAGCAGGAACCCGGCGTGCGTCAGGGCCTCGCGCCCCTCGCTCTCCGGGATCCAGACCGCCGGCCAGCCGAGTTCCTCCAGTTCCTGCACCGAATCCCGGATCAGGCCGGCCGGCTGGTCCTCGAAGTCGAACGTCCAGATGCCGTAGCGGCCGAGCCGCAGGTTCTCGATCATGCCCATGCATCGAAGTATCGCAGATTTTCGATATGAAAGTCGACGGGGGGTGCCGGGTGAGGGGGAGGGGGATCAGAGGGAGTGGCCGAGGACCGCGACGAACTCGGCGATCCGGTCTTCGTCCCGCTTGTAGTGCGTCCACTTCCCGACCCGGGTGGCCCGGACCAGCCCGGCGCGCTGCAGCGACGCCAGATAGGCCGACACGGTCGACTGCGCGAGCCCCAGCTTCTCCTGGATGTGGCTCACGCACACCCCGACCTCGACCGGATCGGCGATCGCCCGGTCGACCGGGAAGTGCTGCTCGGGCTCCCGCAGCCACAGCAGCACCTGCAGCCGCACCGGGTTCGCGAGCGCCTTGAAGACGTCGAGCAGCTGCTCGACGTCGGGCTGGGATCGGGTGCGCGTCGTCATGTGTCGCTCCCAGTATATCGGCGTATAACGACCTATACTGCACGGCGTGAGCGAAGAAACCTCGCGGCCGCGCGCGCCGATCACCGAATCCGACGTCCTCGCCTGGCTGGAGACGACGGCCGCCGCCGTCGAGGCGGGGGAGGTGGGCGCCCAGGAGCTCATCGACCTGCTCGGCGAGCTGCGCCGCGCTTCCGCGGCCTGCGCCGACGCGTCGGACTGGCTGCTGCTCGCGGCGCGGGAAGGCGGCGCCAGCCTGCGTCAGATCGCCCCGGTCTTCGGCAAGGGCTACGTCCGGGCGCCGGCCGCGCGGCTCGAGAAGCTCCACCGCCAGGCCCAGAACGCGAGCCAGTGGCTGGCCATCCTGCGGCACAAGCAGACGGCATGAGCGCGGATCGCATCGCCCTCGGCCTGGCGGCGCTGGGCCGCCCCGCGTACATCAACCTGGGCCGCGAAGGGGCGCTGCCCCCGGTCCGGGACGTCGCTTCGATGCGCGCGGCGACCTTCGCGGTGCTCGACGACGCCTATGCCGCGGGTGTCCGGCACGTCGACGTCGCCCGGTCGTACGGGCGGTCCGAGGAGTTCCTGGCCGGGTGGCTCGCCGAGCGCGGGCCCGCCGACGTCGAGATCTCCAGCAAGTGGGGCTACGCCTACGTCGGCGGCTGGCGGCTCGACGCGGACGTGCACGAGGTCAAGGAGCACTCGGCCGCGCGGTTCGCCACGCAGTGGGCGGAAACCCTGACGCTGCTCGGGGATCGGGTGGGCCTGTACCAGGTGCATTCGCTCACTGTGGACAGTCCGTTGTTCACTGACGAGCCGCTGCTCGAAGCGCTGGCGGAGCTGGCCGCGAACGGGGTCGCGGTGGGGTTTTCGACGTCGGGGCCGGCGCAGGCGGACGCGATCGAGCGGGCGTTCGGGCTGGAAGTGGCCGGGCAGCCGGTGTTCTCCGCGGTGCAGTCGACGTGGAACGTCCTGGAGCCGTCCGCGGGTGCGGCGCTCGCCGTGGCGCACGCGGCCGGGAAGCGGGTGCTGGTCAAGGAAACCCTGGCCAACGGCAGGCTGGCGGTCGAAGTGCCGGCTGCCGTGCGCGACATCGCGGCGGCGCACGGCACCGGTCCGGACGCGGTCGCGGTGGCCGCGGTGCTGGCCAACGAGTGGGTGGACCGGGCGGTCATCGGCCCGGCGAGTCCGGCGCAGCTGGCGGCGAACCTGCGGGCCACGGCCCTGGACCTGACCGCGGCGGAACGGGAAGCGCTGGCCGCGCTCGCCGAGGAACCCGGGGCGTACTGGCGACACCGGTCCTCGTTGGAGTGGGACTGACCGGCTGCACTACCCTTCCCAGGCACGCCACGGACGACAGGAGGCCGGAGCAGGTGCGTCATCGGCAGGCGGTCGCCTTGGCCGCGGTCGCGTTGGTCGGCCTCACCGGCTGCGACGGGCCCGACCCGAACAACCTCGAGACGTACTACGACGACCCGGTGCCCACGTCCCCGGCGCCGGCTCCGGTGGTCACGGAAGCCCCGGTGAGCCCGGCGAAGGCGGCTCCGGCGACGCCGAAGGCGCCCGATCTCGGCGAACTCGCGCAGGGCGCGCTGCTGTCCGATGCGGACGTCGCCGAAGAAGGCGTGCAGCCCGCTTCCGGCGAGGCGTCGGGGTGCCTGACGGACGCGTCGGCGACCAGCCGGACCGCGACCTGGCGCTATCCCAGCGGTTCGGTGCTGAGCCACCGCGTCGCCGTGTACCCCGACCGTGCGGTGGCCGGGGTCGTCGCGGACGCGGACTGCGCGGGCCGGACGGTGAACGTCCCGGCCCAGCCCGGGGTCGAGCGGCAGCGGGCGTGGTGCGACGGCAAGACGTGCACGGTCTTGCTGGCGAAGGGAAGGCTCGTGTCCGGGCTGACCGTCTCGGCGAGCACGGAGGCCCGTGCGGTGGACGCGGCGAAGCGCCTGCTGCCGGCGATGGCGGCGAAGCTCGCGGCTCAGCCGTAGCGGCGGAACCATTCCTGGACGCCTTCGCGGCCGTCGGGGATGAAGGGCCGTTCGGGGGCCGGGTCGTCGACCCAGGCCCGGAGTTCGGCCAGGGGGATCCAGTGGCCTTCGACGATCTCTTCGGCCTGGTGGCGGATCGGGCCGTCCCAGCGGACCTCGAAGGCGAAGTTGTGGCAGCGGTTGCGGCCGTCGTCGTAGACCTTGGTGAACAGGGGGAGCAGTTCCACCCCCTGGACGCCGAGTTCTTCGGCGAGTTCGCGGCGGGCGCACTCGGCCGGGGTCTCGCCGGCGGCGACCACCCCGCCGGCCCAGCAGTCCCAGGTCGAGGGGAAGACGTCCTTGCCGGGGGTGCGGAGGTGCACGTAGACCGCGGTTCCGTCACCCGAACGGACCAGGACGACGCCGGCGGCGTGCCAGAGGGCCTCGGCGCGCACGCGGGCGCGGGTGGTGCGGCCGACGACCGCGCCGGCCTGGTCATAGAGGGCAACGAGTTCGTCACTGCCTGGCATGGGTGCATCGTTCCACTAGGGCGACCCCGTAGGGTGGTGACATGCGGCGGATCATGGGAACCGAAGTCGAGTACGGCATCTCCGTGCCGGGCGACGCGACGGCGAACCCGGTACTCACCTCCACCCAGGTCGTGCTGGCCTACGCGGCGGCGGCCGACATCCCGCGCGCCCGGCGGGCGCGGTGGGACTACGAGGTGGAGTCCCCGCTGCGCGACGCGCGCGGGTTCGACCTGACCGGCCCGGGCGGGCCGGGCCACGACCCGGACGTCGAGGACCTGGGCGCGGCGAACGTCATCCTGACCAACGGGGCGCGGCTGTACGTCGACCACGCGCATCCGGAGTACTCGGCACCCGAGGTGACGAACGCCCGCGACGCGGTCATCTGGGACAAGGCGGGGGAGCGGGTGATGGAGGAGGCCGCGATGAAGGCCGCCTCCGTGCCGGGGCAGCCCCAGCTGCAGCTGTACAAGAACAACGTCGACGGCAAGGGTGCGAGCTACGGCACGCACGAGAACTACCTGATGGCGCGGTCGACGCCGTTCACGGCGGTGATCGCGGGGCTGACGCCGTTCTTCGTGTCGCGGCAGGTGGTGACCGGCTCGGGCCGGGTCGGCATCGGCCAGCAGAGTGAAGAGGCCGGGTTCCAGCTCTCCCAGCGTGCGGACTACATCGAGGTCGAGGTCGGCCTGGAGACGACGCTGAAGCGCGGGATCATCAACACGCGCGACGAGCCGCACGCGGACGCGGACAAGTACCGGCGGCTGCACGTCATCATCGGCGACGCGAACATGTCGGAGTACTCGACGTACCTCAAGGTCGGGACGACGGCGCTGGTGCTGGACCTGATCGAGTCGGGCATCCGGTTCGACGAGCTGAAGCTGGACGAGCCGGTCAAGGCGGTGCACCAGATCAGCCACGACCCGACGCTGAAGACGCAGGTGGCGCTGGCGAACGGGAAGAAGTACACCGGCCTGGACCTGCAGTTCGCCTACCACGAGATCGCGTCGCAGAACCTGGAGCGCACGGGCGCGGACCAGGCGTCGAAGGAGGTCCTGCGGGTCTGGGGCGAGGTCCTGGACGCGCTGGCGCGGGACCCGCAGGAGTGCGCGGACCGGCTGGACTGGCCGGCGAAGCTGCGGCTGCTGGAGGGCTACCGGCAGCGCGACAGCCTGGCCTGGGGCGCGCCCCGGCTGCGGCTGGTGGACCTGCAGTATTCGGACGTGCGGCTGGCGAAGGGCCTGTACAACCGGCTGGTGACGCGCGGGTCGATGAAGCGGCTGGTGTCGGAGGAGGAGGTGCTGGCCGCGGTGACGACGCCCCCGTCGGACACGCGGGCCTACTTCCGGGGCCGGGCGCTGGAGAAGTACGCGACCTCGATCGCGGCGGCGTCGTGGGATTCGGTCATCTTCGACGTGGGCAAGGAGTCGCTGGTCCGGATCCCGACGCTGGAGCCGCTGCGGGGGACGAAGGCGCACGTCGGCAAGCTGCTGGACAACGCGGCGACGGCGGAGGAGCTCGTGGAGGCGCTCACCGGTTCGGACTAGGCGGGACGCACCAGCGATCGCGGCGTGACCCCGAATGTCGGGGGCGCTGGGTAGGCTAGGAAACATCAGCCACACCGGGAGGCGAGATGGCCCAGGAAAAGATCGAAAAGCACGGCGGTGGTGACTCCGACGAGGAGTTCGAGGACACCGGCGCGGCGGGTCAGGAGCGGCGCGAGAAGCTCGGCGAGGACGTGGACACGATCCTCGACGAGATCGACGACGTGCTCGAGGAGAACGCCGAGGACTTCGTCCGGGCCTACGTGCAGAAGGGCGGCGAGTAGCCGCTCGGGGCTTTCCGCCCTTGCCGACCGTTCAGCCGGCGGCCGGGGTTCCGCGTGGCGTCCTGCGCGCGGGGCTCCGGCCCGCACAGATGGGATTTTTGAGCACGTATGGACAACACCAGGGGCATCTCGGGTCCCGCGCTGCCCGGGGCGTACTTTTCGTCGGCGACGTCGTCGTTTTCGGACTTCCTGCGGGAGCAGGCGCCGGAGCTGCTGCCCCAGCGCCGGGTGGCGGCGGGTGCGGCGGAGCTGGGCGTGCCGCACGGGACGACGATCGTCGCGTGCACCTTCGCGGGCGGGGTGCTGATCGCGGGTGACCGCCGGGCGACGTCGGGCAACCTGATCGCGAGCCGCGACATGGAGAAGGTGCACGTCACCGACGAGTATTCGGCGGTGGGCATCGCGGGCACGGCGGGGCTGGCCGTGGAGATGGTCCGGCTGTACGCGGTGGAGCTGGCGCACTACGAGAAGATCGAGGGCGTTTCGCTGTCGCTGGACGGCAAGACGAACAAGCTGGCCGGGATGGTCAAGGCGAACCTCGAGATGGCGATGGCCGGGCTGGCGGCGATCCCGTTGTTCGTGGGCTACGACCTGGAGGCCGAGGACGCGAAGCACGCCGGCCGGATCGTGTCGTACGACGCCGCGGGCGGCCGCTACGAGGAGAACGGCGGCTACGCGTCGATCGGCTCGGGTTCGCTGTTCGCGAAGTCGGCGATGAAGAAGCTGCACGACCCGGACTCGGACGCCGAGGCAGCGGTGCGCGCGGCGGTGGAGGCCCTGTACGACGCGGCGGACGACGACACGGCATCGGGCGGCCCGGACCTGGTGCGCCGGATCTTCCCGACCGTCGTGACGATCACCGCGGAGCACGGCGCCGTGCAGCTGCCGTCGGCCGACGCGGCGGCGGTCGCGGAAGCCGTGGTGGCGGGCCGGATCGAGCGCCACCAGCGCCGGCTGTCCTGACCGCGGAGCTGAACCAGTGAACGTTGGAACACCGGAAGACCTGGAGCACACACCGTGACGATGCCGTTGTATGCCTCTCCCGAGCAGCTGATGCGGGAGCGTTCCGAGCTGGCGCGCAAGGGCATCGCGCGCGGCCGGAGCGTGGTGGTGCTGAAGTACGCGGGCGGCGTGCTGTTCGTGGCGGAGAACCCGTCGGCCACGCTGCACAAGGTATCGGAGATCTACGACCGGATCGGCTTCGCGGCGGTCGGGCGCTACAGCGAGTTCGAGAACCTCCGGGTGGCGGGCATCCGCCACGCGGACCTGAAGGGTTACCAGTACGACAGGCGTGACGTGAGCGCCAGGGCCCTGGCGAACGCGTACGCGGCGACGCTGGGCAGCATTTTCACCGAGCAGCTGAAGCCGTTCGAGGTGGAGATCTGCGTGGCCGAGGTGGCAGCGACCGCGGCGGAAGACCAGCTGTACCGCCTGACGTACGACGGTTCGATCTTCGACGAGCCGCAGTACGTGGTGATGGGCGGCCAGACGGACAAGATCTCGGCCAAGCTGAAGGAGACGTTCGAGGACGGCCTGGACCTGCAGGCGGCCCTGGGCGTGGCGGTGGCGGCGTTGCGCGCCCCGAGCCAGCCGGCCCCGGCATCCACCTCATCGGCCTCGTCCGCAGCATCGAACGCGTCGAGCAACGGCAACGGAGACGCGGACCCGATCAAGCTGGAGGTAGCGGTCCTGGACCGCGACCGCCCCCGCCGCTCGTTCCGCAGGCTGACCGGAGCGGCCCTGGACACGCTCCTCCCGGTCCCGGACCCGAAGGGCGAAGAGCCGGAAGGCAAACCAGAAGCGGAGTGAGGCAAGGAGGGCTGGCCTCCGGCCCCCGAGTTCCACTTTACCGGGAGCCACCGACAGTTTCCGGAGCGTAGCGAGCGGCAAGCCCCACACGGAGGGCACCAGCAAACGCAACCACTCGGCCAGACCCCCCCAGCCAACCCGATACGCAGCCGCATCAGCGGCCGACAGGCCGTGTCAAGGCACGCTTTCCCGCCTTGACACGGCCTGTCGGCCGTTGAACAATCCGGCGTTCGGGTCGGCGGGAGCCAATACGGAGGCACTAACTCCGGCAGAGACGGCCGCGGCAGAGACCCCCCGGCAGAGAAGGCCGCGGCAGAGATCCCCCCGGCAGATCACCCCGCGGCAGAGATCCCCCCCGGCAGATCACCCCACCCGCCGCGCAACAGCAAGCAGATGCGCACTGACATCAACAACCCGCGGATCCAATTCAGCAATCTCAGCAGCCCGCAAAGCCCCCTCAACCAGCTCCCCGAACCGCCCAAGCCCAGCAACATCCAGCGCAGCCCAAGCCGGACCCTCAACACCGTAAACGCGAACATCGCCAAACCCAGCGCCCGAAACCTCATCCCCCAGCTCAGCAGCGGTGTGCCAGTGCGTAGGCACAAACCCGACATGCCCGTCATACGCACCCGTCTCGATGACCGCCCGAATCCCCTCCACCCGCGGCAAGCTGAGCGTCCCCGCAGCAGCGGTCTCGAACAACGAGAGATACCGGCTGATACCCGCGGCAGCCAGCAACCCACCAGGCCGCAGAACCCGCCGCGCCTCCGTCAGAGCACGAGCCCGATCGGCGGCATCGACGAGGTGGTACAGCGGCCCGAGCAGCAGAACGGCATCAAACGCCGAGTCCGGCGAGGCGAGGTCGCGAGCATCCCCCACCTCACCAGTCACCCCGCGCAGCCTCACAGCCTGCCCGACATGGTCCGGAACGACATCGACGAGATGAACGGAGTGCCCATCGGCCACGAGCCACTCCGCGTGCACGCCGGTCCCGCCCCCGACGTCCAGCACCCGGGCGTGCCCGGGCAGGAAGCGCCGGAGCAACGCCCGGGTCCGCAGGTACTCGAGCCGCCCGTGCGGAGTCCGCGCGAGCCGGTCGTGCTCGGCCGGCCCGGTGCCGTAATGCGTGACGAGGTCCATGCTTCAGGATCTCGGACCCGGCAACCGGGTTTCAGGACGCGGCAGGAGACGCCCGGAAGTTCTGATCGGCAAAAGCCAGCAGGTACGGCAGCGTCGCCCGGGCGGTGTGCCAGGTGTGGTTGAACCCCCGCTCGGCGTGCACCACCGCATCCTGCCCCCGGGCCTGCAGCGCGGCGGCGATCCGCCGAGCCGTCGTCACGTCCGTCGGAGCCCCCGTTCCCACCGCGAGCATCACCGAGATCGGCGCGCTGAACTTCATCGACGGCAGGTACCTCCGCGGCGTATTGGCCGCGATGGCGCCCGAGTTCCCCCCGAGGATGCCGATCGAGTCGTTGAGGTCGTCATACGGCAGGGCGATCACCAACGTGGCGAACTCGTCGACGTGGTGCAGGCCGATGTTGAGCGCCCCGAAGCCGCCGCCGGACATGCCGCCCAGGGCGCGGTGGGTGCGGTCGGCGTAGGTGCGGTAGCGCTGGTCGATCGCCGGGACCACGGTCTTCGCGAGGTAGGTCTCCAGCTGCGGCCCGCCCGGGACGTCCAGGCACTCCCAGTCGGTGCTGGGGTTGCCCGCGGTCAGGTCGACGCTGACCACGATCATCGGCGCGATGACGTTGGCCTGCTGCAGCGCCGAGAGCGTGCCCGGGGCGTCGCCGGAGGTCAGCCAGTCGCGGGGACCGCCGAAGGGGTAGCCGTGGATGAGGTAGACGACCGGGTAGCGGCGGGCCTGGTCGGCGTCGTACCCGGGCGGCAGGATGACGTAGTTGCTGCCCGAGGGCACGCCGTGGGCGGGGTCGGGCAGGTTGACCACGTCGATGCGCTGCCCGGCGGCGACGCTGCCCGCGCCCTTGCCGGCGCGCGGGGCCGGCGCGGAGGCGTCCGCCGACGACGGTTCGGGGGCTTCCTTGCCGTCGTCGAGCAGGCGGCCGGCGAGGTTGACCGGGCCGGGGCCGCGCTGCAGCAGCCGGGCGAGGTCGTCGGTGGTGCGGACGTACCCGACGTAGCTGTTGACCGCGGTGACGGCGGCCAGCAGCAGGAGGACGCCGAAGGCGGTGAAGCCCCAGCGCCGGACCCGGCGGCGGTACCACAGGGCGACCACGACGGCGAGGGCGGCGACGGCGGCCGAAGCGAGCCCGAGCCAGATCAGCGGCGACTCGAGCGGGCCGAGGTCGCGGGCGCGCGCGGTGATGTTCCCCGGCAGCACCGGGTCCGCCCCGGCCCGGTGGATGACGCTCGCCAGGCCGTACCCGTCCATGCAACCCCGCCCGTCCCGGCCGCGGGCAGGGTTGCCCGCAACTCGGTCGCGAAGCTAGCGAAAAGTCCCTGTGGGTTCGTTGAGAGAAGGTAAAGCAACCTCAGGGGCGGTAAAGCGTCAGGGCGCTGGGGCGGGACCGGAAGCGGAACCGGTTGCCGAGCGGGCCGACCTCGCCGTCGGTGGCGACGCGGCGGTTGCCGTCGAGCAGCTCGACGTCCAGTTCGGGCAGGTCGAGCTCCTGGTAGACGTGGCTGGCGGCGAGGCTGCGGGTGATCATCGCCAGCAGGAACCGGGCGCGGGAGTAGGGCAGGTCGGCGCGCAGGTAGCGGATGTCGAGCAGGCCGGTGTCGAGCGCCGGCCGCCGGCTCGGGGCGAAGCCCTTCGGCGCGTACGTGCCGTTGCCCACGAACAGCAGCCAGACCTGCGTCTTCTTGCCGTTGAGCCGGACGGTCAGCGGCCGGGCGTGCCGCAGCGTCCTGGCCAGCGCGATCGCCGCCGAGGGCCACTTGGGGTGCTTTTCCTGCAGCTTTTCGCGCAGCCGGACCATCTCCGGGTAACCGCCGAGGCTGGCGGTGTTGACGAACCAGCGGTGGGCCGCTTCGCCGGCGCCGTCGATCTCGACTTCGCCCAGGTCGACACAGACGGCGTTGCCGACCTCGGTCGCCGCGTCGGCGTCGGGCATGGAGGTGACGCCGACGTCGCGGGCGAAGTGGTTGAGCGTCCCGGCCGGGACGAGGGCGAGCGGCAGGTCGCGTTCGGCGGCGACGGAGGCCACCGCGGCGACGGTGCCGTCCCCGCCCGCGACGCCGAGTGCGCGGATCGTGCCGCGGGCGTCGATCTCGGCCTCGAGCTGGGCGCGGAGGTCCTGCTCGGGGTCCGGGTAGAGCACCGTGGCCGCGGGCCAGGCGAACTTGACGTCCTCGGTCGGGTCCTGGCCCGCCACGCCGGAGTTCGGGTTGACGACGGCGAGCATGTCCTCGCCGTCGACCATCTCGGGGGCGTCCGCGTCGTGGGCGGTGCGGCCCGGGACGTCGTCGTGCAGCGGCCACCAGTGCCGGGTGGCCAGGCCGACGCCGACGCCGATGCCCAGGCCGACCCCGACGTCGGAGGGCCAGTGGACGCCGGTGTGGACGCGGGAGTAGGCGACGGCCAGCGCCAGCGGGGCCACGGCGAGCCCGGCCCGCGGCGACTCCATCGCCACCGCCGTCGCGAAGGCGGCCGCGGACGCGGAGTGCCCGGACGGGAACGACGAGGACGTGGGCCGTTTCCGCAGGCGGCGGCGGACGGGGGTCTCCTCCTCGGCCGGACGGCGGCGGGGGAACAGCGGCTTGCCGATGAGGTTCGCCGCCGCGCTGGCCCCCGCGATCGCGACCACCCCGCGCAGCGCGGCCCGGCGGGTCTCGCCCTTGCGGGTGGCCAGCAGCGCGGCCACGCCCCACCACAGCCGCGACTTGTTCGCCGATCTGGACAGGGTCATCAGGGCGTCGTCGGCCCGGGTGGCGGGCAGCGACGCGCTGCGCCGCATCAGCGCGCGATCGGTCCGGCCGACCCGCCGGAAGGCCCGGATGAGCTGATGTGACAAGGAGTCCGCCTTCCGCATGCCGTCAAGAGCTGTGCTCCAATCGTGCCTGATTCGGGGAGATTTCACCGTCTGTGGCGTACTGGGGGCGTGTCGACGCCCGAACGGCGCACCGTCGAAGGGGGTGCAGCGCCTACTCTGGTGGAATGCAGCGGCGGATCTTTGGCATCGAGACCGAGTTCGGGGTCACGTGCACCTTCCACGGACAGCGCAGGCTCTCGCCCGACGAGGTGGCGCGCTACCTGTTCCGGCGGGTCGTGTCGTGGGGACGCTCCTCCAACGTGTTCCTGTCGAACGGCTCCCGGCTCTACCTCGACGTCGGCTCGCACCCCGAGTACGCGACGGCCGAGTGCGACGACCTCGTCCAGCTGGTCACGCACGACAAGGCCGGGGAGCGGATCCTCGAGGACCTGCTGGTCGACGCCGAACGGCGGCTCGCCGACGAAGGCATCGGCGGCGACATCTTCCTCTTCAAGAACAACACCGACTCGGCGGGCAACTCCTACGGCTGTCACGAGAACTACCTGGTGACCCGTGCGGGTGAGTTTTCCCGGATCGCGGACGTGCTGCTCCCGTTCCTGGTGACCCGCCAGCTCATCTGCGGCGCCGGCAAGGTGCTGCAGACCCCGCGTGGCGCCGTCTACTGCCTCTCCCAGCGTGCGGAGCACATCTGGGAAGGCGTCTCGAGCGCCACCACGCGCTCGCGGCCCATCATCAACACCCGCGACGAGCCGCACGCCGACGCCGAGCGCTACCGGCGCCTGCACGTCATCGTGGGCGACTCGAACATGGCCGAGCCGACGACCATGCTCAAGGTCGGCTCGGCGAACCTGGTGCTCGAGATGATCGAGGCGGGTGTCCAGTTCCGCGACTTCACCCTGGACAACCCGATCCGGGCGATCCGCGAGATCAGCCACGACCTCACCGGCCGCCGCCAGGTGCGGCTGGCCGGCGGGCGCGAGGCGTCGGCCCTGGACATCCAGCGCGAGTACCACGCCCGCGCCGTCCAGCACATCAAGGACAACGGCTCGACGGCGGCGAACGAGCGCGTCGTCGAGCTGTGGGGCCGGGCCCTCGAAGCGGTCGAGCAGCAGGACTTCAGCAAGATCGACACCGAGATCGACTGGGCGATCAAGCACCGGCTCGTCGAGCGCTACCGGCACAAGCACGACCTGGACCTGTCCAGCCCGCGCATCGCCCAGCTCGACCTGGCCTACCACGACATCCGCCGGGGCCGGGGCATCTTCGACCTGCTCCAGCGCAAGGGCCTGGTCCGCCGGGTCACCGACGACGGCGAGATCGAGGCGGCCAAGGACACCCCGCCGCAGACGACCCGCGCGAAGCTGCGCGGCGACTTCATCGCCGCCGCCCAGGCCGCGGGCCGCGACTTCACGGTCGACTGGGTGCACCTGAAGCTCAACGACCAGGCCCAGCGCACGGTCCTGTGCAAGGACCCGTTCCGCTCGGTCGACGAGCGCGTGGAACGCCTGATCAGCTCCCTCTAGCCCGGCCCGAACGACCCGGGACCGACGAAAGTCGGGTCCCGGGTCCGGCAGGATCGGCCGCATGCGTGTCGTGCTGCTCGTGCTCGCCCTGCTGGTCTCGATTGCGGTCCCGGCTTCGGCGGGGGAGCACCTGCCGCGGTGGGAGCCGGAAACGACCGGCGTCACCGCCCAGTTCCGGGGGCTCTCGGCCGTCAGCGCGCGGGTGGCGTGGGTCAGCGGCACGCAGGGGACCGTCCTGCGCACCATCGACGGCGGCGCCACCTGGAAGGCCGTTGGGCCGCCGGGGACCGGGACGCTGCAGTTCCGCGACATCGAGGCGTTCGACGCCGACCACGCCGTGGTCCTCTCGATCGGGCCCGGCACCGACTCCCGCGTCTACCGGACCGACGACGGCGGCGCGCACTGGCGCCAGACGTTCCAGAACACCGACGCGGCGGCGTTCTACGACTGCCTCGCCTTCTTCGACCCGTGGCGCGGGCTGGCGATGAGCGACCCGGTCGACGGCCGGTTCCGGGTCCAGGCCACCTTCGACGGCGGCCGCAGCTGGCGCCCGGTGCCCGACAGCGGCTTCCCGCCCGCGCTGCCCGGTGAGGCCGGGTTCGCGGCCAGCGGCCAGTGCGTCACGACGGCCGGGCCGTTCGACGCCTGGCTCGCCACCGGCGGCGGCGCGACGGCCCGCGTCCTGCACTCCGGTGACGGCGGCCGCCACTGGACGGCGTCGGACACGCCGTTGCCGAGCAGCCCGTCGGCCGGCGTGTTCGCGCTCGCGTTCCGCAACCCCGGCCAGGGCGTCGCGATCGGCGGCGACTTCGCGAACCCGGACGAGCCGGGCCCGGCGGTCGCGCTGACCCGCGACCGCGGCCGCACCTGGCGCACGCCGCCGCAGTACCCGGCGGGCTACCGCTCCGGGCTGGCGTGGCGCGGCGGGACGGTCCTCGCCGTGGGCCCGGGCGGCAGCGACCTCAGCGCCGACGGCGGCCGGCACTGGACGCGGTTCGACACCGGCAGTTTCGACACCGTGGACTGCGCCGGGGCGGCCTGCTGGGCGAGCGGCGCCCAGGGCCGTGTCGCCCGCCTCCGCTAGAGCACCTGGCCGGTAGGGCGGACGAGGATCTCGTTGACGTCGACCGACGGCGGCTGCTGGAGGGCGTAGAGCACGGCGCGGGCGATGTCGTCGGGGTGCAGGGTGGGCTTCTTGCGCTGTTCGTCGCTGAGGATGTCGGTGTCGGTCATGCCGGGGTTGATCAGCGTGACGCGCACGCCGGTGCCGACGGCTTCTTCCCGGATCGCCCCGGCCATCCCGGTGACGGCCCACTTGGTCACGGAGTAGAGGCTGGCGTTGCGGATGTAGCGGCCGGCGACGGAACCGGTGATCAGCAGGTGGCCGGCGGTTTCGCGGAGCGCGGGCAGGGCGGCGCGGGCGGTGTAGGCGGCGCCGAGGACGTTGGTGCGGACCATGGGCTCCCAGGCGCGGGGGTCGGGATCGTCATCGCCGAAGAAGGAGGTCCCGACTCCGATCCCGGCGTTGGCGAAGGCGGCATCGAGCCGCCCGAACTTTCCGACGGTCCGCTCGACGGCGGCGGAGATGCCCGGCCAGTCGCCGACATCGGCCCCGAGGGCGAGGGCCCGGTCGTCCCCGAGCTCGGCGGCGAGGGGAGCGACGGATTCGGCTTTGCGCGCGACGAGAGCAACCCGGAACCCGGAGGCGGCGGCGAGGCGCGCGGTGGCGGCACCCAGGCCGCGGGAGGCACCGGTGACGAGGAGAACACGATCATCCATGCGCTCCAGGCTAGGGCGCCGCGCTCGGTCACGGGGCCAGCACCAGCCGCCCCCGCAGGCCGCCGGTGGCCATTCGCTCGTGGGCCTTCGCCGCCTCGGACAGCGGCATCACCCCCGCCACGCGCAGCGGCAGCGTCCCGTTCTCCGCCAAGCGGGCCAGCTCCGCCAGCCGCGGGCCGTCCGCGCGGATCCACACGTTGCCGACCCGGATCCCGCGCAGCGGCAGCGGGGCCGCTCCCGCCGCGAACGCCACGAACTCGCCGCCGCCGCGGACCGCGTCCAGGGCGTCCAGCCCCAGCAGCGCGGGGTCCAGGGCCGCGTCCACCCCGCCCGGCACCAACGCGCGGACCCGGTCGGCGAGTGACGGCCCGCGCGGCACGAACTCGTCCGCCCCGAACCGCCGGACCTCCGCTTCGTCCGCCTCCGACGCGACGGCAACCACCCGCAGCTTCCGCGCGTGCGCCAGCGCCACCGCGTACCCGCCCACCGCCCCCGCCGCGCCGGTCACCAGCACCGTCCCCGTGGTCTCCACCAGATCCAGGGCCTGGGCCGCGGTCAGCGCGTTCAACGGCAGCGTCGCGGCTGCGGCCGCCGAGACACCCGCCGGGGCCGGTGCGACCGCCGAGGCGTCCAGGACGATCTGCGAGGCGTAGGCCCCGAGCGGCGTGGCGATCCGGTCCCGGAGGCCGATCACCGCGTCGCCCGCCGCGAACCCGCCGCCCGGGGTCTCGACCGTGCCCGCCACGTCCCAGCCCACGCCGAGCACCTCCCGCGGCGGGATCACCCCGGCCTCCGTCAGCCACCCCGCCCGGGTCGCGACGTCGACCGGGTTGACCGCGGCCGCCGCCACCCGGATCCGCACCTGGCCCGGGCCGGGCTCCGGCTCCGGCACCTCGACCGCCTCCAGGACCTCCGGGCCGCCGAACCGGCGCACCACCACCGCACGCATCGAACCCTCCTCCACACCGGGCAACACTTCCCCGCGAACGTATGGGGAGCTACTCTCCGACGGGAAGTACGCACCTGCAGGTGCCTACCGCAGGAGGAGGTTCGCCCGGTGCCCACGCGCACGGCGGAACAGCGGCGGCAAGCCGAAAAGGCCGCCTACGACGCCTACCTCGCGGCCTGCCCGACCCGGAAGCTGCTCGACGAGATCGCCGGCAAGTGGGTCAGCCTGATCCTCGTCGCGCTCGGTGACGGCCCGCAGCGCTACAGCGACCTTTCGCGGCGCATCGCCGGGGTCAGCCAGAAGATGCTCACCCAGACCCTGCGGGTGCTCGAACGGGACGGTCTCGTGCGCCGCGAAGTCACCCCCGCCGTGCCCGTCCGGGTCGACTATTCCCTTACGCCGCTGGGTGAATCGCTGCGCGCGCTGATGGCCGGGTTCAAGGCGTGGGCCGAGGCCAACTTCGAGGCCGTCGACGCCGCCCGGACCGATTACGACGCGCGCACCCCGGACCTCACGATCGGGCCGGGCGGCGCGGGCTAGGCTCTACCGGGTGTCCACCGCACGCGCCGAACGGCTGGTCAATCTGGTGCTGGCCCTGTTGTCCACCCGGCAGTACCTCACTGCCGAGCGGATCCGCGGCATCGTGCCCGGGTACGGCGACGCGGCCAGCGACGACGCCTACTTCCGGATGTTCGAACGCGACAAGACCGAACTGCGCGAGCTCGGCATCCCCCTGGAGACCGGCCGCAACTCCGCCTTCGACGCCATCGAGGGCTACCGCATCGCCCGCCGCGACTACGAACTCGGTGAAATCGACCTCGCGCCCGACGAAGCCGCCGCGGTCGCGCTCGCGTCCCGGCTGTGGGACTCCCCGGAGCTGACCGGGCAGGCGCAGGGCGCGCTGGTGAAGCTGCGCGCCGCCGGGCTGGAGGTCGACGACCAGGCGCCCACGGTCGTCGAACCGCGGGTGCGCGCCGAGCCGGCGTTCGGGCCGCTGCTGGCCGCGGTGCAGAACGGCCAGGCCGTCCGGTTCGAGTACCGCCGCAGCGGTTCGCCGGAACGGATCATGCGCACCCTCGAACCGTGGGGCGTGGTGTCCTGGCGGGCCCGCTGGTACGTCGTCGGGCACGACCGCGATCGCGGTGCCACTCGTTGTTTCCGCCTCTCCCGCGTCACCGGCCAGGTCCGCGCCGTCGGCAAGCCCGGCGAGGTGCGCCGCCCCGAGGGAGTCAACCTGCTCAAGCTCGTCACGGCCACCGGCGACAGCGAACCGGCGCCGGTCACCACGGCCCGGGTCTGGGTCGCCGACGGCCGCGCGGCCGGGGTCCGCCGCCGCGGCACCGTGGTCGGCCGCGCCACCGTCGACGGCGAAGAAGGCGACCTCGTGGAGATCGGCCTGCTCTACCCGGAGTCGGCCGCCGACTGGATCGCCGCCCAGGGCCCGGACGTCGTCGTGTTCGAACCCGACGTGCTGGCCAAGAGCGTCCAGGACCGGCTCGAAGCCGTCGTGGCCCGGCAGGGGAGCGTGCTGTGAGCGGGTCGACCGACCGGATGCCGCGGCTGCTCGCGCTGGTGCCCTACCTGCTGGCGCGCCCGGGCGTCCGCATCGACGACGCGGCGCACGACTTCGACGTCACGCCGAAGCAGCTGCGCAAGGACCTCGAGCTGCTGTGGATGTGCGGGCTGCCGGGCTACGGGCCGGGCGACCTGATCGACCTGTCCTTCGAGGGTGACACGATCGTCGTCACCCACGACGCCGGGATGAGCCGCCCGCTGCGCCTCACCGGCGGCGAAGCGACCGCGCTGCTGGTGGCGCTGCGGGCGCTGGCCGAGACGCCGGGTGTCGTCGACGGCGACGCCGTCCGCCGGTCCATCGCCAAGATCGAGGCGGCCGCCGGGCAGGCCCAGCCGGCCGGCGTGGTCGTCGGCGGGGGAGTGCGCGAAGGCAAGAAGACCGCGCGCACCCGCGAGGAGGTCGCCCGCGCCCTGCAGGCCGGGCGGGCGCTGCGGATCCGCTACTACACCGCGTCGAAGGACCAGATCACCGAGCGCACGGTCGACCCGATGCGGCTGCTGATCGTCCAGGCGGTCGGCTACCTCGAAGCCTGGTGCCGCCGCGCCGAGGGCGTCCGGCTGTTCCGGCTCGACCGGATCGACGAGCTGACGATCCTCGCCGAGCCGTCCCGGCCGCCCGCGCACGCCCACCCCACCGACATCTCCGAGGGTGTCTTTCGCGAGCGTCCCGACCAGCGGGAGGCGGTCCTGGTCCTCGATCCGGACGCACGCTGGGTAGCCGAGTACTACCCGTGCGAGGAGCTCGACGAGCTCGACGGCGGCCGGCTGCGGATCCGGATGCGCTACGCCGACCAGTCCTGGATGGTGCGCCTGGTGCTGGGGCTGGGCGGAGAAGCGCTGGTGGAGAGCCCGGCCGACCTCGCGTCGGACGTCGGTCGCCGCGCCGCCGGCGCGGTGGCCCGAGCCCGTCACCTTCCGTCAACCTGCGACCACTAGGCTGATCACCGTGCCGTACCTGCCCACGATCGCGCTCGCCGCGCTCGGCCTGCTGCTGCTCCTGGTCCTCCTGGTGCGGACGGTCAAGGTCTTGCGTGGTTTCCGGCAGACCGCAAGCATGGTGGCTACGAACACCCAGGACCGGGCGGGGTTGCTCCGCGCCCGGACGGCAGCGCTGCGCGTCGCGTTCGAGCAGCGCCGCCGGAAACCGGAAAACCAGTAACATCCCTACCAGACGCAGATAGGAGGCCATCTTGTTCGCCAACGGATTGCAAGGATGGCATTTGATCATCTTGGTGCTGCTCGTCGTGCTGCTGTTCGGGGCCAAGCGGCTTCCCGATGCGGCGCGGTCGATCGGCAAGTCCATGAAGATCTTCAAGGCCGAGACCAAGGACCTCGCGGGCGACAAGAACGCCTCGCACGAGGACGCCGAGCCCGTCGAGACCAGGCAGATCCCGGCGACGCCCGCCCCGGCGGCCACGACCGACCAGCAGGTCGCCGACCTGCAGCGGCAGCTCGACGAACTCAAGAAGCAGCAGGCCGCGGACCAGCCGCAGAAGAACGCCAGCTGACGCGCCTGAAGCCACACCCGGTCCCTGGTCCACGGAGCGCGCCCGCCCGGCGCGCTCCGGCGGACTCCGACGAGAACGGAACAACCCGTGGCGGAATCCGCCTCCGGAAACGGTGACAGCCGCCGGTCGAAGCGGCGCAGGCGCAGCCGTCGCGCCAACCCCGACGGCACGATGACGCTCATCGAGCACATCTACGAGTTCCGCCGCCGCCTGGGCTTCGCGCTGCTCGCGGTCGTGGTCGGCGGGATCCTCGGGTTCTTCTGGTTCGGTACCCACATCGGCCCGATCCCGTCGCTCGGCGACCTCGTCAAGGACCCGTACTGCGCGATCCCGCCGAACCGGCGGCTCGACAGCGCCGAAGGGTGCCGGCTGCTGCAGACCGTGCCGTTCGAGGCGTTCATGACGCAGCTGAAGGTCGGCATCGCGGCCGGTGCGGTGCTGCTCTCGCCGGTCTGGCTGTACCAGATCTGGGCGTTCATCGCCCCGGGCCTGTACAGCAAGGAGCGCAAGTACGCGCTGACGTTCGTCGGGTTCGCGTCGGTGCTGTTCGCCGGCGGCGCCGTGCTCGCCTACATCCTGTTCCCGCACGCCCTCCAGCTGCTCATGGGCTTCGGCCAGGACGCGTTCGTCACCGCGCTGACCGCGGACAAGTACATCTCGTTCCTGCTGTCGCTGCTGATCATCTTCGGGATCAGCTTCGAGCTGCCGTTGCTGGTGGTCATGCTCAACCGCGTCGGCGTCGTGAAGTACGTGCAGCTGAAGAAGTGGCGCCGCGGCATCGTGTTCGCCCTGTTCGTCTTCGCGGCCTTCGCCACCCCGGGTTCCGATCCGTTCTCGATGCTCGGCCTGGCCGGCGCGCTGACGGTGCTGTTCGAGATCGCCGTCCAGCTCGCCCGGATCCACGACCGCCGCAAGGACCGCGAGCGCCACGACGAGGGCTGGGACCAGCTCGCCGACGACGAAGCGGCGCCGTTCGACTACACGCCGAGCACCATCGACGACGAACCGTCCACGCCGACCGCTTCCGGTGGCCGGTCGAGCACCGACGACGTCACCTAGTGGGGCTCCACGCCGCGCTCGCCGTGCACCCGGCCTCGGGGCACGGCGCGGCTGCCCGGATCGCCGACACGGTCGCCGAGCGGCTGCGCACGGCCGTCGACCGGCTCGACGTGCTCGTCGCGAACACGGTCGAGGAGTCCCGCGAGCTGATGCGGACCTCCCATTCGGCCGGTCTCGACGTCCTGATCGTGCTGGGCGGTGACGGCGCCGCCCACCAGGGCGTCCAGTTCTGCGCCAACAACGACGTCGCGCTCGGGCTCGTCCCGGCGGGCACCGGCAACGACTTCGCGCGCGCCCTCGGCGTCCCGGGGGAGCCCCTGCCGGCGGTCGACGCGCTGGTCGCGGCGCTGCGCTCGGGGGCCCGCCGCCGGATCGACCTCGGCCGCATCGGCGACACCTGGTTCGCGACGGTGCTGTGCGCGGGCTTCGACGCGAGCGTCAACGAACGCGCCAACCGGATGCGCTGGCCGTCCGGGCCACGCCGCTACGACCTGGCGATCCTCGCCGAGCTCGCCGGGTTCCGCTCCCGCCCGGTGGCCGTCGACACCGGCAGCGAGCGCTTCGAGCTCGACGCCACCCTGGTGGCGATCGGCAACACCCGCTTCTACGGCGGCGGCGTCCCGATCTGCCCGACGGCCGACCCCGAGGACGGCGTCTTCGACGTCACGATCATCGGCCACGCCACCCGCCGCGGCCTGATCCGGATGCTCCCCGGCCTGCGCACCGGCAACCACGTCACCCACCCCGCGGTCCGCACCCTGCGCGCCCGCTCGGTCACGTTGACCGGCAACACCTGGCCCGCCTACGCCGACGGCGAACCGCAGGGCACCGTGCCGGTGACGGTCGACTGCGTCCCGGGCGCGCTGACGGTGCTGGCCTAACGGTCGTAGCCACCCGCGCGCGCCACCAGCTGACGGAAGTGCGCCGGCGTCAGCAGCCGCCCCGCGTCCGCGAAGTACACGCCGCCGCAGCGGTGGCAGAACCAGCCCTGCTCCCACACCTGCTGGGCCGCCGGCACGCCGCGCCGCTGCCTCCGGTGCTCCCGCAGCCGCCGCCCGTACAGCCAGACCAGCACCCCGGCCGCGCCGTACACGCAGACCGACGGCAGCGAGATCACCGCGATGCCCAGCGCCTTCGCCGCCGCCCCGCCTGGCAGCGGGTCACCGATCGCCGAGAACGGCAACAGCAGGAAACAGCTCCCGGCCAGCGCCAGCACGATCGCCGCGGCCAGCAGGCCGCCGCCGCGGCGCGGGGGAGGGAAGGGGTCGAGCGACCGGGCGACCGCGGTCACCGAAACCCCGCTGACCTGCGTGTTTGTCGTGACGAACCCATCGCCGGCCGGCACGGTGACCGCGGGGCCGTGGCCGCGGAAGAAGGAGTGCCCGCCGCGGTACACCGCGGGCACGTGCTGCACCTGGTCCAGCAACCCGCAGCTCGGACACGGTTCGGTCATGCCCGCTCCGACGCGGCCCGCCCCCGGCCGGTTCCGACCACTCAAGTGTATAACGACCTATACCCGAGGGCAATTTTCAAGATCAATAACTCAAGCGCAATGGGTCAAAACCGCCACGACGGGGAGCGCCACGCCGTTGGTCACGCGGCGTGCGGGCTGCCGGGGGGATGTGGAACCCTGACGAGGTGGCCAGTAGCCCTTCTCCGTCCCCGGCCGAGGCCTATGCGGCCTCCGCGCGCCGCGGGAAGTACCCCCAGCTGACGCGCTTCGCCGCGGAGGCGTCCTTCGAGTTCGACGAGTTCCAGATCCGCGGGTGCGAGGCCCTCGAGGGCGGTCACGGCGTGCTGGTCTGCGCGCCCACCGGGGCGGGCAAGACCGTGGTCGGCGAGTTCGCCGTGCACCTGGCGCTGGCCGAGGGCCGCAAGTGCTTCTACACGACGCCGATCAAGGCGTTGTCGAACCAGAAGTACGCCGACCTGGTGGCCCGGTACGGCACCGACGCGGTCGGCCTGCTGACCGGGGACACCTCGATCAACGGCAACGCGCAGGTGGTCGTGATGACCACCGAGGTGCTGCGCAACATGCTCTACGCCGGCTCGTCGACGATCACCGACCTCGGGTACGTGGTGATGGACGAGGTGCACTACCTGGCCGACCGGTTCCGGGGTGCGGTGTGGGAAGAGGTGATCCTGCACCTGCCGGAGTACGTCCGCGTGGTGGGGCTGTCGGCGACGGTGAGCAACGCCGAGGAGTTCGGCGAGTGGCTGGTGGAAGTCCGGGGCGACACCACGGTCGTGGTGGACGAGCACCGGCCGGTGCCGCTGTGGCAGCACATGCTGGTGGGGAACCGGCTGCTGGACCTGTTCGCCGGGGACGACGTGCACGCCCCGGACGCGGAGCTGCGGATCAACCCGACGTTGCTGCGCCGGACCGAGGAGATCGGCCGCCAGTACGCGCCCGCGGGGTTCCGCGGGCCGCGGGGGCGGCGGGGTGCGCCGTCGCGGATGCCGCGGTTCCGGCCGCCGTCGCGGGTGGACGTGGTGGAGCAGCTGGACCGGGCGGGGTTGCTGCCGGCGATCGTGTTCATCTTCTCGCGTGCGGGTTGTGATGCTGCGGTGACGCAGTGCGTGCGGTCGGGGCTGCGGCTGAACGGGCCGGGTGAGGTCGAGGAGATCCGGAAGGTCATCGAGGAGCGGACGGCGGACCTGCCCGAGGGTGATCTCGGGGTGCTGGGGTACTGGGAGTGGCGGGAGGCGCTGGAGCGCGGGATCGCCGGGCACCACGCGGGGTTGCTGCCGGCGTTCAAGGAGACGGTCGAGGAGCTGTTCGTCCGGGGCCTGGTGAAGGTGGTGTTCGCGACCGAGACCCTCGCGCTGGGGATCAACATGCCGGCGCGGACGGTCGTGCTCGAGCGGCTGGTGAAGTACAACGGCGAGGCGCACGTCGATCTGACGCCGGGGGAGTACACGCAGCTGACCGGGCGGGCGGGGCGGCGCGGGATCGACGTCGAGGGGCACGCCGTCGTGGCGTGGCAGCCGGGGGTGGATCCGAAGCAGGTCGCGGGGCTGGCGTCGACCCGGACGTATCCGCTGCGGTCGTCGTTCCGGCCGGGCTACAACATGGCGGTCAACCTGGTGGCGCAGGTCGGGGCGGTCCAGGCGCGGGAGCTGCTGGAGCAGTCGTTCGCGCAGTTCCAGGCGGACCGGTCGGTGGTGGGGACGGCGCGCCGGATCGAGCGGAACAAGGAGGCCCTGAAGGGCTATGCGGCCGCGGTGACCGGTGAGTTCGACGAGATGCTGGAGTACGTCGAGCTGCGGGCGAAGATTTCGGCGCGGGAGAAGGCGTTGTCGCGGCAGAACACGTCCGCGCGGCGGGCCGGGACGGCGGAGTCGCTGGAGAAGCTGCGCAAGGGTGACGTGATCGCGGTGCCGGCGGGGCGGCGGGCGGGGCTGGCCGTGGTGGTGGATCCGGGGCTGGACCCGATCCGGGAGCCGCGGCCGGTGGTGGTGACCGAGGACCGGTGGTCGGGGCCGTTGTCGGTGGCGGATTTCCCGGCGCCGGTGGAGGCGCTGGGGCGGATCAAGCTGCCGAAGCACGTCGAGCTGCGGTCGCCGCGGACGCGCCGGGACATCGCTTCGACGTTGCGGAACGCGGGGATTTCGTTGCCGGGGCGGCAGAAGCGGCGGTCGGGGGCGAACGAGGACGGTGAGCTGGCGGCGTTGCGGCGGGCGTTGCGGGCGCACCCGTGCCACGGGCTGGCCGAGCGTGAGGCGAACCTGCGCTGGGTGGAGCGGTACCAGCGGCTCGCGGCGGAGACGCAGCAGCTGGAGCGGAAGGTGGCGGCGACGACGCACTCGCTGGCGCGGGCGTTCGACCGGATCCTGGCGCTGCTGGGTGAGCGCGGCTATCTGGGGCCGGAATCGGCCGGGGACGGCGAGGATCGCGTCACCGAGGATGGGCGGCGGCTGACGCGGTTGTACAGCGAGTCGGATCTGCTGGCGGCGGAGTGCATCCGGCACGGGGTGTGGCGCAACCTGAACCCGGCGGAGCTGGCGGCGGTCGTGTCGACGCTGGTGTTCGAGGCGCGCCGGGACACCGCGGGGGAGCCGCGGTTGCCGGGTGGTGCGGTGCCGGAGGCGTGGCAGGAGACGGCGCGGTTGTGGGTGGAGCTGACCGAGGACGAGCGGCGGCACCGGCTGGACCGGACGCGGGAGCCGGACGCGGGGTTCGCGTGGCCGGTGTACCGGTGGGCGCGGGGCGAGTCGCTGGAGAAGGTGCTGACGGCGGCGGAGGCGAACGGGCAGGAGCTGTCGGCGGGTGACTTCGTGCGCTGGTCGCGGCAGGTGATCGATCTGCTGGACCAGATCCGGGACGTGCTGGGCAAGGCGGATCCGGTGGGCGCGGCGGCGGCCGATGCGGTGAAGGCGCTGCGCCGTGGCGTGGTGGCCGCGGGAGCCGCGTGAACTCGGTGTTAGCCCTGATGGGACCGTGAGCGTGGGCACGTGTGCTCGCGTCCGACCTGTGGTTGGATCGCCTGCGACACCGTGTTTGCGCGGCTTGCCGGTGTTTCGGGGTGGACAGAGATGAGCGAAGCAGGCGGAGGCAGACGATGAGCACGCCGTATGGCGGCAACGACCCACAGCAGCCCCAGTACGGGCAGCAGCCGGGTGGGGGCTACCCGCCGAGCGGTCCGCAGGAGCAGCCGCAGTGGGGGCAGCAGCCGCAGCAGCCTCCTTACGACCCGAACCAGCAGCAGTGGGGCCAGCCGCAGCAGCCCCAGTACGGGCAGCAGCCCGGTGGGTACGCGCCGCCGCCGCAGCCGCAGTGGGGGCAGCAGCCGCCGCCGTACGGGCAGCAGCCCGGCGGCGGGTATCCGCAGAGCGGGCCGCAGGCGCAGCCGCAGTACGGGCAGCAGCCGGGTGGGGGCTACCCGCAGAGCGGGCCCCAGGCGCAGCCGCAGTACGGCCAGCAGCAGCCGGGGCAGTACGACTACGGCCAGCAGCAGTACGCCGGGGCGGGTGCGCCGGAGGCGGAGAAGCCGGCGAAGTCGAAGAAGGGCCTGCTGATCGGGGTCATCGTCGCGGTGGCGGTGGTGGCGGTGTTCCTGTTCACCGCGTTCGTCACGCCGGGGTTCCTGAAGACGCAGGTCTTCAACAACACGCAGATGCAGACCGATGTGCAGAAGCTGCTGACCGAGACGTACAAGATCGACGGCGTCACCGGTGTCACCTGCCCCGCCGAGCAGAAGGTGGAGGACGGGGCGAAGTTCGAGTGCACGGCGACGATCGCCGGCAAGCCGCAGCAGGTGCCGATCACGGTGAAGGGCGACGGCGGCAACTACGAGGTTTCGCCGCCGGTTTCGAAGTAGCGCGGTTCCGGGGCCCGGTCGTCGTGAATTGCGGTGGCCGGGCTCCGGCGTCTCCGGAGATGATCCGGGGATGAGCGAGTTCGAGATCCGGACGCTGGGCGTCGAGGAGCACCGGGCGGCCAGCGACCTGTTCCGGGAGACGGTGCACTTCCCGCCGGCCGACGACGCGGAGTGGGTGCTCGCGGCCCGGTATTACCAGCCGGGCGGGACGCTGGGTGCGTTCGACCCGGAGCTGATCGGGACGGCGCGGTTCTTCGACGCGGAGCTGACCGTGCCCGGTGGGGCGCGGGCGCCGATGGCGGGGGTCACGTCGGTCGGGGTGCGGGCCGACCGGACGCGCCGGGGTGTGCTGCGGGCGCTGATGACCGAGCAGCTGGAGGGGTTCGCCGCGCGCGGGGTGGTGTTCGCGAACCTGCTGGCGTCGGAGGCGCCGATCTACGGGCGGTTCGGCTACGGCTTGGCCACGCGTTACCGCGCCTACAGCGTCGACCGGCACCGGGCGCGGCTGCGGCCGGACGCGCCGGCGGGCGGTGCGGTGGAGTTGCTGGATCTCGACCGGGCGCTCGAGGTGTGTCCCGGCGTGTACGCCGGTCTGGAGCACCGGCCGGGGATGATGACCCGGCCGGAGGTGCTGTGGCGGTTGTACGAGATGCAGTTGCGGCGGCACGCGTCGCCGGTGAAGGCGGCCGTGCACCACGGTCCGGGCGGGCCGGACGGGTTCGCGTTCTACCACGTCGACGGGCTGCGGGTGCACCCGTGGACGAAGGACCTGTCGGTGGTGGACCTGTTCGCGGGCTCGGCGGCGGCGTATGCGGGGTTGTGGCGGTTCCTGCTGGGGATCGATCTGGTGGACCGGATCGTCGTCGAGTCGCGGCCGCTGGACGATCCGGTCGAGCTGCTGCTGGCCGACCACCGCCGCGGGAACGTGGACCGGATCGGGGACGAGCACTGGATCCGGCTCGTCGACGTCCCGGCGGCGTTGCGCGCCCGCGAGTACGGGCACGCGGCGCCGGTGGTTCTGGAGGTGTACGACCCGTTGCTGCCGGGCAACAGCGGTGGCTACCGCGTGACGCCGGACGGTGCCGAGCGCACGGACCGGCCGGCGGGGCTGCGGCTGGACGTCGCGACGCTGGCCATGGTGTACCTGGGGACGTGGCGGCCGTCGGCGCTGGCCGGGGCGGGGCGGATCGAGGTCCGTGACCCGGCGGCGCCGGCGGCGGCGGATCTGTTGTTCGGCACGTGCGTGGCGGCCTGGAGCGGCAGTCACTTCTGAGCGGGAAAACGAGGTGCCGGGTGCGGCGGCGGGTGGCAGGATCGCCGGGGATGACCGCCTTCGACGTCCGCCCGATCACCGACGACGAGCGGCGCAGCACGTTCGACCTGCTGCGCCGCGCCCTGCACACGCCGCGCGTCACCGACGAGGTGTGGGCCCGGATCGGGGATTCCTGGCCCGCCGCGCGCAAGTTCGGCGCGTTCGAGAGCGGGACCCCGATCGGGATCGTGAGCTCGTTCGACACCGAAATGGCGGTCCCCGGCGGGCGGCTGGTGCCGGTGGCTGCGGTCGAGGGGGTCGGGGTCCGGGCCGACCGGACCCGCCGCGGCGTGCTCAGCGCGATGATGGCCGCCCAGCTGGCGGACTTCGCTGCGCGCGGGGTGCCGCTGGCGGTTCTGCACGCCAGTGAGCCCACGATCTACGGGAGGTTCGGCTACGGGTCGGCTGCGCTGGGCAAGACCGTGCGGGTGACACGGCCGGCGGCCCGGTTCCGCGAGCGCGTCCCGGCGGGTGGTGACGTCCGGATGCTGACGCCCGCGGAGGCGGTGAAGGAGATTCCCGCGTTGTACCGGCGGATCGGGCTGCACCGGGCGGGCATGATCGGGCGGCCGGAGCGGTGGTGGCCGATCTCGCACGACCGGCACGTGGGCCCGGACGGCGACCACCTCGTCGCGGTCCACAGTGGACCGGACGGGGACGACGGGTTCGTCGTGTACGCCACGATCGGGCGGCGGTCGTTCGAGTCGCCGGACCACGGTGCGGTGCTGGACGTCCACGACCTGCACGGCGCCGATCCGGCGGCGCGGGCGGCGTTGTGGCGGTTCCTGCTGTCGGTCGACCTGGTGTCGGCGGTGCACGCCCGGC
The DNA here is from genome assembly GCF_040674975.1 of Amycolatopsis sp. NPDC049688. Taxonomy (NCBI): domain Bacteria; kingdom Bacillati; phylum Actinomycetota; class Actinomycetes; order Pseudonocardiales; family Pseudonocardiaceae; genus Amycolatopsis; species Amycolatopsis sp. NPDC049688. Next base: position 1,271,217 of record NZ_JBFANY010000001.1, read on the forward strand.
ACCGCCCGGTCGACGAGCCGCTGGCGGTGATGCTGACCGACCACCGGCACGCGGGCACCCTCGCCGTCGAGGACGACCTGTGGCTGCGGCCGGTCGACGTCGCCGCGGCGCTGGCCGCCCGCACCTACCGCGCGGCGGGCCCGGTGGTGGTCGGGGTGACCGACGCCGTGCTGCCGGCCAACACCGGGAGCTACGAGGTGGGCCCGGACGGCGCCCGGCGTACCGACGCCGCCGCGGACCTGGCCCTCGACGTCGACGCGCTCGGCATGCTGTACCTGGGGCAGTGGAGCGCGACGGCGCTGGCGGAGGCGGGCCGGCTCGAGGTCCGCGACGCGGGTGCGGTGGCGCGGGCCGACGAGCTGTTCACCACGGTGACGGCGCCGTGGTGCGGCACGCACTTCTAGGTGCCGGGCAGGGCTTTCAGGAGCCGTTCGACGGAGGTGCCGAGGTTCCAGCGTTCGGCGAGTTCGGCGACCCGCTCGGGGTCGGCGGGGGTGGCGGGCACGGTGTCGGGCCGGGACTGCTCGACCGGCGCGTCGACGGCCACCCGGACGACCGTGGGGGCCACCGCGAGGTAGCCGGCGGCGTCCTTGAGCCGCAGGCGGGTCTTGAGCGGGACGGCGGAGTCGCCGGCTTCGGCCGCCTTGATGAGGGCCTCGAGGGAGCCGAACTGCGTGATGAGCTTCGCCGCGGTCTTCTCGCCGATGCCGGCGACGCCGGGAAGCCCGTCGGAGGGGTCGCCGCGGAGGGCGGCCATGTCGGCGTAGGCGGGCCCGGCGGTGTCCTTGGGCAGGCTGTAGCGCTCGGCGATTTCGGCCGGGCCCAGTACTTCGGCCTTGGCCCAGCCCTTGCCGACGTAGATCACCGAGGCGGGCGACGGTTCGGCGCGGACCAGCTGGAACAGGTCCCGGTCGCCGGTGATGACCTCGACCGGGTCGTGCTGCTCGCGGGTGGCGAGGGCGCCGATGACGTCGTCGGCCTCGTAACCGGCGGCCTCGGCGGTGGCGAACCCGAACGCTTCGAGCAGGTCGAGGATGATCGGCACCTGAGGGGTGAGCGTGTCGGGGACCTCTTCGACGTCGGGCCCGGCGGCGGTTTCCTCGGCGACGCGGTGCGCCTTGTAGCTGGGCAGCAGATCGGTGCGGAACTTCGGCCGCCAGTCGGCATCCAGGCAGCAGACGAGCCGCGCGGGGCGGCGGTCGGTGAGGATGCGGGCGATGGTGTCGGCGAACCCGCGCACGGCGTTCACCTGCGTCCCGTCCGCGGCGCGCAGGGAGTCGGGCAGGGCGAAGAAGGAGCGGAAGTAGAGGCTCGCGGAGTCGAGCAGGGCAAGGGGTCCGGTCACCCGCACAGCCTGCCATGACCGGGGCCTGGCGGAGGGGCAGGCCACGCGGCGCGGTTGCCGGGGAGTGCGGGGGCCGGTCCGGGCTCGGGGCTGAGCGGGTTCGGCTTCCGGGGGCCCGGAATTGTCGGTGGTGACCGGTAGCGTGGAAAACGGGGGGCGCCCCCGGCGGCCCGGGCGGGGGAGCGGGGAGCCGGGGTCACCCGGCCCGGCATGTCGTGGCCCCGGGCGCGTCCGCCGTCCCGGGCGCCCCACTAGGCTCGGCTTCATGTCGCGCCGATCCCTCCACACGCCTGCCCCCGATGCCGCTTCCCTTCGTGCCCGGCTGGACCGGGCCCGCGCCGCCGCGGCTGCCGCGAGCACCGATGCCCTGCTGATCGCGCCCGGCTCCGACCTGCGGTACCTGCTCGGGCAGGCCGGTGGCTCGTTCGAGCGGCTGACCACCCTCGTCGTCCCGGCCGACGGCACCCCCGCGCTGGTCGTGCCGAAGCTGGAGGCGCCCGGGTACGCCGACGTCCCCACCGACGAGCTCGGCGTCGAACTGCTCACCTGGGTCGACGGCGACGACCCCTACAAGCTGGTCGCGGACCGGCTCGGCAAGCCGGGGCGGGTCGCGGTCAGCGACTTCACCCCGGCGCTGCACGTGCTCGCGCTGCGGGCCGCGCTCGGCGAGGCCGAGCAGACGCTGGCCGGCCCGGTCGTCCGGGAGCTGCGGATGCGCAAGGACGCCGCCGAGATCGCGGCGCTGCGGGAGGCCGGCGCGGCGATCGACCGGGTGCACGCCCGGGTCCACGAGTGGCTGCGGCCCGGCCGCACCGAGGCCGAGGTCGGGGCCGACATCGCCGCGGCCATCGTCGAGGAGGGCCACGTGCAGGCCGACTTCGTGATCGTCGGCTCCGGCCCGAACGGCGCCAGCCCGCACCACGACGTCTCCGACCGCGTCATCGAGAAGGGTGACGTCGTGGTCGTCGACATCGGCGGGCCGCTGCCGGCCGGCTACAACTCCGACTCCACCCGCACCTACGCCGTGGGGACGCCGCGGGACGCCGACGTGGCCGAGACCTACGCGGTGCTGCAGCGCGCGCAGGCGGCCGCCGTCGCGGCGGTGAAGCCGGGTGTCACCGCCGAAGCCGTCGACGCCGCCGCGCGGGACGTCATCGCCGAGGCCGGGTTCGGGGAGTACTTCATCCACCGCACCGGGCACGGCATCGGCCTGGACGTGCACGAGGAGCCGTACATCATCGCCGGGAACGCGCTGCCGCTGGAGCCGGGGATGGCCTTCAGCGTCGAGCCGGGCATCTACCAGCCGGGCCGGTGGGGTGCCCGGATCGAGGACATCGTGATCGTCACCGCGGACGGCGTCGAATCGGTCAACAACCAGCCGCACGAGCTCGTCGTGCTGGACGCATGACACCCGGCGGCCTGGAGCCGCTGGACCAGTCGATCGTCCAGGAGCTCGCGGCGGACGGGCGGCGCAGCTTCACCGACCTCGCCGAGCGGGTCGGGCTGTCGGTGTCGGCGGTGCACCAGCGGGTGCGCCGCCTCGAGCAGCGCGGGGTCATCCTCGGCTACACCGCGCGGCTGGACGGCGAGCAGATCGGCCTGCCGCTGACGGCGCTGATCTCGCTGACGCCGAACGACCCGGCGGCGCCGGACGACTATCCGCAGCGGATCCAGCACATCAAGGAGATCGAGTCGTGCTACTCGGTGGCCGGCGACGAGTCCTACATCCTGCTGGTGCGCGTTCAGTCGCCGCTGGCGCTGGAGGACCTGCTGCGGCGGATCCGGGAGGCGGCGAAGGTGTCGACCCGCACGACGGTGGTGCTCTCTACGCCGTTCGAGGGACGTTCGCCCACGTTCTGACTCCGGGGCACCCTCCGGTGACCGGGGCACTGGTACGGTAAAAGGTATGGCAACACGTAAGGTGACTCTTTCGCTGGACAGCGGGGCTCTGGAATTCGCCGAACGCGCCGCGAAAGCCCACGGAATCTCGGTCTCGTCCTGGCTGTCGAAGGCAGCCAGGCGCGAGGCGGTCCGCACGGGCTACACGCCGCAGAAGCCGGAACCGGCCGTCGCGGAATCGGACGAGGCCGAGCGCAGCGCGGCGGAAAAGGATCTGCGTGCGCAGGGGTGAAGTCTGGACGTACCACCCCCCGACCGAACCGGCCCGGCAGCGCACGGTGGTGCTGCTGTCCTCGGACGGGGTGAACGAGTCCGAGCGGCCCTGGCTGCTCGGCACCGAACTGCTCGACCGCGACCCGATGGACATCCTCGGCGTGGCGATCGACGCCCGGTACTGGGTGTCGACGCTCAACCTGACCCGCCTGTACCGCCCGTGGTTCGACGAGCGGATCGCGGAGATCGACCAGGACGTCCAGGAACGCATCGACATCGCCCTGCGCGCCGCCCTCGACCTCTGACCCCGTACCCCGACGGTCGGGCGACGTACCCGGACGGTCGGATGGCGTATCCGGAGGGTCGGTTCGTGAGCCGACCCTCCGGATACGCGAACCGACCGTCCAGGGACGTGAGCCGACTCTCCGGGTACGCGGGCTGAACCTCAGCGGGCCACGACCTCCGGGGCCGCGTGGAGCTTGCCGTCCGCGCCGGCCAGGCAGGCGGCGTTGCCGTCCTTGGCCGCGATGAACTCCGTCAGGCAGTTGGCGATCGCTGCGTGGCCGGCGGCGTTGGGGTGGAACGATTCCTGCAGCGCGTGGCCCGCCCGCTCGGCCTGGCCGAGGTCGGCCAGCTGCAGCGTCAGGCGGGTGAACCACTCCGTCGCCGGGTTCGCGCCGCCACTGCACGCCTCGTGCTTGACCCCCGCCTTGGCCAGGTCCAGGAACCGCGCCCCGGTCTGCTGGGCGGCCGCCTTGAGGCCCGAGGACAGCACGCCGATGCCGGTCTGGGCGATCCAGCGCAGGTCCTCGGTGCGGAACGGGCAGCCGTTGAGACTGCGCAGGTCCTCCGGCAGGTCCGGGCCGATCGGGGCCGCGTAGGACTGCAGGATCAGCTGGTAGTCCGCCGGCACGTACCCGGCGGCGGCCAGCACCTTCTTCACGTCCGACACCGCGGCCGCCACCTTCGGCACCATCGCGTCCACTTTGGACTGCCAGGTCTGCTTCAGCGCGTCGCTGCACGACGGGCCGCCGGGGTTGAACCACGCCTTGAAGCACTCGGTGACCTGGCTGGAGAACTTCGGCTCGTCGTTGGCACCCACCGCGATCACCACCGCGGCCACCCGGTGGTCCTTCACCAGCGCGGCCAGCTGCTGCGCCTGCGAAACCTCCGTCCACTGCTTGACGTCGCCGAGCGCGACCTGCTCGGCCGGCGCGCCGGAACAGCCGAGGTTCACGTGCGCGGTGATGCCCGGCACGGCGATCTTCCCGACGAAGGCGTTGGGGGAGCGGTGGCACCAGTTGCCGCCCTGCCCGTTGGTGTCCGGGGTGTACTGCCCGGCGCCCTCCCCGGACACGGTGCTGTCGCCCATCGCGACGACGGTGAGCGGGCCGGTGCCGGGCGGCCCCTGCCGGGGCTGCGGGCGCCCGGGCTGGCTCTCGGAGCCGAAGAAGACGAAAAAACCGGCCAGCAGGGCCACACACGCGAGGACGAGGGCTCCCCAGTACCACCGAAGGCGTCGCATCGCCCCCGATTCTACGGACCGGCCGATCGGCGGACACGGTGCGTCACGGCAGCCACGTCCGCACCAGCCCGACGAGGGACTCCGCCAGGGTGGCCGCGTCGATTTCCCGGTCGCGCCGCCAGTGCCGGACCTGCTCGGCCGCCAGCGCCGCGAGCAGGACGTCCGCGGCGATCTCGGCGCCGGTGGCGCCGCCGGCTTCGAGCAGGTGCCGGCAGTGCTGCCGCCACAGCGCGTGCGCGCCGGTCCGGAACCGCGCCCCGGTCGTGGCGGTCTCCGAAAGCAGGACCAGGTCCAGCTGCCGGTCCAGCAGGTCGAGGTAGGCCTCGACGAACGCGCCGAGCCGGTCCGCGGGCCCGGCGCCGGGGCCCAGCGGTGGCGGGCCGGTGAGGATCCGTTCCTGCAGTTCGCGTTCCCGCTCGTCGAGCAGGGCCATGGCGAGGCCGCCCTTGTCGCCGAACCGGCGGTAGAGCGTGCCCTTGCCGACGCCGGCGGCGCCCGCCACGTCGTCCATGGTCACCGCGTCGACCCCGCGTTCGGCGAAGAGCGCTTCCGCGGCTTCCAGGACCCGGATCCGGTTGCGGGCGGCGTCCGCCCGTTCGCGGACGGGCGCGCCGAGGACCGGCAGTTCGGCCGGTGTTGACGAAGCGGACTGCGGTCCGCTACGGTTCGAGGACATAAGCGGACTCTAGTCCGATTCTTCGCCCGGCGAAAGCCCGGCGCTCTCCGAGGAGCCCCGAGATGCCCGATCTGCTGCACATTTCCGCGTCCCCACGAGGGGAAGAGTCCGAATCGCTGCGCCTGGCAGCTGCTTTCCTGGACAGCTACCGCACCCACCACCCGGGCGCGGACATCGACGAATGGGACCTCTGGGACGGCTCCCTGCCCGCCTTCGGCCCGGCCGCCGCCCGCGCCAAGATGACCGTCGTCGGCGGCGGCACCCCCACCGGCGAGCAGGCCGCGGCCTGGGCGGCGGCGAAGGCGGCCTTCGCCCGGTTCGACGCCGCCGACCGGATCCTGTTCAGCGTCCCGATGTGGAACTCGGGCGTGCCGTACGTGCTCAAGCAGTTCATCGACGTCGTCTCCCAGCCCGGGCTCGTGTTCGGGCTCGACCCGGCGACCGGGTACGAAGGCCTGCTCGCCGGCCGCGGCAAGCGTGTGGCGGTCATCTACACCAGCGCGGTGTGGGCCCCCGGCCTCGGGCGTGAGTTCGGCACCGACTTCCAGGGCCCGTTCTTCACCGGCTGGCTGAACTGGGCCGGCCTCGATGACGTCACCGAAATCCGGTTCCACCCCACCCTCACCGGCGACGCCGCAGAAGCCCGCCGCATCGCCGCCGAAAGCGCCCGCGACACCGCCAAGACCTTCTGAAAGGAACCACCATGACCGCCACCATCGACCGCGACGCCCTCCGCGCCGGGCTCGCCGCCGGCGACCTCGTCCTCGTCGACGCGCTCCGGACCACGGGCTGCCCACCGAAAGCGGTCAGCCCGCCTGAGTCAGGTCCGTGGCCGCCGCCAGCCCGGCCGCGACGGCGGCGATCGCCCGCACCGCCGGGTTGTCGTTGCCCGGCAGCCACACCAGCTCCGTGCGCGCGATGTCGCCGTCCAGGGGCACGAATACGACCCCGGTGCGGCGGAGGCTGTGCGACGACCGGGCCAGCCGGGTGACCCCGACCCCCGCCGCCACCAGCCCCAGCAGGCCCTGCACGGTCGTGGCCCGCTGCACCACCCGCGGGGTGAAGCCGGCGGCGGCGAAATCGGCGTCGTAGGTGCGGTGCCACGGCTCCCAGCTGCTGCGCGGGGTCAGCACCCACGGTTCGCCGGCCAGGTCGGCCAGCTGCAGCGACGCCCGCCCGGCCAGCGGGTGCTCCGCGGGCAGCACCGCGCACACCTCCTCGGTCAGCAACGTCTCCGACGCGAGGTCCCCGACGAGCGGCGGCCGGGTGAACGCGAGGTCGAAGCGGCCCTCGCGCAGGCCGGCGACGAGCTCGGCGATCGACGCCTCGGCCGTGGTCACCGCGAGGTCGGGCAGCTGCTCCCGCACCGCGCGGACCACCGGCGGCAGCAGGTAGTTCGCCGTCGTGGCGAGGAAGACGAGCCGGACGTCACCGATCTCGCCGCGCACCGCCCGCCCGAGCGTCGCGACCGCCTCCTCGGCCCGGGCCAGGACCGCGCGGGCCTCCGGCAGGAACAGCCGCCCCACGGCGGTCAGCCGGGCCCCGCGCGCGTCCCGGTCGAACAACCGCGCGCCCAGGCCGCGTTCCAGCACGGTGATCTGCTGGGACAGCGACTGCTGTGCGATGTGCAGCCCGGCCGCGGCGCGCGTGAAGCTGGTTTCGTCGGCGACGGCGACGAAGTAGCGAAGCTGCCGCAGCTCGGGGGTCACAGGCTCAGACTGTAGCCGCGGCAGGACATCGGTGTTGGCCATCCGGCCGTGATCGTCCCCAGGATGGAAGGGAGAAACCACTGGGAGGACACCGAAGATGACGAACACCGACGGCCGCGTCTGGCTGATCACCGGCTGCTCCGCCGGCTTCGGCCGGGAGATCGCGCTGGCCGCACTCGCCGCGGGCGACCGCGTGCTGGCCACCGCCCGCCGCCCGGAAACCCTGGCGGACCTGCAGGAACACGGCGGTGACCGGCTCCGCACCGCGGCACTGGACGTCACCGACGCCGGGCAGATCGACGCGGCGGTGAAGACCGCGCTCGAGGCGTTCGGCCGGATCGACGTCGTGGTCAACAACGCCGGCAGCGGCTCGGTCGGCGCGGTCGAAGAACTCACCATGGACGAACTGCGCGCGCTGATGGAGGTCATGTTCTTCGGCGCGGTCGCGGTCACCAAGGCGGCGCTGCCGCACCTGCGCGCGCAGGGCAGCGGCACGGTCGTGCAGATCAGCTCGATGGGCGGGCAGCTGTCCATGCCGGGCTTCGGGGCCTACTGCGCGGCGAAGTTCGCCCTGGAAGGCCTCTCCGAGGCGCTCGCGGCGGAGGTGGCGCCGTTCGGGGTGCGGGTGCTGATCGTCGAGCCGGGCGCGTTCCGCACCGAGTTCGGCGGCGGCCGCATGCACCGCTCCCGCACGATCGACGCCTACGCCGTGTCGACCGGCGGAACCCGCGAAGCGGTCGAGAACATGGACGGCACGCAGCCCGGCGACCCGGCCAAGGCGGCCGCGGCGATCGTCCGCGCGGTGGGGGACGACGACGCCCCGCTGCGGCTCGCGCTGGGCGCGGACGCCGTCGAAGCGATCCGCGCCCACCACGAGGCCCTCGCGGCGGACCTGGCCGCCTGGGAGGAGGTCAGCCGGGCCACCGCGCTCGGCTGAGAACCTAGGCCTGCGGATCCTGCAGCACACCGAGGACGTTGCCGTCGGGGTCGGTGAAGGTCGCCACCAGGCGCCCGTTGCCGACGTCCTTCGGCTCGTCCTTGACCTTCCCGCCCGCCGCGGTCACCTCGGCGAGCTTCGCCTCGATGTCGGCGACGTGCCAGTACGTCACCGGCCCGGTCATGCCCTGCTGCGCGCCGTTCGGCACCAGCCCGATGTGCTGGCCCTCGGCGTCGTAGCCGACGTAGTAGGGCGCGTCGGCCTGCGGCTCGGTGCCCAGCAGGGCGGTGTAGACGGCCTTGGCCGCGGCCAGGTCGGTGACGGGGTGCAGGACGGTCTTGATCCCCTGGGTGCTCATCTTCGGTGCTCCTGAAGTCGTGGTCTGCGGTACGTCGGCAACGCTATTCCCGGCCCGCTGACCAGCGCTTCTCGATTCCTGATCGGTTCGAGCCGGTCAGGCCGGCCGCGCGGTGAGCACCCCGTCGAGCAGCCGGACCCGGCGGTCGGCGATGCGGTGGACCTCCTCGTCGTGGGTCGCCACGATCACCGCCGCTCCCTCCGAGGCGCACCGGCGCAGCAGCCGCAGGACCCGCGGGGTCGAGCCGGCGTCCAGGTGCGCGGTCGGCTCGTCGGTCAGCAGCACCCGTGGCCGGCCGGCGACCGCGCGGGCCAGCGCCACCCGCTGCTGCTGCCCGAACGAGACCTCCAGGGGGTAGCGGTCGCCGAGCTCGCCGATGCCCAGCTCCTCCAGCAGCTCGGTCACCCGCTCGGCGATCGCCGAGCGCGACGGGCGCGGCACGTCCGAACGCAGCCGCAGCGGCAGGGCGACGTTCTCCGCGATCGTCAGCTCGTTGGCCAGCCCCAGCGCCTGGGGCAGCACCGCGCAGGTGTGCCACGGCGGCGCGCCGGTGATCGGGACGCCGTCCAGCAGGACGCAGCCGGAGTCGGGGGAGTCGAACCCGCACAGCAGGGCCAGCAGCGCGCTCTTGCCCGACCCCGACCGGCCCGACACCGTCACCAGCTCACCCGCGCCGACGCGCAGCTCCAGCCCGCGCAGCACCTCGATGTCCCCGCTGGGGTGGGCGAAACTGCGGCGCAGCCCGACGGCTTCCACCAGGGTCATGGCAGCGGCTCCCGTTCTTCGACGCCTTCGAGCGAACCCTTGTGCAGCCGGGCCACCCGCGCGCCGAGGTCGATGAGGCGTTCGTCGTGCGAGGCGGCCAGCACCGCGAAGTCCTGGTCCACCAGGTACCGCAGGGTGTCCAGGACCAGGTCGGCCGACGCCTCGTCCAGCTGCGACGTCGGCTCGTCGGCCAGGATCACCGTCGACTGCGCGGCCAGCACGCAGCCGAACGCCAGCCGCTGCTGCTGCCCGCCCGACAACGCGGAGATCTTCCAGCCGCCCGTTCCGTGCAGGCCCAGCTGCCCGAGGATGTCCTCGGCGTTGCAGTCGACGCCGGCGGCCTCGGCCGCGGCGTGCAGGTTCTCGGCCACGTTCAGGTAGCCCAGCAGGTTGTCGGCCGGGTTCTGGAACACCAGCCCCAGGTGGTGGCGCCGCAACGCCCGCCGCTCCCGGTGCTTCAGCTTGCGGACGTCGGCGCCCTGGAACGTCAGCGTGCCGCGCGCGGGCTGCTCGAACAGCCCCAGCACCCGCAGCAGCGTCGACTTCCCCGACCCCGACGGCCCGGCGAGCACGGTCAGCCCGCGCGCGGGCACGTCGAGGCTGACGTCGTCGACCCCGGTGACCACCCCGGCCGGGGTCTGGTAGTCGACCCCGATGCCGCGCAACGAAAAAATGGGCTTCTCAGGCACGGATCAGCTCCGCGGTCCGGGCGGTGCGCACCGAGCGCACCGCGATCCAGCCGGCCAGCGCGACCACCGCCGCGCCGATCACCACGACGGTCAGCACGAACGGCAGCGGATCCGGCAGCTCCGAGCGCGGCGCCAGGAACGTCGCCGGGTCGAACCGCGGCACCGACAGCCCCGCCACCGAAACCCCGCACACGACCCCGACGACGATCGCCAGCCCGCTCAGCGCGCCCAGCTCCATCAGGTGACTGGCCAGCAGCGTCCGCGGCCGCATGCCCATCCGCAGCACCAGCGCCCCGGCCAGCGCGTTCTGCCGCCGCCGGACCTCCACCGCCACCAGCAGCGCCAGGACCGCCACCACCCCGAGCACCGCACCCAGCAGCGCCACGAACGAGAACGTCCACGACACCACGAAGAACGGCAGGCCGTCCAAAGCGGACTCGCGGCTGATCCGGTTCGGGATGAACACCCCCGCCGCGCGCAACGCGGTGGTCGCCTCCGCCATCGGCGACGTCGTCAGCACGCTCCACTTCGGAATGCCGTCCAGCTGCGCGCGGCTGAGCACCGTGCGGGAGACGACGTACCCGGGGGAGGTGCCGATCATCGGGAACACCGGCAGGTCCCCGGCGACGACCGCGTCGGGCAGGCCGTCCGGCAGCTTGGCGTCCTGCTTGGCCGTGTGCCCGACCCGGATCACCGGCGTGCCGCGCGGGTCCGGCTGCGAGATCTTCCGCAGCAGCCCGGCCAGGTCGCCGTCCGGGACGCGGTCCACCGCGGCACCGCGGGCGAACGTCGCCGGGTCGACCACCAGCACCACGCTGCCGGTCCCGGTCAGCTCGCCGACCACCGTGCTGGTGCCGGCCAGCGACGCGGGCATCGCCACGTCGCCCATGCCGATCGGGCTGTCGGTGTCGAGGCGGGCGTTGCTGCCGACGAAGATCGCCGACTTGGTTTCGAGCGCCTCCTCCTGGCCGTCGGCGATGCCGATGCCGGTGGCCAGCGTCCCGATCGCGAGGGTGCCGATCACCAGCACCCCGGTCACCGGGGCACGGGCCCCGGCCAGCCGCCGGATCGCCAGCTGCAGCGCCGGGCGCGACCAGAACCGGGCCCGGTGCGAGGCGTGCAGCGCCAGCCACGCCAGCCGCGCGGTCAGCAGGCCCACGGTCAGCACCACGAACACCGGGTAGGTCAGGGCCAGCGGGTCCACCTGCGGCAGCGGGTTGCCCAGCCGCGACGTCGTGCCGTAGCGCGCCAGCCGCGTCCAGCCCAGCCACGCCATCCCCGCCGTCGCCAGCTCCCACGGGAAGTACGCCAGCAGCCGCACCCGCCGGGCGCCGCGGCGCACCCGGCCCAGCTCGAACTCCCGGTGCACCCGCACCGCCACGACCAGCGCCAGCAACGCCAGGGACACCACCAGCGTCCCCGCCGCGACCCCGGCCGCGCGCAGCACCGCGCCCGGATCGGGTGCGCCCGGCGGTCCGTAGACGCCGAGCAGCAGCCGCGCCGCGACCGCACCGGCCGCGCCGCCGAGCAGGATCGGCAGGCCCAGCTCCGCGACGGCGAGGCCGCCGAGCGCCGCCGGGCCGCTGCCGCGTGCGGAGAGCAGCCGCAGCTGCGCGTGCCGCCGCTGGTACCACTGCAGGGCGACTGTGCCGAGGCCGGCGCAGCCGACCAGGACGCTGATCAGCGCCAGCGGCAGGATCGAGACGAACACGTTGTCCTGCGCCTGGCGGGCGATCTGCACCGAGCGCTCGAACGTCGGGACGTCGGCGGCGACCAGCGCGCCTCGGCCCTGCGCGGTCAGGTCGGCGCGGACGTCGGCGACGAGGTCGCGGCTGCGCTGCAGCAGGTCCTCCGCGGCGCTGAGGGTGGCCGGCGGCGGCTCGTAGAACGAGATGTGGAAGTACTGGATCGTCGGCAGGCCGATCGCGGTGATCGCGTCGTCGAAGGTCCTGCGGTCGGTGGCGAACACGATCGAGTCGATCGGGTCGTCGACCAGCCGGTCGATCACCGCGCCGGACTGCTGCGAGCACCACCACCGCGGCGGCGGGTCGAGCAGGTCGCGGTAGATCCCGGTGACCGGTGGCAGCGCCGCGCCCCCGATGCTCGGCTTCGTCCCGACTCCGATGTGCTCGGCGTCGGCCACGACGTTGCCCAGCCAGAGCCCGGGCGCGCGCGTGCCCTGCTGCAGCGTCAGGTTGTCCAGGCCGGCCTGGTCGCGGTAGGCGAGCCGGACCTTGTAGTGCGGGTCGCCGTTGAACTCGGTGCCACGCAGCACGTTCGTGTACTGGCTCACCACCGGCGTGCCGAACCCGTGTGCGGCGGCGTGCCGCTGCACCGCGCCGGTCAGCACCGGGATGTCGGCGACCGGGATGTTGCCCTTGCCGAACATCGGGCCGTAGCTGTCGGGGCAGGTGATCCCGGTCTGGTAGGCCACCGCGGCGCCGCCGGCCGCGGATGCCTGCAGGACCGCCGCCGTGCCGAGGAAACAGGCCAGCAGCGACGTCACCGCCGCCACGACCAGCGTCAGCGGGCTGGAGAGGGCGGCCTTCGGGGCCGCTCGCCACGGCTTGGTCACTCTGCGTTGTCCAATCTTCCCCCACTTCACCCGCATGGCCGCAGACGCTACCGGCCTGCCGCGACAGTTGGAACGTTTTTGTCACGATCGTTGCTCACCCCGTGTGTTCGCCCCCGGTTGCGTCGCCGACCAACCGCGGCGGCCATCCGGCCGGTTTAGTGGTCTAGACCTTGACGGACAGATTGGTCTGATCCAATCCTGAAGGCGACCCGCCGTGCACCGCCGCCGCACGGCTCCCCGCCGGCACTGGAGCGCAGATGCGTCGACGCAGACCGTTCGCCCGAATGTCCGTTTTCCTGGCCCTGACCGCCGTTTCGGCCGGCTCGCTGGTCGCCGCGGCCGGCACCGCGCAGGCCGCCACCCCGCTGCCCGCCCACGTCTTCGCGCCCTACTTCGAAGCCTGGACCGGCGAAAGCCCGGCCGCGCTGGCACAGCAGTCCGGGGCCAAGCACCTGACCATGGCGTTCATCCAGGCCGCCACCAAGGGCTCGTGCACCGTCTACTGGAACGGCGACACCGGCATGCCGATCGCCGGCAGCACCTTCGGCGCCGACATCGCCACCATCCGCTCCCGCGGCGGCGACGTCATCCCGTCCTTCGGCGGCTACACCGCCGACAACACCGGCACCGAGATCGCCGACAGCTGCACCAACGTGGACTCCATCGCCGCGGCCTACGAATCGGTGCTCACCACCTACGACGTCCCGCGCCTCGACATGGACATCGAGGACAACTCGCTGACCAACTCCGCCGGGATCGACCGCCGCAACAAGGCCATCAAGAAGGTCCAGGACTGGGCCGCCGCCTCCGGCCGCTCCCTGCAGATCTCCTACACTCTGCCCACCACTACCCACGGCCTCGCCGACAGCGGCCTGGCCGTGCTGCGCAACGCCGTCACCAACGGCACCCGCGTCGACGTGGTCAACCTGATGACCTTCGACTACTACGACAACGCCGCCCACCAGATGGCCACCGACACCCAGACCGCCGCGAGCGGCCTGGTCTCCCAGCTCGCTTCCCTCTACCCGGGCAGGACCCAGGCGCAGCTGTGGGCGATGGTCGGGGTCACCGAGATGATCGGCGTCGACGACTTCGGCCCCGCCGAGACGTTCACCACCGCCGACGCCGGCACGGTCTACAACTGGGCCGTGGCCAAGGGCATCAACACCCTGTCGTTCTGGGCTCTGCAGCGCGACAACGGCAGCTGCCCCGGCGGCGCGGCCGCGGACAACTGCTCCGGCATCGCCCAGGACACCTGGTTCTTCAGCCACGCCTTCGAACCCTTCACCGGCGGCACCTCCGTGCCCGGCAACGACTTCTCGCTCGCCACGAACCCCGCGTCGGCCTCGGTGGACCCGGGCGGCTCGGCCTCCGCGACGGTCAGCACGGCGGTGACGTCCGGCTCCGCCCAGCAGGTGACGCTCTCGGTCACCGGCGCCCCCGCCGGCGTCACCGCCTCCGTCAGCCCGGGCTCAGTGACCGCGGGCGGCAGCGCGACCCTGTCGGTGAGCACCACCGCGGCCGCCGTTCCCGGCGTCTACCCGCTGACGGTGACCGGCGCCGCGGCCTCCGGCAGCCACAGCGCGACCTTCACCCTCACCGTCAAGGGCACCCCGCCCGCCGGCGGCGTCGTCAACGGCGGCTTCGAAACCGGCGCGCTGAGCCCCTGGAGCGCCCCCGGTGACGCGGTCGTCGCCTCCCCGGCGCACTCGGGCACCCACGCGCTGCAGGTCGTGCCCTCGGCGTCGGCGACCGGCGAAGCCGCGCAGAACGTGACGCTGGCCCCCAACCACACGTACACCCTCACCGCGTGGGTGCAGGGCAGCTACGCCTACGTCGGCGTCCGGGGCGGCGCCACGGCCAGCGCCTGGACCTCCGGCAGCGGCTGGACGAAGCTGTCGGTGCCGTTCACGACCGGCGCATCGGGGGCGGTGACCGTGTACGTCCACGGCTGGTACGGCCAAAGTGCCGTCTACGCGGACGATTTCGCGATCGGCTAGCACTTTCGGCGGCGGCCCGGTTGGGCAAGACGGAGGTTGGCCGGGCCGCCGCAGGCCGAAAGACTGCGCGGGGACGATCTTTCCGCCCCCGCGAGGAGTAACCGATGCCGCACATCCCGCTCGACCCGCAGCTGCCCGGGATCCGGTCCCTGATGGCGTTCCGGCCCGAGACCGCCGTCCCGCTCAACCACCTGGCGCAGACCCTCCTGCGCGGTCCGAGCAGCCTGACCGTCGGCGAGCGGGAGCTCATCGCGGCGGTGGTGTCGAACGGCAACGAGTGCCGGTTCTGCCACGGCAGCCACGCCGCCGCGGCGGCCGAAACCCTCGACGGCGGCCGCGCGGTGGTCGACGCAGCCTGCGCCGGGGTCGACGACGCGCCGGTGGGGGAGAAGCTCAAGGCCCTGCTGCGGATCGCGCTGGCGGTCCGCGAAACCGGCCGCGCGGTGACCCCGGAGCTGATCGCGGCGGCCCGCGCGGAAGGCGCGACCGACGTCGAACTGCACGACACGGTGCTGATCGCCGCCGCGTTCTGCATGTACAACCGGTACGTCGACGGCCTGGCCTCGGTCGCCCCGGAGGACCCGGCGGTCTACGACCAGATCGGGAAGGTGCTCGCCGCCGAAGGCTACGGCCGCTGACCAGCTCCTGCGCCGCGGGGACGGACGGCCTACTGCAGCACCGCGACCGGCAGGATGACCAGCTCACCGGTGTCCGGCCGCCACGCCTGGCTCTTGCCCAGGCACCGCGCGTTGAACTGCCCCTCCGGCACCTCCCGGCGGCGCAGGTGGCCGTCCGGACAGGCCACCCGCACCCGGGCGTCGTGCGCGCCGATCCGCGCGTGCAGCACGACCTCGTCGCCGGACTCCTCGGCGACGGTGAACCGGCCCTGCACCACCACGTACCCGTCGTGGACCTCCGACAGCAGCGGCGACCGCGTCCGCCGCCACGCCCGGTCGCCCTGCACCACCCCGGCCGGCAGGTTCGCGTGCACGACGCCGTGCTGGGCCTCCAAGGACTTCAGCGCCAGGCCCAACAGGGTGTTCGCGGTGACGTGCACGTCGTAGCTCGTCTCCGTCTCGTGCCCGCGATTGGCGCCGCGGCCGAGCTTGAACCACTGGCTGGTGAACCCGAACGAGCCGTCGGTGTTCCGCTTGACGAACTCCCGGATGGTCTTCTCCGCGATGTCGCCGTAGCCGCCCTGCTGGCAGATCTCGATCACCCGCGGCTCGTCCAGGTAGAACGGCAGCCCCGGCAGGATCACCGGACGGCTGCGCCGCAGCACGCCGAGCACCAGCACCACCAGCGTCAGCACGGCGGCCAGCGCGGTCACCACCCAGACCCAGCCCCACCAGCCCAGCACCGACCACAGCATCGCCCTATCGGCATCCACGAAGCTCTTTCACCGCCTCTGTCAACGATTCCGCGTCGCCGTCGACGACCCGCCCGCCCGTCGCGGCGGTGGCCCGGCCCAGCTCGGCCGGGTTCGCCTCGCCGAACCGGATCGCGTACGTCGGGCCGGCGTCGTGCCGTCCGGCGAGGAAGGCCGCCAGGCCCGGGCCGGTGTTGTTCTCGCCGTCGGTCATCAGCACGATCGCCGCCCCCGGCCGCGCGATCCGGTACGCCTCCCCGAGCGCGGCCCAGATCGCCGTGCGCGGCCGCAGGTCCGCCGACGCCACCACCGCCTGCAGCCCGTCGGCGTCCTCCCGGCGCGACACCGTGACCGTGCGTTCCTCCAGCACCTCGCCGGCGAACCGGATGATCGTCACCTGCTCGCCGACGGAAAACCGGGCGAACCCGTTCAGCGCGGCGAACGCCCGGCGCAGCGCCGCCACCCGCGGACCGGCCATGGACAGCGAGTAGTCCAGCACGAAGATCACCTGACGGCTGGTGCCCGCGCGGTCGTAGGCCTGCAGCAGCCGGTCGACGACTTCCTGGCGGTCCGGGAAGTACAGCGGATTCCCGACCGGCGCGGCGAGCGGTCCGGTGCGCGGCACCGCCGGGTCGGCCGGGCGGCGGAACGTGCGGTCCATGATCGCCCGCTGCGCCGACGGCGTGCGCAGCCACTGCACGACCGTGTCGTAGGCGGCACGCTTGTCCGCGTTCAGCAGGATCAGCGGGTAGTCCGCGAGCACGATCCCGTCCCGCGGGTACACGACGGCAAGCGGCTCGCGCAGCCGCCCCGACGCGTTGAGCGCCAGCACCGTCGACTCCGGCGCGATGATGCCGCCGGCCTCGTGCTGGCGGCGCACGTACTCCCCGCCGACGTCGGGCACGCCGAACGCCCGGCCGGCGAGGAAGCCCTGGATGCGGTCGCACCGGACGTCCTCCGGGCGCAGGGCCGCGCCGGTCCCCGCCGCCGCGGTGGCCACGCCGATCAGTGCGGCCATCCCGCTGCCGGAGACGTGCGGATCCGCCATGCCGAACCGCAGCTCGCCGCCGGCGGCGCGATCGGCGATGTCCGCCCACGTCGGCTGCGCGCCCAGCTTCGCCGCCTCGCCCGCCTTCACCCCGAGCACCAGCGGCGAGAGCATGATCGACGTCGCCGTTCCCGGTTCGGTCCCGCGCAGCCGCAGGAACCGGGCGGTGGCCGGCCAGGCGAGGTCGTGGCCCGGTTCGGCGGCCAGCGTGTCGCGGTGGTCCATGACCAGCTCGACGCCGGTGTCGCGGCGCAGGTCGGCCAGCACCGGGCCCAGGTCGGCGAGTTCGCTCGCGGCCAGCACGGTCAGCTTCGTGCCGCCGGGCTCGTCCGGGCTGCACGCGGCGAGCAGCAGGAGCAGCACCAGCGCGGCCCTCACCACCGGCAGTCGCCGATCTCGTCGATCATCCGGCGGAACTGGGCGTCCCTGGGCAGCCAGGTCTCGGTGTCGGTGGTCGCGGTCGCCGGCTCCGGGATGTGCCGCTGGGTCAGGTAACCGGCGAAGTCGAACTGGGCGGTGTCGGCCGAGTAGACGTGGAACCCCAGCTCCACGGCCCGCCGGCGCAGCGCGGGGTCGGCCATCAGCAGCGACCCGATGGCGTCGCCCTCCGGGCTGAACGAGATCAGGTCAGGCGCGGTCTCGTGCTGGGCGCTCGGGTACAGCAGCACCCGGTCGGTGTCGAGCCCGGCGCCGTTGTCCAGCCGCCGGTTCTGGTAGGTGAGGTACTGGTGCTCGTAGATGACGGCGACCGTCGCGAAACTGCGGCCCTCCGGCACGAAGAACTTCGGCGCCATGTCGTCGCTGTGCTGGCCTTCGGCGTCCAGCATCGGCTTGATCCCGTGGGCCTGCTCGACCGCCTCGGCTTCCGTTGCCGCAGGCTGCGCGTACCGCGCGAAGGCGACCAGCCCGACGTACGCGGCACCCGAGTAGCTGCGGCACGGGTCGGGGGACTGGACGAGCAGCCGGTTCGCGCTCAGCCGGGGGTCGTAGTCCTTCCAGCGCTTCTCGCCGGCGACGAGCGCCAGCAGCTTGTCCACCTCGACGCTGTAGTACAGCGGCTTGTCCCCGGGGTACTGGGGCCGGGCCACCTTCGCCGCCACCAGCGCCTGGGCGTAGTCGCGGAACGTGCCCAGCACCAGGGGCGTGAAGAACGGCTTGTACCCGATGGCGTGCTTGCCGCGGCGGCGCTCGTAGACCCGGTCGCCCGCGGCCTGCCCGGAGGGGAAGACGAACTGGTAGCTGTCCAGATCGGCGGTCTCGGCCAGCTCGAACGACCCGGCCGGCGTCACCTGCACCCGGTAACCGTGGCCCAGCAGGATCCGCTTGACCTGCTCGTCGGCGAAGAAGTCCCGTTTGGACGCGATCATCGCGCGCACCACGGTGATGTGCTGCAGCGGCCCGGTCACGTGCCCGGCGGCGAGCAGCGCGACGAACCCGAGCACGAAGACCCCGGCCGGCGGCAGGAACCAGGACAGGAACCGCTGTCGCGTGTCGACGACGCGGAACTTCGGTTCCTCCACCCCGGCCCCCTCGGATTCGTCCCCGGACATCCAACGACAGGATGACCGGCATCGACCACGGCATCCGCCCGAACAGGACCCGAACGGACGAGCGGCGGTGCCGGTCGGTGACCGCGGAAGCGGTTTGGAAGCCGGGGCGGCCACAATACGGGGGAACGCGAAGGAGTCCATCGATGAAACGTGCTGTAGCTGCCGCTCTGCTCACCGCGGCCGCGCTCGCCGTGCTCGCCCCCGCGGCGTCCGCGGTGAGCGGTCCGCCGAGCGACCCGTCGCCCGTCGGCGGGGTGGGAAGCGGTCCCTACATCGGCGATGTGCCGAAGCCCGGGCCTGGGGGCCAGTGAACTAGGGGACCAGGACGACGCGGCCCGGGCGGTCCCACGCCCGGGCCGCGTCGTGCAGCGGGACGCACTCGTAGCCGACGGCGAGGTCGCCCGCCATCGCGTGCCCGACGACCGTCAGGAGCGCTTCGCGGCGCTCGTCGGCGGAGAGCTCGTTGTTCGTGTAGCCGAGGATCCGCAGCGACCGGCTGCGCAGCAGCGCCGACGGGACCGCGAACTCCTCGCCGGCCGCGCTGCCGAGGTTGACCAGCCGCCCGCCCGGGCGCAGGGTGCGCAGCGCTGCCGCGGCCGGGACCCCGCACACCGGGTCCAGCACCAGGTCGACCGGCCCGGCCGCGTCCGCCAGCCGCCGGGCCAGGGATTCGACGTCGTCCTCGCCGAGCCGGACGACGGCGTCGGCGCCGAGCCGCCCGGCCCGCTCCAGCGCGGCGGCCGACCGCGCGCAGGCCACGACCCGCCCGGCCCCGGCCACCCGCGCCAGCTGCACGGCCGACTGCCCGACCACACCACCGGCCCCGAGCACCAGCACGGTCTCGCCGCCGGCCAGCTTTCCCGTGCCCGTCAGGCACCGCCACGCCGCGACGGCCGACAGCCCGAGCGCCGCGACCAGCGCGGGATCGGCCCCCTCCGGCAGGGCGACCACGTCGTCGGCCGCGGCCATCGCGTGTTCGGCCATGCTGCCGTCGCCGGGCCGCATGCCCGCCGCCGTCGCGAACCAGACCGGCGTCCCCGCCAGCACCCCCACCCCCTGCACGCCGGGCACGTACGGCGTCGCGGGGACGCCGAAGTAGGACGTGCCGGACGCGCAGAGCAGATCGAGCGGGGTGATCGGCGCCGCCGTGACCCGCACGGCGACCTGGCCGGGCCCCGGCTCGGGTGCGGCCCGGCCCGCCACCACCGGCGGCTGCCCGGGCGTGCGGATCTCAGCCGCGCGCACCGGCGGTCACACCGGCTGCAGGACGAAGTCGTACCGCGCCTCGAGCCACGGCTCGGCCGACTCGCCGCCGTCCGGCGTCGGCCCGGGCTCGCGTGGCTCGAAGGCGACGACCAGTTCCTGCTTGGTGCCGAACACGACGTCGCTGTCCAGGTACTGCGCGCCCTCCTGGAACAGGTGCGTGATCAGTGGTTCGTACCCGGCGGCGTTGATCAGGAAGTGCACGTGGGCGGGCCGGAAGTGGCTGATGTCGGTGCCGCGGATGAGCGCGCCGACCGGGCCGTCCATCGGGATCGAATACCCCTTCGGCGCGATGGTCCGCAGGCAGTAGGACCCGTCGGCCCGCGTGGTGTACTTCGCGCGCAGCCGCGCCTCGTCGACGTCGGGGATCTGCGACTCGTAGGCGCCTTCCTCGTCGGCCTGCCACACGTCGAGGACCGCGCCGGTGACCGGCGAGCCGTCGAGGTCGCGGACCGAACCGGTGAGGTACAGCGGCGTCCCCGGCAGGCCGTCGGACATGTCGCCGCCGAACTCCTTCTCCGGCGATCCTTCGATGTGGAAGGGACCCAGGACGGTCGCCGGGGTCGCCTTCGCGTCGAAGGCGTGGTTCATCTGCACCACCAGCATGCTCAGGCCGAGCACGTCGGAGGCGAGGATGAACTCCTCCCGCTTCTCGTCGCTGATCTGCCCGGTCTCGGTGAGCCACCGCACGGCGGCCATCCACTCGGTCTCGCTCAGCCGCACCTCACGGGCGAAGGCGTGCAGGTGACGGACGAGTGCCGCCATCACCTCCGCCGTCCGCGGATCGTGCGCGCTCGCCCAGCGCTGCGCGGCGAGCTCGGTGATGTTGTCCTCGGTGACCAGCTGCATCGGCGTTCCTCTCACGCGTGCGGATCCGGCGGGACCGGCCGGTTGTTCAGGTCGACCGACAGGAAGATGTCGTTGGCGACCGGGTGGCGCAGCTCCTCGGCGAGCTGGCCGATCAGCCCGGCCGTCCGGGCCAGCAGCGCGAACCCGCGCAGCAGCTCCAGCGGCAGCCCCAGGTCGGCCAGTGCGGCGCCGCAGACGCCGGCGCCGTTGAGCGGCAGCGTCTTGCCCAGCACCCGCGGGTGCACCCGGCCGATCGCGGCGAACAGCTCCAGGTGCGGACCGCGCAGGCCCTCCTCGGCGGCGATCGCGAACAGCCGCCGCGTGCGCGGGTCGCCGTCCTTGTGCACGTGGTGCCCGAGCCCGGGGATGAACTTCCCTTCCGCGCGGCGCTTTTCGACGGTGGCGAGCGCGAGTGCGTCCCAGCCCTCGTCGCCGTCGGGCAGCGGGTCCACTTCGGACAGGACGTCGTGCAGGAACCGGCCGCAGTCCTCGGTGACCCCCAGGAATCGCGACCCGCCGCCCAGCAGGCCGGCCGCCAGCGCGCCCTGGATCGAGTCCGGTGCCGACAGGTAGGTCAGCCGCGTCACGATCGCCGTCGGGGTGAAGCCGTGGTCGGCCAAGGCGGCCAGCACCGCTTCGAAGACCCGGGTTTCCCCTTCGGCCGGACGTCGCTGCGTCGCCAGCCAGAACGCGAGTTCGCCGAACCCGACCGTGCCCATCACGTCTTCGGCCAGGTCCCGGCCGAGCAGGGTGATGGTGTCCTTTGTGGACGAACCGAGGGCGGTTTCGTAGACCGGCTCACCCATCGGCGGCCTCCGTCAGCCACGCCCGCAGCTCGGCGCCGTGCTCGTCGAGCTCCGGCGGCGGCAGCCGGTAGCCCGCCGGTGTCGCGGAAAACCGGATCGGGTGGCGGGTCGTGGGGACCGCGCGGTCGCCGTCGCCGACCTCGACGACCGGGTCGAGCCCGAAGCGCTCGGCCATCGCGAACCCGCCGTCGATCGTGTTGATCGGTCCACACGGGACACCGACCTTCGTCAGCGCGTCGAACCACTCCACCGCGCCGCGTTTCGCCAGCCGCTCGACGAGGATCGGCCGCAGCTGCTCGCGGTTGGCCGTCCGGTCGGCGTTGCGGGCGAACCGCGGATCGTCCGGGACGCCGGGGAGGTCGAGGACTTCGCACAGCCGGCGGAACTGCCCGTCGTTGGCCGCGGCGACGATCAGGTCGGCATCGGCGGTCGGCAGCGGCTCGTAGGGGAAGACGCTCGGGTGGGCGTTGCCCATCCGGTACGGCACCACGCCGCCCGCGGCGTAGGCCGAGCTGTGGTTGACCAGCCCGGTCAGCGCCGAGGACAGCAGGTTGACCTCGACGTGCTGGCCCTCGCCGGCCGCGTCGCGGTGGCGCAGCGCGGCCAGGATGCCGATCACCGCGTGATTGCCGGCCATGACGTCGAACACCGAGATCCCGGCCCGGTACGGCGGGCCGTCCGGATCGCCGGTCAGGCTCATCAGGCCCGAGATCGCCTGCACCATCAGGTCGTAGCCGGGCACGTGCGCGCCCTCGCCGGCCCCGAACCCGCTGATCGAGGCGTAGACGCAGCCCGGGTTGGCCCGGCTGACCGCCGCGTAGTCCAGCCCGTACTTGGCCAGGCCGCCCGGCTTGAAGTTCTCGATCAGCACGTCCGCGCGGGCCGCCAGTTCGCGGGCGACGGCGGCGTCGGCCTCGTCGCGCAGGTCGAGCGCGATGGACCGCTTCCCGCGGTTGACGCCGAGGTAGTAGGTCGAGACGTCCCCGCGCACCGGTGGCATCCACGTGCGCGTTTCGTCGCCCTGCGGGCCCTCCACCTTGACGACGTCGGCGCCCAGGTCGGCGAGCAGCATCGTGGCGTACGGGCCGGCCAGCACCCGGGAGAAGTCCGCGACCAGCAGCCCGGACAGCGGGCCGGGGGGTGGTTCCACGCAACGCCTCCACTCGTGTCCGCCTGCCGGACTTATGTCCGCAGTCTGCTCCGGAGGTCGCTCGCGGTCAAGACACGGCCGGAACGGTGACGTGCGGGACGTCGTCGAGCCGGGCGAAGTCCGCGCTGATGTCCCCGGCGGTCTGCAGCAGCAGCGGCAGGTGGTGGTCGAGCAGCGTCTCGACCGGGGTTTCGGCGGCGTGGCAGTTGACGTTGACCCCGGCGATCACCCGGCCGGACCCGTCGCGCAGCGGCGCCGCCACCGACCGGATGCCCAGGGCGAGCTGCTCGTCGGTGAGGGCCCAGCCGCGGGCACGGACCTCGCGCAGCACCGCGTCGCGCTCGGCGCGGTCCGGCTGCCAGCGCGGCACCAGCCCCGAGCGGGTCGGCTGGGCCAGCACCGCCTCCAGCTCGTCCGGCGGCAGCGCGGCGAGCTGCACCTTGCCCAGCGACGTCGGCAGGGCGGGGAAGCGGGTGCCGACCTGAACGCTCAGCCCCACGATCTTCGGCACCGCGACCCGGGCGACGTAGACGATGTCCGACCCGTCGAGCTGGGCGATCGAACACGACTCGTTCGTGCGGGCGACCAGGCGTTCCAGGTGCGGCCGCGCGACCTCCCACAGTCCCATCGAGCGCACGTAGGCCACGCCGAGGTCGAGCACCCGCGGGGTCAGCGCGTAGCCCCGCCCGTCGCTGCGGACGTAGCCGAGCTCCTCGAGGGTGAGGAGGATCCGGCGCGCGGTCGGGCGGGCCAGGCCGGCGGCCGCCGCCACCTCGGCGAGCGTCATCTCCGGCCGCTGCGGCCCGAACGCCGTGATCACCTCGAGCCCGCGCGCCAGCGCTTCGATGAAGTCGGGACCGGTTCCCTCGCGTGGCATGCGCGACCTCCCTCTGCGATGGTCCTGCCCGCTGTTCTTTCGGGGGGTCCGGGTGGGCGGAGCCCCCCGGCCCCGGAGCGCAGCTCTGGTTGTCACAGCAGCGTAGCCGGGGGGATTGACACCGGCGCGGCACTGGGCAAAGGTGACTGCGCCCGCTGAGTGTCCGTAGAGCGGACGAGTGTACGGAGGCAGCGATGACGCAGTCCACCGACGGCCCGGTCGTCCTGCGCGGCGGTACGGTGCTGACCCTCGACGACGCTCGCCGCGTCCTGCCCGGCGAAGACGTCCTCGTCGAGGGCGACCGGATCACCGCGATCGGGCCCGCGCTCGACGTCCCGCCCGGCACGACCGAGATCGACGCCACCGGCGGCCTGGTCCTGCCCGGCATGATCGACACCCACCGCCACCTGTGGCAGACCGCCATGCGCGGCTACGGCGCCGACTGGACGCTGACCCAGTACTTCGTCTGGTACTACCTCGAGTGGGGCAAGGTGTTCCGCCCCGAGGACATCTACGCCGGCAACCTGCTCGGCGCCCTGGAAGCCCTGGAAGCCGGCGTCACCACCACGGTCGACTGGTCCCACGGCCTGCAGACGACCCAGCACGCCGACGCCGCCGCCGACGCGCTCGAAGCCGTCCCCGGCCGGTTCGTGCTGGCCTACGGCAACATCCAGGACGCCCCGGCGAACTGGACGGCCACGCCGGAGTTCCGCGACTTCGTCTCGCGGCGCACGGGTGGCGACCTCGGCTTCCAGCTCGCCTTCGACGTCACCGGCGACCCGGCCTTCCCCGAGAAGCCCGCATTCGAGGCGGCCCGCGAACTCGGCGTCCCGGTGACCACGCACGCCGGCGTCTGGGGCGCCACCGGCGACGACGGCATCCGGCTGATGCACGACCACGGGTTCATGACCCCGGAGACGATCTACGTGCACGGCGCGTCGCTGTCGGCCGACTCCTACCACCGGATCGCCGCCACCGGCGGGTCGGTGTCGGTCTCCACCGAAAGCGAGCAGAGCGCCGGCCAGGGCTATCCGCCCACCTGGGCGCTGCGCAAGTACGGCATCCCGGTGTCGCTGTCGATGGACACGTCGGTGTGGTGGAGCGGCGACCTGTTCTCCGCCATGCGCGCCACCCTCGGCGCCGACCGGTCCCGCGAGCACCTGGAGGCCCACGCCAAGGGCGACACCGTGACGCACGCGGCGCTGCGGGCGGAACAGGTCGTCGAGTGGGCCACCCGCGGCGGCGCCGCGGCACTGGGCCGCTCGGACCTGGGCTGCCTCGAGGTGGGCAAGAAGGCCGACGTCGTGCTGCTGAAGAACGACGCGTCCCCGGCGTCGTTCCCGCTGCTCAACCCCTACGGACACGTCGCCTTCCAGGCCCAGCGCGGCGACGTCCACACCGTGCTGGTCGGCGGGCGGGTGGTCAAGCGCGACGGGAGGCTGGTCGGCGTCGACCTGGCCGCGGTCCGGCGGCGCGTCGAGGACACGGTGGAGTACCTGCGCGCGCAGCTGGGGGAGGAGGCTTGGCGGCAGGGGATGAACCCGGACGTCCCGGAGACGAAGGTCCTGGACAACCCGTACACCTACACCGACTACCAGAGCGACCGCACCCACGGCGGCTGAGCTACCGTTGCCGTCCGTGGTCCAGGTTTTCGTCCAGCCCGCCTACGGCACCGCCGACGCCCGCCGGTACGGCGCGGAATCCCTCGAGCGGACCGTCGCCTTCGGCGAGTTCGCCGACCTGCTCGACCCCGCGGACCTCGCCCGCCTGAACACCCTGCACCCGGGCGGCCGGGCCCGGTTCTGGGGCGCCAAGGACAAGTACGACCGCCGGATGGACACCGTCGCCACCGGCGACGTCGTGCTGTTCACCGGCCGCAGGCACGTCCAGGCCACCGCGGAGGTCGGGCACGCGTTCCGCAACCCCGGTTTCGCCCGCCGCCTCTGGCGCCCGGACCCGGGCAAGTGCCTGTTCAGCAACGTCTACAGCCTGCGGCGCTACCGGCGCGTCGGGCTGCCGTACGAAGCGATCTGGGCACTGCCCGGCTTCACACCCGGCGACAACTTCATGGGCCTGCGGTTCCTCGACGAGGCCAGGTCGGCCGTGGTGCGGGAACTGCTGGCCGGAAGCTGAGCGAGCCGGGACCGCTTCGCGCGGTCCCGGCTCGCTCAGCTTCGGCTCCGGCCGGTGGGCGTCAGCCCTGGTCGTAGTCGTAGTCGTCGTCGGCGTCGTGGTAGGCCCACGCGTCGTCGTCCGAGGCGTTGGCCTCAGCGGTGACCGAGTGCGCCGCGGCACCGTCGATGCCCGCCGCGGTGTACCACGAGTGGTGACCCGCGTAGTCCGGCACGGCCACCGAGTACGCACCCTCGGACGAAGCACCGTACGGGCCCGCCGTCAGCTTCTCGGCGTCGTAGGTGGCGTAGTGCTCACCCGCGTGGCTGTACACGTGCCCCGAGGTCGCGCCGTCGATGCCGGCCGAGTGCAGCTCGGCGACGTAGCTGGCGTCGTGGTCGTAGTCGTTGTCGTTGTCGTGGTACACCGGGTGGCTGTGGACCACCGGTGCCTCCTCGACCGGGTCGGGGTGGCCCATGACGTGGTGGTTCGCGGGGTGGTTGTCGTCCGCGTCGTAGTCGTCGCAGCCACAGCCGTAGTCGTGGTCGTGGCCGTACCAGCCGTCGTGGTTGGCGTGGTGGTGCCACGGCTGGTTCCAGTCGTGGTGGTCGCCGGTCTCCTCGGTTTCGGTGACCGAGGCGCCGCCGACGCCGGCCACGGCGGAGTCCGACCCGTGCCAGGTGTGGCCCCACCAGGTGCCGCCTTCGTCGGTGTCGGTCGTGCCCGCACCACCGATACCGGCCCAGGCGCTGGAGCTTTCGGCGCTCCACGAGTCGTTCGGCCAGCCGAGCGGATGAGCGGTCGCCGGGCCGGCGATGACGAGGGAAAGCGGCAGCGCGAAAGCGCCGGCGACAGCCAGTCGTCGCAATGTGGACATGATTTCTCGGGGTTCCCTTCCTGAGTGCGACTCCGGTTTCATTCGGGGTCCGGACGTCGGGGCAGAAGCTCTGTCCGGTATGGACGTTACCGCCCCTGGTAGGCCTTTGAACTGCGCAAATACCCGATCGGTGGGCGAGAACCGCCGAGTGGAGGACAGATCCGGAAGGGGGTCGGACCAGCCTAGGCCGCCGCCGCGGGGACGGCCGGAATGAATGGCGGGAAATCACTCGCTCAGGTAGTGCTCTGTTTAACGGGGAGAATCGGGGGGGGCGCGGGACGGGGCTCCGGCGGCCGCGGTGACGACCCGGCCGGTGGCCGACGACGGCAAAGGAACGATCAACGCCGCCGTCGCCGCCGGGGCGGGCCGGGGGCGGCCCGCCACCCGGCGGCCGGGGGGCTGCGGCAGACGGCCGCACCGGCTGGGCCGCCCGGGCCGCCCGCCGGCGGGGAATTCCGGCCGATGGGCGTCGCCGGGCCACGATAACAGAACCGTCCACCGATTGTTCCCACGGTATTCACAGTCGTGGAGTAATCACTGCTTTTTCGGTTACCTGGTACACCCGAAAAGCCGGTGAATTGACACGTTCGGCCCAAAGCATTTCGCGAAGATGTTGCGTAGGTTCACGGCATGTCGCACCTGAGACCGATTCTTGCCGTCGTTCTGCTGGCCGCGTTCGTCGTCCCGACCGGATCGTCGGCGGCTGCCGAGGTGACGCCCGGTCCGGTGTGCGACCACCAGCCGGTGGCCAACACGACCGCGCCCGCCGGAGCCGTCACCGTCGACGCCGCCGTGCCCGGCGACCTCTACCGCAAGTCGCAGGACTCGCCGCCGGGCACGACGTTCTGGCTGCCGGCGGGCACGCACACGCTGGCCGCGGACCCGTTCGGCCAGATCATCCCCAAGGACGGCGACGTCTACCTCGGTGCCCCGGGCGCGGTGCTCGACGGGCAGGGCATCAACCGGGCGGCGTTCACCCAGCAGGCGAAGGACGTCGTCATCCGCGGGCTCACGATCCAGAACTTCGTCGCCCCGCAGGACCAGGGCGTGGTGAACCACGATTCCGGCGAACACTGGATCATCGAAAACACCACGGTGCAGAACAACAAAGGCGCCGGAATCATGGCGGGTGCCCGCCAGGAGGTGCGGCACAGCTGCCTGCGCGACAACGGCCAGTACGGCATGAACGCCTACCGGTCCGACAGCACGATCACCGCATTGATCATCGAGGGCAACGAGATCGCCGGGAACAACACCGACGATTGGGAAACGCGCAGTCCCGGCTGCGGGTGCAGTGGCGGGGTCAAGTTCTGGGTGGTCGACAAGGCCGACGTCCGCGGCAACTGGATCCACCACAACCACGGCGCCGGGCTGTGGGCCGACACCGACAACAACGACTTCCTGATCGAGAACAACCTCATCGAGGACAACGACGCCGAGGCGCTGTTCTACGAGATCAGCTACAACCTCGTGTTCCGCGACAACGTCCTGCGCCGCAACAGCCTGGTCGCGGGCAAGCGCCGCGCCGACAAGGGCGACAACTTCCCGGTGGCGAGCGTCTACCTGTCCGAGTCGGGTGGCGAACCCCGGGTACCGGCCCGCACGCACCTGATCGACATCTACGACAACACCTTCGAGGACAACTGGTCGGGCATCACCGCCTGGGAGAACGCCGACCGGTTCTGCAACAGCCCGGCCAACACCTCGATCAACACGTGCACCAAGCTCGTCACCGACCGCACGCAGTGCGCGGCGCCGGGCATCGAGTCCGAGCCGCTGTTCGACGACTGCCGCTGGAAGACCCAGCTGGTCGAGGTCCACGACAACACGTTCCGCTTCGACCCGGCCCGCGCCGGCTGCACGAACGGCGTCTGCGGCAAGATGGCCTTGCTCTCCAACTGGGGAACGTACCCGACCTGGTCCCCGTACAAGGGCACGCTCGTCCAGGACGCCATCACCCACGACCAGGGCAACTACTGGTTCAGCAACGCCTACTACGGCCCCTGGAAGTTCGTGGCGGGCGACACGTCCCGGATCCTGACCGCGGAGCAGTGGCAGACGACGCCGTGGGACCAGGACAACTGCGCCTCCTTCGACGACGTGATGCCGCACTGCTGAGCGCGCCGATTCCCGGACAAAAGAATGACACCGCGGGTTCACCGCGGGATGATTCCCGAATTGCGCTATTCTGCTCTCCTCTTTTGGCAGAGGAGCACGCTGAGTGGAGCCCACGGAGTCCGGCGACCCGGCCGCACCCGAACCCGCGAAGATCACGAACATCGTCCACCACAATCACGGTGAGGTGCACCAGGCCGGCCATGTCGTCCACGTGCACGGGCTGGACGAGTGGGTGCTGGAACTGCTGCTCGACGCCATTGACAAGAAGCAGGGGACCGCCGGCGCCGTCCGGCGGAAAAGCCTGCCACCGTCATTGCCGTGGGCGCAGGCGACCGCGTGCCTGGGACGGAGCCGCGAACTGGCGGAGCTGCGCGCGCAGCTCGCCGCCGGGCGGCACGTGCTGGTCGGCGGCCCCGCGGGCATCGGGAAGACCCTGTTGCTGCAGCACGCCACCGCCGAAGGGGTGCTGGCCGCCGGCACGGTTCCCCGCTGCGAAGGGGTGCTGCGGCAGGTGCTCGTTCCCGGGATGACCCCCGATGACGTGCTGCACGAGCTGGCGCTGGAGTGTTACGACGCCGAGCCGTCGGCGCCGGTTTCCCCGCGGCGCCTGCTCGCCCACCTCCGGGCCCTGGTGGTGCTGGACGGGGTCGATTGGCCGGCCGGGGAAATCCGGCTGCTGCTCGACGCGATGCCGGGCAGCGTGTTCGTCATCGCTTCCCGGCGCACCGATTCCGACCTGGGGATCAAAACGCTCCCGCTGGCCGGCCTGAACTTCGCCGACGGTCTCGAATTGTGGGAAAACGAGCTCGGGAGCCCGCTTTCGCCTGCGGAAAAACGCCGTGCCCGGCGTATCCACGACAGTTTCGGCGGCAACCCCGGCAGGCTGGCGCAGTTCGCCGCTGCGTTGCGCACCGCGGGCGTGCAGGGAATCGCGCCCGACGTGGCCGATCCGGACGCCTGCGCCATGGTCGTCGGCCGGGCGCTCGCCCGGCTCGGCGAGCCCGCGGTGACGACGCTGAAGGAGCTGCTGGTCTTCCCCGACGTGTCCTGGGGAGGCCCGCTGCTGGTCACCGCCGGCCTGCGCAAGCTCGAAGAGGCGGGCTTGGCCGAGCACGATTCGGGGCGGTACCGGGTGCGCCCGCACGTCTCCGAAGCGGTGGCTCCGGCCGAACCGTGGCCGCTGTTCGCCCGCATCACCTCCTGGGCCCACGAGGACGCCGATGCCGGGCAGCTCGCGGCCGAACTGGGCGTCCTCGAACGCGCCCTGCGCCGGTTGCTGGCGCACGACCGGCCGTGGGACGCCCTGGTGCTCGCGCGGATCGTGTCGGTGAAGCTCCTGCCGACGCCGTGGTGGGACCGCGGCGACGAGGTACTCGGCCTCGGGCTCCGTGCGGCCCGGCGCGCGGGCTCCCGCACCGACATCGCCTACTTCACCTACGCGCTGGCCGCGCGCCGGGCCGACAGCGACCGGGTGGCGGAGGCGGTCGAGCTCCTCACGGCGCTGATCGGCTCGGCCCGGGAGGACGGCGACCGGCGGCTCGCCGACCGGGCCGGCGCCCTGCGCGACGGGCTGGTCACCCGGACGCCCGGGCTGCTCGGCCGGGGCGCGGAGACGGTCTCCCAGCTGATGCTGCGGGCGCCGTTCCTCGACACCGCGGCGTTCAGGCTGGTGCAGGAGTACCCGGGCGTGCTGCGCAAGGCCGTCGCCGGGCTCCTGCTGCTGGCCGGCGTGCTGTTCGGGCTGCCCGCTTCCGCCGGCCCGCCTGCCCGGGCCACCGGCGCGCCGAGCTCGCCGTCCGGGCTCGCGGCGCCGATGGCTCCTCCGGAAACCAGCGCGCGGCCGTCGGCCGGGGCGCCTCCGAGCGCCTCACCGCCACCGCCTCCGCCGGCATCCCCTCCGGCGGCTCCGTCGCCCGGCCCGGCAGCCCGGCCGTCGCCGCCGCCCGGTTCCGGCCCCGGCGGGAAGTTCGGTGCTTCCACCGACGGCACCAGGGCCCCGGGCCCCCGCCCCACCGCCACTCCCGATCTGACCGGGCCATGGCGGATCGTCTTTTCGCAGCGGCGGGTCAACGGCCGGTACTGGACCGATCCGGACACGGCCACGATCACCTTGCACCGGCTCGGCGAAAGCCGGTGCGGTGGCCCGGCGCCCTGCTACGGGGGCCAGTGGATGGCCGACGGCTCGGCGGGCAGCAGCAACTTCGTCGCCAGGCCGGATGCCACCGGCTTCTCCGCCACCGACTCCGACGCCGACCGCCACCAGACCTTCCGCGGGGAGCTCGTCTCGGCCGATCCCCAGCTCCGGTACGAAGGCCAGTGGAGCGATGACCAAGGCCGCGAGGCCAGCTTCGTCTTCACGCGGCTGAGCTGACCGCGACTGCCCATACGGGCAGCCGGGCGTACCCGAAGGTTTGCCGCTGCGCGGCTGGCCGGTGCGGCGCCGCCCGATCATCGTGGGAGGACCGCCAGTGCGAGGAGGTCCGCCGGTGATCCACGAGGTCGACGAGGCGCTGCGGAGGCTGGTGAAGGACGAAGCGCTGCGCGGCAGCGAGGTCGAAGTCGCCTTCGATGCTCCCACCAAGGACTGGGCGGCCCGGCGCAACGCTCCCACGGTGAACGTCTACCTCTACGACGTGCGCGAGGACATGCGCCGCCGGTCGCGGGGGCTGCTCAACGAGTACGACCAGCGTGGCGAGGTCGCCGCCCGGCACCTGCCGCCCAAGCACGTCAAGCTGTCCTACCTGGTCACCGCGTGGACCCAGCGGCCGGAAGACGAACACCGCGTGCTGTCGGACCTGCTGCTCGGCCTGCTGCGCTACGAGGCCGTGCCGGCCGAGGTGCTCACCGGGTCGCTGGCCGAAACCGGGCTGCCGGTGCCGATGACCGTCGCGCTGCCGCCGCCGGAAGACCGCGCGTTCGCCGACGTCTGGACCGCGCTCGGCGGCGAGCTCAAACCGTCGCTGGACGTCGTGGTCTCCGCGCCGATCCACACCGGGCGCGTGTACCCGGCCGGGCCGCCGGCGAAGGAGGGCCTCAAGCTCGACACCGGCGACGGCGAGCTCGTCGGGCACCGGGTGTCCGAAACCGGGGCGGTCGGCGGGCAGCGCCGGGTCGCGATGGCGCGGACGCACCGGAAGCCCCGGTGAGCCTGGAGTACCTGTTCGGCCGGCTGGCGCGGCTCGAACAGCGGATCCGCGACGCGGTCGACGTCCGGCGCGCGGGCGATCCGAACCCCGACGACCCGTTCCGCGGCCTGTACCTGTCGAACGAGACGATCGACGCGCTGCTGGAAGGCCACCGCGAGCCGTACGCGCCGTTCACGGACTCCGTCCCGGACGGGCGGCTGCGCCCGCTCGCCGAGCGCGCGGACCTCACCGGCGTCGACGTCGAGCTGCTGCTGGTCGCGCTCGCCCCCGACCTCGACAGCCGGTTCGAGCAGTTCTACGGCTACCTCAACGACGACGTGACCCGCCGCCGCGCGACCGCCGGGCTCGCCCTGCGCCTGTGCGGCATCCCCGAGGCCTCGGCCGCCGGCCGCGCGCGGCTCGACGCCGGCTCCCCGCTGATCAGCTGCGGCCTGCTCACCGTGGGCGACGACGAACGGCCGTTCCTCTCGCGCACGCTGCGCGTCCCCGACCGCGTGGTGAACCACCTCCTCGGCGACGACCGGCTCGCGCCCGAGCTCGCCGGCTGCGCGCACCTGGGCACCGAGCTCGTCGAAGTCCCGGGCCGCGACCGGCTCGCCCGCGCGATCGAGGGCCGGGTCGGGCTGGTCTACCTGAAGGAGTACCCCGGTGGCGGGGCCGAGGACCTCGGCGTCGGCGCGCTGGCCGCGGCCGGGTGCCCGGCGCTGGTGGTCGACGCGGCGCGCTGGCAAGCCGACCCCGGCCACTCCGAGCTGACCGCGTCCCTGCGGCGCGAAGCGTTGCTGCGCGGCGCCGGGATCGTGCTGGGGCCGGTGGACGACCCGCGGCTCGACGAGCTGGCGCACCCGGCGATCCCGCTGGTGGTGCACGGCACCGGGGCGTGGGACCCGCGGTGGAGCGGGACGCCGCCGTTGCAGCTCGACGCGTTGCCGCTGTCCGGCGCGGACCGCGCGGCGCTGTGGCGCAGCCGCCTCGACGGCCGGCTCGCCCCGGACGTCGACCCGGGGGAGGCGACCGCGCACTTCGTGCTCGGGCCCGGCCAGATCGCCCGCGCGGCGAAAGCGGCGTCGGTGACCGCGCTGGCCGACGACGGGCTGGTCCGCACGTCCCACGTCCGGGCGGGCGCGCGCAGCCAGAACGCCGCCGGGCTGCAACGGCTCGCGCGGCGGATCGAGCCGGCGGTCGGCTGGCCCGACCTGGTGCTGCCGGCCGGCGTACTGTCCCTTTTGGACGAACTGGCCGCGCGGGCCCGCTACCGCGACCAGGTGCTCGACGAGTGGCGGATGCGCCCCGGCGGCGGGCGCGGGCGCGGCGTGACCGGGTTGTTCGCCGGGGACTCGGGGACCGGCAAGACGATGTCCGCCGAGGTCATCGCCGCGTCGCTGGGGCTGGACCTCTACACGGTGAACCTGGCGACGGTGGTCGACAAGTACGTCGGCGAGACGGAGAAGAACCTCGAACGGATCTTCACCGAAGCCTCCGGCGTCAACGGCGTCCTGCTGTTCGACGAGGCGGACGCGATCTTCGGCAAGCGGTCGGAGGTCCGCGACGCGCACGACCGGTACGCCAACATCGAAAGCGCGTACCTGCTGCAGCGGATGGAGACCTTCGACGGCATCGCGGTGCTGGCGACCAACCTGCGGGCCAACCTCGACGAGGCGTTCACCCGGCGGCTCGACGTGATCGTGGACTTCCCGCTGCCGGACGTCGAACTCCGCCACCGGCTGTGGGACCGCTGCCTGGGCTCCCGGATGCCGCGCAGCCCGGACCTGGACCTCGCCTTCCTCGCCGAAGCGTTCGAGCTGGCCGGCGGCCACATCCGGTCGGCCGCGGTCACCGGCGCGTACCTGGCGGCCGAGGCGGGCCGTCCGGTGGCGATGAGCGACCTGGTCGGCGCGGTGGCGCGGGAGTACCGCAAGCTGGGCCGGCTCTGCCTCGACCGCGAGTTCGGGCCCTACCTGGCCATGGTGACCGACGGCTGAGCTGCCCCTTCGGGCAGCGTTCGCCGCCCTTTCGGACGCGCACGCCAGTCTGGTGCGCGGCGCGCCGGACGGGCAAGCTTGACCTGTGGCGGAGGGAGCGAGCATGCGCGGGCACAGTCACGACCACGACTTCGAACCGGCTCTGCGACCACGCGGCGACCGGATCGAGCGCGACGACACGGACCTGCTGGGCCGCGCGGCCGCGGCGGGCCGCACGGACGTCCTCGGCCCGGCGGGCATGCTGGGCCTCCAGCGCGCGGTCGGCAACGCGGGCACGGGATCCCTGATCGAGGAGGAGCGTTCGCCGGTCCACGACGTCGTCGGCTCCGGCGGCGGAGCGCCGCTGGACGCGGCGACGCGCACGGACATGGAGAGCCGCTTCGGCGCCGACTTCTCGGACGTCCGGGTGCACACCGACGGGGCCGCCCACGAGTCGGCGAAGTCGGTGAACGCGCAGGCGTACACCGTGGGGTCGAACATCGTCTTCCAGCGCGACAAGTACGACCCGGGGTCCGAAGGCGGGAAGCACATGCTGGCGCACGAGCTGACGCACGTCGTCCAGCAGCGCAGCGGGCCGGTGGACGGGACCGACGCCGGCGGCGGGGTCAAGGTGTCGGATCCGTCGGACCGCTTCGAGCGCGAAGCGGTGGCGAACGCGGACCGGCTGATGTCGGCACCGGCACCGGCAGCGGGGGTCCAGCGGTGCGAGGACGGCGGGCACGCCTCGGACGACTCCGCGGCCGTCCAGCGGGAGGAAGCTCCGGCGGCCGAAGAAGGCGAAGAGGAAAAGATGGCGCAGACGTACGTGCAGCGCGAGGAAGAGGGCGAAGAAGAGGCCTAGGTTCCGTCCGGGCCCTTGAACCCCGGCTCGACGGTCCAGATCCCGGTGCCGCTTTCGGCTGCGCCGTTGGACTTGTTGCAGGTGCCGCACATGCCGTGCAGGTTGTCGAGCTGGTTGAAGAACGCGATCCGGGCGGCCTGGTCCGACTTCCGGCCGGTGCCGTTCCAGTGCTGGATGACGCTCGGGTTCCGGTGGTCGAGGTTGATCGCCGTGTTGCCGATGCCGGGCACCAGGTGCGGTGAGTTGTAGTCCTTGCCCGGGCACACGTAGGACGAACTCATCGCGTAGACCGGGTCGCTGCGCCACTTCGCGGCTTCCTTGAACTTCAAGGTCATCAGGCGGCTCAGTTCGCGGCCGCGTTTCGCCTCCGCGGCACCGTTGAAGCCGCCGTAGAACGTCGGGCGGAACTTGCCGTCCCGCCGGTACTCCGCCCGGATTTCGCCGCCCAGCACGTAGGTCGACTCCTTGAGGAGCTCGAGGTCGATCTCCTTCCCGACCGCCTGGAGGGTGGCCGCGATCAGCTGACGCTCCTGCCAGATCTCGGCTTCCGCGTTCTGGATCTCCTCCTTCGCGCTCGTGGCGAGGGCGTTCTTCAGCTTGGTCTCGTGGGCCACGACCATGCCGCGCATGGTGGACAGCTGCCCGGCGACGGCGGGTTTGCTCTTCACCGCGTCGTGCGCGAGAGCCCGGTCGATCTTGTCGATCAGCGGGTCGGGATGGCTGGCCATCATGAGGGTCGGCCGGCCGCCTCGATCCTGGAGGTAGATCGAGTGGCTGTTGCCCATCATGGTGACGGGCGTCTTCGCCTTCAGCTTCCGGAGCAGCGCGTCCTTGAGGCCCTTGACCCCCTCGACGACCTTCGAACCCCCGCGCTTGAGCTTCGACCAGACCTTCTTCCCCGCCTTGACGATCGTCCCCACGACGGAGTCGATCACCTTGCCCACCGGGGCCTGGACCTTCTCCAGGATCGCCTTGATCTTCTCCGAAATCCCGCCCAGCCCCAGCAGGCTCGCCAGGAACCCCAGCACCATCGGCAACGCCTTGGCCAGTGTCCGTTCGATCAGCCCCGCCACCGCGCCGGCGCCGCCGCGGGCGATCGACTCCACCGAGTCGAGCACCGAGTCCACGAACTCCTTGATCTGGGCCGCCTTGTCCACGAAGAACAGGACGATGTCGTAGATCGCCTTGCAGGCCTTGATGAACGCCGCCGCCGGGTTCAGCATCGAGATGATCCAGGTGATGCCCGCCTTGACGATCTTCTCGATCACGAAGTCCTTGATCTGGCCGAGCACCATCTCCTTCAGGTCGCCCAGCTTCGTGACCACCCACCGCCACAGGCCGGGGACGCCCTCGGTGATCAGGATCTTGACCACCTCGAACGTCTGCTCCAGCTTGGCCAGCACCGGCTCCGGGATGAACCGCAGGATCCGCGCGCGCACGCTCGCCCAGGTCAGCCCCAGGATCGACAGCGCCATCTTCAGGATGCCCTTGGCGTCCAGCGCGTCGGGGAGCTCGATGCCCGCGCTCGCCAGATTGCCCAGCAGCCAGCCCTTCAGCCCGTCCTTGAGGTGCTGGACGATGTTCGAACCGAAGTTCAGCACGCCGGTCTTGACCGCGTTGACGAGGTTGCCGAGGAACTCGATCGGCTTCCTGATGATCAGCTCGACCGCGTTCGCCGCCCGCGCCAGCACCCCGAGCAGCATGTCCTTGAGCTTGAGGATCGTCTCGATCGCGCCGCCGACCGCCTCCTTCGCCTTGCTCCACAGGCCCTTGTTCTCCGCCTGCAGCGCCTTGATCTCCTCGTCGACGGCGGTGCGGGCCTCGGTGTACTTCTGGGCCAGGTCCTCGACCAGCGACTCCTGCTTCTCGTCGACCGACTTCTCGAGGTCGTCGAACTGGCTCCCGAGCTCCTTGGCCGCTTCGCCCGCGATCTTGCGCAGGGCCGGCGACTGGGACGCGACCTTCTGCTGCACCCGCGTGCGGCCGTCCGCGATCAGCTGTTTCGCTTCGCCCAGCTTGCGGCCGACGAAGTCCGCGATGTCACCGATGACCGCCTGCATCTTCGCCTCGTAGACCTTCTTGGCCTCGAGGAAGAGGTTGTTCGCCTCGGCAGGCAGGTCGGCGAAGAGGTCGTACGCCCAGCGCGCGGCGCCGGTGATCCCGTCGTAGCGCTCGTCCTTGTAGCGCTTCATCCGGGCCTGGTGGTCGGCCGTGAAGGCCGCCTTGGCCTGCGCCTCGCCGGCCTCGAACCGCTGGGTGACCTCGCTGTCGAGGGAGCCCAGCACGCCCTCGACCTTCGTCTTGGTCTCGTCGAAGATCGCCTTGATCTCGCCGGTGATCCGGGCCCGGTCCTGCTCGTCCTTGGCCTTCGTGGCCGACTTCGCCCCGTGGCCCTTCTGGGCCGACGACGCCCGCGCTCCTGTCATGCCCGCCATCGCGGCCTGCCCGGACGCCTGGGCCGCGCCGGTCACGGCAGCCAGCTGCCCGGCCTCGGACTCGCGGACCGCGGCGGGCGCCGAAGCCGTGTGCTGCTCGCCTTCCTGCTTCGCCGCCAGCGCGCCGGTGAACTCCGGCTCGTTGGACTGGGCCAGCTGCTGGTCCGTGACCCCCGCCGACGCCATCGCCGAATGCGTCTCGCACTGGTCGGCGCGCAGGTCGGTCTGCTCGGGCGGCGCCTTGTCCGGCGTCGCCTTGCGCGGGTCGGGCGGGGCCAGGGCCGGTGCCGGGGGTGCCGGCGGCAACGGCGTCACCGGCTTCTCCACCGCCCGGCCGGGATCCGGTGCCTCCTTCGTCCGGTCGGTGACGTCCTTGGCCGAGGCGTCCTTGCCGCTGGTGACCTTGCCCAGCACCTCCGCCTTGACCTGGTCGGCCTTGCCGGAACCGGCGAACTTGTCGGCCTCGTCGAGGTTCTTCGGCGCCTGCTTGGCGATCGCGGCGTTCACCGCCGCGATGAAGGCCACCTTGTCGAACCCGGCCGGCTTCGCCGCGGCCATCTTGTCCGCCTGGGCGGCCTTGGCCTGCGCGTCCTTGTCGTCGGCGGGGGCGACCGCCGCGTCCTGCGCCTGCTTGACCTCCGCACCGGCCGGGGGATGCGCCTTCGCCGACCTCGCCCGGTCGCCGACGTCCTGCTTCAGCGACCGGAACTTCGGGTCGGTCTCCGGGGTCACCCCGGGTGGCGCCACCGGGGGAGCGGGGCACCCCTGCCGCTGCAGTGCGACCAGTTCCGCCACCGCCGCGTTGCCCGCGGCCGCCTGCAGGCGCAGCAGGGCCGGCGGCGTCGTCCGGCGCGCGGGCCGGGCCGCCCGCGCCGTCGGCGTGGACGGCTCCCGTGGCGCCTGGTCCCGCCCGGTCGGCATGGGTTCACTGTCGGCCCTTCCTGGCCGGTTGCCAACGACCGGAGGGGCGAGCAGCGCTGCCCGAACGGGCAGTTGCCTTTAAGGGCAGAGATCGGTTCCCGCGGGCCTAGCCGCACGGTCGTTCCGCGGAGAACCCGCGGGCAGCAGCATCGCCGAAGACAAGACTTGTGCGTCGACAAGGGAGGCCCGCATGCCCACCTATCTCACGCCGGGGGTGTACGTCGAGGAGATCGAGGCGGGCGCACGGCCGATCGAGGGCGTGGGCACCGCCGTTGCCGCCTTCGTCGGCTTCGCGGCGGACGGTCCCTTCAACACCCCGACGCTGGTGTCCAACTGGGGCCAGTTCACCCAGACCTTCGGCGACTTCCTCGAGGGCTGCTACCTGGCGCAGTCGGTCTACGGCTACTTCCTCAACGGTGGGGCGAACTGCTACGTCGTCCGGATCGGCGGGCCGCGCGCCCACGACAACGGCTCCGCGCCGAAGCAGATCTCCGCCCGCCAGGCCGTGCTCGGCGGCTACCGGTTCGTCGCGAAGGAACTGCCGGAAGGCAAGCAGGCCGGCGAGATCACCGTCGAGGTCGCCGAGCCGTCCGGGGACAACCCCGCCGAAGACCGGTTCACCGTGCTCGTCAAGCAGGACGGCAAGGTCGTCGAAACCCACAACGTGACGACCAAGCGCACCAAGGAGAACGTCGTCACGGCGGTGCGGGAGAAGTCCAGCTTCGTCACCGTCGAGGAGGTCGCCACCGGCGGCGCGGTCACCAAGCCCGACAAGGGCGCCGCGGTGCTCACCGAACCGCCGCAGACGCCGCAGGCGCCGCCGGTGCCGCGCCGGGTCGGGGCCGACGACTACGTCGGCGACGTCGCCGACCGCACCGGGTTCGGCGGCCTGGAGGCGATCGACGAGATCACCATGGTCGCGGCCCCGGACCTGATGGCCGCCTACCAGCGCGAGCTGCTCGACCTCGACGGGGTCAAGGCCGTGCAGCTGGCGATGATCGCCCACTGCGAGCTGATGGGCAACCGGATGGCGATCATCGACCCGCCGCCGTCGCTCAACCCGCAGGAAGTCCGCAACTGGCGGCAGGACGTGGCCGGCTACGACTCGAAGTACGCGGCCCTCTACTACCCCTGGGTCCAGGTGCTCGACCCCGCCACCGGGACGAACACGTTCATCCCGCCCAGCGGCCACATGGCCGGGGTGTGGGCCCGCACCGACGCCACCCGCGGCGTCCACAAGGCACCGGCCAACGAGGTCGTCCGCGGCGCGCTCGCCCTCGAAACCCACCTGACCAAGGCCGAGCAGGAACTGCTCAACCCGATCGGCATCAACTGCGTGCGGTCGTTCTCGGGCAAGGGCATCCGGGTCTGGGGCGCGCGGACGCTGTCGAGCGACGCGGCCTGGCGCTACCTCAACGTCCGGCGGCTGTTCAACTACCTCGAGGAGTCGATCCTCGTCGGCACGCAGTGGGTCGTGTTCGAGCCCAACGACGACGCGCTGTGGGCGCGGATCCGGCGCACGATCAGCGCGTTCCTGGTCATGGAGTGGCGCAAGGGCGCGTTGTTCGGGCTCACCCCGGACGAGGCCTTCTTCGTCAAGTGCGACCGGGAGACCAACCCGGCCGAGGGCATCGACCTCGGCCAGGTGATCTGCGAAGTCGGCATCGCCCCGGTGAAACCGGCGGAGTTCGTGATCTTCCGGCTGGCCCAGATGTCCGGCGGCACCAGCCTCGTCAACGAGTAAGTGAAGGGACTCCACAGAAATGGCACTTCCCGATCTCGACAAGGCGGTAGGCCACTCCTTCGGGCTCGAGATCGACGGCGTCCAGATCAAGCAGATCTCCGAGGTCTCCGGACTGAAGATGGAACAGGACGTCATCGAGCTCAAGCAGAACACCGTGGACGGCAAGTACGTCATCAAGAAGCTGCCCGGCCGCCCCAAGGCCGGCGAGGTCACGCTGACCCGCGGCCTGACCGACGACAACAGCTTCGAGAAGTGGGTCAAGGACGCCCACTTCGGCAAGATGGCCTCCGCGCGCAAGGGCGGCGCCATCATCGTCTACGACTACGAGGGCACCCCGCTCAAGCGCTACAAGCTGACCAACGCGTGGCCGAAGAGCCTGGAGATCGGCTCGCTCAAGGCCGGCGACACCAGCGTGCTCACCGAGAAGCTCGTGATCACCTACGAGCAGATGGAAGTCGAGTGAACCGATGCGCAGGGTGATGGCGTCGGCTCCGGTCGAGGAGGCCCCCGCCGCGACGGCGGAGGAAGCCCGGCCGAAGCTGAGGACGGAGTTCGCGTTCGAGCTCCCGCGCGGGTACGTCGACGACGAAGGCAAGGTGCACCACTCCGGGGTGATGCGGCTGGCGACCGCGCGGGACGAGCTGATCCCGCTGCGGGACGACCGCGTGCGCGAGAACTCGGCGTTCCTCACGGTGGTGCTGCTGGCCCGGGTCGTCACCCGGATCGGCGACATCACCGACGTGCACGCCGGGATCATCGAGAACCTGTTCGCCTCGGACCTGGCGTTCCTGCAGGACATGTACCGCCGGATCAACAGCGAGGGGCACACCAGGGCGGGCGTGGCGTGCCCCGAGTGCGGCCACAGCTTCGTCGTCGACGTCGCCGGTGGGCGCCTGGGGGAATCGTGACGTACGCGGCCGACCGGCTGCACGAGGAAGTCGCGTACGTCGCCTACCACCTGCACTGGTCCCTCGACGACATCCTCGACCTCGAACACCCCGACCGGTTGACCTACGTCGCCGAGATCGCCCGGATCAACACCCGGATGAGCCAGGGACGGTGACGCTGGAATGTGGTTTCGCAGGAAGGAGGCGGGCGCGGCCCCCGCGCCTGCCCCGGCGGCATTGCCGGTCTCGCGCGCGGAGTGGCGGACCGTGCCGCCGATCCGGCCTGTTCTCGCCGAGCACCCGCTGGTCAACCCGGTGCAGCGGTTCAGCGCCTCGCTGACGTCCTGGCAGAGCCCGGCCTACCTCGAGCCCCTCGGCCACCGGGTGGGCCCGGACGAGCCGGCCGGCGTCATCGACGGATTGGCCCGGCCGCGGGCTGTGGAGGCTCCGGTGCCGGCCATGCCGGTGGTGCAGCGGGAGACCCGCAAGCGGAGCGGGCTGGGGCGGTTGTGGGGCGCTTCGGTGCAGCGGGACGCTTCGCCGGAGGGTGAGGTGGCTGGGGTTTCGGCGGATGGTGGGGTCTCGCCGGATGCTGCGGGCAGGCCGGGCTTGTCCGACGCTGGGGTTCTGCCGGTGGCTGCGGTGCGGTCGGATTCTGCGGTTTCGCCGGTCGGTGAGGGCTCGTCGGACGCCGGGGCGCTGCCGGTGGCTGCGGTGCGGTCGGATTCTGCGGTTTCGCCGGTGGGTGCGGGCTCGTCGGAGGCCGGGGTTCTGCCGGTGGCCGCCGTGCGATCGGAGGCTTCGGGGTCGCCGGTGGGTGGGAACTCGTCGGAGGCGGGGGTTCTGCCGGTGGCGGCAGTCCCGTCGGAGTCTTCGGGCTCGCCGGGGGCGGGCTCGTCGATGGCTGCGGTTGCACCGATGGGTACGGATTCGTCGGAGGGTGCCGTTTCGCCTGAGGGTGCCGCTTCGCCGGTGGGGGCGGATTCGTCGGAGGCTGCGGTCGCGCCGGTGGGTGCGGATCCGTCGATGTCCGTGATCCCGTCGGTGCAGGCTGTCTCCTCGAAGGGCGCAGCCCCGACGGAGCTTTCGGTCTCGCGTGCGGTTTCTTCGATGCCGGTGGTGCCGTCCGGGGCGGTGGGCGAGAGGCCCGCGCCCTCGCTGGTGCTGCCGACAGTAGCGTCGCCCGAGGTCGTGCGGCCGCTGATGTCGGCCACGGTCGTCCCGCCGATGCGGACCGTCCAGGCGATCGCGGAGGACGTCCCGGCCCGGGCGGCCACACCCGATCCCGTGCTGCCGGAGCCGGTGGCCGCGCCTCCGGTGTTGCCGGTCGTCCAGCGGGCTGAGCCGGCGCCACGGCGGCTGGGGCTGGGTGCCCCGATCCTGCCGGAACCGGCACCGCTTCCGGTGTCGCGCCTCGCGGAGGACACCGTGCCGGTGGCGCAGGAGGCGGGCCGGTCGTCGCCGGTCAACACGTTCCGCCCGCTCGAGACGGCGGGGCCCACGGAGCCGCCCGGGACACCGGGCGGCTCGACGAGCGTTTCCCTGCCGGTGGCCCGTGCGGTCGAGGCGCCGGCCGCTCCGGCGGTGCGTGACGAGACACCGGCGATCGAGGCCCCGACGCTTGCGGTGCCCCGAGGGGCGCAGGAGCCCCTGGCGGTGAGCCGGGCGGTCGAGAGTCCCGCGCTCCCGGTGAAAGAGCCGCTCCTTCCGAGCAAAGAGACTTCGGCCCGGCCGGTGGGGCAGACGGCCCCGGACTCCGCGCTGCCGGTGAGCCGGGCGGCCGAGGCTCCCGACCTCCGGGTGGCGCAAACCGCACCGGAGCCCGCACTTTCGGTGAGCCGGGCCGTCGAGACTTCGGCCCTGCCGGTGGCGCAAACCCTGCAGCAGCCGGCTCTCCCGGTGGGCCGGGCGGTCGAGACGTCCGCACTCCCGGTGAAAGAGCCGCCCCTTTCGATCAGCGAAACTTCGACCCTGCCGGTGGCACAAACCGCACAGCAGCCTGCCCTTTCAGTGAGCCGGGCGA
Organism: Amycolatopsis sp. NPDC049688; assembly: GCF_040674975.1. Lineage (NCBI taxonomy): Bacteria > Bacillati > Actinomycetota > Actinomycetes > Pseudonocardiales > Pseudonocardiaceae > Amycolatopsis > Amycolatopsis sp. NPDC049688. The sequence goes on from NZ_JBFANY010000001.1 coordinate 1,313,906, forward strand.
TCGAGACCGCACCCCTTCCGATGGCTCAACCGGTGCGGGAATCCCTCCTTCCGGTGAGCCGGGCGATCGAGACCCCCGACGTCCGGGTGACCCAACCGGCGCAAGAACCACCCTCGCCGGCGGTTCACCGCGCGTCCGAGTCCGCCCTCCCCGTGAGCAGCGTGACCGAGACCCTGGCCGTCGCCCGCGTGGCGCAGCAACCGCCGCTGCCGGTGAGCCGGGTGGCTGACATTCCGAACCTGCTCGTGGCTCACACCGCACAGCCCGAGGCTTCCGCACCTCCCAGCACCCGACGCACGGAGGAACTCCCGGTGGCCCAACCGGCCCACGAGCCGGTCCTCCCGATCACCCGCGCACCCGGACCCCTCCCGGTGTCCCGGGCCAGCGAAACCTCCGCACCCCTGGTGACGCAATCCCGGCCGATCACCCGGGCCACCGAGGCCCCCGCCCTTCCCCTGCCTCGCCTGATCGGGGACCTCCCCCTCCCGGCAGTGCGAGCCGAAGACGGGCCACCCACAGCAGACCCCCTGCCCGTCGCCCGCCTCGCTGACCACACCCCGACGCCCTCCGCCGAGACGCCGCAGGCGGTCCAGGCCACCCGGACGATCCAGCGGACCGCCGATGAACCGGCTCCGGTCGTCCCGCCGCCGGAAGTTTCCGCCGCACCCCGTGATCCCGCGCCCGCCGCCGCGGCGCCCGAAACCGATGAGCTCGTCAGGAAGCTGTTCGACCCACTGCTGCGGCGCCTCAAGACCGAACTCCGTCTCGACCGTGAGCGCCGGGGCGCGCTCACCGATCGCCCGCACTGAAGGAGATGCCGATGCCGGACACCGAAGAGGCCGTCGCCGTCTGTTACGTCGTCAAGCTGGACGACAAGAACCTCGGGAACCTCGGCGCGTTCTCCAGCTGTGACGGGCTCGGCTGCGAATTCGTCATGGAACAGCGGGAAGAGGGCGGCAACAACGGCATGGTCTGGCAGCTGCCGACCCGGATCAAGTACTCGAACATCAAGCTTTCGCGCCCGGTCACCGAGGCCAGCTCGCAGATCACCAAGTGGTTCGCCAGCCTGGCGAGCGGGATCGAACGCAAGACCGCCACCATCGAGGCCCGCACCCTCGAAGGCAAGGTGATCGCCAGCTGGGCCCTCGAAGGCGTCGTCCCGGTGCGCTGGAGCGGCCCGCAGCTCTCGCCCGACTCGCCCAAGGTCGCCACCGAGACCCTCGAACTGGCCCACCACGGCTTCCTCAGCCCGGCGAAGAAGGGCTAGCCATGGCCTCCTCACCCGTCACCTTCACCTCGGCCGGCTCGGCGCCCCCGGCCGCCTACGGCTCCGGCGAACCGGCGCCGAACAACCTGCAGCGCGCCCTGCTGGAGGTCCGCAAGCCGCCGCAGTCCGGGGGGACCGGGCAGCCGCCCGGCGACAAGCTGTTCGACATCAAGTTCCAGTTCAACCCCAAGGAACTCTCGCTCAGCAAGAACGCCAAGTGGGGCCGCGACGCGCAGCCGAACGCCAAGAAGAGCGCACCGCCGCAGTTCAAGGGCTCCGACCCGGCCAAGCTCGCGCTGGAGATGTTCCTCGACGCCACCGACAAGATGGACGACGCCGTCGTCAAGAAGGTCGAGCAGCTGTTCACCTGCTGCGTCGCCACCGAGGACAGCCGCAACAGCCGGAAACCGTCGCCGCCGTGGGTGATCTTCAAGTGGGGCGGCATGACCGGCTTCCCCGCCTACGTCTCCTCCGTCACGGCCAAGTACACGCTGTTCACGCCGTCGGGGACGCCGGTGCGCGCGGTCTGCACCGTGAACCTGGAGGAGATCTCGGGCGAACTCGGCGGCCAGAACCCGACGTCCGGCGCGCTCGCGGCCCGGGACACCCACGTGCTCGTCGCCGGGGACTCCCTGGCGTCGGTGGCCTTCCGCGCCTACGGCGACGCCGGGAAGTGGCGCGAGATCGCCGACGCGAACGACATCGACGACCCGATGCGGCTGCGGCCCGGCACCCGGCTCCTGGTGCCCGCGCTGGAGGAGCTCGATGGCTAACGAAACCTTCACGAACACCCTCATGGTCGAGGTCGAAGGCACCGCGCTGCCCGACGACGTCAAGGTGATGCTCGCCTACGCCTACGTCGACGACAGCCGGAACCTGCCGGACACCTTCGTGCTGCGGTTCCGCGACCCGGGGTACGTCGTGCTGGAGAAGGGCAAGTTCAAGGTCGGGGCGAAGATCAAGCTGAAGGTCCAGACGTCCGACCCCGGCGGCCCGCAGGACCTGCTCTCGGGCGAGGTCACCGCGGTCGCGGTCGACCTGGACCGGCACGGCACGTTCACCGAGGTCCGCGGGTACGACCACGCGCACCGGCTGTTCCGCGGCCGCCGGGTCGCGGCCTACCCGAACATGACCGTCGCGGACGTCGTGCGCAAGGTCGCCCAGCGCGCGGAAATCCCCGCCGGCAAGATCGACAACGTCCGCGGCTTCGGCGGCCGGCCGAACACCCAGCTCAGCCAGGACAACGTCAGCGACTGGGAGTTCCTGACCCGGCTGGCCGACGCGGTGGGCGCCCAGATCGCCGTGCGGGAGGGCAAGCTCAACTTCGAACTCCCGGAGAAACCCTCCGGCGCGCCCTCGACCCGCACCAAGGCGACCGCCGACCCGCTCGTCCTGGAGGCGCACGGGACGCTGGTCAGCCTGCGCGCCAGTGTCACCGCGGCCGAGCAGGTCCCCGAGGTGCGGGCCACCGGCTGGGACTACGAGAACAAGCAGGCGATCACCGCCACCGCGACCCCGAAGACCGCCGGCACGGACGTGCCGGGCCTGGACCCGGTGGCGCTCGCCGGGAAGTTCGCCAGCCCGCCGTTCCTCGACGCCGCCTCGCCCCGGCGGGCCCAGGGCGAGGCCGACGCGACCGCGAAGGCGCTGGCCGACAAGCTCGGCAGCGCCTGCGCCGAACTCGACGGCGTCGCGAAGGGCAACCCGAAGCTGCGCGCGGGCACCGCGGTCACGCTCGCCGGCGTCGGCCAGCCTTTCGCGGGCAAGTACACGCTGACCAGCACCCGGCACCTGTTCAACGCCGAAGTCGGCTACACCACCGAGTTCACCGTGTCCGGACGCCAGGAACGCTCGCTCTACGGCCTGGTCGCCGGCGGCGCGCCCGGCTCGTCGTGGCCGGGGCTCGTCCCCGCGCAGGTGACCGATCTGCGTGACCCGGCGAAGCTCGGCCGCGTCAAGCTCACGTTCCCCTGGCTGGACAAGGACTTCACCAGCACCTGGGCCCGCACGGTCCAGCCCGGTGCCGGCAAGGACCGGGGTGCGATGGTGCTGCCCGAGGTCGGCGACGAGGTCCTGGTCGGCTTCGAGCACGGCGACTTCGAGGCGCCCTACGTGCTCGGCGGGCTCTACAACGGCAAGGACACCGCGCCGAAGTTCACGAAGGCCCCCGTCGACGGCAACAGCGGGGAGGCGACCCTGCGCGGGTTCGTCTCGCGCAAGGGCCACAAGCTGGAGTTCGCCGAGGAGGACGGGATCATCCTGTCCTCCGGCGACGCGAAGTTCGTGGTCAAGATCGACCAGAAGAACCAGGTCATCGAGGTGACCAGCGGCAAGAGCGTCACGGTCAAAGCCCAGAACGGCGTCAGCATCGACGCCGGCACCGGGCCGCTGGAACTCAAGGGCCAGAAGGTCACGGTGAAATCCCAGACCGACGCCAGCGTCGAGGCGGGCGCGCAGCTGAAACTCAACGGCACCGCGGGCGCGAAGCTCGAAGGCGCCACCGTTTCGGTCGCGGGCCAGGGCCAGACGGAGCTGACCGCCAGCGGTGTCGTCACCGTGCGCGGCAGCGTGGTCAAGATCAACTGACGGGGGAGTGCGCATGCCACCAGCCGCGAGGGTCGGCGACCCGACCGGGCACCCGGGCGTCATCGCCGGGCCCGGGGTGCCGACCGTGCTCATCGGCGGGATGCCCGCCGCGAACGTCGGGACCCTGCACACGTGTTCGTTCCCGCCGCCCGCGGTGCACCCGCCGTCGCCGATCGCGCCGCCGGGCTGCCCGACGGTGCTGATCGGCGGCATGCCGGCGGCCCGGATGGGCGACCTGGCCGCCTGCGGCGCGCCGATCGTCATGGGCTGCCCGACCGTCCTGATCGGAGGCTGACGTGACTGTGCCGATGAAGGACTTCCTCGGCCGGGGACTGGCGTTCCCGGTGCACACCGACGCGACCGGCTCGATCGCGCTGGTCGGCGGCGAGCGCGAGATCGTCGAAAGCATCCGGCTGATCCTCGCGACCGCACCGGGCGAACGGCCGATGCGTCCCGAGTTCGGCTGCGCGGTGCACGACCTCGTGTTCGCCCCGGCCGACGCCGCGACCGCCGGCCAGATCGCCTACGAGGTAAGGGCTTCGCTGGAACGCTGGGAACCGCGTATCGACCTCACCGACGTCGTGGTCAGCTTCGCCGAAGCCGACCGGGGGACGCTGCTGATCGACATCCGCTACACCCTGCGCGGCACGAACGACCCGCGCAACCTCGTCTTCCCGTTCTACGTCATCCCGCCCCACGAGTCCGCAGAGGACGGTGCGTGATGTCGCTGCCCAAACCGAACCTCGACGACCGCACGTTCCAGGACCTGGTCGACGAAGCCAAGTTCCTCGTCCAGCGCAACTGTCCGGAGTGGACGGACCACAACGTCTCCGACCCCGGCGTCACGCTGATCGAGACGTTCGCGCAGATGGTCGACCAGCTGCTCTACCGGCTCAACCGGGTGCCGGACCTGCACTACCTGCGCTTCCTCGACCTGATCGGCGTCCGGCTGTTCCCGCCCGCCGCGGCGCACGCCGACGTGACGTTCTGGCTCTCGGCCGCCCGGGACGTCCCGGTGGTCGTGGCCGCGGGCAAGCAGGTGGCCAGCGCCCGCAACGAGGTCGAGGACCCGGTGGTGTTCACCGTCGAGCGCACGCTCACCATCGTGCCGTGCTCGCTCGAGCACCTGGTGACCACCACCGCCGACACCGCCCTGCCGCCGGTCGACCGCACCGACGAGCTGCTCGTCGGCGGCGGGCCCGCCGCGTTCGGCGAAACCCCCGCGCCGGGCGACGCGGTCTGCTTCGGGCTGTCGGACGCCGTGCCCGGCTGCGCGGTGCTGCTGCGGATGAACTGCGAAGTCGAAGGTCAGGGCGTCGACCCGCGGGACCCGCCGTGGCTGTGGGAGGCGTGGGACGGCACCGGCTGGGCGGCCTGCGAGGTCGACCGGGACAGCACCGGCGCGTTCAACCGGGCCGGGGACATCGTGGTGCACGTCCCGCCCGGGCACGCCATGTCGGTGCTCGCCCGCCGCCGCGCCGGCTGGCTGCGGTGCCGCCTGGCCGAGGCCAGGCCGAACCAGCCGTTCTACCAGCGTCCGCCGCGGCTGCACACCGTCGAGGCCTCGACCATCGGCGGCACGGCCCCCGCGGTGCACGCCGAGGTGATCCGCAACGAGATCGTCGGCACGTCGGACGGCACGCCGGGCCAGCGGTTCCCGCTCGGCCGTCCGCCGGTGGTCGTCGGCGACGGCGAGCTGGTCGTCGAGGTCTCGGGACCGGACGGCTGGCAGCAGTGGACCGAGGTGCGCTCGTTCGCCGACTCCGGGCCGGACGACCGGCACGTCATGCTCGACCGGGTCGGCGGGGAGATCGCGTTCGGCCCCGCGGTGCGCCAGCCCGAGGGCGGCCTCCGGTACTACGGGGCCTTCCCGGCCAAGTCCGCCGCGATCCGCGTGCCGGAGTACCGCTCCGGCGGCGGGCGGCGCGGCAACGTCGCCCGCGAGGTCCTCGAGGTGCAGCGGGACCCGATCCCGTTCGTCAGCAGCGTGGTCAACCGGCGGCCGGCGATCGGCGGGGTGGACGGCGAGTCGGTCCGGGACGCGCAGGTCCGCGGCCCGCTGCTGCTGCGCACCCGCGACCGCGCGGTCACCGCCGAGGACTACGAGCAGCTCGCCCGCGAAGCGGCACCGGAAGCGGCCCGCGTCCGCTGCATCCCGGCGCACGGCCCGGACGGCCGCGAGACCGGCGCGATCCGGGTCCTCGTGGTGCCTGCGGTGCCCGACACCGGCGAGCTCGCCTTCGCGACCCTGATGCTCGACCCGGGCATGCGCGGCCGGATCGAGCGGTCCCTGGACGAACGGCGCTGCGTCGGCGCGCTGGTGTCGGTGGAACCGCCGTTCTACCAGGGCGTCACGGTGGTGGCCCGGTTGCGTGCCCGGCGCCGCACGACCCCGGGCACGCTCGGGGCGCGGGCGACCCAGGCGCTGTACGACTACTTCAACCCGCTCAGCGGCGGCCCGGACGGCGAAGGCTGGCCGTTCGGGCGGCCGGTTCAGTCGGGCGAGGTGTTCGCGGTGCTGCAACGGCTTCCGGGCGTCGAGCTGGTGGAGGACGTCCGGCTGTTCGCGGCGAACCCGATCACCCGGGAGCGAGGAGACCAGGTCGACCGGCTCGACCTGCCGCCCAACGCGCTCGCGTTCTCGTTCGGGCACCAGGTGCGGGTGCGGGAGGCGGGCGCATGAGGGCGGGCATTCGCGGGCTGCCGAGCCCGCACCCGATCGGCGAGCAACTGCCCGCCGTCTACGCCGAAGACCGGTTCGTCCAAGGCTTCACCGGCGCGCTCGACGAGGTCCTCGCCCCCGTGCTGTCCACTTTGGACAACTTCGCCGGCTACCTGGACCCGGGCCTCGCGCCCGAAGACTTCGTCGGGTGGCTGGCGAACTGGGTTGCGCTGCGCGTCGACGAGAGCTGGAGCCCCGCTCAGCTGCGGCAGCTGGTGACGAGCTCGGTCGAGCTGCACCGGTGGCGCGGGACGCAGCGCGGGCTCGCCGAACACGTGCGGCTGCTGACCGGAGGCGCCGTCGAGGTGACCGACAGCGGCGGGGTGGTCGAATCGCCCCAGCCCGGCGCGCCGCTGCCGGACCCGGGGCCGCCCTGGGTGCAGGTGCGGGTGCGGGTGCCCGATCCGGCGCGCGTCGACGTGCGGCGGCTGACGGCGACGGTCGTGGACGCGGTACCCGCCCACGTGCGGGTCGCGGTGGAAGTCCTGGAGGGCTAGCGGATGGTCATCTACACCGAATGCGGGCACCAGGGGCCCGCCGAAGTCGAGTTCTGCGGCGAATGCGGCCGGTACCTGAAGTGGGACGACGAGCAACCGGTCGCCGTGCGGCCGCAGCCGGTCGTGCAGCAGCAGGTCGTGCAGCCCGCCGAGCCGATCGCGCCGGTCCGGCAGCCGGTGCAGCAGACCGTCGAGGACCAGGTGCTCAATCCCGGCGACCTGATCTGCGGCCGGTGCGGCAAGGGCAACGCGCCCACCCGGAACTTCTGCAGCCGCTGCGGCGCCTCGCTGGCCGAGTCCGAAACCGTCAAGACGTCGTGGTGGCGCCGGCTGTTCGGCCGCAAGCCGAAGCAGCACCGGGCGGGGGAGCGGCCGGGCAAGGACGGCGTCCGCCGCCGGACCGGCCGGGCCCGGGGCGCGCGCCGGGCCGTCGGCAAGGTCATCCGCCGGGCCATCGCGGTGTTCCTGGTGCTCTCCGCGCTGGTCTACGCGTTGTACCAGCCGTTCCGCGGGGCGATCAACACGGCGGCCACCGGGCTGTGGAGCCAGGTCACCGGCATCTTCGAGGCCAAGCTGAACCCGGTCCACCCGGTGAAGGTGACCGCGACCGCGCAAGCGAACGGGCACGCGGCCCCCCTGGTCACCGACAACGCCAAGAACACCTTCTGGGCCGCCCCGGCCGACCGGGAACAGGCACTGGTGTTCACCTTCGACCACCCGGCGGACCTGCGGAAGGCGATCGTCTACTCCGGTGACGCCGCGAACTTCCAGGCCGAGCACCGGCCGCAGAAACTGCACCTGGTGTTCTCCACCGGCAAGACCTACGACATGGCGCTGGCCGACACGCCGGACGCCCAGGAAGTCCCGATCGAGAACAGCGAAGGCGCGACCAGCGTCGAGCTGCACGTCGTCGGGCTGCACCGCTCGCTCAACGGCACGGACGTCGCGATCTCCGAGATCGAGCTGTTCGAAGCCGGCTGAGCCGCGGGAAACCTTTGGGGAGGACCGACCATGCGCGCGAACCGAGCGGTGGCGGGTGTCGCGGTCGTCGCGCTGCTCGGCGGCTGGGCGCTCACCGGAGCGCAGGCACCGACCGCGGCGCAGGCACCCGCACCGGGACCGGCGCCCTACCGCGTCGGGTACGTCAGCGCCGCCACGACCGGCCTGTACCAGGCCACCGGGGAAGGCGCCCAAACCGCGCTGCCCGCGGCGGCCGCCGGTGCCGACTCCGACGCGTCCGCGGGCACCGGCGGCATCGTCTGGGTGAGCCACCGCGCCGCCACCCCCGGCGGCGCCGAACGCGACGGCGAGCTCTGGTACCTGCGCGACGGCGCCCGGGCCCCGGTGCGGCTGACGAACGACGACACCGCCGACGTGCACCCGGCGTTGTCGCCGGACGGCAGGACGGTCGCGTTCGCCTCGGACCGCACCGGCAACCGGGACCTGTTCGTCATCGGCGTGGACGGCCGCGGCCTGCGCCAGCTGACGTCCGGGCCGGCCGCCGACGACTCGCCGAGCTGGTCGCCCGACGGCACCCGCCTCGCGTTCAGCAGCACCCGCGACGACCCGGCCGGGGACATCTACACCGTCCCGGCCGCCGGGGGCGCGCCGGTGCGGCTGACCACCGACCCCGCCGCCGACACCCAGCCGGCCTGGGGACCGGGCCGGATCGCCTTCACCACCACGCGCTTCCACCCGGCCGGCGACGTGGTCCTGATGGCCGAGACCGGCGGCGCGGTCACCCGTGCGGTGCCCGACCCCGGCGACTCGGCCGAACCCGCCTGGTCGGCGGACGGCACGCGGCTGGCGTTCACCACCCGCGCGCAGGACCCGCTCGGCGACGTCAAGGAGATCTCCGGCGGCAAGGTCTCGGTCGTCTCGGCGCTGTCCGGCACCGGCGAATCCGAGCCGACGTTCCGCCCGAACGGGCAGCCGGTCTTCACCGAGCTGCGCTCGGGCGACACCACGGACATCTGGAGTGCCGACGCGACCGGCGGCGACCGCCGGGACCTCACCAACCGCCCGGACGCCGACGAGTCCGACCCGGCCTTCTCCGGCGACGGCTCGCTGCTGGCCTACACCCAAACCGGTACCGGCGAGTCCCCGGACAACGAGATCATCGTCGCGAACGCCGACGGCGGCGCGCCCCGCTCGCTGACCGGCCCGGTGGACGGGCCGAAGGGCGAACAGCACCCCGCGTGGTCACCGGACGGCACGATGATCGCCTTCACCCACTCCGCCATCCGCAACGAAAGCCGCGTCGACAGCGTGCGGATCGCGCGCGTCGCGGACGGCAGGCTGCTCGGGGAGATCCCGATGCCGCCGTACCTGCGGGCCCGCGACTCGCAACCGGTGTGGTCCGCGGACGGCACGAAGATCACGCTGACCAGGGCGGCCGCCCGCACCGCGCCCCCTGGGCCGTCCAGAGTGGACCCCGCGGTGGTGGACATGCCGGTCGGGCAGGGCTCGTCGGGCTCGGTCCCCAAGACGGTGGAGACCGACCGGGTCCCGCCGGACCCGGACATCGTGCTGCTCATGGACCAGACGGGCTCGATGGACAAGGTCATCGGCGACGTCAAGACGAACCTCGGCCACGTCATCGACGAGGTGCTGAAGGTGCAGCCGTCGGCGCACTTCGCCGTCGCCGCGTACGGCGACCTGGTGGACGACCACCCGAAGACCGGCCCGCCGCCGAACCCGCCGCGGTCGTTCCACGTGCAGCAGCCGCTCACCCCGGTCGAGAACGCCGGCCAGCGGCAGCTGCTCACCGACGCCTTCGGCCGGATCACCGCGACCGGCGGCGACGACACCGCCGAAGACTGGTACGTCGCCCTGCAGAAGCTTGCCACCGGCGCCGTCAACTTCCGCGATACGAGCAACCGGATCGTCGTGCTGGTCGGCGACGCCGCCAGCCACGAGTCACCGGCGGACGACAAGCGCGGCGCGTTCCCGACCACCGATGCGGTGGTCCACGCGCTGACGGACGCGAAGATCCGGGTGGTCGCGGTGCCCGCGGTGACCAGCACCGGCGGCGGTGACGGATCGGGGGAAAGCTTCGAGGTGGACACGGACGCGGCCCTCGACGGGCGTGGCCAGGCCACCAAGGTCACGAAGGGCACCGAAGGCGTCCTGACCGACAGCACCGACGTCGGCCAGATCAGCCAGGCGATCATCCGCGGGATCACCGAACTCAAGGTGAAGGTGCAGCCGGTGCCGTACTGCGACACGGGCCTGACGATGACCTTCAGCCCGGAGGGGACCCAGCAGGTTCCGGGCGGGACCAAGGCGGACTTCGTCGAAACCGCCACCGTCTCGCCCACCGCGCCGATCGGGGCGCTCCTGCACTGCCAGGTGGAGTTCCGGCTGGACGGCGAACCCACCGCACGGCCCGGCTACACCGAGAACATCACCGTGCGGGTCAAGGATCCGCGGCTGCCGCTGATCACGGTGCACGACAAGACCGTGACCGGCACCGCGCCGACGGTCGTCGAATACCCGGCGACCGCGGTCGACGCCGACCGCGAAACCGCCATCACGCCGTTCTGCACGCCGTCCTCCGGCAGTCTGTTCCCGGTCGGCGCCACCACCGTGACGTGCACGGCGACCGGGCGGAACGGCACCGCCACCGAGACCGCCGTGATGGCGGTCGACCCCGGCGGGGAGTTCCGGCAGGAACTGTGGCAGGTGTCGCTGGCCTTCGGCACGGACAGCGTCGTCGCGGGGACCCAGCGGAACCTCTCGCCGTCGTTCGGGCCGCCGTGCGGCACCGGACGGCAGGGCTCGGCCGACGTCTCGCCGGACGGCACCGCGCTGGCGTTCCAGAACGACCGCCGGCAGATCTGCGTGGCGCCCGCGGACAGCGGGCCGGCGCGGGTCCTGGCCGCGGACGCCGGGGCCGTCGACAACCCGGCCTGGTCGCCGGACGGTAGGCTCGTCGCGTTCGACAGCGCTCCCGGTGAGTCCCAGCCGAGCGTGCTGGTGGTGCCGGCGGCCGGTGGGCCGTCCGTGCCCCTGATCCGCGGCCCCGGCGGCGCCGCGGAACCGGCGTTCCAGCGGATCGCGGACGTCGCCGTGACCGCCACCGCCGTCCCGGCCGCGATCCAGTTCGGCGGGCTGACGACGTTCGAGTTCGTCGTCACCAACCACGGCATCGCGGCCTCGCCCGGGGTGGGGCTGTTCGTCCGGCTGACCGCGGGACTGCAGCCGCAGACGCCCATCACGACCAAGGGCGCCTGCGCCGCGGACCTCGTCTGCGTGCTCGGCACGCTGGCGCCGGGCGAAACCGTGCGGGTGCGGTTCAGCGCCGCCGGCGTGGTCGCCGGGGCACAGGCCGCGACGGGCACGATCACCACCGCCGGCCAGGACGCCGACGCGCGCGACAACACCGACACGGCGGTGGTCAAGGTCGCCGAGAAGCCGCTGCCGCCGGTCACGCCGGGGTCGTTGTCGGTCGGCATGGCCGTGTCGGCGGTGCCGCTGTTCACCGGCGGGGACGACGTCGGGCTGACCTTCCTGGTGCACAACGGTTCCGGGGCCCCGATGCCGGACGTCCGGCTGGTCACCCAGCTGCCCCCGCAGCTGCCGGCGACCTCGGTGCCGACGGGCTGCACACCGGGCGGCGGCAGCTGCGCGCTCGGGACGCTGACGCCCGGCCAGACGGTCGAGGTCCGGATCACCCTGGCGGCCAAGGCGGCCGTCGACGCGCCGGTGTCCGGCACGGTCAGCACGAGCGGCCCGGACACCGACGCCCGGGACAACACGGCGACCGCACGGGTGGTGGTCCGCCGGCCGGTGGTGACGGTGGACCCGGCGATCGGCGCCCTCGGCTTCGTGCCCCGCGTGACGGGCACCGGCTTCCCGCCGGGAGCGACGGTCCGGCTGGCCTGGTCGGCGGGCATCTCCGCGACCCCGGGCCTGGTCACGGTGGGCGTGGACGGGACCTTCCAGGCGCAGTTCCTGTTGTTCCACCACGATCTGATCGGGCCGCGCACGCTGTCGGTGACGTCGGTGAGCGGGCCGAAGTTCGGAACGGTGGAGTCGAACCCGATCCTGGTGGTGCTGCGGACGGAGCAGCCCCCGTTCATCACGCGAGGCTGAGCAGCGGCCGGCTGGGGCCCGGGACGCGCCGGTCCGGGCCCCAGCCGGCTGGGCCGGCGGCCGGGAACCTCCGCGGCCGCGACCGCTGCCCGTACGGGCAACCACAGGCGCACGGCCGCACACCCGTCCGCTGGTGCCGCAAGCCACGCCGGGCGCGGAGACTTCCGGGCATGGGAGCTACGGCGACGCTGTCCGAGGCCGGCCTGGTCGCGGAACCGGGTCAGGAGACGAGCTGCTCGGTGACCGTCCGGAACGCCGGGCAGGTCGTCGACCAGTTCACCATCGACGTGGTGGGCGACGCGAGTGGCTGGGCCACCGCGGAACCGGCGACGATCAACCTGTTGCCGGGGGAGACCGGGACGGTCACCGTCCGGTTCGCGCCCCCGCGGTCCTCCGACGTGCGGGCCGGGACGATCCCGTTCGGTGTCCGGGTGTTCTCGAGCGAGGACCCCGCCGGCTCGGTCGTCGAAGAGGGCACCGTCGAGCTCGGTGCCTTCACCGAGGTGACCGCCGAACTCGTGCCGGCCAAGGTGGAAGGCGCGTCCAAGGCCGACTTCGAAGTCGCCGTGGACAACCGGGGCAACCGGCCGGTCGCGGTGGAGCTGAGCCCGCTCGACCCGGAGGACGAGCTGGACTTCCGGCTCGAACGCGACCGGGCCGAGCTCGCGCCGGGGACGGCCGCGTTCATCCGGATGCGCACCCGGCCGCGGAAGCGGTTCCTGCGCGGGCAGGCGATCCGGCACCGCTTCCAGGTGTTCGTCACCGCCGAAGAGGCCGAGCCCCTCAAAGCCGAAGGCACCATGGTGCAGCGGCAGCTGCTGCCCAAGTGGCTGCTGCCCGCTCTCGCCGCGCTGCTCGTCCTCCTGCTGGCCCTGGTGACGCTGTGGTTCACCGTGCTGCGGCCCGCCGTGAAGTCGGCCGCCCGGGAGGCGGCCGCGGAACAGAACCAGGAGATCGTCAAGGCCGCGCAGGACGCCGGGGCCGGCGCGGACCAGGCGAAGAAGAACGCCGACCAGGCCAAGCAGAACTCCGAGCAGGCGATGAAGGCCGTCGGCCTGACGCCGCCGGGCGACAACCCCGCGCCCGGCTCCGGTCCCGGGGCCCCGCCGTCCCGTGCGGCGAACAACACCGCCGACGGGACACCGACGGACTTCCGGGTGGCCGCCGACGCGAACATCGACTCGAACGTCAACCGGTTCGCCGAATTCCCCTACACGCTGCCGGATCCGGGCAAGACCCTGGTGATCACCGACCTCGTGCTGCAGAACCCCCGTGGTGACACCGGAACCCTGCGCCTGCTGCGGGATTCCAACGGCACCAAGAGCGTCCTGCTGGAGGTCGGCCTGGCCAACTTCCGCGACCTCGACCACCACTGGCTGCAGGCCTGGCGGTTCCAGCCGGGGGAGAAGGTCGTGCTCGCGGTCAGCTGCCAGAACCCGGGCGACCGGGGCCACTGCACGCCGTCGGTCTCCTTCTCCGGCCGGGTCGAGTGAACCGGGCTAGATCAGCCCTTCGCGCATGGCGAACGCGACCGCGTGGGCGCGGTTGCGGAGCTGGAAGCGGTTGGTGATGTCGTGCAGGATCGACTTCACCGTCCGCTCGGAGTAGCTCAGCTGGTCGGCGATCTCCTTGGTCTCGAACCCGTCGGCGACCAGCTTCAGCACCCGGGTCTCCCGCTGGGACATCCCGGCGAGGTCCCAGCCGTTCGGGTGCAGCACGTCGCGCTGCAGCCGGGACACCCGGGACAGCAGCCGGCCCAGCAGGTCGGGCGGCAGCGCGCCTTCGCCGACGGCGGCGGCCTTGACGAGCCGCACCAGCGTGTCGGGGGTGGCGTCGGCCCGGCGGATGATCGCCGACACGCCGGTTCCCACGACGTCGAGCAGCTCCGAGTCCTCCACCTCGCCGGCGACCAGGACGATGCCCGCGTGGTTGGCGCACTGGAGGCTGCGCAGCAGCTGCCGCGCCTCGTCGTTGAGCCGTTCCACGATGACCAGCACGACGGCCGGCTCACCGGGGTCGCCGTCGGCCAGGCGGATTTCGGGGCGTGACCGCAGCGCGGCGGTGACTCCCGCGTGGGTGATGGTGTCGGTGGCGTGCAGCAGCACCGGGACCTGGTCGGTGATCATCGGCGAAGCCCTCCCTCGAACGACGTCGGTTCCCCCACCAAGGATCGGGCCACGGGCGGCCGGCGAACAGGGACATGGAGTCCCGATCTGTCCCGCTTTCCTTACTCCGATCGGGCAATGCCGGCCTCCCGGGCCTTCGCGATGGCCTGGGTGCGGTCGGTGACCCGGAGCTTGCGGAAGATGTGCGACACGTGGTTGCGCACGGTCTTCTGGCTCAGCACCAGCTCTTCGGCGATCGACGCGTTGCCCATGCCCCGCGCGACGAGCCGCAGGATCTCCTTCTCCCGCAGGGTGAGCCGCGGGAACGACTCGTCGCGCGGGATCGCCGTGCCCAGCAGGGACAGCACCCGGGTGGCGATCGCCGGGCTGAAGATGGCTTCGCCGTCGCCGATCACCCGGACCGCGCGGATGATCTGCTCGTTGCGGGCGCCCTTGAGCAGGTAACCGCGGGCGCCGGCGCGCATGGCGGCGAACACCGCCGCCTCGTTCTCGAACATGGTCAGCATGAGCACGCCGGTGTGCGGGCTCGCGCTCACGATCCGCCGCGTCGCTTCGACCCCGTCGAGGTCGGGGAGGTTCAGGTCCATCAGCACGACGTCGGGTTCGAGCCGGCGCGCGTCGGCGACCGCGGTCAGGCCGTCGGCGGCTTCACCGGCGACCTCCATGCCGTCGGTGGCGTCGAGCATCGCGCAGAGCGCGGCCCGGAAAACGGGGTGGTCGTCCACCACGAGAACGCGCAGGGTGCCGAACATCGCTCACTTCCCGGCGGCGATCGGGAGCCACGCGGCGATCCGCGTGCCACCGGAGGAAACCGGCTCGACCCGGCAGCCGCCGCCGAGGTCGCCGGCGCGTTCCCGCATCGACCGCAGCCCGGTGCCGCCGACCGCGGGCAGCGCTTCCCCGTCCGTGCCCACGCCGTCGTCGACGATCTCCACGTGCAGATCGCCGTCCAGGGGCCACAGGTGCACCGTGCACTGCCGGGCCCCGGAGTGGCGGGCCACGTTCACCAGCGCCTCGCGGATGATCCGGTACGCGGTGACCTCCACCTCCGCCGACAACGGCGGCAGTTCGCCGCGCACCTCGACCTCGACCCGCAGCGGGCCGTGCTCGGCGGGCACCCGGTCGGTGAGCGTCGTGGCGTACCGGCGCACCGCCAGGACGAGCCCGGCGTCGTCGAGCGCCGGCGGGCGTGCGTCGGCCACGATGCGGCGCAGATCGGTGATCGCGCTGTGGAGCTCTTCCTCGAGCCGGGCCAGCAGGCGCTCGGCCGCCGCCCGGTCGCGGGCGATCAGGTCGCGGGTCGCGCGCAGCCCGAGCACCGCGGCGGTGAGTGTCGGCCCCAGGCCGTCGTGCAGGTCGGTGAGCACCCGTTTGAGCCGGTCTTCGTACCCGGCAGGACGAACGATGTCGGCGACGACGAATGTCCGGCGCATCTTCTCCCCGTCCCCAAAAGTGGCCTGGCCCCCCGGCCGCATTCCGGCGAACCAGCTCTCGTGCGGGTAGCCCAGCCGGCTGCTCCGTTTCCCGTAGCGGGATGGTCACCCGCTGTACTAGTCGGTGTGCCCGGCCCGGACGTTTCATCCCGGACCCCCGGTTTTGATAACGGTCGGATTTCGATACGAATGCCGGCGTAACGGTGTGCAGCCGGATGAAGACCTCGTACGCCTGGTGGCGGCGCCCCGCCAAAAACGATTCATGAACTGCGCGGCAAACCGGTCGAAGTTCGACAAAGGCCAGGCGCTGCACATTTGCGAAGTCGCAGGGCGGACGGAGCAGATCCCTGCCGACGGGTGGCCGAACGGGGGCGCCGCCGAGTGGGTGCCCGCTCTGGTGAAGGCGATCTTCCCCAGGATCCGGCAACGGCGCACAAATCACCATTTGACAAGGGTTGCCAACTATTGCCATCCTGGCGGGGAAGGGTTCCGGTGCCGAGGGGGGCGCCGGGTGATCACCTCCGACCCCCGTCCGTTCCCGGCCGGCGGATCCCGAGCGCGTCCGCCCCGGCCCGCAGGAGACGGCGAGGCTGCGGCGCTTTCCGTGTCCGGCAAGCGAAACACCGAGGGGGAACGGGCGCCTCGCCGGGCGCCGCGGCCCGGTCCTGTCGCCAGGGAGGTAGCCATCAGCACTGTCACCGCCACGACGTGGCCGGGGCCGGGCCGGCGGGCCGGCACCATCGAGGGACTGGCCGCGGCGCTGCGAGAGTTCGGGCCCGCCATCGACGAACCCGCCGCCTACGACCCGCAGACCGGCTCCTCGCCGGTACCCCAGCCGGGCGTCCTCGCCTTCCGCGACCTCGTCCTCGAAGCGTTCCCGGGCACCGGGAGCCTCGGCATCGTGCGGGCACCGCACCTCGCCGGCCGCAGCGAGCACAAGGAAGGCCGCGCCTGGGACTGGAAGGTGTGCCGCGACACCCAGGGCGACCTGGCGGACGCGCTGCTGTCGTGGCTGCTGGCGCCCGACTGGCACGGCAACCCGTTCGCGGCGGCCCGCCGCTTCGGGATCATGTACCTCATCTGGGATTCCCGCATCTGGGGTGCGTACGCCGCCGCCCAGGGCTGGCGCCCGTACACCGGGCCGCACCCGCACACCGACCACGTGCACATCTCGTTCAGCTGGGCCGGCGCCCGCGGGGAAACCTCGTGGTGGCGCCGGTTCGGCCCGACCACCACGGCGAGCCCCGCCCCGAGGGAGGCACTGTGAACACCACCGGCTCCGACACGCCCCCGCCGTCCGCCCCGGTGCAGCCGACCGAACGGACCCTGCACGGCGAGACGGTCGTGGACGACTTCGGCTGGATGCGCGACCACGCCGACCCCCGGCTGCGGGCGTACCTGGTGGCCGAACGCGACTACTTCGACCGCTACGCCGAGGGCCTCGACCCGCTCGTCGGCGAGCTGGTGGCGGAGGCCGCGCGGCGCACGGCGGCCGGCCGGTCCTTCTCCTGGCGGATCGGGCACCACGAGTACACCACCCGGCCGCCCGACGAGGGCGGCCGCTACACCCGTTACCTGCGCCGGGACGTGCGCGGGACCGCCGAGCCGGAAGTGGTGCTGGACCTCGGGGAACTGGCCCGCGGCCACGACTTCACCCGGATCGGCGTCTTCGAGCCCAGCCCGGACGGCCGCCTGCTGGCGTATTCGGTCGACCACGTCGGCTACGAGTCCTACGAACTCCGCTTCCGGGATCTGGCCACCGGGACCGATCTGGCGCGCACGCGGCAGGAGACGTACTACACCGGCGTGTGGGACGCGTCCTCGTCGAAGTTCTGCTACGTCGTCCACGACGCCGCCATGCGCCCGTACCGGGTGCTCGCGCACGACCTCACCGCCGATCCCGGCGCCCCGGACGCGGTGCTGTGGGACGAACGGGACGAGCACTTCACCACGACCGTCCGCGCCACCCGCACCCGCGACTGGCTGGTCGTCACCAACCAGAGCCGCACCACCACCGAAGAACTCCTGCTGCCCGCCGGCGACCTGACCGCCCCGCCGCGGCCGGTCATGCCGCGGCGCCACGGGCAGGTGTACTTCGCCGACCACCAGCGCACCGCCGGGCAGGACCGGCTCGTCGCGCTGGTCGCCGAGGGACGCGAAGAGCGGCGGCTCGTCGGGCTTCCGCTCGCCGAGCTGGAATCCCAGCGGTGGCAGGAAATCCTGCCGCGCGACCCGGACACGGCCTGGCAGCGGCTCGACGTCTTCGCCGCCGGGCTGCTGCTCAGCGGGTACCGGCGGGGGACGACGGTGTTCACCCTGCTGGGCCCGGACGGCGGCACCCGCGACATCACCCCGGACAGTCCCGGCGGCTGCCTGGTCTTCGAGGGCAGGCGCGACGCCCTGCGGGTCCAGATGGACCAGCGGACCCATTACGAGGCCGACGAGATCGAGCTCGCCGAGCACACGCTGTGCGCACCGCCGCGGCACCACCGGCTTTCCCTGCGCACCGGCGCGCACGAGCTCCTGCCGCCGGCGGCGGTGACCGGGTTCGACCCCGCCCGGTTCCGCACCACGAAGGTGTTCGCCGGGTCCGCGGACGGCACGGTCGTGCCGGTGACCCTCGCCCACCGCGCCGACGTGCGGCCCGACGGCGCCAACCCCGCCGTCATAACCTGTTACGGCGCCTACGAACGCCCCTGGGAGCCGTCCTTCTCCCAGGACGTGCTCAGCCTGCTGGACCGCGGGTTCGTGTACGCCATCGCGCACGTCCGCGGCGGCGGCGAACTGGGCCGGCGCGGCTGGTTCGACGGCAGCATGGCTGCCACGCCGGCGTCGTTCCACGACCTGGTCGCCGTCCGCGACCACCTGGTGGCGACCGGCTGGGCGCACCCGGCCGGGGTGGTCGCCAGCGGCAGCTGCGCCGGCGGCGTGGCGGTGGGCCAGGCCTACACCGACGAGCCGGGCAAGTGGGCGGGCATCATCGCCGAAGCCCCGGCGGTCGACCTGCTCAACGCCATGCTGGACGAGAAGCTGCCGCTCACGATCAACGAGTGGGAGGAGTGGGGCGACCCGCGCGACCCGGCGATCCACCGGAGCATGCGGCAGTACGTCGCCTACGAAAACGTCTCCGACCGGCCCCGGCCGCCGCTGCTGGTGACCGCCTACGCCAACGACCCACGGGTGCTGGTGCACGAGCCCGCCCGCTGGACCGCGGCGCTGCGGCAGGCCGACACGCACGGCAACGTGATCCTGCTCCGCACCGAACTCGGGGACGGCGGCCACCACGGGCCGTCCGGGGCCGCGCACGTCGCCCGGGCGGCCGCGCAGCTCACCGCCTTCGCGATCGACTCCGCGACCCGGAGCATCAGGGCGGTCCCTCGGTCACGCGGCCGGGTCCGGGAAACGCCCGCGTGACCGACGAACCGGCGCCGCGCGCCCGGCTGGCGGCGCTCCGGCGCGAACTCGCCACCTCCGGCGGCGGGTACCTGCTCGGCGCCACCCTCGCCCAGTCGGTCGGCCAGGGCGCCGCGATGGCGTGCAACGCCGTGTTCTTCGTCCGGGTCGTCGGGCTGGCGCCGAGCGCCGTCGGGACCGTGCAGAGCGCGGCCGCCCTGACGTCGATGGCGCTGGCCGTGGTGGTCGGCCCGCTGGTGGACCGGTACGGCGCCCGCCCGGTCGCGGTCCGGCTCGGGCTGGCGCTGGCCGGCGCCGTGGCCGCCTACGCGCTGGTGTCCGGCCTCGCCGGTTTCGCCGTCGTGCACCTGCTCGTGGCGTCGCTGCGCACCGGGCGGCAGATCGGCGAGAGCGCGCTCATCGCGCACCTGGTCGACGCCCGCGCGAAGTTCCGCGCCTACCAGCGGTCCGTGCAGAACATCGGGATCTCGCTGGGCACGGTGGCCGCGGCCGTCCCGCTGTACCTCGACACCCGGCCGGCCTACCTGGTGGTGATCCTCGGCAACGCCGCCGTGATCGTGGTCGCCGCGCTGCTGGTGCGGGCGGTGCCCGGCCCGCGGGTGCCCGCCCGGAGCCGGGAGCGGACGGGGCGCCTGGCGCTGCGGGACCGCCGGTACGTGGTGGTCGGCCTGCTGTGCGGGCTCATGGAGGTCCGCGACAGCGTGCTCACCGTCGGCCTGCCGCTGTGGGTCACCACGCACACCGACGCGCCGAGGCCGCTGGTCTCGGCGCTGCTGTTCGTCAACACCGCCATGGTGATCGCCCTGCAGGTGCGGGCGTCGGCCGGGGCGGCCACGGTGCCCGGCGCCGCCCGGGTCATGCGGGCCGGCGGGTTCGCGCTGGCCGCGAGCTGCGCGGCGTTCGGGCTGGCCGGCGACACCGGGGGAGCGGCGACGGTGGCGGTCCTGCTGGCCGGCGCGGTGGCGCTGACCCTCGGCGAGATGTGGACGTCGGCGAGCAGCTGGACGCTGAGCTACGACCTGGCCGACCCGCGGGCCCACGGCCAGTACCAGGGCGTGTTCGAGATGACGTCGGGCATCGGGGTGCTCGCGGGGCCGATCCTGTGCACCACCGTCGCCCTCTCCCACGGGTTCTGGGGCTGGGCCGGGATCGGCGCCGGCTTCGCGGTCGTGGGTCTCGCCGTGCGCCGGCTCGCCGGCCGCGGCGGTCCGGGCGTGCACCACCCGGTGCGCGCGGAAGCTGTGTGAGGAGCCGAAATGGACGACCTGAGCCGCATCGCCGTGCTCGCCGACGACGAGATCCTGCCCGAGCCGTCGAAGACGCTGACGGCGTTGCTGCGGTACCGGCCCGAACGCATCGTGGCGGTGATCGACCGGGTCACCGCGGGCCGGGACGCGGCCACCGTCGCCGGTTTCCCCGGCGAGCTGGGGATCCCGGTGGTCCCGGACGTGCCCGCCGCGCTGGCCGGGTACCGGCCCGACGCGGTGCTGCTCGCCGACGAACCGGTGGGCGCGGCCATGGCGCCGTACTGGCGCGAGCAGGTCAGGCTCGCGCTCGAGGCGGGGGTGGACGTCGTCAACGGGATGCACTTCCTGATCTCCGCGGACCCGGACCTCGCCGCCGTCGCGCGGCGCACCGGCGCGGTGGTGCACGACCTGCGGAAAGCGCCGGAGGACAAGTACTTCACGCCGTTCGACGCCGACGGCCGCCCGATCGTGCACCTGCGGGAGCACCGCCCCGGCAGCCGCACACTGCTGGCCGTGGGCACCGACTGCTCCAGCGGGAAGATGACGACGATGCTCGAGCTGGAGCGGGCGTTGCGGGCCGGCGGCACGGATGCCGCCTTCCTCGCCACCGGCCAGGTGGGGATGATGATCTCGGGCGGCGGGGTCGCCGTCGACGGCCTGATGGCCGACTTCCTCAACAGCACCGTCGAGGACGCCGTCTTCCGGGCCACCGAGGAGCACGACGTCGTGCTGGTGGAAGGCCAGGGCGCGCTCAACCACCCCCGCTACTCGGGCGTGACGCTCGGATTGCTGCACGGCACCCGGCCCGACGCCATGGTGCTGTGCCACGACCTGCGGCGCACCGCGCTCGGGCTGCTGCCCCAGGTCGCGCTGCCTTCGCTGCGGCGGGCCATCGAAATCAACGAGGAAGCGGCCCGGTGGGCCGATCCGGACCGTGCGCCGCGGGTGATCGGGCTGTCGGTGGTGACCGCCGGGCTCGGCGACGACGAGGCCCGGGCCGCGTTGCGGCGCCTGACCGGCGAAACCGGCCTGCCCGCCACGGACGTGCTGCGCTACGGCGTCGGCGAGCTGCTGCCGGCCGTGCGGGCCGGCCTGGTCGGTTCCGCGACCTGACGACACAGGAGGGGACATGTGCGGTTTCAGCGGGGTGACCGGTCCGGCGCCGCTGGCGGCGGCGGAGGAGACGTGGGTGAGCGAGGCGACCCGGCGGCTGGCCCACCGCGGCCCGGACGACGAAGGCCGCTACACCGGCGACGGCGTGGTACTCGGCTTCCGCCGGCTGGCGATCGTCGACCCGTCGCCCGCCGGGCACCAGCCGATGACCTCGGCGGACGGCCGCTACCGGATCGTCTTCAACGGCGAGATCTACAACGCCCCGGCGCTCGCCCGGGAACTCGCGGACGCCGGGGTGACGCTCAAGTCCGCTTGTGACACCGAAGTGCTGCTGGAACTGTTCGCCGCGCACGGGCCGGCGTGCCTGGACCGGCTGCGCGGGATGTTCGCCTTCGCCGTGTGGGATACCCAGGACCGCACGCTGTTCGCCGCCCGGGATCCCTTCGGCATCAAGCCGTTCCTCTACCACCTCGACGGCCGGCTGCTGCGGTTCGCTTCGGAGAAGAAAGCGTTCACCCGGCCCGGCGCGCACGGCCCGGTCGGCACCGCCGCCGTCCGCCGGTATCTGACGCTGCAGTTCGTTCCCGGCCCCGAAACGCTCTCGCCCGCGATCAGCGTGCTGCCGCCGGGCCACCACCTCACCTTCGGCGCGGATGACGGGCTCCGGGTGCAGCGGTACGCCGAACCCGTGCTGCGCCCGGAATCCCGGGCGAAACCGGACCGGGCGCGGCGCATCCGCGACGCGCTGGCGGACTCGGTGGCCGCGCACCTGCGCAGCGACGTCCCGCTGGGCTCGTTCCTGTCCGGCGGGGTCGACTCGGCTGCGGTGTGCGCCCTCGCGTCGGCCCACCGCAGCGACCTGCAGACGTTCACGGTGGGGTTCGGCCGCGAAGGCTACAGCGAGATCGAACACGCGCTCGCCACCGCGGACGCGCTCGGGCTGAAGGCCAACCCCTACGTCATCGGGGCCGACGAGTTCGCCGCCCACCTGCCGGGCATCCTGGCGCAGTTCGACGAGCCGTTCGCCGACGCCGCCGCGGTCGCGTTGTGGTTCCTGGCCCGGGAAGCCCGCAAGCAGGTGAAGGTCGTGCTCTCCGGCGAAGGCGCCGACGAGCTGTTCGGCGGCTACCACGTCTACCGCGAGGCGGGACCGGGTTACCTGGGCGCGGACCAGGTCTACGCGCCCGCGGAACTCGCGTCGATCACGCCGTTGACCGACGGTTCGGCCGAGGACCTGGCCGGGCCGCTGCGCCGGCGGGCGGCCGAGGCGGGCCTGGACCCGGTGGCGGTCCGCCAGTCGGTCGACCTCGCGCTCTGGCTGCCCGGGGACATCCTCACCAAGGCCGACCGGATGACGATGGCCCACGGCCTCGAACTGCGGGTGCCCTTCCTCGACCGGCGGGTGCTGGCCGCGGCCGCCCCACTGACCCCGGGCGAAAAGATCGGCCCGGACACGACCAAGGTGGCCCTGCGGGAAGCGGTCGCGGACCTCGTCCCGCCCGCCGTCGCCGGCCGCGCCAAGCTCGGGTTCCCGGTGCCGATCCGGTTCTGGCTCCGCGACGAGCTGTACGACTTCGCGGAAACCGTGCTCGGAGAAGCGCAGATCGGGGCCTACGTCCACCGGGACGCGGCCCTGGCCATGCTGCGCGACTACCGGCGTGGCGCGGACTTCGACTGGCGCCGGCTGTGGGTGCTGATCTGCTTCGCCCTGTGGCACCGGCACCACGTCGAAGGCGTCACGGGGCCGATCCGCTGACCGGCGCGGCCTCCAGCAGCAACCGCGTGAAGTGCCGGCGCTGCCGGGTGATGTGCGCGGCGAGCGCCTCGCTCACCTCCGCGGCGGGCGCGCCCGGCGGCAGCGTGGCCGTCCACTCCGACCACCAGGTGCCGCCCGCCGGGGCGTCCTCGCGGAAGATGGCGAAGAACTTCGCGATCTTTTCGGCCCCGGCGCGGATGATCCTGATCCGGAACTCGGCTTCGGGGACGTCGACGAGCACGGTCCGGTCGGTGCACGTCACCCGCAGGTAGTCGGGCAGCCGGCGGCCGAGGGCGGCGAGATCGGCGATGGCGGTGCAGTACACGGCGAACCTCCGGTTCGATCGGCGGGAAGCGCCCGGGTCAGCCCGGGAACGCGGCCGTCAGTTCGTGTTCGAGTGCCTGGGCGGCGCCGGCGTCCTCGGCGATCAGGCACGCCTCGCCGCCGGTCCCGCCGGGATCGGTGCCGTAGACCGGGATCACCACGCCGGTCCGGGTCGCCGGGTCGTAGGCGAGACCTCGCCGGGTGAGCTCGGCCATCGCCTGCTCGAAGGCGGGAACGGCGCAGCTGCGCCGCTCGACCAGGCAGCGGTCTTCGAGGTAGCGGCCGCCGACCACCCGCTGCCCGATCCGGAACAGGTGCGTGGAGCCGCCGAAACGGGCGTTGAACTCGTTGAAGAGCAGGCGGCCGCCGGGGGTCAGCATCGCGTCGATGTTGACCGGTCCGCGGTACCCCATCGCACCCATGACCCCGGCGAGCGTTCCCAGCGCGGTCAGGAACGGGTCGTCGGGGCTGCGCCGCGTCGCCGGGATGACCACGCCGTCGATCACCGGCTTCATCCGGACCTGGCCGTAGCCGTAGACCTCGGCGCCGTCCTCGGTGATCTCGGCTTCGCCCCACAGCGACGCCGACTCCGGCACGTACTCCTCGAGCACCACCCGGCGGCGGTTCCCGTCGGTGTACCAGGGCCAGCGCCGGTGCACGTGCGCCACGAGCGCCTCGTGCCCGGTGAGCACGGTGCGGTGCCGGGTGCCGACGGCTTCGACGTCGCCGACCGGGGTGAGGACCTCGTTGCCCATCCCGGCCACGTGGACGTCCTTCTTCACGATCGCCGGGCGTCCCGCGGCGAAGAGGTCCGCGAGGTAGGCCACGGCGTCCTCGGGCCGGTCGGTCACGACGCCGTCCGGGACCGGCAGCCCGATCCCGGCCGCGACCGCGCGGAAGGCCACCTTGCTGTTGAGCAGCTCGTGCCCGCCCTGCTCCAGGAACCCGAAGCCGGGGGTGCCCTTCTCCAGCCCGAGCTGCCGGACCAGCCGGTTGACGTAGCCGTCGAAGTAGAACGCTTCGACGCGGTCGACCCCGCGGTCGCGGGCCACCTCGGCCAGTTCCGCGAGGAACGCGGTGCCGGTCAGGCGATCCCGCGTCAGCACGGGGCCGAGGTGCCCCGCGGGCGGAACCACCACGTGCAGCGCTTCGGCCGGGAAGCCGAGCAGGCCGGTGACGTAGGACAGGAACCGGGCGTCCGGCGCGCTGGGCAGCACCACGACGTCACCGGGGCGGGCGCTCCACAGCATCCGCTGCCCCTGGCTCCCGATGTGCGAGCGCTCGGGGACGGCCAGGTTCGCCAGCTCGGCTTCGTGGGACCAGTTGCCGACGAGGAGTTTCGACACGGGTTTTCCTCCGGTGCGGCTCGGGGATGCGGAATCCAGATTGCCTCCTTGGCAACACGATGGCAAGTTTCCGGCGCGACCGCCCGGCCCGGGAATTGCCAATGCTGGCAACCTGTGGCAGGGTCGATCAGCGCGACGGGTTCGGCGGCACGGCAAACAGGGGGTCGGCCATGGCCAGGCTGGTGATCGGCAACTGGGGCAACGAAGCGGAACTGGCGAACATCCCGCCGGAGGCGCTGCGGCACGCCGGCAGCCAGGCGCAACGCATGATCTGGGGCGCGGAACCCGGCGACGTCGTCGTCCTCGCGGTCGAGCCCGACCCGGACTTCCTCGCCTACGCCACGGAACTCGCCGGCCTGGCCGCGGGAGCGCTGGAGATCGTCGTGCCCCCGCCGGGCCGCGGCGGCGACGTCCTGACCCGCGACCGGTTCGAAAACGCCGACTTCGTCGAGCGGCTGCGCGGGATCGTCCGCGACCGGGGCATCGACCGGGCCGAGCCGTTCTACCTCGACGGCTACGTCAACCGGCTGATCCGGCAGCTCGGGCTCGACAAGGGCACGCCCGGCTTCGGGTTCATGGACCAGGGCGGCAACGAGCTGCTCAACAGCAAGGTCACCTTCCGCGCGGTCGCCGCCGGGACGAGCCTGCCGATCCCCGAAGGGATCGTCACCGAGACGCCGGCCGAGGCGGTGGACTTCGTCTGGGACCTGCTCCGCACCGGCCGGGCAGCCATCGCCAAGCAGGACGTGAGCAGCGGCGGGCTGGGCAACGAGGTGCTGAGCGCGGCCGGCGTCGAGGCGATCGGCGCGGCCCACCACGAAGTCGTCGCCGACCGCGCGGCGCTGGAAGAGCACCTGACGCGGCGCTGGCCGTGGTACACCGGCGGGCAGCGCCGGCGCGCGGTGTTCGAGGAGTACGCGGCGGGCTCGGTGCCGATCTGGGGCGAGGCGGCGATCACCGAGGAGTCCGTGCGGATCTTCGGGTACGGCCGGATCCGGATGAACCCCGTCTGCGACGGCGTGATCATCCCGGTGCCGCCGCCCGACTCCGGCACCGAGGCGTTCGGCGCGTTCCTGGTGCACCTGGAAGCGCTGGCCGGGACGATGCGGGCGATGGGATACCGCGGCCTGGTCAACGTCGACGCGATCCTGACCCCGGACGGCCGGGTGCTGTTCAACGAGTTCAACGGCCGGTACGGCGGGTCGACGCACCTGTTCGCGATCGGGGAACGGGTCGTGGGCCGGGACTACCTGACCGACCGCTGCCTGGTCGAGCAACGCGAATGCGCGTTCCCGGCCTTCGCCGTCGCCCAGCGCGAACTGGCCGCCGCCGGGCTGGCGTACGACCCCGCGACGCGCACCGGGGTGATCGTCCCCGTCCACGGCACCCACGCGGACGGCACGGGCGGGGAAGCGTGCCTGGTCGGCCGGGACCTCGCCGAGGCCGAGCGGTTGGAGCAGGCCGTGGCCGAGCTCTTCCCGCACTGAGCGCGGATGGGCACGACCGGATACCGCAGCATCGCGACCGCGCCGGTGCTCGTCTGGGCCGGGACCGCGGTGGCGGCCCGGCTGCCGATCGCCATGGCCCCGCTGGCGCTGGTGTTCCTGGCCCGCGGCCTGCCCGGCGGCTACGCCTTCGGGGCCACCCTGGCCGCGGTCTGGGTGCTGGCCGAGGTGATCGGCGCACCCGTGCTCGGGCTGTGGCTGCGGGCCGAGCGGACGAAGGCGCACCTGCTGCTCGCCTTCGGTGTCGCCGCCGCCTGCTACCTGGGGCTGGCTTTCGGGCCGGCCCTGCCGACGGCCGTCGTCGTGGCCCTCACCTTCGTCGCGGGCTTCGCGCCCGCGGCGTCGCCCGGCGGGCTGCGGGCGCTGCTGACCCGGCTGGTGCCCGAGGACGACGTCGCCAAGGTGCTCAGCGCCGAGGTGATGCTCAACGGCCTGATCTGGGCGGGCGCGCCGGCGGTGGTGGCGTTCCTGGCCGTCGGCGCCGGTCCGGGTGCGCCGATGGCGGTCGCCGGGGCGCTGAACCTGCTCGCGTTCGGCCTGGTCGTCTTCCGGCTGCCGGAGGGCGTCCCGGACGACACCGGCCCGGCCGTGCGCGTGACGGCGAAGACGCTCGCCGCGCCGTGGCCGGTCTACCTCACCGCGGCCGCGTCGATGGCCATGGTGTCCACGATCGAACTCGTCCTGCCCGCGCTGATCGAGTCGCGCGGGCTGAGCGTCGCCACGGTCGGCCCGCTGCTGGTGGTGTTCTGGGTGAGCAGCGTGGCCGGCGGGGTGGTCTACGGCAGGCGGCGGTGGCCCGGCAGCGCGTCCCGGCAGAGCCTGGTGTGCCTGGTGGTCACCACGGCCGCGCTGAGCGCGGTGGCGGTCCTGCCGGGCGTCGCCGGCATCGGCGCCACCCTCGCGGTCGGCGGGCTGTTCCAGGCCGCGGTGCTGGTGACGCGGAACCTGTCGCTGCGGGAACGGCTGCCCGCGGTCGCGCACGCCGCCGGCTACTCGATCATGTACGCCGCCACCGGCATCGGCTACAGCGTGGTCGCCGCCGCGTCGGCGCTCGCGCTGCGCGCCCTTTCGCCCGCCGCGGCGATCGGCTTCGGGGGTGCGATCACCGTGGTCATCGTCGCGATCAGCGCCGTCGCCGAACGACGGCCGGTCCGCTTGCCAACCGGCCCGCAAGCGTGACAAACTGATGGCACAATCTTGGCAACTAATTGCCAAATGTGCGCTACCTGGTCAAGGGGGCAGTCGATGCGCATCGGAATCGTGGCGTGGGATCAGGAGGATCCCGATTCTCCCGAGCTCGCCCGGACCGGGCGGGACCTCGGGCACGACACGAGCGTGTTCTTCCTCGACGACGTGTCCTGCGACCTCACCGCCGGCGCCGTCGAAACGACGATCGACGGCGAACCGGCGGCCGCGTTCGACCTGATCATCTCGCGGGCGCAGATCCGGTACGAGCAGGCGCAGTCCGACCACGAGCGCTACGGGCTGCTGTGCCAGGTGCCCGGGGTGACCGTGCTCGACCCCGCCGACGTCTACCTCAACGCCGAGAGCAAGCTCCTGGCGCTGCAGCGGCTCGGTGCCGCCGGGCTGCCCATCGCGCCGACGCGGTGCTGCCGGAACCCGGCCGACGTCGCCGCCGCGCTGGCCGACTGGGGTGAGGTCGTGGTCAAGCCGTCGTTCGGCCTCGGCGGCGCGGACGTGGAACGCGTGCGGGACCTCGGCCACGACGGCGCCCTCGTCGACGGCCTGCTGGCGAAGTACGAGCGGCTGGTCTGCCAGCCGTACTACCCGCACCCCGACGGCGACCTGCGGGTGACGGTCGTCGGCGACGAGGCCCCGCTGAACATGCGGCGGGTGCCCCGGGCGACGGGCTGGAAGAGCAACGCCAAGCAGGGCGCCACCGTGCACATGGTCACGCCGCCGCCCGAGCTGGTCGAGGTCAGCACGCGCGCGGCCCGCGTCATGGGGGTCACCATGGCGGGGCTGGACTTCCTGCCCACCCCCGACGGCCACAAGATCATCGAGTTCAACAACTGCCCCGGCTGGTACCCGGCCCCGGAAGACCACCGGCGTCACCTCACCGAGCGGGTCATCGAGATCATGACGGGGATCCACGAAGCGGGCCACCGCGTCAACGGCCGCGCCCCCGAGCCCCGGCCGGTCGGGTGACGGCGGTGGCGGGACGAACCCCCGGCGTGGCCGGCCTGCGCGCGGACTGCGACGGCCCGGTCCTGACCTCCGAAGATCCCTCCTACGACGAAGTGCGCCGCGTCTGGAACGCGATGCACCTGCGCGAACCCGCGGTGATCGTCCGGTGCACCCGCACCGCGGACGTGCGCGCGGCCCTGCGCTTCGCGGGGGCCGCCGGCCTGCCGGTGACCGTCCGCGGCGGCGGCCACAACGTCGCCGGCACCGCGGTCGCGGACGACGCCGTGCTGATCGACCTTTCGCTGATGCGGCAGGTCGTCGTCGAGCCCGGAGACCGCGTGGCGCACGCGCAGGGCGGAGCGCTGCTGCGGGACGTCGACGCCGCCACCACACCCCACGGCCTGGCGTGCCCCGCCGGGGTCGTCTCGCACACCGGGCTCGCCGGGCTGGCGCTCGGCGGCGGCTACGGCTGGCTCGCGCGCAAGTGGGGGCTCACCTGCGACCACGTCCTCGCGGCCGAAGTGGTCCTGGCCGACGGCAGCGTGGTCGAGACCGCGCAGCACCCGGACCTGCTGTGGGCGTTGCGCGGCGGGGGCGGCAACTTCGGCGTCGTCACCCGGTTCACCCTGCGGCTGCGGCCGGTGGGGCCCGTCCACCACAGGGTCGGCCTCTACCCGCTGGACGACGCCGTCGCGGCGCTCGGCCGGTACGCGGGGTTCGCCGAAGCGCAGGGGCCGGACCAGCACGCCGTCGGATGCCTGAAGATCGCGGGTGACGACGACTGGATCCCGGCCGGACTGCGGCGTACGCCCGTCCTCGCGCTCACGGCGGCGTGGCTCGGCGACCCGGGCGACGGCCCGGCCGCGAACGCGGCGCTGTTCGAACCCGTGCGCCCGGCCGCGTCCCGGGAGCGCGTGCTCTCCTACGCGCAGCTGCAGGCCCTCGGCGACCACAGCGAGCCGCACGGCCACCGGTACTACACGAAGTCCTGCTACCTCGGGCAGCTCCCGGCCGCCGGGCTGGCCGCCGCCTGCGCGGACATCCGGTCGCCGTTGTCCGCCATCGACTTCGAATACCTGCGCGGTGCCATCCTCGACGTCCCCGACGCCGAGTCCGCGTTCCCCGGCCGGGACGCGCCGTACATCTGCACGGTGTCGGCGCACTGGCTGGATCCGGCCCAGGACGCGGAAAACACCGCCTGGGCCCGGGAATCGATCGCCCGCGTCGCGGAACCCGGCCGCGGCGGCGCCTACGTCAACTACCTCCAGGACGAGCCCGACGGCAAAGTGCTCGACGTCTACGGCGACGTCCGCTACGCGAAACTGGCGGAGGTCAAGGCGCGCTACGACCCGGGCAACGTCTTCCGGGCGAACCAGAACATCCGCCCGCGCAGCCAGCAGCCGGTATGAACCACACGACAGGAGTACCTGCCTTGTCTCTGTCGATCACGGACACCGCACTGACGCCTCCGGGCACCTACGGCAACACCTACGGCGCGTTCCTCGAAGCCGTGCGCTCACCGTGGTACCGGCTCGTCACCGACCTGCACGACACGATCCTCACCGCCACGGTGGAGTACGCGGGGTCCCGCGGGCTCAAGGCGTTGTACCTGCCCCTGACCACCCGGACGATCACCTGCCCGTCCGGGCTGGGCAGCGACACGAACCCGGTCCCGGTGACGGTCAACGGCGTCGACACCTACCTGCCGGACTCCATGCAGTTCCTGCTCGAGTACGGCTGCCAGCTGACCGCGCGCGGCGGGTACACGATCATGCCGTCGTTCCGCCGGGAGGTCCCGGACCCGACGCACCTGGGCCAGTTCACCCACAGCGAAGCCGAAATCCCCGGCGGCCTGGAGGACCTCATCGACTACGTCGAGGGGTACGTCAAGGCGCTGGCGGCGGCGATCCTCGACCGGCACGGCGGCCGGCTGGCGGCCGGCCGCGGCGACGTTTCGCACCTCGAGCGGATGGTGGCCCACGACCGGTTCGCGCGCGTCACGTTCGACGAAGCGGTCCGCGTGCTGGGCAACGACCCGCGGTACGTCGTCACCGGCGACGCCGGGCGGAACCTCACCCGGGCCGGCGAACTGGAACTGATGCGGCAGGTCGGCGAATTCACCTGGGTGACCCACTTCGACCACCTCGTGGTGCCGTTCTACCAGGCTTTCGAAGACGACCGGCACCGCAGCGCGCGCAACGCCGACCTGCTGTTCGGCATCGGCGAGGTCGTCGGTTCCGGGGAACGGCACGCGACCGGCGAACAGGTGCGCAAGGCGCTGGCCATGCACGACGTCCCGGAAAACGAGTATTCCTGGTACGTGCAGATGAAGTACGAAAAGCCGTTGCGCACGGCCGGGTTCGGCATGGGTGTCGAGCGCTTCCTGCTGTGGGTGCTGAAACACGGCGACATCCGGGACATCCCGCTCGTTTCCCGGGTCGACGAGCCGGCGAAGTGGCCGGCCAGCATCGACCGTCCCTGAATCCGCGGCGAACCGGGAATTCCCCGGCTAAGGTGTCTGTTCATGCATGAAACGGCCGACCGGGCGGGGGAACCGGGCGACGGCGGCGCGCCGCGCCGGAGCCTGTTCGCGCAACGGGATTTCCGGTTTTTCTGGGCGGGCGAGACCAGCAGTGTCTTCGCGAGCAACGCGACCGGGCTGGCGCTGCCGCTGGTCGCGGTGACGGTGCTGGATTCGAGCCCGCTGATGCTCGGCTTCCTCGCCGCCGCCGTGTGGCTGCCGTGGCTGCTCATCGGGCTGCCCGCCGGCGCCTGGGTCGACCGGCTGCCGAAGCGGCCGGTGATGATCACGTGCGGCCTGCTGTCGGCCGCGCTGCTGATCAGCGTTCCCCTGGCGTGGTACGCGGACGCGCTGACGATCGGCCAGCTGCTCGTGGTGGCGCTGGTGACCGGCGGCGCCACGGTCTTCTTCGTCACCGCCTACCACGCCTACTTCCCGCTGCTGGTCGGGGAACGCGACCTGATGGAGGGCAACGCGAAGCTGCAGGGCAGCGAGTCGGCGATGCTGATGGTCGGGCCGAGCGCGGGCGGGCTCATCGCCCAGGCGTTCGGCGCGGCCACCGGCGTGCTGGTCAACGCGGGCGCGTACCTGCTGTCGGCGCTGTGCATGACACGGATCCGCACGCCGGTGCCCGAGGACACCCGCAGCCGGCCGCGCACCGGGCTCCGCACGGAAATGCGGGAGGGACTTCACTTCGTCCTCAAGGACGAGTACTTCAAGCCGATCGTGCTGTACGGCGCCATGGCGAACCTCGCCCTGGACGGGTACCAGTCGATCTACGTCGCGTTCCTCATCCGGACGGTGGGGGTCAGCCCCGGCGTCGTCGGCCTGCTGGTGGCCGCGGGCGGGGTCGGCGGCATCCTCGGCGCGTTCGTCGTCCGGCCGCTGGTGCGGCGGTTCGGGAGCGCGCGCGGATTCCTGATCGGCCGGTTCGTCGCCACGCCGTTCGGCTTGCTGATGCCCTTGGCAAGCCCCGATCTGGGTGTTCTTTTCTTCTTCGTCGGCCTGCTCGCCGTGGACGGCAGCCTGGTGGCGGGAAACATCTCCCTGGACAGTTTCCGGCAGGCGTACTGCCCGCCGCACCTGCTCGGCCGGGTGGTGGCGACGACGACTTTCATCAAATACAGCACGATCCCGGTCGGCGCGATTCTGGGTGGTTTCCTCGGTGACCGGATCGGCCTCCGCCCGACCATGTGGATCATGACCGGCGCGCTGGTATGCTGCTCGCTGATCCTGTTGTGGGGCCCGATCCGCACGGTGCGGGATTTCCCCGACCGGCCGGCCGACCGGAATGAGGAGCTGCGCGCGTGAATCAGCCAGCGGTGCGATTGCTGCGGGTCGAAGATCTGCCGAAAGCCGAACGCACTTCCGATGCCGTCTTCCTCGAAGCGGACGCGCGTGACCGCCGGGTCAGCGAACCCGAACCGGAACCGCGGTCGGAAGAGGGCACGAAGAAGTGGATCGACCGGATGCGCTACTTCCTCGAGGTCGATCCGGAAGGCTGCTGGGTCGCGGAAGACGGCGGCGAAATCGTCGGGTTCGCGATTTCCCAGAACCGGGGCCGCGTGTGGTACCTCGCGACCTACGGCGTGCTGCCGGGCCACCAGGGGCAGGGCATCGGCAAGCGGCTGATCGACGCCACGCTGGCGCACGCCGGCGACCGCGCCGGCCTGTTCTCCTCGACCGTGCACCCGGGGGCGACCCGCCGCTACCGGCTGGCCGGCTTCTCGCTGTACCCGCAGATGCGCATGGTCGGCACGGTCGACCGCGCCACCCTCCCGGCGGTCACCGGCCTGCACGAGGGCGGCGAAGGCGACTTCGGCTGGATGGACGAGCTGGACGAGCAGCGCCGTGGCGCCGGCCACGGCCCGGACCACAAGTACCTGCTGGACAACAACCGCCTGGTCGTCTCGCGGAACCGCGGGTACGTGTACATCGACGGCAGCGGACGCCCGGCCCTCCTCGCGGCGGCCGACCGCGAGACGGCGGAAAAGCTGCTGTGGGAAAGCCTGGCGTCGTCCTCGGGGGAGACCCTGGTCAACTGCATCACGACGGCCAACGAGTGGGCGGTCGACGTCGGCCTGGCCGCGCGGCTGGACATCGGCCAGGAGGGCTACCTCGCGCTGCGGGGCCTGCCGGAACCGGCGCCTTACCTGGCCAGCGGCCAGTTCCTCTGACGGCGGCCGGGCCCGGGAGCCCCGTGGGGCGCCCGGGCCGGCGGCTATTTCCCGGTGAGCCGGACCGGCAGGGTCTCCGGGCCGCCCACGTTGATCGAGGCCACCGGCTGCACCGGGCCCGCCGGCTCGAACTCCGCCACGCGGGCGAGGAATTCGCCGAACAGGATCCGCATCTCCGCGCGGGCCAGGACGGCGCCGAGGCAGAAGTGCTCGCCGCCGCCGAAAGCCAGGTGGCGGTTGGGTTTGCGCGCGATGTCGAACCGGTCCGGTTCGGGGAAGACCGTCTCGTCGCGGTTGGCCGACGGCACCCACAGCACCACCCGGTCGCCGGCTTCGATGCGCTGGCCGCCGACCTCGACCGGCGCCGTCGCGGTGCGCATGCTGTGGGTCGCGCTGGACGTCCACCGCAGGATCTCTTCGACCGCGGTGGGCAGCAGCCCCGGGTCGGCGACCAGCCGCTGCCACTGCCCGGGGTACCGGAGCAGCGCGAGGATGCCGCCGGCCAGGGCGAGCCGGCCGTTTTCCGTGGCGCCGACCAGGTTCTCGCAGTTGAGCAGGATCTCTTCTTCGGTGAGCAGCCGGTCGTCGATCGTGCCGCCGATGAGCATGCTCACCAGGTCGTCGCCCGGGTCCGCCATCCGCCGGTCCATCAGCGCGATGAAGTACCGCATCAGCTCCTGGTGCGCGGCCAGGGAAATGTGCGCCGCGAACGCCTCGTTGGTCCACCGGAAGAGCGTTTCGTGGTCCTCTTCGGGCACGCCCATGATGTGCCCGATGACGTAGATCGACAGCCGGCCCGCGATGTCGTGCACCACGTCGCATTCGCCGTGTTCGAGCGCCCGGTCGAGGACGGCCCCGGCCGCCTGCCGCATCGCGTCCTCCAGCCCGCGGACCGAACGTGCGGTGAACCAGTCGGCGACGATCGCCCGCAGCTGCTTGTGCCGCGGGGGATCGGTGAGGGCCAGCGTCATCCCGCCACCGGGGTCCTGGCCCAGCTCGGCCGGCCGCAGCAGCACCCCGCTGCGGGAACTGAAGGTCTGCGGGTCGCGGTAGGCGGCGCGGACGTCGTCGTAGCGGGTCAGCGACCAGAACCCCGGCAGGCGGCCGGGTTCGTGCCAGTGCACCGGGGCGTGTTCGCGCATCCACTGCCAGATCGCGGGGGCTTCGCCCGCGGCGTGGGTCCGCGGGTCGGCGAGGGCGTCGGGGTGGGCCGTGAGCGTCGTCATTGCGCCTGTCCTGAACGGAGGGTGTGCGTGCGGTCGGCGAAGCGCTTGGCGATTTCCTGCGCCGTGACCTCCGGAACCACTTCGGGCCGGAAGTGGACGGTCACCAGCAGGCCGCCGCCGGGGGCGGGCCAGAGCTCGGTGTGCAGTTCCAGCGGCAGGTCGAGGTAAGGCTGGCGCACGAACGTCGTCTTCAGCCCGGGGAGCCGGAGCTCCGGGGCCGGGTTGTCCTGCAGTGCGAACACCGTCTGGAACAGCGGGTGCCGGTCGCCCGGCCGGGTGCCGGCGATCCGCAGCAGGTCCGGGAACGGGACGTCCTGGGCGGCGAAGGCCCGCTCCGCGAGCCGCCCGACCGCTTGGACCCCGTCCGGCGTGGTGCCGCGCAACCGCAGGCCGAGCATCGTGATGTGACACCCGATGGCGCGTTCCAGGACCGGCGCGTCGCGCTGGACCACCGGCACGCCCACGACGAAGTCGTCCTGCCCGGTCACTTCGGCCAGGCTGGTGGCGTAGCAGGTCAGCAGCACGGCGAACCGGCTGACCCCGGACGCGGCGGCCAGCGCGTCCACCCCGGCCACGACCGTGGCGGACAGGGGGATTTCCACGACGCAGCCGGCCGCGGGTTCGGTGGCGCCGGCCGGCCACTGCAGGTCGGGCGCGCCGGAGAATTCCTCGCGCAGGTACGCGTGGTGCGCCGTGGCGCCGTCGAGGCGGGCCGCGTAGGCGCGGTACGCGGCCGCCAAGGTCACCGGTTCCGGTGCGGCGGCTCGAGTTCCGCTCCGCGCGGCTTCGTAGGCGGCCGCCAGGTCGCGGGCGAGCACCGATTCCGACCGGCCGTCGAAGGCGATGTGGTGGACCACGCACCCGAACACGGCGGCGGCACCACCGTCCACTTCGGCCAGCGCGGTCCGCCAGACGTCACCGTCCGTCGGGTCGAGGGGTTCGGAGAGCAGGGCACGCAGCGCGTCGACGGCCGCCTCGACGCCGGGCTGGCGGGGCAGGAGTTCCAGTGGCGGCGGCTCGATGTCGACGACCTGCGCGGCCGGCCGGGGGTCGGGCAGGTAGGCGGCCCGCAGCGGCTCGTGCCGCCGGTGGACCTCGGCGATGGCCGCTTCCAGGGCCGCGTGGTCGAGTTCGCCTTCGAGCACCCAGGTGAGCAGGCAGTGCGACGTCCGGTCGTCGGGGTCGCGCAGCTGCCGGGTCAGGAACACCAGCTGCATCGGTGTCAGCGGTGTCCCGGCGTCCGCGTCGGCCGGAAGGGCCGGTACGGGCGGCTCGTCCGAGCCGAGCCAGCCGGCGAGCGCGAGCGCGGTCGGGTGCTGGTAGAGCCGGGACACCGGCACCGCGCGGCCGAGCCGGCCGGTCAGCCGGGCGCACACCCGGCCGGCGTCCAGCGAGCCGCCACCCAGGTCGGTGAAGGGCACCTCGGCGGGCACGGCCGGGCGGCCGAGGACCGCGCCGAAGGTTTCCGCCACCAGGCGGACGAGCGGGTCGTCGTGCTCGGCGGCGATTTCCACCTCGGCCGGCTTCCCGGCCATGGCGAGCAACGCCCGCTCGTCGAGTTTGCCCTGGGGCGTCACCGGGAAGGCGTCGACGGCGAGCACCGCCGCCGGCCGGTGGTGGGGGAGCAGGGCGGCTCGCAGCGTCGCCATCGCCCCGTCCGGCACGGCGGGCACGCAGAACGCCAGCAGCTCCCGGACGCTGCCACCGTCGTCACGGCGGGCCAGGACGCGGCAGGTGCGCACGGACGGCAGCAGCCGCTCGATCTGGCGTTCCACCTCGGCCGGTTCGACGCGGTGCCCGCGGATCTTGACCTGCCGGTCGGCGCGGCCCCGGAAGTGCAGCACGCCGTCCTCGTCCTGCACGCCCAGGTCGCCGGTCCGGTAGAGCCGCAGCGGCCGGCCCGCGATCGGGACGGTGGTGAACTTCGCTTCGGTGAGTTCCGGCCGGCCCAGGTACCGCAGGGCCAGCCCGTCGCCGGCGAGGCAGATTTCGCCGGTCTCGCCGGCCGCGCAGGGACGGACGCCGTCGAGCACGTGGACCCCGGTGCCCGGGACCGGCTTGCCGAGCGGGATCCCGCCGGGCCGGTCGCAGTCGGCCGGCGTGATGCGGTGGGTGGTGGCGAAGACCGTGCTTTCGACCGGTCCGTAGCCGTTGAGCAGCGTGATCCCGGGATGCCGCCGCAGGAACCGGGTGACGTGCCCCGGCGAGAGCCGCTCCCCGCCGATCATGACCTGGTCCAGCCCGCGGAACGCTTCGGGGGACTCGTCGACGATCATGTTGAACAGGCTGCTGGTGAGCCAGACCGTGTCGACGCCGTGGCGGCTGATCCCGTCGCGCAGCGAAGCCGCCGACAGGAACGGCTCGTCGACGATGACGCTCGTCCCGCCGTTGAGCAGCACCGACCACAGCTCGAGCGAGAACGCGTCCCAGGGCACCGGCGCGGCCAGCGGCATCACGGTGTCCGCCGAGAAGCGGGCGAAGGTGCCCGGCCGGAACAGCCGGGCCGTCGCCTGGTGCGGGACCAGCACGCCTTTCGGTGTCCCTGTGGTGCCCGAGGTGAAGAAGACGCAGCAGGGCGCGGATCCCTCGACGGCAGCCGGCCGGAAGCCGGTTTCACCGGCTGCCGGTCTCGCCGGGGGTGTCCACACCGGCAGTTCCGGCAGCTCGACCGCACCGGGCCGGGTCACCAGCAGCGGCGGGTCCAGCTGCCGGAACGCCTCGCGCAGGCGGTCCACCGGCCACGCCGGGTCGAGCAGGGCGTAGGCCGCGCCGGTCTTGAGCACCGCCAGCAGCGCGGTCACCAGCTCAACGCTGCGGGGGAGGGTGATCGGGACCAGGTCGCCCGCGCCGGTGCCGAGGCTCGCGGCCCAGGCGTCGGCCGTGCCGTCGAGTTCGCCGTAACTGACGCGGCGGTGGCCGGAGATCAGGGCGACGGCCTCCGGCCGGTCCCGTGCCGTGCGCGCCACCGCTTCGTGCAGGCCGGTCTCGGTCGTCCACTGTGGATCTGGCTGCACGCTCGGCCCCTTCACCAGGTCGGATCCCCGCCAGAGGTTGCCAACAATTGTCAACAGCTTGCCAGTCATTGCCTAATGAGGCAACCTGGGGAAAGTTCCGACTCTGGGGGTGAGATGGCCCGCGATCGTTCCTTCGACATCGCCGTCACCGGCATGTCCGGCCGGTTTCCCGGCTCGGCGAGCATCACCGAGCTCTGGTCGGCGGTGACCTCGGGACAGGTGCTGACGACGACACTGGACAAGGCCGCGCTGGCCCGCGCCGGGGTCCCGGCCGCCGAGCTCGGCGACCCGGGGTATGTGCCCGTCCGCGGTCACCTCGCCGACGCGGACCGATTCGACCACACGGTGTTCCGGTTCAGCGCCCGTGACGCCGAGCTGATGGACCCGCAGCACCGGCTGATGCTCGAGGCCGCGTGGGCGGCGCTGGAAGACGCCGGCCGGGCCCCGCTCGGCGACGGCCCGGTCACCGGCGTGTACGCCTCGGACAGCGGCAGCGGGTACCTGCGCGCCATGCTCTCGCGCGGCCCGCTCGATCCGCAGGTCCTCGACCAGGCGATCCACGGCACCGAGCCGGACTTCATCGCCAGCCTCATCGCCTACAAACTCGACCTCACCGGACCCGCCATCGGCGTGCGGACCGCCTGCTCGTCCTCGCTGGTCGGGCTGCACCTGGCGATCCAGGCCCTGCTCAACGGCGACTGCGACCAGGCCGTGGTGGCCGCCGCGGGCATCGACTTCCCGCAGGCGGGGTACGTGCACGTCGCCGGCGGGATCCAGTCGGCGTCCGGTGCCTGCCGCCCGTTCGACGCCGGTGCCGACGGCGTGCTCGCCGGCTCCGGCGTGGCCTGCGTGGTCCTGCGCCGGCTGGCCGACGCCCTCGACGACGGCATCGAGCCGCACGGCGTCATCCTCGGCAGCGCGGTCAACAACGACGGCGCGGCGAAGGCCGGGTACTACGCCCCTTCGCCGTCCGGGCAGCAGGCCGCGATCGAGGCCGCGTTGAGCGCGGCCGACGTCGACGCCGCGTCCGTCGGGTACCTGGAAACCCACGGCACGGGCACGAAGGTCGGCGACCCCATCGAGTGGTCCGCCGCGTCGGCGGCCTACCGGGGCATGGGCGCCGGCGTGCACCAGATCGCCGTCGGGGCGCTGAAGGGCAACACCGGCCACCTCGACGCCGCCGCCGGCCTCGCCGCACTCATCAAGGCGCTGCTGGTGGTGCGCGAAGGGACCGTTCCCCCGGTCGGCGGGTTCACCCGCCTCAACCCGTTGCTGGAGACCGCGGACTCGCCGCTGTACGTCCCCGCAGGGCTCGAACCGTGGTCCGGGCCGACACCCCGGCGGGCCGGGGTCAGCTCGTTCGGCATCGGCGGCACCAACGTCCACGTGCTCGTCGAACAGCCTCCGGAGCGGCCGCCGGTCACGCGCCGGGAGGGGGAGGTCAGCCGGCTGGTCCTGGTGTCGGCAGCCGATTCCGACGCGCTCACCCGCGGGGTCGTGGCCCTGGGCGAGCACCTGGTGAAGGAGAACCCCGACCTCGCCGACGTCACGCACACGCTCGTGGCGGGCCGGGCGATGCTGGCCGAACGCGCCGCCGTGACCGGCCGGACCAGTGCCGAGGTCGCCGGCCGCATCACCGGCGGGGTGGGCCTCGTGCGCGGCCGCCGTCCCGCCGACGGGCCGCCGCCCGCCGTCTTCGTGTTCCCCGGCCAGGGTGCCCAGCGGCCGGGGATGGCCCGGCCGTTCGCCGAAGCCCTGCCCGGTTTCGCCGCGCCGCTGGAGGAATGCCTGGCCGCCTTCCCGCCCGAGGTGGCCGCGCGGGTGCGGGCCGCCCTGTTCGACCGGGACTTCCCCGCGGCCGAACTGGAAGCGACCGAACTGGCGCAGCCCGCGCTGTTCGCCGTCGAGTACGCCGCGGCCCGGGCGCTGACCGCGCTGGGCCTCACGCCCGGCGCCCTGCTCGGGCACAGCCTCGGCGAGATCACCGCCGCCTGCTACGCGGGGGTTTTCGACCTGCCGGCCGCCGCGGCGTTCGTCGCGGCCCGTGGCCGGGCGATGCAGGCCTGCCCGCCTGGCGCCATGGTGGCGGTGGGCTGTGACGAAGCCACCGCGGCGCAGCTGCTCGCGGAGTCCGGCTGCGCGCTGGAACTGGCGGCGGTCAACTCGGCCGACTCCTGTGTGCTCGCCGGCACCGCCGCGGCGGCCGGGCAGTTCCGGGCCTGGCTGGGTGACCGCGTGTTCAGCAAGGAGCTGCGGACCAGCCACGCGTTCCACTCCGCGCTCGTCGAGCCGGCGCTGCCGAGCCTGGCCGCGGCGCTGGACGGCGTCGTGCCGGGGAGCCCGGCGGTGTCGCTCGCCGCGAACGCCACGGGCGAGCTCCTGCTGCCCGGTACCGCGGTCGAGGCGGACCTGTTCGTGCGCCAGGCCCGGCAGCCGGTCCGGTTCGCCCCGGCCACCGAAGCGATCCGGACGCGTCTGCCCGGTGCGGTGTTCGTCGAAGTCGGCCCCGGCCAGGCGTTGTCGGCGATGCTCGACGCCGTCCCGTTGTCGCCGTCGCGCACCGCACGGCCGGCCGAAGAAGTGCTGACCGCGCTCGGCACGCTGTGGACCCAGGGCCTGCCCCTCGACACCGCGCAGCTGGGCGCCGACGGCAGCCTCGTCCACCTGCCGTCCTACGCCTTCGCCGGGCCGCGGTGGCTGGCCCCGGAGGTCGACGGCCCGCGGCCCGCGGCCGACGACGTCGCGGGCGACCAGGCGGCCCCCGAGCCGCCGGACCCGGCCGCGCTGCTGGCCGGGCTCTGGGCGGAACTGCTCGGCGAACCCGACCTCACCGACGAGTCGGACTTCTTCCGGCTGGGCGGCGATTCCCTGCTCATCACGCAGCTGGCCCGCAAGGTCAAGCAGGAACTCGGCGTCCAGGTCCCGTTGCGCGCCATGCTCACCGGCCGGACCTTGGGCCGGCAGGCGGAGATCGTGCGCGCCCTGCTGAACCCGCCGGCGTGACCGGCCCGAGCTTCGGCCAACCAGTGGAGGAGATTCCTGTGGCATCCCCGCACCAGACCGACGACCGGGTCCGGCAGCCCGGCAGCAGCGGCACCCCGGTGCCCGAACTGGTCGCCCGGTTCGCGCGCACGCACCCCGACCGGGCGGCGGTG
This sequence comes from Amycolatopsis sp. NPDC049688, assembly GCF_040674975.1. Classification (NCBI taxonomy): domain Bacteria; kingdom Bacillati; phylum Actinomycetota; class Actinomycetes; order Pseudonocardiales; family Pseudonocardiaceae; genus Amycolatopsis; species Amycolatopsis sp. NPDC049688. Next base: position 1,354,580 of record NZ_JBFANY010000001.1, read on the forward strand.
CACAGTGGCGGCCACCGCGTCGGCTACCGGGCGCTGGACGCGTGGGCCGGCCGGATCGCGGCCCGGCTGGCCACGGCGGGCGCCGGCCGGGGCACCCGCGTCGCCGTCCTCGCCGAGCCGTCCACCGCCATGGTGGCCGCGGCGCTCGGGGTCCTCCGGGCCGGCGCGGCCTACGTCCCCCTCGACCAGGCCCAGCCGGACGGGCGGATCGCCGCCGTGCTGGCCGACGCCCGGGTGACCGCGGCCGTGGCGACCGGCGAGACGGCCGCCCGGCTGGCCGGAAGCGGGCTGCCGGTGATCCGCGCGGACGAGGCGGCCGAGGGCGCGGAAATCCCGCTGCCGCCGATCCAGGTCACCGCGGAGGACCCCGCGTACCTGATCTACACCTCGGGCAGCACCGGCGAGCCGAAGGGCGTCCTGGTCGAGCACGGCCAGCTGGCCGCGTCGACCGAGGCCCGCCACGCGGTGTACCCGGGCGCCCCGGTCTTCCTCCTCGTCTCGCCGCTGGCGTTCGACTCGTCGGTCGCCGGGCTCTGGGGCACGCTGACGGCCGGGGGCAGCGTGGTCGTCGCCCGCCCGGACGAGGTGCGCGATCCGGAACGGCTCCTGGAGCTGATCGAGCGGCACGGGGTCACGCGGATGCTGTGCGTGCCGTCCCTCTACCGCGTCCTGCTCGACGCGGCCGCCCGGCTCGGCGGATGCGGCGCCAGCACCCTCGACACCGTGATCGTGGCCGGCGAACCCCTGCCGCAGGCCCTGGTGGACCGCCACTTCGCGGCCCACGCCGGTACCGTCGCGCTCGTCAACGAGTACGGCCCCACCGAGGCCACGGTCTGGGCCAGCTACCGCCGGTTCGACGCGCCGGGGCCGGTGTCGATCGGCGGCCCGGTGCCCGGCGCGCGCCTGTACGTGCTCGACGACCGGCGGCAGCCGGTGCCCGACGGGACCCAGGGCGAGCTGTACATCGGCGGCCGCGGCGTGGCCCGCGGCTACTTCGGCCGGCCGGACGCCACCGCCGCGGTGTTCGTCGAAGACCCCTTCGCGGGCAGCGAAGGCGCCCGCATGTACCGCACCGGCGACATCGTGCGCCGCACCGCCGACGGCCTGCTCGAGTTCCTCGGCCGCCGCGACCACCAGGTGAAGATCCGCGGCCACCGCGTCGAACTCGGGGCCGTCGAAGCGGCTTTGCGGACCGTGCCCGGGATCGACGACGCGGTCGTCGTGGCCGCGGGCGACCCGCCCGCGCTGACCGCGTTCGTCCTCGCCTCCGCCGCGGTCGACCCGGGTGCCGTGCGGGCCGAGCTGGCGACGCGGCTGCCCGCCGCCGCTGTCCCGGGCCGGGTGCAGCCGCTGGAGCGCCTGCCGCAGACCGTCACCGGCAAGATCGACCGCCACGCGCTGCAGGCCATGGCCGAAACAGCGCCGGGCAATCCCGTCCCCGCCGCCACGGCCGGTGACACGGTCGGCGAGGTGGCGGCGGCCTGGGCCGAGGTCCTCGAACTGCCCGAGGTGCCAGCCGAGGTCAACTTCTTCGACCTCGGCGGCCATTCGCTCACCATGTTCCAGCTGCAGGAAGCCCTGGAACGCCGGACCGGCATCCGGCCGTCGGTGGTCCAGCTCTTCCGCCACACCACGGTGTCCGAACAGGCCGCGCTGATCCGGGACACCGGCGCCCAGGACGGCCGGTCGCGGACCGACGCCCGGCAGGCGGCCGCCCGGCGGGCGAACGCGGTCCGGGCCCGGCGCCAGCGCGTGGGCGGGGGTGCGGGGAAATGACCGGACGGACCGACGTCTGGCTGCAGTGCACCGTCGCCCACCCCGATCCGCGGCAGCGGCTCGTCTGCTTCCCGCACGCCGGCGGGTCGGCGTCGTTCTTCCGGGACTGGGGCCGGCACCTGACCGACATGGAGGTCCACGCCGTCCGCTACCCCGGCCGCGCCGAACGGCTCGGCGAGCCGCCACCGGACGACCTGGCCCGGCTCGGCCGCGAGATCGCCGAGGCGCTGCTGCCGCTGGCGGACCGGCCGATCGCGTTGTTCGGGCACAGCCTCGGCGCGGTGGTGGCGCTGGAGACGGCCCGGAGCCTCGAGGCGGCCGGGGTGCGGCCGGCCCACTTGTTCGCGTCCGGGGCCAGGCACGCGCCCTACCCGGGCCCGCCGCCCGAGGAACCCGATGACGACGACACCACCGCGAGCAGGCTGGCCGCGCTCGGCGGCACCGATCCGGAGCTGGCGGCGGATCCGCTGTTCCAGGAACTGGTGCTGCCCTACATCCGCAGTGACGGCCGCATGTTCCACGCCTACGGCCACCGCGCCGAGCCGCTGCTGAGCTGCCCGGTGACGTCGATCGTCGGGGACGCCGACGTCGACGCCGACCGGCGGCCGTGGGCGGACCTGACCGAGGGGACGTTCCAGGAGCGCAACGTCCGGGGGGACCACTTCTACCTCGTCGCCGAGCCGCCGTACCAGCTGGTGCGGGACTGCCTCGGCCTGGCGACGCGCTGACCCTCCGGCCCGAAACGAGGAACACATGGCTGCCCGAACCGCGGTGATCGTCGACGGTTACTCGACCGGCAACTTCCTGCCGCCGGCCTTCCACCGGCTCGGCACCGAGGTCGTCCACGTCCGCAGTACGGCGGACCTGATGCCCTCGATGGCGCCACCCGACCTGGACCACTACCGGGCCGGCTTCGCCTGCCCCGGCGCCGCGGCGATCCCCGGCGTGGTGGCGCAGCTGGCGGAGTACCACCCGGTGGCGGTCGTGGCCGGCGCCGAGTCCGGGGTGCCGCTCGCCGACGCGCTCGGCGAGCGGCTCGGGCTGGCCGGCAACGGCTCACGCCTGTCGGCGGCCCGGCGGGACAAGTACGTGATGATCGAAACCCTGCGGGCGGCGGGCCTCCGCTGCGCCCGGCAGCACGTCGCCACGTCTGCCGGGGAGATCGTCGCGTGGGCGGAAGAGACCGGCGGCTACCCGGTCGTCGTGAAGCCGCTCAGTTCGGCGTCCACCGAGGACGTCGCCATCTGCCGCACCGCCGCGGAGGCGGACCGGGCGGCGCGTGCGGTTCTGGCGAACACGACCATGTTCGGCGAGCGCAACACCTCGGTGCTCGCGCAGTCGTTCCTGGCCGGCACCGAGTACATCGTGGACACGGTCAGCCGCGACGGGCGGCGGTACGTCTGCGGCGTCTGGGAATACGTCAAGACCACGACGGCGGCCGGGAAGCCGATCTACGACCGGGACGTGCTGCTCGACCCGGACGCCGCCCCGGTGCCGGAGCTGGTCGGGTACGTCGACGGCGTGCTGGCCGCGCTCGGCATCCGGCACGGTCCCGCGCACGCCGAGGTCATCATGACGCCGGACGGGCCGGCGCTGGTCGAGATCGCCGCCCGGCTGAACGGGAACATGCACCCCGGCTTCCACGACCGCTGTCTCGGCGGCAACCAGGCCGACCTGACCGCGCTCGCCTTCGCGCGCCCGGACGAGTTCACCGGCGGCGGGTACTCCCGGCGCTGCCACGCCGTCGTGCACAACACGAGCACGACGGCCGACGGCGTCGTCGAGTCGGTGGACCAGGCGGTCGTCGACGAGATCGCCGCGCTGCCCACCGTGCACGCGGTGAACGTCAAACTCGCCCCCGGCGCGCGGATCCGCCCGACCGAGGACCTGCTGACCAGCCCGCTGCGGATCTTCCTGGCCGGTCCGGACCCGGCCTTGCTGGCCGCGGACCACAAGGCGATCGGCGACCTCAAGGACCGCGTCTACCGCCTTCGCGGCCAGGGGGAGGAAGCATGACGGGGTTCCTGTTCCTCGGCGGCGCGGGCCCGGTCGCCTCGAGCCTGGACATCGCCACCGCGGCCCTGACCCAGGCGCGGGCCCGGGGCATCCGGTCCCACCTGACGAACACCGAGGCCAACCTCGCGGCGACGGCCCGGGTCGCCGCGCTCGCCGACGCGGTGTCGGCCGTCGACCCGGAAGACGCGGCGGAAAGCGCGCGGTGGGTGCGGGAGCGGGGCGAGCGGTTCGACGTCGTCCTCGGCCTGCGGGACACCGTGGTGGTGGCGGCCGCCGAAGCCGCGGCGGCCGTCGGTGCCCCGGGCAACCCGCCGGACGCGGTGCGGCTCGTCCGGAACAAGGACGAGTGCCGGGCCGCGCTGGCGGCGGCCGGCTTCCGGCAGCCCGCCGTCCGGCTGTGCACCTCCGTCGCCGAGGCCGCCGCTTTCACGGCCGGCTCCGCGGGGCCCTGGGTGGTCAAGCCGCGGGACGCGATGGCCAGCATCGGGGTGCGGAAGGTGCGCAGCGCCGCCGAACTGCCCGGCGCCGTGCGCCAGCTGCCCGATCCGGGGCTGTTCCTCGTCGAGGAGTTCGTGCCGGGGCCCGAATTCAGCGTGGAGGGCGTGTTCCTCGGCGGGAAACCCGAGGTCCTCGCGATCACCGCGAAGGAAACGCTGCCCCCGCCGTGTTTCGTGGAGGTGGGCCACGTGCTGCCCGCCGAGCTGCCGGCGGTCACCCGGCGCGAGATCGAGCGCCAGGTGACCGCGGCGCTCACCGCGCTGGGCCTGCGGTTCGGGATCTTCCACGTCGAGCTGTGGCTCACCGGCGACGGGGTGGTGCTGGGCGAGGTCCACGGCCGTCCGGGCGGCGACTGGCTGCACCTGCTGCTGGCGCACGCCATTCCGGGGCTCGAGCTGTTCGGCCTGGTCTTCGACGACGTCCTCGGCCGCGGCACCGGGCCGGTACCGGCCCCGAGCCGCGCGGCGGCGGCGCGCTTCCTCGCCCCGCCACCCGGGCGCCTGATCGAGGTCCACGGCTGGGACGCCGTGACGGCCCACCCCGGCGTGCTGTACGCGGAGCTGACGGTGGCCCCGGGGGCGGTGACCGGCCCCGTCCGGCAGTCCACCGACCGCGCGGGTGTCGTCGTGGCCGGCGCGGACACCCCGGCCCGGGCGCGGGCTCTCGCGGCGGAGCTGGCGTCGTCGGTCGAGTTCGTCGTCGACCCGGCTCCGTCCGATCAGTCCACAGTGGACCGGCGCCCGGTCAAGTAGGGCACCGCGGCCAGGCTGGCGAGCACGGCGAGGCCGAGCCAGTACCACTGGGCGGCGCCGTGGTGGTAGCCGAGCAGGAAGAGCGCGCCGCCGCAGAGGGAGCCGAGGGCTTCCCCGGTCGTCCACGCGACCCCCTGCAGGTTCGACGCGGCCAGCGCGGAGGGGCCGGGGAGCCGGCTGAACGCCGTGCTCACCATCGGGGTGAAGAGCATTTCCGCGACCGCGAACACCGCCATCGCCGCCGTGGCCGCCACCACGACCGGCAGGCCCAGGCCGAGCAGCAGCATCGCCACGCCGAACACCAGGGTGGCCAGTGCGAGGATCTGCACCGGGCGCACCCCCGTGCGCAGGAACCGGTTGGCGACGACCGTGACCGGGGTCTGCAGCAGCGCGATGGCCACCGGCGGACCGGCGAGCAGCGCGCCGCGCAGCAGCGCCGAGTCGACCGCGAAGCCGACCAGCAGCGCGAACGCCGAGTAGAACTGCGCGTAGACGAACGCCCCGGCCACCGTGATCAGCGAGGTCCGGCGCGCCTCCCGGCCGCGCAGCGTCGCGAGCAGGTGCGAAGGGCCGCGGACCCGCTCGCGCAGGGCGTCCGAGGGCCGGAGCCCGCGCGGCAGGCCGGCCAGCAACGTCACCCCGGCCAGGACGTAGGCGAGGGCGATCACCGCGAGCAGCGGCCGCGCGTCGCCCGCCACGTAGAGCACGCCGGCGGCGAAGGGGCCGACCGCGGCCGCGGCGTTCGTGGCGATCTGCTGGATCGAGTAGATCGTGTTCCGCCCCGGTTCGCCGGCGATCACCTCGCGGACCAGCACCCGGACCAGCGTCGCGTGCACGCTGATGCCGAACGCGCCGAGGAACAGCAGCGTCATCGTGAGCGCGGCGTGGTGGGTGTAGGGCAGCAACCCGAACCCCACGGCGGAGAACACCATGCTGGCGGGCAGGCTCACGACGTAGGGGAACTTCGGCAGCCACCGGGTGGCCGGCAGGGCGGCGAGCCCGGCGCAGAGCATGAAGCCGAACAGGCCGATGCCGGTGCTGGCCCAGGCCGCGCCCCCGCTGCCCGCGGCCAGCATGATCGCCAGCACGGGCATGAGCGTGAACCGCCCGAAGCAGCACGCCAGGTAGTCCAGGGCCAGCGTTCTCCGCAACGCCGGTTCCCGGACCACAGCCGCCGGTTTCCGCTCGATCGCCTGGTTCATCAGCCCTCCGCCACGATGACAACACACCGGTGGAACCTTGGCAACGTTCGTCAACCAAACCGCTGCTCGGCCTACGATATATGCAGCTAGAGTGCATTGCCTGACTTGGCAACCTGTGCCAGCATGGAGGGTATCCCGTTCCGTGCCCGGACATCCGGAGACCAGGAAAGGCGTGTCCCATGACCGAAACGCTCTCGACCGCCACCGACGTCGAGGTCAGCAAGCTGACCGGCAGCATCGGCGCCGAGATCCGCGGGGTGGACGCCGGTGCGCCGCTCGGCGACGCCACCGTCGCCACCATCCGGAAGGCGCTGCTGGAGCACAAGGTGGTGTTCCTGCGCGCCCAGCGGCTGGACTACGACAGCCAGGTCGCGTTCGCCGAGCGGTTCGGCGAGCTCACCCTGGGCCACCCGATCTACGGCGGCCCGGAAGGCCGTCCGCACCTGCGGGCGATGGACTCGCGCGGCGAAGGCACGCGGGCCAACCACTGGCACACCGACCTGACCTACCTGGTGCAGCCGCCGTCGTTCGCGTTCCTGCACAACAAGATCTGCCCGCCGGTGGGCGGGGACACCCTGTGGGCCAACACCGCCGCGGCGTACGCGAACCTGCCGGAAGGCCTGCGCGCCCTGGCCGACGGGCTGCGCATCGTGCATTCCAACGACTGCGACTACACCGACGACACCTACAGCGACGGCGGCTACCGGACGAACTACCTCACCGAAATCTTCGAGGCCGAGCACCCGGCGGTCCGGGTGCACCCGGAAACCGGCGAGCGGTCGATCCTGATCGGCGGCTTCGCGCGCCGGGCCGTGGGGTTCAGCCCGCAGGCCGGCCGCGACCTGATCCGCGTGCTGCACGAGTACGCGACCAAGCCGGAGCACACGGTCCGGTGGCGGTGGCAGACCGGCGACCTGGCGATCTGGGACAACCAGACGACGATGCACTACGCGGTCCACGACTACGGCACCGCCCACCGCCTCGGCGAACGCGTGACGGTCACCGGGACCGTGCCCGTCGGGGTCGACGGCCGGCCGAGCGAACACCTCCGCGGCGACGTGTCCTACTGACCTGACGGGGGCGGCGACCGCCGCCCCCGTTCCCGGGTCAGAAGTACGTGCGGACGAAGTCGACCACGGTTTCCCCGCGCACCACCGGGATGAGGGCCCACTTGTCGAAGGCGGTGCAGGGGTAGGCCAGCCCGAGCCCCACCCAGTCGCCGGGCGCCACGCCGTGCCCCGGCGGCAGCGTGACGAAGGCGTGCTGGTCGTTCACCTGCTTGATCACGCAGTCCGGCAGCGGCCGGACGGTCCCGTCCGCCGTGCGGACCACCTGCGGCTCGGGTGGCCAGGCGTCGAACGACAAATCCCGTTTCCCCGCCGTCAGCAGGGCGAGCCCGGGCTCGGGCAGCGACGTCACCCGGGCCCACAACCGCATCGCGGGACGCAGTGAGCCGGCTTCGCCGCGGGAGAACGGCGACATCCAGCGGTAGAAACCGTCGTCGTGCGTGACGTAGCAGCCACTGCGCAGCACGGTGGTGACCGACAGCCCCGGCCACGGCCCGGCGAAGACGTCGGCCACCCGGTCGAAGAAGCAGCTCCCCCCGGCGGTGAGCAGGATTTCCTCGGTCTCGAAGAGTGCTTCGCCGGCCAGTGTGATCGTCAGTTCGCGCATGCGCTGCAGGAACTCGTCGATCACCGCGAGGCTGTGCGGCGACGGGTCGTTGACCAGCACGCCTTCGTAGCCGCCGACGCCGACCAGGCGCAGCAGGGGACTGGCGGCCACCGCACGGGCCACGGCGAGCGCGTCCTCGAGCGACCGCGCCCCGGCGCGGCCGGCGGTCCGGCCCAGCTCGACCAGTACGTCGACCGGCTGCGCGCCGATCTCGCGCAGCGACGCCTCCATGCGGTCGACCACCGCAACGGAATCCACGAAGCTGGCGAAGGAAAACCCCGGATCGGCGGCCCGTTCCCGGTCCACCCACCGCAGGGCCGCGGCGTCCACCAGCTGGTTGGCGAAGAGGACACGGGACACCCCGAACGCGCGGTAGACCCGCAGCTGGGCCGCGTTCGCCGCGGTCAGCCCCCAGGCGCCCGCGGTGAGCTGCCGGGCCCACAGCTGGGGCGCCATCGTGGTCTTGGCGTGCGGGGCGAGCTCGACGCCGCGCTGGGCGCACCATTTGGCCATCGTGGTGATGTTGTGGTCGAGGGCGGTCTCGTCGAGGGTGAGCACCGGCCCCAGGAACTCGTCGCCGAACAGGTTCAGCCGCCGGCCGGCGGCGCTCGCGATCGTCTCGCCCTCCAGTGCCACGGGGAGACCCTTGAACCTCCAGTCGATCCGTTCGTCCCGGATCGCCGCCACCTTCTCGGTGTCGATCATCAGCACGTCCTCGATCCCGTCGTCGATCGGCGGATTTTCCAAGATGTTGCCATCTTAGGCAATATCTGGCAACGTGGGTCGGGTCCACCGGAGCGGCAGATCGGAAAGGTGCACGAACATGACCGAACTCATGGCGCCCGCGAGTTCCGTCGGCGTGGATGTCCGGCAAGTCACCGGCAACATCGGCGCCGAGATCCACGGCGTGGACGCGGCGGCCGAACTGAGCGACGAGGTGGTCGCCGGGATCCGGTCGGCGCTCCTGACGCACAAGGTGATCTTCCTGCGCAACCAGCAGCTCGACTACGACCGGCTGGTGGCCTTCGGCCGCAGACTGGGCAACCTGACCCTCGGGCACCCGATCTACGGCGGCCCGGAAGGCCGGCCGCTGCTGCGCGAGATGGACTCCCGCGGCGAGGGCACGCGCGCCAATTACTGGCACGTCGACTTCTCCTACATGGAGAACCCGCCCGCGTTCGCCATCCTGCACAACGTGGTCTGCCCGCCGGTGGGCGGCGACACCCTGTTCGCGAACACGGCCGCGGCCTACCAGGCGCTGCCGGAAGGGCTGCGGGCGCTCGCCGACACGCTGCGGGTCATCCACTGCAACGACTCGGACTTCACCGACGCCACCTACTCCGGCACCGCGAAGTCCAACTTCGTCAACCACGTCTTCGCGTCGGAACACCCCGCGGTCCGGGTGCACCCGGAGACCGGCGAGCGCGCCCTGCTGCTGGGCGGGTTCGCCCGCCGCGTCGCCGGCTACAGCCCGCAGGCCGGGCGGGACCTGCTGCGGACGCTGATGGAGTACGCGACCAAGCCCGAGTACACCGTCCGGTGGCGGTGGCAGGTCGGCGACCTGCTGATCTGGGACAACCAGGCGACGATGCACTACGCGGTCCGCGACTACGGCGACCAGCACCGCCGCGGCGAGCGGGTGACCGTCGCCGGCACCACGACCGTCGGCGTCGACGGGCAGCCCGGCCTCGCGGTCCAGGGCGACACCGCGGAGTTCACGAAGGGCGCCGGCGCGAGCATGTGAGGCCCGGGCCGCGGGGGGCCGCCCCCCCCCCCCCGCCCCGCCACCGACCCCACCCCGCGCGCCCCCTCCGCCCCCCACCACCCGCGCG